>CBDBHI010000036.1:0-23892 GCA_965205595.1 Bryobacterales bacterium | reverse complement strand
GAAACTAGGGTAGGCTCGGGAACTTTTTGGCAGTGAGCAGTGTCTCCAGTTTCGACGTTCCCCATCGTCGGAACTGACTCGCGCCGGTCTATTCCGCGGAAGGCTGCAGCAAGCCCCGCACCGCTTCCCCGATGACCTCGGGTTGATCGCGAGGAATGTCGTGACCGCTCTTCTCCGCGACAACGAGCCGGCCTTGAGTGGATGCGCTTACAAGGTCCATCTGGAGTTCTCTCCATGCGTCTTCGAAGGGTTTCATCTTTTCAGCCGGCACTCCCGGATAGCGCCCGGTCGTACCTCTGGCGATTACCACGAGGGGCATGGACGCCAAAGATGGGCGCTGCTCTCGGAGCTCGCTAAGAGTTTCGTCAAGGGATTCCCATTCAGCAACGGCCGCGTCCACTGTTTTTGGCAACTTCACTTGGCCCACTTCGGCGGTTTATTTTGGCCCCCCTGTAAACGGGCCTCTAAGTCATTGATTCCAGGTCACCTCCTTTCGTTTTTGGGGACGTGGTCCGGAGCGGAGCCCGAAGGGCGAAGCGCAGGACGATGTCCCCAAAAACGAGCGCCCTCCTTGCTACCGCCCTCGCTTCTTCTTCGCCAGCGTCCTACGAAAGCGGTAGGACTCCTCGCCCGTCTCGATGATGTGAGCGCGGTCGGTAATGCGATCCAACAGCGCCTTACATAGCCGAGCGTTCGGAATCACCTTTGTCCACTCGGAGAACGGCAGGTTGGTCGTCAGCATTAGAGCCGCCTTTTCCGCGCGATCAGCGATGACTTGGAACAAGAACTCTGCTCCCACCTCCGCCAGCGGCACGTAACCCACTTCGTCGATCGCGATCAGCTCGTAGCGCGACCAGCGTGCGAGCACTCGACTCAGCTGCATTTGCTGCTTGGCTTCGACGAGTTCGTTGACCAGCGCCGACGCCGTGGTGAAGCGCACCCGCCGTTTCTGCAGGCAGGCCGCCACGCACAGGCCCGTCATCAGGTGGGTCTTGCCCGTGCCGCAATCGCCGAGAAACAGGATCGGTTCCGAACTCTCGATGTAGCCGCCTTCGGCCAACTCGGTTAGCTGCGGGGCCGAGACCGCCTTCGTCTCGGAGAAGTCGAACTCCTCGAGCGTCTTCATGCGAGGCAGCCGCGCTTCGCGTAAGCGACGATCCACCGTACGTCGCTCGCGCTCTTCCAACTCCGCGCTTAGCAGCGCTTCGAGATAGCCGACCGGCGTTTGTCTCTCGCGTATGGCTTGTTTGGCCAACGTCTCGAATTGCGCGCCCACCGTCGCCAGCCGCAGCAGCTTGCACTGTTGTTGGATGGCCTGCACCGCCAGGCTTTCGTTGGGGGCGCTGGATTTGCGGGCGCTCATTGCACCGCCTCCGCCGCCAGCAACTGATCGTAGTTCGTCAGCGTCGGCAAGGGCCGCTCAAAGCGTTCCAGCTCCGGCGCCACCAGCGGCGGCTGAGCTAGCCGTTCGAGGCACTGCGAGGTCAGCAAGTAACGCACCGCCGCCTGATCGCAGCAGCCGCACTCGAGCGCTTTCTCGATCGCCTCGCTCAGCTTGTCCCAACCGTGGCGTTTGCCCTCTTGCAACAGCTCGATCATCTGTTGCGTCCCCGCTTGCTTGTCATGGCGCTGGATCAACTTCGCCCATAACGTGTCGTAGCTCGCCGGCCAACGCCCGGCTTGGCGCCATTGTTCCAGCGGCGTCGAGCCCGCCAGCGCTCCCGGCTTGTGGGCCAATACGTCGAGGTAATGCTCCAAATTAAAGATCTTCTGCTGCCGAGAGTAGCTGCGCTCATGTCGCGCGATGCGACGACCTTCGTGCCAGACCTCGACCGACTCGGCGTAGATCTTCGCCTGCGCCCTGGTTCCCGGACGCAGCGGCGTCGAGTAGAAGTTCGTGCGCACCTTGACGCAGCCTGTCGCGTCAACCTTCGGGAAGCTCGACACTTCGATCTCAAAGCCTTCCGCCGCCAACCCCAACAGCCGCTCGCGTTCGATCAGCATTCCCTCGCCGACCGTTTGCGCCCGTCCGGCGACCGTGCGCGCTTCGTCTTCGCGGCAGCCTTCGAGCAGCTTGCTGTTGAGCTCGTCCAGCGTCTTGGCTTCAGGCAGCGGCACCCAGTGGTTGCGGCGGTAACGTCTCACCTCGCCTTCCACGCCCCCTTTCTCGTTGCCTTTCCCCGGCGTGCAGAACTCGGAGGCGAAGCGCCAATGCGAACGAAAAGCCACGAAGCGCGCCGTCTCCTCGCGTCGCGCGCCGCGCAGAATCCGCTTCACCGCCGAAGAGAGATTATCGTACCTCAATGTCCGAAACACCCCGCCAAAGTAGGCCAAGGCCAGCTCGTGCGCTTCCAGAAACGCCTGCTGCGTCGCGCGCCGATAGGCGCGATGAAAGGCCGCGCCGCTCGCCATCGAGCGCATCGTGAACACTTGCAGCTTCACGCGCTCGCCGTCCATCTCGGCCCACGACTCGTACCAGTCCACCTGCGCTTCTTGGCCCCAGTCGTAGCTTTGCGGCACGAACGTCTCGCGCTTCTCCAATCCCAACTCGCGCTTGCGCTCTTGAACGTACTGCCGCACCGTGCGCTCGGCCACTTCGCAACTGGTTTCCTCCCGTATCCGGTTCCAGATACGGTGCGCCGTGTGACGCTGCTTACGCGGCGCCTTGCGGTCCTCTTTGAGAATGCGGTCGATGAACCCCACCGCCGGCGCCAGCTTGGCGCGCCGTCGCGCCGGCTTCTTGCGCGGCGGCGGCAGCGCGCTGGCTACCGCCTCGCGCACCATCCGCCGGTGCACGCCCAGCTTGCGCGCCACCCCCTTGATCGTCCCCACGCCGAATTCGTACTCGCGTCGAATCTCTTCGAATAGTTCCACTTTGCTCCTCCAGTCCAATTCGTTCCTCCGTTGCGGGCGATTCCCGCAAACAGAGTATCCGTTGATTGTTCTAGGGGGGCCAAATCAGGGCGCCGAAAGGGGCCAATTCAGAATGCCAAACTCACGTCCACAGCAGGGTACTCGCTCATGACCTGCCGCAGCATCTCCACCGAAGGGAGCACGGCGCTGTCGGGTAAGCCTTCGTCTCGTCGAACCGCGGTCAATCGAGATCTCATGTCCTCATGAACGGACTCGACCAAAACGAGGCCGGAGACTTCGCGAGGGTACTCTTTCGCGAACGCTCGAACGGAAGCTCCGCCAAACGAGTGGCCTACAAGGACAAACGGCGCCGCTTCACGAGCGTTCGAGAGCGCCTCGTGTAGCTCCCGCGCTATACGACTCGCGGTGCGAGGCTCCGGCCCCGTCTCACTATTGAAGTAGCCCGCACGGTCGTAGTGGCAAACTCGCGACAGGCCCTCAAGCTTGGCCATAACCTCGCGCCAGACTACAGAACTCGGCGGAGTCGCATGCCCGCTCTCAAGGACTACTGTGGCCGCCCCCTCACCCCGGCACGTCAACAACAGGCGGTGGCCCCCGACATCGACCAACTTCTCACCAACGTTGTCTTGGGCGCACGAGCTAAGGGGAGACCAGATGAGTAGCAGGCAATAAGCGACGGACCGAGCATGAAACGTCAAAGGGAACATAGACACCGGGTGGGCAGGAGAAGTTTCTTGCACTGTCGAGAAGTCCGGCAGAGAGAACTTGCGAAGACTTGATTGAGCGGCGAAGACGTCGGAGGCTCTGACGCACTCAGTTGCCCGAGAGGTCCTTTCATCGGCTACTTTATTTGGTTGCGACAGCCTCGATGGGCCTGTCTCTCGTGGCTCTCGGCGCGCCCCAATCAAGATCGGTAATCCTGCTTCAATTTGGGCGGGTTTTATTTCACGGGGAGAAATTTCATGATGACCGGCAAAGCGTTTCGATGGATTCTTCCGCTGGCCGTAGCGGACGATGAGTTTGAGCGCACGGCTGTGGGCAAACTCAAGGGCGGTGAATCGTATTACGACGAAGTGGTTGATCGCGATGGCAAGAGGTACCTACGCGCCGCGACGGCAATCCCAGTGGTGCTCGAGAAGTGCACCATGTGCCACCCGAATTACAAGGCCGCGAAAGAAGGCGAGGCCATCGGCCTGTTGAGTTACGTGGTACCGGTGGAGTAGTTTCGGCCTTTTAAACGATTCACCGAGTGACTGGCGTTATTGCGCTACTCCGCTCGCTCCCGATTCCCCATGATTGGAAGTTGCGCACCGCGACCGAGCGCTCGGTTTTGGGCCCGGCTGGTGAGTCGTTGATGCGATCGTTTCCTGACGATATCTAGCTAGTAACGCTCGAATCCGCTCTTCTGGTTTCCCTGGTTGCATTGACACAAGCTGGACCTTGACAAGTGTTTCCTATAGAATCGGACGCATGAACCGCACCCGCGTCGCCATCATTTCACTCTTGTTAGCCCTGGTTCCGCCGGCGCTTGCGCAGACGGCTTCCACGCCGGTCAGCGTTGCAAGCTTCGCCAATCCCAACTTCATCAACGGCAAGATTGCGCAGGGGATGATGTTCGAGATCTTTGGTAGCACCATCGCCACGTCGGGCTTCAATCAGCCGGCGGATTTCCCGCTACCTACAGATCTCCTCGGAACCTCCGTTCGCGTTACGGTCGGTGGGCAGACTCGCGATTGTTTTGTCGTCCGAACGCTTAACAACGACCGCGTGGCGGCTATTTTGCCGTCCGACACTCCGATCGGAACCGGCACGTTGGTCGTGACTTACAACGGACAGTCGACACCCCCCGTGCCGATCGAAGTCGTCGCGCACAGCCCGGGTGTATTCACCCTGGCAAGTACGGGCAACGGTCCGGGTGTCTATACCGACCCGCTCACCAACCAGGTCAACACGGTTTTCAACGCATTCCAGCCCGGCGACTTGGTCGACGCCTGGATGACGGGGCTCGGAGCCGCGCCGTTCGCGGACAACATTCTGCCGCCTCTTGCCGACCTCGGCTACGACGTTAGCGTCACGGTCGGCGGTATCGCGGCATCCGATTCTTTCCACGGTCGCTCGGCTGGTTGTTGCTCGGCGATCGACATCGTTCGATTCACGATCCCAAGCGGTGTTGCAGGTTGCCACGTCCCAGTGATTTTCTCCGTCAACGGCGTTCCCGGCAACGTGACCACGATGTCTATCGGGGGGAACCGCGGCGCGTGCTCCGATGGCACCTTTGGGCTCGACTCCGAGCTGCTGACACGCGCCCAACAAAACGGCTCCGTGAACCTCGGTTCGGTCGACTTGAACCGCTCGACATTTACGATTGATGGCTTTCCGCAGCCGGTTCAGCAGGTGTTTGAACTCAACCTCGAGTCCGCGGGAGGCGGCTTCAACCGCTTTACGCCCGCCGACCTGCTGCGCTACCGTGCCTCTTTTCCAATTGAAAGATGAGCCTGAAGGAGAGAGGCGAAGCAGCTGCGGGTTGAGGGGGATTATAGCGTGAGTTGAGGTCGGCGGCTACAGCTATTTGTGGCTTCGTAGGGCGGGGTGAGGGGGATTGCATAAGGGGGAAGGGGCGGCAGCCCCAGTCCCCCTTTGCAGCCATCCCAGGCGAGACCCCACGGCCGTCTTCGGACGTGGGCTGGAGGAGCCGACAACGCCTCGGGTCGGGGCGTTGTCTAGCGCGTGCGCCAGCAGATCGCGAGGTCTTTGCAGACGCGTTGCAGTTCGTTGCGCTGAGCGTCGAGTTGCTCGGCAAACTCGGTGTCGGAACAAGTGTCCGCTCGCGCTTGGAGCTTCTTGAGCGAGCGATCCGCGCGCAGGCCGCGCTGCTCGGCGGGCAGGCTGAGCAGCTTTTCCCACGGCGTGCTCCACTCGGCGTACACCTTGCGCAACTTGCCGCGGCGGTCTCGGCGCTCGCTGGCGAAAGCGCATGGGCGATGAAAATTCAAGTACGGGTTGAGCCACTGGCGGTAGAAGGTGTCGATCGCCTGCGTCGCTTCCGAGGGCAAAAACTGGTAGCCCATCCACTTGCGCACCACCGCGCCGTTCTTGGTTTCGACCAAGGCATTGTCGTTCGAACGGCGCGCGCGCGACTTCGTAAATTCAATTCGCAACTTCTCGAGCAGTTTAGCGGTTTGATGGTTGACGAATTCGCTGCCATTGTCGGAGTGAAAGCCGCGAACGATAAATGGAAATTGTTCCAAAAGGCCTTCCAGCAAGGGAATGAGGTGATTTTCGTTGATGCGTTGGACGCAGCCGACGGCCTGCCACTGCGTCACTTCGTCGACCACGTTGATGCTGTAGGCGCCTTTTTCACCTTCCTGTTCGGGCGAGTGCACGGTGTCGATGCGCAGGTAGCCCGGACGTCCTCGCGGCTCGGGTTGGCGGCGTTCGCCGATCGCCACGGGTGTCGGTCGAGTCTTGTCGAGATGCAAACTGTGTCGCCGGTAGACGGCGCGTTTGCGCAAGTTGTAGAGGTGTCCCACCGACAGTTCGGCAAGGCGTTCGAACTCCTTGCGGTTGTAGATTTGGAACTCGCGCTGGAGAATGCGACGCGTCGCCGGCCCGGAGAGACGTTGCTGTACTTGGTCGACATGCGCCAGGAGAACGCTGTCGGCGCGGCTGTACTTGGTGGGGAAGCGGCGCCTTCGATAGGCTGTCGGCCGAACGCACTTTTCGCGCAAAAACTGCCCGATGAGGCGAGTCAATTGGGCGCGGCTTAAGCCGGTTAGCTTGCTCAGGAAGCGTCTCAACAATCCTTTAACCGAGCGCTTCTGGTCGGCATAATGATGCCTCTTCAGGACGCCTTCGACGAGCGCGTATTTATCCGCTCGACTTCCGGCCTGGAACTCGACGGACCCACACCCGTCGAGAAAACTCTCGATCTCATCGAGACTCAGTGATTCGGCTTGCTGCACGGCGACTCCCATCGCCCGCAGTTTGCCTGTTCCTAATCGACCTTGCCCAAATTACCTCCAGGCTCATCTTGTGTTGGAATCACCCCTCCCTTCAGGCTCATCTTGTATTGGACAAGACGGTAGCATGCAAAGCCTCGACGGCTTTGCTAACCTCATCGCAGAAATGCCACATTCACAAGTCTCTCGGCGGACGTTCTTTGGTCGAGTTGCCGGAGGGTCGGCGCTGGCCGCGTTTTCGTCGTCGTTGGCCGCGGCGCAGTCTCCAGAGCGCTTCTGGCAGCAAGTTCGCCGCCAGTTTCCGTTCCTGGAAGATCGCGTTCCGATGAACGCGGCGAACCTGTGCCCTTCGCCGACCATCGTCGCTGACCGGGTCGCCGAATTGACGCGCGAAATAGACGCCGATTGTTCTTTCCAAAATCGCGAGCGCTTCAAGCAAACTCTTGAGGATTCCCGTTCGCGCGTCGCCGCTCAATTGGGCGTCAACGCCGACGAAATCGCGCTCGTTCGCAACACCAGCGAATCGAACAATACGATCAACAACGGGCTGGACCTCGGCGACGGCGATGAGGTCGTCATCTGGGACCAGAACCACCCGACCAACCACGTGGCCTGGGAAGTTCGCGCGAAACGCCGCGGTTTCAGCGTCGTCAAAGTCGCCGTTCCCGCAAAGCCAAAAACGTTCGATGACCTCATCGAACCCTTCCGGCGCGCCATCACTCCGCGCACGCGCGTGCTGGCGCTAACCCACGCATCGAACGTCAGCGGAATTCGGCTACCCGTCAAAGAGCTCGCCGAGATCGCTCATCAGTCTGGGATTCACGTCCACGTTGACGGCGCCCAAACTTGGGGGGCCCTGAAAGTCAACTTGAAGCAACTCGGATGCGACTCGTATTCGGCCAGTGGGCACAAGTGGTTTGTTGGCCCCAAGGAAGTCGGCCTACTGTACGTTCGCGACGAACGGATCGCCGACATTTGGCCCAACATCGTCGCCCCCGGTTGGGGCACTGGTCCCGCGACGGAACTCGCCGGCGCCAGAAAATTTGAGTCGATGGGCCAACGAGACGACGCGGCGCTAGCCGCCATCGGAGAGACCGCCGATTTTCACGATGCGATCGGCACGACCGAAATCGAAGGACGCCTATTCGAGTTGGCGGCACTCCTCAAGAGTGGCCTGCGCGAGATCGGCGCAAAGCTGGTGACGCCCACGCAGCGAGAGCTAAGTGCCGGGGTTTGCATCAGCGAGGTTCCCACGGCCAATCGCGCGGAACTACTTGACCAGATGTACGAAAAGCACGGCATCGCGGGCTCCACCTCGGGCGGCTTCCGGCTCTGCCCCCACGTCTACAACACGCGTGACCACGTCGAAAGAGCCGTCGCGGGGCTCAAGAGCCTCAAGAGACTCTGGGTCTAGCCCGCGCTTCTGTCCCCGTGGTGAGAAATACCGTCTAGCGGTTTCCGTATACTGGGCGCAGCTCATTATGCCGCGACTTCTGCTCCTCTGCGCCCTCTTGTTGCCCGTCGTTGCGAACGGCCAGACGCGGCCGTATCCCAACGCCAAGACGGGCGGCAACTACATGCACAATTTCTACTTGCCGCCCGCCGCCAGCACGCCCTGGCGGCCGGCGTTTTCGCCCGACGGCAGCGAGATCGCATTCGCCATGTCGGGCTCGATCTGGAAGATCGGAATCGACGATGATGTGGCGGTCGAATTAACGGCCGGGGAAACCTACGATTCCTCGCCTATCTGGTCACCCGATGGCCGCTGGATCGCCTATACCGCTGACGATCAATACCAATCGATCAACCTCAAGTTGCTTAACGTTGCGACCGGTGAGAGCTCCAATCTGACAACGGGCGAACAACTCAACATCGACCCGGTCTGGTCGCCCGACGGTTCGCTCTTGCTGTATGTATCAACGGAGCCCGACGGCTGGTATCAGCTCTACTCGCTAAGCGTCGACAACGGCAAACCCGGCTCGCCAAAACGACTGACCCGGGACCACGCATACGCCAACGAGCGCCTCTACTTTGGTTCGCAAGACCTTCACATCGAGCCCACGATTTCTCCCAATGGCTCCGAAATGATTCTGGTATCGAACCACGATATCCCGCTCGGCTCGGGGGCGATCTGGCGAGCGCCAATTACGGACGACCCAATGGCCTCGGCCACGATGATCTTGCGCGAAGAAACGCTGTTTCGCACTCGTCCGCAGTGGTCGCCCGACGGCACACGCATTATTTACAGTTCGCACCGCGGCAGCCAGTTCAACAATCTCTACGTGCTCCCGGTTAAGGGCGGCGAACCGTATCAGCTCACTTTCGGCGATTGGGACCACTTCGAGCCGCGCTGGTCGCCCGACGGAGAATCAATCGTCTACGTAGCCAACGAACACGGGCTTTCTGAACTCCGCCTGTTGCAAACGTTTGGGGGCGCCGAACGCACAATCGAAATCCGTCGCCGCGTCTACCGCCGTCCGATGGGCACTTTAGACGTGAGCGTTATTGACGCGGGCAGCGGCGAACCGACTGAGGCTCGCATCTACCTGAAAGCTTCGGATGGCAAGGCCTACACTCCCTCAAACGCCTACCACCGCGTAGCCGCACGCGCGCTGAATTTCGATTTCTTTCACACCGATGGACATTTCACCGTCGACGTCCCGGCCGGCGAAGTTTCAATCGAAGTGATGAAGGGCTTTGAACGGCTACCGCTCAAGCGCAGTGTAGAAGTCAAAGCGGGGCGCACGACGCTCGCGCGCTTTGACCTCAAACGTTTCACGAACTACAAAGCCAAAGGCTGGTATAGCGGCAGCGACCACGTCCACATGAACTACGCCGGAAACTTCCACAACACTCCGGAGAATTTGATGTTCATGGCGGCGGCGGAAGATCTCGACGTCATCGGCGAAAAGATCGCCAACAAAGATAACCGCATCTTTGACCACCAGTACTACACGGGCGCCTACGATCGCGAGCGCTCGACGCCCAACCGAGTCCTATCGTGGGGTGAAGAATATCGGCCCCCGTGGTACGGCCATATCAACTTCATTAATCTCACCGACCACCTGATCTCGCCATTCACCACCGGCTACGAGGGCACCGCCATCGAAAGCCTGTATCCCAGCAACACCGACATGTTTCGGCTGGCCAAAAAGCAAGGCGCACTGACGGGATACGTCCACCCGTACCCGTCCGACCCAGCCGAAAATACCTACGGGAATGCGCGGACGTTTCCAGTGGATGTCGCCCTTGGGACTGTTGACTACATCGAGGTGATGACCAGTGCCACGTTCGCCAAGCACACGTCGCGCGTTCTCCATCGCTTACTCAATTGCGGCTTCAAGATCACCCATTCCGGCGGTGAAGACTCGATCACCAATCTGCATCGCACCCCCGTGATCGGGTCAGCCCGAGTTTACGGCTATCTTGGCGACAGGCTCGGCTGGGACCGCTGGATCGACGCCATCGGCGCGGGCCGCACTTTCGTGACCAACGGCCCTCTAGTGGAGCTGACCGTAAACGGCCGCATCGCCGGCGAGGAAGTTCACCTGCCGGCCGACGGCGGATCGGTCGAGGTTGCGGGTCGCCTCGAATCCGCATTCGCGGTCGAGCGACTCGAATTGCTGTTCAACGGAGAGGTTGTAAAATCCTTTCCAATCGGTGACGGGCGCGACGCCGAGTTTCGCGAACGAATCGAGATTGAGCGAAGTGGTTGGTTCTCGCTTCGAGCGCTCACCGACGGCCCTGTCCCTCCAGTCGACGACACGAACCTGCACGCCGAGACCGGAGCGATCTACGTCTACAAAGGCGAGCAGCCAATCCGCTCAAAGGCCGACGCCGAGTACTTCGTCCGCTGGATCGACGCCATCACCGAGCAAGCCAAAGATCACCCAGGTTGGCGGTCCGAACGCGAACGAAAGCATGTGCTCGGGCAGTTTGCCGAAGCCCGGAAGATTTACGTCGAGCGCGCGGGTGAAGCACAGTAGCCGCCCTCTTGGTCCGTTTGGCGAGACCAGAGAAACGATGGCTGCGGAAGCCGAGAGGCTTCTGCGAATCCTCGTTCCCAAAATCGACGATTCCGATGGGCGAAAGAGGTCACTTTCGCCCCTGCCGGGCACCCTGTCGCCGCAGGCAGGTCCGTACTCGCTGACCGAGCATGCGGAATTACGAATGGTTAGGTTGCTGTGCGGGTTGAGATTCTGCGGCAGCGTCACCAATTCGTTTGACCGCGCCATCAACCACTCGATAAGTGCCGGGTGCCAAGGGTCTGGGCGGATTCAAACGTGATCCCGATTTTTCATAACCGACGGAATAGTTAGCTTCTTCTTCCGCTGTCGAGACTGAAATCTGGAACTGTACGAGTTCTGTCATGTCGTTACACCTATAGGTTGCTTGTTGTGAACCCAACCCTGAAAAGTGACCTGTACATCGTATTCCCGCGGGAGACCTTGAATCAAGGGCATTGCCTGGCCTGCTGCGACCTGGACGTTCACACCCTGCGGGATCTTCGAGTATTGGTGGATTTCTGCCCGTGTCTCGTAGGCGTACGATCGCTTCGAAGATTCCACCACACCCCCGAAAAATCGGACCTTGACACTGGGCTGATCCCCCATCGCTGCTGGCAACACAAACGGGCTTCTGAGAGCGAATCTGTCCTCGTAAGCTCTGAGCAGCTTGTCTAGGCTATGGCACAGTTGATCATCGGTGAACACTACTTGATCGGTCCCCAGGATTTCCTTAGCCTCTCTTCGGTTGATCATGTGGAGGTGAGAGTAGAATCTCGTCGTGAGTGCATCCACGATCTCATTAAGTCCTTCGTCTGATCGATGCTCTTTTAAGAGACCTTTCGCAAGCTGTTGGATCTGTTGGTGCACTCGGTGAACGTTCCCCAACGCCAGAGGGTGGACCTGGTCTACCAGCCTCTTTAGGAAACCGGCGATTTCGGCGGCGGGTAATGGACTCTGACTGAATGGCGCTCCAAACTGATTCAGCACGAATTCCCTGTACTGCTGAACGTCCTCGACGCTTATCGCCATTGCTTTGCCGCCTGGGTCAACAGGGTTGAAGTGGTTTCCTGTGCTTGGATCGATCGGGCTGAGTTCTGACATTGGTCCAAGAACGATTTTCTTCGCGCCAAGAGCGACGAGCGTGCCGCTGCTATGACATCTAAATGGGGCTAGAACCTCGAACTCACGGTCAAACTCGCGGAGCAGGCTCACTATGGGCCAGACCGAATTTGTGTCTCCTCCACGTGTATACAAGCATAGGTCAAGCTTCGACTCTCCCGGAAGTTCTTTCAGAACCCGGTACAGCGCCTCCTTGACTTCGGCATGAAACTGGGTCCCAAGCCCGGGAATCTGGCCGGGAAGAGACGGTCTGTCGAAATTGAAGAAACAGACAAGATGCCTGCCTCCCCTGTGCTTCTCGATCTCTTCGATCCGTCTTGTCCAATACAAGATGAGCCTGAAGGGAGGGGTGATTCCAACACAAGATGAGCCTGGAGGTAATTTGGGCAAGGTCGATTAGGAACAGGCAAACTGCGGGCGATGGGAGTCGCCGTGCAGCAAGCCGAATCAGTGAGTCTCGATGAGATCGAGAGTTTTCTCGACGGGTGTGGGTCCGTCGAGTTCCAGGCCGGAAGTCGAGCGGATAAATACGCGCTCGTCGAAGGCGTCCTGAAGAGGCATCATTATGCCGACCAGAAGCGCTCGGTTAAAGGATTGTTGAGACGCTTCCTGAGCAAGCTAACCGGCTTAAGCCGCGCCCAATTGACTCGCCTCATCGGGCAGTTTTTGCGCGAAAAGTGCGTTCGGCCGACAGCCTATCGAAGGCGCCGCTTCCCCACCAAGTACAGCCGCGCCGACATCGTTCTCCTGGCGCATGTCGACCAAGTACAGCAACGTCTCTCCGGGCCGGCGACGCGTCGCATTCTCCAGCGCGAGTTCCAAATCTACAACCGCAAGGAGTTCGAACGCCTTGCCGAACTGTCGGTGGGACACCTCTACAACTTGCGCAAACGCGCCGTCTACCGGCGACACAGTTTGCATCTCGACAAGACTCGACCGACACCCGTGGCGATCGGCGAACGCCGCCAACCCGAGCCGCGAGGACGTCCGGGCTACCTGCGCATCGACACCGTGCACTCGCCCGAACAGGAAGGTGAAAAAGGCGCCTACAGCATCAACGTGGTCGACGAAGTGACGCAGTGGCAGGCCGTCGGCTGCGTCCAACGCATCAACGAAAATCACCTCATTCCCTTGCTGGAAGGCCTTTTGGAACAATTTCCATTTATCGTTCGCGGCTTTCACTCCGACAATGGCAGCGAATTCGTCAACCATCAAACCGCTAAACTGCTCGAGAAGTTGCGAATTGAATTTACGAAGTCTCGCGCGCGCCGTTCGAACGACAATGCCTTGGTCGAAACCAAGAACGGCGCGGTGGTGCGCAAGTGGATGGGCTACCAGTTTTTGCCCTCGGAAGCGACGCAGGCGATCGACACCTTCTACCGCCAGTGGCTCAACCCGTACTTGAATTTTCATCGCCCATGCGCTTTCGCCAGCGAGCGCCGAGACCGCCGCGGCAAGTTGCGCAAGGTGTACGCCGAGTGGAGCACGCCGTGGGAAAAGCTGCTCAGCCTGCCCGCCGAGCAGCGCGGCCTGCGCGCGGATCGCTCGCTCAAGAAGCTCCAAGCGCGAGCGGACACTTGTTCCGACACCGAGTTTGCCGAGCAACTCGACGCTCAGCGCAACGAACTGCAACGCGTCTGCAAAGACCTCGCGATCTGCTGGCGCACGCGCTAGACAACGCCCCGACCCGAGGCGTTGTCGGCTCCTCCGGCCCACGTCCGAAGACGGCCGTGGGGTCTCGCCTGGGATGGCTGCAAAGGGGGATTGGGGCTGCCGCCCCTTCCCCCTTATGCAATCCCCCTCACCCCGCCCTACGAAGCCACAAATAGCTGTAGCCGCCGACCTCAACTCACGCTATAATCCCCCTCAACCCGCAGCTGCTTCGCCTCTCTCCTTCAGGCTCATCTTTCAATGTCTAGCGAGGCGAACCAGCCATCCATCTTGGTCTTGAGACGTTGCTTCTCCGGCGCAAACTCCGCCAAGTCCACCAAATTCCGCCGCTCACCCGGGTCGTCGCTGAGGTGATACAGCTCGCTAAGAAACCCTTCGGTGCGCTGCACAAACTTCCACTCCGGCTCGCGAATCATCCGGCAGTACTGATACTCGCCGTAGACGGTTGAGTCCCAGTCGGAAACCGTTTCACCTCGAAGCGCCGCGGCGTAGCTGCGCCCCGCTAAGGGCTTGGCATCGCCCAGATCAGGTAACCCGACGTAGTCGAGCAAGGTTGGCGCAAAGTCGTAGAAGCTCGTGTGTAGGTCAACGCGCTGACCGGCTGGAATGATGCCCGGCTGGCTAAACACGGCCGGCACCAGCAACGATTCGTCGTACATGTTGTACGGCCACGAGGTGTTGCCCTTCCCCCAGAGGCCGTGGTGCTCGAGCATGAAGCCGTGGTCGCTGAGAAAGACTACAAGCGTGTCTTCGGTCAGGGAAAGCTCGTCGAGTTTGGCTGTGATGCGGCCGACGTTGTCGTCGATCGCGGTGATCATCGCGTAGTAGTGAATCTTGCTCTCGCGATTGCCGACGTTACGCTTTGAAAGATTATGGGCGATCGGTTCGTTCAACGGCTCGCCGGGAAAAGTCTCAAAGTCTGAATCCTCATAGAGCGCGAGATATTTCTCAGGCGTGCCCGCATACGGCGTGTGCGGGGCGTTGTAACTCACGAAGCAGAAGAACGGCTCATCCCGCGCCTCATCGATAAACTCGAGCGCCTTGTCGGTAATGACGTCGGTCGCGTAACCGGGATACTCTTCCAGCTTGCCGTTGAAATAGAACTCGGCATCCTGATAGCGAGAGCCACCAGTCGGCATTGCAAACCAGTACGAAAACCCTTCCTGCGGAGTCGCGCTGTCGCCCATGTGCCACTTGCCACTGAGGCCGACCTTGTATCCTGACTCGGCAAATACTTCGCTCAGCGTTCTTTCTCTAGCGAGAAAAGCATGAGCGTCGCTGCCGTGATTTCCTTGGTTGATCCAGTCGTGAACACCGTGCTGCGACGGGGTCTGGCCGCTAAACAGCGTCAGGCGGCTAGGCGAGCAGACCGGCGTTGTGCAAAACGATCGCGTCATCAACGCGCCAAAAGCAGCCAGTTTGTCGAGATTCGGTGTGATGATCTCCCGGTTGCCATAAGCCCCAAGCGTGTTGGGGGCCTGGTCGTCCGTCAGGATAAAAACTATGTTCGGCGGCTTTGGGCTTGGCGGTTGCTCGGAGGCGCACGCGGCCAAGCCTAGGCTAGCGCCGGCATTCGCGGACAAAAACTCGCGACGGTTGAGGCCGGGTAGCGGACAGTCCACACGAGGGTTCGAGGCGACGAGGAGATTGCGCACTCTCATGGGACAGTCCCCGACCGGAGGATTCACGTTAAACACTCGCGTCTTCGACCGCGCGCATCACCCGCATCGTGTTGCGGCCTAAGATCTTCTCGACGTCATCGTCGGAAAACCCCCTTCTAGAAAGACCGGCGACGAGGTTAGGGATCTTCGAAATATCCTCCATGCCCTCAGGTAGCTCGTCGCTCACGCCGTCGAAGTCCGAGCCCATTCCGACGGCTTCAACTCCGCCTACTTTGGCAACGTGCTCGAAGTGGTTCAGCAGAACGTCGAACGGTGTCCGCCCAATCGCGGCAAGTTTGGCGGCTGAGCGGGCGCGAATCGCCTGTTCAATCGCTGCCGGGTCGGAAGCGTGCTTTTTGTAGATGTCGTCCTCGCTCTCCTTACCCTCGCTCCAACTGGCACTGCGACCAGCATAGTCATCATCGAGAAATCCGTTGTAGTAATTGATGTGTACAACCCCACCCTGCTCCGCCGTCGCGCGGATCATTTCGTCAGTCATATTGCGGGCGTGCGAGGCCAGCGCCCGGGCTGACGAGTGGGAGGCGATCAACGGCACTTGTGTCGTCTCGATCACGTCGAAAAAACTCTTGTCCGATACATGCGAAATATCGACCATCATGCCTAGTCGATTCATCTCCGCGACGATTTCGCGCCCGAGGTCATTCAACCCTTTGTTTGCCTTGCTCCCCGAGGAGCCTGCCCATGCGGTGTCTCGACTGTGAGTGAGCGTGAGGTACCGCCCGCCCAGACGGTAAAGCTCACGCAACGTGTCGATCGACCCATTGAGCATGTGGCCGCCTTCGATCCCCATCAAGATCGCGATTTTGCCGGACTTCTTCGCCGTCTCAATTTCGACGGTGGACGCAGCAAGTAACAGCTCGTCGGGAAACCGCGCCACCTGAGTCCGAACGGTCTCGATGATCGCAAGCGCCTTAGCCAATGCCTCGGGCTCGGTATTGCGAGTGGCGCTTGTATAGATCGAGAAAAATACGCCGGTGACGCCACCCCTGCGCATTCGTGGGATATCGACTTGCGCGTAGTCGTGTTCAATCCCTAGGTCGTAGCCCTCTGCCTGCATCGGCATCGGAGTGTCGCAATGCAGGTCCAATACGTAGGACCGGCCGAGGACATCGCGTTCCACTGCTGCCTGCTCCGCGCTCGACTCAGTGGGAGCGCTTGAGCCGCAGCCGAGCGTGGTCACAGCGAGGCCCGCGGCCCATTCGCGTCGAGTCATTTCCATCCGGGCATTGTAGCGTCCGAACGACGCACCTCCGCCGCGCTGCCCGTTAGGGCGCAATGAAAAGATTTACTGATCCCGTGGTTAAGTCACCAATGCGAATTGATAAAGGCAGCGTAGGCGAGCCGGTTGGGGTATCGGCGCGAAGCTGAATATTGAACTGCGCCAGCCCGACCAATCCGGGCGTAAGACCGGCAAACAACACCGTCGCCTCGTCATCCCCCAGCTCAACGATCGCGGTACGCCGCAGCGTCGCGAAAGGCCCACCCGGCGCCGCGGCGCCGGTCGCCGGGGCGTTATCGAGCTCGCTAATTCCGGTCGCGTAGACAATTAGCACCTCGCCCGGCCGCGCGGGACTATCGGGAGTCACAAGCGAATTGTCCGCATGGGTGATCACGGGGTCGCGCTCCTCGGGCACCCGGTTGTAGCCAAATATTCCGACCACGTTTGGTGCCAGATTCAATTGGCCAATCGAACCGGCCACGCCGTTGTATTCCACTGATATCGGCTGTGCGCCAAGCGCCGCTTCAAACGGAACTTGAAAATTGATCTGCCCCGCCGCGACAAAGAACAAAGGCGCTTCAACTGCCCCGACCATAACCTTCGTTCCATCGAGTTCAACGGGTAGAGGCAGCGTCGATGCCTGTGTGCCCGATCCACCCATAGCGCTACCGAAAATGCTGCCGATCGCACCGGGTGACAATGTTTCGCCAAAGTCGGCCGCATTCACGACTCCTCCGTCGGCGATCGAGGCAAACCCGTTGCCCGTGTCGAGATTGACTTGGATCGAGATTCCCGCGTAGTCCGAAAATCCTAAGAGGTTCAGAAAGTAATCACCCGCCTCGGCCATGAACCGAGCCGGCAGCTTACCGACTGCGGCCTGCTCCGCCGCTGGAACTACGATTCGTTCAAAATTTCCATCGCGGAGGGAAAAATCGTCGTGAGTACAAGCGACCAGCACTGCAAACGAGGTCTGGCAAGCCGGTAAGCGGCCCCTGGCGATAAATAAATCCGCATCGCCCGTTCCTCCACCCGTCGTCACGGTGAACGAGTCGACGCCGTCGGGGACAGAAAACTTGTAGAAAGTCTCGCCGGTGGCCTCTCCAGCGAACGGTCCAGCCTGCTTGCCAACCTCGACGTCATTCGGCCGCGTGACAGACGCCGACAGCCTCACCGATTCGTAGCCCTCAGCAGCATTGACGAGAACTAGCCAGGGACCCGGCGCTGGCTCGGCAAATGTCAGAGTCTCGATACTTCCAAAGCGTTGCGAGAGCCCAAAGTCTGTCGGGCCGAGCACAAGTATCTCCGCGTCGCCGTTGTCGCCCCTCAATTGAAACTGCACTCCAACGGAACCCGCGGGAACGTTGAACGACGCCTGGCCAAAAGTACCGGTGCCGCCACTGATCTCAATCGGCCGGCCGTCGGTCAGCCGCGCGATCACTGGCAGCGTAAAACCGTGGACGACTCGCCCGCCTTTGCCATCTGTGATTTCAATAGCGACTCGGGGCGGTGTGAACTCGGTTACTAGCCATCGCACCAGCCCCGATTCGCTAACCGACATGCCAGGTGGTCCGCTGAGCATCTCGTACGCAAGCGGGTCGCCGTCGGGATCACTCACACTGATTTGGTAGTTGAGCGCCGAGAGGTATTCAACTTCGCCTAAATCTCTAGCGCCAACCCGAGGCGAGCGGTTAGCCCCGTCCGCGGGAGGGACATCGAAGGCAGCGTTGTAGCTGACGATTCCAGTGAATAGTCGGTTGTTGGTGCCCGTCGCCGAGTACCCCAGCCCCCGTGCCGCGAAAATTTCCCAAAGCCGCGGAACGTCGATCACCGGCCCTTGGCCCTGCGACACCTCGCCCGGAGCAGTTGAGCCGGCGGCGATAAGAATCGCGTCTCGCGCGTCAGGCATCGACGGGGAACAGGGAGTGAGCGGAAGCGCGTTCATCACTAGCTGGTCCGCCGCGTCTTGGCCAAATTCGGTTCGGATGTCCCAAAGCAAAGCCCCCCAAACTTCTCCGTCGTTGTGAACCTCAAATTGTTCGTTCCCGAGATCCTGGAAGGTGAGCGGGTTGTTCGCGTATCCGTATCGGCGGATGCCGGTTTCAGGCGAAGCCACGTACGATCCTTGAACCGGGTCGTTCGTGAGACTGCCGGAAAAATAGTCGGACCAGCCCTCTTCCAACGCGCCAGCGTGTACGCCATTCAAACAGCCGACCGAGCGCTTGGCGACAGCGTGGGTGATCTCGTGGATAATGGGCTGCGCGTTGTACGAAAGGTCAAAGAACGTGTTCGGCTCGAAGCTTGCGGCATCGCTGGGGAATAGTCCAACAGCGATCTCGATCGGCTGACCATCGGGTCGCGTAAGCGAAAACGCTCCGCCCCCAGCCTGCGAAGCTCCGCGGACCGCATCGCCGTCCAAGCCGCCTCGCCCGAAGTTGTCGGTCTGAAAGTTGCCTGCGGGCTCGTCAAATCCAAGCGCGTAGAAGTAGTCATGCGCCGAGTTGATTGTCCAGAACACATTCGTGACCGCCGCCGCCGCGAAGTCAAGAGGACTCTGGTTGCTGGTCACATCACCAGCCGGAAAATCGAACACTCTCGTCTCGCTCGAGGCGCGGCCGCCTTCTAGGTTCTCGAGCATTTCGTCATCTGGTTCGCTGTCGTCGTTTCGATCGAGGAAGACGTCGGCGTTATTGCCCGTGGTGACGGTGGCATCCTCCGCGAGCCAGCCATCAGGAAAGTCAACAAGCTCGCGATCGCCGTCCTTCGGCGACGTCCTCCAAATGCGGGCGCTTGCCATGCGCGCAGCCGTGCTCGCGCGATAGAGAAGCGATCCATCCTCGGCAGAGAGCAGCAACTCGTATTCAGCGGTCTCCCCGGTACGCATGAACACGCGGTAGGCCAAACGGGCCGACACCGCGCTCTCGGGGAAAGCTACCAACTGAACCGTCGTCGGGCTGCCGGGAAAATTGGCGTTTGAGTAGTACCGCCACTCCGACGAAGGGCTCGCTTTGGCTTCTACCCGTTCCGGGATCTCGGCGCCTCCGTAACGAGCCGCGAGAATTACAGCGTCGGATTCCGGTAGGCTTTGTTGTCCCACAAGCCGCGTAGCCGCGACAAGCTCTCCCGCCAACACCTCGACCACCGCTTGTTTATCGTTCAAGGCGACGGCGATGTCGCCACCCCAAACCGCGACATCGTTAATGACCTGCTTGAAACGGACCTGCGCCAATCCTCCAATACGCCGCGGTTTCGCTGCTCTGAGCACGACCTCGTCGGAACCGGCCACAGTGAACATCGCCCGACGTCGGGTCAAAAATTCACGCGCGGCTTCGTCGACAGTAGTCGCGGTAACCGAACCGAGGTCGCCAAAACGATTAAGCAGCACTCTCGGGCGCCCGAAGCGGTTGAAGGAAACGTTCAGATCAGCGGCTGATGTCCCAAAAGCCCGCGTTGCGTACGTTCGCGCGTTTGCGCGCTCGGCTTCCAGCGATGCGCTTGGGCCGGCAGACAGCCCGTAGGAATCCCGAATGTCATACGGAGGGAGATCCAGAACTTCCTTCTGGCCCAACAGAGGAATGGCGAGCAGAGCAATAAGGAACGTGAACCGACAGGTCATGCGTACAGCAAGTATCGCAAGGGGCAGGGCGCCGCTGAGATCAAACGAACTCACGAGGGTTAGACGATCCGCCCAATCGGGGCGTCCGCTAGGTTCGCGAGGGCTACTTAGTACTCTCCCTATCGTCGTTTTCGAGTGCCGAGAGCTCTTCTTGGCATGGCACGCAATAGCGCGCCCATGAGATCGCCTCCAGCCGCTTGATCGCAATAGACTCTTCGCATTCCATGCAAGTGCCGTAGCTATGGTCCTCGATGCGTTGCAAGGCCTTATCGATCTCGCGCAGGAACTTCACGTCAATGTTGTTGCGGTTCAGAAAGATCCACTCCTCGTGACTTTGGCCCACCATGTCTTCGAGATCGGTTTCTTGCTCACCGATTGAAAGCGCTTTGGCGGCTTTTGCCGAGGCCAGATTCTCTCGTAACTCCACTGACTTGAACTCTAAAATTTTCTTAAAGCGCTTCACTTGCGCCTTCGTTAGTTTCGCTGCTTCTTTGACTGCCATAACCCACCCTCTTCTCTTCGATCTGCTGCTTCTCTCGCAGGTCGTCGAGTGTTTATCGTCGTAGCGGCCGAGGTTGATTAGACCCGCGGCCATACCGGATGAGGTTACATCCGAATGCTGCCGCCGAAAACTAAGCGGCAACACTAAGCCACTGAAAAAAACACCTGAACCGCAGCGCGTGGTACTAGCGCGCTTCTGATCTGTTAACGAAGGGACGCAACGGGATTGCCCCTGAATTAAGGCGAGCCACCAACTGGCTCGCTCAACTAAAGCTGAACAACGTATACGTATTTTGTTTTATGTTGGCAACCCCAATTGCGAACGGGGTACGCGACATGAAAGTGTACAGAGGCGAGAGCAGGAAGCGGGGCGGGCATGTCTGAGCATTATACAATGTTCAGATGGAATCCCCCACACCGTCCTCTGTGATTGCGCTGGAGTTGCGCCGCTCCGAGCTACTCCAGCAGATCGCACAACTTGGCGATCTGCGTTCCGGTTCGGTGAGCAGTTTTACGCGCCGTTGTGGCAAGTCCGGTTGCCACTGCGCTCAGCCGGACAGTGTTGGGCACGGCCCGAACTTTCGCCTATCTCACTATGTCAATGGAAAGCAGGTTTCCGAGTCGCTTGCCTCGCCCGCGGCTCGACGCAAAGCTGAGCGTGAGGTGGCGGAGTACAAGACCTTTCAAGAACTGTCTCGCAGTTTCGTAGCCATCAACGAACAGATCTGCCGGTTGCGCCCAGTGGAAGAAGACAGCGCGTTGACGTCGCGGGAAAAAAAACGGCCGAAGCGATCCAACAAGAAGTCTCCGCGGAAGTAGGCCGGTTGCCGCGGGTGATCTTCGCCGCACGGCGCAAGACGGGCTTGCTCGATCTCGAAGCGGTCGAGCAAGCGACGCGCGACGCCCTGCATCAAGCCGGAGCGGGGCTGCTCGAGACGCTGTTGAACGAAGACGAGCCGGCTGCATCGCAGCAGCCCTGCAGTTGCGGCGAAACAGTGGTTTTGGCAACTTCACGTGGCCCACTTCGGCGGTTTAATTTGGCCCCCCCTTAAGTCATTGATTCCTTTGCCTCTCGTTTTCGTTTTTGCGGGCTTTGGCCGGAGCGTAGCCCGTAGGGCGGAGCGTAGGCCAAAGCCCGCAAAAACGTCCGCCGTCCTTACCCCCCTCTTCCTCCGCTTCGCCAGCGTGCGGCGAAAGCGATACGACTCCTCTCCCGTCTCGATGGTGTGCGCCCGATCGGTGATGCGGTCCAGCAGCGCCTTGCACAGCCGCGCGTTCGGAATCACCTTCGTCCACTCGGAAAACGGCAGGTTCGTCGTCACCATCAACGCAGCCTTCTCCGCCCGATCGGCGATCACTTGAAATAGAAACTCCGCTCCGATCTCCGCCATCGGGACATAGCCCACCTCGTCAATCGCGATCAGCTCGTAACGCAACCAACGCGCCAACACCCGACTCAACTGCAGTTGCTGTTTCGCCTCCACCAACTCGTTCACCAACGCCGCCGCCGTCGTAAACCGCACCCGCCGTTTCTGCCGACATGCCGCCACGCACAAGCCCGTCATCAGATGCGTTTTGCCCGTGCCACAATCGCCCAGAAACAAAACCGGCTCCGAGCGCGCGACGTACCCGCCTTCGGCCAACTGCGCCATCTCGGGCGCCGTCACCTTCTTGCTCTGTGTGAAGTCAAACTCCTCCAGCGTCTTCAGCCGCGGCAACCGGGCTTCGCGCAGCCGGCGCTCGATCGTGCGCCTCTCGCGATCGTCCACCTCCGCTCCCAACAACGTGTCCAAGTAGTTCAGCGGCGTTCGCCTCTTGCGCTTGCCCGCTTTGCCCAAACGAGCTTCGAGCAAACGTCGCAGCTTCGCAAACTCCGGCGGCAACTCCCAGCCGACCAACGGCGCGGCTTGATCGAGCGCGTTGGTCTTGCGCTCCAACAACGCCAAGTAATGCACGGGATTGAAAACAAGTTCTTCACGTTCATAGCTGCGCTGATGGCGGGCGATCTCCTCGCTGCCGCAACAGATCACCACCTCATCGACGTAGGCTTTGATCAGGACCTGGCGGTGGCCGTAGCGCGTTGGCACCGAGTAGTCGTTGGTCGCATAGCGCACCAGTGACAACGAAGTCACCCGTGTCGAGCGTTTGTCGCAGGCGTCGTAGGCTGTCGGCGGCAGGGGCAACAATGCCTTTCGATCGCGCTCGAAGCGTTCGCCGACGGTTTCGGTGTGCCGTCGCAAGCGCCGTTCGCGGTTGGCTCGACACTTCGCTTCAAGGTGTTCGTTGAAGGCTTCCCAACTCTCGAATCTCGGAATCGGCACCATGAAGTTGCACCGCGCGTAGCCTACGAGTCCCTCGACTTTTCCCTTGTCGTTGCCCTTGCCCGGGCGGCCGAAACGATCGGCGAACAAGTAGTGCGACTGCAGTTCGCTGAACACCCGCGTGCGTCTGCGCGTGCCGTCGCCGAGAATCCTTGCCACCGCCAGCGTCGTGTTGTCGTAGACGATGTTGCGCGGCACGCCGTCGAAATAACGAAACGCCGCGTTGTGTCCTTCGCAGAACGCTTCCGTCGTCTCGGCGGGAAAGGCTTTCACAAAGGCGTCGTCGCTGTGCGGAAGATCGACCACCAAGAAGTGCGCTTTGCGCTGGACTCCATTGATAACGACGATCGCTTCGCCGAAGTCGGTCTGCGCGTCGCCGGGCGGATGCGCCAACGGCACGAACATCTCTTGTCCGCCGAGCTTCTTCTCGCGGACATAGTCCTTGACGATCGTGTAGCCGCCCGTGAAATCGTACTCGTCGCGTAAACGGTCGAAGATGCGTTTCGCGGTATGGCGTTGTTTCTTCGGCTGTTGCTGATCGTCGAGCAGAATCTGATCGATGATTCCGGTGAACGCTTCGAGCTTCGGCCGTCTGACCGGTTTGCTCCGTCGATAGCCCGGCGGAGCAGCGTAGCGCAGCATTTTGCGCACCGTCTCCCGCGCTAAGCCAAACCGCTTGGCGGCCTCGCGTTCACTCAGCCCTTCGACGTAGACACTGCGCCGTACTTGAGCATATAGCTCCACGCGATACATCCTTCCCGTGTTCCACAAAACACCGAATGGATGCCAGCGGACCACCCGGGCGGTCTAATTTCCCGCCGCCCTCGAACGGCTTCAAAACGCCGTTCTGTGGTCTAGTTTGTCAGCGCCGTTCTCAGTTCTAGGGGGGGCAAAATTAAACTGCCGCAAGGGGCCAGTTCAGAGTA
>CBDBHI010000035.1:0-5630 GCA_965205595.1 Bryobacterales bacterium | reverse complement strand
CGGACAGCGCTTCGCTCGGGGACAACAGGACGATAGTCACGGAGCTGTCGGCCGCTTTCGGCGCCGCGCACTTCGCCGACGACGATGTGATCGGGCCGGTGCCGCAAGGCGTGGCGCACGAGGTCGCGGATCGTGACGCTCCCTGCTGTAACCGGCGCGCCTCGAACCGGACGCAGTTCGGGGAGTCGATGCGGAGCTCCAAGGTGTCCTCGATGGCGACGATCCGCTGGTCGTCGGGGATGAGGGCAATGAGCGCGTTGAGCAGCGTCGTGTTGCCGCTCGCGGTGCCGCCGCTGACGAGGATATTGCGGCGGGTGTGCAACACCCGCTCGGCTTTGTCACGGATGTGCGCGGGCAGCGCGCCTTGTGAGACCAGCTGTGCCGCCGAAAAGGATCGTGTGCCGAAGCGCCGCACGGTGATGGCCACGTGCGGGCTGGCGGGGGGCACACAGATGGCCACGCGCGACCCGCCCGTCGCCCAACCGGGCGTCGAGGATCGGCTGCGGGAAACGCGCCGGGCCACGTCCAGGCGCACGCGACACTGACGCCGCCGACGACCAGGAACGCGCGGATGAGTCGGTCAAGCAGCGCGCCGCTCGTCGTCCGGCAGGCGTGCGGGTCGGGGAGCTTTCCCGCAGGGATACATACAGACGGGAGCATCCCCCCTTCGCCGCGCTAGCGGCACAAAAGGGGGGGGTCGCTCCCGTCTCTTTCAAGCCGCCTTGAGCCGTAGCCGAGGGGCGCATGTCACCCGCAGGGCCGTAGCGCAGCGTAGGAGCCGCGCCAGCGGCTTGACTCGCCCCTCGGCGGAGACTATCCCGGTTTTTGGGTTGGGTTTTGTTATCGGTTCGCTTGCCCGTACCGCCGCTGTATGGTCATAAGCCGTTTGTTTTCAGTTGTTTATCTATAAGGAAGGTTTTTGGTTTTGGTTTTCGGGAGGGGCGTTAGCCCCTCTCTTGAGGTGTTTTCTCTTTTGTTTTTAGCGAGTTATCCACAGGCTAGTCGCTCCTACTACTTGTTCTTACTACTTGTTCTTTACCTACTTGTATAGTGATCCCGTATAGTCGAAGAATCGAACCGGGAGTGATCCCGAATAGTCGACAAATCGGGCCGGGGAGTGATCCCGAATAGTCGTGGAAAACTCCCCTGAATCACACAAGCCTGTGGAAATAGGAGATTTGCGGCCTTGCAGTGATCCCGCGCCGGTTGGCATGGTAAGGGTCCAACCCGGCGCGGAAAGGCCGTTGACGGGCCGGAAAAGGGGAGATTAGCTTGTTAGCTGTGCTTGTCCAACCGGAGCGATAGCCGGAGTCGAGGGATGCAGGATCAAGACCCCTTTGGCCGTTGCGTAGTTCAACTCCGGCCAGGCGATCTTGATCTTCTTTAGCTCGCGGAGGCACTTTGTACGGAAGTTCCGGACGATGAACTTGTCGCTGGCCTTGTCCGGGTGCGCTCCGAACTGGCCGTACAGGAGCCGCCACGTGAGGCGTAGCGGAGCGCGGAGCGGGAAGGTGCGGTACACCAGCCATAGGTAGAGATCGAGGCCCAGGGGGGAGCGCTTGAGCGCCGTGAGGCTGTTCATGTCGATCGGTACCGGGTGGTTGATGATCTCGTTGAAAAACTTCTCGCCCAACTCGATCTTGCTATCCCACAGCGAGGACTGATCGGGCTTGCCCTCGCTCCACCAAAAAACGGTGCGGTCGGCTACTAGTGAACTGACGCGGGCTTCCCCGCGTTCGTTCTCGTAGATCATCGAGACAGTGCAACCAAAGAGCCGCTTCATTTGATTGCGGAGCCGGGTGTGCTTTTCTCCGCTGCTGCTGTAGACGCCGAGGGTCCGCATGAACTCGGAAAGCGAACGACCCAGGACTAGCTCGCGGCTTTGGGTCCGCACCGCTTCGGTACAGAGCCACGCGAGGATCAAGCGCGGCAGGTTGCCGAACGGGAGCTTGTTATCTGCCGTAGTGTTCATGTAGAGCGTGTACGGGCCGTTGACGCGCTTGTACTGAGTCCTGTTGCCGGGGTTGGTGCGGGGCAGGGAGCACAACACCAGCATCCGCGCCATGAAACCGAGATCGGGGTCCGCTTCGCTGGCGCTGACAAGCTGGTTCACCTGATCGAAGCGGGTGAAGTGGTGCCGCGCCTGGGGCGATGCTTCGCGGATCGCCTTCACCGGCCCGTCCAGATCGGCGACGACTTCACCGATCGGAACCAACTCGCCGCGTTGACGCTGCATGGCTTTATTCTCCCATGTTCCCCAGACAAAACAGGGCCACCACTTTCCAAACAGTTCGATAAGCAGCTTTATCGAGCTATCTCCAAGGTCTGAATCTTTGCGTAGTCTGTCGAGTGCTCGCGCTCAGCGTCCCACATGTCAATCGCCTTCTGCATGTTGACCCAGAGCGTCGGACCGTTGCCGAAGAGCTTCCCGATCCGGTGCGCCATGTCGGTCAACGCAGTCGCCGCCCGGCCTTGGGGGCCGTAGAGTTGTCACGAAGCCCTTGAATGGCACCGAAGCAGGCTCCGGGAGGTCGGCCTCACAGTGGCGAGGGATCCGTCACTCACCGCCGCCAGCCACTAAAATCCCCGAAGAGCCTACTTTTTGGGCTTGGGGTCTGCGGGTGGTCGCTCTGGCTTGGGCCGCGGTGGTGGCGGCGGCGGCGGTGTCTTGCCCGGTCGTTGCGGCTTGCCGGTGTTTTGGACATTTTCGAGGGTGCTGTACATCCTTTTCATGTGGCATATCGTTCGCGCACTGTCTTGAAGGCCACCGCTTCACTCTTTTCGTTCAGCCTGCGGTTGTCGACGATGCCAGCATCCCCTGATCGTTGCGTCGTATCGTTCATCTTGTGCGCCAAGACACTGAGCCTTTGCCGCGCTTCCGCTTCGTCGAGATGCTCGACCCCGGCCCACAGAGTTTTGTACTCGACGTCCAAGTGATTGCATTGAAGACTGATCGTATGCGCAATGGCGGCCCTCTTTGCGTAGTCGGCAATGAAAACCCACGCGGCAACCAATCCAACGAGCGCGTTCGCGATCAACTGAACGATGTCGGGGAACAAGTTCAGAACTGCCGCGACCGAGCTGGCGGCACCGGCAGCCAGCAGAAGCAGCGTGAACGAATGCTTGCGGCGATAGTGGTTGGCAAGAGCCTCGTAATACCTGACCAGCCGGTCCGAATCCAAGAGATCCTGCCAAA
This sequence comes from Bryobacterales bacterium, assembly GCA_965205595.1. Classification (GTDB taxonomy): domain Bacteria; phylum Acidobacteriota; class Terriglobia; order Bryobacterales; family UBA6623; genus CATQHP01. The sequence continues at coordinate 2,434 of CBDBHI010000035.1, read as the reverse complement.
TGTCGTTTCTCGTCTGATCGCTGACCATGCCTCGGTCCAAATGTACCAGATTGAGGTTACTTGACGCTGCGGCGTCAAGTACGGGCTGGCGGCACACAACCCACTGTCATGGGCCTCCGAACGGGCGACGATATGCTCGATATCCGTCTGGCCCTTGTCGGAGAACCAGCGGCCCGTATATACGGCCCGTAAACGCCCCCGAGCTCTTCGATGATCCGGTCTTCGACGGATTGCGATAGCTGTAGTCGGATGCGTCATAGGGCGAGCAGCGTACTTCCAGTGCGACGACGAGGCCGCGCCAAAGAACCTGTGCGCCGACAACGGTGATCAAAGCAACGGTCGGCATCCTACCTCGTCCAGCACGGCGTCGGCATCGGACAGGCTGATACGCGCAACCGATCTGTCGTTCGACGCGTTCCAGTACTCGATTCTGAGAAGATCCCGCGAATACAGATTCCGGATCGTCGTCAAGACGAAATCCTCGTGGTCGAATTGCGCGAACGTTAGGATCTCCGGTCCTACCGGCACGGCCGGTTCCGGCCAGTTCTCGATCGGCCCCGTATCCCACCGCGCCCGAATCGTAGTACTCCCGAAACCCTCGCCTAGCCCGAACACACCGATTGAAATAATCGCGTCATCGTCACCCTTACCACAGTCGATGTTAATGAGAAACTGCCCATCTTCACTGAGCCTGACAGCATCTACAGAGACTTCATCGGTAAACTCGTCAACCAGCCGAACGACGTCCCAGTTGTGTTGCCCCAGAAGCTGCACGAGCACCAGCGATCCCAGAAAGACGGCAGCACTCATAGGTCACCCCCGATGCATATGGCCATCCCGATGCAGCGAACACGGGAAGAATATTGACCCATCCATACTTCCTGGGAGGGCCGGTCGTCACGCGATTCTCATACAACGGCGACGGGTTCCGCCATTTCCCGGCAGACGCTGGCGCCGTATTGGGCGATCAGCCGTGTGTCTGGGGATCGCGCACGGAACGCGTGACGGGAGGCAAGATACGAAGCCGGTTCCGCAGTGTCACTGTTCATGAGACCATGGGCGGTGGCCAGGATGCGGCTACCACGGGATATGGGAGTCGGGCACGTCCACGTTCGCCATTGTTTCGGAATGTCACCCACGCAGGGGGGGGCCAAGAGGAATGCCGAGTTTGCTGAAAGAGATCCGGGACGCCGCCGTTGACGCGAACGTACCCATCGCCAATGTGCTCCGAAAATGCGCCGTCCTTGGCGCCAAGTTGAAGAACAACGAGCTTCGAGACTGGGCGCTTCAGGAACTCAACGGCTATAAGGACGGGAACGACTTGCCAGAGTACCGGAAGGTGATGGCACCACTCACGGGCGATTTCGCTGGACCTTTTCAATCGGGCTACAAGAATGCACCTACTGGGGTATGCACTTGACTCCCGAAGCCCCAAGGTCTAGTATCCGGGCTCTGGAGGACTATTCGCGCACGCTGGGGAGTTTCAAGAGCGCTTCGCCTTCAGGTTTCAAAGTCAACCGCTGCCGTCCCCCCGCGGGCGATTTCGCTGGATGGCTTTTCAATCGGGCTACAAGAATGCACCTATTCCGGCGATGCTCCTTCCCGAGAAGATGCAGGACCGTGCACGGACCGCCCGCTTTCCGGCAGGCGTGGCTAGTCTGGAGTCGCTTCTCGAAGGCGAGGGCGAGCGCTTGACTCTCGAATGGCCGGGGGATTGGGTCTTGTGGGCCCAACGCGACGGAAAGTTCGAAATGACGTTGATTGCAGCTCGGCAGGTCATCGGCGTGTCTGCGATTGTGGACATGATCGATACGGTTAGAAACCGGATCCTGGAATTCTGCCTTCGCCTCGAGGAAGAGATGCCGGAGTTAATGGCGGACGACGACCCCTCGCCGACAGCTGCCGTCGAGGTCGCAGCGAGTAACGTGTTCAACCAAGTCTTCGTATTCGGTCCATATACCGGCAACATCGCGAACGCCAGTCCTGCCGCGGAGCAAATCGCGCTGGACGTCAACAAGGGCGACCTGTCAGGGCTGACGAAGGCGCTGCGTGAAGTCGGCGTCCCGCCTGATCAAGTCGATGCGCTCAAAAGTGCGATTGAGGACGTCGGCGAGAACGGGCAAAAAGTCGAACCGATAGCCATCGACTGGTTTAAGCGCGCGAAACAGGCGGTGGCTTCCGACACGTGGTCGCTCGCAAAGGGTGTGACGATCAATACGATTAGCCACGCAGTCCAGTCGTTCCTCGGCTTGGGTTCTAGTTGACGTCTCAGACAAGGGTAGCGCCCACATTCGTGTTGAAATACAACATAAGGGCGGTCCGAGCCTTGTAGTCAGCCCGGAGCGATCTTGCGGGTCTGGATGAAGTGGTAGAGGGCGGAGCGGGAGACGTCCAGTATCTTGGCGATCGAGGCCTTGGAGACATCCTTGCCCAG
>CBDBHI010000034.1:0-7815 GCA_965205595.1 Bryobacterales bacterium | reverse complement strand
CAGCAGTTCTATCGGAATTAGCCCGGCACGAGAACGTACTAAAACACGTGAGCGACCAAGTCTCGACTCTGGCGCGAATGAGGATTCCGCAGCCTCGGAGTACGCCGACCGTCCGCGAATCGCCGAAGGAGCTGTTCACTCGGCTTGTGGCCGAAGTCTTCGTCGTGATCGTGGCGCTAGGTTTGACTTTTGTCCTGGATCTCGGTCTGTCGCGCTCGTTCCCTGAATTCCACAGGGCCTCATCGGTTCCTTTGGTCTGCAACTTGATCGTTTCGATTCTGGTGATTCGCTTTGCGTTTATCTGCTGGGAGCCGCTGCGAGACTTGGCGCACTGGGTATACACCACCGGACGAAATTTTATTGTTACGCGCGGCGCCCGCAACGAAATTGACGACCTGAGCATCTCGGGGCGCTAACTCGAAATTCTCACCACCTGACGGCGTACTACGCCAAACGGAAGAAGAACTTTCGGGCGGCGATTAGCCCCAACGACCGGTCTTGCCCTCTGCCGCCACGTACTCCGCGGCGCGAGCCGTAATTGCCATCATTGTCAGTGTCGGGTTCTGGCAGCCGATCGATGCCCAAGCAGCGCCGTCTGTCGCGAACACGTTGTCGATCGCGTGTGATTGCGCTTGCGTGTTGAGCACCGACTTCTTGGGGTCTTTACCCATGCGGGCGGTCCCCACTTCGTGAATGCAGAACCCCCCGACCGACTGCGAGCCGGTCAATCGGACGTTCTTGTGGCCGGTGGCTTCCAGCATTTCGGCGCCCTGCAGGCGCGCATCCTGCCACAGCGCTTTCTCGTTCTCACTCCAGTCGAAATGGATGTCAAGCGTCGGAATGCCCCACGCATCGCGGCGATCTTTGTTGAGTGCGACGTAGTTTTCATAGCGAGGCAAGCACTCACACCAAGCGCCGAAGCTAGTGCGCCACTTGGCTCCATCGTGAACGGCCTGTTTGAAGCCGGCGCCGAAGCCTTTGGCCCGCATATCAAACGCGGGGGCGCTGCCACCCTGGTAGCCGTAGCCGCGAATCATCCCTTTCGTCTCCGTCTGATCGACGTTTCGGAAGCGGGGAATGTACATCCCATTCGGACGGCGTGGCATGCCGACCCAAGGCTTGGCCTCGATCTCAGGCATCTCGCCAGCCGCACCGCCCTGGTAGATGTGATCCATCAAGTAGTGTCCAAGAGCACCGCTAGCGTTGAAGTCGAGCCCTTCCGCCGCCGACAGCATCATCAACCTCGTGGACTCAAGCGTCGAGGCACACAGCATCACAACCTTGCCACGAATCTCACCCGAAGCGCGGGTATTGCGGTCGATATAAGCTACGCCTGACGCTTTCCCGGTGCGCGAATCCTTGGTCAAGTGCGCCACGACCGCGTCAGTCACGATCGTGCATTTGCCGCTATCCACCGCGGTCTTCAGCGACGTTGTGAGGCTGTTGTAGTACGAGTGCGTGATGCAACCTTGCTCGCAAGGGCCACAGTAGTGGCAAGGCTGCCGGCCATTGTGCGGCCTGGTAATAATCGCCGAGCGGCCCATCGTCGCGACCCGTCCCATGCGGTCTTTCAAGCGACCCCGGAACATCGATTCACCGCACGTAAACGGCATCGCCGGCATGAACTCACTATCGGGAAGTTGCGACAAGCCTTCGCGGATGCCGCTCAAGCCGATGTAGCGTTCGACTTTTCCGTAGTAGGGAGCGAGATCCTTGTACTCAATGCCCCAGTTCTCGCCGTGCCCATCGCGATCGGCACATTTAAAGTCGATGTCGCCCATGCGGTACGACTGTCGGCCCCACGAGAGAGAGCGCCCACCAAGAGCGCGCTGACGAATCCAGCGGAACGGCTTACCTTCGGGGGTCTGGTAAGGGTTCTTGATGTCGTTCGCCCACCATTTGTAGTTCGATTCGCGGCAGGCGTAAACCAGGCCCTGAATCGGCCGCGTGCGCAGCAACTCGGGCGATTTGGGGATCCCGCCAACGAACGGCGCGGAGTTCCCGCGGTACTTCAATTGATAGGGCAGAACATGCTCGGTGAAGTCGGCGTCGCTGATTTTCGGCCCGGCCTCGACCACACAAACGTTAAGGCCGGCGGCGGTCAACTGCCACGCCGCGATTCCGCCGGTGGCGCCTGATCCGACAATCACGACATCGTAAATCTCGTTGTCTTTAACTGCTGATTGAAACACGAGACCAGTCTACCATCGGGTGCGGCAAATACCTGTACCGGGGTGTAGTGTTGAGGCACGTTCCCAGCCCGCATTTCTCACCACGTCGCGGGCGAAACTGCATCAGCGGGGCGGGACTGTCCCATGAGACAACGTAATCTACACCGCGAAATCGAACCTACGTGTGGACTGTCCCCATCCCAGCGAAGGAACCCGCGAAACACCGCCATTCACAAGCCAAAGAACCACCGCGCCAATCCTGACCAAACACCCGACCCCCGGGGGGCCAAAAGCGAGGCCCCACCGAAAATCGACCGAGCCGTTCTTGAGCCGCGCGAGTCCTCAATCAGTTCGAACGCGCGGATCAATCGCTTCCGTCAAGCCAACTGTCCGCCCGTATCAAAACCAATCATCGTAGCCGGAACCTACGTCCGCTATCTATCCAAACGACTTCACCGCCGCCTCAAGGTCTGAGGCCGCCGCGGCCAAATCTTCCGGCGTCATCGCCGGCGTGAGTTCGACAGATGCGTTAAACGCCAGGAACCAGGGCTCGGCGAAACGGGGTATATCAGACTCCTTGTCTAAATTGACGATCAGGATTCCGGTTCGCGTGCCGCCCTCGGCAATGAAGTAAACTGCCTCGGGCTTCTGTTGCTCCAAGATTTGCTGGATCGCCGCAAATCCGTTTGCCGCGCCTGCATTACCGGGCTCAACCGGCATGGAAACTTTCATCAAAAAACGCATCGTAGCCTCCTCTAAAATGCGTCTTGTCCAATACAAGATGAGCCTGACGGGGATCCGTTGGGTGGTCAGGAACAGAGCAGCTGCGGGCGATGGGAGTCGCCGTGCAGCAAGCCGAATCGCTGAGTCTGGAGCAGATCGAGTGTTTTCTCGACGGGTGCCAATCCGTCGCCTTCGAGGGCGGCAATCGAAGCGACAAATATGCGCTCGTCGAAAGCGTCTTGAAGCGGCATCACTATGCCGACCAGAAGCGCTCCGTCAAGGGTCTCCTGCGGCGTTATCTCGCTAAGCTCACGGGCTTAAGCCGCGCGCAACTCACCCGCCTGATCGGACAGTTCTTGCACACGCGTTGCGTCCGTCCGAGGGCCTATCGGCGGCGCCGTTTTCCCAGCAAGTACACACGCGCCGACAGCGTCTTACTGGCGCACGTCGATCGAGTTCATCAGCGCCTCTCGGGGCCGGCCACCCGCCGCATTCTCCAACGCGAGTTCCAGATCTACGGCCGCAAAGAGTTTCGACGCCTGGCCGAATTGTCCGTGGGCCAGCTGTACAACTTGCGAAAAAGAGCCGTCTACCAACGTCACAGTTTGCATCTCGACAAGACCCGTCCCACGCCCGTTGCGATCGGCGAACGCCGCCAACCCGAGCCGCGAGGACGTCCGGGCTACCTGCGCATCGACACCGTGCACTCGCCCGAACAGGAAGGCGAAAAAGGCGCCTACAGCATCAATGTGGTCGACGAAGTGACGCAGTGGCAGGCCGTCGGCTGCGTCCAACGCATCAACGAAAACCACCTCATTCCCTTGCTGGAAGGCCTTTTGGAACAATTTCCATTTATCGTTCGCGGCTTTCACTCCGACAATGGCAGCGAATTCGTCAACCATCAAACCGCTAAACTGCTCGAGAAGTTGCGAATTGAATTTACGAAGTCTCGCGCGCGCCGTTCGAACGACAATGCCTTGGTCGAAACCAAGAACGGCGCGGTGGTGCGCAAGTGGATGGGCTACCAGTTTTTGCCCTCGGAAGCGACGCAGGCGATCGACACCTTCTACCGCCAGTGGCTCAACCCGTACTTGAATTTTCATCGCCCATGCGCTTTCGCCAGCGAGCGCCGAGACCGCCGCGGCAAGTTGCGCAAGGTGTACGCCGAGTGGAGCACGCCGTGGGAAAAGCTGCTCAGCCTGCCCGCCGAGCAGCGCGGCCTGCGCGCGGATCGCTCGCTCAAGAAGCTCCAAGCGCGAGCGGACACTTGTTCCGACACCGAGTTTGCCGAGCAACTCGACGCTCAGCGCAACGAACTGCAACGCGTCTGCAAAGACCTCGCGATCTGCTGGCGCACGCGCTAGACAACGCCCCGACCCGAGGCGTTGTCGGCTCCTCCGGCCCACGTCCGAAGACGGCCGTGGGGTCTCGCCTGGGATGGCTGCAAAGGGGGACTGGGGCTGCCGCCCCTTCCCCCTTATGCAATCCCCCTCACCCCGCCCTACGGGCCCCACAACGGGCTTCAACCTCAAGCCCCAATCCGAGCTATAATCCCTCCTGCCCACAGCTACCTTCGCCTGCCTCCTGCAGGCTCATCTTTCGATTGGAAAAGAGGAATGTCACTCCAACTCAAGCCGGAGTAGCAAGTCTAGCAGTTGCGAGGAGTTCCTCGGCTACCTGATCGAAAGATGCTACGTTTCTAGAAATCCCAGCGCAACGCAAGCTGAACTTGACGCGACGTGGTGCTCGTCTGGGTGATGCGCCCGGCGCTACCGATGCGGCCCCCACTGCTCGTGAATAGCGCTCGCCCGGATGGCACTTGGAAGTTCGGATGGTTCGTCACGTTGAACATTTCGGCGCGGAGATTCAGCGCGTGACGATCGTTGGCCCACAGCGTCTTATGCACCGCGAGGTCAACGAAAAACAAACTGGGTGAGCGCAAAGTCCCACGGCCAAGGTTGCCTAAGAATCCGGCCACCGGCAGGGTGAAAGAGGTCGAGTCGAAGTAGCGCGCCGGATCGCCCAACGTGATCGAGTCCGCGGATTGCCCCGAGACGAGATCAGGGCGCTGCCCAACATCGCCAAAAGCAGGCCGCAGCCGCGCCCGATCAAATCCGACGCGCGGTGCAAATGGCGTGCCTGAAACAGCCTGAGCGATGGCGTGAACTTCCCATCCGCCGAGCAGAGCCGGCAATCTTGTTCCAGTCCATTCGCTGATCGTGTATGAAAAGTTGGCGGCGAATACGTGATCCTGATCGAAGTCAGAGAGACCGCGATTGGCGCGGTAGTCCCAAACAGTCGGAACCTGATCGCTAGCGACAAAGTCGTTAAACGCTTCACTTGACGATTCGTCGATTGAGCGGCTGAAGGTGTATTTCCCGCGTACACGAAACCGATCGCCGACGCGAGTTTGCGCGCTAAGCGTGACTCCCTGATAGAACGAATTGAACTGTGATCGCCGCAGACCAATACGCGAAAACGCAGGATTCACGCGCGGATTACTCGCCGGGAAAAAGAAGCGCCCATCGTCGAGGCGGTCGGGAATCGGCGTATTCGCATTGATCAACTGACCCATCAAATGGATTCCTCGCGCGCCGCTATAGCCCAAACGAACTAATGTGTCGCGGCCCAATTGGCGTTCGACGTTTAGCTGCCAGCGGGCGACGTAGGGCTGGTTGAGTTCAAAGTCGAGGCCGTCCATCGAACTCGATGGATTTCGGCCCGCGGCCGCATCTAGAATGTCGGGGAATCGTGGCCGCCCAAAAACCAAGATGCGGTTAAACAGCGGCGGCGTGCGGACGCCCGCAATCGTCAATTCGCGGGCCCCCAACAAATCAAAGAAGATGCCACCGCCGGCACGAATGACGGTCTTGCCGTCGCCGATCGGATCCCACGCCAGCGAAACGCGTGGCGCGAAATTGTCCTTCGACGGATTCTTCCATAACGGGCCGCCAACCGTAGTTTCCGCGTCGTTGACGAAGTCGCGCAAGACGGCGATTTTGCCGTTCACCTCGGTCGGCGTCGAAGCCGCCTCGTAGCGCACTCCGAGGCTCAGGCTGAGTCTCTCATTGACCCGGAATTCATTTTGAATGTAGCCGTGAAATTGGTTGTAGCGCCAACCACGAGCTGTATCGGAGCCTGGTTGCATCACCTCGGCGACTCGTGGCCTAGCCTGTAAGAGCAGCGCCAGCGAGTCAAACGTATAAGCACCGACCGCACTCAAGTCTGAACGTTGGTTGAATTGCACACGATCGAACCCGCCGCCCATACGCCAAGTGCTGCGACCCGACGTATGCACTATCTCGCCACTGAACTGATAGCTATTGATGATGAAACGCCGGGGCGCCGCGCGCGCTTGGAAACCACCAAAATCACTGAGCCCGTTGACGGTCATCGTCCCCGCCGGCAGGCCCTGGACAAAAGAAAGCTGAGGGGAAATCTCGGTCGCCGCGCTCTCGAAATTGTCTACCCTGCTGAACGCACCTCGAAAAGTCGCAATCGTGTTCGGTGAATGAACGTGACGAAGCTCGCTATGTAAAAACTGGTCGCGCGAGTCGAGTCCGAAGGTCCACAACTGCAGCGGGTCTGGCGCGCGGTTTCCGGCGTCGTCGAATGTGTAGCGCGTCGACAGCTGCGTTGAGTCGCCCAGAACCAAGTCGACTTTGCCGGCAACGAAATCCTCGTTGGTCGAGCTAGACCCCTGATTGATGAAGGCGCCAGTGCCGTCACCGAAATCTCGGCCGTTCGGTAGCGGGTAAAGGTCGATGTAAGGCTTGACCGATTGCGCGACGTTGACGTTGCCCCCAGGCAGATTTCCGAGCCGCGCTTCCGCCGTTGGGACGACCGGACTAGCTGTTCTTGAAAGCCGCTGCCGCAAGCCTTCGTAGTTCACCAGAAAGAATGCTTTGTTACTGGCGATTGGGCCCGAGATCAGTCCGCCGAAGTGATTGCGCCGCAACGGTGGAATATCGGCGGTGGGCGAATCGAAAAAATTCTTCGCATCAAGCGAACTATTTCGGAAGTACTCGTACAAGCTGCCGTGAAGTTGATTGCCGCCCGAACGTGAAACGGCCACGAACACGCCGCCGGCGGTGCGCCCATACTCGGCACTAAACGGGTTCGTAACCAGGTGGACTTCCCTGACTGCTTCTAGACCCAATACATTCCCCGCGGCACTTGCAGGAGCCGCCGACGTGGCGTCGTTGATGTACACGCCGTCGAGTTGAAAGCTGTTGTGGTTGGGGCGCGAACCCTTGACGGAAATCTGGCCACCCAGACCCTGCGCGAGACCGTTACGCGCCGATGCCGGCAACGTCGCGCCGGGTTCAAGAGCCGAGAGTTCGAAGAGGTCGCGCCCGTTTAGCGGCAGCTCGCGCAGGTTGGCCTCGGGCACGAGGCCACCCCAGTCCGCGGCGTTGGGTGAAATCAGCGGCAGCTCGGCGCTGACGTTTACAGTATCGACAGTCCCTGCTATCGCCAAGCTGATATCAAAACGCGCAACCCGCCCACTGGTTAGGGTGATGCCTTCGCCGACGTAAGGCTCGAACGCCTCAAACTTCGTAACGATGCGGTACTGCCCCGGCGCAAGCGTGGTCACGACGTAACGGCCATCCGGTCCGGTCGTAACCGTCCTGACCAATCCCGTCTCAATCTGAGTGAAGGCAATTTCGACGCCGGGAATTGCCCGCTCGTCAGGATCCGTTACCGTCCCCTCGACCGTCGCGCCCGACTGCGCAAACAGCGAGCCCGCCACCATCGTCAGCAGCAACAGCCACCTTGCCACATGAACTGAAAGATTCACGACCCGAGACCTCTCCCTATCGTAGGACGCCACGCGTCGCCAGTGCGGCTTTATCCGCTAAAGAGATCACTCATAAGAGAAAAAAAACACGTAGCAATTTAGGCAAGTGTCCGGGTAGGC
>CBDBHI010000033.1:0-64663 GCA_965205595.1 Bryobacterales bacterium | reverse complement strand
CTTTGAGGTCTAGAACATCGCTACCGGTACTACTGTCGTGACACTAAGAGGAAAAGCTGATCTGTAGTAATGAAGAGACCCGACTGCCTTGCGCCTCTTTTCCAATCGAAAGATGAGCCTGCAGGAGGCAGGCGAAGGTAGCTGTGGGCAGGAGGGATTATAGCTCGGATTGGGGCTTGAGGTTGAAGCCCGTTGTGGGGCCCGTAGGGCGGGGTGAGGGGGATTGCATAAGGGGGAAGGGGCGGCACCCCAATCCCCCTTTGCAGCCATCCCAGGCGAGACCCCACGGCCGTCTTCGGACGTGGGCCGGAGGAGCCGACAACGCCTCGGGTCGGGGCGTTGTCTAGCGCGTGCGCCAGCAGATCGCGAGGTCTTTGCAGACGCGTTGCAGTTCGTTGCGCTGAGCGTCGAGTTGCTCGGCAAACTCGGTGTCGGAACAAGTGTCCGCTCGCGCTTGGAGCTTCTTGAGCGAGCGATCCGCGCGCAGGCCGCGCTGCTCGGCGGGCAGGCTGAGCAGCTTTTCCCACGGCGTGCTCCACTCGGCGTACACCTTGCGCAACTTGCCGCGGCGGTCTCGGCGCTCGCTGGCGAAAGCGCATGGGCGATGAAAATTCAAGTACGGGTTGAGCCACTGGCGGTAGAAGGTGTCGATCGCCTGCGTCGCTTCCGAGGGCAAAAACTGGTAGCCCATCCACTTGCGCACCACCGCGCCGTTCTTGGTTTCGACCAAGGCATTGTCGTTCGAACGGCGCGCGCGAGACTTCGTAAATTCAATTCGCAACTTCTCGAGCAGTTTAGCGGTTTGATGGTTGACGAATTCGCTGCCATTGTCTGGAGTGAAAGCCGCGAACGATAAATGGAAATTGTTCCAAAAGGCCTTCCAGCAAGGGAATGAGGTGGTTTTCGTTGATGCGTTGGACGCAGCCGACGGCCTGCCACTGCGTCACTTCGTCGACCACATTGATGCTGTAGGCGCCTTTTTCACCTTCCTGTTCGGGCGAGTGCACGGTGTCGATGCGCAGGTAGCCCGGACGTCCTCGCGGCTCGGGTTGGCGGCGTTCGCCGATCGCAACGGGCGTGGGACGGGTCTTGTCGAGATGCAAACTGTGACGTTGGTAGACGGCTCTTTTTCGCAAGTTGTACAGCTGGCCCACGGACAATTCGGCCAGGCGTCGAAACTCTTTGCGGCCGTAGATCTGGAACTCGCGTTGGAGAATGCGGCGGGTGGCCGGCCCCGAGAGGCGCTGATGAACTCGATCGACGTGCGCCAGTAAGACGCTGTCGGCGCGTGTGTACTTGCTGGGAAAACGGCGCCGCCGATAGGCCCTCGGACGGACGCAACGCGTGTGCAAGAACTGTCCGATCAGGCGGGTGAGTTGCGCGCGGCTTAAGCCCGTGAGCTTAGCGAGATAACGCCGCAGGAGACCCTTGACGGAGCGCTTCTGGTCGGCATAGTGATGCCGCTTCAAGACGCTTTCGACGAGCGCATATTTGTCGCTTCGATTGCCGCCCTCGAAGGCGACGGATTGGCACCCGTCGAGAAAACACTCGATCTGCTCCAGACTCAGCGATTCGGCTTGCTGCACGGCGACTCCCATCGCCCGCAGCTGCTCTGTTCCTGACCACCCAACGGATCCCCGTCAGGCTCATCTTGTATTGGAATCGCCCTCCCCTTCAGGCTCATCTTGTATTGGACAAGACGGGCGCATCACCGACAGAGATAATCTCGGTATACTGGCTGAGGTTGTGCAGAATCTATAGTTCCGTGGCCTCTAGCGGTCGCAGCGGCGATCCACGAGCGGGACTGCGAGAGAAACAAAAAGTTGTTTCTTAGCAACGAATTGGCGCTTTTCGGCGTCTATATAACTAAGGGTAGGAGGCCCGTACTCAGCCATGACTAGGACCGTGGACGACACAGTCACAGCAAGAGGGTCCGGCGAAGGGCGTGTAGATGCGTTTTCGTGGTCGGGAGGCCCACCTGAATTCGCCGATTCGCGCGAGCGCGAACAGGCATCTCCAGCGGAAGATAGCGTCCGCCTGTATCTCAGCGAAATGGGCCAAGTTCCGCTGCTGAACAAGGCAGGCGAGGTACGCCTAGCGGTGCGAATGGAGCGCGGCGAGAAGCGCATGCGCCGTGCCCTATCGCGGAGCCAATGGATGTGGCGCAAGCTTATCGACTTGCGAGAGAAATTGAACGAAAATCCCGAAGCCGCGCGCAACTTTATCGGGGGCGTTCGCGCCGACGATTCCGCCGGCATCGCTCGGGCCGGCAAGAGCCTGCGTCGCCGATTGACGCGGGTCGCGACACTGCTGGGAGGAGCAGAGCTCGCTAAGGCCGAGTTCGATCGGAAGGGCCGCATCAATAAAGCGACTCAGCGCCAACGAGCATGGGCTCTCGGCCGTGCCCTCATTCAGGTTTCGCGCGAGATTCGAAAAGTTCCGTTGAACGATGATCTGTGGCGTAAATTGGCTGTAGAATTCGAACGGGATGCCCCGCGGTTTACCCGCAAGCACGGTTTTGGCGTCGATTGGATGCCGTTCGAACGCGAGGCAATAAAAGCAGTACAAAAGAAGCTACGGGCCGGGTCGATCGAGGCTGAATCAGGCAAGAGCGCGCTAGTTGAGGCCAACTTGCGACTCGTCGTATCGGTAGCGAAGAAGTACGTGAATCGCGGATTGCATCTATTGGACCTAATCCAAGAGGGCAACATTGGCTTGACGCGTGCCGCTGAAAAATTTGACTACACGCGAGGCTTTAAGTTCTCTACGTATGCCACCTGGTGGATTCGCCAGGCAATTACGAGGGCGCTGGCCGACCAATCACGCACGGTCCGCATTCCGGTCCATATGAACGAGCAGCTCAACAAGTTTTTGCGAGCCGCGCGTGTTCTCGAAAAGGACCTTGGGCGCGCTCCGACCAATGCGGAAATCGCCGAACAGCTTGAAACGACGATCGATAAGGTCGAGACGCTACGCTCGATCTCGCGCACACCCGTCTCTCTCGAGACCCGAGTCGGGCGAGATGCCGAGTCGGCTCTCGAGGATCTGATCGAAGACAAAACGTCGAGATCTCCGATGCAGGGGTTGATGGAGGGCGACGTCAAAATTCGCACTGCGGCAATCTTGAATACGCTCGCTCCGAACGAGGAAGAAGTGATTCGAATGCGCTTCGGCATCGGCTACGACCATGAACACACGTTGCAGGAGATCGGCAAGGCGTTTGACCTGACACGCGAGCGGATTCGCCAAATCGAATCGAAGGCGCTCGCTTCTCTGCGTGATCCACAGCGGGCGATGCAGTTGCGTCACCTGTTGGCGAACTAACTTTCTAATCAGTTTGAGCTTGGGCCGGCGCGGATAACGCCGGCCCGACTTTTTTGTGGCTCAATGCGCGGGGCTAGCGCGATCGATAGAGCGCTATGCGATAGACGACGGCGCGATCGACGCGAGCTGGATCATACAGCACCGTCGCCGACTGGCCGTTTTTCAAATTGGAATTTCGCTCCGCTGCCTTTATACTGCGTCGGCTCTCGCCTACGTCGTAGTTCACTATGAACGAGCGCACGCCGCCTCGGCGTTTCACGTCGGCTACGAAGCCTGATACCGCGCGGCCTTCTGCAGCCAGAGACTTGTGAGTTCTTCGCTGCGCGTCGGCGAAACCCGCCGCCGCCACGAGAAGAGCTATCGCTAGCCAAACGAACGGGGTGGTGACCGGCGATGTGAGTTCAGGCAGGTAATGAACCGCTGGGTCGAGCGGAAAGTAAACCACCTTGAGATTCTCGCCCTCGGTCACAGATTCAAACACCGCGCGAGGCACTGTTCTGCTCGACCGAATCGACGCGCCTGACTCGTCAATAAAGTTGTATCCAATCGAATACATCAGCGGTCCGGCTTCGAGAGTTCGCGTCTCCTTGCGATTGATCACCGCTGTGGCGGATTCGCCGTCGGATGCCAACATGGCTTTTGACTGCGGCGGCGGCAGCCGGTTGAAATGCTGTAAGGTCAAAGCGCCCATTAGTAAAATTACGGCCACCCAGACGGCGGCGGCGATCTTCCCTCGCGCTGTCAGCTCGACCGGCCTCGGCGCTAGCTTCCGGAGTTCTGGCTCGATTTCGCCGCGGCTCGAGGCCGAGGTTGCTTCATTACTCGGTTTGGTCTCGAGTTCGGCGTTCATGCGGGCCATTCCCGCGCGCATGATTAGCGATCCAACGGCGATGAGCGCGACCCCAAGCCACAGTGCTTGACCTCCATCAGGTAATGAAAATACGATCAGCACGCCGCCGCCAACATCGAGTGTCGCGGCGATGATTAGCAGAACCTTGGGAGACAAGTTGGGCATCGTCGAGTGCTTCAGTTTAGCGCCGCTGCCGGACTTGGTTGGGCGGATCGTTAACGGGAGAAAATTGAATTTGCGGGTTTGGTGTTTCCGAGCGACGTCGGATTGATATCGAGGCGACGGGTAGTACAGTGGGCGCAACCTTGACGCTTGCGGCACCGTTGTTTCGGGTCGTGGTTTCCTTTGGGATTGAGAGAATTCGTCGCGCGGAGTGGCGAACAATGGGAGTTGACAGCGGCAATCGTTTTTGACTTCGACTACACGCTCGCGGACTCCTCACCCGCCGTGATCGCTTGTGTCGCCTACGCGTTCGAGAAGATGGGAGTCGAGCCGGTGAGTGACGAGCAAGTCCGCTCGACAATCGGCCTGTCGTTGCCAGAGACGCTCGTGCGCTTGGCAGGCGAGCAGCAACGTTCTCGAGCCGACGAGTTTCGCGGACACTTTCGAGAACTTTCCAACCAAATCATGGTCGAGAGAACGACTCTACTTCCGTACGTTCCAGTTGCCGTTAGGGCCTTGCGTGATCGTGGCTTGCGGCTAGGAATTGTTTCGACAAAGTTTCGCGACAGGATTGAAGACGTGCTTGAACGCGACGGTCTGGCCGATCCTTTTGAGCTGATTATTGGCGGAAATGACGTCAGTGAATTTAAGCCGTCGCCGGAAGGTCTGTTGGCCGCCGTTGAAAGGCTGGGGCAATCGCGCGAGCAAATTCTCTACGTCGGTGACAGCGTGACGGACGCGGAAACAGCGCGCAGGGCCAACGTGCCATTCGCTGCCGTCCTTAGCGGGACAACTCTGGCGGAGACCTTCGCCCCATTCGATCCGGTTGAAATTTTCGAAAATATCTCGAGGCTGCCAGGTTGGCTCGCGTAGGGAAGACGAGCTAGCCCGCATTTCTCACCACCTGACGGCGGAAGCGCGCGATAGGTGCGCCACTACTTCGTTGCGCTCGATCGCGAGTGCTCGACGTACTGTCACGTACGCCTCCGCGCGCCGACCGTCGCCCGCCTCGTATTGACGCACCTCTCACGCACTTTCGCTCGCCACGTGGTGAGAAATGCGAGCTAGTCGACGGCACACGGCGGACCACTCTGATAGCGGGTAAGGTCGTTTTCGAGTCCGGTCGCCATGTCCGTCTCTGCAGCCCTCTTCGCGACCGAGACGAGTTTCGATTGCAGCTCGGCTGCTTCATCGCAACGACCAACTTGTGCAAATGCCTGAGCGAGGGTCTGGCCGTGGGCAACCGTGCCTTGCCGTTTGAAAGCGGCCTGCGCCAGCGTCAGGGCGCGGGCGCCGTCCCGGACGGTTTTGTCTGGGGCCGCTACCAGAACCCGGGCCAAGGCATGCGTCGTGCGCACGCGGCCGGGAAATTGATCGAGATTTGACTGCAGTAAATTCACAATCTCGTTGAAGCGGCCTTGCTGAGCCAAATTGTTGGCAAGCGCAGTCAGCGAATCTTCGTCCCCTGGATTCGCCGCGAGCAGCATCCGATACTGAGACTCGACGGCCGGAAGACGCCCCAGCCTCGAAAGTGCCTTCGCGAGTTCTCGCCTGGCTTCGATGTCGTCCGGGTGCCCCTTGAGATACGCGGTCAGATGCTCCGCGGTTGCACTGTTATTGCCGGTCTTAGCGGACAGCACTCCCAAATTAAAAAGTGCAGTCGCTTCGGTCGGATCGATTTTCAGGGCCGTCTGAAATCGCTCGATAGCCGCCTGGGTATCCCCCAGCTTTTCTAGCGCAGTCCCCAAATTGATCAACGCGGCGGCGCTGCTCTCGTCTGCACCGACTGCCCTCACAAATAAGCGGGCGGCATCGTCGTAGCGTCCGGCGTTGAATGCTGTTTTGCCTTCTAAGGTATAAATCCGCGCCCCCACGCGCACTTCGCGAACGACGTCGAAGACCGGATCGACGGGCCGCACGCCGACCTTGCCACTTTGCTTAAAGTGGGACCGCGCTCGCTCGAGATCGTTCATGCCGCGGTAGGCCATGGCCAGTGAATAGTGCAGCCGATTCGCACTGGGGATCTTGTCGAGAGCTGCCTCAAGGTGGGTTACTGCTTGTTTGAAATGGCGCTGTCGAAGCTCGACTTCACCGCTTGCCGCGAGCGCGGCAGGCGAGTCAGGATTGACAGCGAGCGCGTTCTGTAGCGCCTTCGATGCGTCGTCCAAGCGGTCGAGATCACGGTAAGTTTTTTCCTAGGTTTACCCAAACTGGGACGTACTTTTCGTTCAGGCTTGCCGCCAGTTCGTAAGACGAAGCGGCGCCGGCGAGGTCGCCGCGGCCGCCGGCCAAGTGGCCCAAAAGATACGGCCAGCGAAAGTCCCGCGGTGCGAGTTGCGCGGCATTGGCGTAAGAAGGCTTTGCTGCGTCGCCCAGCTCGTAGCCATGGTGCAGCACCCCGAGATTGCCGTAGGCCTGTGCCAGCTCGGCGTCGGCCGCAGTGGGTTTTTGGATAGCCTCGGCCGCCGCTTTTTGAAGAGATTCGATCTGGCTCGCAACTGACTGCTCTAGGTTTTCTAGGCTTGGAAGCGGAATGTCGGCGAGTCCCGGCCTCGGCGCTCGAAGGGTACCTTGCGCGACCAATACCAACGGAGCCGCTAGAGCTAGACACAAGATTATGGCCGCTGGGCCTAGCCAGGTCGCTACGATTTTGATAACACCTACGTTATTCGTGGGCCTGTCGGTTGGCTCGCCTGTTTGTCTAGATTGAGGAGGTCTTTTCACAGCCGCTCAGCGATCAGGATGCGGTCCGGCGCTAAATTGCGCTGAATGTCGGTCGCCTGGTGGGTTCGCGTAGTGCCCGACAGCGCCTATTTTTCAGTGTACCCGGACCTATTGCTTGGAAGGGGCACATTCAAAGGTGAAACTTGAGATACCAGAGCGGTGACGTTGCGCTTCGCAGTACCGAGCCGCGCCGCCGTGCGGTGCGGTGCACACTTCGCAGAGAGGACCGCACCGCGAGGCGGCGCGGCTCGGTACTGCGAAATGTTTCGTCCAACAACTAGGTTGGCTGGCAGCTCGAAAAATCAAGTTTCGGGTCAGTTGCCGCCCATCAACTGCACATACGGGTCTTTGACTTCGACCCCGTCGTACTTATCGTGGTGGCGGACCCACTCCATTCCGTAGGTCAACTCGGTTTCGTCGCGTCCTTTGGGGACCATGTCGAGCAGGTTGTACACGCCTAGAAAGATGTCTAGCCCTCGCGCGAACGACGAATAGCTGTGGAAGATCTCGCCAGCTTCATTCTTTACGAAGACGCTAATTCCCGGAGCTTCAGTCGATGGGAAGAAACCACGTCGGTAGTTATAGTCCATCTCCTTCTTTTCCATTGCCTCGGGGGTAAACGAGACCTTGTAGTCCCAGTTAAAATCGCTGTCGTGCGACGAGACCCACTTGAAATTCCAGCCCATGCGTTTCTTGAATGCCTCAAGAATCGCTAGCGGTGCACGAGATACGGTGACCATTGAGACATCGCGTTGGTTGAGATGAATAATCGCCGGCTCGTAGTGATCGGCGATTAGCGAGCATGACTTGCAGCCCTCGGTCCAGTCGGGAGCGAACATGAAGTGGTAGACGATCAGTTGGCTGCGGTCTCCAAAGAGATCGGCCAGACTTTCGCTGCCGTCGGGGCCTTCAAAGGCGTAGTCTTTTTCCACCCGCTCCCAAGGCAGTTGCTGTTTCGCGCTCGATAGCTCGTCCCGCAAACGCGAAAACTCTTTCTCCTTGACGAGCAGCTCTTTTCTCGCGGCTAACCACTCGTCGTTCGAAACCACTTTGTTCGGCATCGATCCTCCTGAAATAATTCACCAAAAGGTTAACCGATAACCCAGAGATTCTAGTTCGGTCTTGCAGTTGCCGTGATGAAAGGCCGAGCGCGCTCTATGGGCTGGGCCTGCCGTGCCTTGCCAGGTGGCTTCTTTGGCGGGCGATTTGGGACGAGCTTACCTGCCTGAAACGACTCGGGCGAATTGGGCTGTCGTGGCATCGCGGCTAATGTTATTCATCTTATATGAATACGTATGTAGTTGCAATCACGCGGTTTATGGAAATGTTTGGCCTTGGTAGCGCCAGTCCTACAAAGAGAGGTTCCCTTTGTAGACCATATTTTTGAGCTTGAACTTGCGCTTGATGTCTTTGCCGAAAACCGCGAAGGCTCCAGCACCGCCGCGGCCGCCACGACGTCCACCGGCTCCTGGGCCGCCGCCTTGGCCTCCGCCACCACCGCGTTGTCCACCGCCGCCGCGCTGCCCATCGCCACCGGCGGGTCGCTCAAGTCTCATCGCGAATTCGACTTCCTTGTCTTCAAGGCTAATCGCGTCTGTGCGCGGGAAGAAGTAGTAAAACTTCGTCATGTCGGCAGATGAGACCTCGACCTTCTCTGGCGCAAGGTCGGTTTTGCCCTTGCGGCGCAGTACGGCGGTGCCGACCAAGGCTTCTGTGTTCTCGCTCATCCGCGAGAGCTGTTGAGGCAGTCCGTCGACCGCAACGATGTAGTGAGTCTCCTCGCGATCGAGAAACGTTTGCATCGCGGGCGTGAGTTCCGTACTTTCGCCCATATTGCTCTTAACCAAGCTGTGTTTGACCGGCAGCGCCGTGCGGAACCTTACGACTAGGCTCATCGTCGGGGTGATCGGGACATCTACGTTGCCGCCACCGCCACCGCCGCGTCGGCCTCCAGCTCCGCCTCCACCACCACCTCCACCACCGCCTGGTGCTCCACCGCCACCGCGGCCACCACGGCCGGCGCCACCGCCCCCAGGAACGCCGCCTCCAGGTCCACCAATCGAGATGGTGACTTTTTTGGCCCACGGCGAATTGGTGAGCATTTTACCCACTTCTTTACCGCTCCAGTGCGCGAACTCAGTTTTGTCCCAAAAATCAGCGCCCAAAACGGTCGCGCAAGCGACGCAGACGGCGAGCAAAATTCTGCATGTTGTTTTCATCATGTACATACCTCGAACCAACTTATTTTATCTTGCGGCTACGATCTGACGTTGGAAACCGCCACAACGAAATAATAGCGCCTCTGAAGGGACGCTCTCTTACGAGTTCTGGGCGTTTGAATTCGCCGACGGGTTACGGCCGGCGCGTCAATATCCATAGCCCGCATTTCCACCACCTGACGGAGAAAGCACGCGATAGGTGCGCCACTACTTCGTTGCGCTCGATCCCGAGTGCTCGACGGACCGTCAAGTACGCCTCCGCGCGCCGACCGTCGCCCGCCTCGTATTGACGCACCTCTCACGCACTTTCGCTCGCCACGTGGTGAGAAATGCGGACTAGAGTTTTTCGTGGTAGCGCGGAGGCTCCGTGATACCTTGGGAAATCCATCAACCATGAGAATTCAGCCCCGCCTGTCGCGCGGACTTCGCGACCTGCTGCCGCAAACAATGATGGCGCGCCAGCAGTTGATCGACACCGTTCGAGGGGTCTACGAAACCTATGGATTTTCGCCATTGGAAACACCCGCCGTCGAGTATCTCGATGTGCTTTCGGGGTCCGCCGGAGAAGAGGCGCAGCAGTCAATTTTCCGCGTCACCAACCCCGAGGAGGAAGATTTAGGGCTGCGCTTTGACTTGACGGTCCCCTTGTCGCGGGTGGTCAGCCAGTACCCGGAAATTGAGTTCCCGTTCCGGCGCTACCAAATCTCGCAAGTCTGGCGCGCGGACAAGCCGCAACCCGGGCGATTCCGGCAGTTCACGCAATTTGACATCGACTCGGTCGGCGCGCCGTCTGAGATCGCCGACACCGAAATCTTGGCGGTCATCTGCGATGCGCTCAGCGCGATCAACGTCGGCGCTTATCAAGTAAAATTCTCAAGCCGCCAGATACTCAACCTGCTGTTGAAATACGTGGGCATCGGCAGCGAGCAGTCAACCGATGTTTTCCGCGTCCTCGACAAGCTCGCCAAAATAGGCGTTGAGAAGCTCAGAAAGGAACTTACCGATGGCTACGAGGATGAATCGGGAACTCCGGTCCGTGGTCTGGGCCTCGAGACTGGGCAGGTCTCGAAGATCGAAGATTTTCTGGCGATCAGGGGCGAAACTCGTGCTGACGTACTCAAGACCCTTGGCGATGAGTTTAAAGATGTCGACGGCAGCGACGAACAGCTAGCCGTAATCGAAACGATCTCGTCGCATCTCGACTTGCTCGGCTACCACAGCGACCGCGTGATGCTCGACCTCAGCATCGCTCGCGGCCTGGCGTACTACACCGGCCCGGTGTTCGAGGCGGCGCTGCTCGACGCCCCACAGTTCGGTTCGGTTTTCGGCGGAGGCCGCTACGATGATCTGGTCACCCGCTTCGGCGGCCAGCCAATCCCAGCCACCGGCGCATCGATGGGCGTCGACCGTCTGCTGGCCGCTATCGAGCACCTCGGCAAGGCCCCGCGCCGCAAAACCATGGCGCAGGTCTTCGTTAGCACGATGGACCGTTCGCTAACGCCTGAATACCTACAACTAGCGTTCGAGCTGCGACGCGCGGGCATTCGCACGGAAATCAACGTCGGCCGGCCGAAGAAGCTCGGCAAGCAATTACAGCGCGTCGACCGGCTCGAAATTCCATATGTGTTGATCATGGGTGGCGACGAAGCGGCGCGTGGCGTTGTGACTGTAAAAGAGATGGAAGTAGGGCGAGACCAAGGGAGCGGCATTGCTGACCACGAGCAGTGGAAAGCCGCCAGATTTGGCCAGCAAGAAGTGCCGCGCGCGGAGCTGGTCGAGACGCTCAAGCGACTACTTGCGTAGCCCGCATTTCTCACCACCTGACGGCGAAAGCACGCGTTAGGTGCACCACTACTTCGTTGCGCTCGGTCGCCGTGCTCGACGGACTGTCAAGTACGCCTCCGCGCGTCAACCTTCGCCCGCCTCGTATTGACGCCCCTATCACGCACCTTCGCTCGCCACGTGGTGAGAAATGCGGGCTGCCACAAATCTAACGAACGTACCTGTGCCAGGTGTGTTGTTCGTCCCTACAATAAGGAGTCAACTCTTAGGAGGAGAATGGGCGATGTTCTCTCGATTCGTAATCATTTCCGCAATTCTTTCAACCTCGGCATTTGCACAGATAGTTAGCGAGATCCGTATCGTTACTGATCCCTCCGACGGCCGTGTTCGCCCCTTGCAAACGATTGCGGTACAAGTGCGCGCGTATGGCAACATTACCGACGCCGACGGGAATGAGCAGAAGGTCCGCCTGCGCCAAGGTGGCCCGGCGGTCAAACTCGACGCCGAAAACAGCGGCTGGCTTTCGAAGCCGTTTCGGTTTCAGGGCAAGGAGGACGAAGAATTTTATCAGTCCGGCGGCGGACTCGGCGGGTTGATTTTCGGTCAGGCCCAAAGCCGCTTCACCTTGCAGGACGCAGTGTTATACACGGCGCCTGATAAACCGGGCAGTTATAGCCTCACGGCTACGCTTGAGGGCAAGACGGCGAGCGCCACCATCACCGTCGCGAATGACGCCAAGGCGACGATACCGAATGAGAAGGTGAAGTTCCCAGCCGAGGCGGCGTCCGGCGACCCACACCGTAGTATGGTCGAGCACTACGCTCCCTACATCGCGCAGGAAACCTGGTTTCAGCCCATCTCCGACTACCTCCACCGCTTTGATTCCGACGGCGACTGGAAGGGCGACAACAACTGGAAGCAGGCCGAAGAAGGCTCTTCGCAGGCGTATGTCTACTATGCGGTGATGGAAACCGAGACGCACTGGTTCCTGGTTTACAACATGTTTCATCCACGCGATTATTCAGATAAATGCGTGATGGGGACGTGCCACGAGAACGACAACGAGGGAATGATTCTGACTGTCCGCAAAGACGGCTCGCGATTTGGCCGTTTACAAACGTTGGAGAGCCTTGCCCACAACAACATTTACTCGCACAGCCTCGATCGCGCGGTCAAGAAAGGCGTTCATAACCTTGATGGCTCAATTGAGCTTCACGAGAACTCACACCCGGTGGTATTCATCGAGGCCGGCGGACACGGCGTCTACGGCTCGACCAGCAACCACTCGGCGTACCGACTTTCAGACGGAAAATTCAAAGACGGCACCAACGGCGTCACGTACGTATACAAAGGCAAGGCCGAGCGTCCCAAGCACGCCGCCGACCGCAACGTCGGATACGAATTACTGCCGATGTATGACCACTGGTGGGTTCGCGCACACGAAGGCTCGGGCCCCCAGGACAAGACATTCGACGAATACTATCGCTACCAGCCTTACGGCAACCGCCCGAAACCGGCCTTCGATGAGATTGCCGGCTCGTTCCTAGGGCGCGAAAAAAGCTCGAACAAAGCAAAGCCGTTTTGGGGATGGCACGACAATCGCACCCGGAAAAGGAAGGTTGTAGCGACTGGTCAATGGGCCCTCGATCCGGCATACTCAGTGTCAAAGAATCTCAAGTTCCCGCAGCCATTTTCGCTGGAGTACACTTACAACCCCTATCTTGGAATCGGTAAGCCACGGGCTTCCACGATAACAACAGCTAGCGCGACGGTGATCCGGCCGGCGCCTGGTCCCAACTCGGTGCCATCAGCCACGCCTGGTTCTTCGATAGTGGGAACTCCTTCAGGCGCGCTCGATTTGTCGCAATTCCAGACCATTACGCCGCGCAAGGCTCGGCGCTATAGCGAGGATTCGCCCGATGGCGTGTTCGATGTGCGCGTTTACGTCGACCATACCGCCGATGTTTTTGTTCGCGGAGATCGCGTCTTTTACACCCATGAGGGAAGGGAACCCGAGGACGATGGAACGGAATACAGCCAGCCGTTGCCTGCTTTCGAATTGGCCAAATTCGAGATGGAACAGCTCGACGGCCGCGAAAAAATTCAGCTCATCGAGCGCCCCACCGCCGGAAACAGTTTTACCGCGCGATTGCGCATTTCCGACCCGCGCCGCAGTGACGACCGCTATCACGCCCGGCTGACGTGGGTACGCGCCGAGCAAAGCGCCGCGCAGCCCCCGGCTCGTGAAATTCCGAGAAGCCGAGGCGGAATCATAGGGCGCCACATGGATGCGATTCTTCGCGGCACTTAGGCGGACTCGCTGTTGGAGCCGACGGGAGTGCTGCTGACCTCAGCCGAGAATAACCCGGCGAATTACAACGAGACTGCGAGGGACGGGCTTTTCGAGTTCCGCGGCCGGGTCGACGGGAAGATCCTGTTTAAGATCCAGGAAGACCGAGTCTACGCCGAAGCCGCCGCGGTCGAGAGATTTTCTTTCAGTCAAAGTTTGCCGGTGGGTGCTCTGTCTGCCATGGACGTCGAACGAAAGGATGGGCGCGGCGACGTGACGCTGCAGCAACGCCCGAGCGCCGCCAACGACTTCACGGCGATAGTCGCTGTTGACGACCCCAAGGGCGGCGACGACCGTTACCATTTTCGGCTGACCTGGCGAAAATAGGCGGATCCTAGAAACTTGAGATACCAGAGCGGTGACGTTGCGCTTCGCGGTACCGAGCCGCGCCGCCGTGCGGTGCGGTGCACACGTCGCAGGGGGGACCGCACCGCACGGCGGCGCGGCTCGGTACCGCGAAAGGTATCGTCCACTAAGTTTTTGGCTCAGCCTGGTAGATAGTCGAATTCCCAGCCGGCGTGATCGCACTGGCTCTGGATTCGCCATTCCAGTAGGGTGTTCAGTAGTTGCTGTTTTTGATCTTTGTAGGCGGGGTCCGCCCATAGGTTTTTTACTTCGTCGGGGTCACTTTTCAGGTCGAAAAGTTGGCCGTCGTTTTCTCCGACGAAATGGACGAGTTTCCAATCGGTGCTACGAACCATGGTTTGGTAGTCATTTGTCGTGAAGTTGACGTCGCGGGCCGACTCGCAGAAGACGTAGTCACGACCCGTAAAATCCTCACCGCGGATGGCCGACATCAGGGACCTCGCCGCCATCTTCGGCATCGCTTCGAGACCGGCCATTTCCATGATCGTCGGTCCGAGGTCCATCAAGGAGCACAGCTCTTCGACAGTACGCCCGCCCTCGATCTTGCCCGGCGCCCAGACGATCGCGGGCATCTTTGTCACCGCGTCGTACATCGTCCACTTCTGACTGTGGCCGTGATCGGTTAGACAGTCGCCGTGATCGGAAGTAAAGATCACGATGGAGTTTTCGAGGTAGCCGGTCTCTTCTAAGGTTTCGAGAATCTCGCCGATCTTTTCGTCGATCAACGTGACGTTGCCAAGGTAGTAGGCGCGCTGGCGGTGGCGAGCCTGCTTCGACGGGTGCGACTGATGGACGACGGAATCATGATCGACCTCGCAGTTGTGTTCGATCATTCCTCGATAAGGCGCGGGCTGATTGTCGAGTTCCTCTTGCGTTACTTCTAGCAATGGCAATTCTTTTGCCATGTATGGATCGGAGTAGCGCTTGGGTGGATCGTAAGGCGGGTGCGGACCTGGGAATCCAATTTCGAGAAATAGCGGCTCGGTCTTTGGGTAGCGCTTCAACCACCAAGTCGCCAGGTCGCCGACGAACGTGTCGGGGTGCATGTCTTCGTCAACTGACCACTCGAATGCGCCTAGGCGCTCTTTGTAATCGGGCATGTCGCGGTAGACGAGCCGTCCGGGCTTTTGCAGGCGGCGCGCCTGAAGTGCCTTGTCCCATTCGTCGAAAAAGTAGCGGCCTTCGAGGTGGCGGTCTTTATTTTCGACCGTGTAGCGCTGCTTAAACCCGAACAATTCGTTGTAGGGGAAGCTGTGCATCTTGCCAATGTTGATCGTGTTGTAGCCGGACGCCTTGAGCCGCTCAACCCAGGAGTGCCGCCAGCGGTCACCGTTGCGCAGCACCCCGTGGGCGTGCGGGTATTGGCCGCTGAAAAGACTGGCACGGCACGGCGCGCACGAGGCCGCTGGGATAAAGCAGTTCGTAAACGTGACGCCTTCGCGCACCATGCGATCGAGATTAGGTGTATCAACGTGTGGGTATCCCAGCGCGTTGATTGTGTCGAAGCGTTGTTGGTCTGTGATGATGAAGATGATGTTCGGACGGGTGTCAGACATGGACCTCGTATTTTACTCGCCCGACTACTGAGGCTCGAAACTCGCGATGAAAATCGGCATCACGTGCTATCCGACCTACGGCGGAAGCGGCATTGTCGCCTCTGAAATTGGGATGGAACTCGCCGCTCGCGGGCACCAAGTTCATTTCATCACCTACGCCAACCCGATTCGGCTGTCAGACAATCAAGCCGGCGTTTTCTATCACGAAGTTGAGGTTTCAGACTATCCACTTTTTCAATATCCGCCGTATAGTTTGGCGCTGGCGTCGCGAATGGCTGAGGTCGCCGAGAACGAATCACTCGATTTGCTGCATGTCCACTACGCGATTCCGCATTCTGTAAGCGCACTTTTGGCGGCGCAGATTATGGAGGGCCGGCTGCCGTTCATCACGACGCTCCATGGAACGGACGTCACGCTGGTTGGGGCGGACCCGTCGTATCTGCCTATCACTCGCCTCGCGATCGAGAAAAGCCCAGGGGTCACCTGCATTAGCGAGCATCTTCGTGATGAAACACAGCGCGTGTTTGGCGTCAGGCGCGAGATCGATGTGATTCCGAACTTTGTGAACTGCGAGTTGTACTCGACTGAAGGCGATCCGGCGGTTCGGGCCCGCTATGCCCAAACTGGCGAAAAGCTGCTGGTTCATCTTTCGAACTTTCGTCCGGTCAAGCGTGTGCTCGATTGCATCAGGACGTTCGCCGAGATCGCACCAAAGATCCCGTCTCGGCTGCTGATGATTGGCGATGGACCCGACCGCGCCGCTTCTGAGAAACTTGCACGGGAGTTGGGTGTTGACCACCGTACTATTTTTGTTGGTAAGCAACAGCGGATCGCCTCGCTGTTGGCGGTTTCGGATTTACTGCTTCTGCCCAGTGAAATGGAATCGTTTGGATTGGCGGCTCTCGAAGCGATGGCGTGTGGTTCGCCGCCCGTGGCCACTAAAGTCGGTGGGCTACCTGGAGTGGTTACGGATGGGCACGATGGCCGCTTGGTCGCTCTCGGCGATACCGGGGCGATGGCGGACGCCGCGCTTGAGATTTTGAATGATGCTGAGATTTACCATCGCTATAGCAGCGCGGCGAGGGAAACAGCGGTGAGTAGGTTTAACAGCGAAGCGGTGATTCCGCGCTATTTGGCTGCTTATGAGCGGGTCTGCCGGGGCGGAGCCTGAAGCGGTAGGCACCTGCTGCCGTTTGTTGCTGCACGCTCGACCTAGAATGGGGCTAATGGTCGAAGTGGAGGAACCCTATGCGCAGACTTTTGTTGTTTGTTAGTTTTTGTGCGCTGTCATTCATGGCGCTGACCGCGCAGCGCGGCTCGGTCGAGGTTTTTCAGGTTGGTCCCGGCGACACCGACCAATTCCCGCGTGGGAAAGAGGCCGAGGGCATTATCGGCGACTACGTACTTCGTAACGACAAGGTCGAGCTTACGATTTCCGGCGTTCAACCGATGCGCCGGGCCAACTTTAAGACTGACTCCGCGGTTCCGCTTCAGGGTTGCGTGTACGACTTCGATCTGCGAGGCGCCGCGAACGACCAGTTGACCGTATTTCGTCCCGGTGGATTCGGGGGCGAGGCATCTCACGTTCGCATTGTTGAAGACGGTTCAGACGGTGCTGCTGTGATCGAGGCCGTCATGAACGCCTCGCAGGCCGACGGCGTCTACACCAAGCACGAGTATCGTCTTGAGGCGGGGTGGTCTCACCTGCTTGTGACTTCGACGTATCGCAATGACACGCCGGAAGCGAAATCGATCGCGCCTCGGGCGATAGTTACTGGGCTCGTTAATGTCAGCGAGGTTGGCGACGCCTGGGTTGGCGACAGTATCGACGCATTCGATAAACGTTCTTATGCTTGGGGAGATCCCAAGACGCTCGCGACTCCCGCGTCGTTGGCTCTCGAGCCCGGGCAAGAGAAAACCTTGCAGACCGCGCTTACAGTTGCGGACTCGCCTGCCGCGGCGTACGGCGCTCTAGCCGAGTTCTCGACGCCCTCGGGCCGCGTTACAGCTAGCGCGGTGGACCCCGATGGAACGCCGGCGGTGGATGGCGCACTGATTTTCAACATTGAAAACGTAGAATTGCCTCACTATCCGGACGCGGAAGGGAACGTCGAGGTTGTCGTTCCGGCCGGCGAGTATGCGGCGAAGTTCGTCGACATCGGCCGACCGACCCGCGCCGTTAACATCGAAGTGCGACCTGGGGAAGAGTCAATGATTGAACTGGCGCTGCCTCGCGCGTCCGCGATCCGATTCGCCGTTCGAGACGAGTCGGGAGACTTTCTTCCGGCCAAGGTTCAGTTCATCGGAATCAACGGGACCGAGACCCCGAATTTTGGGACGGACTACCGCACTCGCGGCGGCAATCACCAATACCAAACGCACACCGGCCGATTCACGCAGCAGGTTCCCGCCGGCGAGTATCTTTTGCGTATATCGCGCGGTCCTGAATACGACATTGAAGAGCGTCGAGTGCGGGTCACCGAGGCAACCCTAGAAGCCGTCGACGTGGTGTTGCGTCGAAGCGTCGACACCGCCGGTTGGGTGAGTACTGACTTCCATGCACACTCGACGCCCTCGGGTGACAATTACTGCGGAACGAACGACCGCATTATCAACTTTGCCGCCGAGCATCTCGAATTCGTGCCGACCACCGAGCACAATCGCATTTACGACTGGGAGCCTTACATCCGACGGCTAGGCCTGCTCAAGCTTATGAAGACGGTTCCAGGCATGGAACTTACCGGCAGCGGCCAGCACTTCAACGCTTTCCCGTTGACTCCGGCGCCGTTTACGCAGGATGGCGGGGCGCCGATTTGGGACTTCGATCCGCGCATCAACGCGCTTCACTTGCGCAATTGGGTTACGCCGGGCCGGCTCGAAGGTGGAACGTACTACGACACCGCCGCCAACGCACGCCTCGACGCGCCGAAGGTCGCGGCCGACCCCGACCGCTGGGTGCAGGCCAACCACCCGACCGTTGGCGAGGTTTTCTTCGATCGCAACAAAGACGGAATCGAGGACGGTGGGTTTATAGGATTTGAAGATATGGTCGACGCCGCGGAGGTTTGGAGCGCCGAGATTCTCAACCTTAACCCTCGATACGCAAGCGGCGATCGGCAGAACCGCACGTTCGGGTGGCTACAGATGCTCAACCAGGGGCGGCATGTGTGGTGTGTGGCAGTCAGCGACGCACACCGCATTTTCGGCAATGGCGTCGGCGGCTGGCGCAGCTATGTGCCCAGTTCGACCGATGAGCCGGCCGAGATCGATCATCACGAAATCATCGCCAACGCCAAGGCCGGGCGCATGATGATCACAAACGGTCCGTTCTTAGAAGTCACGACCGGCGACGGACTGCCAATCGGGTCGTCGATTCGTTCGAGTGTGCCGGTTGAACTGAAGATCAAGGTCCAGGCCGCAAATTGGCTTGACATCGATCGCGTCCAAATCCTCGTGAACGGGCGTCAGCTTGAGCGCTACAACTTCACTCGGAAGAGCCATCGCGCATGGTTTCAAGATGGCACCGTCCGCTTTGATCAGACTGTAGCGGTTGAACTTCAGCGCGACTCACACCTGATCGTGGTCGCGACCGACGAAGACTCAGACGTGAGTAAACTGTGGGGCCTCGACCCCAATGCGACGATGCCGCCGGTGGCGTATACGAACCCGATTTACGTTGACGTCGACGGCGGGGGTTTTAGCGCAAACGGCGACACGCTGGGGCATCCACTGCTGACGGCGAATGACTAAAGGGCAATAAAAACCGTTACGACGGTGGCTCGTCTTCGACCACAACTGCCGTGCCGTAGACTAAGATCTCGGCCATATTGGCAGATAAGTACGAGGTTGCAACCTGGGTGCCAATCACGGCGTTGGCTCCGAGTTCTTCCGCTTCGGCGACCATGCGGTCTAGGGCGTGCTCGCGGCTCTCGGCCAGTAATTTTGTATATTCATGTACCTCGCCGCCGACAATATTTCTGAAAAACGCTTGGATGTCACGACCCAGGTGGCGAGCGCGAACCGTGTTCCCGCGAACGAATCCCAGTGTGCGAACAGTTCTTTTATCCGCGATGCGTTCTGTAGTGACGACAATCATCTCTTGACTCCCCGGTAGCGGTCATGTGGCAATTCCAACATCCGTTGACGCGCGATTGAAATCAGCACTAGCAGCAGCCCGATGAAGATAGAGCCAATGATGCTCTTGCGCAGCCAAAACATGTCGGAAATCACGAAAAGGTAGGTCGCGTAGATCGCCCAGGCTATCAATCCGATGACTGTCAGCAGCCAGCCGAATTGGCGAGGTGTCTTCACCGACAGACGGTTTTCTAACTCCTCCATGCGATCGTCGGGCGGAGGGGTAAAGGCAAGTTCGGCGGTTACTTGTTTCAGTGCCTGCAGTTGCCGAAATTCCTCTTGGGCGTCGGCGGAGTTCTCCAGGTGAATGCGGACTCGTTGCTGCTCGCGCTGTGTGAGTTCCCCATCAAGATAGGCGGACAGCATGTTTTCGATTTGTTGGTCGGCCATGGCTTATAGGTACCCCCCGAGCTTGCGGCGTAAAATTTCACGGGCGTCGTGTAGCCGCGAGTTCACGGTAGTCAAGGAGTTTCCCGTGATCTCGGCGATCTCTTTGTATGCGAATCCCTGCAAATCTCGCAGCACGAGTACTTCCTTTTGCTCTGGCGAGAGCTGGTTGATTGCCAGCCAAACCTTCTCTTTTAGCTCGTTCTTTTCGGCTAAAACGGCGGGGCCGGGTCGCGGTGATTCTTGCGGGTACGTCTCGTTAAGCTCGGTCTCTTTGCGCGTACCCCGTTTGCGGTAGAGGTCGATCACAAGATTGCGAATGATCGAATACAGCCACGGCGCGAAGGGTCGAGATTTGTCGCGGCGACTCCAGTGCTTGTGGACCCGCAAGAACGCATCCTGCGTGATATCCATCGCGTCCTCGGGATTGCCTACCAGTTGTAGGGCGAAATGGTAGGCCCGTAGCCGGTGCTCCTGGAATAAACAATCGAAATCTTCAGAGTCCGCCAGCGCCATTTCGCGGGCAACCGGCAGCGGCGAACCGACTTGTGTAAGCACGGACATAGGTTCTCATATGGGTGTACGGGGCAGCTCGCAATTCCTTTCCAAGAAAAGTGTCGCAACCCCATTACAATGGTGGGAGTCGTTCACTCGAACGGTATTTCATGCGTCAAATTGGTGAATGGCTCGCGGCCAGCGCGGCAGTGCTGGGTCCCGGTGGGATTTTTCTCGTCGCGTTGGCTGACAATGCGTTTATTCCGCTGCCGCAGGGAGTGGATGCGTTACTGGTCGCGCAAGCGATCGCTGCTCCGTCGACGGTGTATCTCGCGGCGGGCCTTGGCGTCGTCGGGTCGTTAATCGGCTCGGTAATTCTCTACTTCTTAGCCCGCAAGGTTGGCTATGCGATGCTCCGCAAGCGCGTTTCGGAGGACGGGATGGAGCGCATGCGGCGGATGATTGAAGAATTCGGCGCCGTAGCGCTGATTCCCCCGGCGGCGATCCCGCTGCCGCTGCCGATGAAGCCGGTGGTTCTGGCGGCCGGAATTTTTCAGATGCCGCTGGGTCAGTTCTGCGTCGCAATCGCTGTCTCGCGCGTCGTACGCTATTTTGGGGTGGCATTCTTGGCGCTGCGATACGGCGAGGGCGCATTGGTGTTTGCCAAAGACAACGTGCTCGCCGCCACGATGCTTTGCGCCGTTCTGGTCGCAGCGTTCTACTTCGTTAACCGTTGGAGCAACCGCTGGCTGAGCCGCGGTACTTAGCTCGCACTTCTTATCCCCCGGCGATCGAGAATGCGTTAGAGATGACGCCTAGCGAATGTAGTAGCCCGAGACGCGCCATTTGCCGTCGGTGTCGAGCATCGGTGTGATCGTCTCTACAGCCTTCGCCTTCTTCTCGTAGGCCGCGACGTATTGGAAGATGACGTACTCGCCGTCCGGAGCGTTGGGGAGTTCCGTGGCGTACTGCGAGCGGGCGACCTTCCTTGGTTTGAGCCTGCCGATCGGGGCGCGGGCCTTGGAAACTTGTCGGCGCCAGAGATCCTTACCCCGCTGCGACTTGAAGAAGCTCGAGGCCTGGTCCCAACTGGCATCGTAGTCCCCGGCGTCGACTAGCGCCAACCACTGCTTAGCGGCTACTTGGGCGGCCTCTTTGGCGGTCCTCTCCTTTGACGATTTCGCGAACGACGTCTGTAAGCCCAACGATAAGACCACTGTCACTATTGCGATGGAATAAATAATCTTGCTCATCCTGTTCTGCTGGTACGAGTACGGATCGAGAGTCGATTTCTTTGCTGATTCGGCGGCCAGCGCGACATCTTCGTATTGCTAAGCTCACAAAGGAAGCTCCGCACTTCGCATGGAATACCTGCAAAGCCTGTTGTACTCGGTCTCGAGCGCGTTCCTATGGCCGGCGCTTCTCGCGATTTTGTGCCTGTTTCTTTACTGTATTTATTTGGTTGGGCAAGTGCTATCTGAAGTCCTCGACCGACGCGCCAACAAGGCCGCTTTTGGACGACTCTACGCGGGCAGTCTGACACGTTCTCGATTTCTTGAAGAGAGCTGGAAACTCGAAGTAGCTCGCTTTGCCGAGGCGGCGGCGGGCCCGCCCGATCGGCTTGAAAAAGCGCTTGCCGATCTCGAGAATGACATGCGTAAACGAGTCGAGCGACTAACAATACTGTCTCGAACCGGGCCGATACTGGGCTTAGTGGGCACGTTGATTCCGTTGCAACCCGCGTTGGCGGGGCTGGCGGCCGGCAACATGCAATCGATGGCCTCGAACCTGCTTATTGGGTTCACGACGACCGTGCTTGGTCTCATCGTCGGTGGCGTGTCATTTGCAATTAGCGTGGTCGTACGGAACTGGTATCGTCAGGACCTCACCGAGATTCACTTCCTGCTAGACGAGTGGTCCAACCCTCCGGAAATCGAAAATGAAGCGACGCCGCCGTTACGAATCGAAGCCTGAAGGCTGGCACAAGCGCGCCCAAGAGGCACTCGGAGAAGCCGGGGATGACGGCGATCCGCTCAGCGGCGTCGTCAACTTGTTCGACGCCAGCATGGTGCTCGTGGTGGCGCTGATACTGGCCCTCGCGGGCAGCACCAGCTTAGGGGAGCTTGCCGCGCGGATGAGTACGCAGGACATCACAATCGTCACGAACCCGGGCACGCCCGACATGGAGTTGATCATCAAGCACGGCAAAACAATTGAGCACCTGAGAGCCACTGACGCGCAGGGGTCCGGCCGTGGCGAACGCCTGGGGATCGCCTATCGCCTTCAAAACGGGGAAGTAATCTACGTGCCGGAAGGTATTGCGAGCGAGTAGCTTCGCTAGTCGGACGAGGACGATTTCGAAGAGCTCGTCGAACTGTCGGTCTTCGAGCTAGAGTCGGACTTCGATTTGCTATCGGAACTCGACTTGTCAGAAGACGCTGACTTCGTTTCCTTAGAGCCGTTCGTGTCGTTCGATGAGCCTTCGCCGTTCTTCTTCGGTTTCTCGCCGCCTTTACCGTAGTCGTTGACGTACCAGCCGCTACCTTTAAACTGAATGGCAGGCGCCGACAGCAGTTTCTTCACCACGCCGTCGCAGTCTTCATTAACTTCTTGAGAGTGCAGCTTAATGGGTTCGTCGGAAAATTTCTGAATCAGTTCGAAGCGTCCGCCACACTTCGTACATTCGTATTCATACATCGGCATAAGGCTTATTGATTGAGGGGTTGACGCGTTAGAGCGCCGCACACAGTGTCCAGGATACGGGTTGTCTCCCGGAAGTCTGATTATATCAAGCACATAAAAATCTCTGACGCTTGTACCTACTTGTAAACATCATGAAGTCTAACCAACAAGGGTGCAGGGGTGCCGTTGATACAATGCTGAAGGCTTTGAACTCGCGGAACAGCCTTGGGGAGTCCGCTCGATGACAAAATTGGCCGTTGCACTATCGTTCGCGTTGATGGCCAACGTGGCTGCTAGCGCTCAGACGTCAGTGGAGCCCGATAGTGAACCGAATCTTTCCGTTGGCGGCTTGAAATCCCGCGAACGGCCCGTGGGCGCGGACGTCACCATCCCCGCCGGCACTCGTGTCCCGCTGATCTTGATCAATAGCATCAGTTCAAAACACGCACGCGCGGGCGACAAGGTGTATCTGGAGTCGGTTTACCCGGTGGTTGTGGAGGGCCGCATCCTGATTCCGACGGGTACGTACGTGTCCGGCAGTGTCACGAGCGTCAAACGTACGGGCAAAATCAAGGGCCGCGGCGAACTGTATTTGCGGTTCGAGCAGGTCATCTTGCCGAATGGTACGATTCGCAGCTTAGTAGGCCGGGTCGGCGCGCTGGACGGAAGATCCCCCGAGGATTTTGACCGCGAAGAGGGCAAGATCACGGCTTCAGGCGGTAAAGGCGCGGATGCGGGTGACGTAGCCCAGACAACCGCGGCCGGAGCGTCGATTGGCACCATCGCCGGAGCCGCGGGCGGTGGCGTCACCACCGGTCTAGGAATCGGAGCGGCCGCGGGAGCAGCGGCGGGGCTGGCGCGTGTCCTGTTGTCGCGTGGTCCGGAAGCCGTGCTTGAGCGCGGTACGCAACTCGACATGATGCTCGATCGCGATCTTTTCTTCACCGAAGAGGAAGTGACCTTCGCTGACCCATTGCAGCGGCCCGGTGGAAGCTACGGCTCGGGCCCCAACCCTTCGCGTAACCAGCGGCAGGGCGGGATCGGGCGATATCCGCTTTAGACGGCCAGGCTACTCGACCGCCTCTTCGTCCTCAAGTTCTTCCGCGCCGCCTGGAATGCGGCTCTCTACAAACTCGAATATCGTCGTCCAGGCAAGATCGCGAGTTTCGCTCCAGGAAGCAGGCCGCGCGCCGTTGTCGGCAGCGGTCATGAATCCAGGGAACACCCCACCGTATGCGCGAATGTATGCCTCTTTACCCTGTTCCTTGAGCAGCTCGACGTAGCGTCGCTGGTCGTTGTAGGCAGCGTCCCCGTCGTGCGTCATCAGCAGCAACGGCGTTTGAAACCGTTTCACATTTCGAAATGAATCGCGCAGTTGAAGCTCACGCATGAGCTGCCACTCGGTGAGATCGCGGCCGTAATCGCGCAAGTAGACTGACCGCAATCGGTGAATTCCGGCGAACGAAAAATTTGGCGAGCCTGAAAATAATATAGGTGAGACGGCGATCGCCGTTCGGAAAATATTTGAGCGAGCAACCGCCTGCATCGCGATGGACGCACCGTGATCGAAGCTCACGATCGCCATCCGCAACGAGTTCACGTAGGGCAGCTTGCGTACAAGTTGGGTAGCCTGCAACAGGTCGAGCAGCTCGCCTTTCGCGTATTCTTTGGCGCCCTGGGATCTGCCTTCAATGCCCATATGACCGCGATAACTGGGCGCTATCACGACAAAGCCGCGACGCGCAAATTCGTAGACTATCTCGCGGTAGGGCTGGGTCACGCCGTTCTCTGAACCGTGCGCGATCACGATTGCGGGATAAATCGTGAGGGCCTCTTCAGGGTCTTCTTTGCTCCACTTGATTTTTGGAAAGGCTAAAAGACCAAGCTGAGCGAAATCTTGTGACTTAAAAGCGACGTGGTAAGCGTCGAACAGGGGTTCGCGGTGCACCCGCTCGAGCAGTAGAAGACTAGAACTGGGGACGTAGATGCGATCCCAGTTGCGATCGGCGGAACTTGAGACTGACTCACCCGCTGGAAGATTCAGGAGTCCGGGCGGAGTTTGGGCGTGCAGGGTGCCTGCGGCCAGTAAGGCCGCAATTGCCGAGAAAAAATGAGCCGCGCCCATAGGTGCATCAGCATAAGTGCTGATTTTCGAATTGTATCGTAGGGGTCGGCGTCGGCGACGGTCGAGCTATAATCCGCAAACCAATGTGTGCAAACTTTCGAGTCGGTGTTGATCCGGGCTGGGGCAGTCGCTTGGATGCTTTGATTGGCCCCGCTTTCAGTGAATTCTTCGAATCGAATGATCAGATTGAGTGGGAGATCATGCCTGAGCAGCCGGGTGGGATCGCCCAGCCTGACACGCTCAACGCATACGACGGTGTCGTGATATTGCAGATGGAGTTTCCGGCGGAAAGCTTCGTTGGCGTGGACCGCTTGGCCTGCATCGCGCGCTGGGGCGTGGGTTTCGACAAAATCGACACAGCGGCCGCGAGCGACGCCAACGTGCTTGTGGCGCTGACGCCGACGGCAATCAAGCGCGCCGTCGCGGAATCGGAGATTGCTTTAATCTTCGCGCTCGCAAAACAACTGCCGGCGCTAGACAAACGTACGCGCGCAGGCTTGTGGCGGACTGACCTGCCCATCGTGGGAATCGATGTCGCCGGAAAGACCGTTTCATCGATTGGCCTTGGAAATATCGCGACCGAGATGTTCAAGATGGCGAGAGGCATCGGCTTTGGGCGGCTGCTTGCTTACGATCCCTACTGTCCGCCGCAAAGAGCGGCCGAGCTTGGTGTCGAACTTGTTGACCTTGAGACCGTCATGGCGGAGGGCGACTTCGTCACGGTCAATACATTTCTGAGTGATGAAACCCGAGGAATCGTCAACGCTCGACTGCTTTCGCTGATGAAGCCTAGCGCCTATTTCGTCAACACAGCACGGGGGCCGATCGTTGATGAGCCCGCGCTGATTCAAGTGCTCGCCGAACGCCGAATTGCCGGAGCCGGTATCGACGTTTTTGCTCAGGAACCACCCCCGACGGATCACCCTTATTTCGCCATGGACAATGTGATCCTCGCGCCCCACGCCGTTGCCTGGACCAAGGAAGGTCTCGGCGGAAATGGCCGCGAAGCCTGCGAAAACTTGGTTCGAGTCTCTCGCGGCGAAGCGCCTCCGTTCCTTGCGAATCCCGAGGTGGCGGATCGGCCAGGGCTGGACCACAAACTAGCGAGATGGAGAAACTCATGAAGCCGAATCGCATACGCCAAACAGCAGCGGAGGGGCGAATCCCCGTCGGTCACATGCTGATGCAGTTTGGAACCAGCGGCATCGCGAAGCTGTGCGAATTTGCCGACCTGGACTTCGTGCTGATCGACATGGAACACGGGCCTTTCGGAATTCGCGAAATCAGCGACATCATTGCAAGCTTCAAGGCCACGTCGATTAGCCCAATCGTGCGCGTCCCGGCGAGCGAGTATGACTTCGTGGCGCGGGTCATGGACGCCGGCGCGCACGGCATCATGGCCCCCAACGTTCGTAGCGCGGAGCAAGCCCGCAAGCTCAACGCGGCCATGAGGTACGCACCCGCCGGTGATCGGGGCCTCGGCCTGGGAACAGCGCATAACGACTTCATACCGCCAAACCCCGTGACTTATATGAGCGAGGTCAATGCCAGAAACTTGCTGATTTGCCAAATCGAAAGCCAAACCGCGATCGACGACCTAGATGCCATCGCCGAAACGCCGGGCGTCGATTGTCTGTGGGTCGGGCATTTCGATCTGACGCAATCGATGGGCATCGTCGGCCAGTTTGATCACCCCGACTTTTTGGCGGCTATGAAGCGAGTCACGTCGTGCGCGAGAAAAAACGGAATTTTCGCCGGCATCCAACCCGGCAATCAGGCGCAGGCGAAGGAATGGATGGGTCTGGGATACGACCTGATTTCGTTTAGCGCGGATATCGGCGTCTACCGTTCGGCGCTGCGAGGCGAAGTTGAGGCAGTCCGAGCGATCGCAAATGAGTCAGCCTGATGACTCGCCGATATCGCCGCTGCGGCTCACGGACGACTCCAACTCGGCCGCGGAATCCATTTGGCGCTCTTTCGCGGTACGGCGCCGCTGCTTAGTTTTCGGCGGAGGCGGGTTCCTTAGGGCGCTGAGCCGAGCATCTTCAAACCCACGTACGGTGTGATAAATCGCGCGATCAAAGAATGCTGAAACAGCTAGCAACAGCTCTAATTCAAGATCTCGCTCGTCAGATTCGCCCTGCATTGAACCGCGAACGAAATCGACCAATGTCGTTTTCGTGTGAGTGAGGGCGAAAACGAGTTGGTCAAGCGGCATTCCGTCGTGATAGCGGTCGCGCCCCTTACGCTCGTAGCTCGTGCGCAGGCGATGCCAGGTCTGGCTCTGCAGCCAACTTCCGAGGTGCTTGTAGAGGTCGTGGACAAGCTTGTGGTACTTGTTGTCGGACATCGAGTGGTAATACTCGGCCCGCTTGTCATGCTTGACAGCTTCGACGACATCCATCGCCAGCTTGTCGGCGTTGGCTTCAATCTGTTTGACGAGTTTGCGTGAAATCATAATTTGTCACCCACCGCCGACCCGGTTCGTTATGGTACGGCGCATGTGCAATGTTACTCCTCTACGGCGAACTCCGCACCCAAACATTATCCACAACCAGATAGGGCGTCAGTTGCGATGTTGCGCCAGACGCACACCGATCAGTACCACGGCGCCTCCGAGCAGCGCCAATCCTGAAGGCAATTCAGCCAACGCAAGCCAAGCGATTATGATCGTCAAAGGCGAGGTCAAATAGAGGGCGGCGCTCAAGACCGAGGCGTCCGTATGCTTTAGCGCGTAAGTCCACGCGGTGTAGGCGAGCGCTGCCGGACCGACCCCAAGGTAAACCGCTAGCCAGGTGTAAAGCGGCTCGGCATTCGACACCGAATGAGCTAGCCCTGGCGACCCGAATAGCAGGCACAGCGTGCCGGCCCACACACAGTAGGCGGATACCTCGACGGCGGAATAGCGGTCCAGAAATGCCTTTTGCCATACCGTCAGCGCAGCCGCCGCGACGGAGGCCGCGAGCAACAGCAATGATCCGGCGGACAATTTCAGATCAGCAGCCGAACTGACACTGATTAGAGCCACTCCGACAAGACTCAATGCGAATCCGAACCATGCGCGGCCAGGAATGTGCTCCTTGAGAAACGCTCCGGCAAGCAGCGCCACGAACACTGACTCGGACGCGATGATTAGACTCGCGCCGCCTGCTGTAACGGTCGTTTCGCCAGCGTTAACGGCCAAGCTGTAGAATGCGATTCCGACGATCCCCATCCCAAGAAACGCCGGGACATGGCGCACCTTCGGTAGCCGTACTTTACAGAACGGCGCGGCCACCAGCAGCACAGCCGATGCCACCATGAACCGCAGCAATGCGAGATGCTCCGGCGAGTACTCTCGAACGGCTACTCGGATCGCCACAAACGACGAGGCCCACAGAATAAGGCAGCCGCCAACAGCCGCATGGACGACGAACTTTGATCCGCGTTTAGCCCGCATCTAGAGCATTTTCAGCAACGGCGTCGACCGTTCTTGAATGAAAAGCGGTGAAGCCGGCAGTTTCTTGAGACTAGATTCCGCTGTCCGAAATCGGAGGCGCGACTGCAAGGGAGTGCGGTGGCGAAGCGTGACTTTGGAGAGTTGAGTCGCGCCCTGTTGAGGAATAATCAGCAGGTCCCAACTCAGCGTATTCCAGAAAGCTGCTTCACCACCGCACTCACTTACAGTCGCGCCTCCGATATTCATGGGCTTGGTGCTGGGGCAAGCAGTCTCTACCATTCCTCAATATGCTCTAAATGGATTGGTGCGCGACCGGCGAAATCAGCGCAGCGATCCGCGGGTCCGCTCGTCATCAATCGACTCGATGCGGACCTCAACCAAACGGCCAGGCGCCAATTCCGGCGCATTCAAGTCGACGTGAACGAAGTTGTCGGTGAGTACCCGGCTCGCACGGCCGTGGCTTGATAGCGAAACGGCTGAGACGGTCTGCCCCACTAGACGTTCACGAAACGTGCGGTTCTTCCTGGAGATCAGTTCCCGCAAAATTCGATTGCGTTCTTTCTTGATGGTCTTGGGGACTTGCTCAGCATGGGCGGCTGCCTCGGTCCCTTCGCGCATCGAGTACGTGAAGACGTGGAGGTAGGTGAATGGCATCTGTTCGATGAAGTCGCGAGTGTGAGCAAAGTCAGCGGCTGTCTCGCCCGGAAACCCGACCATCACGTCGGCGCCGATTGCCGCTTGGGGCATCAACTCGCGAGCAAGCCGCAGCCGCTCGGCATAGTGACGCGCCCGGTAGCGCCGCCGCATTTTTCTCAAGACATCGTCAGACGCGGACTGCAATGGGACATGCACGTGCTTGGCTATTCGCGGCGATCGCGCCACTACGTCGAGCAGCTCCGAAGTCCAATCCATAGGCTCGACCGAACTGATTCGCAGCTTCCTAATTGGGGTCTCGTCCAGCAAACGCCGGAGCAGGGAAGTGAAACGTGGACGGCCATCCAAATCGCGGCCCCAGCGGCCCAGATTGATTCCAGTCAGTACGACTTCGGGATAATTTGCCGCCAGAGTTGTCACCTGCTTGACGACATCCTCCGCGGTTGCGCTGCGGCTGCGTCCCCGAACGGAAGGGATAATGCAAAATGAGCAGCGGTTGTTACAGCCGTCTTGCACTTTGACATTGGGCCGGCTGCGATCATTGCCGGCGTCAAAAATTGGCTGGGTCATCAAGCGAGTCTGCTCGCCAATTTCACCAACCAACGAGCCGCCGTCGGCGATCTGCCCGTGATAGGCGAAGCCTCCAGGGCGTTCGAGCCCCTTGATATGCACAAGTTGCGGCGCGATGACGTCGCCGATAGAGGGTTTGTGCGAATTGCCGACAACCCACTTCACGCCGTCTAGCGACGCCAATTCGTCGGGTTTGCGCTGGGCGTAGCAGCCCGTGACTAGGATCTCGGCAGAGGGATGCTCACGATGTAGCCGACGGATCTCTTGCCGCGCGTCGCGGTCGGCCTCGGACGTCACCGTACACGTGTTGACGACGAATACGTCGGCCTCGTCGCGAGTAGAAACCGCGTCGAGACCGTGAGATGACAGGTCCGCCGCAATCGCTGCGCCATCCGACTGCGTTGCGCGACAACCAAAGTTCTTAATGGCGAAACTGCGCGGCACCTAACGTCTATTGAATCACGTCGGACCCGGTCCAGCAGGCTACGGCGCGGATTGTAGAGTTAGGAAGGCCCCCGGCGAGGTCGTTGCATTCCCGATGGTTATGCTTACGTCGGTATCGCCCGCGCCTAGCCCGACAGGAACCCGAAAACTGGCCTGATACAGTCCCGCGAACCCAGGGCTAACGCCGGCGTAGATAAGCTCGACACCGACACCGCCAATAGTTGCCGACGAGGGCAACGTAACGGCAGCCGCGCCAGCGGCAAGCTGACCAGGCTGAACCAGTGGGCCCGTCTCTCCTAAGCCCGTCATAAATAGGGTGACGACGTCGTTGGGAGCCGCCGGAGCGAACCCGACTCCAGCGAATAAGTCGGGTGCGCCGACAAGCACGCCGGTGGTCTCGTTGACCGCCGCGATCGGATTGCGGCCGTCGCCTGACGGGGCGAAGAAGAAAAACTCCGGGCTACTTGGCGCCAGCGAAAGCTCAAAGACGTCGCTATCAATCGACCCAAATTGATCACAATTGGCGAACACCCGCACCTGGGTGCTGGTCTGTCCCGGCTGTACGACCGCCTGAACATTGAGCTGACCGGGAAACGCGGCGAAGATCGGCACACGCCTACCGTCCATCTCGACGCAGACCCCATTGCTGTTCGTCGGCAGGCCCTGCTCGATCCTTGCCGGACCCTCGCCCATCGCCGCGCCCAAAATGAACTCCGAGCCAAAGAGTGTGACGATCGCGTTGTACGAAGCGTCCGTCACGGCGGGTACGCTGAGCCCCGCGCCCACGATCGCGAAAATATGTGGCCGCGGAATCGCGTCGCCGAAAATCACGTGGACAATTCCTCGCGAGTTGTCTTCGCCCGGCGCGCCGACGGCTAAGTCGTCACCAATTTCGCCGCCGAAATCAGCAGCCGCCATCGCGAACGTGAAATCGTCTCGCTCCTCCGCGCGGTCGCTTAGTCCGCTAGCACCCTGCGCAAAATCCCTAACACCCGACCCGGTCAAGCCTTGAGCGCTGCCTGGCAAGACGTGAAGCAGACCGATGTTGCGGTCTTCACCTCGAACACCGATCGCCAGATCCGCGTAGCGGTCCCCATTGAAGTCACCAGAGACCAATTCGCTGCCGAAGCGGTCGCCGTCTTCGCGGCGATTCGACAGGCCGTCTTCATCTTGACGCCAACGGCGGCTGCCCGCCCCTGTAAGTCCTTGGGCACTGCCTGGAATCACGATTACGTTGCCTTCGGCCCCGTTCTCACCGAGGGAACTAACGGCTACATCGTCGAAGCCGTCGCCATTGAAATCCCCGGCCTCGACCACGCTGCCGAAGCGGTCGTTGTTTTCGCGCTTATCGGGCAACCCGTCGTTGTCTTGCTCGAATCTGCGATTTCCATTTGAAATCAATCCACCCGACGAGCCCAGGATCAAATTGACCGTGCCCTTGGCGTTGTTTTCGCCCGGCGTACCGACGAGCAGGTCGTCGAAGCCGTCGCCGTTGTAGTCCCCGACGGCGAGTGATGAACTAAAAACATCACCCCGTTCGTCGCTACCGCGCAAGCCGTCATCACCCTGGCGCCAACGCTGATTGCCGTTATTTACCAGCCCGCCGGCTGAGCCGAATATGATCGACACCATGCCGCCACCGTTATTCTCACCCGGCGCTCCAACCGCGAGATCAGGATAGCCATCGCCGTTAAAGTCACCGACGTCGAGCGTTGAGCCAAACGAATCGTTCCTTTCAGCCTCCCCGCGCAGCCCGTCGTTGCCTTGCCGCCAGGCCTGATTTCGCTTGGAGTTCAGCCCCTCGGAGGTGCCGTAAATCACCTGAACGATTCCTCGTGCGCTGTCCTCACCGCTGGCGCCGACGGCTAGGTCGCAATATCCGTCGGCGTCAAAATCGCCGCCGGCGAGAGCAATTCCGAAGAAATCATTGTTTTCGGGATTGCCGTTGAGGCCGTCGACGCCCTGCTCCCAGGTCTCATTCCCGTTGGGAGTGAGGCCGATTCCATCGGCGTAGATCACATTCACAATTCCACGCGCATTGCTCTCGCCGAGAGAGCCAATCGCCAAATCAGCGATGCCGTTTCCATCGAAGTCGCATCCAATGAGGGCGCGACCGAACAAGTCGTTGCTCTCGAAATTTCCAATTATGCTGTCGGCACCCTGCTGGAAGCGAAGGTTGCCGGCAGTAGTGAGTTGCGCGGACGCGGGTA
Source organism: Bryobacterales bacterium (assembly GCA_965205595.1). Taxonomy (GTDB): domain Bacteria; phylum Acidobacteriota; class Terriglobia; order Bryobacterales; family UBA6623; genus CATQHP01. Next base: position 32,190 of record CBDBHI010000033.1, on the reverse strand, counting down.
GCGAAAAGAAAAGGATCAGGGCGGCGGCGAAACGGTAGGGCATTTGCTGAACGTACAAAGATGGAGTGGCGTAGGTCAAGGCCATGGCCACAGCATTGGTCACTAAGCGAACTAACTGCCGGCTACAACTTCACGCGAGCCCACTTCTTCCCAAGCTGAATCGTTAACTCTGTAGCGCCCGGATCGGGTTCGAAACTCATCTCGCGGTGCTTCTCGCCGTTGATCGAAACGGCGTTTTCCTTGAGTTTGCGATTGGCCTCGCCACCTGACTTTGCCAGACCCACCGCCCGTAGCAATTTGTCTACGCGGATAGAGGGCTGCCCGCCGAGCTCGCTAGGGAGGTCAAATTCCGGCATGTCATCCGGTGTCTGCTTTTCTTGAACAACCTTGCGAAACTCTTCGGCTCCTTGGCGGGCTAGGTCGGAGGAGTGGAAGTCGGCCACGATGCGCTCGGCCAGTTGGTGCTTGGCCTCCATGGGGTGCGTTTCACCCGCGGCGACCGCCTGCTTGAGGCTGGCGATCTCGGCCATCGACATGTCAGTCAGCAACTCGTAATAGCGGTACATCAACTCGTCGGAAACCTGCATCACTTTGCGATACATGACCTCCGGTGGTTCGGTAACGCCGACGTAGTTGTTCAGCGACTTCGACATTTTTTGAACGCCGTCGAGGCCTTCTAGTAGTGGAACTGTCGCGACGATTTGGCGCGGCTGCCCGAAGTCGCCCTGAATTTCGCGGCCTACGAGTAGATTCCACTTCTGGTCCGTGCCGCCAAGCTCAACGTCCACTTTCAGTGCAACCGAGTCGTAGGCCTGGGTCAATGGATAGAGGAACTCGTGAACCGAGATCGGTTTGTTCTCTTTGAAGCGCTTCGAAAATTCGTCGCGCTCAAGCATTCGCGCGACCGTATATTTCGAGCAGAGATTGATCAGCCCGAGGGTGCCTAGTTCCAAGAGCCACTCGCCATTTGAGCGAACCTCGGTCTTGTCAGGGTCAAGTATCTTGAACACCTGCTCTTTGTAGGTCTCGGCGTTCATAGCAATCTGATCGCGAGTCATTGGCGGACGAGCGGCATTTCGCCCGGATGGGTCGCCAATCAGTGCGGTGACCTCGCCGACAAGAAAAATCGCGGTGTGGCCCAAGTCCTGGAAGTGTTTCATCTTGCGAATCAACACCGTATGGCCAAGGTGTAGGTCAGGCGCGGTCGGGTCAAAGCCCGCTTTGACGCGAAGCGGGCGGCCCTCATTCTCGCAAGCGATTAGCCGCTCCCTGAGGTCTTCTTCGCGAATGATCTCGGTGCAGCCCTTCCGCAGGTACGCCAACTGTTCATCGATGGTCATGTGCGCTAGGTGCCGCGGATGACGCGACGGCCCTCGATGCGGTAGTTTCCGCCGAGTACCACGTTGATCGCGTCGGTGTAGATGCGGTGCTCTTGTTCCAGAATACGCGCTGATAGAGCCGCCTCATTGTCGCTGTCGAGAACAGGTACCGAGGCTTGCGCGACGATCGGCCCCGAGTCCAATCGTTCGTCAACGAAATGGACCGTGCATCCCGAAAATCTAACACCATGTTCCAACGCTTGGTGCTGCGCCTCGAGGCCGGGAAACGACGGCAGCAGCGAGGGGTGAATATTCAGGATGCCGTTCGGAAACTGCTCGACAAAGTACGCGCTCAGCAAACGCATAAATCCAGCCAAGCAAACCAGATCAACGTTCTCTTCCTTGAGCCGTGCGACGACGAGCCGGTCGTAGTCTTCGCGTTCCATTGCCCGCGAGCGGATGCACTCGGCTTTCAGGGCGCGCGCGCGCGCCCTGTCGAGGCCTGCCGCACGCGGAGTGTTGCTGATGACGATAGCGATCTCGGCGTCGATCCGCCCGCCGTCGATGCTGTCGGCGATCGCTTCGAAGTTCGAGCCGCGGCCGGAGATCAGAATCCCTAGTCGCTTCATGATTGATATACGACTCCGCCGTCGCCGCGCTGCACGCTGCCGACGATGACTGGCTTTTCTTTGAGCTTTTTCAACACGCTTATGGCACGGTCCGCGCGGTCTTCTGGAACGCATACGATCATGCCGAGCCCCATGTTGAACGTCTTGAGCATCTCAGCCTGGTCAATGCCGCCAATGCTCTGCAAGTGCTCGAAGACAGGTAGGGCTTTCCAGGAACCTAATTGAATGCGGGCTTCGAATCGGTTTGGCAACATGCGTGGCGTGTTGTCAGTGATCCCACCGCCTGTGATGTGGGCCGCGCCAAGAAGGAGTCCGGCTTTTGCAAGCGCGCGTATTGGCGAGAGATAGCTGCGATGGATCTTCAGTAGCTCTTTACCCGCCGTTGTGCGCAATTGGGGGACATGCGTATCCAGCTTGTAACCTGCGACCTCCAAGAATAATTTTCGCGCCAAAGAGTAGCCGTTGGTATGTAACCCGGTTGAGGGCAGGCCGATCAAGACGCTCCCGGTACGGACCTTCTTGCCGTCGAGCAAATCCTCTCGCTCGGAGGCGCCGACGATGAATCCCGCCAGGTCGTACTCTCCCGCGGCGTACATACCCGGCATCTCCGCGGTCTCGCCGCCAATCAGCGCCACGCCGTTCTGTTTACAACCGATGCTGAGGCCCTTGACGACATTCGCCGCGACGATTGCCTTAAGTTTTCCGGTGGCGAAATAATCCAAGAAAAACAGTGGCTGGGCGCCTTGCACCGCAATGTCGTTGACACAGTGGTTGACCAGGCATTGCCCCACGGTGTCGTGCTTATTCATCGCAAATGCGACGTTCAGCTTGGTTCCGACGCCATCCGCCGAACTAATCAGCACCGGTTTTTTTAGCCGCTTGCCCGCCAATGAGTACGAAGCTCCAAATGCACCGATGCCCGCCAGTACGTTGCGGTCGAAGGTATTGCGTGCATAGCCCTTAATCCGCTCGGTAGCACGATCAGCTTCAGCGATGTTGACGCCGGCATCGGCGTAAGTTAGAGCGGGTTTGGCCATGGTTGAACGGACCATTATCGCAGGCAGCGCCGCTTCGAAACCTGACTGACTAAACTGGAATGTCGATGTTCAATCCTTTCGACCCTGAGCGGCTAGCCCGCGAAGAAGCCATTCGTGAAAAATTCAACAGCTGGGTGCGCGAAGGCAAGTCCGAAGGTATGGAGCGACGCCATCGCCGACTCGCCCAGCTTATGTTCGATCGATTTGAGTTCGCGCCCGACGACCGTGTCCTCGACATAGGGTGCGGCGACGGCTGGACTGCTCGCATGCTTTCCGAGCGACTCCCAGAAGGGGCCGTGGTCGGCATCGACGTTTCGGACGAGATGATCCGCGAAGCCCGGCGGCTTTCCGGCGAGCTTGACAATGTGCTGTTCGCGCCGGCCCCGGCCGAGCAAATTCCGTGGGCCGAGGATTATTTCTCTCAAGTCATCAGCATCGAATCCGCTTACTACTGGCCCTCGCCGGAGCAAGTCGCGAAAGAGATGTTTCGGGTCGCAACCTACGGCGGCAAATTTCATCTGCTCTTCAATTACTACACCGAGAACCCCTATTCCCACGAATGGCCGGCTGGAATGGAATTGACGATGCAGCTAAAAAACGCGGGTGAATGGGTCGATCTTTTCGCTACCCATGGCTTTGAACACGTTTCCGCCGAACAGATCCCCGACGACTCGCCAATACCGGATTCCAAGCAAGGACGCGAGCGCGAGCTGCGCGAGGGCTTGCAGCGCGAAGGGGCGCTTTACGTTACCGGCTGCAAACCAGCGTTGCCGCCTAAGCTGGAGGCGCCGCCCGATCCGCTTCGAGTCTTGAATTGAGTTATCGTTAAACGAATTTGAATCCGGGACGAAAACTTAGGAATATGTTTAGAACCAAGATCACCGAAATGTTTGGCATCGAGTACCCGATCATCCAGGGCGGGCTGATGTGGCTGGCGCGTGCCGAGCTGGCGGCCGCTGTGGCGGAAGCCGGCGGCATCGGATTCATGACCGCTTTGACGCACCCGAAGCCGGAGCTGCTTCGCGATGAAATCCGCAAATGCCGCGATCTGACCGACAAGCCGTTCGGTGTCAATCTGACGTTTCTACCGTCGCTGCGGCCGCCCGATTTTCCGGCCTACGTAGACGTTTGTGTTGAGGAAGGCATCAAGTTCATCGAGACCGCCGGCCGTAACCCGCAGGAGTTTTTGCCCACGCTCAATGACGCCGGAATCAAGGTGATCCACAAATGCACCTCGATCCGCCACGCGATCAAAGCTCAAAGCATTGGCTGCGCGGCCGTCAGCATCGACGGCTTTGAATGCGCCGGGCATCCTGGCGAAGACGATGTCACGTCGCTGATCTTGATCCCGCTCGCCGCCGATGCAATCGATATTCCCATCGTTGCCTCGGGAGGGTTTGGTGATGGCCGCGGTCTAGTGGCGGCGCTGGCCTTGGGCGCCGACGGCATGAACATGGGCACGCGGTTCGTGGCAACGCAAGAATGCCCGATTCACGACAACGTGAAGCAGGCGCTGGTGAATGCATCTGAACGCGACACGCGCTTGCTGATGCGTTCTCTTCGCAACACGGCGCGTTTTCTAGTGAACGACAACACTGAAAAAGTTCTCGAAATCGAAGGCGCGGGCAATGCCACGATCGACGACATCAAGCAGTACCTGTCCGGACTCGAAGGCAAGAAGATGATCGAGAGCGGTGACCTCAACAACGGGGTCTTTTCCGCGGGACAGATCATCGGAATGATCCGCAGCGTGCCGTCGGTTCAGGAGTTGTTCAACGAAATCGTCGGCGAAGCGCGCGACCTAATGACCGAACGCTTGCCGAATGTAGTCGAGCAGCCCGTCGTAGCCTAGCGACACGTTGGCGGCGGTCAGCGCTTACCCCAAGCTCTCTTTGAGCTTCGCTGCATATCGAGCGACATCGATCACGAAGCGCTCGTGGGTTCCGCGGCCGATTACTTTTTCACCTTCGAACGCTTCGACTTCAAACGTGACCCGCCGCCGGTCGAGTTCTTTCACCGTGGAGCGATAGGTGACCTCATTGCCCATCGGCGTCGGCGCCAGGTGCTCGATGCAGACCTTGGTCCCGACACTATCTTGACCCTCTTCGAGATGGGGCTGAATAGCATCGCGTGAGCACATTTCCATAGCCATAATCATCCGCGGAGTCGCCAGCGAGGGGCGCACGTCGCTGCCGAGAAAGCTGATCGAGTCATCGCGCCGCACGATGCGTTTCTGATCAAGAGAAAGTCCGAGTTCAATCATCACCAAAAAGGATACACGGTGGATGCCGGACGCGCAGTGCCCGCTCGGACTTCAGACCGGCCGGGGCCGAAGAGTGCCGCCCGCCATATAATCAATGGGCTATGGCAAATCCGTCTCGACGAGATGCACTCGTCACCATTGCGGCCGCTGGATTGTCGGCCGCGTCGCTAAGATCGCAACAAACCTATACGCCCAAGGCGTTCGCTCCGGAAGACTATTCGCTACTTGGCGAATTGGTCGACCTTATCATTCCGCCGTCAGACACGCCGGGCGCGAAACAGGCCGGCGTTCACGCCATCATCGACGAGTTCCTCAACGATAGCCCCTCGGACGAAGCGATCATCAAAACGGGCCTATGGCGATTGCGTGTTGTCGGGTTCCAGGGCATGCCGGAGTCCAAGCAGATCGCCATCCTGACCGAGTACAGCCAATCCGAGGGCGATCAAAAAACATTCTTTGAGACGCTCAAGTCGCTAACGATCGACGCCTACTATTCAACTGAAATTGGCCTGGTCGACGAGCTCGGCTACAAAGGCAACACGTATCTTCCGGAATTCCCGGGATGCACGCACGACCACGAAATCGAGGTGGCCGACTAGTGGCGTACGAAGACTACGACGTCGTTATCATCGGCAGTGGCGCGGCCGGAGGTATGGCCGCCTGGAACCTGACGCGCAAGGGCGCGAAGGTGCTGATTCTCGAAGCCGGTGCAAAATTCAATCGGGAGGAGTTTTGGTCGCACGTCAAGCCGTGGGAGGCTCGCGAGCGACGTAGCCGCGGGGAGAACCCGCCCGACTTCGAGGGCTTGCCTCTCAGAGAAAGTCCGGTCGCCACCCCGCCGGGCAACCCGTTCTTGCTGCGCCGGGTTTGGGGCGTCGGAGGCAAGACAAATATTTGGGGTCGTGTGTCGTTGCGCTACGGCGACGTCAATTTCAAAGAGGCGGCAATCGACGGCTGGGAAATTCCGTGGCCAATCACATACAAAGAGATCGCGCCTTACTACGACAACGTCGAAAAATTGATCGGCGTCAGCGGCGGTGATGACGACTCGAAATTTCTGCCCGGTTCAAAGCACCACCTGCCGCCGCCCAACGCTCGTTGCGGCGAGGTCGTTCTCAAGAAAGGCGCCGAGAAAGCCGGCTACACAGTAGTGAGCGGCCGCCGGGCCGTGCTCACCAAAGAACACAACGGCCGCGCCAAATGTCACTACTGTGGCGCTTGCGGCAGTGGTTGCGACATCGGAGCCTTTTTCAATTCCTACGACTATTTGCTCGCCGATGCCCTAGAAACCGGCAACTTGACGCTTCGCGAAAACGCGGTCGTGTCTCATGTCCTGACCGGCGACGATGGCCTGGCAAATGCCGTGCGCTACTTCGACCGCATCAGCGGCGAAGAGCGCATCGTTCCAGCCAAACGAGTGATCGTGGCGGCGTCAGCCGTAGACTCGACTCGCATTTTGCTCAATTCGAAATCCTCGATGCACCCAAACGGAATCGGCAATAGTTCCGACGTCATCGGGCGCTACCTGTGCGAGCAGTTTCGCTTCCACGTCTACGCCTTCGCGCCCCAGCTTTACGGACGCGCAGCCAGCAACGACGACGGAATCTCCGGTGGACACATCTACATCCCGCGCTTCGAGAGCCCTGAGGAAAAGCGGGACTACTTGCGCGGCTTTGGCATCCAACTGTGGGGCATCGGCTGCGGCAATAGTGCTTCGTTTGCGAAGAAGCTGCCGGGCTTTGGCCTCGACTTGAAGGGCGACATCAAGCGTCGCTACCCGGCGCTCATCCAGATGCACCCTTATGGCGAGGTGCTGCCGTACCGCGACAACCGCATTACGGTGGAAGGCACCACGAACGATCGCTTTGGGGTGCCCACGATGCGCATCGAATACAAAATTGGCGAGAACGAACGCAAGATGATTCCGCGCATGTACGACGTGGTCGAAGAAGTCTTGCACTCGATGAAAGCCGAGTCGCTGCCCTACAACCGCGGCGACCTCGATGAGCTAGGCTCCGCGATCCACGAGCATGGCACCTGTCGCATGGGCGACGACCCCAAACGATCGGCGCTTAACGCCAACATGCAGATGCACGACGTCAAGAACGTTTTTGTCATTGACGGCAGCGCATTCCCCACACCGACTGAGAAGAATCCAACGCTCAGTATTCTGGCTTTCGCCTGGCGGGCGAGTGACTACTTGGCCGATCAGATGAAAAAGGGCAACGTGTAGCTTGCTATAGCCGGCCCCGAAATTCTAGCCTGTGAGGGCGATGCGAATTTTCTTTCTGCTGCTGACATCTAGCCTCTGCCTAGCCGCCGCCGACGTCAAGGTGCTCGTCTGGGACGAGCGCCAGGCGAGGCAGGCCGAAGCCTACGACAACTTTCTCGGCAGCGAAATCGCCAAGCGTCTAAACACGAAACCAGGCCTGAAGGTCGATTCCGTAGGCCTCGACGATCCGGGGCAGGGCCTGACAAATGTCGAGGATTACGATGTGCTGGTCTGGTGGGGGCACGTTCGGCAAGACGAAGTCCCCGAAGAGATGGGCCGCAAGATCGTGGGTCTCGTGAAAGCAGGCAAGCTAGCGCTGATGCCGCTGCACTCGGCGCACTGGTCGGTGCCGTTTATGGAGGCCATGTTCGAACGCACTCGAGACGAAGCTCGCTCGCGCTACCCCGATCCAAAAACTGAGATCGAGTACGTCAAGCCCCGGGGCGTTTTGCGATTACCTACGAATCACTCGTTACGCCCGCCTACTACGCCTACAAAAGGGGCGGCAGGGTAGCCCATGTGCGTGTCGACCTGCCGAACTGCGTCTTCCCGGGCTTCCGGCCAGACGCCGCGCCCAGCACGGCCACTGTTACACGCCCCGAACACCCCATCATGAGCGGCCTGCCGCGCCAGTTTGAAATTCCCCAGACCGAGATGTACGATGAGCCGTTCCACGTGCCCGAGCCCGACGAAGTGCTCTTCCGTGAGACGTGGAAGTACGGTGGGCGATTTATCGGCGGTGCGATCTGGCACATTGGCAAGGGCAACGTCTTTTACTTCCGACCGGGCCACGAACAGTACCCGGTGTTTAAGGACGAGACGACCATGACGATCGTTGAGAACGCGGTTCGCTGGTTGGGCTCGCATGTTGAACGCTAGCCCGATGCGGGCGGTCGCATTTCTCGCGTTTTCGCTGGGCGTCCAGGCGCCGGCCGCTGAAAGACCCAACATCTTATTCGTGATGAGCGACGATCACGCCGCTCCGGCAATCAGTGCCTACAGCGACAAGCTCATTCAGACACCGCATATTGATCGCCTGGCGAATGAAGGCATCAGGTTCAATAACGCCTTTTGTACGAACTCGATTTGTACCCCAAGCCGTGCGGTCGTCCTCACCGGAAAACACAGCCATCGCAACCGGGTTTTTACGTTAAGCGATACGTTTGACGGCTCGCAGCAAACGGTCTCGAAACTGCTTCAAGGCGCCGGCTACTACACCGGCATGATTGGCAAGTGGCATCTCAAGAGCGAACCAACGGGTTTCGACGAGTACGCTGTTCTACCCGGACAAGGCCTCTACTACGACCCCGAGCTGCGCCACAAAGGCAGTTGGCCCGAGGCCGAAACCCACCGTGGGTACGTCACCGACGTCATAACTGACTACGCAATTAAATTTCTAGAAGAGCGGCCCGCCGATAGGCCGTTCTTCCTGATGTATCACCACAAGGCGCCGCACGACGTCTTCGTCCCAAAGAGGGAACACCGAGGCCTGTTCGCCGATCTAATACCTGAGCCCGCGAACCTCTTTGAGGACCGCCGCGGTCGGTCGGCGCTGCGCGACACGACCGAGCTTGTTGGCGGCAGACACCTCGCGTTTGGCAACCCGGCCTGGCGCTGGTTTCTAGAGCGTGTTCGCTACGAGCCGGCGGAACTAGACCAATGGGAACGCGACCTTAGCGGCCTCGACGGCGACCGCCTAAAGAGCGCGCAGTATCAAATCTACATGCGCCGATACCTGCAGTGTGTCTATTCGATCGATGAGAATCTGGGCCGCGTTCTGGACTATCTTGACCGCAATCATCTGACGGAAAACACCGTCGTCATTTACACCTCGGATCAAGGATTCTTCTTGGGAGAACACGGCCTCTACGACAAACGCTTTATGTACGAAGAAACGCTGCGCATCCCGCTGTTGGTGCGCGGCCCCGGCCGGATTCCAGCAGGTCAAACGAGCGAGGCCCTGGTGCAGAATCTTGACTTCGCCCCGACCATGCTCGACTGGGCCGGCGTCGATATTCCCGAAGCAATGCAGGGCCGCAGTTTCCGGCCCTTGGCCGAGTCGCGGCTGCCGCACGATTGGCGAAGCACGATCTACTATCGCTACTGGATGAACCGCACTCACTTCAATGTCCCGGCTCATTTGGGCGTGCGCACAGACCGCTACAAACTGATTTACTTTTATGACGACCCAAGGGAGCCCGACGGACGGACTCAGATCAATGGCGCCCAACCCAATGTGGGTGAACGGTTCTGGGAACTTTACGATCTGAAGGAAGACCCGAACGAGATGCGCAATCTCTACGGTCAAAAGGCCTACTACAACGTCGCCGACCAGCTCAAACAACAATTGCTCACACTGCGTGAGCAAGCCGGCGATGCGGTATTCCCTACAACCGTTTCACCATAAACTGGACGTCTACGTATCCATTGTCTTGCGTGCCAACAGCCTCAAACCCGTAGGCCGTATGGAAGTCAATCGACTGCTGATTGCGGGGCCGAATATTCACTTCACAGGCCAGTAGCGGATATTGTCCGTCCGCAAATGACGTGGCGTCGTCATATAATTCTTGGCCCAGTCCGCGGCGCTGATACGAACTCCCAATTGCAATCCGATCGATATAAAGAAACTCGCGATAGCGCTCGTTCAACCAGCGAAGGTTGGGGCTATCGTAGTCAGCTTGCGGCGACAGGCAGATCAGAAACCCCGCCACTTCGTTATCGAAAAGCGCAACCCGAAAGTAAGCGGCTTGCTTCTGGAACCATTCGAAGTCTTCCAGCGGGATACTGTTCATGGCGGGCACCGACGCCTCGTTGATCGAATAGACAACCTCGAGGTCTTGCGCGACCACATTTCGAATTTCAACTTGTATCGTGATGATTCAACGCGATTCGAGTTCCAACCAAAAAGTCAGCTCCGACCTCAATTGTCAAGACCATGTTAAGTGCTGGCAAAATCGTTCGCTAAAGCCCGAGTTTAGTACGGGGAGGTAGCCATCCGAAGCATTTTCTGCTGAGATTGAATCGGAGAGAGCCGATGCTCGACCCGAAGGAACAGGCACGAAAACTAGCTGAGCGGTTCGGGGGTAGTTCCGCCCAAAGTTTTCCAGCCGAGGCGCCGACCGATGAGATTGGCCCCGAGCTTGTTCCAGAAATTCCCCCGCCGCCTCCTATTTCTCGCTGGTGGATGATCATCCCACTTTGCATCGGCATTTGGGCAGGGTTCGTACTCACACAAAACTCTGAGCAAATTCTGCAGGTTGCCCAGACCCGTCCTCGCCGCACCGTCGTCACGGACCGCGGGGATGTTCGTCAGACTTTACGAATCACCGGCGATACCGCAGCCTACAACGTTGCGGCGGTAACTACTCCGCGCATACGCGGGCGAGGCACCGGTGGCCAAATGACCCTAATCAAGTTTGCCGATGCAGGCTCGTGGGTTACAAAGGGTACCTTGGTTGCAGAGTTTGACACCGAAAACTATCTGCTGAAGCTTGACGACCAAAAGGCAAAAGTAGTTCAGCAAGAAGCGAACATCCTTAAGGTCAAAGCCAACCAAATAATCTCGCAAGAAAGGGAGCGAGTAGCGGTCTCTAGGGCGAAAGCTGATCTCGAGAAAGCAAAACTCGATCTGCGAACCACGGCGGTGAAATCAGCGATCGTAGCTGCTCGACTGAAGATGGCGGTTGAAGAGTCAGAAGTGAACTATGATGTCGCCCGGCGAGAATTCCGTTTGGCCGGGCGGGCGCGGCGAGCGGAACTGCGCTCGTCTGAGATTCGTCGGGATCAAGAGCTGATCGATCAAAGGCGGGCGGAGATGAACATTGACCGAATGATGATTGAGGCTCCCATCGACGGCATGGTGGTGCGGATGTCAAATGTAGGCAGCAGCAACGTGTCCGAGATCGCCAACGGCGACCAGGTGCGCTCGGGAACCCATCTTATGAACATCGTCGACATGACGACGATGGTGCTTGACGCTACTGTAAACCAAGCTGACAGCCAGATGCTGAGAACCGGCATGTCCGCCGAGGTCCACCTAGATGCCTACCCAAATGCCTTGCTCCAGGCCAAAATTTCCGCGCTTGGCACCCTAGCAAGCACTAGCGCTGGAGGAGGCGGAGGACGGCGCAGCGGACGGGGCGGGATGAGCCGAAGCGGCGGTGGGAGTTTCATGCGTAACATCTCCGTCGAGATCGCTATCCTTGCGAAGGATAAGCGAGTAATACCCGATCTCTCGGCGTCGGCGGATATCATCATCAAAACCGCAAGCGACGTTGTGAGAGTCCCACGTGAAGCCGTTCGACTCGACGGCGAACAAGCATGGGTTGAAATCGCTACGAACGGTTCCGATGAATTCGAGCGGCGGGATATCGATGTCGGATTGGTAAGCGACATCTACGTCGAAGCGATCGCCGGCATCGAACCCGGCACGACTCTAGCGGCCGAGCAACTCGAAGCTCGCCTATAGCCCGCATTTCTCACCACCTGACGGCGAAAGCACGCGATAGGTGCGCCACTACTTCGTTGCGTTCGATCCCGAATGCTCGACGGACTGTCAAGTACGCCTCCGCGCGTCGACCGGCGCCCGTCTCGTACTGACGCACCTCTCGCGCACTTTCGCTCGCCACGTGGTGAGAAATGCGGGCTAGAACGGTCGCAACCGAGCACGTCCCTAGTGTAAATTGCGAGCGAGGTCTTCGGCCAACAACTTTGCTCGCTCCGCCAAATTGAGTGCTGACGCTAAATCGTCTTGCCGCGTCTGCTCAACTTGCGAAACAAATGCCTGAATGCGTTTGATAGCGGCACGCTGCTCTAGGTCTAACTCGGCTTGGCTGTTTCGAATCGTTCGCAGACTTTCCGCCGCGCGCGCAAGGTTAAAGTCAATTGCTTCGTTGCGTTCGGTACGTTCCTCTTCGGTCACAATCCGGCCGAGGCGCGGTAGCGGCGGAAACTCTCCTGACTCCTCTGAGAGTTCCGGTGTGGCCGCGGGCGTAATCGAAGTGGCTCGAGGCTCTGTGAGCCCTTCGGTCTCCGATTCCGGGTTCACCTCGACCGTCAAAGGTCCCGTCGTGGGCGGCAACGCTTCAGGAGGCACTGGTTGCGGAGGTGGGAGCGTGACGTTTCTCTGAGGTTCCGAAACCGGTGGGTTGGGTTCGAATTCAGGCTGCTGAGAAATCACGGGGATCGGCGCCGCGGCGGGAAGGCCTCCGGCGCGGTTCTGATTGCAGCCGGCGATGCAGACTGTCAGGATAAAAATGAGAAACGTGGAGACGCTAGGGGAGATCCGCGTTGACATCTCAGGTGCCCTCCCGTATGTCCGGCATCAGCGGTGCGTCCATTTGTTCTCCGGGCAATTGTTCCGCGGGCAAATCGTGTTCAGCCTCGTGCTCCTCGACTGCCGGGCGGCGTAACGCCGGCAACTCGATACGAAACTCGGTTCCGATTCCGGGTTCGCTATCAAACTCGATCGTACCGCCGTGCAACTGGACCACGCGAAAGGCCATCGCCAATCCAATGCCTGATCCCTTTTGTTTAGTCGTGAAATAGAGTTGGTAGATTTGTTCGCGAGCTTCTTCTGGAATTCCGACGCCTTCGTCGGCGACCCGAACCAACCAACGCGAGCCGCGATCTTTCAGCCCCAGTCGCAGCACGCCACCCTCAGGCATCGCTTGGACGCCGTTGAGGACGATATTGAGAAGCGCTTGCTGCAGCAAATCTCGATCAGCACGAACCAGCGCCTCGCCATCTGGATGCTCCAGCACGATATCAACGCCTCTCGTGCCGGCCTCGACCGCGACAAGCGAAGCAGCCTCACCCAGCATTGCCGCCAAATTGAGCGTCAAGAGCTGCAGTTCAACAGGACGAGTAAAGTCTAGGAACGATTTCACCACACGATCCAGCCGTCGAATCTCTCTCGAAATTACTTCGATTTCTTCACTGCCGACCTTGGCGGAGGCGAGTTTTGCCTTGAGGACTTCGACGTGCAATGCGATCGAGTTGAGTGGGTTCTTGATTTCGTGCGCCGCTCCGCTGGTCAGCCGGCTAATAGCCGCCAGCCGCGTCGAAATATCGAGTTGCGATTCCAACTCGCGCCGCGGATCCGAATCGCGCAATCTCACCAGCATCCCAACATAGTCGTGGCTTGGGAATCCTTCTTGCATTTCAATGTTGACAAGTAGTTGCAGTGGGTCGCGGTCTTCCGGCTGGAACTCGATGCGTTGGTCTGTAATCGATTGACGAACGGCGAGGGCGCCCTGGATGAGCCCGCCAAGATCGGTCGCAATCGGAAAAATTGACTCGACGGATAGACCCATTAATTCCCAGCGGCCTCGGCCCAGCAGCCGCTCCGCGGCGCTGCCCGCCATCACCAGCTTGTCGTCCTTACCAAAGAGGAACACCGCTTCTTCCATACGGTCGAGAAGGCCGTCAACGTGCTGTCGCAATTCGTCGACGTCGGCCTGCGCCCCACGGTACTGGTCGCCCAGCAATCCAAGCTTCGACTCGACCGCCTGAATTTCTTTACCACCCTCGAGTGAGCCCTGAGCGATGAGCGATTCACCTCGCGAGATGCGATCGACCAGGTTGCCGATGTGCTCTAGCGGCCGCGACATGATGCGTGACACGACAAATGCCAGCAGGAGCGATGCCAGAATCGCGGTCAGCGAAACGGCAACGAGTCCCTCGAGCCCGGCTAGGATGTCGTCTCGCATCAAAACAGTGGAAACGATGACGCGAACGGTGAACACCGGATCATCGCCAATCCCCAACGTCTTCGTCACCTCGTAGTCTTGATTCGCCGCCAACAATTCGCGGAGTTTCGTGAGAAACCCGCGACTCTGGAAGTCCGAGACCGGCGGGACGACCTGATGGCGCTGACCCTGTTTATCCTCGAGATTCGCGGCGACAATGCGGCCGTCGACCGCGGTAATCATGACTTCAGCGATTGCGCGCGATGTGGCTAGCTGCCCCTGAAGAATCGAAATCAGTCCGGAATCATGCTCGACGATTTCCGTCCATGCATGCTCAATTTCGCCAAGCGCAATGGGACGGTCTTCGAGGTCGGGTACGCCCGTATTGACGAGTTCTAGAAGATATTGCTCAACTTCATTCGTGCTGAATGTCGCCAGATCGATCGAGTCGGAGAACCTGGATCCGATCAATCCATGAAGATGAACAGCGGACAAGGCTACGACCACGAAAGCGACTAGAGCCACGATCGAGATCTGCAGTCTGGTCTTTGGGGACATCGTCTACGTCTCGCTGCCGGCGTACTCTTTGAGTTTGTTATGCAGCGTCTTTAGACTAATTTCGAGAATCTTCGCCGCTCTCGTTTTGTTGTTGCCCGCAAATTCCAGGGTTTTGAAAATCAACGACTTTTCCGCGTCGTGGACGCTCGTGCCGACGCGTATTCGAATCGCATCGGAGTCGCCGCCGAGATCTGGTATTTTCGGCGCGCCGTCGAAACTGCCCGCGATGTGGATGGGTGCGATCGTCCCCTCACCCGCGACAATCACGGCGCGCTCTAACACGTTGCGCAGCTCGCGCACATTTCCCGGCCATTGATATCCGCGGAGTTGTTCTAGGACGTCGGAGTCCAAGCCGATTACACGGCACTCGTGGCGCTTGTTGTGCGATTCGATCAGCGCCGCCGCGATTGCTTCGATATCGTCCAGATGCTCGCGCAGGGGCGGCATTTCGAGATGAAATACATTGAGTCGATAGAAAAGATCCTCACGCATTTCACCGTTGCTGACGACAGTTTGAATGTCTTTGTTCGTGGACGCGATCAATCGGGTGTCGACTTTTAATTCTTGTGAGCCGCCCAGTCTGCGAACTTTCGAGTCTTCCAAGACGCGCAGGAGTTTCGCTTGCGTGCCAATTGGCATGTCCCCTATTTCGTCGAGCAGCAGCGTGCCGCCATCCGCTAATTCGAAGCAGCCTGCTCGTTTTTGCAGAGCGCCGGTAAATGCCCCTTTCTCGTGCCCGAATAGTTCGCTTTCCACCAATGACTCAGGCAAAGCGGCGCAGTTCACCGCAACGAACGGGCCGGCGTTGCGCTTGCTGAGGTTGTGGATTGCACGTGCGACTAGCTCCTTTCCAGTTCCGCTCTCGCCTGTAATTAGAACCGCGGCGCTGCTGGGAGCAATCTGGCTGATTGTCGAGAATACTTGCTGCATCGCGGCGGACTCGCCAACGAGGTCCTCTAACCGCCCCTGCAGCCTTAGCCTATGCTGTAACCGCGCCGTTTGCTCGTTCAGCCGACCTTTTTCAACCGCTCGCGCCAACAGCACTTTCAGCGCATCGGCTTGGATTGGCTTTTCGAGGAACCAATACGCCCCAAGGTCATGGACCGTCCTAATTGCGTTGTCGATCGACCCGAACGCGGTCAGCACAATTGTTGCCGGCAGCCTGCCTTCAGTTTTTAATTTCTGCAGCAACACGAAGCCGTCCATCCGGGGCATGTTGAGATCGCTCAACATGACGTGAGCATCGAAATCTTTGAGTTGCTCCATCGCGTCGACCCCGTCAGAGGCCGTGCGGACGTCAAATCCCCATGACGACACTAAACTCGAAAGGCCGTTTCGTTGGTCGGGCTCGTCGTCGGCGATGAGGACTCGTGCTTGCGCTCGCGGCTCCGGTTCGGCCATGGCGTTCATTTTAGCGGACCTAGAGCCGCCAGTCCTACGGTAAACCCCTGAAGAAACGTGGCTTATGTGACAGTTCCGTGAAGCCTACCTGATCGAACCCTGCCGGCCAACTGTCAGATGGCTGCATGAGTCTGACCAGTCGACTCTATTGATGGGGAACTAAAAACCATGACTGCACGCGAAGAGCTCCATGATCTCATCGATCAAATTGACGACCACGAGGCCCTCCGGTTGAGGCTCTATATCGAAGAAATGCGCGATCGCAACCAGCGTTCAACGCGCAAGCCGCCAACCAGCTCGACGAAACTGACAGTCGAGCAATACCGCCAACGCTTAGGTTGGTGACGCAGCCTGGGAGTGGCCATCACTCGCTAGATCTAGCGAGTGATGATGCCGAGTCTTGACATCTATTGTTGGACTGTCAAGATATGTTATCGCAATATCTTACCTATCTAACCAAATGCGTTAGTTCAACTGTCGTCGGAAGCGGATTGCGCTGATCGCATAGACTATTGCCGCAATTGTAGTTAGAGCTAACAGGCGCGGCCACAGGATTTCGATGCCGACGCCTTTCATGGTGATGCCTCTCACAATCTCGACAAAGTAGCGCAAGGGCAAGAATGCCGACAGAATCTGCAGGGGCTCTGGTAGATTTTCGACCCGCGAGAACGCCCCAGACAACAGCACCATTGGCGGGTTCACGAAGAAAGTCAAAAATTGGGCTTGTTGCTGGTTTGAAGAGAATGTCCCGATCAAGGTGCCGATACCCATAGATGCTAGGCCGGCGGCAACTCCGGTCAACAGGAACAACCAGAATGGCCCGCGCAACGGCAGGTCGAACCAAATCCAAGACGTCGTCGTGCCCACCAGGAAGCCGATGACTAACAGCCCCAGCACGGGAGTGCTTTTTGCCAGGATAATTTCCGCCGATTGCGCCGGGCTCATCAGCAGTTGCTCGAGCGTACCAACTTCCTTTTCGCGGACTGTCACGCCGGCCGCCAGCAATGAGCCATCAACGAACAGGATCACCGCCATGAGTCCGGTTAGGTAGTACCAGGAAAACAGCATCCCCGGGTTATAAAGAGCGACGGCTCGAAGGTCGATTTGCTCTGGAACCCGGGTGGAAAGCGCGATGGGGAGCGGGCGAGACTGCAGCAACTCTAGCGAGTAGTCGCCCGCAATCTGTTTTAGATACGCGCCCGCAATAACAGCGGAATTTGCGATAACACCGTCGACCAGCACTTGGAGTTTCGCCGGTTGAGCGGAGTTGACGTCAGACGTCAGGTTTGGCGGCAAGACCACGGCGATGTCCACGTCGCGCCGCTCGAGCGCGGCCTGTGCATCTTTAATGGAGACAAAGTTTCGCGTGACGTCGAATGCTTGGGTGCCGTCAATGCGTTGGGCGATTTCGCGAGCAACTGAGCCACCGTCAAGATCGACGATTGCCGTCGGTAGGTGCTTTACGTCGGGATTGAGCGCGTATCCGATTACGATCAGCACCAGCGTCGGTGGGATAGTTAGTTGGACGATCATTCGCCAGTTGCGACGGATCTGGCGACACTCCTTCATGAGCAGCGCGCGGTAGCGGTCGAAACTAACTGGCGCCGGCATCGCTCCTCAGTCCTCGAAACGCATCCTGCGAACCCGGAAAATAGTGATCAGATAGGTGCCGACGGCGAGTACCGCCAACAGTGACGCAGGCTGCCAACCGGTAACCCAGCCACCGTCGCGCAGCAGGCCGTCGCGGACCAGCTCGATGTAGTAAGTTGCCGGCACGAAATATGAAATCCAGCGCAGTTGTATCGGCGTGTTCTCGATTGGCGTAATAAATCCCGCGAGCAGCATCGAGATGATGAACAGGCCGAGTTGCACGATGTGGATGCTCGCCGCTTGAGACTTGGTTACGTGACCTAGCCACATGCCGAAGAACACGCCGGTTGCGATGTAGAGGATAGTACCGGCGAGCAATGGCGAGGGGTCCGATGGGATGCGATAGGAGAAAAATACCGCTCCAACGATGAAGCAAAGCACAAACTGAACCAAGCCGATTGCAATGCAGGGAAGTGCCTTTCCGATGGCCCACTCCTGTGCCGACAAGTTTGACGAGTAAACCTGGATCGTGGTGCCAAGTTCGTGCTCCCTTGCTGTCGCCGCCGCTCCAAGTAACGCCGGGAAAAATATTAGAACGATACCGAGTGCTCCGGCGCCGAAAAACACGCGGTCAGCCAAACCGGGGTTGTACCAATAGCGAATTTCAAGACCTAAGGCAGCGGGCGGAATGCTGCCGCGCCGCATCAGAAAGGTTTGCGTGATAGCTTGCGCCTCCTGGCGCAGCACCAAGGCAGTGTTGCCGTCAGTCCCATCAAGCAAAAGCTGTGCCGGCGCGGGCTGGCCGCGTAACAGATCGCGTTCGAACCCGGGCGGAATCAACAACGCGGCGGATGCGAGACCCTCGTCAACGGCGGCGGCGAGCGGTGTCCCTGGTTTTCGTGGCACGAAGTCAAATTCGTTACTGCCGGCAAAGGCTTCGACATACGCGCGGCTGGTGGCTGAGTGATCGAGATCATCGACTACCAAGGCTACGTTGTCCGGGTCGAGCGTCAGCGTCGCGCCGAACAGCCACAGCATGACTAGCGGCATCAGCACCGACAACACCATGGTGAGCCGGTCACGCTGAAAATGCTTCAGCTCTTTGATTGACTGCGCGACGATGCGCTTCATGCAACCTCTCGATGATCTTCGCGGTTCTGGTAGGTGAGGCGAATGAAGATATCTTCGAGTCCAACTGGGATTGAGCGGATCCGCTCGCATGCGATGCTTTCGCGCGCCAGCGTTTGCTCAACGATGTCGAGATCGCCGGCGGGGTCTTCTAGCGAAACGTGCAGCCGGTCGCCGAATAACGAGACAGCTCTTTCGCCTAGCTTCCGCTTCAGCGTTGTCATCGCGTTCAGCGGCACACTCGTTGTCACCTCCACAAGGCCGTCTGTGCTCTGCGCTTTGATTTCAGCAGGCGTGCCTTCGATCGCCATAGATCCAGAAACCATAAAGCCTAGGCGGTGGCACTGTTCGGCTTCCTCAAGGTAATGCGTAACGACGAGGATCGCGGCGCCATGGTCGGCCAGATCGTTGATCATGCGCCACAGGGCTCGGCGGGCCAACGGATCTACCCCCGAGGTCGGTTCGTCGAGCAACACGACATCGGGTTCATGCATGACCGCAGCCCCGAAAGCGACCCGTTGCTTCCATCCATCAGGCAATTTTCCGGTCAGTAGATTCTGTTGACCAGCAAGCCCCGCCGACTCAAGCACCCACTCCATTCGCTCACCGGCGATGGCCTTGGGGATGCCGTATATCGACGCGTAGAACTCAAGATTCTGTCCCAGTGTGAGGTCGTCATACAGCGCGAACTTTTGGGACTTGTAGCCGACTCGAGAGCGCACGGGGGCGGACCTCAAGTCCTTTGTGTGTCCCAGCAGGGCGATCGATCCGTGATCGGGTGACAGCAAGCCGCAGATCATCTTTATCGTGGTCGTTTTGCCGGCGCCGTTAGCTCCTAACAGCCCGTAGATCTCGCCGCGCTCAATGCGCAGGCTGACCTTGTCCACGGCACGGAACGCTCCAAAGCTTTTTCGCAGTCCGAACGTTAAAATACCGACTCTCTCGTCACCCGATGGATTTGCGGGTGGCCGTCGTTGCGGAAACTCTGGGACTATGATTTCGCCTCTACACTCACGCAGGATTGAGACGAACGCGTTTTCGAGGGTTGGCGGCGAGCGCTCGCACACTTTGACGGGGTGACCGTTCTGTGCCAGAAACTGTCGTAGCGCGGGCTCGTCGCGGTCCGGGTCATGGACCATCACGTCGAGAAAGTCGCCGAACCTCTGGACATCGTGAAGATGTACTTGCCCGTGATCTGGCTCGTTGAGCAAGCGGCGTGTCGCGGCCAAGTCGTCGGTCTGAATTGCGAGTCGCGTCAGCCCAAGTTTCGATCGCATCGCGCGGGGGGATTCGATGTCGAGAATTTCACCGCGATCCATACAGGCAACGCGCTCGCAGCGCTCGGCCTCGTCGAGGTAAGGGGTGGCGACGACGACGGTCATCCCTTCACTCGAAAGCGACCCGATAGCATCCCAGAACTCACGACGCGAGACAGGGTCGACACCCGTTGTCGGTTCATCGAGCAAGAGCACTTCGGGCGCGGACACCAGCGCACAGGTGAGCGCGAGTTTTTGCTTCATACCGCCGGACAGGCGGCCGGCGAGGCGATCGGTGAAGTCGGCCATGCCGAACAGCGCTAGATAGTGCGCCATTCGATCGTTGATCTCGCTCTCGGTTGTTTCTCGCAAACCGCCGGCGTAGTGGATGTTTTCTTTGACGCTAAGGTCCTGGTAGAGGCTGAAGGGTTGCGTGAGGTAGCCAACACGATTGCGGCTCTGTCGCGCGGTCCCGCCGAGAACGTCGACTGAGCCTGCGGTCGAATCCATCACACCCGCGAGAATCTTGAATGTAGTCGTCTTGCCGGCGCCGTCGGCACCGATGAGCCCAAAAGTTTCCCCGGGGGCGACCTCAAAACTCGCGGAGGTTAGGGCGCGGACCTCGTCGCCCGCTTCGTCGAGATAGGTTTTCAAGAGATTCGTGCAGCGAATCGCTGCGCTCACGGCTTGGAAGTCTCCCGCGAGGCTGTCGGCTCTTGAATGAATATGCGACCGTCGGCCGGCATGCCCACTTTCGCTCGGCCGAGGCCCTCGCTGACCAGTAGTTTCACACCGACTACCTGTTTGACGCGGTCCTCGTGAAAGTAGGTGTTTTCGGGAGTGAACATGGCCTCGGGATCGACGCGTGACACTGTCGCTTGGAGCGGAGCGTCTGGGTCGGAATCGAGCACCACCTCGGCGCGTTGTCCGAGGACGACCTGACCAATTTGCCCTTCGGGCACGTACGCGCGGAGATAAATCGATTGAGGATCGAGCATCGTGAGCAGAGTGAGCCCTGGGGCAACCACTTGGCCGGGTTCGACTGATCGAGTGAGGACGATTCCATCGTACGGCGCTGTAATCGTCAACTCCGAGAGCGCCGCGCCGGTCTGAGCCGCCACCGCCTCCGCTACGGCGATTTGTGATTCGGCGGATCGGATCGCAGCACGTGCTTCGGCCATTTGATGCTTAAGGGCTGCTTTCTCGAGCGAAATGATCTCGGGGTTGCTCTTGGCGGCCTCCGCGACGGACAGGCCGCCCTCAGCCGCCGCGACCTGGCGTCCGGCGGCGTCGACGAGCGCCTCGAGCGTAGACTGCTTGCTCTCGAGTTGTTCCGCCGCCTGTGCGGGTACCGCGCCCTTTTCGGAAAGCGCTTTGTACGTCGCGGCGTCTGCTGCTACTTGGCTGAGTTCGCTTTGGGCTCTCGCGAGCTGGGCCTTAGCCGCCGCGAGTTGGCCTTCGCCGGCGGCAACGCGGCCTGACGCTTCGAGAGCGCTCTGATTTTGGCGTAAATCCAGTTGCCGATACCTTTCATCTAGTAGCGGCAATAGCAGGCGCGCTTGTTCGACCTGACGCCGTGCCGCTTCAACCATCGCGTCGCTCTGCTCATTCCGTGCGAGCGCTTGCTCAGAGCCGCAGCGTACCAGCACCTGGCCTGCCTTAACGGAGTCGCCTTCGCGGACTTCGACTGATGTAACGCGTCCCGGAATTTGGGAGGACAAATGCGTTTCGTCACCCTCGATGCGGCCGCTGATTTCGAGCGTAGCGGTTGGGCCGGCCGGGCCCGCCTCGCAGCCGATGAGCAGCACTGCGAGCGAGATAACCGCTACTAGTTGTCTACCTATGAGTGATCGGCCCACTACGGTCTTCCGTAAGTCTTTTCCGCGTCGCCCGTAGAGCGGTGAAGGGCCGCTCGGGCTACATTTCGATTGTACAGAGCGCGGATTCGGTCTTGTCTCGCACGCGAGAGGCGTTCTTGTGCAAGCACTACGTCGGAATTGTCGGAAACACCGCTCTGAAAACGAGTCAGCGTGAGTTCTAATTCTTCCTCGGCGATAGAAACTGTCTCGTTGGCGGATTCGACTTGGAGTCTCGAATAGTTTACGCCGGAGAGTGCGACGCGAACCTCCATTTCGACCTCCGAACGGATTGCGTCTAGCGAGGCTTCGGCCTCATCGAGCGCCGCTCGAGCGCGAGTTTTCTCGGCGGACGCACGTCCGCCGAAGTAGAGCGGAACGACAACACTTCCTTGCACGGTGTAGGTCGTTTGGGTGGTTGCGGCTGTTCGGCCACTCTGCCCGACATCCGCGTAGAAAGCGAGGTGCGGGAGCTTGGCAGCCTGTGCGGCGCGTACGTTCATCTTGGCCGCTTCGACTCTCGACTTTGCGGCGATGTAGTCGGGCCGCCGCTCCATCGCGGCCCGCAGGACATCAGCGACAACTAGCCGTTCCGCTTGAAAGAAACGGTGAATGTCCGCTAGCTCGTAGTTGGCGGTGATTTCGGCTTGCAGCAGGTTCGCAAGGCGCAGCTTGGCTTCCTCCAGGGCCGCCTCAGCTTCGTAGACGGCTTGTTGACCCGATGTCACCTGGCGGCGCGCTCGTCGACGGTCTAACCCGCTGGCCACGCCTTGCTCAAAACGGTCAGTCGTGATTGTCGATAGCGCTCGGGCGGCCGCCAATTGCTCACGGCCGGTTGCCGCAAGTGCTTGGAATCGTAGCGCTTCGACGTAGTAGCTGACCACTTCGAGAGTGATTAGCTCGCGAGCGTTCTCAAGGTCTGACTCGCCTGCGGTCGCCTCTCGGCGTGCCGCTCGCTGCTGTAGTCGCGATGAAAGGTTGAGGAGGTCGGCGGTGACGACGAACCGCGAGTCGAACGTACCGAACGGGCCGAATCTTTCTGGTATCGGAATACCTTCGCGCCCTTGAAAGGTGTCCGCGTCAAAACCGCGAGCCCTTAGATTCAGCGTCTGGACCGATTGGCCGGCGACAAGTGAAACATTCGGCAGGTTGGCCGAGCGCGCGATACCGTGCTCGGCGAGGCCGTTGCGGTAGGCCGCGTCAGCCCGCCGAAGTTGTGGGCTCGACGAAAGCGCCATCTCGACCGCCTGTGGCAGCGTCAACGAGGCCGGCATGGGTCGGCGATCGGCGGCAGACGCGCAGACGAGCGATAGAAGGGCGGGGAAGAGGGCGTAACGAAGCATTCGTTTCTCCTTCAGCTATCCTCGATTGAACCATGAGGTTGTCGTCGCGCGGAATCGGTAAATCGACCCATGCGACGCAACTTGACAACTACGTCGAAAGCCGCAAGAGTATTCAACAAGTGCGCATACCGGTTTTTGCCGTCGGGTTGTTGATGCTGGCGGGGGGAATCGCTGCTTCAGAACCGATGCCGGTGGTTGAGTGCCCCTGCGATCACGCGGAGCATGAGTCGATGCGGGCCAGAGTTTGCAGCCTTTGCAAGACCGCGGACAAGCAGCAGGGGACAATCTATTTTCTCAAGGACATCAATCCTCACAAGCCAAACCGTTACCTTGCCCTACCGAAGGCGCACGATCGTGGATCTCAAGCGACATCGAGTCTGACGCGCGAGCTGCGCGCGCAACTGTGGAGCGGAGCCATCGAGCGAGCTAAGGAGCTATTCCCCGCGCGCTGGGGAGTCGCCGAAAATAGTCATTTTTTCCGGACGCAATGCCACGCGCATTTGCATATTGGTCCCCTGAGTCCGCAAGTTGAGGACACTGCGGGAACGCTGTACGACGCGGTTGAGGAGTTTCCGAATGTAGCGCCGGAGCGGGGTATGTGGCTGCACCCGAAGGACGGTAAATATTGTGTCCACCTGGATCGGGATCTGACCGAGATCGTGCTGGTGCGATGACTGGCTGCTAGCCCCTAATACGTCAACAAAACTGCCCAGCCTCAAGAAACGGAGGCGTGGACGGAAGTCCACGCTTTCGTTCGAATTGCCTATCGAGCGAGGGGAAAGCGTGGACTTCCGTCCACGCCTCGGTCGGTCCGGTTTGGGGTCGCGTTTTCAGACCAGTTTATTCCGCACATCTCACCACATGGCGAGCGAACCTGCGTGAGATCGGCGGGCTAGCGTTGCGGGAAGACTTTTTTCGTACCCCGGGCGAGTTTTAGTTTGAAGTCGCTAGCCGCGAACTTGGGATTAACTTCCACCCCCGTATAGCTATAGATCCGGTAGTCACCGGGAGATGTTTCGTAGACTTTCTGCTCAACCGGCTGCCATGTCTTCTTGGCTATCCACATTTCAATCTTTTCAAAGTTGCGCGCCATCTCATCTGTCTTGGGGCGCAATTCGAGCTTGACGCTGTCTTCTCCAGCGACGGTTTCTTCACCCGAAACCGAGACGTCGTAGTTCTCGCGTAGAAACTTGCCGGCGGTGCCAAACCCGAGCAACAGCGCCTGCTTCAGTTTGTCGCGCGACTTGCTTAAGTCGTAGATCTCGACTGTTGCGGTTTTGGGTTTATATATCTCGACCTTGGCGTCAGTCACGGCCAGAAAATAATGATTCGGATCGGTGAATTCGATCCGCATGTCGACTTGCGATGAGCTTGCCCGCCGGACCACGATCTTGCCGGATTCGACTGTCTTGTCGTCGACAAGGGACGTGAACTTGGTCCAAACGACGTCTGACCGCATGCCGGTCCATTTGGCGGCGGCCGTGTCCATGTTTGCGAGCAGTGTATCGAGTGCAGGCGCGGCCGGCAGTAGCGGCGCCGTTAACAGAAGAGCTAGCGCTAGAGTCCTCACAATAGAAAAGACGGCGGTACGTAACAACACGTTTCGAATGAATGTTTGGCGCGGAAGCCGGGCCGCGATTACGGCTGGGCGTAGACCAAGTACGCACGCACGGCGCCCTCGGCGT
Organism: Bryobacterales bacterium; assembly: GCA_965205595.1. Lineage (GTDB taxonomy): Bacteria > Acidobacteriota > Terriglobia > Bryobacterales > UBA6623 > CATQHP01. The sequence continues at coordinate 7,164 of CBDBHI010000033.1, read as the reverse complement.
CGGTTGTTGGTTTCTTGTCGATGATGCGCAAATTCTTGCCGCTGCGCTGTTTCAGTAGGTCATGAAGGCGGGCATCGACTTCTTCGGGTGTCGAATTTTCGACGACATCGGGGTCGACCCAAAATACCAAGGTGCCGTTGTCGTCTTGGAGCGATTCGATCTCTTGAACGGTTGGCGGGCGCGGCTGATCGAGAAAGATATCTCTAGGCGACAGAAATATGAATGCCAGTATGATTACGACGATCAGATCGTATTGCCAGGAGCCGCGCCGGTAGCTCCAAAAAATGGCCGGCCGGAGCTTCTGCCAGACCTTGCGGAACATACTACCGAGTGTATCGTAAACTGAATCAATACACGTCTAATCGACATACTCTCATGAGAAGACTCCGCCAACTTGCCCGACTGATTGCCCATAGCCAACTTCTGCCTGTGCTGGAAAGCGGCGATGACCCGCTAATCGGCGGTCAGGCGGTGATGGAGGGTGTGATGATGCGCACCCCTCACAACTACTGCGTCGCGGTACGCAAGCCCGACGGCACAATCGTAACGGAAGAGGGGCCGGCTAAGCGCTTATCGGAAACCAGCAAGTTTTGGGCGCTGCCGATCATTCGCGGCTGTGGGACTTTGGGTCAAGCCATGGGTCTGGGGATGAGGGCGCTAAACTTTTCCGCCAAACACGCTGTTGAGGACGAGGAGGGCGAAGACGGCGAGAAGGTCGAACAAAAAGAGTTGCCCGGCTGGGTGATGGCGCTAAATATAGCTGTCTCGATCGGCTTCTTTATATTCATGTACAAGTTTGTCCCGCTGGTCGCTACCGGACAGATTCAGGCATACGTTCCCTCGCTCGACAATCAGGTTGGATTCAGTGTCGTTGAGGGGGTGATTCGGCTCGCGATCTTCTTGACGTTTCTATTCGCGATCTCTCGCATGAAGGACATCCACCGCGTTTTCGAGTACCACGGTGCTGAGCACAAAGTCGTGTTTAACTACGAATCGAAAAAAGACGTGAACGTAGAGAACGCGCAGAGCTTCGTCACCTGGCATCCGCGTTGCGGCACGAGTTTCTTAATGGTGGTGATGGTCGTCGCCATCGTGGTCTACGCGTTCATTCCGTATGAAGGCTTTCTGCTTAAGTTTCTCTCGCGGCTGGCGTTGCTTCCGGTGATCGCCGGCGTAAGCTACGAAATCATTCGGTTTGCCGCAAAGCATCAGGGTGGGTTCTTTGAGAACCTGGTTCGCCCAGGGCTGTGGTTGCAGCGCATTACGACGCAGTCGCCGGATGACACACAGGTAGAAATTTCTATTCGCGCGCTTCAGGACGCCATGGCGCTCGAGGAAAAAACGGGCGGCAAGCTCGTAGTAGCCTGACAGTAGATAGCGAAATCCAGATGGGCGCCTTCTACCAATTCCGTTAGCTGTTCCGGCTTACCGTGCCGTCGATAGTTGGGAATTGGTGCACCAGGAGGTTCTTGCCATGCAGTGGGTTTCGAAGTTACAAGAAATTGAAGAGCGCTACGAGGAGCTATCGTCCCAGATGGCTGACCCGGCGGTTGTGTCGGACCAAAAGCGCTACCAGAAAATTGCCAAGCAGCTTTCGGATATCAGTGAGGTCGTCGAAAAATTCCGGAACTGGAAGTCGTTAGGCGACCAGCTTGACGAAGCTAAGTTGATGCTCGAGGATTCCGACCCGGAAGTGGTCGAGATGGCTCAGGATGAGATGTCGTCGATCGAAGCCAGCCAAGCCGAGCTTTCCGAAAGCATGCGCATCCTCATGCTGCCCAAGGATCCGAACGACGAAAAGGGCATCGTGCTCGAGGTCCGCGCTGGTACGGGTGGTGATGAGGCGACACTTTTCGCTGCCGAGATTTTTCGGATGTATTGCCGTTACGCCGAGTCGCAACGCTGGAAGGTTGAGATTACATCGCAGAGTGAGTCCGAAGTGGGCGGCCTCAAGGAAGTGATTGCGCTAGTGACCGGCAAGCGGGTGTATTCGAAACTCAAGTACGAAAGCGGCGTGCATCGTGTGCAGCGCGTGCCGCAAACCGAGACTCAGGGCCGCGTGCATACATCGGCGATTACCGTTGCCGTGATGCCACAGGCGGATGAGGTTGATGTCGACGTGCAGGAAAGCGATATACGCGTCGACACCTACTGTTCGTCGGGGCCGGGTGGGCAGTCGGTCAATACCACCTACTCTGCGGTGAGGATCACGCACGAGCCGACTGGCTTGGTCGTTACCTGCCAAGACGAAAAGTCACAAATCAAAAACCGCAAAAAGGCGATGCAGGTTTTACGCTCGCGACTTTACGAGGTCGAGATGGAAAAGGTCAATTCAGAACAGGCTGATCAACGCCGCTCGATGGTGCGAACCGGCGATCGCTCGGAGAAGATTCGTACGTACAATTTCCCTGAGATGCGTATCACCGATCATCGCGTTGGGCTGAAGCTGCACCAATTGCCATCGGTGCTTGAAGGTGAGTTGGACGTAATGATTGGACCGATCACCGCTTACTTCCAGGCGGAACAGTTGGGTTCGCAGGCTTAGCACGCGTCGACTCTACGGCGACTGTTCTATCCATTCACCCGCGTTTCGGTGCACCGAGACCGTGGAAACGTCGTTCTTTAATTTTGGCCCCGGCGTGCTGCGGCCGTCGGCGATTTGTTTGTCGAGAATGGCGCTGATTTGCGCTACGACCTCGGGGTTGGCGGCTGCTACGTTCTTGGTCTCACGAATGTCGTTTTCTAAATCGTAGAGCTGTACGAACGGCGGGCGTCGTAGGTCGGACTCCGTTGGCGTTCCGTCGAATGATTTAAGCGCGTCTCCCCAGGCCTGTTCGGGTACCGGCTTCGTTCCCCACATTCCGCGTGAGCCGCTACTGGGGGTGAGCGCAAGTTTCCACTTGTCGTGGCGCACTACAAACGCCCTCGGTGACTGCATCACCATCGTAGTGCGGGTTGACGTCGAAGTCGAATCTTTGAGTAGAGGTAGAAAGCTTTTCGAATCTGGAGCATTGTTCCCCAGATCGATATCGACCACATCGGCGATGGTTGCCGCCAAGTCATTGAGCCCAACCATGCGGTCACAGCGCGAGCCGGCTTGTACCGTCCCAGGCCAGCGAACGAGCAGGGGAATTCGCAGCCCGCCCTCATATAAGGTGAACTTATAACCGCGATAGATGCCGCCCGAGTAATGCCCCTTCTTCTCGAGAGCGTGAATCTGCCCCGAGGTGGCCTTGGGAATGTTGCCGGCGTACGAGGCGGCTCCGTGGTCGGATGTGGCAAATACCAGAGTCTTTTCAGCCAGACCGTTCTCGTCTAGTGCCCGCAGCACTCGGCCCATCGTGTCGTCGGTCTCCGCGACGAAATCGCCGTAGAGCCCGAGCTTGCTTTTGCCTTTAAACTTCTTGCTCGGGCTGGTCGGCGTATGTGGCGACGTTAGCGCGACGTAGAGAAAGAACGGTTTTCCATTCTTCGCATTTTTGGCGTTACGGCCCAAAAAAGCTTCGGCCTCAGTGGCAAAGGTATCGAGAACTTTGTAGTCCTCAAAATCTTCCTCAGCAGGGCCGACGCGGTTGAAGGCGCTCCAACCCTTTTGAGCCGTGACGTTGCCCTGAAAGCGGCCGTTACGTGCGAATACGTATGGATACATGTCGAGCGAACCCGGCAGGATGAAGCTAAAGTCGAATCCATAGTCGTTAGGGCCGATCTTCAAGGGTCGATCGTAGTCGACGTTTTCTGGACCCTGGTTCTTACCGTCATTCGTTTGCATCAACGTGCCCAAGTGCCACTTGCCGACGTAGCCGGTGTGATAACCGGCTGCTTGTAGCATGCGGCCGACGGTGAATGCATCGGTCTTGAGACGGGGGTTCAGGAAGCCCCAGGCACCGTTTACTTTGGGAGTTTCGTAGCGCCAAGCGTAGCGGCCGGTCATGATCGCGATGCGCGACGGAACGCAGACCGAGGCGGCCGCATGCGCATCGCTAAACAGCATCCCGTCGCGGGCGAGCGAATCCATCGCCGGGGTCTCCGTTTGGCAGCGATCCCCGCCGTAGCACTTGACGTCGCCGATGCCGAGGTCGTCGGCCATCATGTAAACGATGTTTGGGCGCGCCGCGCAGAGAGTTCCAGCGCTCAACGAGAGCAATGAGACAACGAGCAATATATTTTTCATCAATCCACCTCGGTGTAACCGGCTCTACAGCTTATAGGCTTCGACCGCTGTGTCGCCCAGGATGCGGGCTTGTTCCAATTCGCTCAGCGACGAAATATACTCCGAGACAATTTTGTGCCAGCGGACGTACTCCACCGCCACAAGGCACACGGGCCAGTCCGAGCCGAACATCAGACGTTTGGGCCCAAAGGCTTCGACGACGGTGTCGAGATACGGCTTTAGCTCGGCCTCGCTCCAGTTGTTCCAATCAGCCTCAGTGACCATGCCGGATATCTTGCAGTAGACGTTCTCGCGATGCGCCAGCTCATTAAGCAAGCTTTGCCAGGGCGAAAGGTAGCCGTCGCGGATGCGCGGCTTTGCAATGTGATCAACGACAAATACCTGGTTTGGATGGCGATCGACAAACTGCAGCGTCTGCGGCAGATGTTTCTCGAAAATCAAAATATCGTAGACCAGCTTCGCTTCGGTGACGGCCTTGATTCCTAGGTTGAAGTCCGCCCGCAACATGTAACGGTCGTCCTCCTCGTCGTGCAGTACGTGGCGGTAGCCCTTGAGCTTCGCGGCGCCGGAAAATTCGGCCATCGCGTCACGGACTTTCGGGTCGATCAGAGGCACCCAACCAACGACCCCTTTGATGAACTCGCTCTCGTTGGCATGCCCCAACAGAAAGCGCGTTTCGTCGATGGCCTGTCGCGCCTGGACCGATACCACTCCGTCAATTCCGGCCTGATCGATTTCGACTTTTAGGTCCGGCGGCAAGAAATTCCGGCGAATGCGCGACATCTGATCGTTCATCCAGCCGTACTCTTTCTTGGAGTACTTCCAAAAGTGGTGGTGCGAGTCAATCTTCATGGCAGCTCGGCGCTTAGTCTTGATTTTCAGGAAGGCCCGTCGGCCAGATTTGGTTCTTCACGGGTTCGATCAGGGTCTCAAGTCGTTTCAACAGATCGGGGGGCGTCTCGAAATCAAACACAGCCAGGTTCTTCGCTACGTGCCTCGTCTTCGACATCCCCACTAGGGTGCTTGCATAGTGGGGGTAGTCGAAGCAGAATTTCAACGCTACATCGGCAACATCGATGCCTTCCGAGCGGCACAGTGAAGCCACCCTTTTGCCGACGTCTTTGACGTCGTCGGAGGCGGCGTGCCACTCCGGCGCTCCACGCTCTGTCAGAACCCGCAGGTGAAGCGGAGAGGCGTTGATCAGCCCTACGCCGCTGTCTTGGCAAAATGGGTGGAGCACGTCGTCAAGGTCGGTGACCATCAGGTTGTAGCGCGCGTAGGACAGAATGCTGTCGACCGGCACACGCTCGGCGACATCCTTCAGAATCTTCAGCGGCAGGCCGGTGATGCCCACATAGCGGCATTTGCCCGCCTTCTGCATTTCGCGCGCGACCGGAAGCGCTTCGTTGATCACTTGCTCGCGATCGACGAACTCAATATCGTGCATTTGAAGGATGTCGACGTAGTCGGTCTGCAGCCGGCGCAGCGACTCGTCGATACTGCGACGCACGCGATCTGCTGAGAAATCAAACTCGTCGGTGTCGTAGCGCCCGCATTTTGTGGCGAGGATAACGTCGTGGCGCTTTTTCCTTAGGAAATTACCCAAGCGCTCTTCCGAAAGAGTCCGCCCGTAGTAGGGTGACGTATCAAAGAAATTCACGCCATTGTCGATCGCCATGTGGACAGCGCGATCACCCTCGGAAACGTCGATTTTTTCAAATTCATTTCCGAGCGGAGATGCGCCGTAACCGAGGACGGAAATTTTGAGATCCGTGTTGCCTAACTTGCGATATTCCATGCGGATGTTTCAATAATCGGCTGTTGGGGAAGAGCACTAGCTTAGCAACTCTCTGCGTCGTCGTCGGCACGATAAGCGCTCCCGCGCTTGCCCAAGAGGCCTTGCCGCGATGGTTTACGGGAGCCGCCGTGGGATTGTTCGCGCTCTCTCCTGATGCGACCATCGACATCGGGTCCGAGGCCGCGTCGTCGTCGAGCTACGCGTCGGATTTGGGTCATGGATTTCAGTTTTTTGCGGGCCGCCATCTCAATAACTACTTGAGCTTTCAGGGAAGCTACATTACGAACCGTAACGGCCTTACGATCGATACGGTTGCGATAAGCGGCGCTGAGCGCTTGCAAACAAGTTTCACAGAAACATTGCGATTGCACGCTGCGATTGGCGAGGTTCTCTTCTATGTTTGCCCTCGACGCCGTTCGATTCGACCCTTTCTTAGTGTCGGCGGCGGGTCGATTAGCGCCCGCTCAGAAAGGTTTTCTGATGATCTTCCGGCGCTGCACTTTTCCGTCGGAGTCGACGTCATTTCGTGAAACGGCTGGGCGTTTCGGTATGCATTCAACGAGACGATCGCTCGGGGGAACCCTATCAGTCGGGCGCTCGATCCAGCGGGGAGCCGCAATCTGATAAGTTTCCAGAACGTGTTCGGAATCGTTCGACACTTTTGATGCGGCTTACTTGGGCAGTGGTAGGAATCTTGTTGGTCGCGCCTCGCGCCGGGGCCGCCGAGCCGCGCCATTTTTTGACCGCGGGGCTCGGTATTTCAAATGTTTCAGCCGACGGGTCGACAACTCCGCCTCAAGCGGCCGACCTGAGAGTCGCGGGCTACAAACCTCAAAACGGAATTGCCGCCGCAGCCGCCGGCGGGGCTCATCTGACTCGCTTCGTTAGCGTTCAGGGGAGTTATTTTTATAACCGCAACCGTCTCCAGTTTTTCCAGTTTGAGCAGCAGGGTGGGGCATTGGCTTCGTCCGAAGTAAGAACACACGCGCAGTCTCACACCGGCTTTGGGGAACTTTTGCTGTACGTGCGGCCCCGCGACAATTGGTTGCGGCCCTATTTATCCGCCGGCGCGGGTGTAATGCGATTGACCGCGCCCGTTGGCCTCTTTTCCAATCGAAAGATGAGCCTGCAGGAGGCAGGCGAAGGTAGCTGTGGGCAGGAGGGATTATAGCTCGGATTGGGGCTTGAGGTTGAA
>CBDBHI010000032.1:0-9299 GCA_965205595.1 Bryobacterales bacterium | reverse complement strand
GCGCCACCCGGTAGGCCGCCTCGGCCGCTTCGAGGCGCTCCGTATCGCCCTCCAGATTCCCCAGGACTTGTAGAACGTTTCCAAGATTATTCTGGGTAGCCGCCCAATCGAGTGGCACGCGCTCGCGTGTTCGGACTTCAAGCGCTGCCCGGTAGGCCGCCTCGGCCGCTTCGAGGCCCTCCGTATCGCCCTTCCACTTGCTTAGGGTTAGAAGAACATTGCCAAGATTGTGCTGGGTGCCCGCCCAATCGAGCGGCAAACGTTCGCGTGTTCGGACTTCAAGCGCTGCCCGGTAGGCCGCCTCAGCCTCTTCGAGGCGCTCCGTACCGCCCTCCCGCTTGTCTAGAGTGTGAAGAACTTTGCCAAGATTGTGCTGGATCCCCGCCCCAACTGAGCGGCACACGCTCGCGGGTGTTCTCTTCGAGCGCTGCGGCAGGCGTACTTCGGGCGCACCGTGACGATGACCCGCAGCTGCGCCGGCACGATGTCCAGCCGCTCGGTGCGGTCCTCGCCGATGCGGATCATCTGGCCGCACCCGCAGGGGCACTGCGTGCTGTCCGGTTCGATGACGTGTTCGATGCGTTCCAGGCCCCTGGGCAGATGCCCGAGATTGCGTCGAGGGGCACGGCGACTGGCGGAGGACGGACCTGTTGAGGTGAGCGACGGGCATTTCATGGACGTCAACAGGTGCCCGAAGAACCGCTGCTTGGCGCCTTCGAACGCCGACATCGCGGCGGACTTGGCGTTGCGGTTCAGCGTACGCTCCTCGTCGGAGATACCGGTGCTCTGCAACGCCTGTTCCAGATGGGCGTGGATGATCTTGAATGCGTCCGCATAGGCGTCATAGATCCTGCGCTGCTCGGGCGTGAGCGGATGCTCAAGCAATTCCACTTCCACCCCGTCATAGGACAGCGCCCGGGCCTGATAAAGTCCGAGCGCCTTCAGGTCGCGGGCAACCACTTCCATCGCGGCGACGCCGCCCGATTCGATCGCGGAGACGAAGTCGGTGCGTTTCTCGAACGGGGTTTCGTCCGTGCCCCAGAGACCCAGGCGTTGGGCACGGGCGACGATCCGCCGTCCGCAGGACCCGCGAGGTCTTCCGGGCGCACCAGCCCCTGGATCAGGCGCAGCGCGCCGTCATCGGCAATCGTGACGATGGCGCCTGCGATCTCCAGGTCCTTGCGGCGGAACACGGCTCGGTCGGCGACCGCGCGCTGGATCTCCTCCAGGCGCGCCTCGATGCGTTCCAGTTCCGACTCCGCCTCGTCGGTCCAGGCGTCATCCTCGATGTCGGTCAGCGCCTGGCGGCGGGCCGTCAGTTGCACGCGAGGCGCAAGCTGTGCGAGATCCACGACAGCCACCGCTCGGAGGTCGCCGCGCAGGGATTGCGCCGGATCGCGGCGATGTACGCCATCGAGAAGCAGATCCGGGGCGAGCCCGCCGAGGTGCGCCTGGGCGTTCGCCAGGCGCGCACCGCGCCGCGGGTCAAGGAGTTCGGGGTCTGGCTGAAGCGGCAACGCGCCCGGGTCTCGCCGAAGTCGCGCCTGGGCGAGAAGCTGGCCTACATCGGCAATCACTGGGAAGGGCTACAGGTGTTCCTCACCGATGGCCGCGTGGAGATGGATTCAAACGTGGTGGAAAACACGATCCGCCCGCTGGTTCTGAATCGCAAGAATGCGCTGTTCGCCGGCCACGACGAGGGGGCGGCGGCCTGGGCCCGCATCGCTACGCTGACCGAAACGGCGAAGATGAACGGCGTCAACCCCCATGCCTATCTGAAGGCCACGCTCGAAGCCATCGCCAATGGCCACCCGGCCTCGGAAATCGATCGGCTGCTGCCCTGGGCCTTTACAACAACCTCAAGCTGAAATCCAGGTGGCGTAGAGACACCGCTTACTATAAATGCGGCCCTCCGTGCCGATTGACGTGGTCTGCTCCTACCTGCGTCAGCGCAACCAGGTTTTGTCACTGCTCAGAGACTCAACCGTCCGAAACGGCACGAAGGGTGCGCGCTCGGGTTGATCGCTAGCTTGGCGGACGGTCTACTCCGTCACAGTTCGAGGCGCCCGCAGTAGTCAATTATCATTGCACTAAATTCAGCATCCCGCTGCTTCGCGTCATTAATAAGGTTGCCACACTCGAGCGCGAGCGCTTGAAGCTCTGCGTCGTCCGGGTAGTTGGCCGACAGCTCTACAATTTCGACGTATCGTCTAATTTCTCCGAGTAACTTTAGCCGATCCTCCCTGAGGTTCTCGCGACGCAGGCCCAATCTCGCAATCGTCGCGCAACCTCGCCGGCTCGCTCCCGTAGGAAGGTCCTCATCGAAGCGAATATGACCGCGCGGATCCTCTTCCGCAGGATTGACCAAAACCGGGTGTTCCTCCGCAATATCGATGTAATGAGACCGGGCGCGCTTGGAGGGATTTGACAAAGGGAAAAAAGTTCGCTTGTGACGACTGTTACAGTCGTAACAGCTCAGCAAGAGATTTTCCCAACGGTAGGCAAGCCAATAGTAGCCGGGAAGTTCATCCTTCGTTTGTTTGCGCGCTTGTCGAAAGCCGGACTTCGGGCGAAAGTGCTCGACATGCAAATAGGCGCGAGTCGTATACTTTTTCTCACAATAGCAACACTTGCTGCAGTGCATCGCTACCAGGACATTCTTGACCTCCTGCCATCTGTAGTAGTACCGCTTAGGGAAGCTCTTGTTGCCAGAGTGGTAATCGCCCGGACTCGCGTCGTACGCTTCGCAGTCAAGCAGCGTTTGCTTTTCGCCTAGTGTCTTCAATCTAGCGGGCACGCCGACCGGCCGGTTGATACGGATCATAGGCCAACGTCCTTCTTCTGCTTCTTGAGGAGTGCCGCAGCCTCACGAATGAGGTCCATCGCCTTCTGGTCCGCCGGGTCGCGGGCTGTGGGGAGAGCAGCTATTTCTGTGCGGAGCCTCTCAAGCTCCTGTTCCTCTGCGGGATTCCGCGACGACTTATCTACCAATGCGTCTCTTCGCTGGAAGAGGCGTTCCGTTTTCTTGTCGCGGGCACGCGGTACATCAAAGAGCTCACTTGCGAGGATTTGGTCGACTCTCCAACTCCTAACTACCTCCGGATCGTTCACGATTTCCACGTCCATATTTCGCTTGCGCAGCAAGACCAGGTTCGCGGATTCTGCCACCTGAACGATGAGTGGGCTGTGTGCCGTCGCAACGAATTGCGTGCCCGGGAAGGTTGCGCTCAAGTCATCAATGATTCTGAGTTGCCAAAGCGGATGGAGGTGCAGGTCGATCTCGTCAATAAATACCACCGCCGGCTCGGCGAGAGGATTCGTGCTTACACGAAAATGCTTAATGAGCCGCCACGCGAGGTCTGCCGCCCAAGCGAGTGTCGTCTGGTAACCCAGACTCAGGGCTGACATCGGAACGAGTCCCGAGAAGCTGTTGAGGCAAACGCCACTCGGCTTGCCCAGATCAAGAATGTCCGGCGGGTGGATCTGGATGTCATCTGGCTTGTGCTCCCCAGGCAGTATTTTCGCAAGCGCCCCTCTCAGGCGCCCAAGATGCTTTTCCTCGGGACTCGTCGAGTCACTCTCTTTGGATGAAAAGTACAGATCGCTGAGAATTTGCTCTACATCGTAGAGTTCGGTCAGCCCAGAAAGTCGGGAGGCGATTGGATCGTCAAGGTCATCGTTTCTGAGATTCCTCATTCCGCATTGGCGATTCGCACCGTAGGCAACGACCAGCGGCTCTTGAAACTCACCATCGAAATCCGTCTCGATACTTGGATTCGACCCAGAGAATTTCGCGAGGTGTCGCTTTGCGTCGAAATCTAGTTGAGCGCGAACGCCCACAGTTGTCGGAGGCAAAGATTTCTTCTTTGAGATCTCGCCAGTTGGGGAGAGCGTGCCTCCGCGTGAGACTTCTCCACTCAGAACGAGCCGCGGCGCGGAGCCAAATCGCAAAAGACCCTCTAGAATCGAGTTTTCTTCGAAATTCAATGCAGAGTAAAGCTCGCCTTTGACAAGGAACGGCAAGTGAGTTGCGCCGTTGTCCGCTGTTGTCTTCGAACTCTCGCTCTCGCCCTCTGGTAAGAGGCGCATCCAAGCGAGGCACTGCAGGAGCGTCGTCTTTCCGACACCGTTGTCCCCGAGAATCAACGTCCACCGCGCAGGCTGGCCGTCTGCTGCAGTGAGATTCAATCGCTGGCTGTCGCCGAAGCAACGCACGTTCTCGATTTCTAAGGAACTATAGTAGACAGCGGTCGGTTTCTTCCGCTTGGGCATACTTGTCTCCTGTCCGCGGGCAACCGCAGCCATTGTAGGCATGATCGTACCAACCCACTAGCCTTCAGCTTCCTAGTGATCCTGGACCAATTCGTCCCCCATCGCCGCATTAGGGAGCTGGCCTTAGCTCAGTATCTGCGTGTCATCCTCAGCTAGTGTCACGTCATACATGATATGTCGTATGAGTTGTGATAGATTCATCGCCGTTGAGGGAACACGGCGAGGGTTTAGCGATGAAGCGATATACGGTGACGTTGGAGCAGTCGGAGCGGGAGGCGCTGGAGGGGATAACGCGCAAGGGCGCGCACCGCCCACAGAAGGTGATCAATGCCTTGGTTTTGCTCAACTGCGACGAAGGGGCGTTCAACGAGCGGCGCTCGACGGGGGCGGCGCTCGCGAAGGTCTTGCGCATCAGCCTGCGCCGGGTGGACCGGGTGAAGAAGCGTTTCGTCGAGGTGGGGTTGGAGGCGGCGCTGGGGGGTCGGCAGGGTCGGCGGCCGACGTATCGGCGCAAGGCCGACGGGGCGTTCGAGGCGCGCCTGATCGCGGTGAGTTGCGGCGACCCGCCGGCGGGCCATGCGCAATGGTCGCTACGGCTATTGGCGGACCGGGTGGTGGAACTCGGGTACATCGACAGTGTGTCGCACGAAACCGTGCGGCGGGTTCTAAAAAAAACGAACTCAAACCTTGGAAGCGCGTCGGGTGGGTGATTCCCCCGCAGCGCAACGGGCACTTCGTGGCGGCGATGGAACGGGTGCTCGAGGTCTATCGGCGGCCTTACGACCCGGCGTATCCGGTGGTGTGCATGGACGAGACGCCGCGTCAGTTGATCGGCGAAACGCGCGTGCCGGTCCCGGCGCGCCCCGGACAGCCCGAGCGCTACGATTACGAGTACCGGCGCTGCGGGGTGTGCAACGTCTTCATGGCCACCGAACCGTTGGCCGGCAAGCGCCTGACCAAGGTGACCGAACGCAAGACCAAGATCGACTGGGCGCACTTTCTCGCCGATATCGCCGCGCACTATACCCACGCCACGAAAATCACCTTGGTCATGGACAATCTGAGCACTCACCGCCCCGGCGCGCTCTACGAAGCGTTCCCGCCGGCGCAGGCCAAGGCGCTGTGGGACCGGTTCGAGTTCGTCCATACTCCCAAGCACGGCAGTTGGCTGAATGTCGCCGAGGTCGAACTCAACGTCATGATCCGCCAATGTCTCAACCGACGCATCGATTCCATCAACGTCCTGCGCGACGAAGTGGCGGCTTGGCAAGCTTCGCGCGACCGGCTGCAGGCCAAAGTCAATTGGCAGTTCACTCCGACGACGCGCGCGTGAAACTGAAACGGCTTTATCCGACATTTGACGCGTGACACGACACTAGTAGCCGCGCGATTTGCCACCGGCGCCAACAACATCAGACCGACATGCTCGCAATGGCGCCAACATCAGTCGCCGACTAGGCGTCGGCGCTTAGCGCGATTTCATCGCGTGTCGGCGCTGAACGGCTGGCTGTTCGGCGTCAGCACAAGGTCCCTTGAAGGAAAACTGGCGAGCCGGATACCCTCTTAGTTCAAAACTCTTTCGGTCCGCAAGGTTCTGACGACGTACGGGCCGGCATTGGGAATTCCATATCGACCCGGAATCAATACGCGCGCTGCGTCTATAGATGTAAAAATTTCCGAGACTAGAAACCGTTGAGGCCGCGCCTTGCGCGCTGAAGATGCGCTAGGACGAGCCCCCCAGTTGCCGTTAGCAAATCCGGCCTTAGGTGACACCACGCGAAGTCGAGTTCGGCGATCACGGTGCTCAGTCGGCGAGAGAGATACGACTGCGATTCCACCGACTGGTGTTTCGTAGACAGCAGGTGAGAGTAAGCCCGTGCGATCACCGTGAAGACGTAGCTACCATGAAGAAGACCAATCGGAGGACGGAGTTCCGTTCTCCACGGGGAGGGAAGACATCGGCGTGTATCGGACGCGAGCCCGGTGACGCGCTCGATTAGACTCAGCTGAAGATGCATCGCTTCGTGTACGAGAGACTCGAAAACTCGAAGCGCTACGTCTGGTGTTGCTAGGTTTGGCACCGAGATGAACACCGATAGAGGAATCTCGGGGTCACTGTGGCTCAGGTCAAAGCAATCGTCATCAACCTTCAAAAGATGGACCGAGCGAATCAGCGCCAAGACGGAGACTTCAAGCGAGGGGAGTACTCGAAGAACCGCCAGTGCCTCCGCAATCTTTTCGGCAATCTTCCGGGCGTAGTTCTGCCTGGAGACTAAAGGCAGCCCAAGCTTTTCGTAGTCGGCATGCATATCAGAACATAGGTCTTCGACCAAGAAAAAGCGACCATCGCATAGCGCGATTTGAGCTAGTACGTTTCGTGGCGCGGCAGCGTCGCGAGCAACAATCCGCTGCGTTCCGTATGTACGTAATGACAGCCCGATGGGCGCTAGTTGATCGCGTTCGGCCTGTTCTACCAGCGAATTCGTAAGTGAGGGAAGCCACGGCTCGGTGTCGGGGACGAGAAGTTCCTGCTGTATGCGTTCAGCCAGCGGGGAGTCAGGGCGCATGAAAGCAGAACACCAACGTATATCGGATTCCTAGGTGCTGTCTGGAAACAGCGTGGTTGGAGTTCTCGGATAGCGAGAACGCGATAGCCGTATTATTAATCGGCCGCAGAATTCGATGGATATCAGAGGGATCAGAGCTATTGAAAAGCATAAAGTAGCCGCCCGCGTCCTCCGCCAAGCCACCATTCAATTGCACAGTGAATCGGTGAGATTCGCCGGAATCAATCACATCGTTGTGTATGCCAATGTGCTGGCCCGGTATCAGTTTATGCGCCACGACTCGGATGTTTTTCGAAAGTTCTGTGGTGAACAGCTCATCCATCTCCGCTTTGAGGCGCGCTCGGAAAGTGTCCGATTGAAGAAAGGCCACCTGGCTCGGTAACGTTACATCCTCAATGCAAAACTCATACTGCTCATAGAAATCTGTTTCTACGAGAACCCAGTCTTGCGAGTTCTCGAGCCAACTCAATAGCGACTTGTTCTCGCTTGGTGAGAATACACTGTCGAACAAAGCGTACTGAAATGGTCTCCCATGCAATTTAATCGGGCGGCGAACGAGATTCATGCAGCTTCTATGTACTGACGATAGAGACTTTCCAAATGGGAGATTAGCAGTTGTTGGTCAGCGCAATACACGGATGGATTGTCATAACCGTTGTGGTCGCTCCAGCGATGAAGTGGCATCCCCCCACCACATACGTTCAAATACCGGCACGACTGACAGTTGGATGAGGTTGGTCGTTGAAGACAGTGAGATTCCAGGAATTCGGGTGACGCCGTGATGTCTACAAGTGCATGCGTATCGACAGACCATTTCTCGGAGAATCGGTCAGCACCGTCGAAAGCACTTTTCAGCGTGTCGTTTTTCGTAACTGACCCGTCGGTATCAATTACGACGATCCCAAAGTCGGTCAATCCAACGCCTTCTTTCTCACCGGACCCGCCGAGCAATAACTTTATAAGATCGTCGATAACGCGAATCCGCGGCGGCGAGGAGTCCGCAAGATAGATGTCAGAGAGCTGGCAAAGCCAATGCCCATACTCGGTCGACTGAACATCGAACTTTCCAAAAGGTAGTCTAGAGTGATTTCCATCGTGGCAGAGGAAGTCGATGCTTGGCGCACCGAACGCTTTCAAGTAGTGATAAACCTCGGCAGGGTTGCTAGCAGGATCCACTACAGCAAGAAGGCCAGAGAATAGCCGCTTGGACTCTGCGTGACTCCGAAGTGTATCGATGCCCTCCAATACGCGGGCGTGTGTCGGCTGATTTTGATGCCCCACCCTGTGCCGATCGTGCACATGAGCCGGGCCGTCGAGACTTACGGAAAGAGTGGCTCCATACTTCACGCAAACGTCGAGAATTGGCTCCGAAATCAGGATTCCATTAGTCTGAATATTTAAGGAACTGCGTCCGTCGAGCGCGTCAGCTAACGTTGACAAGACACGGTCAAGTCGCTTCGCTCCGAGGAGGAGAGGTTCCCCTCCGTGGAGCACCACGGCGACTCCTCGGTCTTGCGCTTCGACGAGGCCCGCTAGCGAGTCTGCGGTTGCTTGCACCGTTGCATCGGAGACGAGCTTCGGCATTCGAGCCCAACTCGTATCTCCGAGATTGTATACGTAGCAGTAGCTACAGTTGATGTTGCAGCGACTGGCTACCTTGATGAGAACCGTATCTATTGGAACCAATGCGCCAGCACCTAGCGATTGTGTCGATGGTACGCTCTGTCGTAACTCCCAGTGGTTTTTCCGTCGTTTCGAACTTCCTCTATAAGCCTCGCGAGCGTCGGACTTTGTATAGCCGACACATCTACGTCAATCGAGACGTCACGTTGAGAGACCGAGCCTGCGGGCTCACGCGCGACTGCGCTCGAAGTAAAGCTGACATCTAAGTGGGCCATGACTCCTCCAAGTGGCTCAGAAACGATGCGCTATCATACACGTATCTCTATACATAGCGAACAGCGAGCGGCATCTAAAGCTTGCTTAATGTCAGAGTGTTACCGCTGCTTGGTAGGTACACTAAAGTTCGGACGCGACTCTGTCCACTCGCGGATGGAGGCAAAATCGTTCATAAAATCATGGTGATACACTGGATTCTCTAATTCTAGAAATAGCTCCATCCCTTGGGCGTAGCCGAGCAATGGCCGATCTTGGCTGATTGATCTGCCACCATTGGATGGGTCCATTCTAATGTCTTGGAATGAGGCCGATCGGAAATGACCAGGAATCGTTTCAGCCTGAGAAAATTGTCGGCAAACTTCGGGAAGTAGAGGTTTTGCACGGCCAGGGCATGTCCATGGAGGATGCCATCCGGGAGTTGGGCATCAGCGCGGCCACGTTTTGCCTCTGTGGACCACTCTCTGACTGGAAGCGATTTCGTGTCAAGCGGGCGCTGACGGATCTGGAATGAGCAGCAGGCGAACCCCGTCCCGCCTGCGCCGGCCAGACCCCGGCGCGTGT
>CBDBHI010000031.1:0-50777 GCA_965205595.1 Bryobacterales bacterium | reverse complement strand
GTCAGTCTCCCGACCGCATTGTAGTCAGTTGCAGGATAATCTGCGCGCCACGACGGCCGACGAGTCGGATGCCCCAGCGATGACAGCTCAATCGCACTCCGCGTCGGACTCGATCTTGTGCTTCAGGCACTTGAAAAATCGGTCGGCCATCATCTTTGACACGCCTTGCAACAGCCGCTGGCCGACGCGTGCAATCGCGCCGCCTACCTTTGCACTGCCAGCCACGTCGACAACGGTTTTCGCACCTTCCGCCTTGAGCGTGATGCGCCCTTCGCCGCAACCTTAAAGGCGCTGTCATCGAAGTGAGAGACAAGAAAAGCGCGTGACGCCGTCGTCGCATTTGCTGCCGAGGTTGGCTGGGCGATCTAAGACGGATTTGTTGCGACTGCAGTTGACGCTGTTCGCACGTTTCAACGCCGGCGCTGAGTCGGGCTACTATGCAACACTTCGTTCACGACAGCACAGAGTAGGACTGCGGCCTGCCGCTCTCGATCAGCCAGTCAATCGCCAGGAGACCTCGGTCACACCGCCCGACGGGCCCGCACTAGTACTAACTTGCGAAAGTAAGGCCTTTAACTGTAAAATGTCGGTATGGCAAGACCGGCAACGGTGATTCGACTGAACGCCGAGGAAGAAGAGACGCTGCGACTCTGGGTGCGCGGCCACAAGTCCGAACGGCGCATGCTGGAGCGCGCTCGCATTGTGCTGCTGGCGGCCGCCGCTACCTCGACCGCCGAGATCGCCCGGCAACTGGGATCCCCGGCGGCGCGCGTGTCGAAATGGCGCACCCGCTTCGCCCAGCAACGTCTGGCGGGATTATGCGATCAAGCGCGTTCCGGCAGGCCCGCGCGGTACGACCAAGCGACGCGCAAACGCATCCTCTGCCAACTCGACGAAGCTCCGCCCGAAGGGCACGCCACTTGGACAGGCGAACTGCTCGCGGAAGCTCTCGGCGACGTCAGCAAGCATCAAGTCTGGCGCGTACTGCGGCAGCTCGGCGTGTCCTTGCGGCGGCGGCGCAGTTGGTGTTTGTCAACCGACCCGGAGTTCGCTCGCAAGGCCGCCGACATTGTCGGACTCTACCTCAGCCCGCCGGAAAACGCCGTGGTGCTCGCGGTCGACGAGAAGCCGAGCATCCAGGCCTTGGAGCGAGCGCAGGGCTGGCTACGCTTGCCCAACGGCAAGGCCTTGACGGGCTTCTCGCACGGCTACAGGCGGCACGGCACGACGCCGCTTTTCGCCGCGCTGGAAGTGGCTACCGGATTCATCATCGCCGGACACTATTGGCGCCGACGGCGTCGCGAGTTTCTCGACTTCATGAACCACATCGCGGCCATCCACGAAGGCCGCGAGATCCACATCATCTTGGATAACTTGAACACTCACAAGCCCAAAAATGACCGCTGGCTGCAACGTCATGCGAACATCCATTTTCACTACACGCCGACCTACAGTTCGTGGATGAATCAGGTTGAGGTGTGGTTTTCGATTCTGAGCCGCCGCGCCTTGCGGGGGGCGAGTTTCACTTCCCCCCGGCAGGTGCGCGAGGCCATCGACAGCTTCGTCCGCGTCTACAACTCCAAGGCTACTCCGTTCGAATGGACCAAGACCGTCGTAGCCCCTCGTCCCCTCGCCAGTAAATATTCTAACTTACGCAACTAAGTACTAGCCGCCTCGACCATCATCGCTGAGCGCCGCTGCTGACAGCTCTTTCGGAACCGCCGTTGGCTTTGTCAAGTTAACGGCGGTCGGCGACAATCGGCTTATGGAATCTCTGTATCGAGGCCACCGTTTTCGGCCGGAAATCATCAGCCACGCCGTTTGGCTATACCATCGGTTCACGCTGAGCTTTCGAGACGTCGAGGACCTTCTTGCCGAGCGTGGCATCAAGGTGTCCTACGAAGCCATTCGATCCTGGTGCCGCAAGTTTGGACCCGAATACGCCAGCACTCTGCGGCGGCGGCAAGGCCGTCTCGGTGACATCTGGCACGTGGACGAAGTATTCATCACCATTCGCGGAGAGAGTCATTATCTTTGGAGAGCCGTGGATCAGGACGGTGATGTCCTCGACATCCTGGTCACCCGCCGCCGAAACAAGCGGGCCGCCAAGCGCTTCTTTCGCAAGGTCTTGAAACAACAGGGTAGGCCACCGTGGCAACTCGTGACCGACAAGCTTCGAAGCTATCCGGCCGCCCACCGAGAGGTCTTTCCATCCGTCAACCATCGAACTGGCAAGTATGAAAACAACCGAGCTGAAGTTTCGCACCAGCACACCAGAGAGCAGGAGCGCCAAATGCGTGGATTCAAATCAGTGCCACAGCTCCAACGATTTCTCCACATCCACGGCCCGATTCACAATCTGTTCCGAGTTGGACGTCATCAACTTAAAGCAGTCCATCATCGACTCCTGAGGGAGCGGGCTTTTAGTGACTGGAAGACGGCGACTGGTGCTTGCTGAAAGAGCGAAATTCCGGGCGGCCTCCAGGGCAAAAACTGCCTCGGCCTCGTTAGCTTGACAATGCCGGACGAAGGGTCACCGATTCCCCAGCTGTTCACTCCTCCACCCAGATTGGTGAGCTCCACGCGATCTGCTTATCTTGGTCCGTCTGGCGCAACCGAACGTAGTAGAACGACGTCCGTCCGGCGGGGCGATCACTGTCTTGAAACTCCACCTCAACAACCCGCGATCCCGGACGCCGCGCCAGAATGACTTCGTTGTTGCGAACTATCTCGAGCTCGCCGATTGGCGCAGTGCCTTCTGCGTGAATCCTGAACCGAGGCGCGCCCACAAGGCGAGCATCCTCACCCATCAAATAGTCGCGGTCGGGGCCGACTAGGCGGAGGTCCAAAATGATGTTGTCGGTCGCTCCGTACGCTCTCCGCGCTCGGATCGCCTCGAGCAACCCCGCCCGCGTATTCTCGCTCGCCAACAACATCGCATAAGACGTATGCGTCGCCATGTGATCAGAGCTGGCTTGCACTCCTACACGGATACCCATTTCCCAAGCGCGAGACACCATGCCGTCGGGTTGGTATCCGCCGTGCTGCGTGCGCACGTCGTCAGGGTCGGCGCTGCGCCAGCCACCGACCGCCTCATAGCTATTTCGATCGCTCTGGTAAATCTCGACCAACGGTTCGACTTCCGAGTCCCAGTCACGCCAGTTGGTGCCCATGTTGGTCCCACTGGTGTGCGGCATCGCGATGCCGTTGTAACGCCGTAGGTAGGCGTAAAGCCGCTCCGCCCCGTGGAGGTGGTCGCCATACGCCTTGAGCCCGTGACCTTGAATGTCGAACTCCTTCACCCCGCGGTAGGAAAAGATGAGGTTGCGGTGGCCATTGGGATACGCCACCGATCGCTCGTAGCCGAACAAGGGGACGAAGCTCTTGCCAACGCGGTAGAGGTCGGCGGCTTTCTGCGTCCGCCACCAGTCGTACTCGTGTCGCGCTCCCCAGATGTGTTCGGTTATCGCCACGTAGTCGAACGCGGCGGCATCGATCGAGTAGCGATACGCGTCCTGCAGTGAACCGTCATTCTGACCGTCCCAGGAGAATTCGGTGTGTCGATGCATATCTCCGCGGAGAACACGGTACCGCTTCCCGTCGGCGACGTACTCATAGTCGCGGATGCGGGAAAGATCGGCTGGCTCGTCGGAATGAACGACCGGCGCTTCGATCGGATTGGGCGAGTAAGCCCTCAGCGACGGTGAAGGCGCTTGAGTCGCGGCGGCGGGCAAACGAGCCATGAATATGTCCGGCTGGAGAGTGTCGAAGTCGCGGAATTTGCGACGGTCTGTCGGCCACACCGCGACCAATCGGCCGTCCGCATCGCGTGCCGCTTTCATGCGTTAGTCGTTAGTTCCCGAGCTGTAGGGAAGCAGCGTCATCGGCGACCAGCGATCACCCTCGTAATACGAGGCGTATATCTCCCACAGTGCGTAGTGCGACGGCACGCGCGCCGGATCATTGACCTCGTAGTTCGTCCTTTGCCGGAAGTACGTCCACACCCGTCCAGAGCCGTCCGCGGCAAGCTCGGGCAATTCATAGAAGTTATGGGGATCGACCGGCAGCGCTTCCGCCAGCCCTTGGGCCGGCTCGAGTAGCTTGCCGTCTTGCCACACGGCCATGCCGATGCGACGTTTCTGGTAGAGGCCTTCTCCCGGCAGCGTGATGTCGCGCGGGTAGCCAAAGTCCTTTCCCCAATTGATCCCCGCCTCGTCCCAGGCCAACCATACACGGCCGGTTGGGTCGGCGGTCATTGACACGTGTGCCTCGAAGCGGGGAGTGGCGGCAATCGGAACTACATCATTCCATTCGCCGCTGACTTGAGTCCGCAGCATCACGTCGTATCCGGTTTGTCTGTATTGATCCCAGGCGACAAATACGTCCCCACCGGGCGTCACGGCGAGGACCGGCTCCCAGCAGTTGCCGCCATCGGCCGAAACCTGCAGCGGCTCCGACCAACCGACATCAGGCGAGTACGAACGTTGGAAGATGCTCGCGACGCCACTGCGGTAGCCTTGCCAAACGAGATGCAACGACCCATCGGGCGCAGAGGCGAGACGGTGTTGGATGTCGGGCTGAGTGGCGCGGGTCAACCGCTCAACCGGCGACCAAGCCTCGCCATCGAAAGCGCGGGCGTAGAGATCCCAGTTGTCGCTGGCTCGCTCGGACCAAACGACCCACACGCGCCCGTCGCCGTCGATCGCCACCACGGTGCGGTAAACGTCCCCATCGCGTCGAATCACAACATGGGAATCATTATTTCGCTGCACATGAATTTCGTCGCTCTCGCCCGTGTAGGCCTGCCAACTCACCCAAGTCGAACCATTGCGGTCGACTGCCACGGCTGGGTAATCGTTGTCGCTGCGGCGAACGCTATCCGGTCCCCCTTCGGTTCGACCGAGTAACTTCGGCATCACCGTGCGCTCAACCGATGCGCGACCGCCAAGGTAGCTCTTCGACTCACCGAGCCTCAAGTCAGAAAGTCGAAAATCAAACGCAGCCTGCTCCGTTTCGAGCGTCACGCACGCTGCGGGACTCGAATCAAAAAAAGCGTAGAAGCTCGGCTCGAGTATCTTGTGCTCCTCCGGCGTGCTGAAGTACTGCTCGTACATCAGCCGCTTGCCGCTCTCAAACCCCGGTCGACTCGACGCCTGCCATCGATTTGGCGGATGGATGACGTCGCCGACGCGAAACTCACGGCCGATTAGTTCCAGCAGGCGTCCGTTCTCGACACGAATGGTACCGTTCCACTGAGTAGGCTTCGTGTCCGTTAGACCCAATCGGATCAGCACCCCGCTATCCGCGTCAGCAGGCGGATCTTTCAACGAAGTTTGTGTCGAGCTTTGCCCACTAAGAAACGCCGTTGCTACGACGACAGTAGCGAGAAGAACAGAGACCATCCGCATCGCGATCGTGAGCATACCATCGACCGCCTGTTACACATTCGCGCTGGACTCCGCCAACCCCGTGGTCCGCGCGACAAACGCCCGTCGAGTCACCCTCGCCCAGGCCGTTTCGGCAGCCTTCATTCCCTACCACGACTGCGTCTGTTCTTCCGTCGCGGGGTCGTCCATCGTGTATCTTGTAGGCGCGGCAGTTCGGTTCTCTATCGACCCGGGACGCCGCATGAAAGATTGATTTCGATGCCCAAAATCCCCTACCTGTACCAACATCACACCTGGCCCGAGCTGGGAGAGCGCGTCAAACAACAACCTGTTGTCGTGCTACCGATCGGCTCGGTCAAAGACCATGGTTACTACCTGCCGCTCGACACTGACAACTTCTTGATCTGGAGCATCTGCGATGAGGCGGCCAAGCGCGCGGACGGCGAGATCTTGTTGCTGCCGCATATTCCGTACGGCTACGAAACGCACCACATGGACTTCACCGGTACGATCGACATCCGGCAAGAACACCTGCTGCATTTCGTTCTCGACATTACGAAGAGCGTTGCGCACCACGGCTTCAAGCGGATCCTCATCGCCGACGGCCACGGCTCGAACATGCCGATCCTCGATCTGGTCGCGCGTCGGACGATCCTCGAGAATGATGCCCTGTGCGGCTGCTTCATCTGGCCCAGCCTGGCGCGCGACGAGATCAACGCGCAACGCGAGTCAGGGCGAGGGGGTATGGCGCACGGAGGCGAACTCGAGACATCGGTCTACCTTCACTTAGCGTCAGACAAAGTGCGCATGGATCAGGCGGTCAAAAGATATCGGCATGCCGGACTCCGAGTTCATCTGGATGGACCTCATGAACCCTTCGCCCGTTCATGTGATGGACGAGTGGACACGTTTCAGCAAAAGCGGAACCTACGGGGACCCGACGATCGCGTCGGCGAAGAAGGGTAAACCGATCTTCGAAGCTGTCGTCGAGGCCTTCGTCAGACTTGTGCGCGAGTTCAAGAACAGGCCGCGCGGCGAGCGCACGGACGATCACAAGGAATCACCGAAGCTGCCTTGAGTCGAAAGTGTCGTGCTCGTCGCGTCGACGACGCAGGCCTGTGATAATGAAGCCGACTTCCTCGCGATAGCAGTTGGAGGGTCCGTCATGGTTTCGAGCAGAAGAGCTTTTTTGTCACTACCGGCGATGGCGTTAGCCGCGTCCCTGCCCAATTACCGAGTCGGCATCACGACGAACACGCGCGGAGGCTGGGAAGACGATGTCTTTCTATCTTTCAGAGAAGCCCGCGAAGTTGGCTATTGCAACGTCGAGTCCTTCATCCACTACTTCAAGGACTACCTGGATCAGCCGAAAGTTCTCAAACGCAAGATGGACGACATCGGCGTCCGATTCGTCACCATCTCGAACGGTGGCGGAATGGAGATGGGCTTTGAAGACCCGTCGAAGCACGATACGCTTCTCCGCGATCATCTTCGCTTGGCGCTATTCATTCGCCACTTTGGATGCGATCACCTGAAGATCAACCTGGGGGGAAGACGGCCCAAGGGAACGACGGACGAAGATCTTCGCCACATAGCCAACGTCATCGGCGAGCTTGGTAAACGCTGCAAGGAGGAAGGTGTCAAGCTGGCGATCCACGCGCACATGTGGTCGAAGTTCGAGAACCGCAAAGAGATCGACTTCGTTTTGAATCACACCGATCCAACGGACGTCTGGTTTGTCTTGGACACCGGACACATTACTCTCGCTGGAATCGATCCGCTCGAATTGACTCGCAAACTCGGCCACCGAATTGTCGAATTCCACATGAAGGACACCTCGCCGGAGCACCGGGGCGGCGCGAAACAGCGAATGGGGCGGCCGGACGTGATGAAAGACCCGCCATTTTTTGAATTGGGATACGGTGGCGTAGATTTCTCCGCCATCAAGGCCCATCTCGACGAAATTTCGTGGCGTGGCTGGCTGACCGTGGAACTCGATTCATCCCCGTCGCGCGCGCCGAAAGACACCGCGCGGATCAGCAGGCGCTACATCGAGAAAAAATTAGACTTGAGCCCGGAATCCTTCTGCAGCTAGTACGTGGGCTCGACTCGGAAGGATTTCAGAGGGTCTCTTTGAAGAACTCAATCACCGTCGGCGCATGAGTCGCGTGCCCCCCGTCATGAATGTGATACCGGAAGTTTTCCGCCTTCCCGAGCGCTTCATATTGCGCCTCGTAGATTTTCTTGTAGTAGCGCTCGTATTGGGTAGTCAAAACTCGGTCGTCCATTAGAATCAACAAGTTGCGCCCCCGAGGCAGCTGACGGCGTAACATGTTACATCGGCGACCTGAGGATGCCGATACCACAGAGATTCAGAACAAGCACGTGCAACCTAAGTTGTTGATTCTACAAGGTGACGGAGTTTTGACTACCCACAGTCGTTCATCAAAGCCTCGCTTTTGGTCCTCACTGCGGTGAGCGCGGCGATCGCTGCTGACCGTCAAGTCGCTGTCACCTTTGACGACCTTCCGGCACGAGTTTGCCACTAGTCGATCGATGTAGCGAGCAGCGGTTTGTTCGCGAAACTGCGAATCTGACCAGTGTGATAGCTAAACACGGCGTACCTGTTACCGCATTCGTTAACGCTGGCCGACTTTGTGACGGCCTTGATCCTGGCTCTCTCGTCGCTTTACTGACCCTCTGGGTTGAGGCGGGTGCCGAACTCGGCAACCATACGTTTTCTCATCCGTCCCTGGATAGTGTGACGCTCGAGCAATACATCGCGGACATCAAACTTGGCGAACCGGCGGTTGAGTCTGCCCAGGGCAAGAGCCCCCGTTACTTCCGACATCCGTTTCTACGTAGAGGCGCCACGAACGCCAAGAAAGAGGGGTTAGAAGCCTTCTTGAAAGAGGCGGGGTACATCGAGGCTCCTGTGACTTTGGATAACAGCGAGTGGATGTTCGCTAGGGCGGCGCGTCTTGTCCAATACAAGATGAGCCTGAAGGGGAGGGCGATTCCAATACAAGATGAGCCTGACGGGGATCCGTTGGGTGGTCAGGAACAGAGCAGCTGCGGGCGATGGGAGTCGCCGTGCAGCAAGCCGAATCGCTGAGTCTGGAGCAGATCGAGTGTTTTCTCGACGGGTGCCAATCCGTCGCCTTCGAGGGCGGCAATCGAAGCGACAAATATGCGCTCGTCGAAAGCGTCTTGAAGCGGCATCACTATGCCGACCAGAAGCGCTCCGTCAAGGGTCTCCTGCGGCGTTATCTCGCTAAGCTCACGGGCTTAAGCCGCGCGCAACTCACCCGCCTGATCGGACAGTTCTTGCACACGCGTTGCGTCCGTCCGAGGGCCTATCGGCGGCGCCGTTTTCCCAGCAAGTACACACGCGCCGACAGCGTCTTACTGGCGCACGTCGATCGAGTTCATCAGCGCCTCTCGGGGCTGGCCACCCGCCGCATTCTCCAACGCGAGTTCCAGATCTACGGCCGCAAAGAGTTTCGACGCCTGGCCGAATTGTCCGTGGGCCAGCTGTACAACTTGCGAAAAAGAGCCGTCTACCAACGTCACAGTTTGCATCTCGACAAGACCCGTCCCACGCCCGTGGCGATCGGCGAACGCCGCCAACCCGAGCCGCGAGGACGTCCGGGCTACCTGCGCATCGACACCGTGCACTCGCCCGAACAGGAAGGCGAAAAAGGCGCCTACAGCATCAATGTGGTCGACGAAGTGACGCAGTGGCAGGCCGTCGGCTGCGTCCAACGCATCAACGAAAATCACCTCATTCCCTTGCTGGAAGGCCTTTTGGAACAATTTCCATTTATCGTTCGCGGCTTTCACTCCGACAATGGCAGCGAATTCGTCAACCATCAAACCGCTAAACTGCTCGAGAAGTTGCGAATTGAATTTACGAAGTCTCGCGCGCGCCGTTCGAACGACAATGCCTTGGTCGAAACCAAGAACGGCGCGGTGGTGCGCAAGTGGATGGGCTACCAGTTTTTGCCCTCGGAAGCGACGCAGGCGATCGACACCTTCTACCGCCAGTGGCTCAACCCGTACTTGAATTTTCATCGCCCATGCGCTTTCGCCAGCGAGCGCCGAGACCGCCGCGGCAAGTTGCGCAAGGTGTACGCCGAGTGGAGCACGCCGTGGGAAAAGCTGCTCAGCCTGCCCGCCGAGCAGCGCGGCCTGCGCGCGGATCGCTCGCTCAAGAAGCTCCAAGCGCGAGCGGACACTTGTTCCGACACCGAGTTTGCCGAGCAACTCGACGCTCAGCGCAACGAACTGCAACGCGTCTGCAAAGACCTCGCGATCTGCTGGCGCACGCGCTAGACAACGCCCCGACCCGAGGCGTTGTCGGCTCCTCCGGCCCACGTCCGAAGACGGCCGTGGGGTCTCGCCTGGGATGGCTGCAAAGGGGGATTGGGGTGCCGCCCCTTCCCCCTTATGCAATCCCCCTCACCCCGCCCTACGGGCCCCACAACGGGCTTCAACCTCAAGCCCCAATCCGAGCTATAATCCCTCCTGCCCACAGCTACCTTCGCCTGCCTCCTTCAGGCTCATCTTTCGATTGGAAAAGAGGGTGCGCGCGTGCGAAGGAAGCTCAGGACGAAGAGGCGAGGAGAGAAATCGCCACGATCTATGTCGACTACATGGAACAGACCGCCAAGTTCTTCGAGCGAAGATCTCTTGCAGTCCTAGGTTACGAACCCCCACAAATCCTGTTGGTGCATGCGAACTCCCTCAACTTCGACCACTTCTCGAAGATCATCGAAATGTTCCGGCGCAGAGGGTACCAGTTTGTGTCCCTCGACGACGCACTACGACACAAAGCTTATCGATCACGGGACGAGTACGTGGGGAAGATGGGAATCTCGTGGCTCCATCGCTGGGGTCTCGCAAAGGGCCTGCCAATCGAATGGGAGCCCGAGCCGCCAGCTCTCGTTCAATGAGTGGACCCGCGGCTTCGTTGATCGGCGCGTCTGGTTAGATCCCAGTCAACAATTTCTACGACAGGTTCGGATCGCGGATGCAACACCCGTAAGCCTCGTGTCCACTGCTCCTATGGGAGGTGTGGCTACCGTTTATTCCATATGGACGAAATTAGGCCGAGTTCCGGGAGCCATGAGCCTGATCGAGTAACTGTGGATCGCTCGTCAGATCCGAAGTTGCCGGCCGAGAGCCTTGGCCACGAATCCTACGCGCGGAATCTCGGGGTGTAGCCGTGTTTTGGGCGAGCCTCTTCTTCAGCTGCAACGGGCTCACCAATGATGAGGAGTCGCGGTCGCTCAAGCCGCTTTTCGCAGATAGCGATGATGCAGCCCTCCAAGAACCGGCATCTCAATTACGCAGCCAAGCTCCGGCGGCTGAACCTCTCTCGTCGTTGGCGCGTCCTTGCCGAGCGAGAGATGAGTTTGAAAATCGTGATAGTAGTCGATGTACGATCGCAGGATACGCTTCAGCGAGCGCGCATTGAAGACGATTACATGGTCCAAGCATTCTCGGCGGATGGATCCGACCAGGCGTTCCGCAAATGGATTTTGCCATGGGCTCCGCGGCGCCGTCGTGACCTCTTCGACGCCCATTGCGTCCACGCAGTCCCGCAAGGTCTTGCCGTAGATTCCATCCCGATCGCGCAGCAGAAAACGGGGAGCCGTCGGCCACGGAAACGCCTCGCGAATCTGTTGAGCCGTCCATTCCGCCGTGGGATGAGACGTGACGTTGAAATGAAGTATGCGGCCGCGGTCGTGGGCCAATACGACGAATACAAATAGGACTCGAAACGTCAGCGTGGGCACGACGAAGAAGTCCACGGCGACGATTTGCCGGAGATGGTTCTCAAGGAATGTGCGCCAGGTCTGTGACGGCGGCTTCCTTCCCCGAACCATGTAGAGTGCAACCGAAGTCTCGCCCACATCGATGCCGAGCTTGAGCAATTCGCCGTGGATGCGCGGAGCGCCCCAGCTTGGATTCGAGAGACACATCTTGCGTATCAGCGCTCTCACTTCACGAGAGACCTTTGGCCGGCCTGGGCCTCGATTCCGGCTTTTCCATCGCCAGTAGAGTTGAAAGCCGCGGCGATGCCAGGCCAGGACCGTGTCGGGCTTGACAATCACCAGAGTGCGGCGCCAGCCCGACCATAACCGCGACAACCATGTCCAGAAGATTCGATCGCTCAGGCGCAGCCGTGGTCGTGGTCGTGCTCCACTACGCTGCCGCAATATCCGCACTTGATGGTGCAGAGCGGCGATCTCGGTTTGCAACTCAGCACGGCTCCGCAAGCTCGCCGAAAGTCCGATCAGCACGGAAATAACAACGTTACGTATGGACCTTCGAGGCTACCAGCTCAGATCCGCAACTTCCATGTTTTCCAAGTGGACGAAATATTCGATAGGGACAGGCGCGCAGGCGTTTGCACGCTCTCGTTAAATCCGAGTTGAACGACACCTCCCGGATAGCTAATGACAACAAACGTTGCCACAATCTCTCGTCCCAAGGCTTCCCAAAACCCCCGCCAGACGGCCCTAGCGCCCTGTTTATAGGCCTTTGAGCGATTTCAAGGGGTGGTTGGGTCAGCGGGAAAACAATTATCAACATCTGTCCGCAGACGGCTCCCAAACACGCCCGCGCCGAGCTCCTCGCTGTTCGGTCTGTTGCCGAGGTCGTCACGGTCTGCCGGACGGCCTTGACGAGAAAAAACCGGCTTCCGTAGCATAAGTACTCAGCGGCCTTCGGCCCGCGCCTGACCACCATGATTAAGTACGACATCGTCAACGCGGTAGTGAACCGCACGGGGCTGAGCAAAACGAAATCTGAAATGGCGGTGGAGACCGTCTTCGAAACCATGAAACGCGCCATGGAAAACGGCGAGCGCATTGAGCTACGCGGTTTCGGCGTATTCAATATCCGCCCGCATAAAACCGGTATCGGCCGCAACCCACGCACGGGAGAGGAAGTCATCATCTCTCCGGGCAAGGTGGTACGCTTCAAACCCGGCAAAGATCTGCGATCGTTGTAGCGTTAGGCGCTAGTCCGTCCACGCTGTTGGGGACCCTTCAGACCGGAAAACGGGGTATAGAAGGGGACTCGCTTGAAGCACTCATTCGTTGACTGTGAAATAATCTCACAACATCAAATCTCAGGACGGTTCGACATAGTCAGATGGAAAGTACTGCATCAGGAAAGTTTAGTCACCAAATCGATGGGGGAATGACATGAGAAACATTCGGCAGCCTCACTCGGTCCTGAAGATGATCGTGGGGCCTGTTTGTGTCGCCCTGGTCGTCATGGCGTTGCCGGCCCTGGCTCAGGATGGAGCGCTGGGAACGTGGGATCTCACGTATCGCATTCCGAATGGCGACAGTTCGGCCAGCCTGTCGATCAGCCGGGCTGATGACGGCCAGCTAGCCGGAAAATGGACCAGCCGATACGGCACGAGCACGATTTCCGAGATGAAGCTTGAAGACGGGAAGCTTTCGTTCTTGCGCAAGCTCGAGCTTCGTCGTGGCGTCTTCGTATCGAAGTTCGCTGGTAAGATCGAGGGCAACCGGTTAACCGGCGCGTTGACCAGCGACGAGTTCGGAGAGCAATCCGTTCGCGGCGATCGAAAGGAGGCTCGGTAAGCCGTTCGAGCGCTGGCGGCGCCCAAATCTGGCCGACCGCCGCCCCCAAGATCACTGCTGCCAGAGTGCGCGAACAGCGGACTCGGCTGTCAAGTGAGCTTCACCGCAAGCTCTTCAAACTAAACGGCTACGTAATTTCGGCGAGGGACAGGTAGGACCTTCCTGGAATCCAACGGCGGACGGCGCCACAGTACTGTTTGTATTCCGAGTCGTACTTTGAGCGTAGATGCGGCTCCTCATAGATGAGTACGAACGCATTAAACACGACGAATACGACAGCCACATAGACGAGCAATGCAGCGGAGCGGAAAAACCACGACTCGCCCAAAATGATGAGAACGACTCCGACGTACATCGGGTTGCGGACGTACTGGTATAGCCCTTGCACGACGAGCGTACACGGTTCGTCTACTGGAGCCAAAGTCCCTCTACCGAAATGCGCAAACTCCCAAACGCACCGCAGCAGAATCGCTAGACCCATCGCGAACGCCAACACCGCAAAGTAGTCGGTCCAACGCCAGTCAGATAGGGTGGGCAAAGCGATCGGCTGAACGATTGAATAGGGCACGCACACGGCCACCATGCCCGGAAGCAGAACGGTTGCCGTGGCGCTTCTCGCAAACAGCCAAATATGGTTCGGCATTCCCAATTAAAGTTTTTCTTCGTAAAACTGCGGCAAGTTCCTATTTGAGAATTCCTGGTACGGATAGCGGGCCAACGCCGCTTCGTCCAGTTCAATGCCAAGCCCCGGCTCGGTCGGAAGCGCGATGTACCCGTTCTTTGCTTTAAGCGGGTTGACCGAGATCTCATTGCCGCGCTCGGTGAAGTTGACGAAATATTCCGTGAGTAGAAAATTTGTCATCACAGCGCATGCCTGAACCGTCGCGGCTAGGCCGACCGTCGTGCTGTTGTAGTTGTGTGGTGACATGGCGACCATATAAGGCTCCGCCATGGCAGCGATTTCTTTGAGTTCCAGTATCCCACCGCAGTTAGCGACATCAGGGTTCAGGTAGTCTGCTGCTTGCTTTTCAAATACCTCACGAAACTCCGTCTTGGTGTAGAGTTCCTCGCCCGTAACGACCGGCAGATCGATAGCACGGCGGACCTCTGCGAGAGCGTCGAGATTCCGAGCCGAGACCGGCTCCTCGTACCAGTAGGGCTTGTACTGCGCGATCGCATGGGCGACGCGGATCGCGTGTACAGGCGCAAGGCGCCGATGCACCTCGACCAGCAGATCGACGTCCGGACCCACCGCCTCGCGTAGTGCCCGCACCGTCTCGATTGCGGCGCGCTCGTCATCTGCGGTGATGTGCATTCGCCAGCGTCCCGGAAAGGGATCGAACTTCATCGCCGTAAACCCTTCCTCGACGAGTTGCTTTGCGCGCTCCACGTGCTGTTCGATCGGCCCACCGCTCCAGCCGTTCGCGTATACGCGAATCTTGTCGCGGCAGGGGCCACCGAGTAAGTTGTAGACGGGCGAGTTCAGCGCTTTCCCAACTATGTCCCACATTGCCTGCTCGAGTCCGCTGACGGCGCTGTAGAAGTCCATCGCGCCGCGCTTCCCCGCGAAGTCGTTGTAGGCCATGAAAGTGAAATGCTTAATGTTGAACGCACTCCGGCCGACGAGGTAACGCGCCAATTGTTGGACGTTTATCTCAATTGTTCGGTCGCGATCGGATTGCGTGTAGCACTCGCCCCATCCGTGAATTCCGTCTTCAGTTTCGAGTTTGACGAACAACCAGTTCTTGCCCACGCCCGGGTTAACCAAGAAAGTTTTTACAGCGGTGATTTTCAGCCCACGCCGAGGCGAGGCCTCGCCTGAAACTTGAGCCTGAACGGATGCCGCCGAAGCAGCCACCGCGGCTGATGAAGCGAGGTGCGTCGTGAGGAATTGTCTGCGTTGCATGGGCCGAGAGCTCGCAACCCGAGTGTACGGCTATTTCGGACACACTGCAAGGAAACGATTCGCGGAAGCGGTCCAAAGACGCTCAACCGTAATCGCAGCTGCCCCGTACAGGTTGCCCGGCCACGGCAGACTTTTTCTTCGGTCGAGCGGATCTGGGAGCTTTGTCGTCAGGCCTACTGAGTGGTTTTCTGGAGAGCCTCGAAGGCTCGCTGGATGTTCCACCGAAGATGGTGATCGCCATCCGTGCAACTAGAGCGGTGCTTCCGTCATTGACTGTTGCTGTCTCGCCTGTATCTCCTTCTGACGACAGCACTTACGCCCAATTTTAGCAATGCCGAAAGCTGTCAACGCCAAAATCGGCTGTAAGTGGCTGCATGATAGTCACTTAAGCTCTTCTAGGCAACACTCGATGACGGAAGCACCATGCGAGCGACGTTTGGCAGCTAGCGGTCAACAAGCGGGATGAAGTCATCTTTGCCTCGCCGTCCAGCATCGAAGAGCGGGTGGAGTTGGCCGCCGTGTGTGTTCGTGATCTTGGGATCGAGTTTCCAGCGATCGTTGATGACTTCGACGACACCGTCGAAGAGGCCTACACGGCTTGGCCTGACCGACTCCACGTCGTCGACGTCGCGGGCCGAATTGCCTACAAGAGCGAAGCCGGCCCGTACGGATTCAATCCGAAAGGCGTTGAGGCGACGCTGGAGCGGCTGCTGAACGGATCTAATGAATTCAGTGCCGCGCCTGGGCCAGTCGCGCTCGGCGCGATTCGCTAGCTTCGCCCGTCTACGTTCTGCCCAACACCGCTGCAATCGCGCCGCCGGCTAGACTCATTCGTACCGTGTTCACCAGAGTGTCCGCTGGGATGGCCACGGCTTCCATGACATTTGCTGTCGAGTACATCTCAATGTTCAGCCCCAATGCCAAAAGCACGCCGAGCGCCGCCCCGGCTTTCGCTCCGTCCATAAAGCTGCCAATCCCAGACCATCGGCTCAGAACGAGCGTCAGAAAGGCGCCGAGGATAATCTCCCCAACAAAGAGCAGCGCTAGTTCCGGCTGCTCTTTCAACACTCCCGGCACTGTGTTCGCCTCCATAAAATCAGCGAGCAGTAATTCGTACGCCAAGCCCCCCGTCACAAATAACGTCACCGCTCCGGCGAGCGTTGCGAGCAAGCACTTCTTCGCACCCATGGTTCGTAACTCCTGTCTGTCAGCGCCCCAAGAAAATTTTTCCCACCGAAGACTTGTGTGCCGCGAGTATAGGCGCGGCCTGCGCCAATATACAACGAACCGGTAGGGAACCGACAACGCCGAAGCCCGTACTGTCCCAAAACTTGATCGAGTCCCGAGTCCTGATCTCTTACGGAGTTGCGTTCAGGAAAGTCCTAGGACGATGCGATTGGCTGCGTCCTGGCGGCACAATCTCACCAGCTTTTCTGGAGATGCCAAGGAACCGGCGAGCGTTGTGACGACTGGTGATGGAATGGAATACGCCCGATCGCATGACCAGCTCTCAGCGTTACGGCCCCGGCCCGATATACTGTAGCCAGTTTGCTGCGCTCCGCCGTATCTTGTGCGCCCTTGTTCGTCGCCCTTTCTGCCCTATCGGTCGATGTGTCCACGGCCACCTCTGTCGTCGATTTTGACCGGGACGTCCGACCCGTACTCTCGAACAGGTGCTATACGTGCCACGGGCCGGATGCCGCGAAGAGGCAGGCGAACCTCCGGCTCGATGTAGAAGACCAGGCCCGCAAGGTTGCGGGCAAAGCGCTTGAGCGCGTCGCCAGCGACGATGTTTCCGAGCGCATGCCCCCTGAGTATTTGGGGCATGAAAAGCTTCCCGACAGCGATATCGCGATCCTTCGTAGCTGGGTCGAAGCAGGAGCGCCCTGGAGCAAGCATTGGGCCTTTGTAGCGCCGGCTTGTCCCGATGTGCCCGCGGTGAAGTGGGAAGACCGCGTGCGCAGCGATATTGACCGTTTCGTATTCAAAGGCCTCGAGCAAGAGGGGCTGGCTCCTTCCCCGGAAGCTGATCGCCGCGCGCTGATCCGAAGGTTGAGCCTCGATTTAACGGGCCTTCCGCCTAGAGTGGAAGAGGTTCGCGCCTTTGTGGACGACGCTAACCCCGGCGCCTATGAACGCGTGGTCGAGAGGCTGCTCGAGTCTCCTCGCTATGGCGAGCGGATGGCCGTTCGCTGGCTGGACGCCGCCCGCTACGCCGATACGCAGGGCTACCAGAACGATGCGCCTGTTCAGATGTGGCGCTGGCGCGATTGGGTCATCGGGGCCTTCAACTCGAACAAGCCATTCGACGAGTTCACCGTCGAACAGATCGCCGGCGACATGCTTCCCAACCCGACCCTGGACCAGCGGATCGCAACAGCCTTCAACCGCAACCACCGCAGCAACAGCGAGCTGGGAATCGTGGAGGACGAATACAGAGTCGAGTATGTTGTCGATCGAGTCGAGACCACTTCGACTGTATTTCTTGGGCTCACCGTCGGATGCGCGCGCTGCCACGATCACAAATACGACCCGATCTCGCAGAAAGAGTTCTATCAGCTCTTTGCGTACTTCAACAACGTTCCTGAGCGCGGCAGGGTACTGCGGCCTTTCAACTCGCCTCCAAGGATTCTCGCCCCTACAAAGGAGGAGGGTCTCCGGCTCGAGGGGCTTGCGGATGAGATTTCTCTTGCCGAGAAGTCCTACCGCGCGATTCGAGAATCCTCTGCCCAGGACTTTGAGAAGTGGGCGCGGAAGCTCGCTCATTCGAACAAGCCGTCCGATTGGCTTCCGCGGTACGGTCTGGCGGTGCACTTCGAGGACGGCGGCCCGATAGAGGACCCTGAGGCCGCGAACTACGACTACAACGACGCCTTTAGTCTGGCGGCCCGGGTCAAGGCGGAGTCGCCCAACGGCGTCCTCCTGAGTCGTTCGGAAGAGTTCAACACCGGCAGCGAGTACGAGGGCAAAGGCGTCACCTTAGTGCTCGAAGAGGGCCGCTTGAAGCTCAAGCTGATCGGCCGCATGGACGACTGGATCATTGTCAGTTCTCGCGATACCTTTCCGCTTGATCGATGGTCACATGTCGCCGCGACCTACGACGGATCGCGTCTCGCCGCCGGGATCAGGTTGTACTTAGACGGAGCGCAGGTCGAAACCGTCGCCGAGCTGGACTCCTCCAATGGCACGATCAAAACGAAATCGCCATTCCGTATCGGCGCGGGCGCCAACGAGGACAGCGGTTTTTCGGGCCCGATCAACGAAGTTGTGGTCTACGGCCGGGAGCTGTCTAGCACTGAGATCGCAATGTTGGCGGTGGCGGAGAACCTCAACGAAATCGCGCGGATTCCTACTGTCGATCGAACGTCTGCACAGGCCCGGAAGCTCGAGCGAGCCTTTGCCGACACTCAGGGACCCCAGCGCGTACGTGCCGCTTGGGCGGCCCTGAACCGGTTGAGGCGGGCGCGAGAGGCCGCCCTGAGCCGGGTCTCCACTGTGATGGTGATGGCCGAGATGGACGAGGCACGAGAAACGTTCATTCTCGAGCGCGGCGACTACGATAAACCGGGCGAGCCGGTGCAGCCGGGAGTCTTGAGCGCTCTGCCGCCGTTGCCTGGCGCGGCAACAAATGATCGGCTTGGACTGGCGCACTGGCTGGTCGACCCAGCGAATCCTTTGACCGCTCGAGTAGCGGTGAACCGTTTCTGGCAAATGCTGTTTGGCGCCGGGCTCGTCCGGACGCCGGAGAATTTCGGGACCCAAGGCGAGCGGCCGACGCATGCTGAGTTGCTGGACTGGTTGGCTGTCGAGTTTGTCGAAAACGGCTGGGACATCAAGGCGCTTCTCAAGGAGATCGTCATGAGCGCGACGTACCGGCAAGAATCGAAGGCCTCGGCTGAAGCGCTCGGCAAGGACCCTGAGAACAAGCTGCTTTCCCATGCGCCGCGTTTCCGGCTGCCGGCTGAAGCCATTCGTGATCAGGCTTTGCTGCTGGCGGGACTGCTGCACGAACGTTTGGGCGGGCCGTCCGTAAAGACTTACCAACCGGAAGGGCTTTGGTTCGATATCGCAGCCGGCGGCGGCTATAAACCAGACAAAGGCGAAGACCTCTACCGCAGAAGCCTTTACACGTATTGGCGACGAACGATCGGCCCGCCGTCGATGCTCAACTTCGACTCCGCAACGCGAGAGACGTGCACCGTGCGAACGGAGCGAACGAACACGCCGCTGCAAGCGCTGAACTTGATGAACGACGTGGCGTTTGTCGAAGCGTCGCGGAAGTTCGCCGAGCGGATGTACTTGGAGGGCGGCGAGAGTCCGGCGGCTCGCCTGGCGCACGGCTTCGAGATGGCGACCGCAAGACCGCCCACCGCCCGTGAGGCGGAGATCCTCAACCAGGCGTTCGCCAAGCAACTCAAGAGCTTCAGGCGGGACCCGAAAGCGACGAAGAAGCTCTTGGCTCAAGGAGAGAGCGCCTCCCGAAAAGGTGTGCGCCGGGCCGAGCTTGCGGCCTATGCCATGACGGCCGGGCTGATCCTGAACTTGGATGAGACGGTGACGAAGCAATGAATCTGCCGGACCAAGCGCTCAAGTTCACCAGACGCCACCTCTTCGGACGCGGCGCGACCGGCCTGGGCGTCGCCGCACTGGCTCACTTGATGGGCAGAGACGCTGTCGCAAGGGGCGGGCTGCCGGGACTGCCGCATATCGCGCCCAAAGCCAAGCGCGTCATCTATTTGTTCCAGAGCGGCGGGCCTTCGCAGCTCGACCTGTTCGACTTCAAGCCGAAGCTGGAGACGCTCCATGGCACGGAGCTTCCCGATTCGATCCGCCAGGGTCAACGGTTGACCGGAATGACCGCGTCGCAGAGGTCTTTCCCTGTCCATAAGACTTGGTACGAGTTCCGGCAACACGGTGAATCCGGAGCCTGGGTCAGTGAGCTGTTGCCCTACACCGCCAAGATCGCCGACAAGCTGTCGTTCATCCGAACGATGCACACCGAAGCGATCAACCACGATCCCGCGGTTACATTCCTCCAGACCGGGGCGCAGCTTGCCGGTCGCCCGAGCATCGGGGCTTGGCTTTCTTATGGCCTCGGAACCGACAACGAAGACCTGCCGGCGTTCGTCGTGATGACCTCTCGGGGATCGGGTCGAGTCGGGCAAGCGCTCTATACACGACTCTGGGGCAGCGGCTTTCTTCCAAGCCGCTACCAAGGTGTCAAGTTTCGGTCGCAAGGCGACCCGGTGCTCTATCTGTCGAACCCCGGGGGCGTGAGCCGCGATCGCCGCCGGATGTTTCTCGACGACCTCGCGGCGCTCAACCGAATCCAACTGGAAGAGCGCGCGGACCCGGAGATCGAGACGCGTATCGCTCAATACGAGATGGCGTACCGCATGCAAACGTCTGTGCCGGAGTTAATGGACCTCTCGAGCGAGCCCGAATCCACATTTGAGCTCTACGGAGAGGCGGCGCGCGAGCCCGGGACCTACGCCCGCCACTGCCTCGTCGCACGCCGATTGGCCGAGCGCGGAGTCCGTTTCATTCAACTGTTTCATCGCGGCTGGGATCAGCATCGCTCACTACCGAATCAGCTCCCCAAACAGTGCGCTGATACCGACCAAGCCTCGGCGGCGCTGATTCAGGATCTTGATCAGCGCGGCTTGCTCGACGAAACCTTGGTGGTGTGGGGCGGTGAGTTCGGACGCACGGTCTACTGCCAGGGGCAAGCGACCGCCGAAAGCTACGGCCGCGACCACCACCCGCGCGCTTTCACCATCTGGCTTGCCGGCGGTGGCCTAAAACCCGGCTTGACCTACGGCGAGACGGACGACTTCTGTTACAACGTCGTGGACAAACCAGTACACGTCCACGACCTGCATGCTACTTTGCTAAACCAATTGGGCGTGGACCACACCAAACTAACGTATCCCTACCAAGGGCGTCAGTTTCGTCTGACGGACGTCGGCGGCGAGATCATCCGCGACTTGGTTTCCTGACCGACTGCGGCTCGGCTGCGCCTTAGACCGATTGAAGCTGGGCCCGTGCTGCGGCCTGTGTGGTTCGCCAAAACCCCATTGCCGACAGAAATCAAAACCCGGATGCTTCAAGCATCCGTTTTTTTGGTGTCGCTGTGATGGGCGCGGCATTCTAAGTTCTGCCAGGTCGCTTTGGAGACGTGCGTATAAAGCGCCGCGCGTTGTCTGGTTCACCGGTCAATCCCCGCCGTTCGGCTGACCGCTCTGGCTACCGATCGAAACTGGTTTCGATTCGATTTCGAGGGATTGCTAGGCAGCGCGCCGTTCGTAGCGATGGTGCAGGCCACCCACCTCGGGGAACGCCACGATCTTGCCGCGCTCAGGGTCTTGCACTTCCCGTTCGATCGGAGCTTCTTTGTCCAGCCCCAAGTGGGTCCTCGACCGATGGTAGTAGTCGAAGCAACTCGTTAGTATTCGCCGCAGATGGCGGCGGTTGAGAACAATGACATGATCCAAACACTCCCGACGCACAGATCCGATCAGACGTTCGGCGAAAGGATTCTGCCAGGGACTGCGAGGGCGTGGTGTCCCAAAACTCGAACGCAGTTCAAGTTGTTCTCATTGTAGGACTTGGGAGTGCGCTAGACAGATGCGGGGAGACGGGCGATCTGGACGTGACCTCGGTGGCGTAACATGTTACGTGTCGAGGATCCGTCCCACTTGATGGCCTTCCACGGCTGTCCCTACCGAAAACTCCATCGGCATTCTAAGGTCGCCGATGTAACATGTTACGCTGCCGGTGTCGGAGCCAAAATCTACTGATGCTCCGTGTTCTCGACCATCAGCACAACTCACGACAACAGCACAACTTAGGAGTCGATCGAGTTTTTGGACACTACACCCTTGCGGGTCGTTCAATCGAACGCCTTGGCGAGGCTGGCGCGAAGGTTAAGGCAGAGCCATGATCAAAGAGTTATCCGCGGAAGAGCACGAGGAGCTAATGGCGAGAATGACCAAAGCCGCATGACAAAGAAGAAACGCAAGCCAAACGAGAAGATGCAGGCCTGGATCGACGCCCGCAAGCGTCATCGCCTGTCCCACGCGCATGTCCAGATGGCTCGTGAGCTGAGCATGAACCCGAAGAAGCTCGGCAAGATCGACAATCACGATCAGGAGCCCTGGAAGCTGCTGCCCCGGTTCATCGAGAAGATCTACTTCCAGCGCTTCGGGAAGGATCGACCGGACCTAGTGCTGTCGATCAAGGAAAGGATCCGCGTGACCGAAAAGAAGAAAGCCGAAAAGCGGGAAGCGAAGCTCCTCAGAAGGGCCGCAGAAGCAACGGACGGCGGGCCGGCGAGGGATTAGGGCATGCCGGCTCCAAGCCGATCACAGGCTGAGGCGAGACCACTGCTACGCCCCGTCGCGGTCAGTCTGCTGCGATCGAGTAGTGCCGGCAATGAGGTCGGCGCCAAGGGCAGCCGGAGCACGAAAGAGTTGCGCGAGCGTGAGCGGGACCAAGCCCCGCAAACCAAGCGGTTAGCTCGTTTCAGCACTTTAGTGTTGTGATATCTGAGTGTGGTACCGCAGGCGACCCGACCGAAAGAACCGCGCGCGCCGGGCAGATCTAGTCGCTTGCGGTACAACGATTTGAACGCAGCCCGCAACGAGCTTTGGCAGTCTATGCGTTTTGAATCCGGCGTATGAGCGGAGGCAAGGGGACAACGAGAAGGCTTCGACGCACGGAGAACGGCAAGACAGGGCGGTTTCGAGTGCTGATGCGAGGGGCGAGGGCAAGAATTGGGCGCCGGAGAGGCGTCTGAAACGAACCGAATCGTCGGTAAAAGCACGCCCAGGCGCAGCGGTACGGTGCACGCCGAAGCGAGAGAGCGGTTCGAGTTGGAGAGGCTCGTAGTATCATGCGGCGGCGCGAGCGGGCGGGGCGGAAGCCTCTTTTCCAATCGAAAGA
This sequence comes from Bryobacterales bacterium, assembly GCA_965205595.1. Classification (GTDB taxonomy): domain Bacteria; phylum Acidobacteriota; class Terriglobia; order Bryobacterales; family UBA6623; genus CATQHP01. Next base: position 27,915 of record CBDBHI010000031.1, on the reverse strand, counting down.
TGAGCCTGAAGGAGGCAGGCGAAGGTAGCTGTGGGCAAGAGGGATTATAGCTCGGATTGGGGCTTGAGGTTGAAGCCCGTTGTGGGGCCCGTAGGGCGGGGTGAGGGGGATTGTATAAGGGGGAAGGGGCGGCAGCCCCAGTCCCCCTTTGCAGCCATCCCAGGCGAGACCCCACGGCCGTCTTCGGACGTGGGCCGGAGGAGCCGACAACGCCTCGGGTCGGGGCGTTGTCTAGCGCGTGCGCCAGCAGATCGCGAGGTCTTTGCAGACGCGTTGCAGTTCGTTGCGCTGAGCGTCGAGTTGCTCGGCAAACTCGGTGTCGGAACAAGTGTCCGCTCGCGCTTGGAGCTTCTTGAGCGAGCGATCCGCGCGCAGGCCGCGCTGCTCGGCGGGCAGGCTGAGCAGCTTTTCCCACGGCGTGCTCCACTCGGCGTACACCTTGCGCAACTTGCCGCGGCGGTCTCGGCGCTCGCTGGCGAAAGCGCATGGGCGATGAAAATTCAAGTACGGGTTGAGCCACTGGCGGTAGAAGGTGTCGATCGCCTGCGTCGCTTCCGAGGGCAAAAACTGGTAGCCCATCCACTTGCGCACCACCGCGCCGTTCTTGGTTTCGACCAAGGCATTGTCGTTCGAACGGCGCGCGCGAGACTTCGTAAATTCAATTCGCAACTTCTCGAGCAGTTTAGCGGTTTGATGGTTGACGAATTCGCTGCCATTGTCGGAGTGAAAGCCGCGAACGATAAATGGAAATTGTTCCAAAAGCCCTTCCAGCAAGGGAATGAGGTGATTTTCGTTGATGCGTTGGACGCAGCCGACGGCCTGCCACTGCGTCACTTCGTCGACCACATTGATGCTGTAGGCGCCTTTTTCGCCTTCCTGTTCGGGCGAGTGCACGGTGTCGATGCGCAGGTAGCCCGGACGTCCTCGCGGCTCGGGTTGGCGGCGTTCGCCGATCGCCACGGGCGTGGGACGGGTCTTGTCGAGATGCAAACTGTGACGTTGGTAGACGGCTCTTTTTCGCAAGTTGTACAGCTGGCCCACGGACAATTCGGCCAGGCGTCGAAACTCTTTGCGGCCGTAGATCTGGAACTCGCGTTGGAGAATGCGGCGGGTGGCCGGCCCCGAGAGGCGCTGATGAACTCGATCGACGTGCGCCAGTAAGACGCTGTCGGCGCGTGTGTACTTGCTGGGAAAACGGCGCCGCCGATAGGCCCTCGGACGGACGCAACGCGTGTGCAAGAACTGTCCGATCAGGCGGGTGAGTTGCGCGCGGCTTAAGCCCGTGAGCTTAGCGAGATAACGCCGCAGGAGACCCTTGACGGAGCGCTTCTGGTCGGCATAGTGATGCCGCTTCAAGACGCTTTCGACGAGCGCATATTTGTCGCTTCGATTGCCGCCCTCGAAGGCGACGGATTGGCACCCGTCGAGAAAACACTCGATCTGCTCCAGACTCAGCGATTCGGCTTGCTGCACGGCGACTCCCATCGCCCGCAGCTGCTCTGTTCCTGACCACCCAACGGATCCCCGTCAGGCTCATCTTGTATTGGAATCGCCCTCCCCTTCAGGCTCATCTTGTATTGCACAAGACGCGAGCGAGCAATTGAGCGGCAGTGAAACGTTCGACGACGCGCAGGCGGCCGCCGCAGCGAGGACAGCGCCGGTTGTTGCCGTGAGCGGGTTCGTCATCGGAGTAGGAGATCGTGCGCGAGGGGTTGACGCGAGCGATGAGCCGGCGGCAGAGCGGCAACAGCTTGCCGCGTTTTGAGTTGGTCAGAAAACCCCAGTAGCGAATGCGGTGGAAGCCCGAGGGCAGCACATGCAACAAGAAGCGGCGCAGGAACTCGTCGAGATCGAGCGTCAGCAGCCGTTGCTGGTTACCGTGAGCTGAATCGCGCCGGCGAAACGTGACTTGACCGTGTTCGAACGAGACCAGGCGCTGGTTCGAGATCGCCACCCGGTGGGTGTAACGACTCAAGTACTCCAGCGCCTTTCCCGCTCCTCCGAAGGGCGGCCGCACTTCGACCACCCAGTTGGTGCGATACAAGCTCCGCACAAAGGCCTTGAACTCACGCTCTCGGTTGAGCGGCGCGAAGCGCCCATGGCAATGCAGCTCGCCCTTGGCGAAGGCTTTCTTGAGAGCGTCGACGAACTTGCCGCGAAAGACTTCCGCCAAGACCCACTGGGGCAGGAAGAAGTTCTTGCGCGGCGCGTCGATCCAGCGGCTGCGGTCGAGCGCGAGGCCGCCGGCGGGAACGACAAGGTGGGTATGCGCGTGAGGTTGGAGGCGTTGATTCCAGGTATGCAGAATCGAGAGGAAGCCGATCTCGGCGCCGAGCCGGCGAGGATCGCGAGCGACTGCGAGCAACGTCTGGGCGCTCGCTCGCATCAGCAACGAGTAGAGCAGCTTTTTGTTCTGCAAGGCCAACTGTGAGAGCACTCGCGGCAGCGTGAAGACGACGTGCAGATAGCGCACCGGCAGCAGCTCTTTGCGGCGAGCCTCGAGCCGGCGCTTGCGGGTGCCGGCCTGACACTTGGGACAATGCCGATCCAAGCACGAGTTGTAGACGAGGGGCGGCGAATGGTCGCAGTCGTCGCAGCGCAGGCGATGACCGCCGAGCGCGGCTGTACGGCAACGGGCGATCGCCGACAACACCTTCACATGCTGTGAGCGAAGCCACTTGCGGCTGTGGACAAGGAAGCCTTGCCCGGCGGCGCGAACCAGATCGGCCACCTCCAGCGGCGGCCCCTGCATCTAGCTTGTCTCGGGATCGTCTTTCTTCGTTGCAGTCAGCTCCAAGGAATCCAAAGGGCTGGCGACCTCGCTCAGACGCATTACCGACAGATGCAGATACCTGGCCGTCTCTTCGAGATCGCGATGACCGAGCAGCATCTGGATGCTGCGCAAGTCTGAGCCGGCTTCGAGCAAGTGCGTGGCGAAGCAATGACGCAGGATGTGGGGGTGGGAGGGTTTGGTGATGCCGGCTCGTTTGGCGGCATGGCTGCAAGCGAGCCACGGCACGTTGCTCGTGATCGGGTCATCGCTCGTGTACGACTTCCCGCCGGGAAACAGCCACTGCTCGGGTCTGCGCCGCAGTCGGCGAATGTGCTCGCGTAAGTTGACCAACAACTGCTCGGAGAGCATCACGTCGCGGTCTTTGCGGCCCTTGCCGCCGCGAACGTGCACGACCATGCGCTCGGAATCGATGTCGTGGATCTGAAGCTGAGTCAGTTCCGTGCGGCGCACTCCGGTGGCGTAGAGCGTCATCACGATCATGCGGTGGAACGTGCTGTCGGCGGCGTCGATCAGACGAGCGACCTCTTGGGGAGAGAGGATGTTGGGGAGTCGGCGCGGTCTCTTCGGGTAGGGCACTCGATCCAGGTTCCACTCTTGCCCAAGCGTCTTGATATAGAAGAAGCGCAGCGCCGCCACGCGTTGCGCCACGCTGTTGGCGGCCAGCTTGCGGTCGCGAAACAGGTGCGCTTGATACTGGCGGATGTGCTCCGGCCCTAGCCGGTCGGGACGCCGCTTGAAATAGCGCGCCAAGTCCTCGACCGTGCGGATGTAGGTGCGAACCGTGTTCGCGGAATAGTTGCGACGCTCGAGCTCCTCGAGCATCTGTCGGCGTAGTTGTGTCATCGGACACCTCCTTGTTGGTGTCTCGACGTTACTCTCGACTCTCGCTCTCCTCTCTTATTACTCGCACGCGAAGCGTCTGCCGAAGGCTTCGTTCAAATCGCGCTTGCTTGAATGATCACGTGTTCTGAGCCGTTCGTAACGCCCGACGGTTCAATCTCCGTGTCGTGATCGGAACCACGATCAGGCACTACAAGATCCCTCGATAAGCTTGGCGGGGCCTTGTGTCGAATCGGATCGAGCCTGCGAAGGACGCTGAAGTGAACAGCTGGCGGATGGTCGTGCGTTGGCAGGGTGGCTCAAGTCCGGCTGCAGCCTGAAGCGTTCGGCAGTGGCCGGTTTTGGGTTGTTCCGACGACGCGAGAGGTTCCAAGCGGCAGCGGCCACAGCCATCAATCTAAACGGAACCTCCAATTGCAGAGTACCCTCCACCCGTTGACTATTTCGTCGCCAGAATCGACTCCGCGTAGAGCAAATCCCCCGTCATCCCGTCGTAGTACTGCATTACCGCCTGCGGCTTGGGATACGCTACCCAGCGCTCCTTGCCGTCTTCTTTCGGATTCCGCCAGACATTGTTGATCTGCGCTATGCAGTAGATCACCCGATTGCGCAAGTGATTGGGGGTATCTGGCAGCGCGAAGCTCGACCAGCGGATCTCGACCTCGCGGCCGGCGTACTCGAACAGTCCGTTCGGCTCCCGATTTCCCTCGCTGCTCAGCGGGTGCTGCCCAGAGTTGTGCGGCCCGCCGGCGAATTCCCACACGAAGTCGGAAATCTTGATCGCGAAGCTGTTGTGCAGGTCGCCGGTGATCACGAACACCGGCTTGCCGAGCTCGTCCCACAAGTCGATGAGCTGGTCGCGCTCCTCGATGAAGACGGTCCACGCCTCGTCCTTGCCCGCGTCGACCTGCGTCGACGAGGTCGTCCCGCCGATGTGCGGAATTGTGAAATTGACCGGCGAGACGATGAACGTGAACGTCGCATCCGAAGCCCGCATCTCGTCCATGAGCCACTTGCGCTGCCGCTCGCCGATCATCGACCGGCCCGGGTTGCGCACATCCGACATGTCGTGCTGCTGGCGGAACGTGCGCGTATCAAGGAAGAAAATGTCGACGTTCGAGACGCGCTTCTTGAAGTAGCTGCGCCGCCCGATCGAATATGTCTGCGACCCGTCGGCCTTCGCTTCGGGCCGGATGCGCAGGCGGTTGTCGTCCAAAACCTCGACGATCTCGTAGACGCCGGCGTTCGGGTCGCCACCCTCGGTTTCAGACACCGCGCCCCACAGCTCGCCGGCGTTCTCTCCCCAATGGACGTGCAGCGTGGCCGACTGGTCCAGCTTGAGCTCTGAGAAATTCGCCCGACGGTCGGTAAGCACGTCGGAGCCGGCCTCGAACGACGCTTCGCCGAACAGGATCGGCTGCGTCGGCGGGACCTCGTTGCTCCACGCCAGATAGTCGTACCAGGCCGTTAGCGCGGTATCGCGAAAGACGGGTTTCCGCTCGACGACCCCGACCTCGCCCATGCGGTAGACATCGTTGAGCACCTCGTGATCGTCGTAGGTGTAGTAGGACGGCACGTGACGGTGCCAAGCCGAGAGCGGTACGCCGCGGCTGAGGTACGTCTTGTAGTTCTCCCACACGCCGACGACGTAGGGCATCAGCGAGACCTCGCGCGGCGTTTGTGCGGCGTCGCTCCCGACCTGTCCGCGCCAGGCATCGACTGGGTAGTCGCGGTCAGCTTCGTAAAGCCAGTCGCCGTTGAGGATGGCGAAGTCGACCTTGTGCTTTTCGTCGTCGCGTATCAACTCACGCAGCATCGTCTGGAAGGTTGGCAGCGCCGGGCCGTTGGCGCGCGGATCGGGCCGTTGGTTGTTGCCCGTCGCAAACTCGAAGCGGAAGTTAAACAGGCCGTCGGGGTTGGTTTCGGGGTCGCGGGTCGTGTCAGGCGAGGACAACGTTTGAAAGCTTCCTCGGTGGTCGGCGACCCCGATTGGCCGGTTGAGCGCCGTCGCTTCGTAGTAGTACTTCGTGTTCGGCTCAAGCCCCTCGAGCATCAGCCAGCCGGTGTTGTCGTCGCTGAGATCCGTCTCGACCGGCCCAGCGACCTGGTCGAGGTGGTCGGAGTCGGTCCCGTAGAAGACGCGGAAGCTGGCCGGCCGTGAAGTCCGCGCCCAGACGCCGATGTGGTCGGCGTCGACGCGGCCCAGCATCGGCCCGTGTGTGATTTTGGGATCGACCTCGCCGCGCTGCGCGGCAAGGAGAGCGGCACATGCGATGAGAAGGAGGGCGATCTTGTGCATGAAGATCGATTTTAGATCAAGTGGCCGAAAGAATTCCGTTTACCCCAATCGAGGATAGCCTTAGCCGTCAATGCGGCAAGTGCAAGATCGAGTCGGCCAGGAGCACCTAGAGCACTTGCTCAAGCTGTTGTGACAGGCCAGGGAGGCGAGCGAACAAAGGCCGGTCAGGAACTCCATCCGAAAAAGCGCCACCATCGTTGCGAGCCTACTACGCTTACTGATCGAGGGTGGGACGTTTCAGACGCCCGGTGAGCGCCTACCGATAGCGTCTGCTGCCAGGTGAATCGCGCACCAGGCCTTCTGCCACTACCAAAGATGTAAGGCTCTGACAGTTAGGACGCTAGAGCGATTCGTGCGGTTAGTGTTGAAATATCTCCTTTCGCCGAGCTTTGAGCCATCGAGAGAGCGTCGGGCCTAGTACTAACTTGGGAAAGTAAGGCCTTTAACTGGAAAATGTCGGTATGGCAAGACCGGCAACGGTGATTCGACTGAACGCCGAGGAAGAAGAGACGCTGCGACTCTGGGTGCGCGGCCACAAGTCCGAACGGCGCATGGTGGAGCGCGCTCGCATTGTGCTGCTGGCGGCCGCCGCTACCTCGACCGCCGAGATCGCCCGGCAACTGGGATCCCCGGCGGCGCGCGTGTCGAAATGGCGCACCCGCTTCGCCCAGCAACGTCTGGCGGGATTATGCGATCAAGCGCGTTCCGGCAGGCCCGCGCGGTACGACCAAGCGACGCGCAAACGCATCCTCTGCCAACTCGACGAAGCTCCGCCCGAAGGGCACGCCACTTGGACAGGCGAACTGCTCGCGGAAGCTCTCGGCGACGTCAGCAAGCATCAAGTCTGGCGCGTACTGCGGCAGCTCGGCGTGTCCTTGCGGCGGCGGCGCAGTTGGTGTTTGTCAACCGACCCGGAGTTCGCTCGCAAGGCCGCCGACATTGTCGGACTCTACCTCAGCCCGCCGGAAAACGCCGTGGTGCTCGCGGTCGACGAGAAGCCGAGCATCCAGGCCTTGGAGCGAGCGCAGGGCTGGCTACGCTTGCCCAACGGCAAGGCCTTGACGGGCTTCTCGCACGGCTACAGGCGGCACGGCACGACGCCGCTTTTCGCCGCGCTGGAAGTGGCTACCGGATTCATCATCGCCGGACACTATTGGCGCCGACGGCGTCGCGAGTTTCTCGACTTCATGAACCACATCGCGGCCATCCACGAAGGCCGCGAGATCCACATCATCTTGGATAACTTGAACACTCACAAGCCCAAAAATGACCGCTGGCTGCAACGTCATGCGAACATCCATTTTCACTACACGCCGACCTACAGTTCGTGGATGAATCAGGTTGAGGTGTGGTTTTCGATTCTGAGCCGCCGCGCCTTGCGGGGGGCGAGTTTCACTTCCCCCCGGCAGGTGCGCGAGGCCATCGACAGCTTCGTCCGCGTCTACAACTCCAAGGCTACTCCGTTCGAATGGACCAAGACCGTCGTCGCCCCTCGTCCCCTCGCCAGTAAATATTCTAACTTACGCAACTAAGTACTAGTTCGCTACAATTCTTCCATCTTGATCGGGACTACGATCAGCCATTACAAGATCCTCGAGAATCTGGGCGAGGGCGGTATGGGGGAGGTGTGGCTCGCTCAGGATATGAAGCTTGAGCGTAGGGTTGCGCTCAAGTTCCTAGCTCCGAATCTCGTTGGTGATGGCGAGTTACGCAAGCGTTTCCAGCGTGAGGCCAAGGCGGCAGCCAGCCTATCGCACCCGAACATTTGCACAGTTCACGAGATCAACGAGGCCGACGGTAAGACATTCTTGGCGATGGCGTTCTATCTGCGAGGAGGTCTAGTATGCCCGAGCTGAGGGTCATCTTCGGAATGTCGTTCACCCTGCTTGCCCTTGCTGCGCTCGCCCTCACCGCGCAGACGGCCCAGCAGCCGACCCCAGAGAAGCTAGCTGAGATGACGGCCATCCGGCCCGTGTCGGGGAAGAAAGGCCTATACGTCATTCCCGGTTTCGACGGCGGAACTACGGGCGGGAACGTGGCGGTCCGCGTCACCAACGACGGGATCGTTCTGGTCGACAACAAGTTCCCTCACAGCTTCGAGAAGATCTCGCGAGAGGTGCGGAAAGTGTCGTCGCTGCCGATTCGGTATGTACTCGACACGCATCACCATGATGACCACAGCGGCAGCAACGCCGACTTCATGGCGGTGGGCGAGGTGATCGCGCACAAGAACGCGCGCGGCAACATCGTGCGAAACAACCAGCCGGGTGCCCCGCGTATTGTCTTCAGCGATGAAACGTCGGTTTTTCTCGGCGGCGTTGAAACGCGTGCCCAGCACTTCGGTCGCGGGCACACAGACGGCGACGCGGTGATCTTCTTCCCCGATCTCAAGACGGTTCACACGGGCGATCTGTTCATCTGGGGGAAGCGATCGAACGGAAGCGCGCTTTCCCCGTTTATCGACTACCGCAACGGCGGGAGTGGCCTGGAATGGACGGCCACGCTCGACCGCGTGCTAGCGCTCGATTTCGACACGGCGATCCCGGGTCACGGACCGGTCTTGTCGAAAGAGGAGGTGCGCGCGTTTCGCAATCGCATGCAGACGCTGGTGGAGCGGATGCGATCGGCCATCGAGGCAGACGTGGCTCGCGACGAGATTTCGAAGCGCGTCGAAACCGCCGATCTCGAGTGGCCGTTTCGGCCAGCCGCGCTGCAAGCGCTTTACGATGAAGCGGTCGCCGCGCAATAGAGAGGATCGCAGCCTCTTATCTCCTCAACCCACGCGAAGCGTCTGCCGAAGGCTTCGTTCATATCCCGTACGGTCTAACTTCCGCTCCCTCCTGATCGACGCGCCAGAAATCGACTCCGAGGGGCCGTTCGGGCCTCCGAGAGGAAAGCCACTGGAAAATAATTTCCGGCTCAGCTGAAGCGCTCCCGAAATCGCCCAAACCCGTATAAACAAGGCTCTAGGCTCATTCTGTAGGGTTTAGCGCGAGCTTGAGACGGTCATTCAAGCAAGCGTTTGTTTTCGTCACTAATCTTGAAACGCTAGAATCTGAGCGTCGAAGAGCTGTGGAATCAGAGAGTTCCAGAGTCGTCCGTTTCGGGGCGTCTGATGTGTAGAAGGACCATATGGATCGGCAATCGATAGTCCTGAGGGCCGCCAACCCCACGTTCGATGAAGGTCTGGCATTTGCCCGCTATGCTGACGAAGTTGCCGAGGGATTCTTCCGTTCTATGCTCGGTCGCCGCGCCGAGCACATACTCGCCACGGCGTTCGCCCAGCCCGACCACGACCTCTCCTACCAGAATGTGACTTTCGCAGAACGTGACAACGTCATCGTTGGGATGTACGCGGCCTACACCGCCGAGCAGCATCGCCGATCGTCACGCAAGCCGCTGAAGCAGGCTGCAGGCAGGCGTAATATTCGAATGAGGATCGTGATGATACTGTTTGCTCCAGTCATGAGGATTACCGACTCAATTCCCGATGGCGACTTCTACCTCCAGTTCATCGGCGTTGACAAGGTACTTCGCGGCGAAGGCGTCGGCTCCATATTGATGGACTCCTTTGAAAAGCGTGCTCGCGCCAGCGGATCGACTCGACTATCCCTCGACGTTTCAGCTAAGAATGAGGGAGCCCGCCGATTCGATGAGCGCCGCGGGATGAAAGTCGAGTCGCAGTGGCCGAAGCGATTGCCTATACCGGGATTGAAGTTCTATCGAATGACAAAAGGACTCTGAGCCTTCAAAACTAGCGGCGATTCGCCGGAAACTATCGCAAAATCTGAGTGTTGTAACGCTGGCGACACGAGCGGAAGGTCCCCGCGATACGAGGAACGTCGTCGCAAGCGTTACAACGATTTGAAGGGAGCCGCCCGGGTTAGGTTTGGCAGGGCAATTGCTTTATGGGGTTTGTACTCAAACTGCCCTGGCCAGCGCTGTATGTTACTGATTCAGAACCGGATCGACCAGATACTCCTGGCCGCAAACTGATCTGCGTCATCGCAGTTGCCCTGCCAAATACTACCACGCGAAGCGTCTGCCGTCAGGCTTCGTTCAAATCTCCTTCCAGCTCTCGCTCACATTCGCTGAGCCCGCGAAGCCGCTCGGCGGTACAATCTCAGCGTCGTGGTCGGCAGTACTATCAGCCGCTACAAGATTCTCGAAAAGCGCCAGGAGTGCTGTGATGACTCTGAGAAAACTGAGCTTAATTGCATTGGTTCTTATCCTCCGTGGAATAGCTCTCTGTCAGATAGGTGACGCACAAACGTTGCCCTATCGAGCTGTTGAGGTGTGGCCTCTGCCGGTGGCGAGCGCTATCGGTGCACCCGGCCCCTGGAATTTTGGCCAGGTATCCGGCGTCGCGATCAACTCGAATGGTAATGTCCTCGTGCTCCACCGCGGCGCTCACCCAATTCTGGAATTCGAGAGCGGCGGGAAGTTTGTTCGCTCCTGGGGCGACGAGCTGATTAGTGAGGGAAAGGCGTTCACCCTGGCGCCGGCGGATCAGGTCGAAGGTCGCACAATTCACTCCGCAGTGTACGGTCCGGCCGGCTGTGCTTCGTGCGGCGCTCATTCGATTCGCGTCGATAGCGAGGGGAGTATCTGGCTGGTCGACGCTACCGGCCATGTCGTGTACAAAATGAACCAGCAAGGGCAAGTGATCATGCAGTTGGGCTGTGGCTACCGTTTATCCTAGAAACGGCAGTTAGAAACGAGCAGTAGTACTGCGAGGCCCTAGAATTGGGGTCATGAGCGCATCGAAGGCGTTGGCGAGCGTTCACCCTGGGGGTGAAGACGTGCAGGCGGGTGTCCAAGGGTCGGCGGGGGCAGTCGATACCTTCGGTGGCAAGGTCGGGCTGCGCTGGGACGAGCAGGCGGCGGTCACCGCCTTCGGACAGTTGCCCTACTTTGTCGAGTTCCTCAAGACCTCGGGGCTGTTCGCTGCTTGGGTGAACGACTGCCCGCTCAGCTACAGCAGTCCGAACGCGCCCGCCAAGCGCGAAGTGCTGGCGACGCTGCTGTTGAGCGTGCTCGCCGGACAGCGGCGCTATGCCCACAGCGACGCCTTGCGCGCCGACACGCTGACGCCGACGCTGCTGGGTGTCAACAAGTTGGTCAGCGAAGACTCGGCGCGGCGCGCCTTCAAGGACGTCGACGAAGCCGACTGCGAACGTTGGCTCGGCCGGCACCTCAAACACAGTTACGAAGCGCTGCTCGAAGAGCACTGGATCCTCGACGTCGACGCCACGGTGAAGCCGCTGTGCGGCAAGCAAGAAGGCGCGCTGCTCGGCTACAACCCGGCCAAGCCCGGACGTCCGTCGCACGTCTATCACGCCTACATGGCGGCGCATATTCGACTGCTGTTGGGGGTCGAAGTGCAGCCGGGCAAGCAGACGGCGCCGTCGCACGCGCAGCCGCGGCTGTGGGAGTTCTTGGATGAGTTGAAGCCGCAACAGCGTCCAAAATTGCTACGCGGCGATGCGCATTGGGGCACGGAACAAGCGATGCTTGGGAGCCGAGCAACGCGGTCTCGACTACCTGTTTCGACTGCGTCAGACGAACGGAGTGAAGCGCCTCATTGAGCGGCTGTTCGCAGCGCACGATTGGGTTGCGGCGGGACAAGGCTGGCAGGGCGTGCGCAGCGAGTTGCAACTGGCGGGCTGGAGCCGCAGCCGAGGGGTGCTGGTGTTGCGGCGGCAAATGAGGGACTCGTTGGCCTTCGAGCCGGCGAAGAAGCAACTCGAGCAGAAGCAGCAACCGTCTGCCAAGCAGCAACCACTGCAGCTTTCGCTAGGACTATGCGAAGTGGGTGTGCGACAAATCTGTGATGGTCAGGCGGCTTTGACGCGAGTTTCCCAGTAGTCGTCGAAGCGATTGCTGAGGCGGGCGCAGCCTCTTTTCCAATCGAAAGATGAGACTGCAGGAGGCAGGCGAAGGTAGCTGTGGGCAGGAGGGATTATAGCTCGGATTGGGGCTTGAGGTTGAAGCCCGTTGTGGGGCCCGTAGGGCGGGGTGAGGGGGATTGCATAAGGGGGAAGGGGCGGCACCCCAATCCCCCTTTGCAGCCATCCCAGGCGAGACCCCACGGCCGTCTTCGGACGTGGGCCGGAGGAGCCGACAACGCCTCGGGTCGGGGCGTTGTCTAGCGCGTGCGCCAGCAGATCGCGAGGTCTTTGCAGACGCGTTGCAGTTCGTTGCGCTGAGCGTCGAGTTGCTCGGCAAACTCGGTGTCGGAACAAGTGTCCGCTCGCGCTTGGAGCTTCTTGAGCGAGCGATCCGCGCGCAGGCCGCGCTGCTCGGCGGGCAGGCTGAGCAGCTTTTCCCACGGCGTGCTCCACTCGGCGTACACCTTGCGCAACTTGCCGCGGCGGTCTCGGCGCTCGCTGGCGAAAGCGCATGGGCGATGAAAATTCAAGTACGGGTTGAGCCACTGGCGGTAGAAGGTGTCGATCGCCTGCGTCGCTTCCGAGGGCAAAAACTGGTAGCCCATCCACTTGCGCACCACCGCGCCGTTCTTGGTTTCGACCAAGGCATTGTCGTTCGAACGGCGCGCGCGAGACTTCGTAAATTCAATTCGCAACTTCTCGAGCAGTTTAGCGGTTTGATGGTTGACGAATTCGCTGCCATTGTCGGAGTGAAAGCCGCGAACGATAAATGGAAATTGTTCCAAAAGGCCTTCCAGCAAGGGAATGAGGTGATTTTCGTTGATGCGTTGGACGCAGCCGACGGCCTGCCACTGCGTCACTTCGTCGACCACATTGATGCTGTAGGCGCCTTTTTCGCCTTCCTGTTCGGGCGAGTGCACGGTGTCGATGCGCAGGTAGCCCGGACGTCCTCGCGGCTCGGGTTGGCGGCGTTCGCCGATCGCCACGGGCGTGGGACGGGTCTTGTCGAGATGCAAACTGTGACGTTGGTAGACGGCTCTTTTTCGCAAGTTGTACAGCTGGCCCACGGACAATTCGGCCAGGCGTCGAAACTCTTTGCGGCCGTAGATCTGGAACTCGCGTTGGAGAATGCGGCGGGTGGCCGGCCCCGAGAGGCGCTGATGAACTCGATCGACGTGCGCCAGTAAGACGCTGTCGGCGCGTGTGTACTTGCTGGGAAAACGGCGCCGCCGATAGGCCCTCGGACGGACGCAACGCGTGTGCAAGAACTGTCCGATCAGGCGGGTGAGTTGCGCGCGGCTTAAGCCCGTGAGCTTAGCGAGATAACGCCGCAGGAGACCCTTGACGGAGCGCTTCTGGTCGGCATAGTGATGCCGCTTCAAGACGCTTTCGACGAGCGCATATTTGTCGCTTCGATTGCCGCCCTCGAAGGCGACGGATTGGCACCCGTCGAGAAAACACTCGATCTGCTCCAGACTCAGCGATTCGGCTTGCTGCACGGCGACTCCCATCGCCCGCAGCTGCTCTGTTCCTGACCACCCAACGGATCCCCGTCAGGCTCATCTTGTATTGGACAAGACGGCAGCGCAAGGCGGTGATCGCGTTGGCGCCGCGCACGCTCCAGAACATGCCCGAACGCTTCAGGCGACTTGCGATGAGCGTGCGACAGCCCGCCTCGATCACTCCCGAGCCCACAAACAATCCCTGCCGCCGGAATTCCCGATAACGCATTCGCTCGGCGTTGCGCTCGAAGTAGCCCGCCTCCAAAGCGAGTTGATGCTGCAACTCCAGATTGTCGCTTGCGGTCCCTCGCAGCGTCGCGACGAGTTGCTCGATGCGCCCCGCGTCGAGCTTTTTCTGCAGCCGCCTCTGCCAACCGCCGCGACGCTTCTGTTGTTGGAGAAACAGCTTCGACGCCAGATCCCACAGATGTTCGCGAGCGTGATACAAGTCAACGATCTCGATGGCACCTGGAAAGTACTGCTGCGCAAGATTCCAGATCCAGGCCGCGCCGTCGCCGAGGATGACTTTGCGGCGCGCCCGGCTCCATCCCCGTCGCCAGGCTTCGTTGAACAGGCGCGGGCCGAAAGCGGCGGTGTCCTCAATCGCGCCGCTATACGTGGTCGAGTCCTCGTCTCGAACCGGGCGGCCTCGCGCGTCGCGGCCCGACTGCGTGAACACGCAGCCCAGCTTGACCTCGCGGGTGCGGGCCGGGCTACCGTTCTTGCCTTTGCGTCCGGTCGTTTCAGCGGCCGCAACAGGCACGCCCGTGCCGTCCATCTCGATGTAGAGAATCGGAATTTCCGCTCCGCATATCGCAGGGAGTTCCAGCTGCACAGCGCGCTCGATCTCGGCCTGTTCGCGCGCCGCAAAGCCGCTGCCGCAGTGGCCACAGTGATCATACGGTCGTTCGACAACAATCGCGCCCAGCATGGTGACGAGCTTCTTCGCGCGCTTGCCGGCGTAGCGCGCTTGTCCGCCCCAGGCGCAGTGTTGTTGCGGTTCGTACGCCGCGTCGTCGTTCAGTAGCATCTCGATCAAGCTTGCGCCGGCTTGATGCAGGGCGTCGCGCGTCGCTTGCTCGACAGCTTCGAAATCGAGCGCGCCGCTGTTGCGACCTGCGGCGAACACGACCCGCAGCAGCCGACCTACTTCTTGAGCGACTTCTTGTTGGATTGCTTCGGCCGTTTTTTTTCCTGCGAACTTAGCTCTGTGTCTTCTTCCACTGGGCGCAAACGGCAGATCGCGATATTCACCTCGACCAAGCTGCTGGTCCATTGCTGAAACCGCCGAAATTCACCGATTTCACGTTTCGCCTTGCTCTGAGCGACGCGGCTGGGCAAGGATTCAGTCACTGTTTTACCGGCGATCTTGGAGGTGAACTGGGCACGGCCGGGATGGCCGCTCTCGCCCTCCGTCGCGCAATGGCAGGACGGCTTACCGCAGCGCTTTGTGGGGCTGCTAATGGACCCCGGACGAAAATCTCCGAACTCAACAAGCTGCCGCAGTAACTGGGCACGCTGGCGCCGGCACCGATCGAGGGAAGTGGTCATGGGAAATCTCCTGTCTGAAAGTCCCCCATACTTGCAGATTAAGTTCCCCTGCCTGCTCCTCTCTCAAAACCTCACTTTCTCGTCGCACACCCGCGCCGGTCTCGGGACGCAAGGCAAGTAGCGAATTGGTGTAGAGGTTGTCGCCTTTGCGGTCCGCGGCATTGAAGGCGTTTGGACCGGGGTTCCCAATTGGCCAATAGAGAAGATTGAGCTCGGGATCGTAGGCTCCCGTCGTCCAAGTCGCGCCGCCGCCGCGCTTCCATGAGTCGTTGTCCGCCGGCCAAGTTTCGTGACCTGGTTCACCGGGTGCGGGGATTGTATTGATTCGCCAAACCAGTTCACCGGTCGAAACGGAGTATGCGTCGAGATAGCCTCGGAGCGATCCCAAATCGCCGCCGCGAACGCCGATAACAACGAGCTCATTGACGACGAAGGGCGCTCCAGTCGTATTGCTGATTTGCTCAACGTCGCTAACGACAGCGGTCCACAGGCGGTTGCCCGCGCGCGCGTCGAGCCCGACCAGCCTGCCGTCTGAAGTTGCCATAAATACGCGATCGCCGAGCAACGCGAAGCCGCGATTCCAGTTGTTGCGGTGCTCTGGGTCTTCGGGGACGTAGAGGAATTCCCAAATGGGGCGGCCGGTTCGCGCATCGAGCGCGTGGCCTTCTTCGCCGCCTACAGTGACGTACATGTAGCCGTCTTTTACCAGCGGCGTGGCTTCACTGCGAGGCGGTAAGCGCGGGAACTGATAGACCCATTCCACTCTGAGTTCCGCGATATTGTCTCCATTGATTTCGGCAAGTGGGCTATAGCGGCGCGACGTGTTGTCGCGGTCGTAACTGAGCCAGTTCTCGGGGTCTCGATAGCGCCGTTCCAACGGTTGGGCTTCGAGAGACGAGCCGGCGGCAAACAGCGCTAAGGCTATTAGCCAGGACGCGACGCCCGTTAGGTTTCGGCGGCGCATATTAATAATTGCCGAAACCTTTTTCATAGTGCAAAGTCGGCTGTCGCTGCCGATCGAGAAACGCTAGAAGATTCTGCAGTTCGGTTTCGTCGAGGCGTCGACCGTAGTTCCCGGGCATCAACGACTGTGATTTGAGATCGAGGGCTCTTAGGCCCGGTCTGTCGAGCGAGACGCGCAGCAGAGTCGTCGTTAGGAACTGGATCGTGAAGTTGTCTTCGTTTTTAATGACGCCGTTGTGGCTGCGGCCGGCTTGGTAAATGATCAGCGCAGCTTTGTAACCGGGAAGTACGGTTTTGCTGGGGTCGAGGATTGCTTCGCGGATGGCTTCCGTGGTGCGTTCTAGCGCAATTCCACTGAGGTCAGGGCCTAAGATCCCGCCGTGCCCGCCGATCATGTGGCAGTTGCGGCAACCGATGTTGTCGAAGACTTGACGACCGTTGTCGCTGTCGCCTTCGAGGGGTGCCTGTGCGCCGGGCTGGGTAAGGCTGCGCAAGTACGAAACGATTTGCCAGGTCTGGTCAGCGGAGATTCCAAGCGGCACCATCTCTGTGCCGGGGATACCTTTTTTTATGGCATCAAAAAGCGGGGTTAGGTCTTGGTGCGCGACTCTTTGGCTGCGATAGAGATCGGGTCCCCGACCGCCCTTGGCGTCGACGCCGTGGCAGCCGGAACAGCGACTCTGGAACTGTTGCTTGCCGAGTTCGATCGCCCGCGGATCGCGCTCGTAGGGGTTAGTTGCAGCGTACGAGACGAACGACCAGAGTAGAACCGCGACTGCCGCTCGAAACATCGAGTGGTCTATTTTCGCACGGGGAGATGGTAGTAACCGAACGGTCGTTACACTAGTCGAAGGTAGATCTCTTGCCGCCAGGCAAACTGCCCAGGAGAATCCGCGATGAGATACGTGGCTCAATTCGTCCCAATATTGATGTTCTTAGTTGCCGCTGTGATGTCGGCCGACGTGAAGACCCGCGAAGCGACGACGACGGAGTTTCCGGGGCTTCCAAAGATGATGCGAATGATGGTCGGCCGGCGGAGGCGTTCAAGAAACGATTCTCTCAGGCGACCGCTTGTACTCGATTGCGGACGGCAAAACCGGCCAGCTCATCGATCGCAAAGAAAAGGTAATTTACGAGGTCGAGATCAACAAGAAGCGCTATCGCAAGACGACCTATGCGGAGTACCGCGAGCGGCTCGAGAAAGCGCAAGAAGCGCTGGCGAATCTTAAAATGGGCGGAGGCTCTGGGTCGCCAAACGCTCAGCCTGAGAAAAAGATGACCGTTGACGTTGACGTCGTGGCCGGTGCGGACGACAACCGCAATGGAGTCGCGTGTAAGCATCAGACCATCACGATCAGCTTCTATGAAGAAGGCAAATCGCTCGATGAGGCTGGCGGCATGAAGCTGGTTAGCGATCAATGCATCGGGCTGGCGGTTCCCGAGCAATTCGAAATCGCGGAATTCATGCGCGAGTTTCTTGACGAGATTGGGCTGATGTCGCTCGATTCGGCTACTGGCGCTCTAGCAGGGATGTACGGCGGAATGAAGCCGCTGATGGAGAAGTTGGCCGAGAACGCGAAGACGCTGGGTGGAACGTCTTATGCAACGACAACCGAAATGTTCACTTATCCCGACCCAAACGCTCCCCAGGCGCAGGGCGCAAGCGCGCCGTCGCTCAAGGAGGCTCTAGGCGGGCTGGGCGGCTTTGGCGGATTCGGCCGGAAACGCAAGGATGAGCAACAGCAGCAGCCGGCGGCGGCGGCGGTACAGAGCGGGCCAAATTTACTTACGCGAACGCAGTCTGATCTACAGTTGATCACCACCGACGTCAGCCCGGATGAAGTTGAAATTCCCGCGAACTTCAAGCAGCGCAAGTAACTTCGACGATCTCGCACGATCAGCGTAAGTCGTTGATTCTTAATTTGTTGACTTGTGTTAAACAGTTGTAAAGCGGGTTTAACCTAGGTTTTACCAGACAATAATAACCAATCCCGCCACCAACCTCGTCTTGATGGCCAGACCGGCGACTTGCAGACGGTCAAGAAGGCAGGATTTGGAATGACCGTTGACCCCGAAATCATCCGACAGGCGCAAGCCGGCGACGACGCGGCGTTTGGCACCGTTGTTCAGACTTACAAGCAGCGTGTATTCGGAACGGTATATCGCATGCTCGGTCGCCGTGACGATGTCGAGGATGTTGGCCAAGACGTTTTTATTCGTCTGCATCAGTCGCTAGGGCAGCTGCGGACGGTCGAGGTGTTTGAGACTTGGCTATATCGGCTTACGGTAAACACCGTGTATGACTACCTGCGCAAGAAGCGTCGGCGTTGCGACGTGCCGTTGGCGGATCTGAGCGAAGAGCAGATCCGACTCGCTGATGCGGCGGCGGGCGGTAAAGATATGGCGATTTCACGCCGCCAGACCGAGGCAAGCGATCTGTTGCGATCGCTGTTCGTGAATGTCTCCGACGAGGACAAGAAGTTGCTGACATTGAAGGAAGTGCAGGGGCTCACCCTCAAGGAGATGAAGGGCATTTACAACTCGAACGAGAATGCTCTGAAAGTACGGCTGTTCCGCGCCCGAAAACGGGTCTGCCGCGTTCACGATGAGATGATGGCGGCGCAGGCTGTTAACTAGTCTGTAGTTTTGATCAGACTAAGCGGCGTGTTGGGCTCCGCGCTATTAACCCTGTTTAAAGGGCGCTGGAATTTGATCTTTCCCCGCTTGCGAGTCAGCGGGGGTGACGTTTTTTCCTAGTGTATGGTGGAGCGTAAGCGGAACCCTCGGTAGCATGATAGGAGATAGTGAGCCCGCGCCACCTCAGCCGCGCGGTGCTAGATCGTCACATTCACACGAGACCTATCCTCAACAGATATACCCAGGAGCAACGACCAAATGGAAAATCGCCGAGAAATGTTCACCCTAATGGGAGTTGCCCTGGCGGGCGCAGTCCCCGCCGGCGCCAAAGTCAACGACGACGTACTCAGTGAAGATTCAGCCAAGCTTACGCGCCAGCCCTTTGGCGACCAGCGAGTGTACTTCAAGGGCGACACCGAGGAAGTCAACCTGTTCGAATGCGGCAGCCTTGAGCTGAAACCCGGCGCAACTCCGCATCCCCCACACCAGCACCCCGAAGAGGAAATCCTAATCGTGGCCGAAGGCGGCGGCGAAATTTTCCTTAACGGCAAGACCATTCCCGCGCCGACCGGCACGATCCAGTACTGCAAAGGCAACGCCCCTCACGGCATCTTAAACACCGGTGACAAACCGCTGCTTTTCTACTACGCGAAGTGGGCAAAGAAGTAGACCCGAGCGGTGCTTTTCAGGAGACGCAGCCTGACCGCCGGATCACGGTGCGCCCTAGCGGGCTGTATTCTCTCCGCAACCCTACTCGCCTCCGATCTTGAGAAACTAGCCGCGTTCGACGCAGCGCCCGGCGACGAATCGCGGATCATCGCATACATTGCCGAACGTGTCGGCGGCGATCAGCAGATCGACAACACCGGCTCATTAACAGCGTCATTCGGGGGCGGCGCGCCACACATCTTGCTGGTCGCCGGCATCGATGAGCCAGGCTTTGTGGTCTCTGGAATTGACGACGAGGGATACCTCAGGCTTGAGCCGCTTGCGGAACCGCGCCCGCACTACAATTTCGACAAGTTTTTTACGGGACAACACGTCCATGTCACTACTAGATCAGCGAAGACCATCCCAGGCGCGGTTGCGGCCCCGTCGGTCCATTTCGCCTCGAGCCGCGGCTACTCGTCGACAGCGTCAAAGGGACTCTTCGTAGACATCGGCGCGTCCGATTCCAAACAAGTCGCCGACGCCGGCGTCGCAATCCTCGACCGCGTAACATTGGCCAAACAGCCCTCGTGGATTGCCGCGGACATTCTCGGATCGCCGTGGATTTCGAGTCGATCCGGAGCCGCTAGCCTGCTCGTACTCGCTGACCGATTGAAAAGTGAATCGCCGGTCGGAAAAGTAACGCTCGCGTTCGCAACTCAGCAGCACTATCACAACGCCGGGCTTAGTCGCATTCTTAACCGGACCAAGCCCGACCGTGTTATACACATAGCGCCCCACGGTGAAGAAGCATCCGGTGTAGCCGCGGCCTCCGGCTATTCCTCCGCGCTGGCGGACGAGTTACGCAATCTTGCCGACAAGAGCGGCGACAAACTGGAGAAACGGTCAACGCCGAATTTCTCTTTCGGACCCTTCGGAACGGCCGAAGTCTGGCCTGACCCTGAACAATCCGCGATTCTTCTGCCTGCCGTTCACAACGGCGGAACGCCTGTAGCGTCTGTCTCGGTACAAGAATTGGCGCGCCTGGTAGATCTCTTGGAATCCGTAGTCGGCTTACAGCCAAGGCCAGTCCAGGCAATCGCGAAGGAGTTTCGTGGGCCCCCGGCGGAGCGCGAGCCGCCTGCCGAAAACCCTCGCTCGACGCTCGAACAATCCGTGAAGAGCCTCGTCGAAACCGGCGGAGTCAGCGGCGCCGAATCGCCCGTGCGAGATCGAATCCGCGAGCTGATAAACGATTTCGGCGCCAAAGAATCTCAAATCGACGACAAGGGAAACCTACTGGTCCACCTTGGGAAAGGTGAAACCCCTACCGCCATCTTCATCGCCCACATGGATGAAATCGGCTTCGCGGTGCAACGCATTTCGTCCGCCGGCGCCATCATCAGCGATACGAAAGGGGGCGGCGACACCGATTTATTCGCTTGGCACCCGATGACGATCCACACCGCAAGCGGGCCGCTTCCCGCCCAGATGACCAGGCATGGAAATATCGAAGTCGGCGCCACGGCCAGTGACGAAGTTGCCGCGCTCGGAGTCTCCACCGGGGATTCCGTCACGGTTCCCAAGACGTACAGTCGGCTCCTAGGGTCGCGAGTCAGCGCCCGCTCGCTCGACGACCGCCTAGGCTGTGCTGTTTTAGTCGAGGCCCTGCGAAAGCTCGTAACCGACGCTCGCAACTCCACGGGTTCCGTATGGTTCGTGTTCAGTGTCGAAGAAGAGGTCGGCCTAGTCGGCGCCGAACACGTAGCCGCCAACTCTAGCCCGACGCGAGTCTACCCCGTCGACACGTTTGTGACCTCCGACACGCCACTTGAAGACCGTCGCATCGCCTACGCTCGGCTTGGTGCCGGACCGGTTCTTCGCGCTCTCGATAACAGCGGACTAACGCCACGAGCGGAAGTCGAGCGAGTGGCGGAAATTGCCCGCCGCAACGCGATCCCGATTCAAATCGGAGTCACTGCCGGAGGAAACGACGGCTCGAAATTCACGGCCTCCGGCGCGCTAAACGTGCCCATCGGGTTTCCGCTACGCTACGCGCACACGCCCGCCGAAACCGCCGACCTACGTGACGCTGAAGCCGCCGTCGAGCTAATTGTCGTTCTTGCCCGCGACGAGCTTTAGGCCCGCGCGAGTTGCTGGTCGCTATGGCATCATGAAGCCGTGGACGAACTTACGCGGTTGCTTCGCTACGTTCGCCCCTACACAGCTCGGTTGGTCATCGCAGTAGCGCTGATGGCCGTCGTCGGTCTCTGCCAAGCGGCGGTGGTGGTTCTGATCGGCCCGGTTATCGACCGCATTCTGAGTCCAGATGCCTCACAAGATCCTGTTGAGCTGATTACGATTCCGATTACAGGAACCCCGATCCATCTCGACGACCTGCTACCCGTCTCGCTAGGGGACGTTTGGACACTCGTTGCCGTCGCGCTAGTCGTTGTTTTCGTCGTCAAGGGCCTGTGTGATTTTACGGCGAACTACCTCGTGAACTACGCGGGGTTTTCGGGCGTGCGAGACATGCGCAACGACGTTTATAGCGTCATTCTCAATCAGTCACCGGCATTTTTTCAAACGAAGAATACGGGGAGCCTGATCTCGTCGTTGGTCAGCGACATCGAGAAGGTGCAATCGGCGTTCTCGCATTTTCTTGCTGATCTGATGCGGCAGTTTTTTACTGCCTCGGCCCTGCTGTTCCTGTTGGTTCAGCGCGATTGGAAGCTTGCGGCGGCCAGCCTGATCGTTTTGCCGCTGGTGCTGCTGCCGACGTCTCGCATAGGGAATCGGCTGCGCGTGGCAACTCGCCGCGCACAGGATCACCTGGCGGAGCTCGTCCAAATCATGCACGAGACGATTTCCGGCAATCGCGTGGTCAAGGCGTTTGCGATGGAACAGTTCGAGGTGGGCCGCTTTGAAAAGCGCGCCGAGAGCCTATTCCGAGCGAATATGCGCTACGTGATCCAACAGGCGATGGCGTCACCGTTGATTGAGATTTTCGGCGCCCTGTTGATCGTCGGGTTACTGGCGTATGTTCGTCAGCGCATCGTCTTAGGCGAAATGACCGCCGGGCAGTTCGTTACCTTTCTCACCGCGCTTCTGATGCTCTTCCAGCCCGTTAGGCGGCTCAATGGCATCTACAACATCTTTCAGCAGGCGCTTGGTTCGGCTCAGCGGGTGTTTGAATACATCGATCATCCTCACGACGTCGAGGAAGCGTCGGCGCCTCTGGGCATGGAGCCGTTCGCTCATTCGATAGAGTTCCAAAACGTAACCTTCTCCTACCCCGGCGCCGAAACTGAAACGGCCCTCCACGAGATCAACCTGACAGTTAAAGCCGGAGAGGTCGTGGCGTTGGTGGGTCCAAGCGGTTCAGGCAAGAGCACGTTGATGAACTTGCTGCCCCGCTTTTTCGATCCACAAAAGGGGCGCATTCGAATCGATGGCCGCGATCTCCACAGCCTGAGCCTCGAATCGTTGCGGCAGCAAATTGCGATCGTGACGCAAGACACGTTCCTATTCGACGACACGCTGCGAAACAACATCGCCTACGGCCGGCCCGACATCCCTTTAGAGAAGGTTCGCTCAGCGGCCCGTTCCGCGATCGCCGACGGGTTTATTGACGCTTTGCCCGACGGCTATCAGACAGACTTAGGCGAGAGAGGACAGCGACTGAGCGGAGGTCAGCGCCAGCGTATATCGATTGCTAGGGCTCTACTCAAGGATGCGCCGATCCTGCTGCTCGATGAGGCGACTTCACACTTAGACAGCGAGGCCGAATTACTAGTCCAGCAAGCGCTTTCGAATCTCATCGAGGGCCGCACTGTAATCGTCAGCGCCCATCGGCTTTCGACGATTCGTTCCGCGCACAAAATTGTCGTGCTCCAAGAAGGCCGCATCTTAGACAGTGGCACGCACGAAGGCCTGTTGCGAACATGCGAACTCTACCGCCGACTCGTAAAGCTACAATCGGTTGAAGTTTAACCCCCGCTCGATGGCTTATTCGATGACAGGCTACGCCCAGGCCGAGGGCTCAGCCAACGACCTGCAACTGACGGTCACGATTCGTAGCGTCAACCATCGATTTCTCGATCTGAAGCTCCGAACGCCGCCCGAAGCCGATCCACTCGAACCCGAGATACGGCGGCGTGTGAAGGCGAAGGTTCAGCGCGGCAGTGTTCAGATCATCGTGAATATGGAGTCCGCCGCGCCAGCCACCGTTCGAGTAGACCAGGCGCTCGTTACGGCTTATCTTGAAGCGTATCGGGCTATCGCCGGCGAGAACGGCATCGCAGCCGACCCAGATCTGAACGCAATTTTAAGGTTGCCGGGCGCCGTGTCGGTCGACCGCGCCGAGTGTGCCGAAGACGCCTTTAGAGCTCTGCTATTCGAGACGCTCGACGAGGCACTTGATCGGCTCAATGAAGCCCGTCTGATCGAAGGCCGCACAATCGTGGCCGATCTTGAAGCGAGGTCTACGACGATTGGCAACGAAGTCGAGCAGCTCGGCGATCGAATGGAGGGAGTTAACCGGCTCTACCTACAGCGGCTAGAGAGTCGTCTTGGAGTGCTGTTGGCCGATTCGAACATCGAAGATCAGCGACTGCTTCACGAGGCGGCCATCATGGCCGAGCGCACTGACATCGCCGAAGAGCTTCAGCGCCTCGGGGCGCACGTCATCAAGCTGAAGGCTACCCTCGCCGGGACCGCTGAGATCGGCAAGCAACTAGATTTTCTGGCTCAAGAGATGAACCGCGAGGCGAACACCATGCTCTCAAAGACCAATCCACTTGGGTCTGACGCGCTGCCTGTTACGGAGGCGGGACTGCGGCTCAAGGCTGAGATTGAGAAAATTCGCGAGCAAGTGCAAAACGTCGAGTGAGCCTCGGTCTGGAATAATTACGCATTCATGTCGATTGTGTTCATCATCTCAGCGCCCTCGGGCTCTGGAAAGTCAACCTTGGTCAATCGTCTCCGTGAAAGCGACACGTCGCTCGTGTTTTCAACGTCGGTAACCACGCGCTCGCCGAGAGCAGGTGAAATCGACGGCGACGCTTACGATTTTGTCAGCGTTGAGAAATTCAACCAGATGCGCGACGCCGGGGAACTACTCGAGTCGGCGGAGGTATTCGGAAATTTTTACGGCACTCCGCGCTCGGCGCTCGATCGCGCTGTTCAAAACGGCAAGGATTTGATTCTGGACATCGACGTGCAAGGTGCGGCACAATTAAGGGAGACACTCCCCGACGCGGTCACGATATTTATCCTTCCGCCGTCCCGACAAGTTCTCGAACAACGCCTGCGAGACCGCTCATCCGATAGTGATGAGGTGATTGAGCGTCGATTGAGCGAAGCGGCCGGCGAAGTAGGGAACTATGAAGCGTATGCGTATGTATTGGTGAACGATCAACTCGAGGCGTCCGCCAAGCAGCTTTACGGGATTTTGCTTGCCGAGCGGGCAAGAAGGCAATACGTCAGCGGAAAGATCGACCCGATACTTAAAAGTTTCGAACGAAGCGAATCAAAAGAGGCAAACAAATGAGCAAGAAAAAAGTTGTGAAAGCCAAAGCTGTAGAAGCTGAAGTGGAGCACGTTAAGCCTCCCGATCAGGCCTGGTTTATTCCAACCGATGAAGAGCAGGGTGTCTATCGGTTTATCTTGGCGGCTGCCCGGCGCGCTCGCCAACTGCAAGGCGGAGCACGGCCGCTGATATCGACGACTTCGCGCAAATCCACGAAGATCGCCATGGAAGAAGTTCGCACCGAGGCGGTCGCCGTCGAGATCATCCCCGACGGCGAGCCCTGGCCACCGGCCGCGCCGATGGCGTTCGAACAAGACATGAACCCAGACCCCCAGGCTGTGTTCTTGCCGACCGAGTAGCATAAGACCCAACCCCCTCGGAATCATTGACCGCAAAATGACGGCGGAGTTGATCCCCATAAACAATGTGCCGGGCGCCTTCGGCGTCACTCCGGCAGAAGAAACCGAGGCGTGGACGAAAGTCCACGCTTCTGCTCAAAGTAGCCATCGGGTTTAGAGGTCACGGCTTGCATACCGCATGATAGGGAGCCCAACGAGGCGATCGTCGCTGACCCGGGAGGCGCAACAATAGTTAACCCTTCCGTAAATAACTTCTGGTAGACTCGGAGGTTTCCAACTAGGATCTGGAGGACTACTACGATGTCGATTGGCCAAAGCCTTATTCAAGAAGTCGAGCAGGAAGGTGCAACTACCAGACGTGTTCTCGAACGCATACCCGCTGACAAGCTTTCATGAAAACCCCACGAGAAATCGATGACCATGGGACAACTCGCCTTGCATGTCGCCGGAGTTCCCGGCGTGGTCACTGACCTCGTCTCCGTGGATTCGGTTGAGATTCCGGAGTTTCAGCAAGCCGAAGCGGGCAGCTCGGATGAGATCTTAGGCGCCCATGACGCAGCCATTGCGAAGGCTACCGCATATCTCGCCGCATTAAGCGACGAATCAGCGATGTCGCCTTGGAAGGCCACGGCGGGCGGACAAACCATGATGGAGGTTCCGCGCATCGGCATCATTCGCAGCATCATGCTCAATCAGACCTTGTTGCATGGATCATCCCGAAGGATGTCTTATCATTGGTTTTTTCAACGCTGGGGGTAGTCTAAATGCCACATAAGTTCACCGCAGCGCGCCGGCACAAGTTTGATAAGGTGCAGTACCGGGTGATCAACTGGGCGGAATATAACGAGAGCTTGCGCCAACGGGGTGACCTGACGATTTGGGTCAGTGAGGAGGCTCAAAGTGTGTGGAGCGCGCCGCGCCGCACGTCACGGGGTGGTCAGCGCAGATACTCGGATTTGGCGATCGAGACATGCCTGATGCTGCGCACGGCATACCATCTTGGACTGCGTCAGACACAGGGGCTTATGGGTTCCATCGGCACGCTCATGGGGTTGGATATACGGGTACCGGATTACTCCACGCTGTCGCGGCGCGCAAACGGGGTGAGCATCGCTCAGGTGATGAGGCAAGCAGGATCTGCGCCTATCCATCTGCTGGTCGACAGTACTGGCCTCAAGATCTTCGGCGAGGGCGAATGGCTAGCGCAGAAGCATAACACCAAGGGGAATACGCCGCCGCTGGCGCAAGCTCCACCTCGGACTGGACCTCGCCAGCGGGGCGATTGTTTGCGCCGCTCTGACTCACGATAACGTTGGAGACAGCACAGCCTTACCCAGCCTCCTGGATCAGCTGGATGCCCCGGTCACGGGCTTTCTGGCTGACGGCGCCTACGATGGAGCGTCCACACGAAATCTGCTGAGGCAGCGGTATGGGGAGACCCTGGATGTGGTCATACCGCCGCCAAAGGACGCAGTGATCCGCCTGCAATCGGCGCGTGATGCGACCGTTCGGGATCGCCATATTGCCCAAATCCGCAGCAACGGGTGCATGGCCTGGCAGACGGCAACAGGGTACAACCAGCGCAGCCGAATAGAAACGCAGATGGGCCGTTGGAAGAGCGTCATCGGCCCCAAACTCAAATTCCGCAGCTTCTCCAGGCAGATCACGGAGATCCAACTCGGCCGAAAAGTCCTGAACACAATGACCGCGCTCGGACGGCCTGTGTTCGAACGCATCGCCTGACACTACCGCTTGGGGAAAGGGGGAATTCCGTTTCCATCCCTATCCGTGCAACAAGGCGTTGAGCTCGCCTCCAGAGCTTGAATTACTGGGCGCGCCGTCGTTGATGCGAAGACGCCAGCGGCCGCGCGGGTCTTCGCCGGCGAAGTCACCGATCAACACGTCATCGAAATCGAAGACACTCGGACTCGGACGCGAAGCGCGAGCGGTTATGTTGACAACGGTGCCCCGAGGTGACTCGAGGATGATGCTCGAGTTGGCCGCGTCGGCGTGCGCGAGATTGAGACTGTCGAGACGGATTGCACCGACCTCGGCCGGGCCGCTCACGTCGAGAGTGAAAAAGGCGGAGCTTCCAGGTGAGATCGGTACGGGCCCGGTCAGCGTGACCGGCGCGTTGTCGAACGTTGCCGGGCTGTGGACGGCGTCGAGCGAGCCGGCGGAGTTGTAGGCGAAGAGGGTGCGGGCGCCCGCCGGGTCTTGCAGTTCGACCAATCGGCCGGCCGGGTCGTAGACGAGGTCGATGTCTTTGTTGGTGATGTCTTCGATGACGCGGTTGGGCCGGCCGTCGGAATCGTACTGGACGCGGATTTCCTGACCGACGTGGTTGCGGATCTCGCGCAGGCGGCCGTTGTTTCTATCGAACTCGTAGGCGGTGCCGTCGCGGCGAGTGACGGTGAAGATGTTGGTCGAGGCCACGACACGGTCGTAGTTGGCGGATTCATCCGCGCCCGCGAAGGAGTTGCCGCTGGTGTTGGTGTACGTGTTTTTGCGGTAGGAGTCCCAGTGGACAATTGCGTCGCCATTGGAAGCAACCGAGAGTGACGCCTCATAAGGGTGGGTCCAGCCGGGCCCGAGCCGGCCGCCGGACATCGTCGCGAGCGAGTGGTAGAGCAGCGGGAAGTCCATCGCCCGGCCGCCCTGCACTGTGATCGTCGGGACTGTGTAGAGGAACGCGCCGGTGCCCGCGTCTACGGAGTTGCCAGCGATGCTCTCGGGGCGCGGTCCGTTCAGTCGAGAAGCACCGTCGGACGCGGCTTGGCCGGTGGCTTGAGCGGAGGCAAAAGGGGTGACGGCGAAAAGCGCCGCGGCGGCAACGAGAACTTTGAAGCGCAATTCACAATTGTATCGATCGCTGGATTGCTTGCAAATAGGGGAACCCAC
>CBDBHI010000030.1:0-468380 GCA_965205595.1 Bryobacterales bacterium | reverse complement strand
GACCGAGCCGCTACTCGTCAATCCAACCAATTTCGACATCGACGAGCGCGGACGCATCTGGTTCATCGAGTCAGTCAACTACCGCAGCGATCTCAAGAGCAAACCGAAGAACGACGAGGCCGGCGACCGCATCGTCATCCTCGAAGACACCGATGGCGACGGTAGGGCCGATGCGCGAAAGGTATTCGATCAGCAGCCTGAAATGCTGGCGCCGCTCGGAATTTCAGTGTTCGGCAATAGGGTCGTCGTTTCGCAGTCGCCGGATCTGGTTGTCTACACCAAAGACGAGAGCGACAACATTATTTCACAGGAAACAATGCTCAGCGGCTGGAGTGGGATCGACCATGACCATGGTCTGCACGTTGTACTCTTCGGTCACGACGGTCGCTACTACTTCAACTCCGGCGACCAAGGTTTTTCGACCACCGACAAGTCAGGAAATCAGCACAGTAGCAGTCGCGAAGGACCTTTTTATGCCGCGACTGTCCAGCGCATGAACGCTGACGGGACCGATTTTTCAATCCTTGCCCACAACGCCCGCAACCCCTACGAAATCGCCTTCGACTCGTTTGGCTCAATTTGGCAGACCGACAACGACGACGACGGCAATAAGTGGACACGTTTGCTCTATATCATCGAGGGCGCCAACTACGGCTACTGGGGCCCCGGGGGCCGCCGCTGGCGCGAGGATAAAGGCACTCACTTCCATATGGAGCGCCCCGGCACGATGCCGTTCGTGGCCCGCACGGGGCCTGGCTCGCCGACGGGTCTGGTGCTTTACGAGGGCGATCTGCTCCCCGAGAAGTACCAGGGTCAACTGCTCCACTCCGAGCCGGGCAAGCGTCTGATCCAAACGTTTTTCGTCGAACCCGACGGCGCGGGTTACACGATGGAACACGAGAACACCGTAGCCACAACCGACCCCTATTTTCGGCCTAGCGATATTGCGGTCGCTCCCGACGGCTCGGTCTTCATCGCCGACTGGAACGACCCGGTTGTCGGCGGCCACAACATGCAAGACATCGAGAACGGCCGCATCTACCGCCTGGCACCGAAGGGCCACGTTGGCATCGTGCCGCGGCTCGACATCGAAAGCGACGAAGGCCTAGCCGCGGCGTTCGCATCGCCGAACCAGGCAACGCGAGTGCGCGCCTACCAAGAGCTGCAACTCCGAGGCGACGACGCCAAGGAAATGCTGATGGCGATTTGGCGCAGTCCAAACGTCACTCTGAGGGCTCGCGCTCTGTGGCTCGTCGCACCGATGGGAATCGAAGGGGAAACGGCGCTCGCCGAAGCGCTCGCCGACAGCGACCCGAAGTTCCGAACGCTCGGGCTGCGTGTCGCTCGATTCCACGCAATGGACTCCGTCGAACACGCCAGGGCCATGACTCGCGATCCATCGCCGCAAGTCCGCCGCGAAGTCGCCCTCTTTCTACGCGAGCTAGATCCGGCCGAAAGAATCGAACCGTGGATGGAATTGGCCGAGGGCTATGACGGCTCGGACCGTTGGTATCTAGAGACGCTGCGAATCGCCGCGGCCGGTGCGGAAGAACGTATTTATACCGCAATCCGCACCAAGTTCCCGGAGTGGAATTCGACCGTCGCCGACTTCTACTGGGTGTTGCAAGCGCCGACATCGGTGCCTTATCTGATTCAGGTCGCGGAGAACAACTCGCTCCCACTCGAGCAGCGATCCGAAGCTTTTGAGGCGCTGGGCTGGCAGCCGAGTGCCCGCGCGGCAATGTCGATTTCTAGAATGGTCAGCAACCCATCCGCCGACCCGCAACTGCGCCAACGTGGTCTCTACTTCCTAGGGAAACAGCTTTATAGCGAGTGGAGCGATCAACGCAAGAACGCCGTTGTGCTCGCCGCCGTCAATCGGGCGCTAGAGAATGACGACACGCGGAAAGATGCTCTCGAACTCGCAACGGTGCTCGCTGATCCGGCGTTCGGCCTGCGGCTGCTCCGTTTGGCGCGAGACGCGAACGTCGACGAAGACTCCAGAGCGTCAGCGTTGGAGGCGCTAGGGGCGATCGGTGGCGCGGAGTATTTGCCCGTTCTGCGGAGCCTAGCTCTCGAGGCTCCCGAGGCGATTCGCATCTCGGCAATCCAGGGCTTGGGCTCCGCCCGGCCCGCTGATCTCGATGACACGCTGACGCAAGTTGTGCTTTCAGAATCGACCAACGAAGTGCGCAGTGCCGCGTTGCGTGTTCTAGGCCGACGGTCGTCGGGTCTCAACATCATCCTCGACATGGAAGAGTCGCTCGAGCTACCCGGTGAGTTGAAAACGGTCGCAACGAGCATCGTTCATACGAGTAGAGACCCGGCCGTACGCGAGCGCGCCGCGAAAGTATTGCCGCCACCCGAGAGCAAAAACCAGCGGACCATCACGCGTGTTCGCACCATCGTTGAAGCCGTGGGCAGCGTCGACCGCGGCCGAGTCGTCTTCGACAACAAAGACGGTGCAAATTGCGCCAAGTGTCACTCTCTAGAACCCGGCGAAGAGCTGGTCGGCCCGAGCTTGGCGACGATCGGCTCTAAATACGCTAAAGAGGGCCTCTTCGATTCGATTCTTAACCCCAGCGCGGGTATCTCACCCGAGTACTATTCGTGGATACTCGACACCACGAACTACGGCCTTGTAACCGGACTACTCGCCGAAGACTCGCCAGAACGGATTGTCGTGCGCACCGAAACCGGCGATGAGATTCGCCTCGAACCAGGCGATATCACAGAGCGCCGCCAAAGCAAGCTTTCGATCATGCCCGAGGACCTCGTCAACGCCATGACCGAGCAAGAGTTGATTGATCTACTCGAATTCCTCGCAACCCTCAGAGAAGAAACCGCCCAAGTCCGCTAGCCCGTTAGGGCAGTACTTGCCGCTCTTTGACCCAATTCAAAAATAGGTCTCGAAGGGTCTCTCCAGTCGGCTTAAAGTCGAGTCCCCGGTTCGCCCACTGGCCGGCCACGAAATCATTCGTAACCAGGCGGTAGAGCTTTTTCTTCGATAGGCCCGTCGCGACCTCCGGCGGTACTTGCGACCCACTCACGATTACCTCGACGATCTCGTTGTCGAAGGGCAAAATATTCCAGACGTTGCGCGCCAGCATCGGCCCGCGTGGCATCGAGTCCCGAATTCCGCCGGAATTCATGTAGGCCAAATCCGCGCCCGTAGTTTCGATCATCGCTTGCTCGATCGCCCGTTTCAGGCCCGGCTTGCGAAGCGTCTCGTGGCACTCGCCAATCGGCACGTCGACAATCTCGGCAACTCGCGACTCCCAGTCCTCGACCGTCAATAGGGTTGGCGGGTCGGCCTCGAAGACATTCGAGTCAATCGGAATCCGCGTCCACTTGTGGCTCGTGACCTGATTGGTTGTCGTATCAAACGCTATGTCGAGGCGTCCAAGCTCGCGGCCGTACGAACGGACCTTCACGCATATTCGCCCGTCCACCACAAGCGCCTCTTTGCGCCCGCCGTGGTTGTGACCGCTCACGAGAACGTCGACGTCTGGAAGCTCGCGAAGAAGCAACTCGTCCTCATCGTCGAAGAGGTGTCCGAGAATGACAACCAAGTCCGCCTTTGCATGCGCCTCAGAGACGATCGGACGCAAAGTTTCGACGAGCCTCGCTGCGTTCCATGGCCCGGTTACGCCGGGCTTGAGCAACTTTGGGAGCTGCTGCGTTAGCGCGCCGATGATTGCGACATCGACATTGCCAACGCCGCGAATGACATACGGCTCGACCAGATGTTCGCCGTCGCCATTCACGACGTTGGCGCTGACTATCGGTGACGTCGACGTCTCGACAAACTCCCGAATCTTTTCCCAGCCGTAGTCGAACTCGTGGTTCCCCAGGCAGTGAACATCGATGCCCAGGTGGTTGCTCACCTCAAAAACCGGTACCCCTGAAAACAATGTTGAAACAGGTGTGCCCTGCACCATGTCGCCGGCGTGCAGTACCAGCGGGTTTTTCGCCTTGGTTCGCTCCTTGTCGATCGCCGTAGCCACCTGTGCGAATCCCCCGAGGCCATTTGAATCTGGCAGCAAGTGAGCATGCAGGTCGTTCAGGTGCAAAATTGTGATCGACTCGGTTGAGCCACAGGCCGCGCCAACCAGAGCGGCGCAACAAATGAACCACAGGCTACATACCCGCGCAAAATGTTGAAATCGACCCAAGCTGCTCACGCCTCCTATAATCGCGAATATCGGAATGTTGAAACCAGTACACGAATTCCTGCTCTCCATCGGGCTGCCTGAAGGCCAGGCGCTGTTCGCCATCGAAGCCCTAGAAGTCATCTTGGTCGTCGGGTTAGCTTGGGTCGCGAGCCCCATCGTCAGACGCATCTTACTGTCCATCGCGCACCGCCTTTCAAAAACCACCAAGACTAATTGGGACGACATTCTCGTCGAGCACAAAGTATTTCACCGCCTGTCGTACCTCGCCCCGGCAACAGTAATCCACATCCTGGCGCCCTACGCTTTCGAGACGCCCGAGATGGTCGCGTGGTCGCGGCGGATCGTTGAAGCATACGTTCTCATCGTTGTTCTGATCGCGGTCAACGCCGCGTTGAACGCGGTGAACCAGATCTACCAGCGTTTCGAAATGTCGAAACGCATTCCAATTGTCGGCTACATCCAAGTCATCAAGATCATCCTCGCGATTGCCGTCTCGATCCTCGTGATCTCCTCCCTGATCGACCAATCTCCCTTGGTTCTATTCACGGGGCTCGGCGCGATGACCGCCGTCATCTTGTTGATTTTCAAGGACACGATCCTCGGCCTGGTCGCCGGAGTTCAGCTCGTCGGTAACGACATGGTGCGGCCCGGCGACTGGATTGAAATGCCCAAGTTCGGGGCCGATGGTGACGTTCTCGAGATCACGCTGAATACCGTAAAGGTCCAGAATTTCGACAAGACCATCACGACGATCCCGACCTACGCACTCATTTCCGATAGTTTCAAAAACTGGCGTGGAATGTCGCAATCCGACGGCCGACGCATTAAACGGTCGATCTCGATCGACGTCTCGAGCGTCAAGTTCTGCACGCCGGAGATGGTCGAGCAGTTCCGAAAGTTCACGGTGCTCAGCGCATATATCAACCGCAAAGAAGCCGAGCTTGCCGCGCACAACAAGGCCCGCGGACTCGATGATTCGGTCGTTGTTAATGGCCGTCGCATGACGAACCTGGGGACGTTTCGCAATTACCTCGTCGCCTACCTTCGCGCCCACCCCTCAATCAATCAGGAGATGACATTCCTGGTCCGGCAGTTACAGCCGACGGAACTTGGGGTTGGACTCGAAATCTACGTCTTCAGCGCCGACCAAAACTGGGTTAACTACGAGGAAATCCAAGCGGATATTTTTGATCACATCTTCGCGGCGCTGCCTTGTTTCGAACTGCGTGCCTTCCAGCGGCCGACCGGATACGACTTGCAATCGATTTCGGGCGGGGATTGAGCCGGCGACGGTTGCCCGCAACTTGATTTTTCAAGCTGCCAGCCAAGGAAGTTGTTGGACGAAACCGCAATGCGATATCCCACCCCAGCATATTCACCCGCGCCACGGAATTCGGAGGCGCGCGCGTAAGCAAGTGCGGTGGCGAAGGATTTTCACCCGTGCGACAGAACTTCGTCCTGCTGATAGCCTGCATTTCTCACCACGTGGCGAGCGAAAGTGCGTGAGAGGTGCGTCAATACGAGGCGGGCGCCGGTCGGCGCGCGGAGGCGTACTTGACAGTCCGTCGAGCACTCGCGATCAAGCGCAACGAAGTAGTGGCGCACCTATCGCGTGCTTTCGCCGTCAGGTGGTGGGAAATGCGGGTTAAGCCAGGCAAACTCCATAGGCATCCGTGCTTGTACTTTGCACGCCCTTAGGAACCTGTCTCAACACTACACCCCCGTGTCAAGTTTTTTGGGGGTCTGGCGGGGCCTCAAAATGGCTAAGTTGTTGAGTTTTCAGGTTCAAAAAATAATTCAAAACCCCGGTACGGTCTCGAACGATCCATAGCGCGTGCAGTCCGCACCCAGTACTGTCGTCCTTGGGGCAACATCACTACGCCTGCAGCCCTATTACCAATGGGCTACTTGACTAAAGTGATCGCCTGATACAGACTTGATCGTGTTACCCGCTATTCGGGAGGAGTGCCATGTTTTTAATCCCGCGTAAGTTCATTTCCATCACCACAGTTTTACTGCTGTTTGCCGCTACGATGTTCGCGCAGCAAATCGTCCAACCTGGCGAAAGCACTCAGCCGACTTTTAGCCTGCCTTCGTCCTCATCGCAGACTGCCGCTGATCGGTTTCTGGTTATTTTCGAGGAAGGGGTGTCTCCTGGGCAGCGGATTACCGCCGTGATTCAGTCAGGCGCGACGCCGTTGCACAACCTCGGGGCATCGAATGCAGTGGCAGTGATTCTGCGCAACCAGAATGCGCTCAATGGGTTGCGGAATCATCCGTTGGTGGAGGCGGTTGTCCCTGACCAGATCCATTTCTTGCACGCAAAACCCGCGGGACCGGTTCTGAGTCTTGTCGGAGCGACCGATACTACTATTTCACTGACTTGGACCCCAAGCGCCATTGCCGTGAACTACGAGCTAGAGCGCTGTACAGGAGCGGGGTGCGGTGACTTTGTTCAGGTTGCGACGATCGCAGCCCCAGAAAACAACTATGTCGACCCAGGACTCACGCCGGGCACAGATTACGCGTACCGGATGCGCTTCAGCCAGTCTAGAGGACCGAAGTCGGAATATTCGAATACTCTCCAGGCAACGACGACTGGCGGCGGAGGCGGGGCGCCGAACGCGCCCAGCGGCCTGATGGTCACCGCGCTGTCAAACAC
The DNA here is from genome assembly GCA_965205595.1 of Bryobacterales bacterium. Taxonomy (GTDB): domain Bacteria; phylum Acidobacteriota; class Terriglobia; order Bryobacterales; family UBA6623; genus CATQHP01. The sequence goes on along the minus strand of CBDBHI010000030.1, from coordinate 461,543 downwards.
GTTCGTCGACCTGGCTTGGACTGACAATTCGACCACGGAAGACAACTTCGAGCTGGCGCGCTGCGAAGGCTCAGGCTGTGCGCCAAGTGGCGTGCATGCGCTTTTGGCCGCGAACGCCACGGCACATACGGATGGAACCGTCGCTGCCGCCACGCTCTACCGCTATACAATCCGGGCTGTCGCGGGCGGCTCGTCCTCGAGTGACAGTAACATCGTAGAGGTCACCACGTCCGCCGATCCGACGCCACCACCACCACCACCGCCGTGCAATGCGCTGAGCGGTACGCGACAGATCATTCCCGTTGGAGTGCAGCGAGCCGGTCTGCCTGACTGTGTAACTGACGGCACGGGCATCGGGATTGCCATCGTTGATACGGGCATCGACTTTACACATACCGATCTGGCACCCGCGCCTGATCTGCCGGGGATATTGAACGGGGATGGCACAGCTACTGGAACATCATTCAACGCCCTCGCGCCGGGGACGTCTTGCCAGGACCTGTGGTCGCATGGAACGCATGTCGCCGGACGCGCATCGGCGCTCGACAACGACGAGGGAGTTGTCGGCACGGCTCCGGGCTCGACGCTCTGCTGCGTCAAAGTGGGGGCCACCGACGCCGGCGAAATTTTCGAAACGGATATCTTCGCCGGGCTCAATTGGATCATCGCCCAACACGACCAGGTGAATCCCCCGATTAAGGTCGTCAATATTTCGAGCGGCGGCGACGCCGGCGAAGACCCATTGGTTGACGCCGAGTATCAGGCACTGATCACGCAGCTTTACAATCTTGGGATCGTCGTTGTGACCTCGGCGGGAAACGACGCCACTGCCGAAATCAGCAGTAAGGTGCCGGCACAATTTCCCGAGGTCTTTTCGGTCGCGGGTACGGTCGGCGAAGACGGCATTCAGATTTGTTCTGACGACCTCTTGGCGCTCTTCGGTCTGCCGCATCTGGACCCTGTTCTAGCGGATACCGCCGCGGCGTTTACCACCGATGGCCCAGGGGTGACCACGTCGGCGGAGGGGGAAGAGCGCAGCGACGGCATTGAAACACAGTCGGGTTGCTCGTTCTTCTTGTATGGCACGCTGTCGACTACTCTTGGGGGCGGCGCCACTCGCAAGTTGCCCCTACCGGCCGGAGGGTTCGCCGAGGCGCGCGGAACTAGCTTTGCGGCACCGATCATAGCCGGCGTCGCCGCTCGCATCATGCAGCGCGACTTCGCGAGTTTGACCGGAACGGCGGCGGATGTCGAGGCCGTTCGAGCGGAGATCCAAACCGACGCTGACCGTGCGGGTACCGCGCCGCTGGATCACCCGTGGGGTAATATTTTAGTTTCCTACTCGTTTGATGGGGTCCGCGAGGGGATGGGGCAAGCTCCGTAAAGACAACAGGGCTGTAAACGACTTCCGCCTGTAAGCCGGTAAGTTGACATTCGACTGAAAGTAGAAGCGCGCGGCTTGAGTGTTGCTACGTTATTTGCTGTCATTCGCTCATGCGGCGCGCTACCTCTACTACGCGAGCGCCTAGCTTGCGAGCTTCTTCTAGTTCGTGTTCGCCTACGCCTTTTTCGTGTTCGGGGAAACCGGTTGTGGCCGATGCTCCTAGGCCCCCATATGGCGTCACTAGCACCATGCCGAACTGCAGCATGCCCAGCGCCATGCTGTTCATTGTGAATTCTTTGCCGTTAGACGGGGCGGCGCCTGTCGCGAATACCGCGCAGACCTTGTTCTCTAGCCCGTGGCTGCGCCAGAAGCCGAATTTGTAGGCCCAGTCGACTAACGATTGGCGGACTTCGACCGCTACGTCTCCCATGTGGACCGGCGAGCCGAGAATGACCGCATCGGCGGCTTCTAGGTCCGCTTGAGCTAGTTCGCTGACTTTTTTCAGAACGACCGTTACGCCGTCGCCTTTGGCGCCGTCGGCGATCGCTTGGGCCATTTTCTCGGTGTGGCCGGTCTGCGAATGGTAGGCGATTAGTATACCGGCGTCTTGGGCCGCGGCGAGTACTGCTGACAGAACCACAAGGGCGCTGAGGATTAAGTTGCGCATGGAAGACATCTTATACGGAGTTCGAAGTGTCGCGCCGACACGGCCAGAGCCTATGGTGTCTCCCGTGGCTGACCCGAACCTTCAAATTTCGCGCGAATGCAAAGGAATCAACGAGCCGAAACAACGGTGCCGCAACCGCCAGGGGCTGTGAAAAAACCTCCCCTAACTCGAGAATCGCGCGTAGCAAGCTACGCTTCTACAAATAACTTGCGTGTTATCAGCGCTGTAGGGGTGCGACATGTCGCACCCTCGGACGACCGCAGAGCTATTCGAGGTTTTTTCACAGCCCCCCAGGTTGCGACCACTGCACTACCCGTCGCCTCAATTCCATGCTGATGCCACATCGAGTTTGTTCCTCGACCGATCCTCCGCGGCCGGAGGCGTGACTGACCCGAATCTTGATTTTTCGAGCCGCCAACACGAGCTACTTGTTGGACGAAACCGTTCGCGATACCGAGCCGCGCCGCCTCGCGGTGCGGTCCTCCCTGCGACGTGTGCACCGCACCGCACGGCGGCGCGGCTCGGTACAGCGAAGCGCAACGCCGCTTCGCTGGTATCTCAAGTTTCTTCCTTGAATGATCCACCCAACCAAGGCGGGCGGTGGCCGGGCTAGAGCGTGGACTTCCGTCCACGCATCTGATTCTGCAATCGAAAGATGCGGCTGAATGAGGCGACGGAAGTCGCTGTCCGCGGGGGCGATTGTTGCGGGGATTGAGCCCTGTGTTCGGCTTTCCTCTTTTCCAATCGAAAGATGAGCCTGCAGGAGGCAGGCGAAGGTAGCTGTGGGCAGGAGGGATTATAGCTCGGATTGGGGCTTGAGGTTGAAGCCCGTTGTGGGGCCCGTAGGGCGGGGTGAGGGGGATTGCATAAGGGGGAAGGGGCGGCAGCCCCAGTCCCCCTTTGCAGCCATCCCAGGCGAGACCCCACGGCCGTCTTCGGACGTGGGCCGGAGGAGCCGACAACGCCTCGGGTCGGGGCGTTGTCTAGCGCGTGCGCCAGCAGATCGCGAGGTCTTTGCAGACGCGTTGCAGTTCGTTGCGCTGAGCGTCGAGTTGCTCGGCAAACTCGGTGTCGGAACAAGTGTCCGCTCGCGCTTGGAGCTTCTTGAGCGAGCGATCCGCGCGCAGGCCGCGCTGCTCGGCGGGCAGGCTGAGCAGCTTTTCCCACGGCGTGCTCCACTCGGCGTACACCTTGCGCAACTTGCCGCGGCGGTCTCGGCGCTCGCTGGCGAAAGCGCATGGGCGATGAAAATTCAAGTACGGGTTGAGCCACTGGCGGTAGAAGGTGTCGATCGCCTGCGTCGCTTCCGAGGGCAAAAACTGGTAGCCCATCCACTTGCGCACCACCGCGCCGTTCTTGGTTTCGACCAAGGCATTGTCGTTCGAACGGCGCGCGCGAGACTTCGTAAATTCAATTCGCAACTTCTCGAGCAGTTTAGCGGTTTGATGGTTGACGAATTCGCTGCCATTGTCGGAGTGAAAGCCGCGAACGATAAATGGAAATTGTTCCAAAAGGCCTTCCAGCAAGGGAATGAGGTGATTTTCGTTGATGCGTTGGACGCAGCCGACGGCCTGCCACTGCGTCACTTCGTCGACCACATTGATGCTGTAGGCGCCTTTTTCGCCTTCCTGTTCGGGCGAGTGCACGGTGTCGATGCGCAGGTAGCCCGGACGTCCTCGCGGCTCGGGTTGGCGGCGTTCGCCGATCGCAACGGGCGTGGGACGGGTCTTGTCGAGATGCAAACTGTGACGTTGGTAGACGGCTCTTTTTCGCAAGTTGTACAGCTGGCCCACGGACAATTCGGCCAGGCGTCGAAACTCTTTGCGGCCGTAGATCTGGAACTCGCGTTGGAGAATGCGGCGGGTGGCCGGCCCCGAGAGGCGCTGATGAACTCGATCGACGTGCGCCAGTAAGACGCTGTCGGCGCGTGTGTACTTGCTGGGAAAACGGCGCCGCCGATAGGCCCTCGGACGGACGCAACGCGTGTGCAAGAACTGTCCGATCAGGCGGGTGAGTTGCGCGCGGCTTAAGCCCGTGAGCTTAGCGAGATAACGCCGCAGGAGACCCTTGACGGAGCGCTTCTGGTCGGCATAGTGATGCCGCTTCAAGACGCTTTCGACGAGCGCATATTTGTCGCTTCGATTGCCGCCCTCGAAGGCGACGGATTGGCACCCGTCGAGAAAACACTCGATCTGCTCCAGACTCAGCGATTCGGCTTGCTGCACGGCGACTCCCATCGCCCGCAGCTGCTCTGTTCCTGACCACCCAACGGATCCCCGTCAGGCTCATCTTGTATTGGAATCGCCCTCCCCTTCAGGCTCATCTTGTATTGGACAAGACGCTTGCGACCGCGAGCTTGGCAGTATAATCATCATGGAATGCGTTTATCCAGGTTCTGTGTTGCTTTCTCCGCGGCCCTCCTGCTGACTACGTCGGCGCTTGCCGCGCCACCGCTGGCTCGGGTCGACTTTCAGACCGAGGTGCGGCCGCTGTTATCGGATGCTTGCTTCCAATGCCATGGCCCCGACCCGGGGACTCGCATTGCGGACTTGCGGCTGGACTTAAAAGACGGAGCTTTTGGCGCACGTAAAAATGGCGCTCCTGTCGTCCCCGGAGATTCCGGCGCGAGTCTCATTTACCAGCGCATAACCCATGCGAATGCGGCGAAACGGATGCCGCCCGAGTATTCTCACAAGAAGTTAGAACCCGAACAAATAGACACGCTGCGCGCGTGGATCGATCAGGGGGCGGAGTGGACCGGCCACTGGTCGTTTGACCCGCCTGTCCGGCCTGAGATTCCGCAAACCGCAAACTCGACATGGGCGGCCACGCCGATTGACAGCTTCATCCTCGAACGAGTGGAGGCGGCTGAGCTCGCGCCCGCTGCCGAAGCTGACAGGCGAACTCTCGCTCGCCGCGCCGCGCTCGATGTTACCGGGCTGCCGCCGCGGCCGCGCCTTCTGCAAGCGTTCTTAGACGACAAAAAGCCAGGCGCATACGAACGCTATTTTGATCGCCTATTCGCCCTACCTAGTTACGGCGAGCACCGCGCCCGCTACTGGCTCGACGCGGCACGCTATGCCGATACTCACGGTATCCATATCGATAACTACCGTGAGATGTGGCCGTATCGCGACTGGGTCATCAACGCCTACAACGCCAACATGCCATTCGATCAGTTCACCGTTGAACAGCTCGCGGGTGATCTGTTGCCCAACCCAACACTCGATCAACTCGTTGGCTCGGGATTCCATCGCTGCAACGCGACGACAAATGAAGGCGGCGTGATTCCCGAAGAGTTTGAGGTGATTTACGCCAAGGACCGGGCGGATACGACGGGCACGGTTTTTCTCGGATTGACGGTCGGCTGCGCAACTTGTCACGACCACAAGTTTGATCCGATTACCCAAAAAGATTTTTATCGAATGACCGCGTTCTTCCGCAACACCACGCAGTATGTGATGGACGGGAACGTGTCGGACCCACCGCCGATCATGATCGTTCCCCGCTTGGACGACCGCGGCCAGAACGCGAAGTTGATCAATAAGATTCGGTCCGCCGAAGCTAGCCTCGCGGCTGCCAGAACGGCTACGAACAAAAAGTTTAATTCTTGGATCTCAAAACAGCGCTATCAGTCGGTCGCGACTCCGCTGGAGCAGAGCGCCGAGATGTTGTCCGCTACCACGACGCACGTGGCGCGTGGCGGTCAACAGCAAGCGCTAACGCTACCAGCGAACGTCAAGGTAGGTGCGGGACCGGCCGAGAACGTGCCGGCCTTGCTGTTTGGCGAAGAAGGTGTCGTTGAACTACCGTCGTCTGGAATTGAGCGCGGCAAACCTTTTTCAATTGCAACCTGGGTCTACCACCCCGAGCGCGACGGCGCTTTCGTCGTTGCCAGCCAGACCGATCCCGAAGACAAGATGCGAGGTTGGTCGATCACAATCAGCGACCGCCAGATCCGCTTCGGACTCAAGGGGATCAAGGACGACAAATCATCGTCGATCAACCTCGGTCCGAACAACCAGCGTCGGCTCACGACCGGCGCCTGGGTCCACGTAACGGTGACCTATGACGGATCGGCTGAGCAGGCGGGATTGAGGTTTTACGTCGATGGCGCTGAATTGCCTGTTCAGGGCGAAGAGTACTTCACGAAACTTGACGGCGAGGTACTGAACGACTCGCCGATTTCGCTTGGCCGCGGCTATATCAGTGGCGACGACGAAGGGTCGTACAAGCCACGCTATTTCGCCGGCGGTGGAATCGCGGATTTCAGAATTTTCAACCGCATGTTGAGCGTCGAAGAAGCGAAGGTCGCCGCCAATTGGCCGCTACTCGAGCGAGCCGGCTCAACGGAGGCGGCCAAGCTCAGCGACGAGCAGCAAGAGACTTTGCGGCTTCGCTATCTGAATTTGGACGACTCAAAGTACAAGAAGCTTGCTGCCCAAAAGCGTGAGACCGAGCGCGCGGTTCGCGAGATCCGGCGGCGTGGCTCGGTGACACACGTCATGCAGGAGGCTGCCGGAGCGGCGCCGGAAGCTCACGTTCTGTTTCGCGGTATGTACGACCAACGCCGTGACCTGGTTTCGGCGGACACGCCGGGGTTCCTACCGGCGATGTCAGACAAGTTTCCGAAGAACCGGCTCGGGCTTGCTAATTGGATCGTCGATGAATCGAATCCGCTCACTGCCCGCGTTGCGGTCAATCGCTACTGGCAGGAGATATTTGGGACCGGCTTGGTTCGCACGACTGATGATTTTGGCGCGCAGGGCGAGCCGCCATCACACCCCGAGTTGCTTGATTGGTTGGCGGTTGATTTCCGCGAATCTGGTTGGGACGTCAAGCGCTTGCTGAAAACCATGCTGCTGTCGTCGACGTACCGGCAGGCGGCAACGGCCACGGCGGACAAGAAAGAGAAAGATGCGGCGAACCGGCTCTTGGCGCGCGGTCCGCGTTTTCGCATGGACGGCGAGACGATCAGAGATCTCGCGCTGGCGGCTAGCGGCTTGTTGGTCCCAAAGATCGGCGGCCCCAGCGTGAAGCCCTATCAACCAGATGGGGTTTGGTCTTCGGTAGCAATGCCGTCGAGCAATACGAAGCAATACAAACGAGATAGCGGCGAGAAGCTCTACCGGCGGAGCCTCTATACATTCTGGAAGCGGGCGGCCCCGCCGGCTTCGATGCAGATTTTCAACGCGCCGACACGCGAGCACTCGATCGTTCGCCGCGATCGAACGAACACGCCATTACAGGCGTTGGTCACGATGAACGACGTTCAATTCGTCGAGGCGTCGCGACACCTGGCGCAGTCGGCGATGAATCTCGGCGGCGAGGATTTCAAAGCTCGACTGAGCTTTATGACAACTCGGCTGCTATCTCGCGATTTCGACGACGCTGAGGCGAGGGTTGCTCGGCAAAGTTTCGAGAAATTGCTCGACCACTACAGCGCAAACGAAACCGACGCGCAAGAATTACTCACTACCGGTGAGTCGACGCCTGACTCGGCGCTTCCCGCTGCTGAGTCCGCCGCCTACACGATGTTGGCGAATCAAATCATGAACTTAGACGAGGTTCTAAATAAATAGCCATGCACCCCTCAGAAGAAGCGATCCGAATCGAGACACGGCGGCAGTTTTTCAGACGCGGCGCCAACGGTATTGGCGGCCTTGTGTTAGCGGGCATGATGGGCGAAGACGGCTTCGGCAATACGCCGTCGGAGCGGGTAGCCGGGGGCTTACCGCACTTGCCACATTTCGCGCCCAAGGCTAAGCGCTGCATCTATCTGCATATGATGGGCGCACCGCCGCAGATGGATTTGCTCGACTATAAACCGGGCATGAATGATTGGTACGACAAAGATCTGCCCGAGTCGATCCGCCAAGGCCAACGTCTGACGACGATGACTTCCGGGCAGTCGCGATTCCCAATCGCGCCGTCGGTTTTCAAGTTCAAACAATACAGCCAAAGCGGCGCCTGGATTTCGGAATTACTGCCCAAGACCGCGGAGATGGTCGACGACCTCGCGATCATTCGGTCGATGAAGACCGACGCGATCAACCACGAACCGGCAATCACGTTTATCCAAACCGGACGCGAGGTTCCAGGCCGGCCCTGTATCGGATCATGGCTCTCATACGGCCTGGGCACGATGAATCAAGACTTGCCGACGTTCGTGGTCATGAACGCCGTCAAGAGTCATCCCAAATCTGGTCAACAGGCGATTTCAGCGAAGCTCTGGAGTTCGGGATTTCTTTCGCCTGAGTACGCCGGAGTCGGCCTACGCGGCGGCGCGGACCCGGTGCTCTACGTCAACAACCCCGACGGCGTGCCGCAATCCGTGCGCCGCGAAATGCTCGACGGACTATCCGAGCTCAATCAAATACAGCATGAGCGCATCGGCGATCCCTCGACGCTGGCGCGCATCGAGCAGTACGAAATGGCCTTCCGGATGCAGTCGTCCGTGCCTGAAATGAGCGATCTATCAAGCGAGCCCGAGAGCACCTGGAAGCGCTGGGGCGAGGACGCCCGCAAGCCTGGGAAATTCCAGAACGCCGCGCTCATGGCGCGGCGTCTGATCGAGCGCGGCACTCGCTTTGTGCAGATCTATCACCGCGGTTGGGACGTCCACAACAACGCACCGCTGGTATTGCCCCATCAGGCCCGTGACGTCGACAACGCCGCCTGGTCACTCGTGCAAGACCTCAAAGAGCGCGGACTCTTCGAAGATACGCTCGTGATTTGGGGTGGCGAATTTGGCCGTACAATCTATTCGCAAGGTCAGTTGACCGCAACAAACTACGGTCGCGACCATCACCCGCGTTGTTACAGCCTATGGATGGCCGGTGGCGGCATCAAGGGCGGAACGGTCTATGGCGAGACCGACGAGTTCTCGTACAACATCGTCAAAGACCCCGTTCATATTCGCGACTACCAGGCGACGATCATGCATTTGTTTGGGATCGATCATGAGCGCTTTACCCACAAGCATCAGGGCCTCAATGCCAAGCTTACCGGGGTTGAACCGGCGCACGTCGTTAAAGCAATTCTGGCCTAAACTGCGACTTCTCGGCCCTTGAACGATCTCAGGGCCTGATCAGTGGGCCGCCGGTTTCGGTGGCTGCGATGGGCTATCGCGGTACAAGGGCACAGCTAACCCGACCAGGAAGGCGGTCGCAATGCAGGCGCTCAGCAGCATTCCCTCCGACGTCGTTACCAGCGTCCCCCCGTGCACCATCGCGGTAAGGGAGCCGAGCAGGCCGCCCAGAAAGAACTGAATACTTCCGGCGACGCCCGATGCCGTGCCGCGATTGTTGGGAAAGTATGCAAGGAAGCAGGCCATGCAGTTGCCGATGATGATCGTTACGCAGCCAACGCCAAACATGATCAACGGCACCACGATGACCAGGCTTGGTTCGAGAACCAATGACGTCGCCAGAAAAATCGCGCTTGTCGACACTTGAATCGCGCAGCCCCAGGGCACAATCTGGTGCGGCGCGTACGATTTCAGCAGGAACCTGTTCAGACGATTGAAGCCGATCATCGCCGCGATGTTGGCGCCAAAGACTAGCGGAAACAACGACGGCGAAACGCCAAGCACGTCCATATAGACAAACGCTGAGTCCTGCAGGTAGACGAACATACAGCCGGCGGAAAAGCCGCCGCAAAGCGTAAAGCCCATTGCCGGACCACGCGCGAGCACAAGCTTGAACGAGCGGACCGCCGCGCCGACGATTTCAGCCACGCTGTCGGAGTTCTTCTCTCGTTTGACGGTTTCTGGGATGACCCAGGCCGTTATCGCCGCCGCGCCGACGCTGTAGAGAATCAGAAACGCGAATATCGACCGCCAGCCGATCAGTTCCAGCAATATCGCGCCAAACGCGGGTGCGATCAGCGGCGCGGTCATCAAGATCAAGGCGATCGTGTTAAACATGCGCGCGACATCTTGCGGCTCGAACAAATCGCTCACCACCGCGTTGACGTTAACGATCGTCAAGCCTGCTCCAATGGCCTGCACAAAGCGCAGCGCAAGGAGTTGTTCCGACGATTGGCAGACAAAAATCCCCACGCTGGCTAAGCCGAAAATCGCAAGGCCGCGATACGCTGTGGGGCGTCGGCCCATGCGGTCGGACATCGGCGCGCCGATGATCTGCCCCAGAGCAAGTCCGAACAGAAAGGTGCTGATCGACGCCTCGATCAGTTGAATATCAGATGCAAATTCGCCTGCAATCTCAGGGATCGCGGGCAGGTAGGTATCGATCGAAAAGGGCGCAAGAGCGACCACGTACGCTAGCGCGGGCGCTAGCCGTTTTCGTTCGACGGAACTCACCCTTACAGGAGCTCCAAAAACCGAGCAGTAGACAAGATGCCTTTGTGGAAGTTTTCGAGACTGAATTTTTCGTTCGGCGAATGCAGGCCGTCGTCGGGTAGGCCAAAGCCCATCAGAATAGTCGGGATACCGAGATGACGCTGAAATTCTCCGACGATGGGGATCGATCCGCCGGAGCGCACGTAGACCGTCTTACGACCCCAAACTTCCTTTAGGGCTTGGGCCGCGGTCGAGATCATCGGGTGGTCGGGGTTGACCAAAGTTGCCGGCGCCGAGTGGATCTCGCTGACCTCGATTTCGACACCTTTGGGTGTGTTGTCCGAGACAAAGCGTTTCACTAGAGCGAGTATCTCTTGGGGGTTCTGATTCGGCACCAGGCGCGCGCTGACCTTGGCTGACGCGCTTGCCGGTATGACCGTCTTTGCGCCGGGCCCGGTGAATCCGCCCGGCATGCCGTGGACCTCGAAGGTTGGGCGAGCACCGATGCGCTCAAACACCGAAAACCCTGGCTCCCCGGTCAGCGCGGTCGACCCGACTTCGTCGCTTAGGTAGGCAGCCTCGTCAAAAGGCAGCTCCGCCCAGCTCGCTTTTTCTTTGTCTGACGGCGTTTTGACGTCGTCGTAGAAACCTGGGATCAGCACGCGGCCGTCTGCGCCTTTGCACTTCGCCAACACTTCGACAAGCGCGAAAATCGGGTTGGGCGCTACGCCCCCGTAGAGCCCCGAGTGCAGGTCGCGACTCGCGCCGCGGGCAAGCCACTCCATGTAAACCATGCCGCGTAGGCCCGTGCAGATCGTCGGAGTTTCGGGCGCATACATCGCTGTGTCCGACACGAGCGCGACGTCGGCGCGTAGCTTCTCGCTATTCGCGGGCAGGTAGGCGTCGATCGCCTCGCCACCGACCTCTTCCTCTCCCTCGATCAGAAACTTGACGTTAACGTTGAGCGCGCCGTGGGTTTCACGTAGTGTCTCGATAGCTTTGACGTGAGTGTAAAACTGGCCCTTGTCGTCGGCGGACCCACGGGCGTAGACACTGCCATTGCGAATCGTCGGCTCGAACGGAGGCGATTCCCACAGTTCGATCGGGTCGACGGGCTGCACATCGTAGTGCCCGTAAAACAACACGGTGGGTTTTCCATTCGCATGCAGCCAATCGCCATACAGCAGCGGGTGTCCGTCTGTCTCGATCACCGCAACGTTTTCAAGACCGGCGGCTTTGAGCTTGCCGGCCGTGAATTCGGCGGCGCGGATGACATCTGATTTGTGATCCGGCAGAGTACTGATGCTGGGAATACGAAGAAATTCGAAGAGTTCGTTTTCGAATCGAGCAGCGTTGGCCTGCGCGTAGTCGGCTACGGTAGACATGAAGTTCCAGGATAGCTTGAAGCTAAACCGAAGAAGACGGACCTCCGGGCCGGGGCTGGCACATGCGATCTCGTAATCTCTCCACCCTGACGAACCCTAGTGCTGCCTGTCCCAACCAAGCCGAACGGATGAAGACGGACCCCTCTTTTCCAATTGAAAGATGAGCCTGAAGGAGAGAGGCGAAGCAGCTGCGGGTTGAGGGGGATTATAGCGTGAGTTGAGGTCGGCGGCTACAGCTATTTGTGGCTTCGTAGGGCGGGGTGAGGGGGATTGCATAAGGGGGAAGGGGCGGCAGCCCCAGTCCCCCTTTGCAGCCATCCCAGGCGAGACCCCACGGCCGTCTTCGGACGTGGGCCGGAGGAGCCGACAACGCCTCGGGTCGGGGCGTTGTCTAGCGCGTGCGCCAGCAGATCGCGAGGTCTTTGCAGACGCGTTGCAGTTCGTTGCGCTGAGCGTCGAGTTGCTCGGCAAACTCGGTGTCGGAACAAGTGTCCGCTCGCGCTTGGAGCTTCTTGAGCGAGCGATCCGCGCGCAGGCCGCGCTGCTCGGCGGGCAGGCTGAGCAGCTTTTCCCACGGCGTGCTCCACTCGGCGTACACCTTGCGCAACTTGCCGCGGCGGTCTCGGCGCTCGCTGGCGAAAGCGCATGGGCGATGAAAATTCAAGTACGGGTTGAGCCACTGGCGGTAGAAGGTGTCGATCGCCTGCGTCGCTTCCGAGGGCAAAAACTGGTAGCCCATCCACTTGCGCACCACCGCGCCGTTCTTGGTTTCGACCAAGGCATTGTCGTTCGAACGGCGCGCGCGAGACTTCGTAAATTCAATTCGCAACTTCTCGAGCAGTTTAGCGGTTTGATGGTTGACGAATTCGCTGCCATTGTCGGAGTGAAAGCCGCGAACGATAAATGGAAATTGTTCCAAAAGCCCTTCCAGCAAGGGAATGAGGTGGTTTTCGTTGATGCGTTGGACGCAGCCGACGGCCTGCCACTGCGTCACTTCGTCGACCACGTTGATGCTGTAGGCGCCTTTTTCACCTTCCTGTTCGGGCGAGTGCACGGTGTCGATGCGCAGGTAGCCCGGACGTCCTCGCGGCTCGGGTTGGCGGCGTTCGCCGATCGCCACGGGTGTCGGTCGAGTCTTGTCGAGATGCAAACTGTGTCGCCGGTAGACGGCGCGTTTGCGCAAGTTGTAGAGGTGTCCCACCGACAGTTCGGCAAGGCGTTCGAACTCCTTGCGGTTGTAGATTTGGAACTCGCGCTGGAGAATGCGACGCGTCGCCGGCCCGGAGAGACGTTGCTGTACTTGGTCGACATGCGCCAGGAGAACGATGTCGGCGCGGCTGTACTTGGTGGGGAAGCGGCACCTTCGATAGGCTGTCGGCCGAACGCACTTTTCGCGCAAAAACTGCCCGATGAGGCGAGTCAATTGGGCGCGGCTTAAGCCGGTTAGCTTGCTCAGGAAGCGTCTCAACAATCCTTTAACCGAGCGCTTCTGGTCGGCATAATGATGCCTCTTCAGGACGCCTTCGACGAGCGCGTATTTATCCGCTCGACTTCCGGCCTGGAACTCGACGGACCCACACCCGTCGAGAAAACTCTCGATCTCATCGAGACTCACTGATTCGGCTTGCTGCACGGCGACTCCCATCGCCCGCAGTTTGCCTGTTCCTAATCGACCTTGCCCAAATTACCTCCAGGCTCATCTTGTGTTGGACAAGACGCGCTCGAACGCGTCAATGTTATACGAGGGATACTCGACACCTCGACGACCACCATTTGGGGGCGTATCCCATATCCCGCTGGATACGCGGTTGGGGCGCTGCGATTCGCCGGCATTCAAGTCGACGTTCGCGGCCGCCACGGTGAATGGGGCGCCGCTGTACATGCGTGTCGTTCCGGACAACTGCCAGCCACCCAGCAGCGCCTGGGTCAGCTTTCCCATACTCGAGAAGTAGCGGCGATTGCGGTCGATCGGTAATTCATACGACCCCGATGCGTTGAAAACGTGGGTCCGGTCGAAGCTGGCGCGCGCGCGTTCGGCTTTGAGATTGCGAGAATCTTGCGCGCCCTGATTGGTCGACGAGGCGTCGTCAATGGCGCGGCTAAAGGTGTAGTTGATGCGATAGAACCAGCCGCCGCGGCCGCGTTTGCGTAGCGAGAATTGCGCGGCGTTGTAGATCGAGTTCGCACCGAATGCCATGTAGTTGATGCGGTTGAAATCAGCTAGCGGACGCGGGAACCGCTGGTTATTGGGTAGCCCAACTGTAGCTTCAAACTGCTCCAGTGAACGGAACGGTTGATTGATGTCGTAGCGACGAGTAAGATGAGTGCCCTTCGAGCCGAAGTAGGCTGCTTCGAGCACGTTGCCGCCGCCGAGGTCCTTCTCAAGCGTGAAATTCCACGTTTGGAGATATCCGGTGGGCGGGTCGTTGTCGACCGAGTTTGTCGTATTGATGCCCTGACCTTGGGTGCGGCCCGCGCCAGGGAATGGGTCGCGTAGGCTGAGGCCGCTACCGTTTCTTCCGCCATTCACCGCTGCGTTACCTCCGCCTTGTCCGAAAGTCTCAAGGAACGTGAACGGGAACACCCCCGCCAACTGTTGGCGAATCGGGCGCAGCAGATACCCCTGGTAGAACAGCCCGTAGCCGCCGCGGATGACGGTACCGTTGCCGCTAAATGGGCGATAAGCAAAGCCGACGCGCGGTGCAATGTTGTTGTAGTCGGTGCCGACCAGTGAGCGTGGCAAGCCGAGGTCTTGCGCCAGTGCGAGGCGATCAGTGAGACCAAGTTGGTCGACCAGTGCTCGGCTTTCGTCCGTCAAACCTTCATCGCCGGCGATGACAACCGCGCCGAACTCGGGAAAGTAGTTCGAGAGGCGATCGTATCGATCATAGGGCGAGGAGTCGACTTCGTAACGAACGCCGAGATTCAGCGTAAGGTTTCGAGCAACCTTCCAGTCGTCGTTGAAGAATGCCCCGATGCTGCTTGACCGGAAGTAGCTCTCTGATACTTGGACGCGGCGGTTCGAGCGCTGCAATTCACCCAGCAAGAGGTCGCCGACGCCATGTCCGGTGTAGCGACCGCCGAACGTGAACGTTCCGCGTAGGTTGGCGTTCTGCGGTTGACCGTAGCGGACGCGCGAATACTCAAGGCCAAACTTTAACGTGTGAGTGTTTTTTACCCAACTAAACTTGACGTCGCCCTGAATGTCGGTTGTGTAGTTGCGCGCGGGGGTGTTGGCGCCGGCGCCGATCGGGAAGTGATCGCGGACCGTGAACTGCGGGAATCCAAGAAACTCCTCCGCCACGTCCGCGATCGGGAGACCCAACTCGGAATTCACATCGCGCCCGGCCCAGATGCTGTTGTTAAAGACTGCAGTCCGGCTGAATCCGGTGTTCGCCTCCATGATAAACGTCGGCGAAAACATGTGAGTGTGGCTGAGGCCGGCGAGCGTGCGCTGGTTGTCGTTCCGGTTGCCCCACTGTGCCAAACCGCTCCCCGCGAAAGGTTGCTCAAGGTTGTTGTAGCGGCGCTGCAGACGGAACGACGTTTGATCTTTGTCTGAGATCCGTTGGTCAAACTTCCATGAGAAGCTGTGCCAGTTGTCGTCGTCGTTGGCGGCCGAGGAATAGTTGTTGCGAATGTCGGATCGGTTCGGCATCGGGTAGAACCCCATTAAGGCTTGCGCGGTCGGGTCAAACCGGCTCGCGGGGATGGTGTTGTTGCCGAAGCAGCCCCGCTTGATGCGCGCGTTGCATGGCCCGTTCTTTGCCGGGTCATTTATAAATACGGGCACCAGGTTATCGAATCCGCTGCGGCGGACGTCGATCGTCTCGGAGAAGTCTCCGGCCTGTTCAAGAGCGGTCGGGGTACGGCCGAGGCGCGTCTGTCCCAGTGATTGGTAGTAGCCTTCATAAGTGAAGTGGAAGAAGGTCTTGTCGCGGCCGTCGTAGCCAGGTAGACGTATCGGTCCACCGGCGTTTCCGCCAAATTGATTGCGTCGCAGCTTTAGACGATCGGTGTCGAAGAATCCGCGCGCGTCGAAAACTTCGTTGCGGAAGTACTCATGGAGTCCGCCGTGGTACTGGTTGGTGCCCGAACGCAGCGTGACGTTGAGTATGCCGCCCGAAAAACCGCCATACTCAGCCGAAAAGCCGCTAGTCTCCATGCGGAATTCTTGAATCGAATCTAGAGGGGGGCGCGCGGTGGCGCCGCCTCCCGCGGGATTGCGATTGCTGATGCCATCGACGTAGAAGTTGGTCTGGTCAGCCCGCGCACCGTTGATCGATGCAAACGAGCCAGGTCCGCCGCCCGGCTGTCTGGGCACAACTCCCGGTACAAGGAACGCCAGGTCGGTAAAGTCGCGGCCGTCGAGCGGTAGATTCTCGATCTCCTCTTGGACGATCACATCGCCTTTGATCGCGCCGTTCTCGGTATTGAGTTGCGCGGCTGCCGCCGTGACCGTGACGGTCTCCGTTAAGGCTCCGATCTCCAGTGTGACGTCGTTGCGGTACTTCTGACCCGTTTCGAGAATGATGTTCGGGGTGACGGATTTCTGAAAGCCGTCAGACTCCACCGTGACCGTATACTCGCCCGGCTGCACATTCAAAAACGTATACAAGCCGACTTCGTTAGACGACTGCGAGAAAGTTTGATTCGTCCCGGCGTTGTGCAGTCGCACTTCCGCTCCTGGGATAACACCCTCGGCGGTGTCGGTGACGGCGCCGGTGACCTCAGCGAGATTCTGCGCCGAAGCGCCAACGGCAATTAGCAGTAGCAACGTCCCTAGAGCGATGCCCTTGGAGCACTGCATAAACCGTACGAGCATTTGCAAATCCCCCTCAAATGCGTTCGACGATGCGGAGCCCCAGATACGTCGCTCAGAACGACTCACCTATCTCCACATTGACCGGAAACGTACTTATTTAGCTCCACTCTAGCGTGTTGAAAGCCCTTGGAATGAGCCTGCTGAAGATTTTACGAATCCATAACGTTTGCTACTATCGACGCCCGTTCAGGCCCAGTAGCCCGTTAACATGCCCGTAACTAGTCCGGTAAGCCCCCCAATAGCTGGGAACGCTAGAAAGATCAAGATCGCCCTCAGCCGCGTTACCGCTCCAGGCCAAAAAGCGAGTCCGCCCTGACAGATCAGGATCGCGCCGAAAGCAACACTACCGTAGCGGCCATCGTGAACGCACCACGGGCAGTGCGGCGGACTTGCATTGTTGATGTTGCAGTGATCGGCCGCGCCGGCCCAAAGCGAGTTGCAGCCGCAATCAAATACGAAGTCACACCAGTTGATGAAGAACACGTAAGTCACGGCAAGCGCGGCGCCAAAGAGAACCAACTTAGACCATGGAATTCGCTTGATCGACAACAGGTTTTCAGTTTCTCACGTGCTTTCGCTGTCAGGTGATGAAATATGCGGGTCGGCACCCTGCGGCACAAATCTGTACTAGGAATATCCTCACGTTATCTGTGTTGAATCACTCTCTAAACTCTTGTTTCGGTGCTCAAGTTGCCGATATCATAGGGGTGCCTTGGTGGGCATGCATTGAGGGTCTTTCTATCCCTAATTGGTCTTGCTGTGTTTGCGCCAATGTTCGCGCAGCCGGTCGCGGCCGACGGCTACATCGGCAGCGAGATGTGCCAGCTATGTCACCCAGACACGCCCCAGGGCTTTAATCGCAATCCGCATTTCAAATCGCTGGCGGTCGAAAACGTGCCGGCATCGAAGAAGGGATGCGAAGGCTGCCACGGCCCGGGGAAAGAGCACTTTGACGGCAAGGGCGATGTGACTAAGATCATTCGCTTCCCCGAGTTAGCGGCCAACGAGGTCATGGATCGCTGCCTGGGTTGCCACGCGAACGATCTTGGCAAGATGGAAGTGCGGCGCTCGTCTCACACCACAGCCGAGGTCAGTTGCGTCAGCTGCCATAAAATTCACAACGCGCCCGAGATGGGCCCGCTGCTTCAGGCGACCGAGCGCGACACTTGCTACGGCTGCCACGCGGAGGTTCGAGGGCGCTTCAATCTGCCGTTTAAACACCGCGTCAACGAGGGAGCGATTCGCTGCTCGGACTGCCACAACCCCCACGGCACGCAGCAGGCAACCTGGGGCGGATCAAGCTCTTCGGCAATGGTTCGGCACGCGTTTGGAAACGACGTGGCGTGCGTCGGCTGCCATACCGACAAGCGCGGGCCTTTCGTCTACGAACACGAGCCAGTCAGAGTTGAAGGTTGTATGACGTGCCACAACCCCCACGGCTCGACGAATGCGCGTCTATTGAACCGGCCCGCGGCATTTACGATGTGCCTCGAGTGCCACAACGATGTAATTGGGTTTGGCCCGCGCGAGGCGGGGATTCCCGCTCCCGGAGCAAGATTTCACAACCTGGGAGAACCGAGTTTTCAAAATTGCGTAACTTGCCATTCACGAATTCACGGTTCGAATGCGGACTCGCTGTTTAGAAGATGAGGTTGCTCGGCTTAGTTACGGCCTTGGTATTTTGCGCGAGCGCCCTTTCAGCGCAGCCCGTCGTTGCACCGACGCCAGACCGTCCAAGCGATTTGCTAACGCTTGATGACTACACGGTCACGAACTCGTTTGAGGTCGGTTACCGTTTCAGCGATGTTGGCGGAAACCGCGACGTCTATCGCTCAGCGGTTAACTATGGCAATGGAATGCGGCTACTTGAAGGCGAATTGCGGGTAAATTCGAAGGATGGGCAAGGCGGACTCTTCGACGAGTTCGCATTTCACACCGGCGGCATCGGGAATGATCCGTATCAATCGTCGAACTTAAAAGTCGAAAAGAACCGGCTCTACCGCTATGACATGCGGTTTCGGATCATCAACTACTTCAACCAGTTGCCGAGTCTTTGGAACGGAGAGCATGGGTTGAATTCGGAACGAATCTTGCAATCGCACGACCTAACGCTTTTGCCCGGTCGCCGATTCCAGGTACTTCTTGGCTACAACCGCAATAGTCACAACGGTCCCGGATTCTCGTCCGATGCAAGCTCTAACTTGGCCGGCTTGAGCAGTGAAAACTTCTTGCGCTATGAGGCAAACCTGCGCCAAGTCAACAACCAGTATTGGGCGGGGACAAACTTTACTGTTGCGGGCGTCGCATTTACATTCATGCAATTGCTCGACAACTACAAAGAAGACACTGAATTTCGCGATGCCTCACAACTACCGAGCTTGGCGCCGAACGTCCAGGCGGTCGACGAAATTTCACGAGCCGAACCCTTTCACGGAAATACTCCGGTCACGTCGATCAATGTGAGGTCTCAGAATGAAGGGGCTGTCGGATTTCATGGCCGCTATGTCTACTCGTCAGGAAGCCGCAATTCAGCATTCAGCCAGACACTTATGTCGTCGTCAGCATTTCAGTCGGTCACTCGGCAAACTTTCGTCTTAGGCGACGCCGACCGCAAGCAGGGCACCGGCGATTTCACGTTACTGTTGACGCCATCTTCGAAGCTCACTGTTACGAATACAACGTCGATCAATAATTCGCGGATTGACGGCAGTTCGTCGTTTCTCGAAACGACTTCGTTTACGAACGAACGCGTGACTTTTGAGCACTTAGGTACGCGACACATCTCAAATGCGACCGAAGTGAACTATCGCCCCATCCGGCGCCTGGGCTTCTATGGCTCATACAAACATCTGCGTCGACGGATTCGCTCCGAGCGCGCATTTGAATTTCCGGGCGGGTCGTTCGGGATACCACTCGAAGGACAAGACAACGAAGTGAACTCAGGCGGCGGCGGGATCCGGCTGATGCCGATCAGCGGGATGCGAATCTCGTTCGACGCGGAAGTCGGCCGCGCCGATCGGCCGCTAACTCCTATCAGCGACCGCAAGTTTCACACCGAGTCGGCTCGCGTGCAATGGCGGAAGAAAGGTCTGCTGCTGAGCAGCTATTTCAAGAGCAAAATCAACGCCAATCCCGTTAGCCTGATCGACTACTCGTCCACCAGCCGCGGTTGGGGTTTTTCTGGTGCCTGGTCTGACCCGCAAGCGCGGCTTACGTTCGACGCCGGGTATTCGAAGATCGACTTGGATACTTCCGCGGGAATCTTTAACTTTTTCGACCTCGCCAGAGATGCTTCGCCCGGGCAGTCAGTCTACACAAGCAACCTACATGCCTTGAACTTTGGAGTCCGGATCGCTGTTCGCGAACGATTAACGCTTTACCTTGGCTATGCGCTGACGAAAGACACTGCCGACGGAACCCGCAGCGCGGAATCCCCAGAATCTTTCGTCGCCGCTTACCCGAACTTTCAGTTTGAACCGGGCGAGACGCCTACGTTTCGAAACACCTTCCCGTTGACCTATCACACCCCGCGGGGCCGGGTATCAGTGAAGCTCCGCGCCGGGCTCGAGTGGAACGCCGGCTGGCAGTACTACAGCTACAGCGAACGATTTGCCGGCATCCAGGATTACCGGGCGCATGTCGGCTACACAAGTCTGCGCCTAAATTTCCGCTAGCCCCGCCTAACTTTTTGGTCGAAGGCAGTCGCCATCTCAAGCGCTTCCGCCGAAACGCGTGATCAGCACATAATTAGAAAGCGTGTCAACAATCGTCGAAATCTTATTCGTGTGGGTGCCGATCGTAGCAACGATTGTATTCGTGAGCTGGTTCTTGCGGCGTCGGATCCGCGAGGGCCTCACGCCGCTGGGTGCAATTACCGACAGCAAATTTATGCTCGTGTTTTTTTATAGCGGGGCCCTCCTGTCGATCTATCTTGCGACATTTCAGTTCTTCTACTCGGGCTTTTGGCCGGCGGAGCCACGTTCCACCTACATTGAAATACGTCCGAAATTCACAACTTCCTAGCCGCGTTCTAGGGGGTTTTTCCAAAGGGCAGATGAAGCGTGACGCTATAACCTGGAGTTGCGTGAGACGCACCTGTGCGGGTATTCGATGAGAGCTAAGACCTATACGCCGATAAGCGGGTTTTGGGTAGTGATGGTCCCGACCGTACTCGGCGGCATTTGTTTCTACGGTTACAACGGAAACGGTTGGTTGCCGTCGAGGATCCGCGGGGTTATTAGGCCCATCCTCAGTTTCGTCGGCCAGGTGTTTGACGGTGGCCTCGGCTGAGCGCCGACGCTCTCGGTTAGTTGTAGCGGCGGTGAACGGCCAGCACGCGGCCTTGAATTTGCACCTGGTCCGCCGGCACCATGATGGGTGCCATTTCTGAGTTCGCCGGCTGTAGACGGACCTCATCGCCTTCCAGGTAAAACCGCTTGAGCGTGGTTTCGTTGCCGTCGACCAGAGCTACCACGATTTCGCCGTTGCGGGCTTGCTGTGCCTTCTCGACCAATACGTAGTCGCCATCCATAATGTGGTCGTCGATCATCGACTGACCGCGAACTTCGAGCGCGTATACTCCGTCAGTGTCGATGAAGGGCGCGAACGACACCGAATCGTAGTTCTCGTACGCCTCAATCGGTTGGCCCGCGGCGATCGTTCCAACGAGCGGAGTCGAATGAGGCTCCTTGCGGGGGAACTCCACGATCTTCTTCTTGTTGTCGCGAAGTTCGCGGTAGTACTTGGGCGCAATGTCGAGCGCCCGGCTTTGGTTGAAGCTTCGCTTCAGATATCCCTTCTGCTCAAGGGAACTGAGGTGCTTGTGCACGGTCGCGATGGACGCCAGGCCCATGCCGTGCGCGATCTCTTCAAAGCTAGGGCTGTAGTGGTTCTCGGCGATGAACCCCGCCAAAAAATCGAGGACTTCTTTTTGCCGTTTGGTGAGCGCCATGGAGTCTCTCCTTTTCTTCGCCTTCCATTCTAGCAAAGAAAAGGGGAAACTGTCGATCTAGCGATGTACGGCGGGCCGCCTCGATGATGGCATCCGCCGCGGCGTATCCACTACGGACTGCGCCTTCCATCGTGGCCGGCCAGCCGGTGTTAGTCCAATCGCCCGCCAGGAATACGTTGGGATAGCACGTGCCGGTTGCAGGCCGCTTGGATTCCAGACCTGGCTTCGCCGAATAAGTTGCCCGAACCTCTTTCACGACGTGAGAGCGCTGCAACCTCGCGCCGGCGCTATCGGGAAAAAACTCGGCCAGCTCAGCTATCGCCAGATCGATGATCTCCGCTTTTGACATGTCGACCATATCCCGCGAGGCGCTAACCACGGCCATGTAGTACGTTTCACTTTTGCGGAAAATCCACTGCAGCCGGCGGTCTAGCAAGATCGCATGGTCAAGATCGCTGATTGGACGGTCGAACCACAGATGGATGCCGGTGATTGGCGAGTGCTCGAAGCTTTCCAGGTCTAATGAAAAATCGGGTAGCAAGCCGGCGACTCGTTCGAAGGGTACGGCACTGATGAAGTAGTCCGCGTCGTCGCTGCCCGGGTCGATGCCCTCGACGCTGGACCGCAGATGGATGTTGACCGTCGGGCCTAAACGTTGTTCAATTGCCGCCGAGTAAAGTTCCGCGAGCGGTACCGCCGGAATACCGATTTCGTAGCTTGTGCGGCTGCCCAGCATGCCCTCGTCGAAGACCTGGAACGCAGGCAGGGCCGAGCTGCGGTCGGGTTCCTCGTTGAGGGCACTGACGAGTATGGGACGCCAAAAACGTTCGTACGCTCGTGGCGTCGAGTTCTTTTCACGCAGCCAGTCGGCCATCGTGATCTGGTCGAGATCCTGGCGTTGACGACGCTCCTTTGGGATGGCCCGCAAGCAGCGTATGAGAGACCACTTATCCGCCCAGTCCAGCGCCTTCATTCCAAGCAGTGAGGGCGTCAGATGAAACGGGGCAGGCAGGGGGGCGCGCTTAAGCGTGTCAATGACGCCGCCGGGCTGTACGAAATTGAGGCGGTCGTAAAACCGCACTTTATCCTCGACCCCGCAACGGCGGTAGAAGTCGAGAAGGCTATCGAAACAACGCAGCAACACGTGCTGGCAATTATCGATACGAGGCGAGTCAGGGTCGCCAGGATTGGCCGGAAACGACGTCGCTCGGCCACCAAGAAATGGCCTAGCTTCGTGAACGTCGACCTTGAAGCCCGCCTCGCCGAGTTTTGCGGCCGCGGCGAGTCCGGCGAGGCCGCCGCCGACGATCTTTACGCTGGGAATGGCAGCGCTCCTCCGAGCAGTCGCAGCTTAAATGCGCGGACGACGATCCAAGTTTTCTCCCAGTCGCTCAGTCGAACGCGATGATCGAGCACGTTGTACCGCGCGCCGCGGATGCGCAGCAAGATGCCGTGGTAGATAGCCACCATCGCCCACAGCGCCGGCCGGCTTGGTCGCTTGACCATCGACAGTAGTGGCGCGGCCTCTTGGTAGTAGCTCTCGGCGCGCGCCCATTGGAACTCCATGAGTCGGCGAAAGCGCTCGTCAGCCGGCGTTACGGTTTTTTCGAGAATCTCCCGTCGCGTGAGCCCGAAGCGCTCAAGATCCTCCTCGGGTAAGTAGACCCGCCCAAGCCCCGCATCCTCGGAAATGTCGCGCATGATGTTTGTTAGCTGGAACGCGACGCCGCATTTCTCGGCAAGCTGCAGTGCTGCCGGCGAGTCGAACCCGAATACGTGAACCGTCGTGAGGCCAACCACCGAGGCCGCTTGGTAGCAGTAGCGGTAAAGTTCATCGAACGTTCGGTAGACAGTCGGTTCTAGGTCGGTTTGCATGCCGTCTACAAGCTCAGTGAAGTACTCGTTCGGAATGCTGTAACGGTCGATCGTCTTAGCGAAAGCGGGCAGAACTGGGTCGTCCCCAAAGCGGCCGGCCAGGGCGTCGGCTAGTTTGACACGCCAGGAGTCGAGGCTTTGTTGGCGGCTTTCGAGCGAAGGTGCATCACCGTCACTGATGTCATCGCAATAGCGCATGAACGCGTAAATCGCGCACATGGCGTCCTTTTGTTCTCGAGGGAGCAATAAAAACGAGTAGTAGAAATTCTTGGCGCGAGAGCGGGCGACTCGCCGGCAGTGCTCGAATGACTCCTCTACACTAGACCGCATAGCTCACTACCCACAGGCGAAAGCACATCGGAGGCACGTCATTAATTCGTTTTGCTCGCGGCGCGGTGAGGTGTGCGGGCTAAGCATTTCGCGAAAGGGGGGGCCCCGGGGCTGGGCGCAAAAAACGTCTCGCCGCCACCCGCAACAATAACATGAGCCGATCGCTTTTCGAGACTTTCGGGCGGCTTCTGATCGTGTCGTAGTCCAGCGCGCGAATCTTGTCTAATACGGCCATTCCTCCCCGCGAAAAGAGTTCGACATCAATGGCGAGTCGGCGGTCGAGTCTGTCGACGATCGGCAGGCCTCGAACAAAAAACTGGTCCGCACGGCGAACCAAATTGCAGATTGTCGCGCGGTAACTTACTGACGCTTCGCCGCGCTCAATGTCGGCCGCGAGTGACTCGTGCGAATACCCGTGAACTTCCATCACGTCGGCGGGTATGTAAACGCGGCCCTTGTCCCAATCGCGACGAACATCCTGCCAATGGTTGGCTAGCTGTAGAGCGGTGCACGTGGCGTCAGAGAGTTCAAACAAATATTCGTCGCGGTAGCCGCCCAGCATCAAAACCAAACGACCGACTGGGTTTGCCGAGTAGCAACAGTAGTCGATTACCTGATCGTGCGTGTCGTAGCGGGTAATACTCTGGTCTTGAATAAAGGCAGTGATCAGATCGCTGAACGGTTCGATCGGGATGCCGTGTCGCTGAACGGTGTCGGCAAGGGCGATATAAACCGGGTGCCGAGTTTCACCAGCGTACATCGCCTCTAGTTCGGTCCGCCACCAACCAAGCAACTCCAGGCTGCGATTGCGATCGCCAATTTCGTCACCTAGATCATCGGCCCAGCGGCAGTATGCGTAGACGTTAAAAAAATCTTGGTGAAGCTGTTTCGGTAGCAGCAGGCTAACCACCTGAAAATTCTCGTAGTGATGGCGAGCGAGTCTGGCGCTGTAGTTTCGAGCTTGCTCAAGCGATGCGGCGGGCGGCGTCGCGCCGTGGCGCTTGAGAAACTCGACGGGTTGGATCGCTTCGAACATCGACGAAAGGCGCAGGATCGCGGCGAATCTCAGTACCCGGCGGCAGTGCCTTCGGAGCGCGAATCGGCCGCGCCGGCGATGACGTCGTCTTCAACCTCGATAGCGAACACATACCCCATGGCGCGATTGAGATCGATCTTGTGGCCCTTGCGTTTGAGCGCCCCGATCGTATCTGGAGAAAAGCCGTGGGGCTCCATGTAGAGCAGATCCGGCATCCATTGGTGGTGGAAACGAGGATAGTCGACGGCCTGTTGGATGTTCATATCAAACTCCACTACACCAAGAATGGTTTGCAAAACCGACGAGATGATTGTTGGTCCGCCTGGCGCCCCCAGCACGAGCCGCAGTTTACCGCCCGCGCTAACGATGGTTGGCGTCATCGCCGACAGCGGTCGCTTGCCGGGTTCGATCGCATTGTTTTCGCTCTGTAGCAAGCCGTAGGCGTTTGGGCTGCCCGGCTTTGCGGTGAAATCATCCATCTCGTTGTTGAGCAGCACTCCGGTGCCCTTCGCGGTAACGCCCGAGCCATAACCGCCGTTTAACGTATAGGTCACCGCCACTGCGTTCCCGTTGGCATCGACGATCGAATAGTGCGTCGTCTCATCGCTTTCATAGCCAGTGGGGTTGCTGTCGCCAACCTCCGAGCTTGGGGTCGCCTCGTTAACTTCAATCGTCCCCGCTCGTTGCTTCGCGTACTTTTTCGATAGCATCCCGCGCAGCGGAATCTCGACGAAATCAGTGTCGCCAAAGTAGCGGGCGCGATCAGCGAAAAAGCGCCTCATGACTTCCGCGACGTGATGGATCGCCGCCGCCGAACCCGCGCCGTGGTCCGCAAGATTCGCGCCTTCGAGCATATTCAACATCTGGATGATGCCTGCGCCGCCCGAACTCGGAGGCGGGGCGCTTAGAAGTTCGAATTCGCCGTACGTTCCCTTGAGTGCCTGGCGCTCCGTGGGTTGATAACGTTCGAGATCGGCCAGATCGATCAGCCCATTATTCGCCTTCATGTCGGCCGCGATGAGTCGTGCGGTGCGGCCGCGATAGAACTCGTCAGGGCCATTTTCGGCAAGACGCTTCAGGGTATTCGCCAGATCGCGCTGGCGCAGCGCGTCGCCTAGGCGAAACGCTCGATCCCGGTTTCTAAAGATCTTTGCAGACGACGGAAATTTTGCGAGACGTTCACTATGCCCTAGTGACTCGGCGAGATCCCAGGTAACGGCGAAGCCGTCTCTAGCTAGGCGCTCGGCCGGGGCGACAAGCGCCTTCCATTTCTTCGTGCCGTACTTCTTTAACGCAAACTCGAAACCGCGAACAGTTCCTGGCACGGCGACCGCGCGGTACCCAACCCTGCTCTGATCGGTCGCGTTCCCCGAGTCATCGAGGTACATATCGCGCCCCGCCGCCGCCGGTGCTCGCTCGCGAAAATCAATGAAAGTCGAACGGCCGTTAGCAAGCCGGATCAACATAAATCCGCCGCCGCCAAGATTGCCGGCGTTTGGTTCTGTGACTGCCAGTGCCAGGCCGACCGCAACCGCGGCGTCGACGGCGTTTCCGCCGTTGCGTAGCACATCGACACCGATGTCGGTAGCGTGCGATTCAGCCGTCACAACCATCGCCTTCCGTGCGTAAGCCGGTTGAAATGGGCCGGCCTGCGCGGCGGCACAACTGAACGTGATGAGCAAGATGCCGATAGCTAGCCCGCATTTCTCACCACGTGCTTTCGCCGTCAGGTGGTGAGAACCGCGGGCTTGCCGCTGGTACGGTGCTCGCGTCGCTGCTGTCTCGTCACAACCCACTGCTTAATCATGCGCCGCCCAAAGTGATTCTACAAACGGCCATTCACTGTCGGTCCAGCGCTCGACGATCTCGAAACTCCTCCTCTCGGCGATTTGATCCAAATCCCCTTGTCGAAATTTGTGCGAACTCTCGGTCCAAATTGTTTCGCCTGCTTCAAACTCGCATGCGAACTGCGCGCCCGGGATCTCTACTCGTTGCGCGCCCGTCGATCGCAAATGCATCTCGACGCGCGAGTGATCGCGGTCATAGCGTGCTTCGTGCTCAAACGCGCGCAGGTCGAAATTGGCGCCCAACTCACGGTTCATTCTCCCCAACACGTTCAAGTTGAATGCGGCCGTAACACCCGTCGGGTCATCGTAGGCATCGAGCAGTACGTCCACCGGCTTTACGAGATCGGTGCCCAACAGCAGGTGATCGCCAGGCCTTAAAAGCGTGCGAACCCGGCAAATGAACTGCTCCGCTTCTTGGCGGTCGAAGTTTCCGATGCTGCTGCCGAGAAACAGCAGCAGGACCGGGTGGTCAGCCGAGCGCTGTTGAGAGAGCGCACGCAACCCTTCCAGGTATCCGCCATGAAACCCGGTTACGTTTGCCACGTCACCGAGTTCCTGCCGACAGCGCCGTAGCGCCCCGAGCGAGACGTCAATTGGCCAATACGACATGACCCGCTCAGCGCCTAGTGCTTGAAGCAAAACGCGAGTCTTAGTGCCGCTTCCGCTACCAAGTTCCGCGACGGTCAAGGGGCCCTTGAAGTAAGAGTTAATCTCTGGGCTCAAACGCCTGATCACCCGCTCGTCCGCCCGAGTCAGGCCGTATTCAGGCAAGTGGGTGATCGCCTCGAATAGCGAAGACCCTAGTGTGTCGTAGAGATACTTCGCCGGAACGTTCTTTTGGCCTAGGGAACCGAGTCCGACACGAACATTGTGAGCAAACTCCGCCAGGGCGGGTGGATTGGCCTCCATCGAGCGTTTATAGCACGCGCCGGCGAAACCCTTTGAGAAAACGCCAATCTAACCTCCATGTCCGATTTTGGCGCAGTTGCCGCCGACACCTGATGCGTAAGCTCCAGCGCGGCGTTTGCGATTTATAGCGCCGCCGAGCGGGCAGTTTTTGGCAAATATTTAATAATTTTGAAATACTAACCGGTTAGTCCGCCGAGAGACTTGACCGCTTTCTTGCACGAATGATTCCTGCATAGCCCTGTGATGAATACAACGTCAGCTCCCCTCAAGATTCATGCCGAGCTTCAAATCGCACGCCGCCGCACCGACGAGCTATTCGAAGCCGTGCGTCCAAATTCGCTCTTCGAACGGCCGGTTCCCGAGCGCCACCGACTCAACTTCTACATCGGTCACGTCGAAGCGTTCGACTGGAATATGGTCTGCGAATACGCGCTTTCGATGCCTGCGTTCAATCGCGAGTTCAACGAGCTATATGCGTTTGGAATCGATCCGGACGAGTCCGGTTTGCCGAGCGATCAGCCTAGGGATTGGCCAAGCCTCGAGCGGACGCACGCTTACTGCCAGAAGGTCCGCGAGACGATTGATGATGTCATCGCGGAAGTGCCCGAAGACGTCGCGCAGACATGTATCGAGCATCGCCTCATGCACGCCGAAACCCTGTCGTACTTGCTGCACAATCTCGACTCCGTACACAAATGCGGGCCCGAAACGGTAGCGATCGACGCCGTGACCGCGCCCGTTACGCAGTGGATTGAAATGCCCGCCGGGACAGCGACGCTCGGTCGGCCGAAGAACTCGGGATTCGGTTGGGACAACGAATTCTCGGAACTATCGATCGAGGTTCCGGCATTCGAGGTGAGCAAGTACAAGATAACGAACGGCGAGTATTTGGAGTTTGTAAATCAGGGCGGGGAAGTGCCGCATTACTGGAAGCGGGTCGCTGATAAATGGTGGCTACGGACGATGTTCGGCAAGATCCCGCTACCGCTTGACTGGCCGGTCTACGCGACCCACACGCAGGCCCTTGCGTACGCCGGCTACGCCACAGCGTCGTTGCCTACGGAGGCGCAATTCGACCGAGCAGGCTACGCCTCCGAAAGCGGTCAGCCTCGCGCCTACCCGTGGGGCAATCAAGAACCGGGTCCGACTCGTGGCAATTTTGATTTCCATCATTGGGACCTGAGTCCAGTAACCGCGCACCCAGATGGTGAAAGTGCGTTCGGCGTATCGCAGGTGTTGGGCAACGGCTGGGAATGGTCCGATGACATATTTCGGCCGCTTCCGGGGTTCGAGCCTTATCCGTTTTACCCTGGGTACTCGGTCGACTTTTTCGACGACGACCACTTCGTCATCAAGGGCGGCTCGCCGCGAACGGCAGGCAAACTGCTGCGCCGCAGTTTCCGCAACTGGTTTCGGCGCGACTACAAATACCTATTCGGAACGATCAGGCTGGTCCGTAACTAGACGCCGAGAGCGAGTCTGGCGGCGGCGATTGCGGTTTGACGAAACTGTCGGCAGGCTGCCTGCTGCTCAAGGGCCGAGCTTGACTCAACAACCTCCGTGGCCTCAAGAATTGCCGCCGTAAACCCTGTCGTGTGCCAGTGACCGCAGTCGCCCAACGGCGCTAGGTCTTCAAGTTTTGGGTATGGGTAGGGCGAGACGTACAAATATGGTTGTGCGTAGCTCGCATCGCCAGGGCTAAGGCCGACTCCAATTGATCGGCCTTCCCCAAGATCGATCAGAGTCGCGATGTCGAAGTGATGTGGCCAGCAGACGATTTCCGATGCTGAGTTCTCGGCTTTGGCGGTTTCAAGCAGCAAGTGGTATGCATTGCCGAGCCACTTGCCAATTTCGCCGATTCCGTCGTCGAGGTCGCCCCGGAATGCCGCTCCGCTTGCCAATTCGTGATCGGGCATTTCGTAGTGCAATGCTGCGATCGGCGCGGCTGGTTCGGCGACCGCCTCCGCGACCGCGACCGATAGCCATCGATCTCCTTCGACTAAGGTGCGGCCGCCGGGAATCCACTCAGCTTTACGATCCCCAGAGTGATCAACCAGTGACAGTCTGAACGGGGAGAATTCGAGCACGCTCCGAAGTGGCTTCGCGCCTGTCGACTCGCTGCTCTGCAGTCCGGCTTGATCTCCGCGCCAGTACAACGCCGTATGGCTGTCGTCGTCTTGCTTCGGCACGTGGGTACGCCCAAAACCTGACGCGACTTGAGCGCCAAAATGAGCCTGGAGCCTCGCTTCGACCACGTCTTTCGGCAGCACTGAGCCAAGCGAAACCCAGTCGATTACAGAGTCCGGCGGTGCTGCTGACATCGAGCAAATGCTACCACTTTGAAGGGGGTGCAAACTGGGCCGCTATGTTAATCTGAGGACTGCTCGGCGGTCCCGTCGAGACACCCGCAAGCCACGATAGCTCAGTTGGTAGAGCAGCTGTTTCGTAAACAGCAGGTCGTCGGTTCGAGTCCGACTCGTGGCTCCAGATTTCCTTTATATCTTCCGCGGAATCGTGGCCCGACGGAAATTCGTCCGCGCATCGCAACTCGATTTTTGCGATGCTAGTGCTGACCATGCTGAACACGAACTTCCTCCCATCCGTCTTACTAGCGTCAATTGCATTGCTGACGCCGCCAGCCGAGTTGTCTGCGCAACCCTATCCCAATCCCTATCGAATGGTTGAAGACTGGGCCAAGATGCCCGCCGGTCGAATAATGGGCGCCGTCGGCGGCGTCACTATGGATCCGGACGGCAAACATGTATGGGCGGTGGTTCGTTGTGACGCGAGCGCCCCCGGCCGCTTCGGCAATGAGTGCCTGGATTCCGACCTCGATGCTGTCATGAAATTCGACCTGGATGGAAACACCGTCGACAGTTTCGGCGGGGGCATGTTCATCTGGCCGCACGGTATCCACGTCGACAAGCAAGGCAACGTCTGGGTCACCGACGCCGTCGCGGCCAACCGCACTCCCGAAGGCGTGCGTGGCCACAAGGTGGTTAAATTTGACTCCACGGGGAAGGTGTTACTGACCCTGGGCACGCCAGGCAAGGCCGGCAATGACGAAACGCACTTCAATGCTCCGGCGGACGTGGTAGTTGGTGATGGCGGCCACATCTTTGTGGCCGACGGGCACCCGACGGACGACGGCAACAATCGCATTGTCAAATTTGACAAAGATGGCAAGTTCGTTAAAGCTTGGGGCAAGACCGGCTACGGTCCTGGCGAGTTTCGCACAATCCACGCCCTCGCGATTGACCAGCGCGGGCGGTTGTTCGCGGCTGATCGTGGCAATAGCCGGATCCAAATCTTCGACCAAGAGGGCGAACACATCGCCACCTGGACCCAATTCGGCCGGCCCAGCGGCATCTACTTCGCGGGTGACGACAAGATTTTCGTTGCGGATTCCGAGTCCGACGACGTGCAGAATCCAGGTTGGGAGATGGGCCTGCGCATCGGCGACGCCCACAAGGGCTGGGTCCACGAGTTCGTGATTTTCCCCTGGGGCGACCCGCGCCAGACTCGGGGGTCGGGCGCGGAGTTCGTCGCCGCCGATGAGAACGGAAATCTCTACGCCGGCGAGCCGTTTCGCCGCAGGCTACAAAAGTACGTCCGGGTCAAGCCGTAGTAAATTAGCGGCTACGCGGAGCAAGCGAATAACCCTTTAGGCTCGATACCGTTCAAGCCTCGACTCTATCTTCACGATCTTTCAAACTCGATCAAAGTCGCGCGAAAAACTTTACGTGTGGACATATTCCCTGTATACTCCGCCACATGTCTGATGAATCCGATTCCTTACAGTTTGATCAGGCTGAATATTCCGGATCAGCCGATCGTTTGGATTGCGCTGCTTGCAAAAACCCCATTGGCGGTCAGTACTACACGGTGAACGGGCAAGCGGTTTGCGAGTCGTGTAGCTCGCAATTTGGCGGCGAAAATGCGGTCGATTCTGGGCCGGTTGGACGCTTCATAAAAGCATCGATATTCGGTTTCATCGCTGCCGCAATCGGCACTGCCGTCTATTTCGGAATCCTCTGGCTGACGGGTTACGAAATCGGGTTGATCGCGATCGCGGTCGGTTGGTTCGTCGGACTAGCCGTCTATACGGGCTCTGACAACCGCGGAGGTCTCGTTTATCAGATACTCGCCGTTGTCCTCACCTACGTGTCGATCTGCGGCAGTTTCGCGCCACTGGCCTATCAGCAAATGAGCGCCGAGGCTGACGGCGAAGCTGCGCTGGGCGGGCTGTTTCTCTGGATTATCCTGTTTGCGTTCGCCCTTGCTTCGCCGTTCTTGGGCGGTTTCGAGAACATCATCGGGATCTTGATCATCGGCTTCGGTCTCTATCAGGCGTGGCAGGGAGCCGCGTCGAAAGAAAACTTGATCGAGGGACCGTTTACGATGTCGTCCACAACTGCGCCGATGTCGAGTTTAGGCTCAGGCTAGCTGCGTGCCCGCAACCTGCAAAAAATGTGGCAGCGAAATCGCTTCCTCGCTGTTGAGTTGCCCCAACTGCCACTCGTTGGTGTTCGCCGAGCGTTTGTCGGAGCTCGCCGCGGCGGCTGAAAAGGCGCAACGCGAAGAGCGCCCCGGCGACGCCTTGGGCCAATGGCGAGAAGCGCTGACTCTGCTGCCGCGGGGCTCGAAACAATACCTGGCGATCGAGGCGAAATGCGCCGCACTTTCAAAGCAAGTAGACACCAGTGGTCCCGGACATTCAAAGGGCTTCATCGGCAAGTCGCTGGCCGGACTGGGCGGCGTCGGTCTACTCATTTGGAAATTCAAAGCGGTCTTCTTAATCGTTGGGAGCAAAGCAAAATTTCTGCTCCTCGGCCTGAGTAAGGGTGGAACGATTCTGTCGATGGCGGCCTCGCTGGGCGTCTATTGGGTGGCCTTCGGCTGGGTGTTCGCTCTCGGGCTGGTGGTGTCGATCTACATCCACGAGATGGGTCACGTCGCGGCCCTCAACCGCTATGGCATTAAGGCCACGGCGCCGATGTTCATCCCCGGCGTCGGTGCGGTCATTCGCCTGAAACAGTACCCCACGAGCCCTCGCGAAGACGCTCGCGTCGGCCTCGCCGGCCCGGTCTGGGGCCTCGCGGCCGCGCTCGGTTGCTTCGCGGTCTACTGGACAACGGGATCGCTCGCCTGGGGCGCGATCGGGAAGCTCGGCGCTTGGATCAACCTGTTCAACTTGATTCCCGTTTGGCAGCTTGACGGCAGTCGAGGATTTCGGGCGCTTGACCGAGGCCAGCGCTGGATACTCTTCGGCATCGTCGTCGCCGTGTGGTTGCTTACTGGCGAGGGACTGCTGGCCGTGATTGCCGCGGTCGCCGCGTTCAA
This sequence comes from Bryobacterales bacterium, assembly GCA_965205595.1. GTDB lineage: Bacteria > Acidobacteriota > Terriglobia > Bryobacterales > UBA6623 > CATQHP01. The sequence continues at coordinate 428,689 of CBDBHI010000030.1, read as the reverse complement.
AGCTTACCGTGGCGGAGCCGAGACTCCCGATTGGGGGGCCTTGGCGACCTTCGCGGGGTTGATCGCCGTGTTGAGTTTGCTCGCCACGATCGAGTTGCCGCTGCCGCTGGAGGCGGCGCCCGCCTCGTAGTGACGCAGCTCTCACGCATTTTCGCTCGCGACGTGGTGAGAAATGCGGTCTAGTCATAAAGCCCGGTTAGCCGCCAAACGTTCGCCGGTTTCTCGAGGCATAGCCGCAATTGCCGGCCGTCGGCGGTGATGTCCCACTCTTCGTAGTCCCACTGCTCTTCGGTCCACCAGTCGCCTCGTACATGCCATGGGCCGGAGCGCTTCTCGATGGCTGCGCTCACCAGCGGGCTGTCGACGTAGACCGGGGTTGTGCCGCGTAGGATGACCTCGGCTTTGATGGCGGGGCGGAAGCTTCGAAAGATCAACTTGCCGCGCGTGAGTTGCGCGGTGCCGGAGCCGGCGACCAGGGTGGGCTTGCGGTGTGGTCGGTGTGTGGCCGGTTCGGCGCGGTGGGTCGCGGCTACGGGAACAAGCCGCGGCACAGGAACCGCTTCGGGCTTGGGTTCCATGCCGCGAAAGCCGCCGGCGTGCCGGGCTCCGGCGAATGTTTTTAGCGGCGTCGATGGGATCTGTTTTGCCGATGTAGTAAGCTTTCGTTTTTGCGCTTTCTTTGTTGACACGATTTGCTTGCCAAACTTCGTGATGTCATGCGCCCCCGGCTTGTGCGTATTAGGGACAACCGGGCTGCCGACCCGCTTTGGTCCGACTAGGTTTTCGAGGCGCGCGAGCGTCACGGCGAGCGTTTCAGGGCGTGGCGCGTCGGGCGAGAAAAGCGCGAACTGCATCATGCGCTGCTCGGTTGGAGCGGCCGAGATTGCGATGCCTTCGACGGCGTCCCCAGGGGGATGCGCGGCCAGGTCGATTCGCAACAGCGTCAGCAGCGTGCTCGAGTCGCGCAGCGGGTACGACAGGTCGATCTTGCGCTCGTAACGGCTGCCATTGGCGAGCTTGAGTGCGACCCGTACTGACGCCGCCGCCACGTTGTGCCCTTGCAGCTTGAAGCAGAGGCTTTCGAGCAGGGTAGTGAGCAGGAATGAAAGCGGTTCGAGTTCGCTGATTTGCCAGTCGAGGTCTTGTGACTCTTCGAATTCGATCGGCGCTTCGTGAGCATGGAAGATAGTGACGGCTTCGCCGCGAGCCAGTTTGGCGATCGAACTACCGCGTTCGCCAAAGCGCTCGACCAAATCATCTTCTGAAACTTTCAGCAGGTCGCGAATAGTAAAAAACCCCCAGCGGGCGAAGACTTCGCGTTCTCTCTGTTCGAGCGGTAAAACACTCAGCGGGCGTGTCTCTAAAAACCCGCTCTCTTGGCCGGGGAAGATGTGCGTGACGCCGGGTTCGCAATGAGCGGCGATGGAGGCGACGAAGCGATTGCGAGAGACGCCGATGTTGGCCTCGAAGCCGAGTTTCTCCACGCCATAGGCGAGTTCGGTGGCGGAAGCGTGCGTGTTGGGCAGTCCCGCGAGGTCGAGCACGAGCAGGCCGGGGGCGCTGTCTTCGACGCGGGGTGAGATGGTGAGCGCTAGCTCGACCAGATCCTGTTGAGCGCGGGTTTCGGCTTGGGCGTTGCGCTCGATGACGCGCAGTTCGTCGCCACTGTTGCGGCTGTAGCGGGTCTCGGCTTCGGCCAACGGCATGCCGCTCGAAACACCGCCGGCGCGAGCGTTTTTGTTGGCGGAGTAGACAAAACGGTTGGGAGCTTTGCCCGTGGTCACGGCAGTCGCCGGCGGGTTGTGCTCGCCTCGAAGAAGGGCGGCGGCGGGGAAATCCGGAATGTAGAGGCAAGCGTATAGTAGATGCACCACGAGTCCTTTCCCGGCCCCCGAGGGCAAGAAGAAGCCCGGGGCGGTGATAGCCCCGGGCAGCAGTTAAGAGGTTAGTGTGTTCGAGTTTTGTTCGCCTAAAAATTATGCCATGAGAAGTACCGGAACGCAAGCGAAATCTTCACGGTCGGTACGATTTTTTTGATCCCGGTGCGCCCGTAAGCTGCTGACACCACCCCCGTCCGCTTGGAATGTCCGGAAATGCCCGGATTTGGCCGAACTTGGCAGGTTTTTCGCTAGATTTTGAATAGCTCGTGCTAGCCCGCATTTCTCACCACCTGACGGCGAAAGCACGCGAGAGGTGCGCCACTACTTCGTTGCGCTCGATCGTCGTGCTCGACGGACTGTCAAGTACGCCTCCGCGCGCCGACCGTCGTCTTGTCCAATACAAGATGAGCCTGAAGGGGAGGGCGATTCCAATACAAGATGAGCCTGACGGGGATCCGTTGGGTGGTCAGGAACAGAGCAGCTGCGGGCGATGGGAGTCGCCGTGCAGCAAGCCGAATCGCTGAGTCTGGAGCAGATCGAGTGTTTTCTCGACGGGTGCCAATCCGTCGCCTTCGAGGGCGGCAATCGAAGCGACAAATATGCGCTCGTCGAAAGCGTCTTGAAGCGGCATCACTATGCCGACCAGAAGCGCTCCGTCAAGGGTCTCCTGCGGCGTTATCTCGCTAAGCTCACGGGCTTAAGCCGCGCGCAACTCACCCGCCTGATCGGACAGTTCTTGCACACGCGTTGCGTCCGTCCGAGGGCCTATCGGCGGCGCCGTTTTCCCAGCAAGTACACACGCGCCGACAGCGTCTTACTGGCGCACGTCGATCGAGTTCATCAGCGCCTCTCGGGGCCGGCCACCCGCCGCATTCTCCAACGCGAGTTCCAGATCTACGGCCGCAAAGAGTTTCGACGCCTGGCCGAATTGTCCGTGGGCCAGCTGTACAACTTGCGAAAAAGAGCCGTCTACCAACGTCACAGTTTGCATCTCGACAAGACCCGTCCCACGCCCGTTGCGATCGGCGAACGCCGCCAACCCGAGCCGCGAGGACGTCCGGGCTACCTGCGCATCGACACCGTGCACTCGCCCGAACAGGAAGGCGAAAAAGGCGCCTACAGCATCAATGTGGTCGACGAAGTGACGCAGTGGCAGGCCGTCGGCTGCGTCCAACGCATCAACGAAAACCACCTCATTCCCTTGCTGGAAGGCCTTTTGGAACAATTTCCATTTATCGTTCGCGGCTTTCACTCCGACAATGGCAGCGAATTCGTCAACCATCAAACCGCTAAACTGCTCGAGAAGTTGCGAATTGAATTTACGAAGTCTCGCGCGCGCCGTTCGAACGACAATGCCTTGGTCGAAACCAAGAACGGCGCGGTGGTGCGCAAGTGGATGGGCTACCAGTTTTTGCCCTCGGAAGCGACGCAGGCGATCGACACCTTCTACCGCCAGTGGCTCAACCCGTACTTGAATTTTCATCGCCCATGCGCTTTCGCCAGCGAGCGCCGAGACCGCCGCGGCAAGTTGCGCAAGGTGTACGCCGAGTGGAGCACGCCGTGGGAAAAGCTGCTCAGCCTGCCCGCCGAGCAGCGCGGCCTGCGCGCGGATCGCTCGCTCAAGAAGCTCCAAGCGCGAGCGGACACTTGTTCCGACACCGAGTTTGCCGAGCAACTCGACGCTCAGCGCAACGAACTGCAACGCGTCTGCAAAGACCTCGCGATCTGCTGGCGCACGCGCTAGACAACGCCCCGACCCGAGGCGTTGTCGGCTCCTCCGGCCCACGTCCGAAGACGGCCGTGGGGTCTCGCCTGGGATGGCTGCAAAGGGGGACTGGGGCTGCCGCCCCTTCCCCCTTATGCAATCCCCCTCACCCCGCCCTACGGGCCCCACAACGGGCTTCAACCTCAAGCCCCAATCCGAGCTATAATCCCTCCTGCCCACAGCTACCTTCGCCTGCCTCCTGCAGGCTCATCTTTCGATTGGAAAAGAGGTGGGGGACACTGAGAATATATGGCCGACCTGTTTAACGCGGACGATCCATCGATCTACGAAATAAAGACCAAAGCGCCGGGACCGAAGGGCTTCCTTCCGCTTACTCCCGAGATGCTTCGTACACGGCCCAGTGGCGACATTTTCGGCTGGACACAAGATGCCGGCATGGGTTGGAATCCAGCCGAGCTTGGCGGCGACGAGTATCTGATTCTAAGTACGCAGGGCGGTATTCGCGCCGAAGACGGAACGCCTGTCGCGCTCGGCTATCACACCGGGCATTTCGAGGTCGGCTTGTTGATGGAAGAGGCGGCGCTCAAAATCCGCCGAAACGGTGGCATCCCGTTCGCTGGATATTGCTCAGACCCTTGCGACGGGCGCACGCAGGGTACCGCAGGTATGATGGATTCCCTGCCGTACCGTAACGACGCGGCTCAGGTACTGCGTCGGCTGATTCGATCGCTTCCCACTCGCAAGGGCGTAATCGGTGTAGCCACCTGCGACAAAGGGATGCCGGCGATGATGATGGCGCTGGCGTCGATGCACGAATTGCCGTGTATTTTGATCCCTGGGGGCGTCACGCTTCCAGCGAGTGATGGCGAAGATGCGGGCAAGGTCCAAACGATTGGCGCGCGCTTTTCACAAGGTGAGCTGAGTCTCGAAGACGCCCAGGTGCTTGGCTGCAAGGCCTGCGGCAGCCCCGGCGGCGGCTGCCAGTTTCTTGGAACCGCCGCGACCGCGCAAGTAGTAGCCGAGGCCCTCGGACTTACGCTGCCGCATGCGGCGCTGGCTCCTTCCGGGCAAGCCGTTTGGAAGGACTGCGCGAAACGTTCGGCCACCGCTGTCGCCGCGCAAAAGGCCGCCGGCATTACGATCAAAGACATCGTTACCGACGCTGCGGTTCGCAATGCGATGGTCGTGCATGCAGCATTCGGCGGCTCGACGAACTTGCTGTTGCACCTGCCCGCCGTCGCCTTTTGTGCCGGCCTGGAGCGTCCCGACGTCGACGCCTGGACCGAAGTGAACTGTAAAGTGCCCCGCTTGGTCGATGTTCTTCCGAACGGGCCGAGCGGACATCCAACGATCCGCGCCTTCCTAGCCGGCGGAGTGCCGGAAGTGATGCTGCACTTGCGTGACTTAGACCTGCTGGACACTTCGGTCTCGACAGCAGCCGGCGTGACTCTTGGCGAGACCCTTGATCAATGGAAGAACTCCGAACGGCGGGAGCGGTTTCGAAAGTTGCTCGTCGACCGCGACGGTGTCGACCCCGATGACGTGATCCTGTCGCCCGGCTCCGCGGCAAAGCGAGGGCTCACAAGTACGATCACATTTTGCCGCGGCAATCTCGCCCCCGAGGGCTCGGTGGTCAAAAGCACGGCAATCGATCCCGCTGTTGTTGACGACGATGGCGTGTACAGAAAAAGCGGTCCGGCGCGAGTGTTCACCCGCGAGTCCGCCGCGATTGAGGCAATTCGCTCCGGGGCGGTTCAGCCGGGCGACATCATGGTGCTGATTTGTTGCGGTCCACTTGGTTCAGGGATGGAAGAAATTTATCAGATCACCTCGGCCCTTAAACATCTTTCATACGGCAAGCAAGTTGCTGTTATTACGGACGCGCGATTCTCGGGCGTTTCGACGGGTGCATGCATCGGTCACATCGGCCCCGAGGCACTCGCCGGCGGCCCGGTCGGCAAACTGCTTGACGGCGACATCGTATCGCTGGAGGTTGACCGCGTAAACATGCGCGGCTCACTCGATCTCGTTGGACACGCCGATGAGTCGTTCGATCGTGCCGAGGGTGCGCGCCGTCTGGCCGCTCGGGAATCTCGCGTGGATCTCGCGCCGAACCCTGGCTTGCCCGACGATACTCGACTATGGGCCGCTTTGCAGGCCCAAAGCGGTGGCACCTGGGGCGGCTGTGTCTACGATGTTGACGCGATTGTGACCGCGTTAGACCGGGCTCGCGCAGTATGACCGACGAGCGCCTCGCTCACTACCGCGACCAGTTGATCGCTGTGTGCGAAGAGCTTGAAAAGTCGCTCGCCGCCGACCGCGACGAAACTGCACCAGTCAGCCCAGACCGCGCGATCGGACGGCTTACGCGCCAAGACGCCATGCTCGCGCAGCAAATGGCGCTCGAACTGAGGCGCCGTAACGGGGCCCGGTTGGGGCAAGTTCGGCGGGCTTTGGAGCGCATCGGCGATAGCCAATTCGGCTTTTGTATTCGTTGCGACGAAGCGATTTCCGAAGCTCGGTTAAGCGTCAAGCCCGAGACGCCAATTTGTATACGCTGCGCCGGCTAATCGGCGGGATCGTCAAAATCTGGCGCAACTTTATTCCGGGTTTCGAGTTTGTACTGGTATCAACGAGCGAAGCCAAGCGACTCACTCCCATCGATTCAAACGGAGAGGACAATTATCATGAAAAGCATTTTTCGTCATTTCACGATCGCAGTTTGCACTTTAACTATTGGAGCCGGCTTCGTCCTCGCTGAGGGCCCGTCCACGAAGAACCGCCAGAAAACCCAACAGAAACGCATACGGCAGGGGGTCCAGAGCGAATCCCTCACTAAGGCCGAGACGCTTCGGCTGCAGCGAAACGCGGCAAAGATCCACCGCCAAACAGTTCGCGACCGCAAAGACGGCGGTGTCTTTACGCGTCGCGAAAGGGCGCAAGCTCAACAAAAGCTCAACAAGCAAAGCAAAGCGATCGCCAAACAGAAACACGATCGCCGGCGGCGCTAACCGACGACGCTCGGCCACACTGAGCGGGCCGAGGGTTATGAATCCTCAGGTCGGCCCGGCCCGGTTCGGGGCTAGACTTGCGAAAGCCGCAAACGCGCCAAAGAAGGCAAAGCTGAAAGCATACGCAGCCAGCGCCATCCAGGGTGCACCCGCGGCGACGGCGCTCAGCGCAAGCACGCTAAGGGCAGGGAACGCCTGCACGATGGCACAATTTCGTAGCACGACAGGGGTGTCGTAGCTTGTTTTCCGCAACGAGAGACCCAATCCAATCAAGCCGGCTCCGCCCGTTATCACGATTCCCGCGTACGGCAATACGCGCTCAAATTGAGACGCTTTTTCATAGCTGAGCAACGGCGTAAAGCCCTCGGGGTCATAAACGTAAAAAGGCATCGTGATAGTCAATATCACTGAAATGGTTACGCCGCAACACTGCAACGCTCGGCTCAACCCAACGCGTCGAACCAACGCCGAAAATATCAGCGGCAGAACCAAGAGATAATTCGCGCGTGCCGAAAGCCCCAACCCTAATAGCGCCGATGCGGCAAGAGTTCTCGATTTGGTGCCGCTGCCGGATTGCTCCCGCGTAGCGTTCGTCAACACGAGTAACGCGAAGAGCAGGACATAGATCGCGTTCGAAATCTTGTCGCTACCCGAGGCGACTTGCTGCAACACAGCGGGCGACAGAGCCAAAAAAGCCCAAATAAATAAGAGCGCCCAGCGTGGATCTTTCAAATAGATTGTTGCCGCCATGAAGGCGGCAGCTAGCCAGAAGATATTTTGATAGGCGCCGTCTCCTAATAGAACGAAAGGTGTCGCAAGCAAAAGCGCGCCCGGCATGGGCAAGATCGGGTTGCCCATATACGTCTTCGGATAGTAGGGATAGCGCCCCTCGAGCAACTCCGCAACGCCTATATTGATTGCGTCATCCGAGTCGGAGCCGCCGCCAACCGAGCCAGACTCCGCGATGGGTCGCAACACAGCGAAAATCGCGATCAATGCGAAGAGCGTTGCCAACGCCAATAGCGTCGCTCCGAGCTGGTTCACATTCTTGAGAAACCAGGGCAGCAGGCTAGCATAGCCCCAAAAAACCGCGATAACAACGCCCAGCGCGGGATTCCCGAGATATTTTTGAACCTCACCAATTGAAGGAACAATTAGGCAAAGAGCAAGGCCCAAAAGAGTCCAGCGCGTCTGATCCATTCTTTTCAATGAGAGAGCTCAACTACAGCGATCATCCGTGACAGATTTTCGTCTGAGAGATTGTACCGCCGCCGAAAAACCCGCCATAACCATAGGCATCAAGCGTAGAGCGTAGTGCGTTGCGGATTAACGAGTGAAGATACTACTCTGCGCATCGAGAGAACAACGGTTATGTTGGGAGAGTTCTGCAAAATCGGTAAAGATGTTTGCTCGGTAGTGGGAAAGCGAAGAATGAGGAAACAAAGCACGACCCCTAAGAGCAGTAAAACACAGCAGGGCCTGGAACAGTTGAGGCAGCTCCTGGCCGGCCCGCATTTCTCACTACGTGGCGAGAAGTAATGCGGACTAGCTGCCAAGATTCAGGCAGAGGGTTCGGGGTCAATTCCCCACCCGGGTCGGTCGCTCAAATACAGCCGACCGCCCTCGACTTGCTCCCCCGTTTGGTGCCGTGTCCCAGCGCCATCGAACGCGAATTCGATGGAACGAACTGTCTCTGGGAAAAGCGCGGCGGCATGCAAACTGGCTGCTGTTGAAACCGGGCCGGACGGGTTGTGAGGCGAAACTTCGATGCGCCCCTTCGCCATTTCCAGGACGGCGAGTAGCGGGCCGAAGCCGCCGACATGTTTGACGTCGGGCATGATGACGTCAGCCCATTCGTTTTTCGTAATCTCTGCAAACCGTGTCTGGCCCCAGAACAGCTCACCGGCGGCGACTCTCAGCTTCGTGAGGCTTCTAAGCTTCGTGAACGCGGATCCCATCTTGAATGGTTCTTCCAGCCAGTCCAACTTGAGCATTTCCAATCTAGGTACAAGCTCGAAGAAATCATCCGGGCCGAATCGTTCGTGGAAGTCGACGCGAATGCCTAGCTCGGGGAACTGCCTCCGTAGGCTAGTTAGCGTTTCGATGCCGAATTCGCTTTTCTCTAACGCATCGTCGGGACCGTCGACGCGTTCAAACGGCGCGCATTTGAATGTCTGGAAACCCTGTGACTGCAACTTTGCAACCAGATCTAGGTATTCGTCGTTTGAACGGCTGGTTAATGATCGATTGATTGTGGTGTATAGAGGTAGGTTTTCGAATCCAGCTTTGGCCTTGAAAAGCCGCCACACGGGCACTTGTTCGCGCTTAGCTAGAAGCTCGTAGAGAGCTTGATTCAACCCGGAGAATGCCGTGGCCGTGACGAAGTCCGGCTCCAATTCCGCAAGCTCTTGCTCCTTCGCTCTCAGAGATTCCAGAGACAGCTTGAAGTCGGCATAGTGCGTCTGGAATAAAGATTCAGCAGTGCTCTTGCAAAGATCGTCTTGCTTGCTATGCTAGGCTTCGCCGTAACCGGAGAGGGTGCCGTCGCTCACTTTGAAAATCAGCCAATCGCCTTTGAGACGCAGATGAGGGTGCCAGCCATCGGGGTCGGGAATGGTGAGAAAGCTGAGCGTTAACATGTCGGTGGGGCGAGCGACTAGCGGGAATCCGCCGGCTACGCTTGCTGCTATGGCCGTAGTTTTGGAGATCAATTCCCGCCGCGAGGCGATCACGATTTCGTCACTCAAGATGCGCCAATTTTAGCGTGATAGAGATGCTAGTGGGTGTTTGCGCCCAGCACCATCCCGGAGGGTAACTCGAAATGCGTCCGAGAAATGCTCCCTACGTAGTGAGCCGAATAGCAAAGTTATCTTGCGAGCGAGTGAGATTCGGGTTGTAGTATGGGTCGTCCTTGATCCAATCGGCCCAGCGTTCGCGGAAGTAGTGATCTTCTTCCGGATGTGTCAGCAAGCCGGCCTGCTCGCGAGACGCCGACTCATAGTGCGTCAACTCCGCGTGCGGATCGTACACCGTTCGATATCCCTTTTCAAGCGCGCGCAGGCAGTAGTCGACGTCTTGCAGCGAGATTTGCAAATTGACTTCATCGAAACCGTTCAACTCCTCAAAAACGCTGCGTCGAGTCATCAGGCAGGCAGCCGAGACGGCCGCGCAGTTGCGCGTTGTAGCGGATAAATCGACGTGTCCGTTATCGCCGTCTAGCGAACCGCGGAATGCGCTTCCAACCAGGCCGCCAATCCCGATCACGACGCCCGCGTGCTGAAGCGTCCCGTCTGGAAATCGTAACCGTGCTCCCACCGCGCCGATTTCTTTACGGTTCGCATGCTCAACCATCGACCCCAACCAGGTCGGAGTGATCACTTCGACATCGTCATTTAAGAACAGCATTATGGGGGACGATGAACCTCCGGCAGCCTGGTTGCAGAGTCGCGAGAAATTAAACGGCCTGAACCGAAAGTCCCTGAGCGTCACTCTGTCGTCGGTTGCTAGAGACGAAACTAGCTCCGCAACCTCGTGGCCGTCGGAATTGTCGGCGACGAGGATCTTAAAGTTTGAGTACTCGGTTTTTTGAAGCACGCTTTCGAGCGCCATCTTCAGCCGGCCATCTCGACCGGCGCTTGGAACGACAATCAGCACCTCGGGGTTGGAGTCGAGTAGATAGCGCACATGAAACGAAGATGGCGCGACAGCTTCTACCGACGCCGACGTTGCCGTTCTCTCAAAGTGAGCCTCAATCGCCCGACGACCGGCGCTCGCTCTCCCGTTCATTAATGCTGGATTCGATAGGCATCCGTCGTCGCGTCCGACTCTATGGGACAACACTTTAGCGACTCTTTCCACGTCAGATGTGATTTCAGATAGGCGCAGAATGAAGTCGTAAATCGGGTCCACATCTGGCGAATCTTGAACGTTGGAAAGTTTTTCAACAACATCACGGCGCGCCACGAAGAAATTGCCGATGTAATTAAATCCTCGCAGCAGCTCTGGCGAGTAGTCGGGCTTAAAAAAAGGTACTTCCCGGGTGCCGTCATCCAAAACTCGGTCCTCGTCAGCGTAGGCAATAGCGAGTGATGGCTTGCGATCGAAGGCGAGCGTGACTTCACTCAGCGCGCTGGGATCAAGCGTGGAATCGCATACGAAAGCTAACAGGCCGCAGTTCGAGTGTCGAATGGCTTCGACGCAATGGCCGGCACTTACCTGCGTGGGATTCGAGAAGTCAATGCTGACCCTTGCGTCCCTGTTCGCATACGATTCCACTGTAGCCTTGGCTTCGTCCCCCGCGGTCGCGGGCAGCCTCAGACAGAGCTCCCAGTTGGTGTGAGTTTGCTTGAAAACAGAGTCTATTTGGGCTCGCAAAACCTGTGGACGGAATGCGTTGAGTTCCATGACGACAAGAATCGTTGAGCTAGCCGCCGCGCCGCTGAGCTCCCTCGTAGCGTTCTTGTTTTTCTTCGCTTGAGCTTCGTGGTATTGAATCCAGACGGAATACGGCGACCCGTGCTCGATCTTAATTGAGTGCTTCAACGTCGCCTGCCCATGGTCTGTCGTGCGCACCAGAATGGAGAGTTGATGATCGCCCCTCGCGTATTTCGCGCAGTCGAGATCGATGAGAAAGCCCGCATCCGACGATCCTCGATAATCTGGCAGATGCATGCCGATGTCAGGACGCCGCCGACCGAAATCTATCGCTATTTCTTGATCGCCATCTATGGAAGCGGTGACGGCGGCAATGCCCTGTTTGGCCACAGCCCACCCTGAGATGCGGGTGTTTCCGACCAACGGAACGCGCGCGAGCTCCGCTGGAAATTCGCAAACGATAACGATGTCTCCCCCAGACATACTTTCGTAAAGAATCGATTCATTGATGATTCCGGAGTGGTAATCCGTGCCCGATAAAGGTTCTTTACCGTGCGCAACGCCTGAAGGGCCGGAAACGCGTTTTAGCAACCAAGCGAGCGGTCGACTGAGTGCCCGGCCGAGACTGGAATTTCTGAGCCATCTGCGATATCCGCGATTCATCCGCCAGCCCGGACTCCCGGTTAGAAGTTCCAATCGCCACCGTAGAATCTTGTTTTCGACTTCCAGTCTGGCAGGGTCAATTCTGTCGCGAGCAGCCCTACTGTCGTTAAGCTGTTCAGTGGCGCCGAAACGTTTGTGGCCGTTGGTTGTCAAAGGCTCTCTTGAAATGCAGTCGGGCGCGCGCAGCGGCCTGGAATCCGCCGGCGTTATCTGACAGCTCGATATGACCTTGGAGCTGCCAGCGAGGTTTCTCACCTCGCATGTCAATTGTAAGCCGACCGAGGCTCTTTATAGTTGACGTCGTTTTGAGAAACGCCTAAATAGTGTGATATAAACACCGAAACCTGCCGCCTCACTTCCGCTAGGGCGTGCTCCGGCCCTGCTTGTTATGAGCGTGACCCGGTTACCGTCGAATCGAAGCGCAGTCCCTGCTATCACCGAGGGAGCGGTTGATGGCGGAACCATCTCTGGAAGCTGCCAATGTCATTCCTGAAAATGCTCTTGCAATGTAGCTCGGTTAAGGGCCTTCGCTGAGCGAATTGGTATGAAACTCAGGGCCATCGACCGTTCTTAGTCCGTCGGACTCATTCATGAGAACGGCGGAGCGAAACTAGACCATAGAGCGGCGAATCGAAGCTGCTTTTGGGCGGAGTAAAAGTAGACCGTCCGAGTGGTCCAGCGAACATTCCTGTGGTGTTTGTGGGACACGAGAGGGATGTATCGCGTGGAGCGATACGCTCAAGTACGGCGCAGTGTCTTTGTCGAAGGGCTCAGTGAGCGCGAGGCCGCCAAACGGTTTGGCCTGGCGCGAGGGACGGTGCGCAAGATGTTGCGCTACGCCACTCCGCCGGGCTATCGGCGGCGCCAACCAGCGCAGAGGCCGAAGCTGGATCCCTTCACCGGAATCGTCGATCAGATCCTCATCGACGATCAGGAACGTCCGAAGAAACAACGCCACACCGCAAAACGCATCTTCGACCGCTTGCGCGACGAGTACGATTTCACCGGCGGTTACACGATCGTCAAGGACTATGTTCGCGACAAGAAGCTCGGCGGGCAAGAGATGTTCGTGCCGCTGGTGCATCCGGCGGGCGATGCCCAGGCCGACTGCGGTGAAGCTCTGGTGGTCATTGACGGCGTACAGCGCAAGGCGCACTACTTGGTGGTCGATCTGCCGCCTAGCGATGACGCTTTCGTAAAAGCTTTCCCGGCCGCGACGACGGAAGCGTTTTGCGAGGGGCACAACGCAGCGTTTCGGTACTTCGGCGGCGTGCCACGCAGCATCCTCTACGACAACACGACCTTGGCGCTGGCGAGGATTCTGGGCGACGGCAGGCGCAAGCGGACCAGGGTGTTCAGTGAACTGCAGTCGCACTATTTATTCTCCGATCGTTTCGGGCGTCCGGGCAAAGGCAACGACAAGGGAAAGGTGGAAGGACTGGTCGGTTATGCCCGGCGGAACTTCATGGTGCCGGCGCCAAGGTTTCCAAGCTGGGAAGCGTTCAACGAGCAGCTCGAAGCGCAGTGCCTCAACAATCGTAAGCGGCGCTTGCGGCGGCACACCGAAACGATTGAGGAACGTTTCAAGCGTGACCGCCAAGCGTTGTTGCCCTTGCCGCCCACGCCCTATGACGCCTGCGACAAACGCACCACGCGGGTGACGTCGCTGTCATTGGTGCGCTATCGCGCCAACGACTACTCGGTGCCCACACGCTACGGACATCGCCAGGTGTTGCTGAAAGGCTACGTCGATGAAATCGTGATCTGTTGTGGCAGCGAAGAGATCGCGCGCCACCGGCGCAGTTACGAACGCGAAGAGTTGATCTTCGATCCGCTGCATTACCTAGCACTGCTGGAACGCAAGACCAACGCGCTCGATCAAGCGGCCCCGTTGGCGGGCTGGGAGCTGCCCGAACAGTTCCCGTGCTTGAGACGTTTGCTCGAGGCACGGTTGGGAAAGCCAGGCAAGCGCGAGTACGTGCAGGTATTGCGATGACTGGAGGACTTCCGATTCGAGCACGTTGCCGCGGCGGTGCGCCAAGCCTGCGAGTTGGGAGCGATTGGCTTGGATGCAGTCAGGCACTTAGTGCTGTGCCGCATCGAGCAACGGCCGCCGCGCTTGGACTTGACGAAGTATCCGCACCTGCCGGCAGCCCAGGTGGAGCAAACCTCCGCTGCGGACTATTTGGCACTGCCGGCACAAGGAGGGGGGTAATGGCGAGGTCGAAACTTCTGCTCGAAGCGCATTTGAAAGCGTTGCGGCTGCCAACCTTCCTGCGCGAGTACGACAAACTGGCGCGGCAATGCGCCGCCGAGAGCTTGGATTCGAGGAGCTTCCTGCAACAACTCTGCGAGCTGGAACTGCTCGACCGTGAACAGCGGGCCACCGAGCGCCGCAGCAAGGCCGCGAAGTTTCCCGTGACCAAGAGTCTGGACACTTTCGACTTCCCGTCCTTGCCGGCGTTGAACAAGAAGCTGGTGCTGGAACTGGCGCGCTGTGAGTTTATCGACCGCCGCGAAAACGTGCCGGCACTGGGTAATTCCGGCACGGGCAAAACGCACATCGGCTTGGCGTTGGGACTGGCGGCTTGTCAGCGCGGCTATCGAACACGCTTCACAACAGCGGCGGCACTGGTCAATGAGCTGCTCGAAGCCCGAGATGAACGGCGCTTGCTGCGATGTCAAAAGCAGTTGGCCAAGCAGGATCTGCTGATCGTCGATGAACTGGGCTACGTGCCGCTATCGAAGACCGGAGCGGAGTTATTGTTCGAAGTGTTTTCCCAGCGCTACGAACAGGGCTCGACGCTGGTCACCTCGAATCTGCCGTTTAACGAATGGACGGAGGTCTTCGGCTCCGAGCGGCTGACCGGCGCCCTGCTCGATCGCCTCACGCACCACGTTCATATTCTAGAGCTGAACGCCGAAAGCTTCCGTCTGATCCAGAGCAAGAAGAAGCGGGCTCACTCTTTGGGCTGACCCACCGGCCACTCGCCCGGTTTTCGTGGGACGGCCTCCACTACGCCTGGGCCGCCCTAAAGGGCGACCGCAGGCTCCGTTCCAGCCGTCCCACGAAAACCGCTACCCCTTCACCAACTGGTCTACTTTTGCTCCGCCGAAGTGGTCCAAATTTACTCCGCCCTTGACACTACCGTTTGTTCCCATTAGGTATCGCTCAAGGTCAGGGAAGCCGGCCACATGAGGTGTTTTTATCTGCCTCTCGAAGCTGTTTCCCAGCTCCGAGATCAGTTCGTGTTTCGGGCCTCAGCGAGGGACTTCGTGACCTACACTCTGAATGTCTGGCGATCTGGCGCTCAATTTCAGCAGGATCGTTTGACGTAAGGCCTTTGGGCCGAGAATCGCCAGGCGACTCGATGGTGTGCAGTCGCAGTTAGAGATCGCCTATCAGTCCCTGACCTTGCCAACACGTCGCGGACTAAACTCGGCAACGTTTGACAGCGGTCCCAGCCTGCACGACAATAGCAGTGCCATGTCTGTTGCCACCCGCCTCTCCTCGCTAATGCTCCTGGCCCTCGGTCTTCTCTCAGCCGCCGAGCGACCGAACATCCTCTTTATTTATTCCGACGACCACTCCTACCGCACAGTTGGTGCCTATCCGCAGTCCTACCCCTGGGTTGAGACACCAGTCCTCGACAAGCTCGCCGAAAACGGTGTCCGATTTGAGTACGCCTACATCGGTTCGTGGTGCATGCCCTCGCGCGCGACGCTGCTGACTGGTAAACACCAGTTCTCGGTCGAATCGATGCGGATGGAGGGTCCTTACCCAGGCAGCACCTATGACCCGGAAAAGACGCCGTTCTGGCCAAAGGTTTTCCGCGAGAACGGCTACCACACCGCACATGTCGGCAAATGGCACACTGGCACCGACACCGGGTATGGCCGCGACTGGGACTATCAAATCGTCTGGAACCGGCCGGCACACCCGGAGAACCATCAGCACTACTATCACGACCAGCCAATCACTTATCAGGGTGGCGAGACGAAGATGCTCGCACGCTACTCGACCGATCAGTACAGCGACTGGGCAATCGATGTGATCAACGGTGAGGGTCGTGACGAGGATAAGCCATGGTACCTGTGGCTCTGTTACGGGGCAGTGCATAGCCCCTTCACGCCGGCCAAGCGCCACGTGGACGACTACGTCGGCATCGATTTCGACACACCCCAAGACGTATTTGGACCACGACTAGGCAAGCCCGCCTGGGCGCAGAAGGTCAGTCACTGGACGCGCGGGCCAAACGGGCAGCCCTATTTCCAGGGACGCTCGATCACATCCTGGGTGCGCCAGTATCACCAGGGCGTACTGGGGCTGGATGAGGGAATTGGGAGGGTTCTGGAGGCCCTTGAGACGAGCGGTCAGAAGGACAACACGCTGGTCGTCTTTACGTCGGACCAGGGCTTGGCTTGGGGTCAACACGGATTCCGCGGTACGAAGATCGCCGCGTACGACTCGAATATTCGATCGCCGATGATCATTAGCATGCCGAGTCGCTTACCCCGCGGCACAGTCGTAAAGACACCCGTCGGCGGTATTGATATCGTACCGACCTTCTTCAGCTTTGCCGGCATTGAGCAGCCGTGGGAGATGCAAGGCCAGGATCTGACGCCGCTTCTCAAAGACCCCAACGCTAAGTGGGACCGCCCGATGCTTCTGGCCGCAACGGGGCGCAACTATGGCTCAGATACGAACGCGATACCGAAAGGTGAGGGTGCCATGCATGGTGACGTCCCTTGGTACGTAATGATCCGGCACGGTAAGTACAAATACATCCGCCCTCTGATAGAAGACCTCGAAGAACTCTATGACATGGACGCCGATCCAGACGAGTTGGACAACCTGGCCGTGAACGCGGATTTTCAGACAAAGCTCAAAGAGATGCGGGAGATGGCAATTGCTGAACTACGGCGAAATAAGGCGGGATTCGTCAACAACCTTCCTCCTGTGAAAATGGGCTTATAAAGCAGTCTGTTCCCGATTCCAGTGGGCAGCTGCCGACATGTTCGGCGCTTCAGGTCAAGAGGCAATATCCGAATAGGCGTCCACGTGGAGGCTATACGCAGCTTTTCTACAGTGCTCATCACTGTCGAGCGAGAGTCGAGGGGAATCTTTGTGGCGATTAGATTTTCCTCTACCATGCCGCGTGTGCACCTCTCCCGACAGCTAGTTGAGCCGCCGCGCCGTTAGGTCTCCTGTAGAGTGTGAGCGAAAGGCCCAATGGAGGCCGATGGCTTCATGTTGATGTGCGAGGGATCGTCGCGTGGTTTGGAATCGTCGGCAGAGCCTGAGCTATGGCCCGCCGACGTTCGCCTACTTAGCACGCTATGGAAGAGGACCTGCCCGGCCTAGGGCCGGGCCGATCGGTTAGAAGTAGAGCTTCAGGCCAAATTGCATCTCGCGATGCGAGTTGCCCGCGTTGACGACGCCAAAGCCCGATTGCCCGACCTGGTCGCGCGGATTATTGAACTCCGGCGTGTTGAAGCTGTTGAACGTTTCCCAGCGGAGCTGGGCGCGAACGCGCTCGGTGATATCTATGTTCTTCGAGAGCGCGATGTTGAAGATGTGCGGCGTGCCGGGTCCAAGGGTGCCGGGAACCTTACGGCCGGCGTTGCCCAACGTAAACGGCGCCGGTGATTCGAAAGCGTCCTCGCTTGTCCAGAGGATCCCCCGTCGTCCACCGAGGGCCGGAGCGCCTCTGTTCGGGTCGTCCGGGTTCCCCACCAGGTTGGCGTAGAGCGTCGCATCCGCGGAGTTGTCGCCCTTCACATCGCGCGCACCGTTGAGAACGGTCACCCCGAACGGCGATCCGGTCTGGAAAGTATAGATCCCCGAGACCTGCCAGCCGCCGAGGATCGCGTTCGCGGGGCCACTGAGGTTGACCTTCTTGCCGTTGCCGATCGGTAGCTCGAAGATCGGGCTGAACACTACGCGATGCGGCGAATGGTTCGCCGACAACGACCACTCGCTGGCGAAGTCGTAGATGTTCTGGTACCAGTCATGGTCGCCCAGGCTGGCGGCATTCTCACCCACGAACGGCGCGTTGTCGTACCAGCGCGAGAAGGTGTAGAGGAAGATGTATCCGAGCCCCTGGTTGAAGCGCTTCTCGGTCTTGAACGACACGCCTTGATAGTCCGAGTTGAAGAAGTTCGGATTGTTCATCCGGACCTGCCCGGTGCCGCCGTACTGCGTGAAGGGCTTCAGCAAGCGTTGGGTATTGGCGCGACTGCCGAATTCAAGCGCCCCGACCCGCGGCAGGTTCAGCGGGTGGATCTGGTTGAGGTTCATCCGGCGCAAGTTGACCCGCTTGGCGAACTTGGCGTAGTAGCGCACCTCGAAGAGCTGCTCGCCGACCTGATGCTGCAGGGTGAGGTTGTAGTCGTAGGCGTACGGCGTGCGATGGTCCCGCTCGACAAAGTCCACGCGGCCTTGCACAAACCTCGTGCCGCGCGTGCCGAAATTGGGGTTCAGCTCGGAGCTGTCCGGAATCACAAGGAATGTCGACGGCAAACCGTCTTTCAACAGCGGAACCTGCCCGCCGCCGAGGTTGCCCGCTCCTCCAAAGCCCTGGCTGCCGGTCTGCAACACATTGCCGTCGTAGTTGCCGCCGTACATCACCGCGAATCCGCCGCGGATCACCGTCTTGTTGGCCGCGCCGGGCTTGTAAGCGAACCCGAACCGCGGACCGATGTTGTTCTTGTCGGGCCGCACCGGGTTGCGCGGAAAGCCGTCTTGTCCGGCAAAGAAGAACCGGCCGAGCTGACCGTCGCGGATGCCGTTGGTTCCCGCGGCCGGCAGCGGCAGAGTCGGATCCCAGCCGGTGACTCGGTCCGCCACCTCCGTGAACGGAGACTCGTACTCATAGCGCAGCCCCAGATTGATTGTGAGCTTGCCGTTCACGCGCCAATCGTCTTGGAAGAAGCCGGCGGAGTACAAGGAGCGGCGCCCGAACGACGGGTTGGCTTGCAGCCGCGCCCGATCCGCCTGGCCAAGCAAAAACGACGCCAGGTCGGCGCCAGTTCCTCCGATCACGCTGCCGTCGGCGTTGAGCCCGCGCGTATCGGTATTGGCGAAGTCGAAGACGCCGGAGGCCGTCTGGCGGCCCAGCTCGCTGCCTTGATACCTGCGATAGTCCGCCCCAAACTTGAACGTGTGCTTGCCGGTCACTTTCGTGAAGTGCGCCGCGTATTCGAAGTTCGTAAATGCGAACAGCCGCCGATGACCGCCGGACTGGCCGATACTCCCAAAGTTCGGGTTGCCCCCGATGTTGAAGCGCGGGAAGGCGTCCGGACCGACGCCCACGAGCCCGATCTGACTCGCAAGATCTTCGTTGAGGTTCTGGCCCTGAACGTCATTGCGATAGCGGAAGAATCCGCCCGTCGCCTTCATGAAGAACGTAGGCGAGAACAGCTTCGTGTAAGACAACAGGATGTTCTGCTGCCGCTGCGGCAACTTGATCTGGTTCGGGTCCGCAGGACCCCAATCAGCGGCCGACACACGTTGGTCGGTGACCGGCATGAACAGGTTGTAGCGGAAACTCAGCGAGTCCTCGGAGTTGAGCTTGTGGTCGACGCGCCACGTGTGGCTCGTGCGCCGTAGCTCGCGACCGAGGTTCTGGACCCAGTTGCCCTCGTTCGAGACGTCGACCGAGGAGCGGTTCGCAGCGGGCACAAAGCCGATGACATTCTGCGCCACCGGATCGAGCCGGCTCCGCGGGATGACGTTGTTCTCGAACTGCGTTTCGCCGCCGCGGCGGCTCGACGTGAGCGGGTCATAGACGGGCCGCAACCTGCCATTCGACTGCAGCATCGTCGAGAGGTCGCCGGTGTGCCATTCGGGCAGTCCGACGTTGCGGACGCGCAGGTCCTCGAGGTTCTGAATCGTGATGTCGTAGTTGTAGAAGAAGAACGTGCGGTTCTTGGCGATCGGACCCCCGATCGTCGCTCCAGGGGTGTTGCGGCGTAGTTTGGTCTTGCTCCTGGCGTCCCAGCCGCGCGCGTTGAGCGCGTCGTTGCGGACGAACCAGTAGCCGGACCCGTGGAATTCATTGGTGCCCGACTTGGTCGTCGCATTCATGAAGCCGGCCGACGAGCGGCCCAGCTCGGCTGTCGGGGCATTGGCTTCCACGCGAACCTCCGAGATCGCATCGACTGGAGGGCTCAGTTCGGTGATCGTCGCCCCGATGCCGGTGCGGGAATTGACCACGCCGTCGAGGAAGACCCCGGCCGCGCGAGTCCGCCCGCCGGCGATCGTTACGTCGCCGCCGCCGGCGCGGTTGCTGTTTCTCATGCGCTGGGCGCCTGGGGTCAGGTCCAGCAGGTCGAACACCTCGCGGTTGATCAAGGGCAGCTCCAGCACGCGCTTGTTCTCGACAACCGCTCCCAGCGAGCCACGCGAGGTTTCCACTAGCGGGGTTGATGCTTCGACGTTGATGGTTTCGGTGACGGCACCCACCTCGAGCGCGGCGTCGTAAGTAATGACGCCGCCTGTGTCCAGCCGCAAATTTGAGACAGCGTGGGATTGGAATCCGTCGGATTCGACCCGTATCGAATAGGAACCCTGCACGACGTTTGGAAGATAGAACGTTCCGTCCGCCTGGGTTGAAACAACGTTCGAGGTGCCCTGGCCCTCGTTGGTGATCGTGACTTCAGCTCCGGGAATCACGGCACCCGTGTTATCGGTGACCGTACCAAGTATCGTGCCCACTGTCTGAGCGGGTGCCTGGCCTTGAAAAAGCGCGAGCGTGAGGGCGACCACGAGCAGTCGCGAGAACCAATTGATTGACATAAAACGCCTCTCCTGTCTGTCGAACGTGTTTGCCGTTCCTATTTTGGGTTGGTGTGTGAGCCGCCTCGGTACGGCCAGCATAGCCACCGGCGCGCCGTAATGCAACTGATTTCTTACGCAAAACACGGCGGGCAGGCGCTTGGCCTGACTGCGGGAACAGAAACTGGGAATTCTGGAAGGCAGCTACCCAGTTTCTCCCGGGTCAAGGTCGATTCGGTACGGACCTGACCCCCATGGTCGGTGCTTCTGCCAGAAATCGTCCAGACTCGTTAAGCCCTCCAGAGAATAGACCTCGTGAATCAAGCCACGAAAGCGTATTCACTGTGTTAGTTGGGAGCGGTTTCGCCTGACGTTCGCCGCGAGCCGTCTACGGACAGTAAATGCTCGCAAGTTTGCCTTTTTTGCACGATGCGGTAGATACGTGTTGTGATATCACGTTGTCGCTTGAAATCGACCAAGCCTAGGACGCTGGCGGCGAGACGCCTGCCCGACCACCGAGCTTTTGTGTTAACCCGAGTTTCGCGATTCGAGGGGGTGGAGGGTGATAAGGCTAGGGTTTTCAGTGTTTGGTTCTAGAGCATTTTCAGCAAGAGCGTAGACCGACAAATGGACACGCCGGCGGCGAGTGGCGGGCCGCGCCACAAATCGTCGAGAGAAAGTCTGCGGTGTTGCCTAAAATCGGTCTACGCCAATTATGAAAACGCTCTAAAAGATCGGCACTACAGGGTTTGGTTGGTTGAGGTTAGAACCTTTGGTGGAGATTGGCGCGGAAGCTTCAAGTCGAGCTGCTGTAGCAGAAGCTCGACCTCCGCACCGCACGGCGGCGCGGCTCGGAACCGCGGAGTGCATTGTCGGCGTTTTGGTGTCTAGAGATTCTATTCAGATCGATCGGGCGCTGCCGTTGGGGCTCCTGACTAGTTGATCGATGCTTGGCGCAAGTCCGCACGGCGGTCTAGTTCGTTGTGGATTAGTGGCCGTTCTTTCGTTGAAAACTTTAGGCGGCCGTGCTCCATGTTGGTCAAGACTCGTTTGTTCCAGGGGAAGCTCATGATCCCGCTGGGTGAATGACTCTGTGGCCCGCGCAGTAGGTGGCCGATTTCGTGGGCGATCATGTGTCCCAGAATGATCGCTTGGGCGTCCACGAAGCTCGTCCCGACCCCGCCGTAGTAAGCCAGGACTAGGACGCGCTCGAAGAACAGGCTGATCGAGTTCCCTGGGACGCCCTTCGCTGTCGGGAGAGCAAAACCAAAGATTCCGCGCTTGAACCCATACTTGTTGCTCATCGACTTTGGCAATATCTTCACGATCAGATGGTCCGGACCAGGCTTGGCGGAGCAGGCTCGGTTCGAGGCGATCAGTTCCGGGGAGGTGGGGCAGTTGAGCCAGCTCGTCTCGATTTCGAGTTCGGCGAAGATGCGATTGGATTCGCGTTTGGCGTCGTTCATGACGGTATCGGAGACGTCGGCGTAGTTGTAGATCCTAACGGTCATCTGTTTGACGTCAGGAAGCGATTCAACGCTTGCAGCCAGGCAGGGGCTAGCGAGGAGTGACGCGGCCAAAAGGGCGGCTAGATGGATGTGTTTCATCGGACTCTCTGGTGCGCTGGTTGCGCTGTGAGTCCGAGATTCAGCCAGGTAAGCCGATACCTCAAGGCATCTGTCTGTTAAGTAGTTGTTACTTCGTATGCTGTTGATTTAACTGAACTTATGTGCGATCTTACGTAGGTCAGTACATGTCGGCCGGAACAGCAAAACGGATTCGGTTCGGCGCCTTTGAGGTCGTGGCGGGAGAGTTGCGCAAGAATGGGCGGGCCGTGCGGCTGCAAGATCAGCCGTTTCGGATTCTCAAGAGTCTGCTGGCGCGCCCGGGCGAAGTCGTTACGCGTGAAGAGCTGCGGAAGGAGATCTGGGGCGAGGACGTTTACGTTGATTTCGACCGCAGCTTGAATACCGCTGTGGCGCGGCTGCGTGAGGCACTTGGGGATTCCCCAACGCGGCCGCAGTTTGTCGAGACGGTTCTGCGGCGCGGGTATCGGTTTATCGAATCGCTGGAGCCAGTGGGGTCGACATCGCTTGTCGAAAAGACCCCTCAGGGAAAGCGTTGGGGCGTCGCGCTTGCGATCGCCGGGCTCCTTGCGGCTGTCACCCTCGCATTGCTCTGGCCGGAACGAACTGACGTGGAACTGCCCAGGTCCCTTCTGAACGCAAAAACTCTAACGGGATATCTCGGCATTGAGACAACGCTGACTCTATCGCCTGACGGGACGCAGGTGGCGTTTGTGTGGAACGGCCCCGATAGCGACAACTTTGACATTTACGTTTTGACTGTCGGCGGTTCGCAGCCGATGCGGCTTACTCACGATGCGCGCGAGGACTACAGTCCGGCATGGTCGCCGGATGGCGGTTTGCTCGCTTTTCTCCGGCAGTTGTCAGGCGATCGATCAGAGGTTCTGCGCACGCCTCCACTCGGCGGCCGCGAAGAAAAACTGACGGAAATCTATGCCAGGCCGGAAAACCTGACGATGAACCGCGACCGTCGATACCTAGCGTGGCATCCGAGCGGCGAACACCTAGTCTTGGTGGACCGAGAACGGCAAGACGGACTCGGTGGTCTCTACCGGTTCGCGTTACGTAGCGGTGAAAAGCGGGCGATCACAAGCGCTCAGACCAAAGATCTAAGCCCCGCTGTCTCGCCCGATGGCAAGACCCTGGCGTTTATGCGGTTCGACGCCGGCAATCCGCTGATTCACATCCTGCCGCTGATTGCCGCTTTGGCCTGACGAAGACCTGGAACCAGCGGGCCGACCGAGTCTGCTCACCGACGCTCAATTCGGCTGGTCCGGACCGGCTTGGTCCGCCGATGGAACAAGATTGGTAGTAGCTAAATATTTATATCGACATAGTTTGTGGAGCCTGGCTGTCGATGATGAGCGCCGCGTGAAAGAGGTGTCACAAATTAGCGAGAGTGGATCGCTTCCGGCCATTGCGAGGCTCGGCGGAACACTGGTTTACACGCGATCGACACGCGACACGAACCTGTGGCGTTACGATATTTCTGGAGCAATTTCTTCAGCGACAGCAGCGAGCGCTCGCGGTATGAGAGTGACGGCGGCGACTGGCCGCACTTGGTTCTGCGATTACTCTCCGGACGGCACAAGAATCGCTTACAACGCCGACAACCGCGATTGGATCTCGAACTCGGACGGAACGCATCGGACCCCACTGATCCCGTTCGAGATGCAGGGTGGCGCTCCCAAGTGGTCGCCGGACGGCACGCGCATCGCGTTCGACTCCCGACACGGCGGCGATGCCAACATCTGGATCGTCCGGACGGACGGCGGGCCCCCTTCTCAATTCACGAACGATCCATCACATGATGTGATTCCGACGTGGTCTCGCGACGGAAAATGGATTTACTTTGGATCGAACCGGACCGGTGAGTACCAAATCTGGAAGAAATCGGTCGAAGGGGATCAGCTCATTCAAGTCACTGAAGACGGCGGGCTTTCTGGATTCGAGACGCCCGACGGAAGCGCGATTATCTTGATCAAGAAGGCCACTGGAGCGGCCATCTGGGCGATGAACTTGAATACTGGCCGGGAGAAAGAAGTCGTCGACAACATTGCCAACATGGCGGACTTCGCGGTCCATGGCGAGGGGATCTACTACATTAAGGCCAATGCGCAAGGACCTGGCGGAACAGTTCAGTTGTACCGATTCTCGGATGGCTCAACAAGTACGCTTCTTGAAGTCGATGGAACGCCGGCGGACGGCTTGAGCGTTTCACCAGACGGCCGTTTTCTCTAGGTTGCTCAAATCGAGCGAGAAGGCAGCGACCTGATGTACGTCGAAGACTTCGAGTGAGGTGGGGCTGAATGGGTCTGTGACCTCCAGCCTTCCCCTCCAGCCTCCAAAGCAAAGCTTCACGTCCATCTGCGCAGCGCGATTCCCCATTCGCTCCTTAACGGTTACCGCCCGTCTCGTTAGTTCATCTCACTGGGTATGAGACTCGCTGCGTTCGTCGTTCGCGGATTCAGGTTTTCGTTGGCGTCGGCAGTGCTGACTATTCGCTGCGACTTTGCGTTGTCCGTATTTTGAGATTGATCCAGCGTCGGTTGATGTTTTGCATTTGCCTGAATAGGGCGGTCGTTTCCGCATAAAGTTCGGAGTCGTTGGGCACAATATGTCTGCTATCGAACGACAGGGGTGAGTTCTGATAGACGCGATCGTAGAAGGTGTTCCACATCAGGAATTTTCCGTCGCGGTGCAAGCCCACAGAACCGTGAAGCTCCTCGGCCCAGAAAAACGTCGTTCGGTTTTTCAGCTTCGGATCCCAGATAACCGAACCTTGCGTGGACGCAGGGGGTAGTTCGAGCCCGAAGAGATCGGAGAGCGTCGGGCTCAGGTCGATATGGGAGGTCACCCACGGTATCTGTGTAGTCTGGTCGAGAATGCCGGGGGCATAGAGCAAGAAAGGGACGTGGAAGGAGTAGGCATCGACTTTGCCGAGAGGTAGAGATGGGTCTTCTTTGCGGACGCGAATCCCATGGTCGCCCGTGACCACGATGAGCGTTCTATCCAAGCTGGCAGTTTGCCCCAAAGTTTGAATGATGTCGCCGATGTAGCGATCAACTTTGGCGAAGACGCCGAGGCCGCGATCGGCGATCGTGCGCGGCTCGCCATCCTCAAAGACGTCGACCCATGGAGCGTGGCTCATCTGGGGCCAGAAGACAGCGGCAAATGGAGACGATTCGGTGGCCGCGCCGCGGATGTCGTCAAGCATGATGTTGAGAGCCGCGCGATCGAGCCGCTCTCTGTCTCGCCACGGAGCCGACCAAACTGTCAACTCGTTCGGGCCTGGGGACGGATGATGATAAGCGTCAAAGCCCACGGCGCGGTACATTCTTACCCCCGCGCTGTTGAGTGCTCCGTTTGGCAAATATAAAGCGGTGCGGTAGCCCGCCGACCTTAGTCCATGTAAGAAGCTAGGCGCGACAGAATCGAGCTTGCTGAATAGACGCCTAGGGTCGCCGCCGTAGAATGAGCTCATCAACGAGAAGAGTGCGGCGGCGGAGTTGGGGAACGTTGAGTAGTGATTTGTCGCTACCCACGCATGCTCTTTTAATCTCGCGAGATTGGGCAGGTTTTCGAGCGAGCCGCTGAAATCCAGAACTCTCGCGGGGGCAGTCTCAAGCGCGACCACTACCAGGTTATAGCCGGCCGCGCTTCCTCGATACGTTGAGTTTTGGGTGGCTCGGCGGCGAGTGTCAGCGCTTGATACTGGCGTTCTAGTTCGTTGACCGCCTGAATATTTTACAAACAAACATGTTTGGATCGGAATGTTTTCGGCATACTTAAGGCATGCCTCGTCCCGCCCTGAGCGTGAAGGTTTCCAAGAGCGATCAAGCGGCGCTGAAGAAGATTCTCGCCGCTGGAGTCGAACAGGTTCGCGTGACTCTGCGGGCGGTTGCGTTGCAAAGGCTCGGGGAGGGCATGAGCGCACCGCGGATTGCCGCCGTGCTGCCGCTGACGCGGCAGTCGGTTCGCAATCTTGCCCGGCGCTATCAGCAAGGCGGCCTCGAACGTGCGCTCCACGACAAACAGCGCCCCGGCGCGGCCAGTTTGCTCTCGGCTAAGCAGCGCCAGCGCATCATCGCGATGGTCTGCAGCGACCCGCCGCCCGGACGCGCCCGACAAGATCGGGATAGGGGGAGGCCTCACGGCTCCCCCCTCCCACACCACCGGGCATACGGGTCCGTACCACGGCGGTTCGGACGAGTTAAGCGCTCGAAGCGGTGGACACACGAGGCAAACCGAGCGAGTCGAAATAGGCATTGGGCAGCGCCTGCTGGACGGCCACATGCCGCGACATCGCCCACCAGCCAGTCGGGGATCCGGCAGCTATGGCTGCTCTCATGTGGGGCACGCCCAATCGCCGTAAGTTGACGTATCGAGTGTGCCCATTCCCCCACTGCCGCCAGATCATCATACGAAGTCTGCGGCGGATCCGCGCGTCCAGGTTACGAAGCACTAACGGCTCCTGACTGAAGCCAAAGTAGCCTCGCCAGCCAAGCAGATAGGGCCTTAACGAACCGACCATCTGCTCGATACTGACCCCGCGCGTTCTGCTCGTCAACTCTCGTACTCGCGCCTGAAACCTTTGCAGAGCCTGCGGCGATATCAATCGCTGAGGCTCCGCTCCGCTCGTCAAGCGAAAGCCCAAGAACTTCCGATCGTCGGGTCGAGCCACCGCGCTCTTCGATCGATTCACCTGGAGCCGGAGCTTCTTTTCCAGAAACTTTGTGACGGAGGCCATCACTCTCTGCCCCGCCCTGCGACTGCGAACGTAGACGTTACAGTCAGCGGCGTAGCGGCAGAAGCGGTGACCGCGCCTCTCCAACTCGCGATCCAAATCGTCGAGCACAAGGTTTGACAACAACGGCGACAAAGGCCCACCTTGCGGCGTTCCCTCATCGACAGAACTCAGCAGTCCGTCTTCCATCACTCCGGCAGTTAGAAACGACCGGATGAGTTTCAGCAAGCGCTTGTCGCCGACCCGTTTGGCCACCCGAGCCAGCAGCAGATCGTGATGAACGCGATCGAAGAATTTCTCCAGATCAACGTCTACCACCCACTGATAACCCGCGGCGATGTAGGCTTGCGCCCGCGCCACCGCTTGCTGCGCCGCACGTCCCGGCCGCAAGCCGTAACTGTTGTTGGAAAACGTCGGGTCCCAACGCTTCTGAAGAACTTGTAACACCGCTTGCTGGATCAGTCGGTCGCGTACCGTAGGGATACCCAACCTCCTGACCCCGCCACCCGGCTTCGGGATTTCCACCCGTCGCAGCGGTTGCGGCTGGTACGTTCCTTGAAGCAACTGCTCCCGGATGACCGGCCAATGCTCGCGTAGGTCGTCCCAGGTTTCGTCGATGGTTTTGCCATCAACGCCCGGACTCCCCTTGTTGCCCCGGACTTGTTTCCATGCCTGTAAAAGATTGTCTCGCTCGCACACCTCCTCCATGAGTTGTTGCTCTCGCGCCGGGCTTGCGGTCTCTCGCTTCACCGCGCACGGTTCGGTCCCTTGTTGAGCGGGCCTCGGGGCTTCACCCTCCGGCTCGTTCATGAAGGCCAACTCCAGTTGGTTGTTCCGCCGCTTTCCGTCCATGAGTTACGAGTCCTAATTGCCACTCTCTTCCGTTCGGGCCTTCAGCCATCGTTCTCGGTTCGGCCTATCCGTTAACTCCGTCTTTCGACTTGCGGAGTGCCTCACTAGCTTCACCGACTGCATGGCCTACTATGCCCTCTGCTGACTTCTGCGTCCCGATCGGGTCGCCTCTCGGCTTCCGCAGTCCCGAACTTCGAGACGAAACGCAGACCTCCCGGGGTAAGTCTGACCGCTTTCACCGCACACCTGCCGGATCTACAGCCTTGGCCCTTGATGGATCTGGACTTCGCGATTCGTCGTCCGCTCGTCCGGCCAAGGATGCCTCGTATCCGGTTTCTGTTCGTCAGGTCGCAGTTTTGATTCACGCTTCCTCCAGACCCCGCCTCGCGACGGCGCCCTTGCGTTTCACTAGTACTTCGCTTCCATCAAGCTGTACAAAGGACTTTCACCTCTTAGCGGTCAGACATGCCCGGCACACGACGAAGCGGCTCGTCGCCGCCGAAGCCGTCAAGCGACGGCTGGTCCCGCGAGCGGGTCGAGAAACCATTCGCGTCTTGCTGCTCAGCCACGACCTCAAGCCGTGGCGCGAAAAAAATGTGGTGCGTGGCGGAACTCAATGACGACTACATCGTGCGCATGGAAGACGTGCTCGAGACCTACGAACGGCCCTCCAATCCGACCCAGCCGGTGGTTTGTTTGGACGAGAAGGCGGTGACGCTGCACGCCGACGTTCGTCCTCCGACGCCCGCCGCGCCGGGACGCGAGGCTCGTTTCGACAGCGAGTATCAGCGCCGCGGAACGGCTAATGTGTTCTGTGCCGTGGAGCCCAAGGCGGGCCGCCATTTTACGTTCGTGACGCCGAACCGCTGCGGGGCGGAGTTTGCCAAGGCGCTGTTTGAGCTGGCGCTGTTCTACCCCCAAGCGGAGACGATCCACTTGATCATGGACAATCTCTCGACACACACGCTCAAGTCGCTGACAAATCTTTGCGGCGACGAGCGCGGCGGGCAGATTAGGGAGCGTTTTACTGCGCACTACACCCCGAAGCATGGCAGCTGGTTGAATCAGGCGGAGATCGAGATCGGACTGTTCGGCAGGCAATGCTTGGGCAAGCGGCGCATCCCGGACCTGACAAAACTGCGCAGCAAGGCGGCGGCCTGGAACCGCCCGGTCAACCGCGACCGGGTGAAGATCGACTGGCGCTTCGACCGCAAAACCGCACGCCGCAAATTCGACTACGAAAGACCAAACATTAGGCGGTCAAAGAACTAGTGCCAGTCCGGTTGACGGTAGAAGTCAAGTGGATACTAAATTGATTACGGTGGCTGAAGCTGTCGGCATGACCAGCTTGCCCAAGTGGCGAATCTACGACTTGTGTCGCCGCCAACAGATTCCAGGAGTGGTTCGATTTGGTCGACAGGTACGGATCGACCGGAGGAAATTTCTAGAGTTCATCGAATCGGGTGGAAGCAAGCAGGAGGGCCTGTAACAGAACGACCGCAGCAAAAAGGACAGCGGTCCCATTCAAGGAAGGCACCGAGGTCTCGGGCTGAAGCTCGCAATATAAATGGATAGAAGTTCAGTGCCGAAACGAATGAAGGGGTCGGCAGAATTGAGTAAGATCGCCCGCGGCGGTGCCGGCTTCTACAATGTCCGGTTCCTCCGTTGTTCGTTCCGGCTCTGGGGCGGACCTGTCTACAGGTGCCTCAAGTTAGGGTTCCGATATGTCTGGGGAGCTCTCCCTTAATTCTTAAAACCTCGTTCCCTGACTGGGGCTGCGCCCAGCTAAATTCTTTTTGCCGCCTCCACTGGCCCGGCCAACTGGCACGTTCGATGCAGGCGGAATTGATTCCCAATCGCTGCAACACTATGGGTAATTCCGTTGCACCGACAGCCACGGCAGGTGATGGTCAAGCCAAGTGACACCGTCACCATCGAATGCTTATAGGCGGTCATTTCCGCTTAACACGACTTCTTGTTCTGTTGCTACTCGGAGGCCGGATGCGCGAGTGGTTGCGGCTGCGACCAGATAACTACTCCGTCACGGTCTAGTAGCACGAGCGAGCCGCTCTCGTTTCCCTTACCGAAGCGCCCCAGCACCCTGCCATCGGCGTCAACAAGCACGAACTCTTGCGCTTCGAGACGCTTGACGGTTTCGTTCTGGGCGAATACGGAGCCGGTCATAAGAGTGTTTGGTATCGTCGCCCCGAGATGGAGGCAGCGCGACCTCGTTGCCATCGCCGTGGAGTTCAGGACGACGGACACGTTCGACTTCGACCGCCCCGACGGGATCAACGATCCGTTCGAGGCGTTGGGGTATGTTCAGGCGCACGCGAAATCGCTCCAGGTCGACCCTGCCCGGATCATCGAAAACGGAGGTTCGGGTGGCGGCTATGTCACGGCAGCTCTCTCTACTCTCGAACGAAAGAAGCCCGGCCTGCCGGTCGCCGCCGTCATCCTTAACGGCGCGATGGACATGACCAAGAACAGCCATAGCTCCACCATCCTAATGGCCTACAAGGATGCGGATCCCGCACGGCGGGCGGCGATGAGCCCTATCCTCCATGTCGATGCGAACGACGCCCCGATGATTCAATTTCATGGGACAGCCGATGAAGCGGCGGCCTGGACGGAAGCCCGTGACTTCAACGATGCACTAATGAAGCACGGCGTTCACAGCGAGTTCCACTCCTACGGAGGGAAAGTCCACGGGTTCTGGAATGGTTCCTACAAGCCCGGTGAAAGCGATGAGATCTTCAACGAAGTGATGGGCATCGCGATGCGGTTCCTGCGGGAACTCGACATCGTGGAATAGCGCTGCCGCTGTCGCGATGTGACTGTGACCCCGATCCCGTCGAGCCTTGACGCGTCGGCGGGATCATAGTCAGCGGTACTTCGAAATGCAATGCGCCGGCGGAGCCGGCGGCAGCGATTCTTTCCACGCCACAACCTTGGCGGACAAGTCCTTGACGATGGCGGAGTAATCCGCCGACACATCGTAGCTTTCGTTTCGATCGGTTGCCACGTTATAAAGCTCCGTCGCGCCTTTGTCGCGGTGGTAGAGCAGTTTCCAGGGCCCTTCACGCACCGCCAGCAAGGAGGGCGGCTCAGCACCGCCCTCGTGGCCTTTGCCATACCTCCACTCCCAAAACATCGGTTTGATTCGCTCGATTGCGACGCCCTGGAACAACGGGAGTACGTTTTGACCGTCGGCCTGGAAGTCTTCCGGCAACTTTGCGCCGGCAGCCGCGGCAAAGGTCGGCAGCAGGTCGACGGCCGCGACAATCGAAGCAGTATCCACGCGTCCCGCCGGCACCTGCGCGGGCCAGCGCACCAAGAAGGGCACACGGATACCGCCTTCGTAGGTGTCCCGCTTGCGCCCTCTCAAGCCAGCGGTAGTTCCCACGCTGTACCAGGTGCCCCGTCCGGCGATGCCCTCTATCTTGGCGTCCGGGTCGGTGGGATGCGATTTTCTTGTCGCCGCGCCTGTTACTTCCGGGCCGTTGTCACTGGAGAACACGACAAGAGTATTCTCTGCAAGATCCAGCTCATCTAACACGTCCAGCACCTTGCCGATTCGTCGGTCGGCGGCGTCCACGATGGCGGCATAGGTCTGCTGTTGCTCATCTAGATGAGCGTATTTCTCTAGGGATTCGGACTCAGGATAGTGGGGTGTGTGGGTTTCGTGAATCCAGAGATTGACAAAAAATGGCTGGTCCCGATGGCGACGAATAAAGTCGATGGCGTCATCGTACAGACGGAACGCGTCGGTCTGCGGGCCAGGGCCGTTGAACACCGAAGACTCGTCGAAGCCGTATTCCGTCGGCGCAGGGGCGTCTCGGACATGGCGATTGGTCAGGTGCCACTTGCCGAAGTGTCCTGTCTTGTAGCCTGCGCTCTTGAGCACGTCGGGCATGGTAAAGACATCAGGATCTAGCCAGTCCGGCATCGAAAACCGCTGGTGATGCGCCACGTCAGCGAAATGCCGGTGCACGCTGTTGCGCGCTGGGTACTGGCCGGTCATGACGGCCGTGCGACTCGGCGAGCAGACCGGATTGGACACAGTGAATTGATGAAACTCGGCGCCTTCGTGGGCCAACCTGTCGATGTTCGGAGTTCGGATATCGGGGTGACCGTGAAGGCTGATATCCCCCCAGCCGAGATCGTCGGCAAAGACAAGAACAATGTTGGGCTTGGCGGCGCTGGTAGAGACTGCCGCCGCACCGAACCACAGCAAACTGATTGCACAGCAACGGCGCAGAAATGAGACTGAAGTCGTAACCATGTCGTGGTGTCCTAGGCCACAGTGTCGCAAGACCGACTAGCTCCGCAATGCCTGATCCAATGATCGCGACAACTCGCTGGGATTTCTTCGTACAGGAGCGGCCGGCGCTATCGCACTGGCCGGATACTCTTGCGTCTAATCTCGTCGAGCCCGAGGAGACAGACACTCCTTAATTTACTAGACGATAAAATACATTATCGTCTAGTAAATCAAGGCTGCGCCATGCGGCAGAAGGAACCTGTGACTTTGCAAATTATTTGTCGTAGATTTTTGCACGGTATCTGTCGTACCGAACCGATCACAGATCGCCTTCGGGAGCGGCCCGCCAGCGCAGCAAGCCTGTGCATTGCCAATATTGGCAACGTCTCGCAGCGACCGACGAGAGATCGCGGAGCGGCGTCGGCCACTGTCGAGCGCGACAAATAGCGTGCAAACTCTTACGCCAGATACCGCGCAAGATGACAAGGAAATCACCCTGAAGCGCTAGGGGCAGACGTCTTGCCACTCTTCGGGATAGGAGCGCTTCATCGCGGGCGTACAGAGGCGTTTCCTAGCTAAGTCGGCCAACTCTTGCACGTTTAGCGTGTAAACTCGGGCTGTGCGGTCGTCACTCGCCGTCAGCACGCGCTGGCCGTCCGGCGAAAACTCCGCGTGATTAACAGAGTGGCTGTGGCCTTCGAGCTTGTGCAGCTCCGCCCCGCTTTCCACGTCCCAGACCCGCGCCGTGTGGTCCAAACTGGACGTCACCACGCGCCGGCCGTCCGCCGAAAACTCCGCATGAAAGACCGCACCGCCGTGACCTTCGAGCATTTGTAACTCCGCCCCGCTTGCGGCATCCCAAATTCGCGCCGTCCCGTCCCCACTCGCCGACAGCCTACGATGCCTGCGACAAACGCTCGACAAGGGTGACCTCGCTGTCGCTGGTGCGCTATGCGACCAACGATTATTCGGTGCCGACGCGCTACGGCCACCGCCAGGTTTTGGTGAAGGCCTACGTCGATGAGGTGGTGATCTGTTGCGGCAGCGAGGAGATCGCCCGCCATCAGCGCAGTTACGAACGCGAAGAACTTGTTTTCAATCCCGTGCATTACTTGGCGTTGTTGGAGCGCAAGACCAACGCGCTCGATCAAGCCGCGCCGTTGGTGGGCTGGGAGTTGCCGCCGGAGTTTGCGAAGCTGCGACGACTACTCGAATCGCGGTTGGACAAAGCGGGCAAACGCGAGTACGTGCAGGTGTTGCGGCTGTTGGAGGACTTCCCTCTTGAGCAGGTCGCAGCGGCGGTGCGCCAAGTTTGTCTACTGGGAACGATCGGCTTTGACGCAGTCAAGCATCTACTGCTGTGCGCGATCGAGCAACGTCCGCCGAAGCTGGACTTAATGAAGTACCCCCACCTGCCGACGGCGCAGGTCGAGCAGACGTCGCCGGCATCCTATCTGGCTCTGCTAGCAGGAGCGAGCTAATGGCGAAGTCGAGAATGCTACTGGAAACCCACCTGAAAGCGCTGCGGCTGCCGACCTTCCTGCGCGAGTACGACAAAGTGGCGCGGCAATGCGCCGCCGAAGGCTTGGATTTTAGGGATTTCCTGCAGCAACTCTGCGAGTTGGAACTGGTCGATCGCGAGCAGCGGGCGACCGAGCGCCGCATCAAGGCCGCCAAGTTCCCGGTGACGAAGAGTCTCGACACGTTTGACTTCCTGGCCATACCCTCGGTGAACAAGAAGCTGGTGCTGGAGCTGGCGCGCTGTGAGTTCATCGACCGCCGTGAGAACGTGCTGGCGCTGGGCAACACCGAGCCTGCGACATTCTGCTGTACCTCACTAGCCCTATGAAAACAATGGATGTTGTCGATCGCCCGGTTGAGTTTGTGGGACGCCGATTCGATTCTTGACGTTCTCCACCGCCTTTCGTACCGCCTCCGACTCCAGGGCCGCCGCCGGAATCTGCCATGGCGCGTAAGCCACAACCTGGCTGGCGGGCAGCATTTTGCGTTCGATCATCCGCCGTACGCTGGTCGGGCTAACGCCGAGTAGTTGCGCGGCTTGTTCCAGGGTCACCACATCATCGCGCACTCGTTTCGGATCGTAGGCGGGAAACCGATGGTAGTTGCGGGCTGCGGCCACACGATTCTGATTCCAGGTGTTGCCGGCTCCTGTTCGCAAGCCCAAGCGATTCATTATTGCGGCCACCTGGTCGTCGGCGAACTTGCCAGCCAACTGGCCGAGCACTTCGATCGCTTTCGCACTCGTACAACGGCGGTGTTTGCCGAGGGCGTTCTTCTTGACGCGGAGTTCGGAATGACGTCCCCCGGCCCAGTGAATCAGCAGCACGATCTCACTGCTCTCCTTGTCCACGTCGGCGACGATCTCGTGAACCAGGATGCGTACAATGCGTTGCTTCAAACGCATGTCCGTGGCAGGTAAGTTCCAGATCGCCGGCAGATCTTGGGCAAGACTCAGCAAGACGGCCTTGTCGGGCAGCGGCTTTGACTCGATGTTGCAGTCGAACTGTTCGAGTTTCGTATCGAGTTCCTCAACTTTGCACAAGGCGGCGTTTCAACGCGCCTCCAGTTCGGCGGCAACCAGGCGGTTATCGGGATCGACGGCTTCGTATCGCCGCGCAGTCAGGCGGGCCTCATAGCGCGCTTGCTCGGCTTCGAGTTCCAACGCATGGCGTTGTTCGTGTTGCTGCTTGCGCATCTGCTCGGCGGCTTCCAGCGCCGCCTGCCGCTCAGCAACGCTCGCCCGCCACGGCCGTCTTTGGGTTCCATGCGGGACTTCATATGCGCATTCGCCGCCAATCGCGCTTGATTGCGCTCGTACTGCTCCCACGAAATGTATCCGGGATGGTGGTCGCGAAGCAACACCGTCCACTCCGAGCGCGGTTTGTAGTGTCCAACCGTCTTGCGCGCGCGGCCGTCGACGACCTTGGTCCGCGCCTCGGTCTTGCCAAAGGCGTAAGCTCCCGCATAGGCGGGGTTCCTCAAGATCTTCAGCACCGTGTTGTAGATCGGAAGCTTCCAGACCATCCGCGGTTCTCCGCGGTCGCGGGGCAGCGCCGGCAGCTCGATGTTCTCCTGCCGCAGCCACAGCAAGACCTGCCGCGCGCTTCCCAGCTCAGTCATTTTGGTGAACACGAGTTCCAAGGCTTGCTGCACGCGACGATCCGGGTCTTTGTCCATCTTGCCGCCGGCCGTCCAGCACAAACCCACCGGAAGAAGAAACTGTAGCTCTCCACGACCCGCCTTTTGACGAATCGCTTCCACCGAGCGCTGCCGCAGCAAGCTCAACTCGAACTCGCTCATCGTTCCCTTCAGCCCCAACAGCAGCCGGTCGTTGATGATGCCGGGATCGTAGACGCCGTCCGGATCCACGACGACGGCTCCGACCATGCCGCAGAGTTCGATCAGGTGATGCCAGTCGCGGCCGTAACGCGCCAAACGTGAGGCCTCGATGCGGAAGACAGCGCCCACGTCGCCTGCGCACACTTCCGCGACCAGGCGCTGAAACCCGGGACGTTCGATCAAGCCGGACCCCGAGCGTCCGAGATCATCGTCAATCACGACGACTCCTCGAAAGCCCAGCTCGCGGGCGCGATCCTTCAACCCGTACTGACGGAGCCGGCTCTCGCGGTTGTGGGTCAGCTGTCCGAGCGAGGACTGCCGAACGTAGACGATGGCGCGACGGCGGAGCCGTTCACTGGTCAGCTTCGGGCTCATCGTCCCCTCCTTCCGCCGGATGCTTCCGGTTCTCGCGGGTGGCGTTGATCAGCAGCTCGACCAGAGCGCTGCTGAGTTCTTTTTGTTTGTTGCCGGGCAGCACCGTCGCCCGAGCCTCGAGCAGCGGTAGGTTGAGTTGCAGGCGTGTTCGCTTCACGGGCTTCCTCCTGGGGAGATCGTCTCAGCGAAGGCTTATCGCACTCTGGGGCGGCCTGCAAACTCGACAGCAGCTCTCGTAGGGCGGACAAAGCGTCCACTGCGATCAGCGGAGCACCGAGCGAATAGCGTTCACAGTCCGGCCGAAACATCCAGGCGGGCAGTGAACAGATCGTTCTGTCGGGCAGTTCGCAGAAGACGTGTTCACCGAGGCGGTCTCTCACCCGCTTTCGAACGCGTAGCGTTTCGCCAAACAGCGGGTGCCAGCGGTAGTAAACCGTTGCGGTTTGAAACTTATGGGCATTATGTGACCCATTCGACCGGGATCGGAAAAAGTTATCTGGCCTGCGCTCTAGCCCACAAAGCCTGCCGCGACGGCTACAGCGCGCTCTATACTCGCGCCTCGCAACTGTTCCGCGACCTGGCCATCGCCCGCGCCGACGTCTTGTCCAATACAAGATGAGCCTGAAGGGAGGGGTGATTCCAACACAAGATGAGCCTGGAGGTAATTTGGGCAAGGTCGATTAGGAACAGGCAAACTGCGGGCGATGGGAGTCGCCGTGCAGCAAGCCGAATCAGTGAGTCTCGATGAGATCGAGAGTTTTCTCGACGGGTGTGGGTCCGTCGAGTTCCAGGCCGGAAGTCGAGCGGATAAATACGCGCTCGTCGAAGGCGTCCTGAAGAGGCATCATTATGCCGACCAGAAGCGCTCGGTTAAAGGATTGTTGAGACGCTTCCTGAGCAAGCTAACCGGCTTAAGCCGCGCCCAATTGACTCGCCTCATCGGGCAGTTTTTGCGCGAAAAGTGCGTTCGGCCGACAGCCTATCGAAGGCGCCGCTTCCCCACCAAGTACAGCCGCGCCGACATCGTTCTCCTGGCGCATGTCGACCAAGTACAGCAACGTCTCTCCGGGCCGGCGACGCGTCGCATTCTCCAGCGCGAGTTCCAAATCTACAACCGCAAGGAGTTCGAACGCCTTGCCGAACTGTCGGTGGGACACCTCTACAACTTGCGCAAACGCGCCGTCTACCGGCGACACAGTTTGCATCTCGACAAGACTCGACCGACACCCGTGGCGATCGGCGAACGCCGCCAACCCGAGCCGCGAGGACGTCCGGGCTACCTGCGCATCGACACCGTGCACTCGCCCGAACAGGAAGGTGAAAAAGGCGCCTACAGCATCAACGTGGTCGACGAAGTGACGCAGTGGCAGGCCGTCGGCTGCGTCCAACGCATCAACGAAAACCACCTCATTCCCTTGCTGGAAGGGCTTTTGGAACAATTTCCATTTATCGTTCGCGGCTTTCACTCCGACAATGGCAGCGAATTCGTCAACCATCAAACCGCTAAACTGCTCGAGAAGTTGCGAATTGAATTTACGAAGTCTCGCGCGCGCCGTTCGAACGACAATGCCTTGGTCGAAACCAAGAACGGCGCGGTGGTGCGCAAGTGGATGGGCTACCAGTTTTTGCCCTCGGAAGCGACGCAGGCGATCGACACCTTCTACCGCCAGTGGCTCAACCCGTACTTGAATTTTCATCGCCCATGCGCTTTCGCCAGCGAGCGCCGAGACCGCCGCGGCAAGTTGCGCAAGGTGTACGCCGAGTGGAGCACGCCGTGGGAAAAGCTGCTCAGCCTGCCCGCCGAGCAGCGCGGCCTGCGCGCGGATCGCTCGCTCAAGAAGCTCCAAGCGCGAGCGGACACTTGTTCCGACACCGAGTTTGCCGAGCAACTCGACGCTCAGCGCAACGAACTGCAACGCGTCTGCAAAGACCTCGCGATCTGCTGGCGCACGCGCTAGACAACGCCCCGACCCGAGGCGTTGTCGGCTCCTCCGGCCCACGTCCGAAGACGGCCGTGGGGTCTCGCCTGGGATGGCTGCAAAGGGGGATTGGGGTGCCGCCCCTTCCCCCTTATGCAATCCCCCTCACCCCGCCCTACGAAGCCACAAATAGCTGTAGCCGCCGACCTCAACTCACGCTATAATCCCCCTCACCCCGCAGCTGCTTCGCCTCTCTCCTTCAGGCTCATCTTTCAATTGGAAAAGAGGCCGACGGCAGCCTGCCGCGTCGACTGCTGCGGCTCGCCCGCCTCGACGTGTTGATCGTCGACGACTGGGCCATGGCGCCGATGAACGAGGTCGAACGCCGCGACTTCCTCGAGGTTTGCGACGACCGTTATCAACGCCGCTCGACGATCTTGACCAGTCAACTGCCCATCGCCAAGTGGCACGCTCAGATCGGCGACCCCACCCTAGCCGACAGCATCCTCGATCGGCTCGTGCACAACGCCCACCGCATCGAACTCGAAGGCGAATCGTTACGCAAGAAGCGCGCTCGTACAACCTCACCCGACGAGGAGGCGCGGACATGAGTCCTCTCACTCTCAAGCGCTCTACCGGCTTCTTTGCCGCCGGTCGCGAGATCGAACAAGCTCTGGCACTGCTCTCCGACGGCGCCTTCAAGCTATTCGTCTGGGTCTGCCTCCACGCTGATCGCCGCAGTGCTCGGCTGCGTTTCCGGCACGGCGACTTGGCTTGTCGGCTGGGCAAGAGTCCGCGCTCGCTCACGAGCTACTTGCGCGAGCTTCGACTCGAGAGGGTCTGCCAAGTGCAACCCGCGCCCAACCAACACCGGATGGGCTCGATCGAGATCGCCGATCGCTTCTGGCCCTATTACAAGCAGACTGCCGAAACGACATCGAACAGCCAAGCCAACTACGTCGAGCAAGTCCGCAAGTTATTCCTCAGCCGTTCCTGCGTACAAGCGACGTTCGGACCGGCGGATGAGCGGCTCGCCGCCGAATGGCATCAGCGCCGCGTGCCGCTTGAGCGGATCGAACGCGCCTATCTGCTCGGCTGCGCCCGTAAGTACGTCGCTCTGCTGAACCATCCCACAGCGCCATTGATCTCCAGCTTGCGCTACTTCACGCGTCTGCTTGCCGAGGTCACGGAGCTGTCGGTCTCCGACCGTTACTGGCGGCACCTGGCCCGTCAAGTCGACCAATTCGAACAACGCTGGAGACAATCCGCCGCCGACCAAGTTGGTCACGCAAACTTTGCGCCGGCAACCCCACGCCTAACGGCCTCAAAACAAGGAGAAACGAGATGATGATGCCCTTTACCCTTGACCCATGCCGATCACTTCGGGAATGATAAACACTCCAGCGTCGCTGCGCTCCGACCTGATCACCATCAGCGGAATCCCCACTCCATCGTCTCTTTGTATTCGTCTGTCTTGCTGACCTGCTCATCCGACACGGAGGTCATGGTAGCTCGATAGGGGGATGGGACAAAAGGGTTCCTTTTCTCTCCATTCGCCGATTAGTGCGAGCGGTGCAGGGAAGTGCACCAGAGATTGCAGGCTTGCGGCTGCGCTGGCTGCAGATTGTTGGTGGGAAACCCGAGTGTTGTACCGCAGGCGACCGGACCGAAAGAGCCTCGCACTCGGGCAGATCTAGTCGCTTGCTGTACAACCGTTTGAAGGAAGCCCGCCCGATTTGGCAGGGCAATTGCTCTTTAGAGTGGTTTGTATGATTCGCGTCTGAATTGCCTTGACCTGAGGAACTGAATCTTGCATCCAGGCCTCGTGCGACATCGATCTTCTCGACTGTCGACATTGCGATTGCCCTGCCAAATCCTAAGACGCGAAGCGTCTGCCGTCAGGCTTCGTTCAAACGCCTTTCCCACCACGAACCGGATTCAACCGGGATGCAGCGGGCGGCTGCAACAGTATGGGTAATTCGGTTTCATCGGTGACCCTGGGCTTGAACTAAACTTTTACAGGGGCATAACCTCGTCTGGACGTTTGGCCTGGGGACGTGCGCGCGCTCGCATTGACTGCGGCTGATTAAGGAATCTATCGCATGCATACAGACCGCAGCCTTGACTCTCTTGGAGTGCACTGCCTACCAGGCCTGCTTGCGCGCCTGTGGTTGGGTGCCGTTTCCCTTGCGTTTACATTGTCCGGGCTGTCCGGGCAAGTGCTGCCGACGGGTCCGATCGTGGAGCCTGTCGCCGTCAGTTCGACACACGCTCCTGATCCCTTTGTGAATGCGGCGGGCGTCGGAGACTTGAACAGCACCATCGACCAGTCGGGGTTTACCACGCAGTATGTTAGCGGAGAAACCGAGTTCGATGGATATGTCGCTACCGAATTGGCTGTGCAGAGGCCAGCCAGCTTAGGGGGCATCGGTCAGGGCTACCGGGAGAGATGGATTTCGATCTGGGCTTGATCAACCAGATCGACGCCATCGCGATATGGAATCAGACGGGCGGGCCTGGCAGTGCCGCGCTTCGAAAATTCGACCTGTCAAGGGCGGAGTAAATTTGGACCACTTCGGCGGAGCAAAAGTAGACCAGTTGGTGAAGGGGTAGCGGTTTTCGTGGGACGGCTGGAACGGAGCCTGCGGTCGCCCTTTAGGGCGGCCCAGGCGTAGTGGAGGCCGTCCCACGAAAACCGGGCGAGTGGCCGGTGGGTCAGCCCAAAGAGTGAGCCCGCTTCTTCTTGCTCTGGATCAGACGGAAGCTTTCGCCGTTCAGCTCTAGAATATGAACGTGGTGCGTGAGGCGATCGAGCAGGGCGCCGGTCAGCCGCTCGGAGCCGAAGACCTCCGTCCATTCGTTAAACGGCAGATTCGAGGTGACCAGCGTCGAGCCCTGTTCGTAGCGCTGGGAAAACACTTCGAACAATAACTCCGCTCCGGTCTTCGATAGCGGCACGTAGCGCAGTTCATCGACGATCAGCAGATCCTGCTTGGCCAACTGCTTTTGACATCGCAGCAAGCGCCGTTCATCTCGGGCTTCGAGCAGCTCATTGACCAGTGCCGCCGCTGTTGTGAAGCGTGTTCGATAGCCGCGCTGACAAGCCGCCAGTCCCAACGCCAAGCCGATGTGCGTTTTGCCCGTGCCGGAATTACCCAGTGCCGGCACGTTTTCGCGGCGGTCGATAAACTCACAGCGCGCCAGTTCCAGCACCAGCTTCTTGTTCAACGCCGGCAAGGACGGGAAGTCGAAAGTGTCCAGACTCTTGGTCACGGGAAACTTCGCGGCCTTGCTGCGGCGCTCGGTGGCCCGCTGTTCACGGTCGAGCAGTTCCAGCTCGCAGAGTTGTTGCGGGAAGCTCCTCGAATCCAAGCTCTCGGCGGCGCATTGCCGCGCCAGTTTGTCGTACTCGCGCAGGAAGGTTGGCAGCCGCAACGCTTTCAAATGCGCTTCGAGCAGAAGTTTCGACCTCGCCATTACCCCCCTCCTTGTGCCGGCAGTGCCAAATAGTCCGCAGCGGAGGTTTGCTCCACCTGGGCTGCCGGCAGGTGCGGATACTTCGTCAAGTCCAAGCGCGGCGGCCGTTGCTCGATGCGGCACAGCACTAAGTGCCTGACTGCATCCAAGCCAATCGCTCCCAACTCGCAGGCTTGGCGCACCGCCGCGGCAACGTGCTCGAATCGGAAGTCCTCCAGTCATCGCAATACCTGCACGTACTCGCGCTTGCCTGGCTTTCCCAACCGTGCCTCGAGCAAACGTCTCAAGCACGGGAACTGTTCGGGCAGCTCCCAGCCCGCCAACGGG
This sequence comes from Bryobacterales bacterium, assembly GCA_965205595.1. Taxonomy (GTDB): domain Bacteria; phylum Acidobacteriota; class Terriglobia; order Bryobacterales; family UBA6623; genus CATQHP01. The sequence continues at coordinate 387,349 of CBDBHI010000030.1, read as the reverse complement.
GCCGCTTGATCGAGCGCGTTGGTCTTGCGTTCCAGCAGTGCTAGGTAATGCAGCGGATCGAAGATCAACTCTTCGCGTTCGTAACTGCGCCGGTGGCGCGCGATCTCTTCGCTGCCACAACAGATCACGATTTCATCGACGTAGCCTTTCAGCAACACCTGGCGATGTCCGTAGCGTGTGGGCACCGAGTAGTCGTTGGCGCGATAGCGCACCAATGACAGCGACGTCACCCGCGTGGTGCGTTTGTCGCAGGCGTCATAGGGCGTGGGCGGCAAGGGCAACAACGCTTGGCGGTCACGCTTGAAACGTTCCTCAATCGTTTCGGTGTGCCGCCGCAAGCGCCGCTTACGATTGTTGAGGCACTGCGCTTCGAGCTGCTCGTTGAACGCTTCCCAGCTTGGAAACCTTGGCGCCGGCACCATGAAGTTCCGCCGGGCATAACCGACCAGTCCTTCCACCTTTCCCTTGTCGTTGCCTTTGCCCGGACGCCCCAAACGATCGGAGAATAAATAGTGCGACTGCAGTTCACTGAACACCCTGGTCCGCTTGCGCCTGCCGTCGCCCAGAATCCTCGCCAGCGCCAAGGTCGTGTTGTCGTAGAGGATGCTGCGTGGCACGCCGCCGAAGTACCGAAACGCTGCGTTGTGCCCCTCGCAAAACGCTTCCGTCGTCGCGGCCGGGAAAGCTTTTACGAAAGCGTCATCGCTAGGCGGCAGATCGACCACCAAGTAGTGCGCCTTGCGCTGTACGCCGTCAATGACCACCAGAGCTTCACCGCAGTCGGCCTGGGCATCGCCCGCCGGATGCACCAGCGGCACGAACATCTCTTGCCCGCCGAGCTTCTTGTCGCGAACATAGTCCTTGACGATCGTGTAACCGCCGGTGAAATCGTACTCGTCGCGCAAGCGGTCGAAGATGCGTTTTGCGGTGTGGCGTTGTTTCTTCGGACGTTCCTGATCGTCGCTGAGGATCTGATCGACGATTCCGGTGAAGGGATCCAGCTTCGGCCTCTGCGCTGGTTGGCGCCGCCGATAGCCCGGCGGAGTGGCGTAGCGCAACATCTTGCGCACCGTCCCTCGCGCCAGGCCAAACCGTTTGGCGGCCTCGCGCTCACTGAGCCCTTCGACAAAGACACTGCGCCGTACTTGAGCGTATAGCTCCACGCGATACATCCCTCTCGTGTCCCACAAACACCACAGGAATGTTCGCTGGACCACTCGGACGGTCTACTTTTACTCCGCCCAAAAGCAGCTTCGATTCGCCGCTCTATGGTCTAGTTTCGCTCCGCCGTTCTCACAGGGCTTCGTAGGCGGGCACTTCGACCTCGCCGCCGGAGCGTTTGCGCAAGCGCGGCTTGGCCACCCGCAGCTTGCGGTCGCTCAGATTCACGCGGCCCGATTGGCGGGTGTGCGACAAAATTGTGACGTTCAGGCGGCTTTGGTGCGAGTTTCCCAGTAGTCGTCGAAGTGGTTGGAGAGGCGGGAGCAGCGCAGGGCAATGATGGCATGGGCGGCGCGCAGGCTCCAGAACATGCCCGATCGCTTTAATCGAGACGCAATCACTGTGCGGCAGCCGGCCTCGATCACTCCCGAGCCTACAAACAAACCTTGTCGCCGAAACTCGCCGTACCGCATCCGCCCCGCATGACGCTCGAAATAGTCCGCCTCCAGCGCCACTTGATGCGCCAACTCAGCATCATCGGTTTCAATCGCGCGCAACGACGCGACCAGTTGTGCGATGCGTCCCGCGTCGAGCTTCTTGCGCATGCGCCGTACCCAACCATGACGCCGGCTCTCGTCTGATGGATACAGCTTCGCGGCCAACTCCCACAGGTGCTCGCGGGCGTGAAACAGATCGACGATCTCGATCGCTCCGGGAAAGTATTGGTGCGCAAGATTCCAGATCCAGGCCGCGCCGTCGCCGAGGATGACCTTTTTGCGCGCCCGGCTCCAGCCCCGTCGCCAAGCCTCACGCCAGATGCGTCGGCCGAAAGCGGCGGCGTCCTCGATTGCGCCGCCATCCTTGCCCTTGCGCCCTCGTGTCTCCGCGGCCGTTGTCGGCACGCCCGTGCCGTCCATCTCGATGTAGAGAATCGGAATCTCCGGCGCGCGGATTTCCGGAAGTTCCAACTGCACGGCGCGCTCGATCTCGACCTGTTCGAGGGCCGCGATATCGTCGCCGATCGCCTCGGGCTCGCGCTCGACCGCCTTCGCCGTTACCTCCACTCCGGCCAATTCGTCGAGCAACACGCGGCCGCGGTCGAACGAAGTTTCACTGCCGACCAGCGCCGTCATGCGGCGCACGCCCGGCGAATACTGCGTCGCTTCGACAGCAAGTTCTCGGTCGCGCGGCGCGAAGCCGCCGCCACAACGGCTGCAGTGATAGTAGGCGCGTTCGACGACGACCGGGCCCAACAGGGTGACAAGTTTCTTCGAGCGCTTGCCGGCGTAACGCGCCTGTTCGCCACAGTGGCAAGGCAGTCGCGGTTCCGCCGGCTCGTCTTCGTTCAAAAGCGTTTCGATCAACCCCGCTCCGGCTTGATGCAGGGCGTCGCGCGTCGCTTGCTCGACCGCTCCGAGATCGAGCACGCCCGACTTGCGCCGCGCGGCGAACACGACTCGTAGCAGTCGGCCTACTTCCGCGGCGACTTCTTGTTGGATCGCCTCGGCCGTTTTTTCCCCGCGGCGTCAACTCGCTGTCTTCCTCCACGGGGCGCAGACGGCAGATCTGTTCGTTGACCTCAAGCAATTGCCGACTCAGTTCGCGGAAACGCTGGAACGTGTCGACTTCGCGTTGGGCCTTGCGTCGGGCGGCTGGCGAGGAAAAGGTCTCACTCACGCTTTTGCCGTTGACTTTTTTGGTCAGGCGGTAATTGGGGCCGTGCGGGGGCTGGCCGGGTTGGTGGCAGCGGCAGGACGGTTTGCCGCAGCGTCCGCTGACGGCGCTGATCGAACCGCTGTGGAAGTCACCAAGATCGAGAATCCGAGCGAGGATGGCTTTTCGTTGACGTTCCAGCGCGACGAGAGAATCGGTCATCACACACCTCCTTATCCTAACGTATCGCTACGTAAGGATTAATGCGCAAAAAAAGAGAACCCGCAAATCATCATTCTCTTGTCGCGCACCCCGGTTAAATCGCGTCGCCTCTTTTCCAATTGAAAGATGAGCCTGAAGGAGAGAGGCGAAGCAGCTGCGGGTTGAGGGGGATTATAGCGTGAGTTGAGGTCGGCGGCTACAGCTATTTGTGGCTTCGTAGGGCGGGGTGAGGGGGATTGCATAAGGGGGAAGGGGCGGCAGCCCCAGTCCCCCTTTGCAGCCATCCCAGGCGAGACCCCACGGCCGTCTTCGGACGTGGGCCGGAGGAGCCGACAACGCCTCGGGTCGGGGCGTTGTCTAGCGCGTGCGCCAGCAGATCGCGAGGTCTTTGCAGACGCGTTGCAGTTCGTTGCGCTGAGCGTCGAGTTGCTCGGCAAACTCGGTGTCGGAACAAGTGTCCGCTCGCGCTTGGAGCTTCTTGAGCGAGCGATCCGCGCGCAGGCCGCGCTGCTCGGCGGGCAGGCTGAGCAGCTTTTCCCACGGCGTGCTCCACTCGGCGTACACCTTGCGCAACTTGCCGCGGCGGTCTCGGCGCTCGCTGGCGAAAGCGCATGGGCGATGAAAATTCAAGTACGGGTTGAGCCACTGGCGGTAGAAGGTGTCGATCGCCTGCGTCGCTTCCGAGGGCAAAAACTGGTAGCCCATCCACTTGCGCACCACCGCGCCGTTCTTGGTTTCGACCAAGGCATTGTCGTTCGAACGGCGCGCGCGAGACTTCGTAAATTCAATTCGCAACTTCTCGAGCAGTTTAGCGGTTTGATGGTTGACGAATTCGCTGCCATTGTCGGAGTGAAAGCCGCGAACGATAAATGGAAATTGTTCCAAAAGGCCTTCCAGCAAGGGAATGAGGTGATTTTCGTTGATGCGTTGGACGCAGCCGACGGCCTGCCACTGCGTCACTTCGTCGACCACATTGATGCTGTAGGCGCCTTTTTCACCTTCCTGTTCGGGCGAGTGCACGGTGTCGATGCGCAGGTAGCCCGGACGTCCTCGCGGCTCGGGTTGGCGGCGTTCGCCGATCGCCACGGGTGTCGGTCGAGTCTTGTCGAGATGCAAACTGTGTCGCCGGTAGACGGCGCGTTTGCGCAAGTTGTAGAGGTGTCCCACCGACAGTTCGGCAAGGCGTTCGAACTCCTTGCGGTTGTAGATTTGGAACTCGCGCTGGAGAATGCGACGCGTCGCCGGCCCGGAGAGACGTTGCTGTACTTGGTCGACATGCGCCAGGAGAACGATGTCGGCGCGGCTGTACTTGGTGGGGAAGCGGCGCCTTCGATAGGCTGTCGGCCGAACGCACTTTTCGCGCAAAAACTGCCCGATGAGGCGAGTCAATTGGGCGCGGCTTAAGCCGGTTAGCTTGCTCAGGAAGCGTCTCAACAATCCTTTAACCGAGCGCTTCTGGTCGGCATAATGATGCCTCTTCAGGACGCCTTCGACGAGCGCGTATTTATCCGCTCGACTTCCGGCCTGGAACTCGACGGACCCACACCCGTCGAGAAAACTCTCGATCTCATCGAGACTCACTGATTCGGCTTGCTGCACGGCGACTCCCATCGCCCGCAGTTTGCCTGTTCCTAATCGACCTTGCCCAAATTACCTCCAGGCTCATCTTGTGTTGGAATCACCCCTCCCTTCAGGCTCATCTTGTATTGGACAAGACGTTAGTACGCGCTAGGCAGCCGAAGCGGCTATAATCAACAGCCTTGTGGCTCTGCAATTGCAACTTATGCGATTTCTACTTACCCTGTGGCTGATAACGGTCACAGTCGTCGTTGCCGAAAGCCGGACAAATGTCGTCCTGATCCTGACCGATAACCACGGCGCTTGGACACTCGGCTGCTACGGCAACCGCGACGTCCGGACGCCCAATATCGACCGCCTTGCCGCCGAAGGCATGTTATTTGAGCGCGCTTTCGCAAACAACGCAGTCTGCTCCCCCACGCGCGCCAGCTTGCTGACCGGGCTCATGCCTTCCCAACACGGGGTGCATCGTTATCTCGGCGCCGGTGCGGCCCAGGTGGGCTCCGAAGCCTACAACATGCTCGAGGAGTTCGACACCTTGCCGAGCATTCTCGTCGACGCGGGCTATGTAGCCGGCTTGAGCGGCAAATGGCATCTCGGGGGCAACGAGCATCCCTGGGAGGGCTTCACCTATTGGGTTACAAAGCCTCACGGACACAGTCTCGGCTTCTACGACCAGGAGATCATAGAAAATGGGGAAACCCGCAACGAGCCGGCCTATCTGACGGACTTCTGGACGGATCACGGAATCCGCTTCATCGAGGCAAACAAGCAGCGGCCATTCTTTCTCTACCTGGCTTATAACGGTCCGTACGGGCTCGGCCAAGCGATGCGCGAACCGATCCGCAACCGGCACGCCACATACTACCGCAATCATCCGCTGGCATCGTTTCCCCGCGATGTGCCACATCCCTGGAACTTCAACTACGCCGACTGGCTCCACGATATCGAGGTGCGTCGTAAGTACGCCGCCGAAATCAGCGGCATCGATGACGGGGTCGGCCGGATTCTCGACACGCTGGAGCAGCTGGGCTTAACGCAAAGCACGCTGGTTGTTTTTCTGGCCGACCAAGGTCTGGCGGCCGGTCACAGCGGCTTCTGGGGCATGGGAGATCACACGCGTCCGCTTACAGCATTCGATTGGACGATGTCGATTCCGATGATTTTTCGACACAGCGGCGTTATCCCAGCGGGGCGGCGAGAGGACATGCTGGTCGCCAACTATGACGTACTGCCCACGGTGCTTGAGCACATCGGACTCGCCTCACGAGTCCCCGAACGGCCTGCTCTGCCTGGACGCAGCTTCAGCCGGATGCTCCAAGGTGAGACGCCAGGGGATTGGGAGAGCGCCGTCTTCTACGAGTTCGAGAATGTACGGGCGATCCGCACGGCCGAGGCGAAATACGTGGAGCGAATCCATCAGCGGCCAAACGAGCTGTACCTGCTCGCGTCGGACGCCGGTGAAAGGCTCAACCGCTCGGGCGACCCGATTCTGACTGAAGTGGAACGGCGGCTTCGCGACCGTCTCCACGATTTCTTTGATCGTTACGCCGATCCGAAGTGGGATCTTTGGAAAGGCGGACGGTCAAAGACCGACCTGATTACGGCGCGCTTCTTCGGAATCAAGAACCCCTATCGCCCCGCGAGCTATGAGCCGAGTGAGGGCGAAGGCAAGCGCTAGTCCGCTGGCCACCGGGCGCGCGATTCAACTGAGTGTTGAATCGCCCGAGACGGCCTGGGCTGCTGTCCTCTATACAGCGGTCTAAGTCTGGTTCGGTTCGCGAAGCCCCAACCGTCAGGGCTAAATTGCTTTGTGCCTTGGGCAAATGATCAAAAGATCTTGGAAGACTCTCAGGGTCGGAGATCCAGACTCTGACTCGTCGGGATCGAGGCATCGAAGGGCGCTAGGATCTGAGGAAGCGGTCTCTCTTGTTAAGGCCACGCCACGCGGTAAGGCGATAGTACGTTGCGAATCCCGTTCTCGTTAGTCTTCGCAACAGCGTGTTCAATCTACGGGTGCAACGAACTCCCTCGCCACGATAACTTCGCAGTGGGAATGGAGCGGGCGACGGTCCTTGAGCGGTTTGGGCAACCACTCCGTTCCCAAGATATACGAAAGACCGGTGAGTCGGTATGGGGACCCATCGAAGAATTCTGGCCTCGCGTGCCAGTGGGGAGCAACGTCGAGATCTGCTCCTACCGTACTACTCAGGAATGGGCGGTGGGTAGCGGGAATCGAGTAAGCGGCTCGACCGAGCTCTACTTTGTAGGTGGTTCCAACAAGGTGTCTGGGCTCGGCTTCGCACCCGATGGAGTCGTCTTTGAAGCGGCCGAGGCGCCATCGCGCTAGCCGGAGGAAACGCCGCCGAAGAGACCGCGAGCTCGGGCGGCAAGGCGGAGACCAGCACTGCAGGGAACGGCATATGTGCGGCCCACTCCTACGTTCCTGCCAGCGACCGATGGTAGCGTGTGTAAGATCCCTAAATCCCTTCTGCTCAACGCGAAGACGCCCATCAGAACGTGAGCCGAAGAAAGTCCGAACGGGCCAAATCCTTCCTTGTCGGCTACTGGAGATCTAGTGGGTAAATCTATCCTGCTCGCCACGTTGTGGCGCCTCAAACCATAAGATCGACACGCTTTATCTCGCACATTTGCATGGAATTCATACAGCATGGGATGCAATAATCTGTGTGCGGAAACATCCTGTGGCACTCTGGTGGCAATTATTGCTCCTGGTACTGATCACTGTCCCGGCGACACTAGGTCAGCAGGTCTGCACGATCGACACTATCGCCGGCGGCGGCAAAACGGTTTTTGGGGACGGCGGGCCGGTAACAGCGGCGGAGCTGTTTTTTCCGAGAGACGTGAGAATAGCGCCCGACGGCGCTCTTTGGATCTCGGATTTCTATCACGACGTGATTCGTCGAATTGGCTCCGACGGGATCATTCATACCGTCGTGGGGAGTGGGGTTCGAGGCTACTCGGGGGACGGCGGTCCGGCCGTACAGGCTGAGCTCGACGGTCCGGACTCACTGGCGTTTGCCCCGGATGGATCGTTGTACTTCTACGACTCGGGCAATCTTCGAATTCGACGGGTTGGCACCGACGGCCGCATTGAAACCGTGCTCGGCAGCGGAAGCTCTGAGTTCGACCGTCTTGTCCAATACAAGATGAGCCTGACGGGGATCCGTTGGGTGGTCAGGAACAGAGCAGCTGCGGGCGATGGGAGTCGCCGTGCAGCAAGCCGAATCGCTGAGTCTGGAGCAGATCGAGTGTTTTCTCGACGGGTGCCAATCCGTCGCCTTCGAGGGCGGCAATCGAAGCGACAAATATGCGCTCGTCGAAAGCGTCTTGAAGCGGCATCACTATGCCGACCAGAAGCGCTCCGTCAAGGGTCTCCTGCGGCGTTATCTCGCTAAGCTCACGGGCTTAAGCCGCGCGCAACTCACCCGCCTGATCGGACAGTTCTTGCACACGCGTTGCGTCCGTCCGAGGGCCTATCGGCGGCGCCGTTTTCCCAGCAAGTACACACGCGCCGACAGCGTCTTACTGGCGCACGTCGATCGAGTTCATCAGCGCCTCTCGGGGCCGGCCACCCGCCGCATTCTCCAACGCGAGTTCCAGATCTACGGCCGCAAAGAGTTTCGACGCCTGGCCGAATTGTCCGTGGGCCAGCTGTACAACTTGCGAAAAAGAGCCGTCTACCAACGTCACAGTTTGCATCTCGACAAGACCCGTCCCACGCCCGTGGCGATCGGCGAACGCCGCCAACCCGAGCCGCGAGGACGTCCGGGCTACCTGCGCATCGACACCGTGCACTCGCCCGAACAGGAAGGCGAAAAAGGCGCCTACAGCATCAATGTGGTCGACGAAGTGACGCAGTGGCAGGCCGTCGGCTGCGTCCAACGCATCAACGAAAATCACCTCATTCCCTTGCTGGAAGGCCTTTTGGAACAATTTCCATTTATCGTTCGCGGCTTTCACTCCGACAATGGCAGCGAATTCGTCAACCATCAAACCGCTAAACTGCTCGAGAAGTTGCGAATTGAATTTACGAAGTCTCGCGCGCGCCGTTCGAACGACAATGCCTTGGTCGAAACCAAGAACGGCGCGGTGGTGCGCAAGTGGATGGGCTACCAGTTTTTGCCCTCGGAAGCGACGCAGGCGATCGACACCTTCTACCGCCAGTGGCTCAACCCGTACTTGAATTTTCATCGCCCATGCGCTTTCGCCAGCGAGCGCCGAGACCGCCGCGGCAAGTTGCGCAAGGTGTACGCCGAGTGGAGCACGCCGTGGGAAAAGCTGCTCAGCCTGCCCGCCGAGCAGCGCGGCCTGCGCGCGGATCGCTCGCTCAAGAAGCTCCAAGCGCGAGCGGACACTTGTTCCGACACCGAGTTTGCCGAGCAACTCGACGCTCAGCGCAACGAACTGCAACGCGTCTGCAAAGACCTCGCGATCTGCTGGCGCACGCGCTAGACAACGCCCCGACCCGAGGCGTTGTCGGCTCCTCCGGCCCACGTCCGAAGACGGCCGTGGGGTCTCGCCTGGGATGGCTGCAAAGGGGGATTGGGGCTGCCGCCCCTTCCCCCTTATGCAATCCCCCTCACCCCGCCCTACGAAGCCACAAATAGCTGTAGCCGCCGACCTCAACTCACGCTATAATCCCCCTCAACCCGCAGCTGCTTCGCCTCTCTCCTTCAGGCTCATCTTTCAATTGGAAAAGAGGCCTCCGCGCTCGAAAGCGCGTTGTCTGGCACTGTCCGTCTCGCAGTCGATCCATCGGGGACTCTGATCCTTAGCGTTAGCGAGTTTCACCGAATACGGCGTCTCGCGGTCGACGGGCGAGTTACGACGATCGCCGGCGATACGCAGCCTCGCTTTCCATCCCGAGGGATCTCGACCGGCGATGGCGGACCCGCTGTCGAAGCGGATCTCGCCCAACCGACAGATGTCGCTGTAGGTCCTGACGGCTCAATCTTCTTTACGGAAGGAAACGGGCGGATACGCCAAATTTCGCCGGATGGAATTGTCGACACCTACATAGCACCTGGGTCGGGCGGCGCAGACGGCACATTTAGGGAAGACTTACGTGAGCGCGCGAACGAAATCGAAGTTGACCAAATGGGTCGAGTGTACTGGGAAAACCAAGCCAAAATTCGTCGCTTGAGTACCGACGAGACAGTCGAAACGGTCGCGGAACCGGGGTTGTTCTTTGCTCTGTCAGTGCAAACTGAATCGACCGTCTACGCGATTCGAGGCGAACACCTTTGGCATGTTTCCGACGGACAGTTGGCCTCGGTAGCCGGAGTCGGGCGCGGAAAGGGAAGAGGTGATGGCGGACCCGCCATCGAAGCCAGGTTTGCTAGCGTCCAGATGGCTGTCCCCGGTAGGTCTGGCGAACTCTACGTATATGACGCTTTCCTCAATAGAATTCGAGTGATCGATACCGACGGAGTAATCCACAATTTTGCCGGAAACGGCGAGTCTTTGCCAACGCGGTTGACAGGGTCCGCCTTGGAAGCGCAGTTCCAGTTTGTCAGTGACATTGCGGTGGACTCGACAAACAGGTTACTTATCGCTGACTCGCAGGGCTGGCTAGGACGGGTCGAAAATGATGGCGCTCTTTCGACGCTGGTGCCCCGCCACGGGTCTTGTTCCTTAACATGCGGGGACGGGGGGCCGTCGACAGAGTCTCGAGTGCCGGAGCTCCAGGACATCGCGGCTGATGGCCTTGGGAATATCTACGCCGTAAACCGCCGCCGCGACTTCCGTCCGGAGATCTGGTTACGGCGGATTCGACCCGACGGCGTTATTGAGACGCCTTCGCCAATTCTTCCGGATGGGTCTCGGGCGGAACAAGTTCTCGCAATCGCTGTTGATTCGCAAGACAACCTAGTCGTGGCGATGCGGTCGGGATCGTCGGCCGCCACGTACTGGCGTTATCATCCCGACACGGGCTGGGAACCGAGGCTTGAATTGGCTTCCCGCTTACTGAGCCAGCCGGCGCACTGCGGACTTGACACGAGCGGAAACATCTTCGTTTCCGAGCGGTTTCTCGGCCCACGGTTCCGAGTGATGACACCTGAAGGCAACGTCGCGACGGTCGCCGGTGGACAAATGCTAGGCGATGCGGGAGACGGTGGGCCGGCGGGAGCTGCGCTGATTTCGCGTGTCCGAGATCTGGACGTAGACCAATTCGACAACGTCATTTTCGTCGATGGCGACAACAGACGGGTCCGCGCCGTGCGGGACGCTTCGAGCTGTCCAATTCCACCGCGACCAGTGCTTGCTGGGGGCTCGACCGGACTGGTCAACGGAGCCGCCTTTACAAGAGACCTGGCGCCTGGAACTATTTTTTCGGCCTTTGGCCATCATCTAGGACCAGATGATCTTGTCGTCGCCGAAATGAGCGGCGGGAAGTTCCCAACGGAACTGGGTGGAACGCGCGTCAAGATCGATGGAATACCGGTTCCCTTAATCTTTGTCTCGAAGAGCCAGCTAAACGGCATCGTTCCGGCGGGTGCGACGATCTCACTTCGGCTGGCGCCCGGCGGCGGCTTCGACCAAATCGAGTCCCCTCCGCTTTCACTCGAGTTCGGCGGTTTTACAAATGAGCCTACTCGTGTCCGAATCCTCGACGCAGCTCCTGGGCTCTTTTCGCTAGACTCTCCGGGCAGCGGCCAAGGCGCAATTCTAAATCAAGATGGCACCATCAATGGGGTGTTAAATCCAGCCGCACCCGGCTCTGTAGTGGTGATGTTTGGAACGGGCGCTGGTGTTATGGACCCACCGTCGGTCGATGGCGAACTGGCCTCGCCGCCACTCTCCAGACCGATTCTCTCAGTGGAGGTTGAATTTGACGGCCAGCTGGCCGATGTCTTGTACGCAGGTGACGCTCCTGGGCTCGTTAGGGGCGTACTGCAAGTGAATGCGCGCATTCCGGCTGATCCATTCCGGCGAGGCGCAGTGCCGATTCTCCTCAGAGTCGGACGGCACGAGAGAAGTAACGTGTTCGTAATCCTCGGAGAGTGAATGGCTGTGATCGTGCGGAACGTTTTCTTGCTTGCTGTGTTAGCGAGCTGTCTTCGCGGCGAGAAACTTGAGTTTGCTACGTATTTCGGCGGAACGGGGACTCCCCGGGATGTGCTGGCCGCGGCGTTGCCCGATGGGTCGCTCGTTCTGGCCGGAATCGCCCCTGGCGTGGACTTCCCCGTAACTTCGGACAGCTTGCGGCCGGCTAGTCGGTTTGAACAGCTTTTCGTTGCAAGGATCGACGGCGCACAAGTGGGCTCGGAGGCGCTTCGCTACTCGGGTTTTTTCGCGTCCGGCGTCGAGTCGATAAACGCTCTCGAAATCGGACCACAAGGATACGTTTACCTACTGGGTAGCATTCGCGGCGCAGATCTAATTACCACGCCGGACTCTCTCCAGCCTGAACCGAACACTACGAGTCTACAGGAGCAAACTTTCTTTCTACTTCTAGATCTCGATGGAGTGGGACCATCGGTGCTCATCTACTAAACGTTCATCGGTGGCGATGGGCGTGATCTGCCACGAGGGATGGCAATCGACAAACTTGGGCGGGCAGCGCTATGGGGAACGACGAATTCGGCGAACTTTCCGGTGACCCCTAACGCCTATAGCACCGACCCTACCGACCGAATAAGGCTCGGCAGATCATGGTTTGCTTGTGTTGACCCGTTTCAGGCAGGCCCGGCATCGCTGCGGTACTCGACCTTCGGTTTTGTGAGAGCTCCTCCACTGGTCGCGATCGATTCCCGTCAGCGATTCCACGTTCTGAGCACAGGATTTTCTACGGACATACCGCCGCCGACCCCGTCCGCGTATCGACCCGAATGCGACGCCAACCCTCGTTGCTCCGAACGGCACTACTCGATAATTGACCCCGAAATTGCAGGAGACCAGGCACTCACATACGCTACGTTTCTCGGAGAAATGCGATCACCGCAACTGCTTCTCGATTCGAATGACATGCCTTGGGTTGCGGCCTCCACGAGAGACGCCAGTGTCCCACCCCTCGCCGAAGTTTTGAGTGAGCCTTGCGTAACCGGGGACCCTTGTAGATTCATCGATGGTGCAGATATCTTGGTTGTCGGATTAGACCCGAGCCTGAGCGGAGCCGCATCGCTCGTCTATCAGGCACGGTTTGGCGGCAGCGGGCCCGAAACCGACACTTAGGCCGCCGTCGGGCCAAATGACGTGCTTTTTATTTCCGGATTGACTGCCTCTAAAGATTTCCCGCTAACCGCGAACGCCCCAGACTTCAGTTGTACTCGCGACGACGCAGATTCCTGCGGCATCGAGGCCTTCGTAACTGTATTCGACCCCAATTCGGTGGGGGCGGCTGCTCTACAGCTGAGCACTTTTCTTGGCGGCTCCAAGAATGAGTCGTCATTTTCCTCGCCGCCGATTGTGGATAGTCTCGGCAGGGTGGCTGTGATTGGGCGTAAGGAGTCAACGGACTTCCCCTTGACTGACGATGCATTCGACGCGGAGTCGTTCGGTCGCTTCGGAGTTCGGGAGTTCTTTGCGCTGTTGGACCCATCTGGATCGACGGACAGCGCACTGTCGTACGCAACTCTGTGGGGAGGTGGGTTTGCCGTCGGACTGCCCCGTTTGGCCCAAGGCCCTAATCACTCATTCGTTCTTTCGATGCTCGCGACTAGCGCCGACCTCCCAACGACGCAAGACACATTCGACCAGACCTGCGGGTTCGGAGGAATTGTCGATTTCGATCACTGCGTTCGCAATGCCTATGTGGCAGTGATCGGTCCGGGACACGCCCCTGCCGCGCGAGTGGAGCCACGTCAGATTTCAATTGACTATTCGATTCCTGACACCCTTCCTGTCGTAACTCAGGCAAAGATCACTAGCGATAACGAAGTTCAAATGGCAACCGATGGTAGATCGATTAGGGGAACAGGCGGCGGGCCCCGCGTCGAAATAGATTGGTTGAGTACAGACCCGCCCCTTATTCGAGGATCAACCAGCTTCGATGTCGTGGCAAACCCGACTGCCATAGGCGCCGCGGAGCACAGCGCACAACTAAACTTCCGCTCGAGTGATCCGGTAATCCGGCGTGACCTTCTAGTGGCCCTGACGATAGACGCAGAACCACCCGGTGCCATTGGCGCGGTCGTTAACGCGGCCGACTTTTTAGAACGACCAATTGCGCCTGGGCAGCTCATCAGCGTATTCGGAACCAATTACGGGCCGACGGTCGGAGCGGGCGCTAAGTTGAATAGCCGAGGAACGCTAGTCGAGAAAACCGTTGAGGGTTCGCAGCTGCGGATAAACGGCTCTCCGTCCCCTTTGATTTTTCTCCGTCACGATCAAATCAACGCCATTGCTCCATACGAAATTCTCGGACAAGATACCGCAGATGTCATCATCTGGACACCGAAGGGAGCGACGGCGGGGTTTAGGATTCCCGTAGCATCGTCGTCGCCTGCCTTGTTCACGGCGAATGGTACGGGACGTGGCCAGGCTGCCGCTGTAAATCAAAACGGAACAGTCAATGGCGCCGAAAGCCCCGCTGCTCGAGGAGAGATCGTCGTGCTGTTCGGAACAGGGGAAGGCCAAACGGAGCCAGCGGGAGTGTCTGGGCTGCTTACGTCGTCCGTCCGAGTCCCGCTCCAGGCCGTCAGAGTCACGTTTAGCGGAGTGGACGCAGAGATCCTATTTGTGGGTCCGGCTCCTGGCTTTGCCGGCCTGATGCAAATCAACTCGCGAGTCCCGGAAGTAGTCCCGAGTGGTGCGGTGCCGGTTCAAGTTCAAGTTGGTGATGTGTTGTCCCAAGCTAATGTCACCGTGGCGTTGAAATGAGTTAGGCGTAACAACCGCATTCCTCTTTTCCAATCGAAAGATGAGCCTGAAGGAGGCAGGCGAAGGTAGCTGTGGGCAGGAGGGATTATAGCTCGGATTGGGGCTTGAGGTTGAAGCCCGTTGTGGGGCCCGTAGGGCGGGGTGAGGGGGATTGCATAAGGGGGAAGGGGCGGCAGCCCCAGTCCCCCTTTGCAGCCATCCCAGGCGAGACCCCACGGCCGTCTTCGGACGTGGGCCGGAGGAGCCGACAACGCCTCGGGTCGGGGCGTTGTCTAGCGCGTGCGCCAGCAGATCGCGAGGTCTTTGCAGACGCGTTGCAGTTCGTTGCGCTGAGCGTCGAGTTGCTCGGCAAACTCGGTGTCGGAACAAGTGTCCGCTCGCGCTTGGAGCTTCTTGAGCGAGCGATCCGCGCGCAGGCCGCGCTGCTCGGCGGGCAGGCTGAGCAGCTTTTCCCACGGCGTGCTCCACTCGGCGTACACCTTGCGCAACTTGCCGCGGCGGTCTCGGCGCTCGCTGGCGAAAGCGCATGGGCGATGAAAATTCAAGTACGGGTTGAGCCACTGGCGGTAGAAGGTGTCGATCGCCTGCGTCGCTTCCGAGGGCAAAAACTGGTAGCCCATCCACTTGCGCACCACCGCGCCGTTCTTGGTTTCGACCAAGGCATTGTCGTTCGAACGGCGCGCGCGAGACTTCGTAAATTCAATTCGCAACTTCTCGAGCAGTTTAGCGGTTTGATGGTTGACGAATTCGCTGCCATTGTCGGAGTGAAAGCCGCGAACGATAAATGGAAATTGTTCCAAAAGGCCTTCCAGCAAGGGAATGAGGTGGTTTTCGTTGATGCGTTGGACGCAGCCGACGGCCTGCCACTGCGTCACTTCGTCGACCACATTGATGCTGTAGGCGCCTTTTTCGCCTTCCTGTTCGGGCGAGTGCACGGTGTCGATGCGCAGGTAGCCCGGACGTCCTCGCGGCTCGGGTTGGCGGCGTTCGCCGATCGCAACGGGCGTGGGACGGGTCTTGTCGAGATGCAAACTGTGACGTTGGTAGACGGCTCTTTTTCGCAAGTTGTACAGCTGGCCCACGGACAATTCGGCCAGGCGTCGAAACTCTTTGCGGCCGTAGATCTGGAACTCGCGTTGGAGAATGCGGCGGGTGGCCGGCCCCGAGAGGCGCTGATGAACTCGATCGACGTGCGCCAGTAAGACGCTGTCGGCGCGTGTGTACTTGCTGGGAAAACGGCGCCGCCGATAGGCCCTCGGACGGACGCAACGCGTGTGCAAGAACTGTCCGATCAGGCGGGTGAGTTGCGCGCGGCTTAAGCCCGTGAGCTTAGCGAGATAACGCCGCAGGAGACCCTTGACGGAGCGCTTCTGGTCGGCATAGTGATGCCGCTTCAAGACGCTTTCGACGAGCGCATATTTGTCGCTTCGATTGCCGCCCTCGAAGGCGACGGATTGGCACCCGTCGAGAAAACACTCGATCTGCTCCAGACTCAGCGATTCGGCTTGCTGCACGGCGACTCCCATCGCCCGCAGCTGCTCTGTTCCTGACCACCCAACGGATCCCCGTCAGGCTCATCTTGTATTGGAATCGCCCTCCCCTTCAGGCTCATCTTGTATTGGACAAGACGCATTCCGACAGCGCTATCCTTTTCAGCCGACCTTGAGCACCGTTCAACAAATAATTCGGTCGTACTCCCGCCGCCTAAATGCGAAGCGTGCCTAATCTGGAGCAAACTGTTTCGTAGCAACAGTTGTCGCACGATATGAGCTACGGGCCAAACCATTGCCCCGATCCGTTGTACAGTCCGTACGGATATCGGAATCTGGCGGATCGCTAAATCCTGCCTTGTCGGCAAGGGTTATTTTAGGGCCGTGTAGGCTTACCTAGGCGATCGAAGTTTTGCTCCACCCCTTCTCCCAGATTAGACGCCTGCTCTTCAAGAACTTGCAGCGCACACGCGAATGGGGCGGAAGGGAACCCTTCTTCCCTGTCCAGACTTCAATCTCGGAACTCAGCGTCGTTCAAAACCTTTCCGGGCGGTTCCCCGATATCTTGGATGTGACGTTCGTTTTGGCCCCACCCGATGCGCGCGGCTTGCCATGCGCGAACACGTCCGATCCCGACCAATGCGAAGTCCGCCGGCACCGGCTTCGGCCCGGACAATTCGATGAAGCCCGCGTTGATTTGCATCTTCTCGATCGCTCTCAGAAGGTCCCACGGATTCTCCGGCATACCGGGGACGAAGAAGATGAATTCGCCGCCCACCGGACCCTCGATGAACGAGCGCGCCGAGCGTCCCAGCGAGACAAACAAGTCGACTTCGGTCTGCGAGAAATTCGATTGAGCGCCGATACAGCGGCTGGCCGTTCACCAACAACGCTTCGACCGTCGTCGTTCGAGCCTCGACGTGGTGAACTCCCGTCTCTATTAGCACGCCCGATTCGGGGTGCGTCAAAATCGCGTCCGCCAACGCGCGAAACGTTTCTCTGTGACTAACATGCGGTTGCGGAGCGAAAGCAAATAGGCAATGTCGCCTTCACGCACAGTCGGGTTCAAACCCACGTCTCCAGACGTCGAACTATTCGCGCGATGGGCGAGTCGTCGAAGCGGGGGGGGGCTGGCGATTTCAGCATTCCATCGAACATAGCCGAACGCGAAAACGCGCGTCACCTACTCCGCGTCAAGGTCCAAGAATTTTACTCTTTCTTTCGCTGCCATCACTCAGCTGTTTTCAAGCAGGCTGCCCGATTTTTCTCCGACCTAAGCAATCGACTCACGGTTTCGATACAAAATTGCGGAATCCGGGGCAAGGTGATCACGATTCCGGGGTGAAGATGATCAGGATTCCGGGCTGATGCCGATCACTGATCGGGGTTTGTCGGAATGGCGATCAAGAGCCCGAAATGGGCGAGCGGGCGGCGCTGGACACTCGAGCGGCAAGACGGCCTCCACTGGGAAGTGGAGGAAGTGTTTTGCCGCAAAAAAGATTGTCCATGCGCAAGATCAAAGAAGTTCTTCGACTACAACAACTGGGACTCGGGCAGCGCGAGATCGCGCGCTGTTGTTCGATCGGCCAGAGCAGCGTTCACAACTATCTGAAACGGGCCGAGTCGGCCGGTGTGAAATGGCCTCTGCCGGCCGATTGTGACGACGCTCAGCTCGAAGTGCGGTTGTTCGGCCGGCGGCGGGTGAAGGCTCGTTACGAGAAGTCCGAGCCGGACTTCGCCGTCGTTCACGAACAGCTCACCTCCCACAAGTACGTCACGCTGCAACTGCTGTGGGAGGAGTATATCGAGCAGCACCCGGGCGGCTATCGCTACAGCCGCTTCTGCGAGTTGTATCGGTGCTGGCGGCGCAAGCTCGACGTGGTGCTGCGACAAGAACACCGCGCCGGAGAGAAGCTGTTCGTCGACTACGCCGGAGCGACGATCCCCGTCGAGAATTCTACAACGGGCGAGGTGCGCCAAGCGCAGATCTTCGTGGCGGTGCTGGGAGCGAGTTCCTACAGCTACGCCGAGGCCTCCTGGAGTCAGCAACTGCCGGACTGGCTGGGCTCGCACGTGCGGGCATTCGAGTTCTTCGGGGGCGTGCCGGAGATCGTCGTCCCCGACAACCTGCGCTCCGGCGTGACGCGGGCTTGTCGTTACGAACCGGATCTCAACCGCAGTTACCAGGAGATGGCGGCGCACTACTCCGTGGCGGTCGTGCCGGCGCGTCCGCGCAAACCCAGGGACAAGGCCAAGGCTGAGGTCGCCGTTCAAGTCGTCGAACGTTGGATCGTGGCGGCGCTGCGCAAGCGACGCTTCAGCTCGCTCGGGGAGTTGAACCAAGCGATCGCCGAGTTGCTCGAGCGGATCAATCGGCGGGCTTTCCGCAAGCGCTCCGGCTCGCGGCAGAGCTTGTATCAATCGCTTGACAGGCCGGCCTTGAAACCGCTGCCCGTCGAGCGCTATGAGTTCGGCGAGTGGAAGACGGCGCGCGTCAATATTGACTACCACATCGAGGTCGAGCGCCATTACTACTCGGTGCCGTATCAACTCGTCGGTAAACGGGTGGAAGTTCGCTTGGCTGCCCGCACTCTCGAGATCTTCCACCAAGGCCGCCGTGTCGCTTCGCACCCGCGCAGCCACGAGCCCTACCGCCAGACGACGGTTCACGAACACCGCCCCAAGTCGCACCAACAGCACTTGGAGTGGACGCCTTCGCGGCTAATCGATTGGGCGCGCAACGTCGGCCCTTCGACAGCCGAAGTGTTCGCGAAGATTCTCGCCGCCAAGTCGCATCCCGAGATGGGCTACCGCTCTTGCTTGGGAATCTTGCGGCTGAGCAAGATGAATTCGACCGAACGAGTCGCGGCGGCGTCGCGGCGGGCGTTGCACTTCGACGCCTGCTCCTACCAAAGCCTCAAGTCGATCTTGGCAAGCGGCTTAGAGCGGCAGCCGCTCGAAGAGTCGCCTCCTGAAAACGCGCCCGTCGAGCACAACAACATCCGCGGAGCGGACTACTACGACCCGCCCAACTACTGCAAACCCTTGATCTAGTCGCCCAACAGGAGACCGCATGTTGACCCAACAGACTCTCGAAAAGCTCTACACGATGAAGCTCAACGGCATGGCCGACGCCTTCCAGCAACAGCAAGAGGACACTGACATGACCGGCCTCAGCTTCGAGGAACGCTTCGACTTGCTGGTCGACCAACAGTGGACTTGGAAGGAGAATCGCGCCTTGACCCGGCGCTTGGCCCAAGCCAGGTTCAAGCTCTCGGCGGCGGTCGAAGACATCGACTTGCGTCACTCGCGCGGACTCGACCGCAAGCTGATTCGCAGCCTCACGGCCGAGTCGCGCTGGGTGCCCAGCCACCACAACATCTTTCTTCTCGGCCCGACCGGGATCGGAAAAAGTTATCTGGCCTGCGCTCTAGCCCACAAAGCCTGCCGCGACGGCTACAGCGCGCTCTATACTCGCGCCTCGCAACTGTTCCGCGACCTGGCCATCGCCCGCGCCGACGGCAGCCTGCCGCGTCGACTGCTGCGGCTCGCCCGCCTCGACGTGTTGATCGTCGACGACTGGGCCATGGCGCCGATGAACGAGGTCGAACGCCGCGACTTCCTCGAGGTTTGCGACGACCGTTATCAACGCCGCTCGACGATCTTGACCAGTCAACTGCCCATCGCCAAGTGGCACGCTCAGATCGGCGACCCCACCCTAGCCGACAGCATCCTCGATCGGCTCGTGCACAACGCCCACCGCATCGAACTCGAAGGCGAATCGTTACGCAAGAAGCGCGCTCGTACAACCTCACCCGACGAGGAGGCGCGGACATGAGTCCTCTCACTCTCAAGCGCTCTACCGGCTTCTTTGCCGCCGGTCGCGAGATCGAACAAGCTCTGGCACTGCTCTCCGACGGCGCCTTCAAGCTATTCGTCTGGGTCTGCCTCCACGCTGATCGCCGCAGTGCTCGGCTGCGTTTCCGGCACGGCGACTTGGCTTGTCGGCTGGGCAAGAGTCCGCGCTCGCTCACGAGCTACTTGCGCGAGCTTCGACTCGAGAGGGTCTGCCAAGTGCAACCCGCGCCCAACCAACACCGGATGGGCTCGATCGAGATCGCCGATCGCTTCTGGCCCTATTACAAGCAGACTGCCGAAACGACATCGAACAGCCAAGCCAACTACGTCGAGCAAGTCCGCAAGTTATTCCTCAGCCGTTCCTGCGTACAAGCGACGTTCGGACCGGCGGATGAGCGGCTCGCCGCCGAATGGCATCAGCGCCGCGTGCCGCTTGAGCGGATCGAACGCGCCTATCTGCTCGGCTGCGCCCGTAAGTACGTCGCTCTGCTGAACCATCCCACAGCGCCATTGATCTCCAGCTTGCGCTACTTCACGCGTCTGCTTGCCGAGGTCACGGAGCTGTCGGTCTCCGACCGTTACTGGCGGCACCTGGCCCGTCAAGTCGACCAATTCGAACAACGCTGGAGACAATCCGCCGCCGACCAAGTTGGTCACGCAAACTTTGCGCCGGCAACCCCACGCCTAACGGCCTCAAAACAAGGAGAAACGAGATGATGATGCCCTTTACCCTTGACCCATGCCGATCACTTCGGGAATGATAAACACTCCAGCGTCGCTGCGCTCCGACCTGATCACCATCAGCGGAATCCGCACAAAATAGGATGTGGCCCAAAAGCGATCCGATTTGCTCTCTCAAGGCCAACGGTGGGAGCAACTGAAGTACGTAGAAGCTGCCCAGGAGATTCGGGGCGACTGTCGACGGCAGGAAACAGAATCCGTCAAAGAACGCACCGAAAACCGTGTTCTGGACTCGGGCCTACTGACCCAAGACATTGTTCGCATAGGACGATCGGAAGCACGTCGCTTGCTCGACGCGAAGATTGACATCCGCCGCGACGCAATTCAAAAGTGTCGAGAGTTAGGCACGAGCGATAAACTACACGAAATCGTTGTCTGGGCGGGGGACGTTGCCAAAAACGGCGAGAAATCAATTAGGGATCGCATTAAGCAGTTGTCTGGCCGGGACTCCCCATACTCACGCGAAAATTCGGAAGGGTTCGTGCTTTCTTTGGTCTCTGAGGCTGCGCGAAAAGTCGAGGTGTTAAAAGTCGAAATGTCCCTGGAGGATAGTAATCAAAGCAAACCTCAAGAGTCCGCGTCACCCGACAAAGACCCCAAGAAAGTTTGGGTAGTCCATGGCCGCAATCTGAAAGCAAGGGATGCGATGTTCCGCTTCCTCGAATCCCTGGGCCTAGAGCCCATCGACTGGGGGGAAGCACTCGCGCAAACCGGCAAGGGTAGCCCGTCAATTAGCGAAGTCATCAAGGGACCGTTCAAGACCGCACAGGCGTACGTCATCCTATTTACCGGGGATGACGAGGTACGACTTGACCAACGATTGTGGGGCGATGATGACGAAGGCGACGAGGAGGGGCCCGCGCCTCAAGCACGGCCCAACGTAATTTTTGAGGCAGGCATGGCATTCGCTACCGATTCCGCCCGTACAATTTTTGTACGCCTCGGAAAAGTCAGCCTGTTCTCGGATGTCTCGGGCCACTATATCGTGGGCATCTCGAATGACGTCAAAAGACGGACCGAACTCGCAACACTTCTAAAGTCCGTCGGCTGTGCCGTAGATATTGAGAATCGAATCAGTTGGCACGATGCCGGCGATTTTGATGACGCAGTACTCACTCCCATCGAACCTCCCGAAAAGACCGCGAGCGACAACCAAGCTGCGAAGCTGGCAGTATCGAACACGTCGGAAGCCAGCCTCGCCCATTTGGTCCCAACTCTTGAGCCGCCGGAACCGTCCGGTGCGAGAGGTGGCGTGAGAGGTTATCTCCGACTAACAAACACCGGTAGCGACATAGCGCTTCAGGTCAAGGTAACAGTCGGGGACCAACCGGTACGTCAACATCCGGCATTTGCTGTGTTTGGCTATCAATGCAATCGTAATTATCTACTTGACGCAAGGCTAGATGGGGTGATAGTCTTGCGAACATGTCATTCTTTGACTGGCTGTCCTATTGGAAGTTGGCGATTGAAAAGTCTGTTGAATCTACTTGGTCAATTGCAGCGGACAAGCCTTTGCTTGCTTTCGTCTTTGTCGCAATTATTTATGTTGCCACAGCATTTCGGGAGGGAGGCATGAAAGAACTAAAACGAACTTCCCTGGATGCTTGGAAGAGAACTGGAAAGTACATTCTCTTAGCGGCGGCGGCAGTCTTTGTATGGGTGTTATTTCTTGTAACTCCAGCCAGGATCAGCACCGAAGAGAAAAAGCAAAACTCCATGTTGATGTCTGATCTATCCACGTTGAGGGGGGATCTAGTAAACGCCAATACTGAGATTGATCGCTTGAGGGCACTTACGCCCCCGGTTGTGAAGATAGAGTCCAAGTCCAGAGTTGATTTTGATGAAGAGGTAGGACGATTTAGGCTAGAAGTGTTCAATTCTGGACTTGTTGACTTGAAAGATATAAGAATTAGAACACACTGTATCATTGCAAGCTACGCTGATGGACTTGTGCTAAAACTTCCAAATAGTATAAGCCTCAAAGAGTATCTAATCTCTAGCCTTCCTAGTGAGAAACGGGAGTCGTTTACTGTCGATTGCAGTAATGTATTACGCCAGATGAATACCGTGATTACTGATCCAAGCGGACCAGGAGGGACAAGGGTAATGCGAGTTGTCCTCCAATACTCCAGGGTTGTGGACGGAGCCAATTTCTGGATGCAGAGATTCTACTTAATAAGTGAGCCTGGAACAACTTTGTTTGATGAGCGGATGTGGGGTCATACGACGACGCTTCGGCGGTGAAGATCAAAAATCTGGAAATTGTCCCGAGCTCAGTTGGGGGATAAAGGGCCGGCGGTTCTCAAGCTTGGTTCTCTGGGAGAATCGAGCAAATCTTTAACCACAAAGGAGAACCGCCGTGAAGAAACCGTATCACATTCTTGATTCCGCCAAGCAGCAGCGGCTGAGGCCCGAGGAGCTCACGCGTCTGCTCAGCCAAAACGCGCAGCTCATGCTGCCCCTCGTCGAACTCATCGAACAATGCCAGGGAGCCGTCGACGAGGTCATCGACGTCACCGGCCGCGCCGCCATCCAAGCCGTGCTCGAACTCTCTGCCCAGCAGGTCACCGGAGGCGAACTCGCCCAACCCGGCAAGAAGCGCGACGGCGACGTGCTGCGCTGGGGACGGCAATCGGGCCGCGTGAATCTAAGCGATCGCAAGCTGCGGGTGGCCAAGCCGCGCTTGCGCAAACGCTCCGGCGGCGAGGTCAAAGTGCCCGCCTACGAATCCCTGCAAGACGACGAGCGGCTAGGCTCGCGCATGCTGGATATCTTGATGAAAGGCGTCTCGACGCGTCAGTATGCGGGAGTAATCGGCGAAATGGCCGACACCGTCGGCGTGTCTAAATCGGCGATAAGTCGCGACACCATCGAGGCTGCGGAAAAGAAAATCGACGAACTATTCGCGCGCCGTTTCGATGACGTGGACTTGCTGGTGATCTACGTGGACGGCCTGATTTTCTCGGGACACACGGTTTTAGCGGCCGTGGGGGTGGACGCGGAAGGGAACAAGCACGTACTGGGCTTGCAACACGCGGCGACGGAGAACGCGGCGGCGGCCGAGGACCTGTTGACAGGCTTGGTCGAGCGTGGAGTCTCGCCCGCGAAAAAGAGGCTTTTTGTACTCGATGGATCGAAGGCTTTACGCGCGGCAGTGCACAAAATCTTTGGTGACGCCCCGGTGCAGCGTTGTCGCGCCCACAAGCTGCGCAACGTTCTCGACAGGCTGCCGAAGGCCGAACAGGATCAGGCCAAAGCGGCAATCCGCGCGGCCTGGCGGCTCGAAGCCAAGGACGGTCAAGCGCGGCTCAAGAAGCTGGCCGAATGGTACGCGGGCGACTGGCCCGAGGCGGCGGCGAGTTTGCGCGAGGGTCTCGAGGAGTGTTTCACGATCAATCGCCTGGGATTGCCGCCGTCGTTGCATCGTTGTCTGGCGACGACCAACATCGTCGAGAGTCCGAACGCCGGCGTGCGGCGGAGGACACGTCGCGTGACGCGCTGGAAGGATGCTTCGATGGTGCGCCGTTGGGCGGCGGCGGCATTCCTGGATACCGAGAAAAACTTCCGCAAGATCATGGGCTATAAGGATCTCTGGATGCTCGAAGCCGTCCTCAATCCAACCGACTCCGCCGAACCGAAAGTCGCCTAGTACAATGCCCCTCTACACCGCCGCTCCTCAACCCTCAACTACGACTGGGACTAGCTCAAAATCTGGGCGACCCTAGAGTGTGTTATGCAACCAAGTCATCATACTTCAGAGATTCAGATCCAATCAACCGCAGCAGTGTATCCCGGAACAGATATGGGTTATCACGATTGTCAAACCGGAACTCAAACTCGTCTAGGTACGCTGGAAGGTGCTTGGTGCTGACTTGATGGTAAGCGCCTACAATCGACCGCTTGAAGAGCGAGAAGGCCCCTTCAATGCTATTCGTATGGACATCACCACGGACATACTCGTCAGCCGAATGGTTCACCGTTTCGTGTTGTGTCTTCTCGTCAGCAATGCCCTTGTAGGCTGGAAAGTCATCAGTGAACACCCGTTTAGCATCTGGGGCAGTATCCTCAATAAATTTGTGAAGTGTCTTTCGGTCCCTTCTCTTTTCAACCCTCAGCCGGATAGAGCCGCCACGCTCAATAGCACCAAGTACCATATCTTTGTTGTCGCGGTACCCTCGTCCCCTACCTCTGATCTTTCCGCCAACAAATGTCTCGTCAACTTCAACAGTGTCGTCAAGAGGTTTGGTATCAGCATCCTTCAGTGCTGCTCGAATACGGTGGCAGAGGTACCACGCGGTCTTGTAGGCGACCTTCAACGTTCTTTTCAACTGGTTAGCCGAAACCCCTTTGCGTGCCTCACACATCAAATAGACAGCGGCGAACCACTTACGCAGTGGCAAGTGGGAGTCATGGAAAATTGTTCCTGCCTTGACGGAGAACTGGTAGCGGCATGAATCACAATCGTATTGGGCACGTTTTACAATCCGTGAAATCTTATCAGAGTCACAACGGGGACAGTGGACGCCATCCGGCCAGCGGAGACCTTCTAAATACTCCAAGCACTTTTCCTCGGAGTGGAAGCGGTCCATCAAAGTCATTAAGTCGATATTGGCAGTGCTCATAGTTATGCCTAGAAAGAAACCAGCGAAGGATCTGACAACGGAAGAAGCCCTGAAAAGGATCTTCCCGAAGAAGGCGCGTGAGGAGCTTCACAGAGTAGCTCATGAGAAGGACTCGAAAGAACTGAAAGAAAAGAAGTTAACCAACTCACAAGACTAGTGTACTACAATGATGACCTTGTGTCAAGTATATGATTACGTAATAATCTATTTGACCTTAAGGTGTTGCGCCGCTTAGCATTGGGCTAGGTGTGGGAGATTGGGAGCCCGAAGGGGCGTCGGCTGAAATCGAGCCATGCCCTCGATGCGTTGTGAAAGAGAAAGAGGAGGATGCACCAAGTGACGTTTAAAAGAACTCAGAAGTCACTCGAACAGACGGGCTGCCGTAGATGCAACTTGGCGACGCCGGCTTGGTGTGCCGAATGCATTCATTGTGGCGCTCCAATCAGCCTGGGCGCGGATCCGGAAGGGGAGTTGGGAACAGCCGAGAGTCAGATCAAGCAACGTCTTGAGCAACAAGCCCGCTGAGGAGACCGACCTGGGCCTCCTGAAACTCCCATGACACGTTCAAACGCCGTCCTGCGTTTCAGCCACAAACGCAGCAATTGGCCGCTCCGTCGTGTCGGGTGCTGTCAGGTTGACGACGGGCGACCTACAGCGACTATAAAATATTGATGTCTCGACTCCATCCAAGTGCCAGATACTTTTTCTTTGGCGGCCACTCAAGACTTCACTAGCCAGTAACCTGACGGATACGCGATAGACTGTGGCGGAGGCTAAATTGCAATCAAACGAGACACCAAGAGGCACGCTCAGCGGTTTTCGCGATCACTGGAGCGCCGACCTGTTGTCGGGTTTTCTTGTATTCCTGATCGCTCTTCCCCTTTGCCTTGGAATCGCCGTTGCCTGCGGATACCCAGCTATTTCCGGTATCTTCACGGCAATTATCGGGGGCCTGCTGGCCACGTTCTTTAGCAACTCTGAACTCACGATCAAGGGGCCCGCCGCCGGCCTCATCGTCATTGCAATCGGGTGCGTCACCGATTTCGGATTTACTGCCGGACGGGACCCGGCGGCGGACCTCCAGGCTTACCGCCTAGCGCTCGGCGTCGGCGTCGTCGCGGGAGTCATTCAGATCTTCCTCGGACTGTTTCGCGCCGGCGTTCTGGGAGAATTTTTCCCGACCGCGGCCGTGCACGGATTGCTCGCCTCGATCGGTGTGATCATCATTGCCAAACAGTTTCCCGTCACCATGGGCTTGAGCTCCGAAGGAACCCCGCTTCAACTGCTCGGCAAAATTCCTCAGTTCATTGCGAATATGAATCCCATCATCGGGCTGATCGGCGTCATCAGTCTCGTCATCATGTTCGGGTATCGATTCATCCCGGTTAGAGCCCTACAAATGATCCCCGCTCCGATGGTCGTTTTGATGATCACGGTCCCCTTGGGAATGTATTTCGAAGTGGGGAGGGAGCATACCTATTCGTTCGGCAGAGGGGAACACGCCTTGGGGACGGACTTGCTTGTCAACGTGCCTCAGAACATGTTCACCGCGATCACATTTCCCGACTTCTCGGGTGTCGTCACCAGCATCGGATTGAAGTACATTGTCCTGTTCGCAATTATTGGGAGCCTAGAGTCTCTTTTAAGCGCGAAAGCGGTTGACGCGATCGACCCCTGGCGACGAAAGACCAACCATGACCGCGACATGTTAGCGGTCGGTATCGGGAACACGGTCGCGGCCTTTGTTGGCGGCTTGCCGATGATCTCCGAGATCGTACGTAGCAAAGCGAATATCGACAACGGAGCGAAAACGCGATTCGCGAATATGTACCACGGGGTGTTTCTCCTTGGGGCCGTTGCTCTGGTGCCCGCACTGATCAATCAGATCCCGCTGGCGGCGCTGGGTGCGATGCTCGTTTTTACCGGATTTCGACTCGCTTCGCCGCAAGAGTTTGTCCACATGTACAAGGTCGGTCGGCAGCAGTTGATCATTTTTGTCGCGACCATCTTTGGTGTGCTTGCAACCGATCTACTGGTCGGAATCGGGATCGGCATTTTTGTCAACGCTGTGATTCACCTGATCAACGGCGCACCCCTCCGCTCGCTCTTTCGACTGAAGCTTGACGTCCAGAGCAGCGAAAAGGAGGGCGTGATCGTCAGCGTGAAGGATTCCGCCATCTTCAGCACGTGGATCGGACTAAACCAGCGATTGGAAAAATTAAAGGTAGAGTCGTCCGTTGTCCTTGATCTTTCAGATACAGTTCTTGTCGACCATACGGTCATGGAGAACCTTCAGGAGACGCAAAAGGAGTTTGAGGAGCGCGATTCCGTGCTAGTTATCAGGGGACTGGAATCGCATCAAGCACTCTCGGACTATCCGACAGCCGATCGCGTCAAACGTTAGGCGGGCGCCGCCAATGGGGCATGAAGACACGTAGTCCGCGAGAAGAAATAAAATAGCCATAAGGGCCTATCGAAATGCCACAAGTATCCAGCGGCCGGCCGACTTTGTCGGCCGAAGAGCGGAAAGCTCTGCGCGGGCAAGTCACCGAGGCCTGCCAGTCGATCGCCCAGTCGTGGCCGTTGAAGACTTTTGCCTACCGCAACCCGATTCGCGGGTTCGAGCAATTGCCTTTTGATGAAGCCGTACGAGCGGGCAATCGCTTGTTGGGCGGACGCGGCTATCTGCCGAACGAAGAATACCGCCAGTTTTATCAAAACGGACGCATCACGAATGAGAGCGTCGAGCGCGCCATGCGGCGTGTGGGTCCGACCACGGACTCGCAATCAGTTGTACGGGTAGGTTCCCGAGAAATCTCTCAATCGGAAGTATCTCGTTGCCACCTCTTGTTTGGAATCGACCGTTTAGAGCCCTCGCTGCTGACCTGGACATTGACTACGGAAGCCCTGACCGAGCGGCCTGACCGCGATCTCTGGACGAGTTCGCTCGCTGCTTTCGGTATCGACGAAGATCTCGATCACGATTCTCATGGGCACGCGGATGTAGAAACGGCAGAACCGCCCGAAGTGACTTTGCCGGCACAGCGGACACTCAGCGATTGGCTGGAGACGCTCAGCGACGTTGCGGTTGTCGATCAGATCAACGGCCAAATGATGAAATGGTCCGCGGCCTTTCTCGATGAGGGTCTAGCCGACTGGCAGATGCCTTCGCGAGGGCGGGGCTTCTATGAAGCTTGGCGGCAGCTTGCGTCGCGTGACATTTCGTGCCGGTTTCTCGGCATCAAGAACTTTTCTCAAAAGGTTCGCGATCTGCCTGATTCGCCCGAGGATACGATCGCACTCTTGTTGAATCGACTCGAAGTTCCGGCGGATCGCTGGCGGGAGTACCAGTCGCGGCAGTTCGCGCAACTAGCAGGTTGGACCGGATTCGTGCGTTGGCTCGACGAGAACCCCGAGTACCCGGGTCAGCACGAACATCCGATTGATCTCGTGCAATATTTGGCCGTGCGGCTCTTTTATGAGGCCGAGCTTGTCGAGGCGCACTGTCGGCGTGAGTGGGGGATTGCGGGGACGCT
This sequence comes from Bryobacterales bacterium, assembly GCA_965205595.1. Lineage (GTDB taxonomy): Bacteria > Acidobacteriota > Terriglobia > Bryobacterales > UBA6623 > CATQHP01. Next base: position 358,642 of record CBDBHI010000030.1, on the reverse strand, counting down.
TACCGAAATTTGCTCCTACTGGCAGAGGAACCCCGACGAGTGTTTGACGCTGGCCGCTGAGGATGGGCACTCCGCCGGCGAGCAGACCCTCGCAATGTGCGGGGATGCATGGCCGTTGTTTCAACTTGCAAAACAATTGCAACTCGATGCTGCCGCACTCCGCGAGCTGCAGCCGGACGACGCACGTACGCTCTTGGGCTGGTTGGACGCGTTTCCGCGGGAGGACCATGGGCCCGTTTGGCTCGAAGCGTACGAAGACTCGTACCGTGAAACGCTGGTCGGAAAGCTGCAGACTCACGCGGGAACGATTCGCGAGCAGGACGGTCGCCCGCATGCGCAGCTAATTTTTTGTATCGATGCGCGATCGGAACCGTTTCGCCGCTATATCGAGTCGCAGGGACCGTACGAAACGTTTGGGTCTGCGGGATTTTTCGGAGTTCCTATCAGCCACCAGGCCTTCGACAGCGCGGGTCGTCTCGCTCTATGCCCCGTGTTGCTCAAGCCGTCATTCGCAGTGCATGAAACGCCTCGGTTGGGGCAGCAAGCGCCGCTAGAGGCCTATGCGTCCGGGACGCGTTGGCGGCGCTTGGGAGATGGGCTATTTCACGACTTGAAAGCGAATCCCATAAGTTCCTACATGCTCATTGACGTGATGGGATTGCTTTTCAGCGTTGGCTTGATGGGCAAGACGTTGATTCAGAAGCCCTACAGAGCACTGCGAGGCCGAATTAGGCAGCGCTTCGAAAGTTCCGTACAAACCCGGATACCGGCGGACAGAATCGAACCCTCGGCGAACGAATCGAACCACAACTCGCCGACAATTCCGACAGGATTCGCCCTGGAAGAACAAGCGGCCATCGTAGGCGGAGGGCTCAGGGTCATCGGGTTGACGAAGAATTTCGGCCGACTGGTCGTCGTTTGCGGCCACGGAGCCGTCTCTGACAACAACCCCTATGCCGCGGCTTACAATTGCGGGGCTTGTGGCGGCGCCAACGGTGATCCCAATGCCCGTGTGTTCTCGACGATGGCGAACAACCCAGACGTGCGGCGCGAGCTGGCGGCGACGGGCTTGACGATCCCAGAGGACGTCTGGTTCCTGGCGGGTAGGCACGACACGACGACTGATCGACTCTCGTTCTACGACGTCGCCGACCTACCGTCGAGCCACGCCGAAGACTTCAAACTGCTAACCAGCGACGCAGAGAAAGCCGGCGCGAGCCAAGCTCTCGAGCGATTAAAACGGCTCCCGCAAGCCCCCGCGGGCATATCGGCCGAAAAGGCCTTCACGCATGCGCGCGAGCGCGGGGATGATTGGTCAAACGCGCGGCCGGAATGGGGCCTTTCGAGCAATGCAGCCTTCGTCATCGGACGGCGACGCTTCACGGCGGGCCTCTCTCTGGACGGGCGTGCATTCTTAAACTCCTACGATCCCGAGTCCGACCCCGATGGCGCGCTACTTGAAAAAATCATGACCGCTCCGCTGATCGTCGGCGAATGGATCAACACCGAGTACTATTTTTCGGCCGTCGATCCGTGGGTGTACGGCAGCGGCACGAAGGTGCTTCACAACGTGGTTGGCGGCGTGGGTGTCATGCTGGGCAGCCAAAGCGATATTCAGGGCGGCCTACCCTTGCAAAGCGTCAATGACGGGGCCGTGCACTACCATGAACCAATGCGTTTGCTGGCGATTATCGAGGCCCCCACCAGTCGGATATCGTCGATTATCGAACGGCATGCAGTTCTTCAACAGTTGTTCCATAATCAGTGGGTAAACCTCCTGGCGGTCGATCCGACAACCTACGAGTTTCAGCGCTACAACCCCGATTCCACCTGGGAAGTGATGCCTGAGGCGCGGGCCGCCTAGATTGGTGTCCCCTCTCGAAAACGCAATGAGTTCCGGCTTTCGTCCAACATTGATCTTCAAGGCACTAAGTCTTTTTGTGCTTTGGTTGCTGTTGTCTGAGAGCTACAACCTGTTTCACATGTCCATCGGACTCGGGGCATCGGTGGCGGTGGCGTTACTGAATACCAATCAAGCCCAGCGCAGTACTGTCAGCATGCGCTGGATAAACGCATTGAAGTACATCCCTTGGTTGCTATGGCGGATTTTCATGAGCGGAATCCACTTGTCGTTTATGATCTTGAACCCACGCCTTCCGATTGCGCCAAAGCTGTTTCGCTATCGGACAGCATTGCAGCATGAATCTGGGATAGTTCTGCTCGGAAACTCAATTACTCTGACGCCGGGAACCCTTACCGCGGATGTGAACGACAACGAGTTGCTCATCCACGCGATGGATGATGAGTCGGCGGAAGACGTGACTAGCATGTGCCTGGAGAACAAGGTCGCTGAGATTTTTTGGCCTGTGAGTACTTGATGATGACGATATTTCTAGTCTTCGTACTCTACGTTCTCGCCCTGCTGATCATCATGTACCTGTACCGGGTCGTGCGAGGGCCGACGGTCTATGACCGGGTACTGGGTTTGAACGGTATCTCGACAAAGGCCATCATTTTGCTGGTGGTCATCGGCGCGGTTTACGATCGCGTCGAGATGTTCGTTGACATCTCCACCGGCTACGCTCTTTTGAATTTGGTCGGCGCCATCGCCATCGCCAAGTACTTGGAACAACGGGAGATCACATAAATGTCCGCGTTGGCCGTTGCATTGATGCTAATAGGGTTGTTTTTCTTGGTGGTCGCCGCCGTGGGCATGGTGCGGCTTCCGGACGTCTATACCCGATCGCACGCGGTCGCACTGACGGATTCCCTGGGTGCGTTATTTCTCCTAACGGGGCTCGCCGTTGATCAGGCTTTCAGCACAAACGTGATCAGAATCATGATCGTGTTGGCGTTGCTTTATTTTCTGAATCCGGTAATCGCGCACGCGACCATGCGCGCGGCGCTCCGTTCCGGCGTCAAACCGTGGGGTGAGGACCAACGATGACTTTTTCGTTTGAGATACCGCTACTGGTGCTGCTTCTTCTCACGGCCGCGGCCGCAATCTTCGTAAAAGACCTCATTAGCGCCGTCCTGATCCTTGGGTCTTACAGCTTCTTTTTGGCGCTCGTTTGGGCCTGGCTTGGGGCAGTCGACGTTGCCTTTGTCGAGGCGGTAGTTGGCGCGGGCTTGGCGACAGTGTTCTTTCTTCTGACGCTCTTTGGGACAGCGCCGGAGGATACACGCATTCGACGTCCGCCTGCCCCTATAGCCGCCGTGATCGGGCTGCCTCTGCTTGGAATCCTGCTGCTCTACGCCGCCACTGACCTGCCTGAATTTGGAGACCCCGGCTCGCCGGCTAGCGTACACATTTCGCCGTTCTATCTAGAGAACAGTTACGCCGACACACATACGCCGAATGTCGTGACGGCCGTGCTCATGGACTACCGCGCTTTGGACACATTGATCGAAACTGCTGTGATCTTTACCTCAGGCATTGCGTGCTGGCTGATCCTGCGGAGGGATCACGCATGACGAAGGCTCCTCACGCCAGCGTCATCGTCAGGAATCTGGGCGGACACTTGATTCCGCTCGTGCAGCTCTTTGCCCTCTACATCCTTTTCTTCGGACAGTACGGACCAGGTGGCGGCTTCGTTGGTGGCGTGATGCTGGGCGCAAGCTTTATCGTCGGCTTCCTGATCTTCGGAGCCAACAGCCCTGCGAACGCCGCGGCAAATCGACTGATGAAAGGCGATGGGTTGGGATTGATTATTTTTGTGGGCGTCGGAGGCCTATGCCTGATCGGCGGCGGAGAATTCTTGCACTACACCAGCGCCAGTATTCCCTGGCTCGAGCCGCCCGCGCAACGCTATCTAGGGATCGTCTTAGCGCAGATCGGTGTTGCGCTCGACATCGCGGTAACGGCTGTCTCGATAGTCATCAGCCTATCGGTTGTGAATCGCGACGAGGACGCTACAGGTGCTTGAACTCGTCCAAGCGTGGCTGCAAAGGCCGAACATCATCGCATTCGTCACCCTGCTCCTGCTGGGGCTCTACATCACGGTGACGCACCACAACCTCGTAAAAAAGCTGATTGGTCTTTACTTGGTTCAAACGAGCGTCATCTTTTTTCTAGTCACGATCGGGGCGAAAGAGGGAGCAACGGTTCCGATTTTGTATTCAGAGGGCGAAGCCGTTCAGGCGGACCTATATGTAAACCCCTTACCGCACGTGCTGACTCTGACAGCGATCGTTGTGCAGGTCGCCACACTCGGCGTGTCGCTCGCGCTCGTCGCGGGTATCTACCGAAAGTACGGCAGCCTCGACGAGGATGACATTTTGAAGAGGCTGGAGTGAGCGAGCATCTCCCAGCGCTTGTATTTCTAATCCCCTTCGTGACCGCAATCTGCATGCCGATTGCTGGGTCGAGGGACGGTGGCCGCTGCCGCTCGATCGTCTTAGTAGCGTTCTTCTGCATGGCGATGACGGCTGCCGCCAATCTGTGGACAGTTCTTTCTTTCGGTGAGATTCGCTATTCGTTCGGCGGTTGGGCCCCGCCTGAGGGCATCGAATGGGTCGCGGACGAAGTGGCGAGCATCATGGCGCTGACTCTCAGCGTGCTCGCTTTTCTCTGTTTGCTCTATTCGAGCACCGTTTCGATCGGACCCCTCGGTGGACGCACGATCCCGTTTTATACCCTCCTGCTAATGCTTGTGTCGGGCCTCACGGGTATCGTGTTCGCCGGGGATCTTTTCAATCTATTTGTATTCCTTGAGATAGCCGCGCTCTGTGGCTACGCATTGGTCGGCGTATCGGGCGGAAGGGCCTTGGTCTCGGCGTTTCGCTACCTCATCATGGGCACCCTGGGGGCCTCGTTCTACTTGTTGGGCCTCGCCTACTTCTATGCCGCCACCGGTACGCTGAACATGGCGGATCTCGCGCAGCGGCTGCCCGACATGCTGGAGTCGAAGGCCGTCATCGGCGGCTTGACCTTTATGTTTATCGGGCTCGGCATCAAGATGGCCCTGATGCCGCTGCACGGCTGGCTACCTGACGCCTACAATGACGCCCCCGATTCAATTTCACCGCTGCTCGCCGCACTGCTGACAAAGGTTGCCTTGTTGGCATGGATTCGCATTCTCTTCTGGGTAATAGGTGCCGGAAACGACGACCAGCCCGTTCAGGTATTCGCCCTCGTATGGATCCTCGGCGCCGTCGCCGCGGTTGGCGGCGCGTTTCTGGCCTTGGCCCAGCGCGACCTGAAACGGATCTTCGCCTATGGCGGCTTGGCGCACATCGGACTGATACTTATTGGCGTTGGGCAAGGCAGTCAAACGGGCCTGACGGGCGGCCTGTTTTATCTGATCAATGACGCCGTCATGCAGTACACGCTGTTCATTTTGGCGGGCGCCCTCGCGTACCAATATGGGGTGCGCAATATCGATGAGCTCGAGCGCACTCGCATTCGAAACCCGTGGCTCATCGCGGGGTTCGTCATCGTAGCGCTCTCGATGATTGGGCTGCCCCCAACCGGAGGATTTTTTGGGAAGTGGTACATCGTTCTCAGCGCCATCGAGGGCCGCAACTATGTTGCCGTGGGAGCCGTGCTTCTCACGACCTTGTTGACGATGGCCTACTTTATCCGAGTCCTACATAGACTGGTCAGAGTTGGTGAGGAGGCCCCGAACTCATCGCTAGTGGAGACGCCCTTGCCTCTAAGAATCAGTCTCAGCGTCTTGTCGGTTGCGATGATTGGATTAGGGCTGTGGAGCGATCGAATCGTGAACATTTTGCTGGAAACAAGTTCCCGACTTGGACTGGGGTCGTAGGGGTCGGGCAACCGGAATAGAATGTCGATCTTTCTATTAATTCCGTTGGCGCCGTTGCTGGCGTTTTTGATCCTCGCGTTCAGCGGACGATCACTGGGCGAGTCAAGTCACCGTGTGGCCGCTCCCGCCATCGGTCTCTCGTTTTTGCTATCGCTAGGCGCGTTCGCTTCCGTCGCCGACGGCGGATCGATTTCAATCTCGCTCTATCGCCTGCTCGAATCCGGCAACCTCATCATCGACCTAAGTCTGTATATCGATCAGCTTACGGTCTTGGTGCTTTTGTTGGTCACGGGCGTCAGCTTTGTCGTTCATGTTTATTCCTCGCGATACATGATCGGGGATCCTCGATATAAGCGCTTCTTTGCGGTCATGGCGCTGTTCACGTTCGCGATGATCATGCTCGTCATGAGCAACAACCTGCTCATGACTTACATGTTCTGGGAAGTCATGGGAATTTGTTCCTATCTGCTGATTTCGCATTGGGCGGAGCGGACTTCGGCGTGCAAGGCCGCGACGAAGGCCTTCCTAGTCAATTCAGTGGCGGATGTGGGGCTTGGGTTCGGAGTCATTCTGACATTCGCCATCTACGGAACGCTTGATATTCAGCAGATCGTGGCGCGCGCCGCGGAGTTCAGCGGACAGACGATGGCTCCGCTTAGTTGGATCGGCATTGACCTCGCCGTCGGGGTCAACACGCTGATTACGCTGTTCATTTTTACGGGCGCTCTCGGGAAGTCGGCACAAGTGCCGCTGCACGTCTGGTTGCCATTCGCCATGGAAGCGCCGACCCCGGTGTCGGCTCTGATCCACGCCGCCACAATGGTCAACGCGGGTCCCTTTTTGCTCGTCAGGCTCAGCCCGTTGGTTGTGCTGGCGCCGGCGGCAATGGTTGTCATCGCGGTTGTCGGCGCTACGACTGCTCTTTTTGGTGCCCTGGTTTCGCTCACCCAGTCTGACATTAAGAAGCTCCTCGCCTACTCCACGATCAGTCAGATCGGTTTCATGATCTTTTTGTGCGGCGTCGGCGCCTTTGTCGCGGCCATCTTTCACCTGCTGGCTCACGGCTTCTTGAAAGGCTTTCTGTTTCTCTCGACCGGCAACGCGCTCAAGGCAACAGGCAGCCACGGCCATGCTCATCCCGAGGCGGCGCAGCAGCCACTGGGACGGTCGTTGGTGCTTGGCGCGCTGCTGCTAGCGTGCGTACCGCCGTTGATCCTTTTCTCGGGAGCCTACGAAAACGTGTGGACAGCCCACCAGCTTCCTTCCGCTCAATGGGCATTCTGGATCATCGGCCTGGCGACGGTTTTCCTGACCGCGATGTATGTGTTTCGCGGAATCGTCTCGCTGTTTCAGCAAACCCTTATCGTCGGGGATGCAGGAGCCCCTGATTCGATTCGTGTCCAACCGCGGTTGTTTTCTCCCGCGCATCTGCCCGTAGTTGCAGTGGCGGGAGCGGTCGTAGCCAGTCTTCTGATCGTGCTCTGGTCGTGGTTCGTGCCGTTCCTTGCTCCCGCGCTTCGTATGCCGCCGCTTCCGCCCGCGCAAGTTGGGCTATTCGGTGGGGTCTCTTGGTGGCTTGCGCTGCCCCTGTTAGCGGCGGTGGCTGGCTGGGGCTTCGCCTACTCCTTACACCTAAACCGAGCCTCTGCTGCTGTTGGCCGGGCGGAGTGGCTGAAGACGGCGTACGTGTTCTTTCTAAACAAACTATATTTCGACGAAATCTACGAGTTCTATGTTGTGCAACCGACTCTCCGATTTGCGGGGTGGTTGTGGCGTGTTGTCGACGTGCAGGGGATCGATCGCGTAATTCGTGGCGTCGGGTCTTTCTCGCGGCGCGTGTCGCTATGGTTGTCTAGGACAGTGGAAGTTCGAGGCGTCGATCGATTGGTACAAACAGTCTCAATATCGACGCTCAATCTGTCGGCATGGCTATGGCGGTTCGGCGAAACTCGTGGTGTCGACAGCGCGGTTCAAGGAGTCGCGAATACATCGCTACGCCTTTCGCAGTGGCTGTGGAGCGCGATCGATCAACAGGGAACGGATCGAACCGTGGAGCGCCTCGGTCGCCCGGCCGATGGCACCGGTCGAATGTTGGAGAAGTTTGAACCGCGAACTCTCCAGCACCATCTCGCAGTTGTGATCTGTTGGCTGGTGCTGGCCATCGGTGCGATGTATTGGCTTACGCTATGAGTGCGCATATGTCCGAACACGACGCCAGCCTCAAACTAGGAAAACGCAAGGACGAAGGTGCCTCCTATGAATTTTGTCTTTGATGATCACCTGATCAGTTCGATGATCGCCGTCCCCTTCCTGACCATTGCCTTGCTCGCAATCGTCCGAGATGAAGCGTGGATTCGGCGGGTCGCCTTGGCCGGCTCGCTGACTAGTCTGGCTCTCTCTCTCGTTTTGTGGACCGGCTTTGAATCGTCTCAGCAGGGCATGCAGTTTGTCGAGCGGGCAGAGTGGATGCCTACATTCAACATTCAGTATGCGGTCGGCGTCGACGGCATTAGCATGCTTCTTGTCTTGCTTACGACGGTGTTATCGCCGCTTTGTATCCTCGCCTCTTGGAAATCCATCACTACCCGGGTAAGGGCCTTCATGAGCCTGATCCTGCTGGTTGAAGGCGCCATGATCGTCGTCTTTACGGCGATGGACTTGTTCCTGTTCTTCATGTTGTGGGAAGTCACGATGATTCCCATGTATTTCTTGATCATCGTTTGGGGCGGGCCGGGCAGGATCGCCGCGGGAATGAAGTTTGTGCTCTACAGCCTTTCGGGAAGCCTCCTGCTACTGGTGGGGATCTTAGGGCTGTACTTAGAGGGTGGGCACACATTCGACATTTTTGAGTTGACGGAACAGGTCTATCCGGAGAACGTACAGTTCTGGATCTTTCTTGCTTTCCTACTGGCCTTTGCGGTCAAGCTGCCGATGATCCCGTTCCACTCGTGGTTGCCCGACGCCCATTCGGAAGCTCCGACCGCTGGAAGCGTCATGCTGGCGGGCGTGCTCTTAAAAATGGGTGGATACGGATTCCTGCGGTTTTGCCTTCCGATCCTGCCGGACGCCTCCGAAACGTTTCGACCCTTCATCTTGTGGATGTCGGTTGTGGCTATCTTGTACGGCGGATATTTGGCCCTGGCTCAGTCCGATCTCAAGAGGCTGGTCGCTTACTCCTCGATTTCTCATATGGGCTTTGTGACGCTCGGGATATTTGCGTTTAACATTCAAGGGGTCCAGGGTGCCGTCTTGCAGATGTTTAATCATGGAATCACGACGGGCGCTTTATTCCTGGCCGTGGGTCAGTTGTACGACCGCACGCATAGCCGCATGATTGGCGACTACGGCGGTTTGCACAAACCCATGCCACGCTTCGTCGTGTTTCTGTGCATCTTCTCTGTGGCGTCATTTGGCTTGCCCGGCGCGTCGAATTTCATTGGCGAGTTTCTGGTGCTAATCGGGACCTCGTACACGAGTTTCCCCAGGGTCTTACTAGCAATGGGTGGAATCGTTCTGGCTGCGGCGTACATGTTGTGGATGCTGCAACGCGTTGCGTTAGGAAAGGCCGGAACAAGCGCGGCCGAGGTGCTTCCAGACCTCAGCGCGAGAGAGACCGCGACGCTCGTACCCTTGGCGGTCTTGATATTCGTCGTCGGACTATATCCGGGTCCGCTGATGGAGATGCTTGATGCAACCGTTATTCATCTGGTGGAGCAGACCAAAGGAGTGATTCCGCTAAGTGTGGTCGCACCTTAAGAGGGTGTGAAAAAACCCGCTAGACCCCTACGCACAACTTACTTGTTATCAGTCTTGTAGGGGTGCGACATGTCGCACCCTCGGACAGCCACAATGTCTATCGAGGTTTTTTCACAGCCCCTGACCCGGCCAAGCCGGAACCAAAACGACTAGCGTTTGAGCCGCGCGCGCGAGCAAGCGGTTTCCTCGAATTGATCAATGCCTTCGAGGAAACCGCTTGCTCGCGCGCGCGGCTCAAACACAACTCCTGCCAAATTTGCGCAGAACTTGTTGACATAGGTACTAACGGTCCGACATAAGAGTTCCCTGGCGCACGCGGAAGGGAATTGTGGCCGTTCGGCGCGGAGCGAGCAGGACGGCGATCCCGCTGAGACGAAGCGGGAGTCGTGACGGGGAAAGAATGATTCCGTCTGGCGAGGAGTCGCTACGGCGCGCGATACACGACATCGTTGTCCACTCCCATCGTTAGCGGAATCTCCATTGGCTCGACAATCAGTTATTCTTTCCCGAACCGGCAGGGGCGGATCCGTTCGCCCCGGTCGAGCCCCGCCGCGCACGTGAGCGGTGTCGACCCGGCGTAACCGCTGTCGGCCGAGGATTGAGGCTCCGAGCCGCGGGACGACCAAGAAAGCAAAAAATCATGGCACAGTCGGTCGGGCAGAGCCCTTAAAATGAGGGAGTTACCACTACCTCGCGGCAGCCGATATCCGGCGTTGTTCCCTTTTCATCCCTCATCATTCCTCATCATTCACGCCCCATTGTGTCCAAATAGCGCTCACCTGCCCCTGTAGTCTTCACGTAACCTTTGGTTGCACCCGGGCTCGTTACCAGGCCTACCGCACCAAGCTCTTCGATACCTATCGTAGTCCGTCGCTTAGACAGACCAGTCATGGCTTGGAGGTGGACTGCGCTAAGACCGTCTAGGAGTTTCAATGCGTCAGTCTGGAACGTTCGCAGAATTGATCTAGCGTCGTCACTCAGTCCGCCGCTCGCGATCGTGGGCGTTGCGTGCCGAAGGAGTTCATCGATCTTGTGTCAAGGGCGGAGTAAATTTGGACCACTTCGGCGGAGCAAAAGTAGACCAGTTGGTGAAGGGGTAGCGGTTTTCGTGGGACGGCTGGAACGGAGCCTGCGGTCGCCCTTTAGGGCGGCCCAGGCGTAGTGGAGGCCGTCCCACGAAAACCGGGCGAGTGGCCGGTGGGTCAGCCCAAAGAGTGAGCCCGCTTCTTCTTGCTCTGGATCAGACGGAAGCTTTCGGCGTTCAGCTCTAGAATATGAACGTGGTGCGTGAGGCGATCGAGCAGGGCGCCGGTCAGCCGCTCGGAGCCGAAGACCTCCGTCCATTCGTTAAACGGCAGATTCGAGGTGACCAGCGTCGAGCCCTGTTCGTAGCGCTGGGAAAACACTTCGAACAATAACTCCGCTCCGGTCTTCGATAGCGGCACGTAGCCCAGTTCATCGACGATCAGCAGATCCTGCTTGGCCAACTGCTTTTGACATCGCAGCAAGCGCCGTTCATCTCGGGCTTCGAGCAGCTCATTGACCAGTGCCGCCGCTGTTGTGAAGCGTGTTCGATAGCCGCGCTGACAAGCCGCCAGTCCCAACGCCAAGCCGATGTGCGTTTTGCCCGTGCCGGAATTACCCAGTGCCGGCACGTTTTCGCGGCGGTCGATAAACTCACAGCGCGCCAGTTCCAGCACCAGCTTCTTGTTCAACGCCGGCAAGGACGGGAAGTCGAAAGTGTCCAGACTCTTGGTCACGGGAAACTTCGCGGCCTTGCTGCGGCGCTCGGTGGCCCGCTGTTCACGGTCGAGCAGTTCCAGCTCGCAGAGTTGTTGCAGGAAGCTCCTCGAATCCAAGCTCTCGGCGGCGCATTGCCGCGCCAGTTTGTCGTACTCGCGCAGGAAGGTTGGCAGCCGCAACGCTTTCAAATGCGCTTCGAGCAGAAGTTTCGACCTCGCCATTACCCCCCTCCTTGTGCCGGCAGTGCCAAATAGTCCGCAGCGGAGGTTTGCTCCACCTGGGCTGCCGGCAGATGCGGATACTTCGTCAAGTCCAAGCGCGGCGGCCGTTGCTCGATGCGGCACAGCACTAAGTGCCTGACTGCATCCAAGCCAATCGCTCCCAACTCGCAGGCTTGGCGCACCGCCGCGGCAACGTGCTCGAATCGGAAGTCCTCCAGTCATCGCAATACCTGCACGTACTCGCGCTTGCCTGGCTTTCCCAACCGTGCCTCGAGCAAACGTCTCAAGCACGGGAACTGTTCGGGCAGCTCCCAGCCCGCCAACGGGGCCGCTTGATCGAGCGCGTTGGTCTTGCGTTCCAGCAGTGCTAGGTAATGCAGCGGATCGAAGATCAACTCTTCGCGTTCGTAACTGCGCCGGTGGCGCGCGATCTCTTCGCTGCCACAACAGATCACGATTTCATCGACGTAGCCTTTCAGCAACACCTGGCGATGTCCGTAGCGTGTGGGCACCGAGTAGTCGTTGGCGCGATAGCGCACCAATGACAGCGACGTCACCCGCGTGGTGCGTTTGTCGCAGGCGTCATAGGGCGTGGGCGGCAAGGGCAACAACGCTTGGCGGTCACGCTTGAAACGTTCCTCAATCGTTTCGGTGTGCCGCCGCAAGCGCCGCTTACGATTGTTGAGGCACTGCGCTTCGAGCTGCTCGTTGAACGCTTCCCAGCTTGGAAACCTTGGCGCCGGCACCATGAAGTTCCGCCGGGCATAACCGACCAGTCCTTCCACCTTTCCCTTGTCGTTGCCTTTGCCCGGACGCCCGAAACGATCGGAGAATAAATAGTGCGACTGCAGTTCACTGAACACCCTGGTCCGCTTGCGCCTGCCGTCGCCCAGAATCCTCGCCAGCGCCAAGGTCGTGTTGTCGTAGAGGATGCTGCGTGGCACGCCGCCGAAGTACCGAAACGCTGCGTTGTGCCCCTCGCAAAACGCTTCCGTCGTCGCGGCCGGGAAAGCTTTTACGAAAGCGTCATCGCTAGGCGGCAGATCGACCACCAAGTAGTGCGCCTTGCGCTGTACGCCGTCAATGACCACCAGAGCTTCACCGCAGTCGGCCTGGGCATCGCCCGCCGGATGCACCAGCGGCACGAACATCTCTTGCCCGCCGAGCTTCTTGTCGCGAACATAGTCCTTGACGATCGTGTAACCGCCGGTGAAATCGTACTCGTCGCGCAAGCGGTCGAAGATGCGTTTTGCGGTGTGGCGTTGTTTCTTCGGACGTTCCTGATCGTCGCTGAGGATCTGATCGACGATTCCGGTGAAGGGATCCAGCTTCGGCCTCTGCGCTGGTTGGCGCCGCCGATAGCCCGGCGGAGTGGCGTAGCGCAACATCTTGCGCACCGTCCCTCGCGCCAGGCCAAACCGTTTGGCGGCCTCGCGCTCACTGAGCCCTTCGACAAAGACACTGCGCCGTACTTGAGCGTATAGCTCCACGCGATACATCCCTCTCGTGTCCCACAAACACCACAGGAATGTTCGCTGGACCACTCGGACGGTCTACTTTTACTCCGCCCAAAAGCAGCTTCGATTCGCCGCTCTATGGTCTAGTTTCGCTCCGCCGTTCTCATCCTCCAGCGCCGCAATGCCCAACGGACGTTGCCGCCCGTCGGCCTTCTCGATATAGACTCTCCGCGAGGGCTGCGCCCGATACTTACCCCGATGCACCCGGCTGTGCAGATCGACCAGTCGATCCTCAAGCCCGGTCTCGTACTCCCGCCACGTCACGCCGTCGACTCCAGGCGCGGCTTTTCTCTGTAGCGAGTAAAAGCTTTCCCGTAGTTGATCCACGTTCAGATGGTGGAGCAAAGCGCTGAACCTTTCCTGCCTCCTCTCTTTGGCTGTTCGACGCACACCTCCAAGTCCTTGGGACACTCTTTTCCCGCTCCGTGTCGGGCTCGTGTAGGACCCTTCGCTGTTCTCCTTGGTCTGCACCCTTCCCTCCCCGGCCTCCGCCAAGAGTTGCCTCTCTTTGTTCGGTCGGTTCACAGGTACTACGGCGCAGTCAGACTCCTCTGGAGCGTACATGCCCGCCGTTCGGCTTAGCGCCTTCTCGGACCGGTCTCGATCAGCTCGAGACACTCCAGAGGTCTCCCGGTTCTCGTGCATGTTGTTTCTCGACGTGCTCAGGTTCTCAGACTACGCAGGGCCGGACGTCCACTCGCGAATCACGCGAACGCCCGTGTTGCCTTCCCATCTTTCAAACGTGGTCGGCGCCCTGAGACAAGAATTTTCGAAGCTCAATAGCCCGGCCCGCCGGCACCCCTGTTTACGCTTCGACCGTCGCCTCGCGACGCCGTCCGCAAAACTCGGGGCCAAGGTGGCTCGCTAACTCCTTCCTTGTAGGACTCTTTCATTCCCAACAACATGCCGGTTTATCCCGGCGCTCTTGAAATTTCTTTTGCCTTTGAAATCAACAACCTAGCGATTCGGTCGGCCGGAAACCGGACACACGGGCCTTACACTATACCTGCAGGGTGCGGAAAGCCCTGCAAGGAGGCTCGAAATTTCACAGAAACCCTGCCAACTCCGTCAAATGGGCGGCTCTCATAGTGCGACCCAATGAGGTACTTGTTCCACATATTAGCGTTTGAAAAAGTATACGGAAACGTGTGTCTAGTCACTCCCATCCGGAGATTTTTAGCGGAGGAGATCCGGGACAGCCTCGCAATAGGGCTCATGAGACGCACGTAACATCGTAAAGCCTTTATGAATCAGCAGTCTCCAGCGATGTCAATGTTCAAAAGACAGGGCGATTGCGGCTCGCAGCGGCCAGGATGAAACTCGCCCGAGCGACCGTCCCGCGATTTTTAAGTTTCTTTTGCCTTTGCAATCAGCAATCTAGCGATACGGTCAGCCGAAAACCGGATACACGGGTCTTACACTATACGTGGGGGCTGAAGAACGCCCTGCAAGGAGGCTCGAAACTTACAGAAATCCCTGCCAAATCCGGCCATTGGGCGGTATTCGGGACAAGGACTGGGGATCGGATCAGATAGACGCGCTAGGAGTTACTCAGATTGCATGATTATGTTTGATGTACTACAAAACTTTAGCGAGGTGGGTCGCCCCCGACGATCTATTTTTAGAGAAAACCGGACATTTCCGGACATTTCCGGACATTTTGATTTGATGGCGAAGCTGTGCCCGGGCAGCTCAACCAAAAAAACCATGACACGGGCCTTGCCCTGGATCCGCAGCCCGAGAGGTGATGGGTGTCCATGCACGGCGACTAGAACGGGAATCAGGTGTCAACGGAAGCCGCGCCTCCGAGCGCTCGCGCGCGCGATGGTGTTATCCGGCCAAAACCGGCCAATTCCGCGGCGATGGTGCGTTCGGTGTGTAGCCAAGACTTCTGGGTTAAGAGTGCGTGAGAGGCGCGTCAATACGAGGCGGGCGACCCTCGCCGCGCGGAGGCGTACTTTCGCAGTCCGTCGAGCACGAAGATCAAGTACAACGAAGTACAGGCGCACCTATCGCCTGCATCCTCCCCCAGATGGCGAGAAACGCGGGCTAACTCTGGCGGTCTACGATCCAGTCGGTGGCGGACGCAAGGGCGCGTTTATGGGGGGTGTCAGGCAGCACATTAAGACTATTGACGGCCACGTCACAGTACTCGACCGCGCGGCGCCGGACTTCGTCGATCGCTCCGTACTTGGTGGCGATTTCGAGCACGCGAGCCGATGGCACGGCCTGATATCCGCCTTCACTAACAACCGTCTCGATCTCGGCGCGCTCAGCGTTGCTGCACGACTTCAGCGCCAGGATCAGCGGCAGCGTCACCTTGCCCTCTTTCAAATCGTTGCCAACGGGCTTGCCCAAAACCGCCTCGCTCGCCTCGAAATCGAGCACGTCATCAATCAGTTGAAAGGCCATGCCGAGATTCCAGCCGTAGTCGCGCAGTCGCTGTTCGGTGTCCTCACCTTTCTCAGCGAGGATCGCCCCCAGCCGTGTGCAAACCGAGAACAGGCAGGCAGTCTTGCGGTGAATCAGGTCCTGGTATTGCTGCTCGGTGACGTCGACGCGGCCAATCATCTCCGACTGCAAAAGTTCGCCCTCGACCATCATCTGCGTGAGGTCGATCAGCAGGTCGAGAACGTAGAAATTGCGCTCTTGTACCGCCAGGTTGAAGGCCTGCATGTAGAGCCAGTCGCCGGCGAGAACGCTTACCTGATTGCCAAACTTCTGATTAGTCGAGGCGCGGCCACGGCGAACTTCGGCCTCGTCAATCACGTCGTCATGGACCAACGTCGCCGTATGAATAATCTCCATCACCGCGCCCATGCGGATCGGAGCGTCGCGGTTAGCCCCGCAAGCCCCGGCGGAAAGCAGCAACAGAGCGGGACGCAAGCGTTTTCCGCCACTCGATTGCAGGTGTTGGCTGATCGCGGTTATGGCGTCGACGGAACAGATCGTGTCCGTACCGATAGCCTTCTCAACTCGCTTGAGATCACCCGCGATGAGGGCCAGGGCTTCGAGCCGAGACATTGGCTCGGTTTTGGTCGTTTCCATGGCGGCGGACGAAACCATTTTACAGTTTAGCGGGTTCGCTCAGGGCTGGCAATTCTAGCAGGCCAACTGTTGCCGCTCGCTATGCTGCCGATTCCAGTTCCCGAACGAAGCCGCCGACGAGGTCGTCGGAGCGGCCAAATACGATTCCGGTCGGGTCGGCGACAATTTCGATCTGTGGATTCGCACTCATCTCGGGGAGCAAATTCTCGCTGACCAGCATCTCGGTCAACTCCATGGTATTGCGAATCCAGGCGATCGTGCATTCGCTGAGGTCCAAGCGACCGCACGTACCGAGGATCTTTGTCATGCATTCGCGGTCCGTCGGGAAGTGCGGCGGGCACATGGCGCCGATCGTGCTCGACGCGGTGAACGAGTTGATCCAGGTCTTGTTGAAATCGACCTTGTTGAAGAGCCGGTCGTGGATCACATCGCAGAGTCCTATTCCGACGGCGTTGCCTCCACCGTGGGGAGTCAGGCTGCGGGCGTATACGCGCTGAATGTTGGGCAGCCTTGGCCAACAATTGCGGCCCATCCACGAACGGTTGATGACTTTGGTGTCCATCCCGGAGCCCGAGATGTTCTTGCCAATCTCGTCGACGATAAGTAAATCGACTTCCTTGACCGGGATGTCCGCTTTCCAAGACTTTACTCGAGCGAGCAATTCCTCCTCGCGGGAAGCCATTCCATCGGCGCCCAGGGCATGGACTTCCGCGGTGTTGTGGTGCGCATCTTCGAGAATCGCCAGCCCGCCAAGCATCTTACCGGTCCCGAGCATCACTTTGCCCACTTTGCGGAAGACTTCTTCAAGGCCGAGCCGCACTGCCCAGGTGTGATAGCGCTTGGCGCCTTCCCACTTGCCGAGGCCGATCGACATCATTTTGTGGACCCCGCTCTCGAGTTTCCCGTCGAAGCCGGTGTGCCACTTGACGCGGCTGCAGAGCATCACGCCGTCGGCGTCGAAAGCTTCCTTGTCCATGGAGACGTCGATACCTTCAGGAGTTTGTCCGATCCTAATGACATCGAGCGAGCTAACGACGGGCGCACCCATCGTCTCCTCAGTGATGCCGTAGTGCTCTAGGACGGAACGCTGCCCCTCCGGAGTGCCGCCGCCATGGCTACCCATTACGGGAATGATGAACGGTTTGACGTCGCGTGATTTCCAGAAATCGATGACGGCTTTAGCGATGGTGTCCATGTTCGAAATGCCGCGGCTACCGACGCCGACAGCGATACGGCTGCCTGGCTTGACCGCGAGCGTCCAAGCGGCGGACTCCATCTCGTCGCGGACCGCTTGCGAAACATCGGCAAGTCCGCGATCGGGAAGGTTTTGGCGGATACGAACTAGCTTCGGTAGGCTCATCTCAGGCGACGATTATAGCGGGTGCGCAGGTCTTACCGCATGGTAAGATGAGCCACAAATGACGGTTCGAGTTTCATCGAAGGGACAGATCGTTATCCCCAAGCCAATACGCGAGCAGTTGAAACTGGACCAGGGTGCTGACCTGCAAATCTCGGTAGAGGGCGATCGAGTGGTCCTAGAAAAGTCCGAACCAGAGGATTGGCGAAGCTTACGGGGGAGCATGAAAGGCTCGGGCCTGCTAGAGAGCTTGATGGCCGATCGAGCCTGGGAGCGAAGCCGAGATTGAAGCGCTATGTTTTCGACTCGTGGGCGATCTTGGCTTGGTTGCAAGGCGAGAGGCCGGCGGACGCGACGGTTGATAGACTCTTACGTCGAGTTCAGGCACTTAAAGCTCACGGCGCGATGAGTTGGATTCAGGTTGGCGAGGTTTGTTATCAAGTTGAACGCCGGGGCGGAGTGGATGCGGCTCACCGCGTGGTCCGATCCATTGAGAGCATGGGAGTAAAATTGGACCTGCCATCGAGAGACTCGATCCTGGCAGCGGCGTCGTGGAAAGCAAAATCAAAGATCTCGTACGCCGACGGTTTTTTGGTCGAACTCGGCGTTCGGCACGAAGCTGCTTTGGTGACAGGCGACCGGGAGATCTTGGAACTCGCGGCCGGCGGCGCAGTTCAGTTGGAGTGGCTTGGGGCTAAGGTGTGAGCGTTGCCGTGACCAGGCGTGTCGCAGTCTCGAGCCTGATCGGACTAGGCGGGCTGGGGTCTGCCGCGCGAGGGAAAAACATGGCCGAAACACTCACCGCCGTGCCCGGCATCAAGGTCGGCCACTGGACACATGAGTCCGGTTCGACTGGCTGCACGGTCATTCTTGCTGAAAAAGGCGCTGTCGCGGGGGTTGATGTTCGCGGCGGCGCGCCGGGTACTCGCGAGACGGAGCTTCTCAAGCCAGAGATGTCCGTCGACAAGATCCACGCGGTGACTCTTTCAGGTGGCTCGGCATTTGGTTTGGTTACAGCCGACGGCGTGATGCGTTACCTCGAGGGCGAGAGCATTGGATACTCGTTCGGGGGGAGCGTGATTCCGATCGTTTCCGGTGCGATCTTGTTTGATCTGGGGGTTGGTGATTCCACGGTTCGGCCCACGGCAGACTCGGGGTTCCTGGCCGCCAAAACCGCATCCGACGATCCAGTCGCCATCGGAAACATTGGAGCAGGAGCCGGCGCTACCGTCGGTAAGTTGCAGGGTCTCAAACGGGCGATGAAGGGCGGCCTTGGTAGCGCGGCGATTGAGCTACCGAATGGTCTCGTCGTTGGCGCATTGGCCGCGGTGAACGCGGTGGGAGATGTGGTTGACCCCGAAAATGGCGCGATAATCGCGGGCGCGCGGACGGAGGATGGGACTGGATTCGTCGATGCGGCGAAATGGCTTCGGTCAGGAGAGCCGTTGGCGGGAGAGCCTGGTCAGAACACCACCATCGGCGTCGTCGCGGCCAACGTCACATGGACGAAAGCCGAGGCGACCAAGGTTGCCCAAATGGCTCACGACGGCCTGGCTCGCGCGATTCGTCCTGCGCACATGCCGTCGGATGGGGACACGATTTTTGCCTTGGGGACCGGGGGATTAAGAGCAGACGCGAGGCTGACGGGAATGATCGGGGCGGTCGCGGCGGACGTATTTGCACAGGCGATTGTGTCGGCGGTTCGTGCTGCGAAGACAGCCTTCGGGCTGCCGGCCGCGACAGACCTTTAGTGCGAATTGCCATCAGGCTTCCCATGGCGCGCGCCCACCTCTGATAGAATTCTCGATGGTGAAATCCATGTCTTCCCGCACAAAACTCAACCGCCGTACTTTCCTTTCCGGAGGCGCGGCGACGGCTGGTCTGCTAGCCGCAAGACCTGCCGCGAGCCAAACCGCCGCATCCCGCAAACGCGTGGTCGGAGCGAACGATCGCATTAGCGTCGCCCAGATCGGCGTTGGGGGGCGCGGCAGCAGCTTGCAACGGCTGATGCTTTCGATGATTGAGGGCGGGCAGAACTTTAAGATCAACGCTGTCTGCGACGTCTACGAAAAGCGTAAACGGCTCGCCCAGGAAAATACCAAGGCCGAGTTTTCCACACTGGATTACCGCGAAGTCATTGCGCGTCCTGACATCGACGCCGTCGTCGTCGCAACCCCCGATCACTGGCACGGGACGATGGCCATCGCAGCGCTCGATGCAGGCAAAGACGTCTATCTCGAAAAGCCGATGACCCACACGATCGAGGAGGCGAAAGCCGTCGCGGCAAAGGTCAAAGAGACGGGCGGCGTCCTCCAAGTCGGTTCGCAAACGACCTCCGCCGACCAGTGGTGGAAGGCCCGCAAGGCCCTTTCCGACGGCATGATCGGCAAGCTGATTTCAAGCCAGGGTTCCTACCACCGCAATTCATTTCGAGGCGAATGGAACTGGACCCCGGAGCGCCGCGGTGGTTGGCAGATTGAACCCGACGCCGGCCCGCACGGACAGGGCGTCAACTACATTGACTGGGACATGTGGCAGGGTCCGTCACAGAAACGTGAGTGGGAGCCGCACCGGTTTTTCCGTTTCCGCAAGTTTTGGGATTACTCCGGCGGCATCGCGACCGACCTTTTCTACCACGTCGTCGCGCCCTTGAATATCTGCTGGGGCGAGCCTCAGTTCCCCTACCGCGTCACCGCGACGGGCGGCAAGTACGTGTTCAACGCGCCGGGTGATCGCGAGGTGCCCGATACCTTCAACTTGATGGCCGACTTCGCCAAGGGACACTCGCTGATCCTCAGTTCGTCAATGGCGAACTCGCACCATATCCCGGGGCTCATTCGCGGCCACGAGGGAACGATCATTATGGTAGAGCACGGCCGATTCGAGGGCAGGACCGACTACATCACCGTCGAAGCCGAGCCGATCTACGAGGAAGCTTTCGTTAGGAAGTACGGTACGGAATCGGTTCAGATCAAGGTCGAGGACAAGGGTCGTGATGCCCATATGAAGAATTTCCTAGAGTGCGTTCGAACGCGGGCCAAACCGAACCTTGACGCTGATACCGCTTACCGAGCGCAAGTGACGATCTCGATGAGCGTGATGGCTTTCAGGCAAGGGAAGGTTCTGTACTTCGACCCGGATCTTGAAGAGGTAGTTGACACCCCGCCGAACGCGGCATGAGCCCGTGGCGATTGAGGCAGCGGGTTCAGTGTTGACGCCCAGCGATCGCTACTGCGGGCTTCCCGTCCGTGGCGCGGAAAGAAC
Source organism: Bryobacterales bacterium (assembly GCA_965205595.1). Lineage (GTDB taxonomy): Bacteria > Acidobacteriota > Terriglobia > Bryobacterales > UBA6623 > CATQHP01. The sequence goes on along the minus strand of CBDBHI010000030.1, from coordinate 337,968 downwards.
TGCTCACAGAAGAGCGAGCCGTCCGGGCGTGGTGGTGTTGGTGGCGTTTGCGCTTGCGTCGTGTGGCATCGAGCCGATGCCTTCCACGCCCGAGCACCCCAATATCCTATTCATACTGGCCGACGACCTTGGTTACGGCGATGTCGGCGTCTACAATCCCGAGTCGAAAGTTCCCACCCCGAGTCTCGACCGGCTGGCGTCGGAGGGCATGCGCTTCACCGACGCGCACAGTCCGTCGACAGTCTGCACCCCGACGCGATACAGCATCATGACTGGGCGCATGGAATTTCGTACCGGCATGGCCGGTGTGTTCACCGGCGTTGAGGGCCCGGCGCTCATCGGCGAGGGGCGTCTGACGCTTCCGGAAATGCTGCGCCAGTCGGGCTACGCAACCGCGCTCACGGGCAAATGGCACATTGGGATGACCTTCCAAACAGCGGACGGAACGCCGGTTCACGAAATTGAGTTGCCCGCGGAAACTCGAGCGCAGCGCTCGGCAGCCGGCGTTGAGCGCGTGCGCCTTGTCGATTTCTCGAGGCCGATCCCCGATGGGCCGATTCACCGCGGCTTCGACCGATTCTTCGGAACGGTTGCCTGCCCGACCACTGACTGGCTCTACGCCTGGATCGACGGCGACCGCGTTCCCGTACCGCCTGAAGCGGTACTCGATCGGGGGCCGCTTCCAAAACACCCATACGCCAACGACAATCGCCCAGGGATGATCGCGCCCGACTATGACATCGAAGAAGTCGATCTGGTCTTCTTGGAAAAGAGCATCGAGTTTCTGACGGACCACGCAGCTAACCCACCTCGCAAACCGTTCTTCCTGTTTCACTCGATGCAGGCAGTCCATCTGCCGTCGTTCCCGGCTGATGTGTTCAAGGGAAAGACCGACGCCGGTCCCCACGGCGACTTTATTTTTGAGATGGATCATGTCGTCGGCCAACTGCTGGCAACCCTCGACGAACTAGGGCTGGCCGACAACACGCTCGTCATGTTCTCAAGCGACAACGGGCCGGAGGTGACGTCTGCTTACTACATGCGGAACGATCACGGCCACGATGGCGCGCGTCCATGGCGCGGCGTTAAACGCGATCAATGGGAAGGTGGACATCGCGTCCCGATGATCGCCCGTTGGCCTGGCAAGATTGCACCCGGCAGCACCACCGACCAGACTTTTTGCCTCACTGATGTGATGTCAACCGTTGCCTCTTTAGTTGGCTTCAACCTGCCCGAGTCGACGGCCGAGGATAGCTACGACTTCCTTAAAGTGCTTACCGGTGAAACGAATGCGACGCCAATCCGCGAATACACACTGCACCAAACGAATCGACTAGAACTTGCGATTCGGAGGGGACCTTGGAAATACCTCCATCATCAGGGCTCTGGCGGCAACGACTACAGCCGCGAACACCTCGTACCGTACGTGCTCGAAGACAGCGCCCCTGATGCGCCGGGGCAACTCTATAACCTCGCAGACGACCCGGGCGAAACGATTAATCTATATTTCGAGAAGCCGGAGATAGTCGATGAACTCAAGGCGAAGTTGGAAGAGTACGTAAACTCCGGCCGCAGCGCGCCGCTGGCTCGCTAGGTGATAAACGCGATGAGCGCGGGCAGCGCGTAAAACAGTAAGACAACATAAAGAATCGCGAGCGCCTTGGAATCAACCGCGACGTCGGCCAGCTTGCGGGCCGCTCTAAGCGGAAACTGTCGAACAGCCGCGACAGGGTAGACCAAGACCGTGCCGGTCAAATTAAACATTAAATGGGTGAGCGCGATCGCGACCCCGGCTTCGGCATTGGGGCCCGAGACCGCAAGCGACGCCATCAGTGCGGTGAGAGTCGTTCCGATGTTGGCGCCAAGAGTAACCGGAAACGCCTGCTCCAACGTGAGAAAGCCCGCTCCAGCCAGTGGTACAAGAAGCGAGGTTGTAATTGAGCTCGACTGCACCATTCCCGTTACTACAACCCCGACAGCCATAGCCAAAATGGCGGATCGGCCAAGTGCTCTTTCGATTGAAGATTCAGCTCTGGCGAGCATGGCCGCGCGCATCACCCGGACGATCTGTAGCAAAGCCGCGAAAATCAACACGCCGCTCACCAAGATCAACAACAAACCCTGGGTGAGTTCGGACTCAGTGAGCGAGTTAAGCACGCTTTGAATCGGAGCCAACGCCGCTTTGAGCGCGGTCTTGAGAGGGTTATCGAGTTTCAGCCCAGCTCCGCTATTGGCCAGACCGCCGGCGAACATCGCAGCCGTCTTGCTTAGAAACCCTGTCGCGATCTCGAACGGAAGCAAAACGATCACTGCGATAAAGTTAAAAAAATCATGGCAGGTCGCCACGGAGAACGCCCGCCGAAACTCATCGGGACGGCCCATATGTGCCAGCGAGACGATCGTGTTCGTGACCGTCGTGCCAATGTTCGCGCCCATGATCATCGGCACGGCGTTCACCACCGGCAGTGGATTCTCGGGAGCGGCGACGAGGGCGACGATCATTGAGGTCGTCACCGACGAACTCTGCATCAACGTCGTTGCCAACAACCCGACCATCAATCCGACGAATGGGTTGGATGTCGCTTTGAAAAAGGAATCCAACAGGTCTTTGCCGAGCAACGTGAAACCGTCACCCAACCCCCGAACGCCCATCAGGAAAACGAACAGCAAAGCGACGACGGCCGCGGCGCGCAGCACGTTTGCCGTCAGGTCCGACTGGGCGTTCCCCTCAGGTTGGACCGATTTGGAACTCATAGGTGCGCCACGTTTGCCGTCGGATAAGACTGTGGGGGTGCGGGCCTGTTCTAGGCTTAACGGACAATCCTATCGTATCGACACCGGCCTGGCCTCACGTCTTGTCCAATACAAGATGAGCCTGACGGGGATCCGTTGGGTGGTCAGGAACAGAGCAGCTGCGGGCGATGGGAGTCGCCGTGCAGCAAGCCGAATCGCTGAGTCTGGAGCAGATCGAGTGTTTTCTCGACGGGTGCCAATCCGTCGCCTTCGAGGGCGGCAATCGAAGCGACAAATATGCGCTCGTCGAAAGCGTCTTGAAGCGGCATCACTATGCCGACCAGAAGCGCTCCGTCAAGGGTCTCCTGCGGCGTTATCTCGCTAAGCTCACGGGCTTAAGCCGCGCGCAACTCACCCGCCTGATCGGACAGTTCTTGCACACGCGTTGCGTCCGTCCGAGGGCCTATCGGCGGCGCCGTTTTCCCAGCAAGTACACACGCGCCGACAGCGTCTTACTGGCGCACGTCGATCGAGTTCATCAGCGCCTCTCGGGGCCGGCCACCCGCCGCATTCTCCAACGCGAGTTCCAGATCTACGGCCGCAAAGAGTTTCGACGCCTGGCCGAATTGTCCGTGGGCCAGCTGTACAACTTGCGAAAAAGAGCCGTCTACCAACGTCACAGTTTGCATCTCGACAAGACCCGTCCCACGCCCGTTGCGATCGGCGAACGCCGCCAACCCGAGCCGCGAGGACGTCCGGGCTACCTGCGCATCGACACCGTGCACTCGCCCGAACAGGAAGGCGAAAAAGGCGCCTACAGCATCAACGTGGTCGACGAAGTGACGCAGTGGCAGGCCGTCGGCTGCGTCCAACGCATCAACGAAAATCACCTCATTCCCTTGCTGGAAGGCCTTTTGGAACAATTTCCATTTATCGTTCGCGGCTTTCACTCCGACAATGGCAGCGAATTCGTCAACCATCAAACCGCTAAACTGCTCGAGAAGTTGCGAATTGAATTTACGAAGTCTCGCGCGCGCCGTTCGAACGACAATGCCTTGGTCGAAACCAAGAACGGCGCGGTGGTGCGCAAGTGGATGGGCTACCAGTTTTTGCCCTCGGAAGCGACGCAGGCGATCGACACCTTCTACCGCCAGTGGCTCAACCCGTACTTGAATTTTCATCGCCCATGCGCTTTCGCCAGCGAGCGCCGAGACCGCCGCGGCAAGTTGCGCAAGGTGTACGCCGAGTGGAGCACGCCGTGGGAAAAGCTGCTCAGCCTGCCCGCCGAGCAGCGCGGCCTGCGCGCGGATCGCTCGCTCAAGAAGCTCCAAGCGCGAGCGGACACTTGTTCCGACACCGAGTTTGCCGAGCAACTCGACGCTCAGCGCAACGAACTGCAACGCGTCTGCAAAGACCTCGCGATCTGCTGGCGCACGCGCTAGACAACGCCCCGACCCGAGGCGTTGTCGGCTCCTCCGGCCCACGTCCGAAGACGGCCGTGGGGTCTCGCCTGGGATGGCTGCAAAGGGGGACTGGGGCTGCCGCCCCTTCCCCCTTATGCAATCCCCCTCACCCCGCCCTACGGGCCCCACAACGGGCTTCAACCTCAAGCCCCAATCCGAGCTATAATCCCTCCTGCCCACAGCTACCTTCGCCTGCCTCCTGCAGGCTCATCTTTCGATTGGAAAAGAGGCTCAGCAATCTCAGCCCGGTTAATATTCAATGACAGAATCGTTACAGCTCGATTGCAGAATCGGCAAATTGTATGGCTCTAGTACTAACTTGCGAAAGTAAGGCCTTTAACTGTAAAATGTCGGTATGGCAAGACCGGCAACGGTGATTCGACTGAACGCCGAGGAAGAAGAGACGCTGCGACTCTGGGTGCGCGGCCACAAGTCCGAACGGCGCATGGTGGAGCGCGCTCGCATTGTGCTGCTGGCGGCCGCCGCTACCTCGACCGCCGAGATCGCCCGGCAACTGGGATCCCCGGCGGCGCGCGTGTCGAAATGGCGCACCCGCTTCGCCCAGCAACGTCTGGCGGGATTATGCGATCAAGCGCGTTCCGGCAGGCCCGCGCGGTACGACCAAGCGACGCGCAAACGCATCCTCTGCCAACTCGACGAAGCTCCGCCCGAAGGGCACGCCACTTGGACAGGCGAACTGCTCGCGGAAGCTCTCGGCGACGTCAGCAAGCATCAAGTCTGGCGCGTACTGCGGCAGCTCGGCGTGTCCTTGCGGCGGCGGCGCAGTTGGTGTTTGTCAACCGACCCGGAGTTCGCTCGCAAGGCCGCCGACATTGTCGGACTCTACCTCAGCCCGCCGGAAAACGCCGTGGTGCTCGCGGTCGACGAGAAGCCGAGCATCCAGGCCTTGGAGCGAGCGCAGGGCTGGCTACGCTTGCCCAACGGCAAGGCCTTGACGGGCTTCTCGCACGGCTACAGGCGGCACGGCACGACGCCGCTTTTCGCCGCGCTGGAAGTGGCTACCGGATTCATCATCGCCGGACACTATTGGCGCCGACGGCGTCGCGAGTTTCTCGACTTCATGAACCACATCGCGGCCATCCACGAAGGCCGCGAGATCCACATCATCTTGGATAACTTGAACACTCACAAGCCCAAAAATGACCGCTGGCTGCAACGTCATGCGAACATCCATTTTCACTACACGCCGACCTACAGTTCGTGGATGAATCAGGTTGAGGTGTGGTTTTCGATTCTGAGCCGCCGCGCCTTGCGGGGGGCGAGTTTCACTTCCCCCCGGCAGGTGCGCGAGGCCATCGACAGCTTCGTCCGCGTCTACAACTCCAAGGCTACTCCGTTCGAATGGACCAAGACCGTCGTCGCCCCTCGTCCCCTCGCCAGTAAATATTCTCACTTACGCAACTAAGTACTAGTGGAGCAACGGGCTCCTGAACTGGAGTGCCACCCGTCCCGCCAAGAAAGCGTCGGTCCAGCAGGCGATCGGTGTCGATACGCCCCATCGCCGCGAGCATGTTCTCCATGACATGAGAATTTTCGCGTTTGAGTTGGGCGAGCATCCCTCGCAAGGTTTCGCGAACCGTGCCGGTCTTGAAAGAACAAACGCAAGGCGTGATGGGGAGCTGATTCTGCTCGGCGTAGGCCTGCGTGATCTCTTCCGAAACGTACACCAGCGGCCGAATGAGGCGGACATCGCCGGACCGTGAATTCGTCACTGCGGGCAGTGCGCTGAGGCGGCCCGTGAAGAGCGTATTGCGAAGTAGTGATTCGCAAAAGTCATCCGCCGTGTGCCCTAGGGCAACGACTTTGCAATCAAGTTCAGCGGCAATCTCGTAGACAGCACGGCGCCGGTAGCGGCTACAGAGATCGCAGCCGTGGTCGGGCTGCTCGTCGATCAATCGAAACGACGGTGCGTCGCGATAATAAGTCCATTCGACGCCGCGCTCAGCCATGTACTCGCGCAACGGCTCGACCGGGCGAACGAATTTCCCCTGCTCGACGGTAAACGCCTGCAGTTCGAATTTGATGGGCGAGCGCTTGCGCAAGAATCGCAGCGCATCGAGCAGCGCCAGCGAGTCTTTGCCGCCCGAAACGCCAACCGCAATGCGGTCCCCGCCGCGGATCATGTCGAAATCAGCAACCGCCTTGCCCGCCTTACGTAAAAGCGTTTTTCGAAGATTTACGGGTCGACCAGGCATTGCAGCCCGCATTATAGCGGCGGCGATCTACGGCTCGAGATCTTCTCGATGCCTGTGAATCGAGCGCGCCAGACCCGTCGAATCATCCACGTCCACCACGACCGCGTTGAGGCGAACCGGGCCCGCCGAGGGCTGAAATCTCGCGGGGCGACCGCTCAAGAAGCGAGCGATTGAAGCCTCTTTGTCCATGCCGATGACCGAGTTCAACGGTCCCGTCATACCGACGTCAGTAATGTAGGCGGTCCCGCCCGGAAGCACCCGCTCGTCTGCCGTCGGCACGTGCGTGTGCGTACCGACAACCGCACTTACTTGGCCGTCAAGGTGCCAACCAAGAGCGATCTTTTCACTGGTGACCTCGGCATGAAAGTCCACGAAACGGATCTTGATATCGGGCTCGATCTCTTCCAGCAAGCGCTCGGCAATCTGGAATGGGCAATCGATGCTCGGCATATAAACACGGCCCTGCAAGTTGATCACCGCGTAGCGCTCCGCGGCATCAGTTTGGCCAATATACACACCCGAGCCGGGAGCGGCTGGATAGTTCGCCGGCCGCAGAATTCTTGGCTCCTGGTCGAGATACGCAAAGATATCCCTCTTGTCCCAGATATGGTTGCCCGATGTAAGAACGTGGGCACCCTGTCGAAACAGGCCTTCGGCGATTTCGACGGTGACGCCAAAGCCCGCCGCTGAATTCTCGCAGTTCACGATTACGAGATCAACGTCTTCGTCGGCGACAATCTGCTGCAGTTTCTCCCGAACGATTCTGCGTCCGGGGCGGCCAACGATGTCACCGATGAATAGGATTCTCATGCCCGAGGCCCGGCTGAAGGGTTTATCAGTGTATCGCGGGCTGTCAGACGGGCTGATTCGGGGTTTTTGAAACGAGGGCGTCACCAACCGCCACACGCATCCCGTCTTGGTCAGACGCGATCTTCGTGTTCAGCGACAAGCGATAGTAGTGATCGAACGCCGAACGTTCCATTCCACTCGGTAGGTGCCGTTGCCGTAGCTCCGCGAACTTCTTCGCGAAATGCTGATCCGCCACTTCCCCGGTTAACGAGTCGCGCCCTGGGACCGAACAGCGCGCGCACGGATTCATACCCTCAAACTCGACATCAGCTATCCGGAATTTCCGAGCCTGACCGTCTCGGCCAAATAGCGTATCTTCCTCAAACGCCGCGAACCCGTCAATCTCAAGGTTGGCCCGGAATCGTCGACGGATCTCTTCCGGCTCTAGGTCAAACCATGCGGCGACGGTGTCGATCGTTGCCGTGCTGATGACCGTCGGACCGCTAGCTATTTCGTCATCTGGAAAACCGAATCGAGCATTTTGCTGCAAGCTCACGCTTCGACCCAATTGCGCGCTCATCCAGTCTTCGAGAGCTTTGCGCTCGCCGGCAATAGAAAACTCGGCGGCATCAGATCCCGCGGAAAGCCGGACAGTTCCGGACCCACGCTGAAACTCCGCGCGTATCCGCTGAATCCGCTCACCCATTCGTTTGGCGGTAGCGAAGTTACCGTCGCCATCAACAAACGCGAATTCGCGATCGCCAACGAGACCGCCGCCACCGGCAACCGCAGCCTCGTAGACTTCCAGAGGATCAAGAGATTTGATCGGATACAAACGAATCCTAGCCAGCGACGGCTTCATGGCAGCGGCTCGCCTATTCAGCTATTGAGACGGTTCCAGAGTTGCTGCGCTGGCCGTCAATCGTGATCGTAACGGGCACCGCGGCACCGACAGGAACAGATATTGCGGAAGTATCGCGTTTGCTTGCGCCAAGCCGACAAAGCCTGGCGTCATGCCCAGGAAGAACGGTTGCACCGGAACGCCACCGATCGAAATCTCCACCGGACGCGTAGCGCGCGCCAACGGCTCGGCCGCCGGCGCAGCCGCACCGCTCACGACAGACGGACTGACCGCCCCGATGCCCGACAAATAAAACACCATTGCCTCGCCTCGCAGCGCTGCATTTTCAGGAGAGTTCAACAAGGAACTTTCGTTTTGCGCGATTACACGGCCTGAGGAGATAAATAGCCCCGGCCTGGCAGCCGCAACCGAGACCTCTTCCGGAAGCGAGTAGAGTCCCTGGTTTCTGACAAGAATTTCCGCGGTGATTCCTGTGGCTACCTCTGTCGGGAACTGCAAGTTTACCTGGCCGACGCTTGAGAAGTAGAGCGGTGCCTCCTCGCCGGCCGTGATGACGTTGGTAGTGCCAAGTATCGTCGGTAGGGGAACATCGGTTGCGGCCGTCGACTCAGTTGCAAGATTGATGCCAAATCCGCTTGTAATGACGCCCGGGGCCAACGGCTCACCCGCCGCGAAGCCAGCGCCGTTCACGAACCCGCCGGGCGAGACTCTCGGTTGGTTGCCGGCGGTGATGCTGCCGACCGTGATCGCCTCGTCTTGGAAAACTCCCGACTGGCCGTCGAGGATAATACTCACCTGCCCAGTGGGATTGCGCGGTGACCAGGTCGCCGAATAAAGCCCATTGCCCCGCGGCTGCAGGGCAAGCGCGCGGTCGTTGTTTGAGAACGTGGCCAGCACGGCGCCGTCGTCGAGCGCTCTGCCACAGCTATCGACTAGACGAGCAGCAATATGCAGCGGCCTGGTCCCAACGCCTTGGTAGTTGAGCGACGGCTCCAGCGGTGCAACCACGATGCGACTCGAAGTGCAGCCGAATACGCCGCCTTCGGGCACGACGAGTGTCACAAACGCCGAATACACGCTGCCGTCGCCAAACGAAATCGAGACGAGGCCTCTCTCCAATCCAGTGCTCACTACCGAAGAATCGACCGACACTTGTAACTCGACGCGGCCTCCGGCATTCGTCGACCCGACGGTCGGCGAAACCTGCAGCCAATCAGCGCCATCGGAAGTGTCGACACTCGCCTGATAACTGGTTGCACCGGGCTCGTTTCGCCAGACGCGCAAGGTTTTAGGTGGTGGCGCCGGTGACGCGGCCGGCGCGACAAACAGTAAACCGCCGGGGCTTACCGTCCGTGCCGGCGAACGCGTTTGAGGTAAGACATTCAGCATTGCCGAGACATACCGAGGCGAGTCGTCGGAAGTTGAACGTACTTCGATCAAGCCACCTTGCAGGCCCGGAGTGAAACCAGACGAAGTGGTTTGGACAGCGACCGACGAGGCGTCATCGGGTCCGTCAGACGTGCCGAAGCGCGGAGTCGGCGCGAGGAAAATCGAGCCACCGCTGAACCCAGTCGTCTGTAGCGACCAGGCACTGCCCGTTGTGCCGCGGTTGCCGATGCGGAGGTCAATGTTGGGGATGTCCGCGTCGGGCACGGTTTCAACATAAATTCCGGAACGATCGGCTTCGATCAACGGGCCGCTTTCTGAAATGACGAGTGACACAGGCACCGTCAGCGTCTGAGCGCCCGCCGAAATGTTAATTGCCGCTTGGTGCACTCCGCTGCCTAGCCCGGCCGAGTTTACGGTGACAACGTTCGCTGTTGGCGCGGTGCCGCTGTCGCGCATCAACCCCGGCCAGCTGATTCCGTTCTCGGTTTCGATCGTTGCGGTCCAATTGAGCACGGGGCCGCCGAAGTTCTCGATGTTCAGAATTTGATCGGCCAATGTGGGGCCACCGTCGACCATCTTGAACAGTAACGCCGGTGGGCTCGCGCCCAACACTGGCCCCTGGTTGAGTATCGATAGGCGAACTGGAATCGTTACCTCCGCCGGAGTCTGCTCCTTACGCGCGTCCTTTTCGTTTAGTGCCTGCGTATTCACAGACGTCAGTTTGATATCAGCGTCTAAGAGGTCCGCGCCGAGTTCCGACGTATCGACGCCGACGATGAGCTGACCAGGAATCGTTCCGCTTTGGGCCGAGATATTGAGCCAGGTGGCGTCCGGCTGCACCACTTCGGCCCGCCAAATTCCCGGGAGCAACGGGGCGTTGACGATGCTCACAACGCGTTTTTCTCGAAGCGGGATACCGGCGGTTGCGACGAAATCAAGTCGGGTCGGCAATGCAAACACCGAACTTGGTGGACCGATCTTCAGAGTTACCGGAATTAGTAGCGGACCGTTGGATGCGCTGTCAGCGGATATCGTGAGATTGCCGAGGTATGTTCCTTGCGGAATGTTCTGAATGTTAACGCGTGCCTCGTGCTCAACCGGCCCAAGCGTTGCATCGCCGCTCACTGGGCGTAGCGCAAGCCACGGCTGGTCGCTGCTGATCTGATAGGGCAAGATGCCACCGCCACCGTTTGCAACCGCAAAGGGTTGACCTGCCGGATTGATTCCCCCTTCGGGAGCACTGAACGTCAGACTCGTCGGGATGGCGACAATCCTCGCCGAATCGCCAAGATCAAGCGTGACTGGAATTACGAGCGGACTGTTAACCGCATTTCCCGTTATAACCAGGCTCGCTTGATACTGTCCCGGCCCCAAGCCAGTCGGGTCGACAAACACTTGGTGGGTATTTGATTGAAACGAGACGGTGTCGCTTGTCGGGCTTATCGAGAGCCAACCCGTCGGTGCGCCAATCGGAAAAGTAGTCACGACGGTGTAGCTCAGCACCCCACCGCCTGGATTGCTGATTTCGATCAACTGCGGTGGGATCGGGTTGCCGAGCGACGAGCCGATGAATGTGAGAGCCGCTGGCGACGCGGCAATTGTGGGCTCGCTGCCCGGCGGCGATACTTGCACCGTTACCTTGAGCACCTTGGTTAAGCTGTGCTCCGGGAGCCGAACAATAATGTCGGCCTGCCGCGAACCCTCGGTTAAGAATCTTGAGCTATCAACAGTGACGGTTACCGTCCCCGGCGTGGTGCCATTGGTCGGCACAAGGCTCAGCCAGTCGGCGCTGATGATCGTGACGTCGATACGAGCCGAGAACGACTCGCCGCTCGGTGTCGACATGATGTCGAACGTCTGCGGCGGAGGAGCCGGCTGACCTACCTCGAGTTGAAAAACAAGTTGTTCCGTACTGAGGTCGAGCGTCTGAGCCGCGAGGGATGAGACCGAAAGCAGCACGAAGGCGCCGGCTCGAATCAATGGTGACAGAGCTTCGAGCGCCCGTGGGGAGGCGAACATCCCCCTATGATACCGGGGGTTCGGAGACCAGAAATATGACGGCGCTAGTTTTCGCACGTATCTTCGCGCGAACACTTTACCCGATCGATCGTATTGGCCGATTCTCGCGCAAGAAAGTCACGATCGATTCGAGCGACGATCCGGGCCTGAAGATGCGAGCAACGCCTAAATCTTCAAGAACGCCAACATCTTCGTCGGGGATGATTCCGCCTACGACGACCTGCACATCGGTCATTTCGTTTTCTTTCAGCAACTCCATTACTCGCGGCAAGATCACCGTGTGCGCCCCCGAAAGTATCGAGAGTCCGATAAACTCGGCGTCTTCCTGCAATGCCGCTTTGACAATTTGCTCCGGTGTCTGACGCAAGCCCGTATAGATCACTTCCATCCCGGCGTCGCGCAACGCCCTCGCGATCACTTTGGCGCCACGGTCGTGCCCGTCGAGGCCGGGCTTGGCGACCAACACCCTGATCGGAGTCGATTGAGCTGATAAAGACATGCCGCGCCAATCAACGTATCACGCGGGCTAGAAGCGCATTCCAGTGAAACCACCGTCAACGAAGATCTCAGTGGAAGTTACGAAGCTGCCTGCGTTCCGTGCGAGCAGCAGCAGCGTTGCGCCGACCAGCTCGTGAGGTTCTCCGAATCGCGCCATCGGCGTTTGATCCATGATTTTCTGAACTCGTTCGGGCTGCAGAATTTTGCGATTCTGTTCGGCGGGAAAAAATCCGGGGTTAAGTGAGTTCACTCTCACACCTTGCGTCGCGTATTCACGGCCGACGTTCTTGGTGAGATTGTTAACCGCGGCCTTTGAGGCGGAGTAGGCATAGACGCGTGAAAGCGGCAAGTGCGCGGTCACGCTGCCGATGTTCAAAATTGAGCCGCCGTCGTCTTGCGCGGCCATAACCGGCGCGAAGATCTGGCAGCCCAGATGGGTGGCTTTCAGGTTCGTGTCGATGACCCTTGACCAGTCATCGTCAGTAATCTCGTCGTAGGGCACGGCGGAGTTCACCCCGGCGCAGTTGACGAGCATATCGACCTTACCGTGTGTTGCAACGACAGCGTCCTTGAGCGCGGTGATTGACTCGCGGGAAGTGACGTCGACAGCGACGAATTCGGCTGCCCCCCCAAGAGCTTCGATCGCCGCAACACGCTCGGCGCCGCGCTCAGTGGAACGGCCGGAGACGACGACGTGCGCACCGGCTTGGGCGATGCCGTCGCAGAGGGCTCCGCCCAGAACGCCGGTACCGCCGATGACGACCGCGACCTGCCCGTCGAGGCCAAATAGTTGATGGAGATATTCTTTCGACATGAACCCACCATTGTAGGTTCAAGTCCTCCCGCCGGGCCTTAAAGTAAAACTAGTCTTGCTAAGAAAGATCGCACGATCGATTGAGCGCCACGGGATGCTGTTGAGCGGTGAGCGAATTGGTGTGGCCGTTTCCGGCGGCGCCGATTCCGTGGCGTTGCTGTACGCGCTTCAGGAGCTGTTTCCAGACACTGAACTCGGAGTCGTGCATCTCAACCACTGTTTGCGCGGTGAAGAGTCCGACGAGGATGAGGCCTTTGTGCGCGAATTGGCTGGCCGGCTGGGCCTAGGGGTTTTCATTAAGAGGCAAGAGGTCGGCGAGCTCGCGGTCAGGCGAGGCGGCAACTTGGAAGAGGTCGCCCGTCACTGCCGATATCAGTTTTTTACCGCATTGATTGACTCAGGCCGGTACGACAAAATTGCTACCGGTCACACTTGTTCCGACCAGGCTGAGACCGTACTATTTCGGCTTTTGCGAGGCGCGGCGGGGCGCGGATTGAGTGCCATTCGGCCGATGAGAAGTGGATCGACCATTCGCCCAATGATTGATGTTTTTAGGGATGAGGTAGTCGCGTACCTCTCGGCTCGAGACATTCGCTGGCGCGAGGATTCCAGCAACGCTGATCTCTCGTTGTCCCGAAACCGACTTCGCCACAAACTGCTGCCGGCGCTCAAGCGCGACTGGAATCCCCGACTCGAGCGCACGCTCGCAAACACTGCGGACTGGAACTACGAAGAGGAGCGCTATTGGGAAGCGAAAACTCGCCAGTTGCTCTTGTCATGCGCAACACCGAGCGCCGACGGTTTGTTACTCGACGCGGGCGCGGTTTGCAAGCTGTCGCCGGCCGAGCAACGGCGGCTGCTCCATAAGGTGCTTGCCGAAGCGTGCGCTACTGGCGCGATCGGTTTCGACCACATCGAAACGGTCCGCGAACTGATCAACAGCGACGAGGGCTCGGGTGGAATTGACCTGCCGGGAATTCGCGTAGAGCGATCGTTCGGATCAGTACGAATAGGCCAACCGGCCAAGGCAGTAGCGGAATTCGACCTACCTCTGCTGGTTCCCGGCCAAACTATTGTGCCGGGAAGCGATGCAAGTCTCGTAGAAACGCGTGTTTGCGGCCGGAGCGGAAATGACGAGCGCTATAATACGACGGATTGGGCGTTTGTCGACTGGGACCGCGTTCCCAAACCATTGCGTTTGAGGAATTGGCACCCTGGTGACCGCTATCGGCCGGTGAGTCGGGCCTCTGAAAAGAAGCTCAAACAATTCTTCCAGGAACTACGTATTCATTCCTGGAGGCGCACTGGTTGGCCAGTGATTACTTCGCCCAAAGGAGGCGCGCGGAACGAGGTCATTATCTGGGCCCGCAAATTTGGGGCCGCTGCCGAATTCGCGGCTGGGTCGACGACTCGCAACTTACTGTCGATTCAAGAGTTCAGCCGTGCGGGAGAAGAAAGTGGTATCGAAACGTCGCCTTAAGGCGTCTATTCATTAAGGACGCGAGCCAAAGGAATCAAGCATCGTGAATTCCACATTCAAAACAGCAGTTTTCTGGATCGTCATGCTCTGTACGGCGATCTTGCTCTGGAAAGTCGTCAACGCAAATGGTGGCGAAAAGGTCGAGACGTTCCCATTCACTCGGTTCATGACCGAGATCGAACAGGGGAATGTGAAGGAAGTCACGATCACAGGTCAACAAGTCGAGGGACAAACAGCCGGTGAAAAATTTCGCTCGGTAATTCCCCGGGACTATCCGAAGGTCTATGACTCGCTAACCGCACAAGGCGTAATGGTCAACCTAAATGACCCGGCGACACTGAATTTTTGGTCGGTGCTGTTGCAAGCGTCGCCTTTCATCTTGATCATTGCGTTTTGGATTTTCATGATGCGGCAGATGCAGGCGGGCGGCAACAAGGCGCTCAGCTTCGGCAAGAGTCGCGCTCGACTACTTACGAATCAGCAGAAGAAGGTCACATTCAAAGACGTCGCGGGCGTCGATGAAGCCAAGGACGAGTTGCAGGAAATCATCGAATTCCTGCGAGAGCCTCAAAAGTTTCAAAAGCTTGGCGGGCGCATTCCGAAAGGTGTGCTGCTCGTAGGCCCTCCTGGAACCGGCAAGACGTTGCTTGCTCGCGCCGTTGCGGGCGAGGCAAACGTGCCGTTCTTTTCGATTTCTGGCTCGGATTTCGTCGAGATGTTCGTGGGCGTGGGCGCCAGCCGCGTTCGCGACCTGTTTGAACAGGGCAAAAAGAGCGCCCCGTGCATCGTCTTTATCGATGAAATCGACGCTGTGGGCCGCCATCGCGGTGCCGGTCTCGGCGGCGGCCATGACGAACGTGAACAGACGTTGAACCAACTGCTAGTCGAGATGGACGGCTTCGATTCCAACGAAGGTGTCATTTTGATGGCTGCGACGAACCGTCCGGACGTGCTCGACCCGGCGCTGCTTCGGCCCGGCCGGTTTGACCGCCGCGTGGTTGTCGCGCGGCCAGACGTTCGCGGCCGTCAGGGCATCTTGCAAGTCCACACAAAAAAAATTCCGCTGGCAAACGATGTTGACCTATCGGTACTGGCGCGCGGAACCCCAGGGTTCTCTGGCGCTGACCTTGCCAACTTAGCGAATGAGTCAGCGCTGTTTGCAGCGCGTCAGAATCGCAAGGTCGTAACGATGGCCGACTTTGAGATTGCTAAAGACAAAGTCATGATGGGCGCTGAGCGTCGTTCGATGATCCTCACCGACCAGGAGAAGAAGAACACGGCCTACCACGAGGCTGGACACGCGGTAGTCGCGGCTCGGCTCTCGCAGGCTGACCCATTGCACAAAGTCACGATCATCCCTCGCGGCCAGGCGCTAGGCGTGACGATGCAGCTTCCGATTGACGACAAACATACCTACACGCGGGCTTACCTGCGCGATCAACTTGCCATCTTGATGGGCGGGCGTATCGCGGAAGAATTGTTCATGGATCACATGACTACAGGCGCCGGCAACGACATCGAACGTGCGACGGCGATGGCGCGGCAAATGGTCTGTGAGTGGGGCATGAGCGCCATGGGGCCCCTTACATACGGCAAGCACGAAGAGCAGGTATTCCTTGGCCGCGACATTGGCCAACCACGCGACTACTCTGAGGCGACTGCGATTCGAATTGATGCCGAAGTGCAGAGCTTCGTCACTGAAAGCTACGACCGTGCCAAGGAGTTGATCGAAGAGCACGCGGACGGGCTGACTCGAATCGCTGAGGCCCTACTCGAGAGAGAAGTTCTCGACGGGGCCCAAGTCGATGCCTTACTTAAGGGCCATGATCTCGACCCGCTCGACATAGAGCCTCCGACGCTCGATGACGACGGCACTCCCCAGCCGAGCACCGTAGTCGAGCCAAAGCCAACGCCGCTTCCAGGCCTCGACGGCGGCGAGCCGTCACCGGCTTAACCGCCGCGATCTAGCCTTGCCGAGCCACGGACGGAAAGTCCGCGCTGATGGCCTCTCTTGAAGACGGCAGTCTCGAACGGCCGCAACTCAAGCGTCGAATTGGCCGGATTTGGCCGGTTATGGCCGGAAAACGCCATCGCGCGCGAGGCCGTACACGCGGACGTTCCGAGGTACCTCCTATCTCCTGCGATCGCCGTGGCTTCACTGTTTCAGGTTAAGACCCCTGTCAAGGGGTTCTCGGATAGTACCCGCGGGAACGCGGGCCCCGTACGCACTTGCTGTATGCCGCTGCCGGCATCCAGGCCTAAGTGATTCGCACGGTGGCCCGGTACCTCGGTACCGATCACGATTGAGCCTCTGGCTCTATTGCCGGAATCGCTAGCGAGTAGCAAACTAGCTTTGAGGCACGACGATGGCCGGTCGTAGGGAACCACAGCATTCACTTGCGCGTCGATTTTTGTAGGTAGTTCTCTTAGGAGAAGAACGATGACCAAACACCATGCTCCAATCACGCGGCTCTACAAACAGCTCGGTTACGGCTTTGTGCTGACGCCGGGTTCGTGGGAGACGCCTTTCTATCAAAGCGCTCTCGCTGACTGCGAGATCGACGACTTGCGCCCGGGCATGGAGGTCAGCTTTGAACTCTCTGAGGAGCGCTTCCCAAAAGTCAGCACCGTCAGGCCGGTCGTCCAGCTTCGCATGGCTAGCTAAGGGGTCTCGACCCGCGGCCAACTGAGTTGCCTGCCACCCAGGCCCAGTCCTCATTTCTCACTAGCTGACGGCGAAAGCACGCGACAGTGCGCCACTCACGCACCTATGCTCACGACGTGGTGAGAAAGGCGGGCTAGACCGCTGGCTGGGCTCGACTGCGGGGCGTCGACGAACGAAGTAAGTGCCACAGTGCGCCCAGCGCTGCTAGGCTAATTTTGCCGGCTCAAATGATATTTAGAATTCACGTGGTCGTGCTCGCTCTGCTGGTGCCGACGTTACTTCCAGGTAACGGCGCCGATCGCGAAGTTGCCGAGTGGGTGATTCGCCTGGGCGGGGCGGTAGTCACAGATGTTTCCCAAACACGAGTACGGAGTCTCGAAAACCTACCAGATCGCGAGTTCCAGCTACTCGACGTCAACCTAGTTGGCGCCAAGATAGATCCGCCCGACCTCTACCGCATTGAGGGGTTGAGCGCATTAAAGGCGATTCATTTGCCCGGGCCGATGTGGAATGCTCGTGCCGGCGCGCGGAAGAACCACAGCGTGGAGCTGGGGCGCTTGGCCGCGATCGATTCGCTCGAGGAAATCACGTTCAGCTACACGTTTTTGGCGCGGATCAAATTTGACGACGACGGAATAACGGCAATCGCGCCGCTAGAGAATCTAAAGAAGCTGCGAATTCGCCGGGCGCAAATTACGGGCGAGTCGCTCGGGCCGCTGCGAAATCTTGAGTGGCTCGATTTGACGTTCTCGCCGATTAGCGACAAGGCGATGGAAGCCGTCGGCAGTATGCGGAAGTTGCAAAAGCTGTGGCTGAAGGACACGCGTGTGACCGACGAGGGCGTTGCGCACCTGGCGGGAGTCGCAGAATTGCGCGAGCTTGATCTCAACGGGCTAGGCCTTAGCGACGACGGTGTCAGGCACCTCGCCACTCTCGCCGAGATGCGTAAGTTGGAGCTGAGCGGTTCGCGGATTGGGGATGACTCGGCGCGGGTGTTTGCCGAGATGCCTCGGCTCGAGTTACTCAATCTGTATGGCACTCGGCTCACGAATGCCGGACTACAGCAACTCGAATCGCTCGAAGATCTGCGCGAACTCGACCTGCGCTACTCGAGTGTCACTGCCGCGGGCGTCGAGCGATTTCGAAGGGCGCGTCCTGAATGCCACGTAAATTTTGTCGATCAAACGGTGCCAACGAGCGGCCAGCGGATCAGCAGCTTTATGGGCGGTACGGATGCGGAATTAGCTTCGTGGGTGCGGTCAGCGGGCGGCGCAGCGGAGCTAGCTGACGGGCGGCTGGTGAAAGTTTCTCTCGCCGGCAGCTCAATTGGCGACGAGCAGGTCGGGGCACTTGCCGGGGCAAGTTCTCTGCGGCATCTGGATTTGAGTACTACCGAAGTCAGCGACCTGGGGGTGGGACTTTTGGCCGGGCACCGATCCCTCGAACAATTGGATCTGTCGGAAAACAGTGTTTCTGACAACAGCCTTGAAACTGTCGGGACGTTCCATTCGCTTCGGACGTTGAAGCTCGAGCACACGCTCATCGAAGGCGCCGGGCTCAAGCACCTCGCAGAGCTCTACGAGCTAGAGGAACTCAGTTTGCTGGGCTCGCCCGTGCTTACGGATGGAATTGAGAGTTTGGCCGGTCTTCCAAAATTGCGGCGTCTGAACTTGGCGTACACCGATGTTGGCGATACCGGCGGGCTGTCGCTCGAGCAGATGACCGGGCTACGCGAGCTAGATCTGACGGGCACGGATCTATTCGAGGGTGGCCTCGCTCGGCTTGCGAAGCTTACCAACCTGACAGACCTAAAGCTGGCGCACACGCGAGTGACTGACAAGTCGCTGGAACATCTTGGCGTCCTAAAGAATCTAGTCTCGCTTGATTTGTTGAGAACTTCGGTCAGTGACGAGGCGATGGCGTCGGTCGCTAAGTTCAAAAATTTGCGCTCACTGGCGCTTGACTACACGAACCTCACGGACGAGGGGTTGTTAGCTCTGCCGGCGGAGCTGCCGCTGGAGGTGCTGACCCTTGACTCGACGGCCATCCACGACAGTTCGATCGAGCACCTCTCTAGATTCAAAAATTTGACGAAGCTGAACGTCTATCACACGTTCATTAGCGAAAAGGGGGTCGCGATGCTGCGCCAAGCACTTCCAAACTGCGAAGTCATTTGGGACCGCGATTCGAGCCAACCCAACCGGAGGCGCAGTTGATCTTCGTGCTCCTTTTAGCCGCGTGCTTCGCCGCGCCGGCCGCTGAAGTGGACTGGATCACGGAGGCGGGTGGAAGCTACGTTCGCGACGACCAACGCCGCGTGACCGAAATTGATTTGGCTTCGGCATGGATCAAAGATGACGATTTGGCTCGTTTGGCCGAGTTACCGCACGTTGAGCGAATCGATCTTTCGTACACATGGATCAGCGACATCGGCCTCGAGCACCTTCAGCGGCTGGAAAAAGTCCGCTCACTGAGCTTGTTCTACTGCGACTACATCACCGACACGGCCGTCATCTACCTGAAGGGTTGGAGGCGTCTCGAAGAGCTTAACCTAGAGGGAACCGACGTCACCAGCAGAGTCTTTGAACACTTGAGCGCGATCACGAGCCTACGCTCACTGCGAGTCGGAATGAGCCGTGTGGAGGACGAGGGTTTCGAGAAGCTCGCGCCGCTGACGTCGCTTGAACGGCTGGCGTTCGGCGGCGCGAAGATGAGTGGCCGCGCTCTGCCACTGCTACCCCTCTTGCCGGCTCTGAAGCATTTAGAGATTGGTGGGTTGCAGCGCACCGACTCCGGTTTATGGGGCGTCGAGCTTAATGATTTCAACCTCAGCAACCTCGCTGCGCTGACGACGCTGGAGTCGCTCGATCTCAGCGATTCCAAAGTTACCGATTTGGGCCTGGAAAAATTGGCTCCGCTGAAAGGGCTTAACGAGCTTAACCTCAGCGGGACAGCAGTTACCGCTGCCGGCCTGAAATCGCTTAAGGCTCTGCCCAAGTTGCGAACGCTACGACTGTGGCGCTGCAACAAGATAGATGTGCAAGCGGTGGCCGTATTCGCGGAGTTAAAGCAACTCGAATTGCTGGACCTTGCCGAAACCGCTCTAAGCGAGATAGAAATATCGGAACTGCGAGCGGCGAACGAAGATCTCGACGTCCATTGGGCAGCGCCGCAGAAGGAGATCGAACGGGCTACGAATCTCGCTCCGTAGCACGCGAGCCCGCATTTCCCACCAGCCAACAGTGAAAGTACGCATTAGGTGCGCCAATACATCGTTGCGCTCGCTTGCCGTGCTCGACGTACTGTCGAGTACGCCTGCGCGCGCCAAGTGTCGCGCGTCTCGTACCGACGCACCTTCCACGCACTTTCCCTCGCTGCCTGGTGGAAAATGTGGGCTACGCCGGCGTTTTTGTTCTCATGCGGTAGAGCAGTGCGGCGATTCCAACTGTTAGCGCCGCGAACAACGCTTCTTGGACTCGTTCGGTAACGAAGAAGCAGAAAATCGCTATATTCGCCACGACGTAGATGACCGGCAGAAGCGGGTATGCAAAGCTGACCGCCGGCGTTTTCCGCCAATCGGCGCGACGGCGGAACTTATAGAGGGCCAGCACCGATAGCGCTGTGAACAGGCTCAGCATGAACCCGATGTAGTAGATCAATGCGTCGAAACTTCCAGTGATGATTAGCAAGCAGCAGCAGGCGCCCTGCATGAGTACCGAAACCCATGGGCTTTTCCATTTAGGGTGCAGTCTTGCCGCCGCGGACAAGAACGCTCCGTCGCGGGCCATCGCGTAATACACCCGTGGTCCGATCAAACACATCGCGTTAACCGTAGCGAGCAGAGAGAATGCCATCGCGGCCGAAAACATTCCAGCCATCGAGGGTCCGAACAGACGATCGGCCGCCTGTGAGCCGACGGCAACGACGCCCTTCATCTCCTCAAGCGGGGTGGCATAGATGTAGAGCAGGTTCAACAGCGCGTAGAAAATCGTGACGAGAAACGTGCCGCCCAAAAGGGCCAGGGGCAAAGTGCGGCGAGGGTCCCGAATTTCTTCGGCCACGTAGACGGCCGCATTCCAGCCGCTATAACCCAGGTAAACAAACACAAGGCTCACGGCGAACTGGATCGGTATCGACGACGAAGACGTGCGCTCGGCCACGAGCGAGAAATTACCCCAGTCGCCAGTGCCGACCGAGAAGCCAAGCACTAGGAACAGAGCTAACACCACGAGCTTTGCGGCCGTGAAGAAGTTTTGAAACTGGCCAACTTTCGAGACATTTAGCAAGTTGAGCAGGGAGAGCGCGACAATCACTCCGCAAGCGATCAACTGGCCGCCGCCCAGCTGGAGCTGAATGATGCCGAGATCGACAACGGTTTGTGGCTTCATCGGGTCTAGCGCTGGGTCGAAGTGGGCCAGGTAAGCAGCGATGGCGATCGCGGCAATTGCTGTTGGAGCCGAGAACCCGGCAAGAAAGCTCACGCAGCCGTCGATAAATCCCCAAGTAGGTCCGAAAGCCTCTCGCAGGTAGACGTACTCGCCGCCGGAGCGAGGGAAATTGATCCGAGTTCCGAATAGCAAAGTGCGCCAATCACGGCCAAGATTGCCCCGACGAACCAGATTCCAATGACCAAGCTCGGCGAGCCGAGGTCGCCTGCGAGGAAACCGGTGGTCGCGAAGATCCCGGTGCCGACCATGTTTGAGACGACGACAGCAGTTGCGGCGGCGAGGCCGAGCCTACGTTCGAGGCTCGGTGCTTGGGCGGGGGATTCCAATCTTTCTGCATTCTAACGTCCATCCTGTGCGCCCCGGCAGGCGGGAAATACCTGAGAAGCGGAGCCAACCCACATTTCTCACCACCTGACGGCGAAAGCACGCGACACGTGCGCCACTACTTCGTTGCGCTCGATCGCGAGTGCTCGACGGACTGTCGAGTACGCCTCCGCGCGGCGACCGTCGCCCGCCTCGTATCGACGCACCCCTCACGCACTTTCGCTCGTCACGTGGTGAGAAATGCGGGTTACTTCCACTTCACTGCTACACTTTTGTGCTGAATTCACCTATGCCAGTGGTATTCGACAATGTTCGGTATTTGGGTTCCGGCCCGGAAATCGAGGTCGACTGGGCAGTACCTTCGGGAGTTTTCGTCGGCCTAATCGGGCCTAACGGATGCGGCGCCGAAGACATCTTGCTGCTGGCCGGCGGCGCTGTTAAGCCCGACGAGGGGAGCGTCGAAACCGAGGGCGCGCGACTCGTCGAAGCCTCGCTAAATTCAACTGATCCCGATGCCGTGGTCCGCTCAATCGGAGAAATCGCTAAAGACTATCCGGCAGCGTTGCTCGTCGGCCCCTCGCTAGCCTTAGTCGACCGCGCCCGCCGCTCGGCGCTTCTAGCGGAGCTTCATAGGCTACAGCGCGCTGGTACGGCTGTGTTGCTCTTCACGCATGATCTCGAGTTACTTCAGAGACATGCCGACGAAGTTGTCGCGCTCGATGGGGGAAGAATCGTCGACCGTGGAGACCCCGGCCTCGTCTTTGGGCGTTATCGCGAGCGCGAGCTTCGACGGACCATCGAGCTAGCGCCGGCGGACGACGACACCTCGCCGGAACACCACGGTGACGGTCGGACCGTGCTCGACAGCGTGCGTATTACCGACACAACAGGAATCAACGTCGCGCACCTAAAAAGCGGAGCTCCGGCGATCGTGGAACTGATATTGCGCGCTTCCCGAGAAGCTACGGAAACGGTCGTTGGGATCATGATTCGTAGCCGCGTGGGGGTTACGGTTTATGGCACCAATACCGAGTTGGAAGGGGTCCCGCTGGGTCGCCTTGCGGCGGGCGAGCGAATCCAGGTCCGCTTCGAGTTCGACTGCAATCTGTGTCCAGGGGAATACACCCTTACGGTGGCATCACACGAGCCCGACGGCAGCCCTCACGACTGGATCGAGGAAGCGCTTTTCTTCTCAGTAGAAGACGCCCGCTACACCGCCGGCGTTGCCAACCTGCGCGCCAAGGTCACGATCGAAAGGTAGATCAGTCAGGCGTTCGGCACGCCTGTGCTAACGTCGAAAACAGATCGCCTAATGCCCGCAGAACCCGCCGTTGAAGTCTCGAATGTCGTCTTTCGCTACGGCGACGTTGTTGCGCTCAACGGCGTAGGATTCGCTGTTCAGCCAGGTGAGAGTTTTGGTCTGCTTGGGCCGAACGGCGGTGGCAAGACCACGCTATTTCGGATCCTCTCGACGCTGCTCATTGCCGACGAGGGCCGGGCTCGGATCTTTGGACACGACGTTGCCGATGAACCAATCGAAGCCCGAAAACAGATGGGCGTCGTATTCCAGAATCAAAGCCTCGACAGCCGGCTAAGTGTCACTGAAAACCTTGTGCATCAGGGCCATCTACATGGTCTAAACGGCGCGGGTCTCAGAGATCGTATCGGCGACGTCCTCGAGAAAGTTGGCCTCAAAGATCGAAGCGATCATCGGGTCGCAACGCTTTCGGGGGGTTTGAAGCGCCGGGTAGAACTAGCAAAAGGCTTGCTGCATCGACCGCGCCTGCTGCTGCTCGATGAGCCAAGTACGGGCGTCGACCCGGGCGTGCGGCTGGAATTCTGGAAACACCTCGAAAACTTGCGAAGTTCTGAAGGCGTCAGCGTACTGCTGACTACGCACATGCTCGACGAAGCTGACAATTGCGATCGGCTCGCGATTCTCGATCGCGGCAAACTCATTAGCAATGGGACACCGTCTGAGCTCAAAGACGAAATCGGCGGCGAGGTTGTCTCGCTGACAGCATCGGCTCCCGGCGAACTCTCCGAACAGCTCCGTGCCGAGTTCTCGGTTGACTCCGAAGTTGTCGACGGTGCGATCCGATTCGAGCACGCTGACGGATCTAGGTGGGTCGCGCGCATCATGGAGCGGTTTGGGTCACGCATCGAGTCGGTGACCGTCTCGAGGCCGAGCCTCAAGGATGTGTTCATCCGCAAGACGGGGCGCGGCTTTAGCGAGGACCACGCTGAGTGAGTGCTGCTCGTACCCATGTTCTAGCGATCGGCGCGCACCGTGACGATGTCGAGCAGACCTGCGGCGGAACGCTAATTCGAATGGCCGAAAAGGGCTATCGGACTGCAATTCTCGATTTGACGGCCGGCGAAATGGGCACTCGAGGCAGCGCGGAGCAACGCGCCTCCGAGGCTGCGGAGGCGGCCAAAATCATGCTTGTCGCCGAGCGTCACAACGCCGGATTGCCTGACGCCCACCTGGAGAACACGTTCGAGGCGAAGCTTGCTGTCGCGTCGAAGATTCGCGAGCTGCAGCCGCAGGTCGTGATTCTCCCCTACTGGGAGGCACGCCACCCGGACCACTACCGCTGCTCGGAAATTGGCTTCGAGGCCTGCTTTCTCTCGGGACTTCGAAAGCTTGAGCTTGACGGCGAACCGCATCGCCCGAGGAAGATTCTTTATGCGTCGATTTACGCCGACGTGAAGCCCAGCTTCGTCGTTGATATCTCGGCGCAGTTCGAGAGGCGACTCAAGGCTTTGCTCAGCTACCGGTCGCAGTACGCCGACCGCGCCGACGCCGCGGATTTGTTTCCAAGCGAAGACGAGGTCGCGGAGCGAATTCGCGCGGCGGCACGCACATACGGCATGCTGATTGACGCGCAATATGGTGAGCCGTTTGTGGCCAAAGAGACGATGAGCATTGATGACGTCGTGCGCTTGGGCGTAAAAAGCATTTAGCGTGGCTCGACAAATTTGCTTGTGATGTCGGCGATCGTCGGAGTGCCGGCCAATGACATGTCGAATCTCATTTCGTCCGCGAACAGGTCGAGCACTTTCTCGACTCCCGCTTGGCCAAATGCTCCAAGACCCCAGAGATACGGACGGCCGATGCCGACCGCATCAGCTCCTATGGCCAGGGCCTTGAAGACGTCCGTACCGCGCCGGAAGCCGCTGTCGATCAGGATCGGAATCTTGCCGCCCACGGCCTGGACGATGTCGGGCAATGACTCGATTGTGGAGAACAAACTGTTGAGCTGGCGGCCGCCATGGTTTGACACCCAGATGCCGTCCATCCCGTAGCGCACACAATCTTCGGCGTCTTCGGGCGTTTGCACGCCCTTGGGCATCAGCTTCATGTCGGTGAATTTGCGAATGCGGTCGATGAGCTTCCAGTTGTAGCCCGTTTGAAACTGCTTCAGCATTGAAACGTCGAGGCCGCGGAAGTTGGCTTTGTTTGCGATCGACTCGGGAAACTTGTACTTGTGGCAAACGCTGCAGTCGAGGTCGCTTGCTCGCTCGGAGTAGTCAAACGTTTCGCGGTTGGAGTGCGTCGCCGAATCGACAGTCAGTGCCAGCAGCGGACACCCGGCATCTTCCGCTCGCCGGATGAGACCCTCGGTCACGGAAAATTCGGGAGTCGGGTAGAGTTGAAACCACAAGGGATGGCCGTATGCCTTGGCGACGTCGCCGACCGGAGTCGTAGACGTCGTCGATAGCGTCATCTGATGGCCTGTCTTGCCCGCGGCTCGGGCCGTCGCCAATTCCCCTTCCCCGTGAAAAGCTCCTTGTGAGCCGGCCGGCGACAAGAATATGGGTGAGGGATACTTGCGGCCGAACATTTCGATCGACTGGTCGATCTTACTCACATCGTTGAACCGGCGCGGCCGGATACGGAAGCGCTCGAACCCCTCGCGATTGGCTTTGATGGTGCCGTCGTCGTCGGACCCGGTCATCAGATAGCCCCAGTGTTGGGGAGCGATGTTTTTTTGAGCAACATCTCTGAGGTCGAATAGATTGATCGCCTGGTCGGGGTCGCTAATCAAGTCGGTCGATGCGCTTTGTGCAAGCGCCGCGAATAGCGGGGACGCCATCAGGTGTTGGAGGAATCGACGCCGGTACATTGCCTGTGTCATTGCGCTGATAGCTTAGCGGATTTGCTTAGCTATAATCACTCCCCAGATGCTCGCAAACCGCAGAACTTTTTTGAAATCCGCCGCTATCGCGGCAGTCGGCGCTGGGCGCTCGTCGGCGCTTCCCGGACCGCGAACGTGGTTAACGGACGACCCCCACGGCGAATGGCGGCACTATGGCGGAACCGCCGGAGCTTCACGGTTTTCACCGGTTGACCAGATCAACCGCTCCAACGTGGCTCGTTTGAAGCCGGCTTGGACCCACCACACCGGCGACGCGATAACGCGTCCCCAAACAACGATGGAGTGCACCCCGATCATCGTCGACGGCGTGATGTACATCACGACCGCTCAAGTGAAGGTGCAAGCGCTGAAGGCGGCGACCGGTGAACTGCTTTGGACTTTCGACCCGTTGGCCGGCAGCCGCAGTCGCCGCAATGCGGGCATCAGCCGGGGCGTCTGCTATTGGCAGTCAGACGACGGATCTGAAAAACGAATATTTACTACATTCCAGAACAAGCTCTTCAGCCTTGACACGGCGAGCGGCAAAGTAGACGCGAGCTTCGGCGTCGAAGGAATGGTTGATCTCAACCTCGAAATCGACCATGACATGACGGGAGTTTCCGTCAAATGCACGAGCCCGGTTGTCGCGTACAAAGACCTCTTGATCGTTGGCGGCGGCGGTGGTGAGGGCCCCTACCCGCAGGCGCCAGGTCACATTCGGGCCTATGACGCCATGAGCGGCAAACGCCGCTGGATCTTTCACACGACTCCGCGGCCCGGGCAGTTCGGCTACGAGACATGGCCGCCGAACGCTTACAAGCACGTCGGTGGAACGAACAACTGGGCGGGCATGAGCCTCGATGTTGAACGCGGGATCGTTTTTGCCGGCACAGGCTCGCCTGCCTTTGATTTTTATGGCGGAGACCGCATCGGCTCGAATCTATTCGGGAATTGTGTCTTGGCGCTCAACGCCGAGACCGGCGAGCGCATCTGGTACTACCAGACCGTCCACCACGATGTTTGGGACTACGACTTGCCCGCGCAGCCGGCGTTGATTCGCATGACTCAAAACGGCCGCACGTTTGACGCGGTGGCGCAGTGTACGAAACAAGGTTTCTTGTTCTTTCTGCATCGTGAAACGGGCTGGCCGGTCTGGCCAGTTGAAGAACGCGAAATCAAGATGTCTGATGTCGGCGGGGAGCAGCTTTGGCCAACACAGCCGTTTCCGGCGAAGCCCCCACCGGTTAGCCGGCAGGGCTTTCACAAAGCGGATATTACCGACATTTCGCCCGAAGCGCACGCAGCGGTTGCGAAGGTCTGGGATTCTACCGACGCGGGCGGTCTATTCACCCCGCCGAGCACGCGCGGAACGCTGGTGCATCCCGGGTTTCGCGGAGGACCGCTGTGGGGTGGCTGCTGCTACAACCCGAATATGAATCGACTATTTGTCAGCTCAGACGAAACGACGAACCGCATTCAGCTTGCCGCTGCGCCCGAGGAGAAGTTCGATTATGCTCTGCCCGACCGCAGCGAATTCCAGGACCTAGAGGGCTACCCGGCGTTTAGGCCGCCGTGGGGATACGTTACCGCGGTTGACCTCGAAAGCGGCGAATTTGCTTGGCGCGTGGTCAATGGGGAGTTTCCGGAGCTGACGGCAAGAGGCGTCCCCAAGACGGGCACACCGTCACATGGGGGGACGATCGCCACGGCCGGTGGGCTGGTCTTTATGGCCGGAACGTTCGATAAGAAAATGCGGGCCCTCGATCAAGAAACCGGCGAGGTGTTGTGGGAGACCGAACTCAACGCCGCCGGATTCGCGACGCCATGTACGTACGAGGCCGACGGAAAGCAATTCGTAGTCATCGCTGCTGGAGGCGGCAAAGGGAAGTCGGTATCAGGGGACGAGTTCGTGGCCTTTTCGGTTGAAGGCTGATCCGTTGGCGCCGCGAAGTCAAGCTTCAACGGTACCGGCGTGAAACATAGAGCGAACGTCACGACCAGTAGCCAGGCGATTTTGCGGCGCACGGCATCGAGCGAGATGGTGTCATTCATCGTCGGCGGATGCTTGATGCCGAACATAAACAACAGGATTAGAAATACTGAATAATTCCGGCTCATCGTAAGGGTGATGAGCAGCAGCCCGCCAAAAGCCAGTTTCGCGAACAACCAACTCTTTCGCCCGAAGACGGAGTAGCTAATGTGCCCGCCATCGAGCTGTCCGATCGGCAGCAGGTTGAGCGCTGTGACGAACAGTCCGACCCAACCGGCGAAAGCAACATTGTGGAGCATCAGGTCGGTATTAGGCACATCGGGTCCGAAGGCCAATCGTTCAAAGATCTGAAATAGAATCGGATCGCCCAGCACGAGACCGGCTTGGCCCTCAATCGAGGGCACTCTTTCGGACAGCAAGACACCGACAAAACTAATTGGGAGCGCCAGCGCCATTCCCGCCAATGGCCCCGCGGCGGCGATATCGAACAAGGCACGCCGATTCGGCATATAGGGCGACATGCGAATTACCGCACCCATGGTTCCAAACAAAAATGGTCCAGGAATGAAGTAGGGCAAGCTGGCCTCAACGCCGTGATAACGAGCCGCAAAATAGTGGCCAAACTCGTGGGCGGTGAGAATGCTCATCAAACACGCCGAGTAGATGGGGCCGACCATCAATGTGGTCGTAACAACTGTGAGCACAAACAGCAGCACGTGCAGCCACAGCCGAGATTTTCTTGGGGTTTGTCGCTGAGTCGGCAACGGCCCTATAGTGCTGCGCCATTGCGGCAGAGGCTGCCCGGGTCGAATCGGGGCCGGACCCAGATCGGCGGCCTCTCGGCGATCTGGGCCAAGAGGATACTGCTCGAACGGCACTCGTGTTAGTCCGCTTAGGCGGCGACTGTCTTTGGCGCGTCAAGCAGAGTCAGCCAGCCGTGCCGGTCTTCCTTACGCCCTTCGATGATGCCGAGAAATTCAGACTGAATTTTCTCCGTAATCGGCCCGCGTTTGCCGATCCCGATTTGGATCTTGTCTACCGAGCGGATTGGCGTCACCTCGGCCGCGGTTCCGGTGAAGAACAACTCGTCCGCGATGTAGAGCCACTCGCGCGGAATCACTTGCTCGGTGACCGAGTAACCCAGGTCGGCGGCGAGCTTAATCACCGAGTCACGGGTGATTCCCGGCAACGCGGAAGTACCCATTGGCGGAGTGTAGAGCCGGCCGTCGCGAACCAAAAAGATGTTCTCGCCGCTGCCCTCTGAAACGTACCCAGAGGCGTCGAGCGCAATACCCTCGGTGTAGCCGTTGAGCGTCGCTTCCATCTTGATGAGCTGCGAATTCATATAGTTCGCGGCTACTTTGGCCATCGCGGGGAGGGTGTTGGGAGCGATGCGGGTCCAAGACGAAATGCAGACGTCAACGCCTTGCTCAAGCGCTTCAGCGCCGAGGTATTTCCCCCACTCCCAGCAGGCGATGTACACCTCAATCGGGTTTTTTAGCGACAGCACGCCGACCTCGCCGTAGCCACGAAAGACGACCGGCCGGATGTAGCAGGCCGACAGACCGTTCTCGGTTACTACATCTAGACAGGCCTGCGCAAGTTGAGCGTGAGAAAATCCTAGCGGCTCCATGCGATAAATTTTCGAGGAGTCAAACATCCGGCGGATGTGCTCACTGAGCCGAAAAACCGCCGATCCTTTTGCAGTTTCGTAACAGCGGATTCCCTCGAAAACACTGGTTCCGTAGTGGAGAGCGTGGGTCATGACGTGAACCCGCGCGTCATTCCACGCGATGAATTCTCCGTTATGCCAAATTTTTTCGGTCGCCTGGATCATGGCCAGTGTTAAGACTCCCTTTTTACTAGTATGCCATTGCCATCTCGCCCGGTGTCGGTCGTTTGGCGAACGATGAATACGCGTGTTTCCGTGTGAGCCCGCGGATTCTCCTAGAATCGAGTCAGGGAACCGATGGAAGCCGCCGCTCTAGTCAAACTGCTGCTCATTCTGCTGATTGCTGCTTCAGTGATCGCGTTGGTCACGCTAAAACTGCGGGTGCCCTATACAATTGCGCTCGTTTGTGGCGGGTTCCTGATCGACATCTTTCACCTGCCAATCACAGAGTGGATGGGCGAAGGTGGACCCGAAGCCTTTCTTACACCCGAGGTCATCTTCATGGTTTTCCTGCCCGGGCTGCTGTTTGAAGCCGGGCTGAACATTCAATCGCATCACCTGCGGGCGAACGCCCTGCCGATCTTGATGATCGCCGTTCTAGGCGTGCTGATCGCGACACTCGTGACTGGGTTCGCGGTTTACTGGGTGCTCGGCGGGCTACCTCTGATGGTCGCTCTCGTATTCGGGGCGCTGATTTCGGCGACTGACCCGATATCGGTCCTCGCGCTTTTCAGGGAACTGGGCGTTTCGAAACGTCTGTCGGTGTTGGTTGAAGGCGAAAGTTTGTTCAACGACGGTACGGCGGTAGTGCTGTTCCAGATCTTGCTGGCGGCGGTGGCGACGCAACAGGTCAGCGTGTTAGACGGCGTCGCCAAGTTCCTAGTTGTCGCGCTGGGCGGCGCGGCTGTTGGCCTCACGCTCGGATACGTGATGAGCAAGGTCACTGAGCAGGTTGACAACCCTCAGATCGAAATCACTCTGACGATGATCCTGGCCTACGGATCGTATCTGGTCGCTGAAGAATTTCATCTCTCGGGCGTAATCGCAACGGTCGGCGCGGGCGTGATGGTCGGGAACTTCGCCGCCGATGTCGGCATGAGTTCGCGCACAAGGGTCGCGCTCTGGTCGTTCTGGGAATATCTCGGATTCGTCATCAACTCGTTGATATTTCTGCTGATCGGGATTGAAGTCCACGTCGCTGACTTGGCTGTTCATTGGTGGCCGATTACGATTGCAATCACGGTCGTTCTACTCGGCCGGGTGGTGGCGATCTATACGATCACTCCTCTCGGTAACTTGTTCACGCGGAAGATCCCCACCAGTTGGATGCACGTGATGATGTGGGGCGGAATCCACGGTGGCGTGTCGATTGCCTTAGCCCTGAGCTTGCAGCCGGAGTTCCCGCATCGTCCGCTGATTATGGCGATGACGTTTGGCGTTGTTGGCTTTTCAATCGTAGTGCAAGGCCTGACGGTCCCGACCTTGATGCGGAAGCTGGGCATCGAAATGGGAGCGGAGGGTGCTCACGACCGGGCTAAGGTCGATCAGATGGCCGTCAGCGCTTCGCTTGCCGAGCTAGACGTTTTGAGAAAAAGGCATGTCGTATCGCCGACTGTCTACGCGAAGCTCGACACGGAGCTGCGTGGCGACCTCAGCAATGTCGAGAACACTCTCAGAAGGCTGCACGCCGAAGACCCTGACTGGGCGGACGAGGAAGAGAAGATTGCTCGTGCTCACTTACTGGGTGCGCGCAAGACGGCCATCCAGCGCGCGATCAACGACGGCGCAATCTCGTTGCACACCGCCGAGCAGATGTTGAGTGACGCGGACGATCGGATCGACGAGCTAGGCGGCATCGCCGGGCACTAGGAGTCTGTCCCACAGAAAAAGAGACGATGGGGCCGTGGGCGGGGCCGATTGGTTTTTTGGCCTTTTTTGCTCTACGCGATCGGCCGGCGGCTAAAAGGCTTGGTTCGGCTTCCGCTTGGGTGCTTACCGTCGCGTCAGGTGCCTTGTGGCAGCGGAGTCATCCGCGACATGCGCCGCAAGTTGAGCGCCGCCGTTACTAAGTTCCATTCGCCTTGCGCTTTCTCCAGCCCCCGCATCGAAAATTCTCGAAATCCCAGCACTCTCTTGAGCCATCCAAAGGCCGGTTCTAGCAGCGCTTTCCTGCGCCGCTATCGCTTGCGGCCTCGCTGCTCTTTCAAGCGCTTGCGCATTCGTGCGGTCGCCTCGCCGCCCGCCTTCGCTTGCGCTTCGCCACCCTTGCTGCTCTCGCGTCCCAATGCCACATAGCCGCGGATTCCGCGACCTTCTAGTCCTTCAAAGTTCTGCTCACCCTTGTAGCCCGCGTCCGCCAACGCTCGCTTCGGCTTGACGCCCGTGTTCGCTTTCAGCTCGTCCAACAACTCGATCAGATAGCCATTGTCGGCCGCGTTCGAGCCCAGCGCCGTCGCCACGATCAACTGCTCGCCTTCTTCCACCACCGCTGGCGCGTTGTAACACTGCTCGAACCCCTTGCCCGTCTTCATGATCTTGCTCTCGGGGTCCGTGAAGTTGCGTTGCGCCTGCGGCGGCGGCTCGCCAAACTTCCGCTTCAACTTCGAGCGACCTCCCTGCGGCCGCTCCCCGCCCGCCATCCGCTCGTCGCCGGGACTGCGGCCCCGGGCACTGTCCGCCGCCGCTTGCTCGGCTTCCAGTGCCGCTTTCTCTTTGCGTATCCGTGCCAAGCGGCTTGCTCGCCGCTTGAGTTCGTCCGGTATCTCGTCGCCCGTCGCCTCGCCGTATTGCTCGTCCTCGGCCGCGTCGATGCGCTCAGCTCGCTCCAGCAGTTCGGCGATCTCCGCCACCAAGCGCGCCTCGTCTTCTTGCATCCGCTTGTAGCTCATCGCCTTGTGTTTCGACGCGTTTGCTTTCACTTTCGTGCCGTCCAGCGCCACCGTTCCTAGCTTCAGTAATCCGCTTCGTTTGGCCAGCCGCACGATCTCGATGAACAGCTTTTTGAACTCCTCCAGTTGCTCGCATCGAAAGCGATTGATGGTCCGAAAGTCAGGACGATTGCCCGCCGCGAGCACCCGCAAAGCGACGTCTTCATCGATCTTGCGGGCGATCTTGCGGGAGCTGAAAACGCCTGTCGCATAGGCGTAGACGAGCACCTTGAGCATCATCGCCGGATGGTACGGGCGATTGCGCCGCCCAGCGCCTTCGTAGCGCCTGTGGAAGCTGCTCAGGTCGAGAGAGTCGAGCGTGTCGGCGATGAAATACGCCAGATGTTCTTCCGGCAGCCAGTCGCTCGGCGACGGCGGCAGCAAGAACGCCTGCTCCGGATTGTAGTCGCGATAGCGCGTCCCCATCGCTCTAATTTCTCGCCTTCTACCTCAAACATTCCACCTTTTTTATGATTTTTCTGTGGGACAGACTCCTAGCGTTGAACGAAATGCTCGTGCCGCTGCAGTAGGTACTTATCCGTCATACCAGCGAGGTAGTCGCAGACCACCTGATGGAGCGGTTCACCTAGTGACTGTTCCTGATAGGAGTCGGGCAGGTCGTCAGGATGGCTGACGAAATACTGAAAAAGTGTCGCCAGCTTATCGGCGGCTGCGCGCGACTCCCTGGCGACGATCTCGGCACTATAAAAGTTCTCGCGAAGTAAGCCGCGAAGCTGTTTCGAAGTTGCCGTGCCTGCCGGCCCTAGAACAGCGACGCGCTGGTCTAGGCTGCGAACGGCGTCAGGTGTGTTAACGCCCGCCTTTGCCACCGATTCGTTGGTTCCGTGGATGAGTTCCGAGAGCAGCCAGTCGAGCAGCCGGCGAATCGCTTCGTTGATCTTTTGACCGGCCGTGGCGTTCGGGTGCTCGCTGCTACCGCGCGCAAAAAAGTCGGCGAACATCTCGACCTGTTGGCAGGCCTCGTCTATCGAGATGAATCCAGCGTCGATGGCGTCGTCGAGATCGGCGCAGTTGTACGCGATTTCGTCCGCCGGGTCAATCAACTGGGCCTCGATCAGCGGGCGCAGAGTCGGTAAGTACTCGGCATTCGATTCGTCGGCAGGATCGAGTTCGCTGGAGTGTTTGATCAGGCCCTCTCGAACCTCGAAGGTCAGGTTCAGGCCTCGAAACGCGGCGTATCGTTGCTCGAAGCTTTCCACGATACGCAAGGTGTGGCGATTGTGGTCGAAGGTTGCCCCAAATTTCCGCATTTCCCGGTCGAGCGCGAGCTCACCGGCGTGTCCAAACGCTGGATGGCCTAAATCGTGGGCGAGGGCGAGGCATTCCACCAAGTCCTCGTTGAGCCCCAGTGCTGCCGCCACCGTTCTTGCGACCTGCGAGACCTCAAGGGTGTGGGTCAGGCGATTTCGAAAGTGGTCGGAGTGCGGGGAGGTGAATACCTGCGTCTTGTGCTCGAGCCGACGGAAAGCGCGTGAATGAATCACGCGGTCGCGGTCACGTTGAAACGGTTCTCGGTAGGGGTGTGGCGGCTCGGCATGGCGCCGACCGCGGGAGTCTTCTTGATGAAACCGGAGATCGGCGCGCATCGAACGGCGCCTAATGCTAACTACCTTCGATCAACTGTTGAAGCGCTGTTGCCGCCAAGATTCCCGCGGGTCCGGCCTCGGCCTGCACTTCGGTCAGAATTTCTCTGGCCTTGCCCGGATCGCTCACGGCGTAGGTTTGTGCCAGCGCGATTTTTGCGCGGCTCTTGGGAACAACTTGAGTTGGCTTTGCGATCAACTGATCGTAGTGCTGTCGGGCGTCTTCGACTTTGCCGCTTTGGTGAAGCATATCAGCCAGCGCCATTCGCGCCAAGGCAGCATATTCCTGGTCAGACCCGTTGATTGCGCTTTCAAACCGCTTGGTCGCATCGTCTGGCTTATCCTGCTCAGATTCCAAAAGGCCAAGGTAATATTCCGCGGCGGCCGCCTGGGCACTTCCCGAATAGTCGTCGATGACCCCTTCCATCGCCTCCCGCACCCGGCGAATGCGTTCTAGCGAGGTCGCGTAGGTTATAAATCCGGGCCGGTTTTCTAAGCTGACCGATCCGTGAAACAAGTCGACTGCCTTGTGCAGAGCGGCTCGGCTCTCAAGTGCTTTAGATTGCTGGTAGGTCCAAAACGAGCCGCCGCCTACGATAACCGCGAGAGCTATCGCCACGGCGAGGATGACCATATTTCGGTTCTCCGAAATATAGCTGACCTGATGGCCGACCTCCTCAACAAACAGGTCGCGCTTGAGACGCTTTCGATTCAATTTTGCCACGGAAAAACCCTATGCTCACTATGTTGGGGCTAAGTCTGGTCGATGCCAGTCGTCACGATGGTGACGACAGCTAACGTCCTAATCTAAGTTTACCTCTTTCTTCACTATAGGTACAGGGTGTGCTGTAGTCATATGTCCGAGGGACTAACACAAAAAGTCCCATTAGTCATGCCTATAGACCTAATGGTACTTTTTCCGATAGTATCTAGGGGTGGGCGCGCTGGAAGGCTCCGCGCAACACCGTACTAGGACCTAGGGTAAACCACTGAAATGTAAGGAGAACCCTTGTATACCTAGTGCTAAATGTGTATACTCACCGGTGTTAATGCTTCGTGATCTAGACGTACGCCAGTACTGGGCCAAGAGGGCCTAGTCTTAAGCAAGAACGACGAGCGAAAGCTCAGGCGGATCGCGGCGAACGTGCGCCCGCGGGCTTTGGAAATCGAGTCCCGTTGGTCACGCCGGCTGGGAAAGATATTTGGAGCCTCTCCGGATACACCTCGACTGAAGGCTCTGAAGATGCTTAATCCGGGTGCCTGGCTGCCCCTACTACAGGCGGGCCAGGTCGAGGATTTCCTCGAGGCGGTGGACTATCACGGCAAGAGGCTGGCAAAGCTTGACGTACCTCCACATACGGTTCTCGCTGCAATCAGTAGCTACGAGCGCGGTCTGCTACTCGACCTCAAGAAGCATGCTCGGAAGGATTACCCCGAATGGAACAGCGTAGTCGAGCGGCTCTATTTCTCAATCAAGCTCACGCTGAACAACGCCTACTACGAGGTTCGCGACCTTGAGGCGCGCGCATTCTACGAGGTTCTACGCGACCAGCTCGAGGCTCTTAGCGTTGACGAGCTTTTACATCGCGTGCTTGAAACTTTGATGCGAACGTTCCGCGCACACGGCGGAGTGTTCTTACTTCTTCAGCCCGAAACGGAGCAACTTGAGCTGCGTGCCTGGAAAGGCATGACCAAGTCGCTGGCGGGGTGTTTTAGCACGACGATCGGACACGGCCTCGGCGGAAAGATTGCTGAAGGCGGAAAGCCGCTGGTAGTAGTCGACGTCAAGCAAGATCCGCTGACGGAAACACCGAAGATCAGACGCACCCTCGAAAGTTTGTGGGGGGTGCCGTTGTCGGTCCGCTCGAAAGTCACGGGAGTACTACTGCTCGGGTTCTCGCATGAATATCACTGCTTGCCTCGTGAGCTGAAACTTTTTGAGGCGATCGCGGAACGTTGTGCGCTGGCGATCGACAAGGCCCAATTGCTCGAAGAGCTGCGAAAGCGCGAAGAGCAAATTCGCGCGCTCGGCGAACACATGATGAAAGTGGAGGAAGAAGAGCGGCGGCGTATCAGCCGTGAACTTCACGACGAGGTTGGGCAGTCGCTGCTAGTGATCCGCCTGTACCTCGAAATGGTCCAGCGTGACATGCCAGGCGGGTCCGAACACCTGGGCCGTCGCTTGAGCGAAACGCAAGAGGTTGCCGAGTCTACGATCGTCGAAATGCGGCGGTTGATCTCGGCACTAAGTCCGAATGTTTTGGCGGAACTCGGTTTGACCGCGGGCATTCGGCAGTTCGTTAAGAACTTCAGTCGGACATTTCCAGGGCGCGTCAAGATGCGTATGTCCAATGTCGACAAGTTGCCGGAAACCACCAAGATCATGGCTTACCGGCTGGTGCAGGAGTGTTTTACCAACGCGGTGAAGCACTCCAAGGCACAAAATGTCGAGCTACGTTTGACACGCCGTAACGGGCGAGTGCATGTCCAGATAGAGGACGACGGGATCGGTTTTGACCTAAGAGACGCTAACAAAAAGCGCGATTCGTTTGGTCTGGCCGGTGTGAAGGAGCGTGTAACCTTGTTGGGCGGCGACATTGATGTCGAGTCCACCCCGGGGCCCGGAACAAAAGTTTCCATTGCGATTCCTGTCTTAAGTGAAGACAGGGTCAACTGGAACTGAAACATTTTTTGTGTTTTTTGAGTTGAGGAGAATGAGATGGCAAAGATTCGGATTCTGCTAACGGATGATCACACGTTGTTTCGTCAGGGAATCAATACCCTGTTGGCCGGCGAGTCAGACATTGATGTAGTGGGCGAGGCCCCGAATGGTACTCGGGCTGTCGAGCAAGTTCCAACCCTACGGCCCGATGTCGTACTGATGGATATTGGCATGCCCGGGCTTTCGAGCTTTGAGGCAACCCGCCAGATTAAGAAAATTCGTCCCGAGACGAAAATTCTGTTCCTGACGATGTACGACGACGAAGATTATTTGGTCGAGTGTATGGAAGTCGGTGGCAGCGGATATGTACTGAAGGACTCCCCCGCACCGCAGTTGCTGGCCGCTATTCGCGACGTCTATCGCGGTGGCAGCTACCTAAGCCCCAAAATGCTTTCGCAGTTGGTTGACGACTTCCGGTCGCGGATTAAGTCGACACACCGCCAACCGCGCTTCGCGACACTGACACCGCGTGAGAAGGAAATTTTGAAATTCCTCGCTGAAGGTCAGTCGGTGAAAGAGATCGCGCAACATCTAAATCTGAGCGTGAAAACCGTTGAGGCTCATAAGTTCAACTTGATGCGCAAGCTTGATATCCACAACAAAGCACAGCTCGTGCAGTACGCGATTCAGAAAAAGATTATCAAGATCCCGGTCGGACCATAGTCCGATTCGGCTTGCTCAAACGTGTTTCGAGTGCCGGCGGGTCCTGTGGGCCCGTCGATTTTTTTGGGTGATCCACTGCTCCATCGCAGATTGCGCCGAGATTTGTTGACCGTGCCTGGCTTTAGCCGATACATTACGGATGGAATGCGATTGCTGCTGATATTGGTTCTGGCACCTGTTCTCTTGCAAGCGGAGGTTCGCTTCAATCGGGACATTCGGCCCATCTTGTCAGAGAAATGTTTCGCTTGCCATGGACCCGATAGCAACGCCCGGCAGGCGAATTTGAGGTTGGATCGGCGCGAGGACGCCGTTGCTCGCGGCGTATTGACCAAGGAAAAGCTCGTCGCTCGGGTGAACCATTCGAACAAAGCGCTGCGGATGCCTCCGGTCTACTCGAACAAGACCCTTGATGACGAGCAGAAGCGGTTACTTAGCGAATGGATCGAACAGGGCGCCGAGTATGAGCCGCATTGGGCCTATATTCCGCCGGTACGGTCCGCTTCGCTGCCCCCCTCGGCAGCAATAGACGAACTAGTGACGAGGCGGCTACGGGAGAAAGGGCTAGACGGAGTTAACGAAGCAAGCCGACGGACGCTTGCTCGCAGATTGAGCTTTGATTTGACCGGGCTGCCCGCCGATTGGGAGACGGTTCAGCGGTTTGTTGAAGATTCGAGTCCCACAGCATATGAGCGTTTGGTTGACAAGCACATGGCGTCAGAGAGATTTGGCGAGCGGATGGCTGTTTACTGGCTGGACCTCGTTCGATACGCAGACTCAGTTGGGTATCACAGTGACGTCGAGATCTCGATGTCGCCCTATCGCGACTACGTAATTCGAGCGTTCAATGAGAACAAACCGTTTGATGAGTTCACGCGCGAACAACTGGCCGGTGACCTACTCCCAAATCCGACGGAATCTCAACTCGTTGCCAGCGCCTACAACCGGCTGAACCGCATGACCGCCGAGGGCGGGTCGCAGCCGAAAGAGTATTTGGCGAAGTATGCATCGGATCGAATTCGCACGACCTCGACGATTTGGCTCGGATCCACACTAGGCTGCGCGGAGTGCCACGACCACAAGTTCGATCCGTTTGTCCATAGCGATTTTTATCGTTTCGGATCGTTCTTTGCCGATATCGAAGAGCGTGGAGTCTACGGTGGGCAAGCAGACTTTGGCAGCAAGATCTCGGTAATGCCCGATGGGGCGGCGGACGAAGCATGGCGGCTCGAAGCCGAGATCGCTCGATTGACCTCCGAGGGATATGGCGGCCTATCGCGCATGGAGATCGACGAAGAAACGATCGCGAAGTATCAGATGCAAACTTCGAAGAGTTGGAATGCGGGCTGGTTAGCGGAGGCGCTTAAGGACTGCGCGCACCCCGACATTTCGGGCTGTGAAGACTATGATCTGGCCATCGATTCGAACGGTGCGTTTGTCAACACTCTGCTTACGGATGCGAAAGAGAAGCCGCGCGAAGCGATGATACGACTGCGGTCACATACCTACAGCGCAGCCAGGAAACTGACGGGATGGCTACTGGAAGTATTGCCGGCCAAAGGGTTCGACGCCTTTGATTTGAGCGAATTCGAAGTTCGAGTCGGTGGGCGTAAGGTAGCGCTTGCCGGGTTTGCAACCGCGGATGGCGTTCCGCGCAACGGGCTGGTTGATACGGTTGACGGCAACTACCATTCGAGTTGGGGCGGTAGTTTCGAAGAGATCGACCGCTACGTCGCGATATTCGAGCCGGAGTCGCCTGTTTCAATCAATCAAGGCGAGCTGTTCGAGGTCGTACTTACCTTTAATGGCCGAGCGGCCCAGATGATCCCAGGGCAGTTGCGGGTCTCGGTAACGTCGGCTGAGTTTCCGGATTTCACAGTAGGCTCCGGTGTCGATGGGTATTTCGAAAGAACAGGGGGCAATTCCAACTGGGCCGAAATTCGCAAGCTCGAACGACGAGCGCAGCGGCTGCGTGACTCGGCAGTTGACTGCCTTGTTACGAAGGCAATTGATGACCCGCGTACGATGCGCGTGCTGCCTCGCGGCAACTGGATGGATGACTCCGGCGAGGTGGTGATGCCCGGTGTTCCTCACTTCCTTAAACAACTAGAGACAGACGGACGGAGGGCAACACGGCTCGACCTCGCGAACTGGCTGACTGATCGCGAGAATCCGCTGACCGCCCGCGTGTTTGCAAACCGCCTATGGCGGATGTTTTTCGGCACCGGTTTGTCGAAGTCGCTGGACGACTTGGGTTCGCAGGGCGACGCCCCAGTCAATCAGCAACTGCTTGACTGGCTAGCGGTTGAATTCATGGAGAGCGGCTGGGATGTAAAGCATCTTGTTCGCACGATGCTTCTGTCGCAGGCGTATCGGCGCTCTAGCGAGCCAAGCGAGCAATTACTAGCGTCCGACCCGTATAACCGTTTGCACGGGCGACAAACGATTTCACGAGTGGACGCGGAGTTCGTTCGCGATTCGGCGCTACACGTCAGCGGCTTGCTCAATGAAACGGTAGGGGGGCCGAGTGCGAAGCCTTATCAGCCAGTCGGCTACTATCGCGAGTTGAATTTTCCTAAGCGGGTCTATGAGGCCGACTCAGGTGACGCGCAGTATCGCCGTGGGCTCTACACGCATTGGCAACGGACTTTTTTGCACCCGTCGATGGTGGCGTTTGATGCACCGGCTCGCGAGGAGTGTACGGCGGAGCGCGAGATTTCGAATACGCCCTTGCAGTCACTGGTGCTGCTGAACGACCCAACTTACGTCGAGGCGGCGAGGGTATTTGCCAGTCATCTAATGGCCCAAGCCGATCGCGACGACGCGCGCATTGAAGCGGCGTTCAAAAAGGCGTTTTCGAGAGAGCCGACCGCTGAGGAGCGCAACGTCGTTGACAAATTGCTAGCCCTTGCGCGCAACGAGTTCAGGGCTGGACCGGATCGAGCTGCTGAACTATTGTCAGTGGGCGCGTCGGACATCGATGCGGGCGTCGACAACGTAGAACTTGCCGCTTGGACATCGGTCGCGCGCGCGCTGATCAACAAGCACGAGTTTGTTACTCGCTATTAGGGGCTGACAAGTGAAGAGGATCTGCCATGAATAGAATTGGACGGCGAGCGTTTCTTGGGCGTGCATCGATGGGAATGGGCTCATTCGGGCTGGCATCGATGTTGCGGCCGGAACTGTTTGCGGCCAAATCGGCTGTTCCCGGATTCCCAAATTACTCTCCAAAGATCAAGAGAGTGATCTGGCTGTGCATGGCCGGCGGGCCGTCGCATCTTGAACTTTTTGACTACAAAGAGGAGCTGGCGAAACACGACGGCGAGGCGATGCCGGAGTCGTTTACCCAGGGCCAGCAGATCGCGCAATTGCAGGGAAAAGAACTGCGCGTACTGGGTCCGCGGCACCCATTTACACACTACGGCGAATCCCGGCAACACATGTCGACGCTGCTTCCGAATATCGGCACCATCGCCGACGACATCTGCATTATTCGGTCTATGAAGACCGAACACATCAACCACGACACCGCGCACACGTTTATGAATTCCGGCACTGGCATCGCCGGCCGGCCGAGCATGGGCGCTTGGTTGAACTATGGGCTCGGCAGTGAGTCCGACGATCTGCCGGG
This sequence comes from Bryobacterales bacterium, assembly GCA_965205595.1. Lineage (GTDB taxonomy): Bacteria > Acidobacteriota > Terriglobia > Bryobacterales > UBA6623 > CATQHP01. The sequence continues at coordinate 296,920 of CBDBHI010000030.1, read as the reverse complement.
CTTCGTTGTGCTGACGTCGGAAGGCGGCGGTCAAGCGCAACCGATTGCGGCGCGTCAGTGGCATTCGGGGTTCTTGCCAAGTCGCTACCAGGGCGTGAAGTTTAACTCGGTTGGCGATCCGGTGGCTTATGTTCGTAACCCTCCTGGTGTCGACAACAAGATGCAGGGCGACTTGATTGAGAGTGTCGCCGCGTTGAACCGGCTGCAGGGCGAGACCGTGAACGACCCCGAGATCGAGACACGAATTTTGCAGTATGAGTTGGCGTTCAAGATGCAGATGAGTGTCCCGGAGCTCGTGGATTTTTCAGACGAGCCGCAGCACGTCAAAGAGTCATACGGAACCGCGGGCGGTGACGGTTCGTTCGGCGCGAATTGTCTGTTGGCGCGGCGACTGGCTGAACGGGGGGTGCGGTTTATACAGCTCTATCATCGTGGCTGGGATCACCATGGCTCGATCAAGAAGGGCGTCGTAGAGACCGCCGGCTACGTAGACCAAGGTTCGGCTGCGCTAGTCAAAGATCTCAAACAACGCGGCATCCTCGACGAAACCTTGGTGATTTGGTGCGGCGAATTTGGGCGCACGCCGATGTCGCAGGGCAATCGAGAAACGGCCGGCCGCGACCACCACATTAAGGGATTTTCAATGTGGATGGCCGGTGGCGGCATCAAAGGCGGGAGCAGTTGGGGCGCAACCGATGACTTCGGTTACAACGCCACCGAGAATGTCGTTCATGTACATGACCTCCACGCGACGATGATGCATTTGTTTGGGATCGACCACCTAAAGCTGACGTACAAGTTCCAGGGCCGGAACTTCCGATTGACGGATGTTCACGGGCGAGTGGTCAAAGAAGTGTTGGCTTAACACAGCCCGCAAGCCCGCATTTCTCACCACGTGGCGAGCGAAAGTGCGTGAGAGATGCGTCAATACGAGGCGGGCGACGATTGGCGCGCGGAGGCGTACTTGACAGTCCGTCGAGCACGATGATCGAGCGCAACGAAGTAGTGGCGCACCTATCGCGTGCTTTCGCCGTCAGGTGGTGAGAAATGCGGGCTCGCGCCAAACTGTCGGCGAGCTCAGCCGCGCTACGCTGAAACCTTCGATGGGCCGCGTCAGAATTCTTCCGGTAAAAGTTGCGAACCAAATCGCCGCCGGCGAGGTGGTTGAGCGACCGGCCTCGGTCTGCAAGGAGCTTCTTGAGAACTCTCTCGACGCGGGGGCAACGCGCGTTCGAATCGAGGTTCAGTCTGGCGGGCGGCGGCTGATTCGAGTGGCCGACAACGGCTATGGCATGCTGCTCGATGACGCTCTCATCGCGATCGAGCGACACGGTACCAGCAAGCTCCGCGAGCTTGGAGACCTGCTATCGATTCCAACTCTGGGATTTCGTGGAGAAGCCCTGCCGTCAATCGCCAGCGTGTCACGCTTCTTACTCGAAACGCAGTACACGAACCAGCAGACCGGCGCCATCGTCGAGATCAACGGTGGAAAGATTGCTGATGTCCGGGAAGAAGCCCTGAACTCGGGGACAACGGTGACCGTTCGCAACCTGTTCTATAACGTGCCGGCACGGCGAAAGTTCTTGCGAGCTGAGAAGACCGAGCTGAGCCATATCGTTCAGCTCGTCACGCACTACAGCCTGGCGCATTGCGATAAGTCGTTCACGCTGACTAACGAACACTCGACATTGCTCAATGTGACCCCCGTGGACACGTTGCGGGAGCGCATCTACCAGATTTTTGGGGGCGAAACGCTCGACGAGCTCGTCGAGCTGGAACCGGTTGAGCGTCGCTTGCAGGTGGCGGGTTCTCCCGTGCCCGCAACCCAGGCGGTACGCGCTTATCGCGAAGGCAAGCCCGAGACCAGCGAGCATGAATTTCGATTGCGGGGGTTCTTTTCAGAGCCCCAGGTGCACAAACGCAGCCGGAATTCGGTATTCATATTCGTCAACAATCGGCTGATTCGTGACAAGGTGATTTTGAAAGCGATTTCATCGGCTTATTACAATTTCATCCCGTCGGGATCATTTCCATTCGCGCTGATGTTCTTGGATCTCTCGCCGGAAGAAGTTGATGTGAACGTTCACCCCTCGAAGACGGAGGTGCGCTTTCGACACCAGTCGTTTGTCTTTGACTTTGTGCGCGACTCGATTCGCGCATGCTTGGAACGGACGAAGCCCGCCTCTCAGTTACCGCCACCCCGAACGGTTATCGAAGAGCCGGCAGAAGCGCCGTCGGTCGAAGCAGAGCTGACTGACGAGCGACTGGTGCCCGAAAATCCTTTTACTCTCAGGCCGGAACCTCCGCCGCCGGCGAGCTTTGACTTCAACGCGACCGACGTGATCGAAGTATCTGGAGCGACCGGGTTAGCGGAACTGCCGGCGAGCGTAGTACCGCCGGTTTCCGTCGAGTCCAGTCAGACAGGCAGTTATTCCACGCACAGCCGTGCGCCACTGGTGGACCGGCACCCCGAAAGCTTGGGGGACCTATCGGACCTTCGACTACTGGGCCAAATCAAGGAAAGCTTTATTGTCGCGGCAGGCCGGGATGGTCTATGGATCATCGACCAGCATGTCGCGCACGAGCGGATCCTCTACGAGCAAGTGGTTGCCGAGCGAGTGTCGGGTCGAATGGAAGTGCAGCGGCTGCTGATGCCAATCGTGCTTACCCTGACGGCGGATCAGCAGATTACGTTCACCGAGATCGAATCGGAGTTTCGCGCCAATGGATTCGAACTCGAACCGTTTGGAAAGCGCACGATCGCCGTGAAAGCGGCGCCGGCGGCGCTGTCACCGCACGAGGTTGAGACACTGGTCCACGAGATCTTGGAAACGCCGCAACGCGAGATGCGCGAGCTATCGCTAGACGATCTGCGCAGGCATATGGCGGCGACGATTGCGTGCCACGCGGCGATCACAATTAATATGCCACTCGATATGGAAAAGATGCGATGGCTACTGGATTCGCTGGCGAAGACAGACTGCCCGATGGCGTGCCCTCACGGGCGGCCGATCGCGCTTAAGTATGGAATGCGCGACATTTTAAAAGCATTCCATCGCGTTTAGCAGTCCGCTTACTCTGCTTTTTTCTGTTTGCGGCGCAGCATGATAATGCCGAGCACGGCGATCGCGATGACACCACATGCGAGTCTTACTGTTTCTGGATCCATTTTTACTCCCTTTAAATTTCGCGAATTAGCCGGTCATCATCGGGATCAGCTCGACGAAAATCCGTACGACTACGGGGCCAACCGTTACGACGAACAATGACGAACTGTCAAGGGCGGAGTAAATTTGGACCACTTCGGCGGAGCAAAAGTAGACCAGTTGGTGAAGGGGTAGCGGTTTTCGTGGGACGGCTGGAACGGAGCCTGCGGTCGCCCTTTAGGGCGGCCCAGGCGTAGTGGAGGCCGTCCCACGAAAACCGGGCGAGTGGCCGGTGGGTCAGCCCAAAGAGTGAGCCCGCTTCTTCTTGCTCTGGATCAGACGGAAGCTTTCGGCGTTCAGCTCTAGAATATGAACGTGGTGCGTGAGGCGATCGAGCAGGGCGCCGGTCAGCCGCTCGGAGCCGAAGACCTCCGTCCATTCGTTAAACGGCAGATTCGAGGTGACCAGCGTCGAGCCCTGTTCGTAGCGCTGGGAAAACACTTCGAACAATAACTCCGCTCCGGTCTTCGATAGCGGCACGTAGCCCAGTTCATCGACGATCAGCAGATCCTGCTTGGCCAACTGCTTTTGACATCGCAGCAAGCGCCGTTCATCTCGGGCTTCGAGCAGCTCATTGACCAGTGCCGCCGCTGTTGTGAAGCGTGTTCGATAGCCGCGCTGACAAGCCGCCAGTCCCAACGCCAAGCCGATGTGCGTTTTGCCCGTGCCGGAATTACCCAGTGCCGGCACGTTTTCGCGGCGGTCGATAAACTCACAGCGCGCCAGTTCCAGCAGCAGCTTCTTGTTCAACGCCGGCAAGGACGGGAAGTCGAAAGTGTCCAGACTCTTGGTCACGGGAAACTTCGCGGCCTTGCTGCGGCGCTCGGTGGCCCGCTGTTCACGGTCGAGCAGTTCCAGCTCGCAGAGTTGTTGCAGGAAGCTCCTCGAATCCAAGCTCTCGGCGGCGCATTGCCGCGCCAGTTTGTCGTACTCGCGCAGGAAGGTTGGCAGCCGCAACGCTTTCAAATGCGCTTCGAGCAGAAGTTTCGACCTCGCCATTACCCCCCTCCTTGTGCCGGCAGTGCCAAATAGTCCGCAGCGGAGGTTTGCTCCACCTGGGCTGCCGGCAGGTGCGGATACTTCGTCAAGTCCAAGCGCGGCGGCCGTTGCTCGATGCGGCACAGCACTAAGTGCCTGACTGCATCCAAGCCAATCGCTCCCAACTCGCAGGCTTGGCGCACCGCCGCGGCAACGTGCTCGAATCGGAAGTCCTCCAGTCATCGCAATACCCGCACGTACTCGCGCTTGCCTGGCTTTCCCAACCGTGCCTCGAGCAAACGTCTCAAGCACGGGAACTGTTCGGGCAGCTCCCAGCCCGCCAACGGGGCCGCTTGATCGAGCGCGTTGGTCTTGCGTTCCAGCAGTGCTAGGTAATGCAGCGGATCGAAGATCAACTCTTCGCGTTCGTAACTGCGCCGGTGGCGCGCGATCTCTTCGCTGCCACAACAGATCACGATTTCATCGACGTAGCCTTTCAGCAACACCTGGCGATGTCCGTAGCGTGTGGGCACCGAGTAGTCGTTGGCGCGATAGCGCACCAATGACAGCGACGTCACCCGCGTGGTGCGTTTGTCGCAGGCGTCATAGGGCGTGGGCGGCAAGGGCAACAACGCTTGGCGGTCACGCTTGAAACGTTCCTCAATCGTTTCGGTGTGCCGCCGCAAGCGCCGCTTACGATTGTTGAGGCACTGCGCTTCGAGCTGCTCGTTGAACGCTTCCCAGCTTGGAAACCTTGGCGCCGGCACCATGAAGTTCCGCCGGGCATAACCGACCAGTCCTTCCACCTTTCCCTTGTCGTTGCCTTTGCCCGGACGCCCGAAACGATCGGAGAATAAATAGTGCGACTGCAGTTCACTGAACACCCTGGTCCGCTTGCGCCTGCCGTCGCCCAGAATCCTCGCCAGCGCCAAGGTCGTGTTGTCGTAGAGGATGCTGCGTGGCACGCCGCCGAAGTACCGAAACGCTGCGTTGTGCCCCTCGCAAAACGCTTCCGTCGTCGCGGCCGGGAAAGCTTTTACGAAAGCGTCATCGCTAGGCGGCAGATCGACCACCAAGTAGTGCGCCTTGCGCTGTACGCCGTCAATGACCACCAGAGCTTCACCGCAGTCGGCCTGGGCATCGCCCGCCGGATGCACCAGCGGCACGAACATCTCTTGCCCGCCGAGCTTCTTGTCGCGAACATAGTCCTTGACGATCGTGTAACCGCCGGTGAAATCGTACTCGTCGCGCAAGCGGTCGAAGATGCGTTTTGCGGTGTGGCGTTGTTTCTTCGGACGTTCCTGATCGTCGCTGAGGATCTGATCGACGATTCCGGTGAAGGGATCCAGCTTCGGCCTCTGCGCTGGTTGGCGCCGCCGATAGCCCGGCGGAGTGGCGTAGCGCAACATCTTGCGCACCGTCCCTCGCGCCAGGCCAAACCGTTTGGCGGCCTCGCGCTCACTGAGCCCTTCGACAAAGACACTGCGCCGTACTTGAGCGTATAGCTCCACGCGATACATCCCTCTCGTGTCCCACAAACACCACAGGAATGTTCGCTGGACCACTCGGACGGTCTACTTTTACTCCGCCCAAAAGCAGCTTCGATTCGCCGCTCTATGGTCTAGTTTCGCTCCGCCGTTCTCAATGAAGAGCAGCGAATCGGGAAATTGCGCCTCGAAGGCATCGATGCGCTTGGTCCGAACGCGCTTGAGATACAGAATCGGAATCCAGGCGGCGGCCGGCGCCGCTAGAAACGCAAGTTTCTGAAATAGCGGAGGCGCTTGGCTCCACCAAACGTTGAATGCCACGAGTGCGAATCCCAGACATGTAATGCAGACCTGACCTGGTGCCCAATGCTTTCCCGCTTGCTCCAGCAGGGCCGTGAGTTGTCCGTCGACATTAAACTTCTTTAGGAGCCATTTCCAAACATCTTCATCGCGGTCGCCGGCAAATAGAGTTTCAGCGGTCTTTTTGCCCTTTTCGTCGGAGGATGTTACGTTGCCAACGACCCTGCGGTGGACCTGTGCTGCATCGCGTGATTGCAGAGTGCGATTGACGAGGAGGTAGGTGCCTCCGCAGACTGCGGTGATCGTGACGAAAATGATCAGGAGCGCGGCTGGGGACATGACTAGTTCACCTGCAGGGTTGATTCGAAGACGTCATTGCTGAGGTGATATCCCGACGCCTGCATGCGTTCGTAGAAGCGCGGCCGGATACCGGTAGCGGCGAATCGCCCGCGGACTTTTCCGTCTTCGCTCATGCCCTGTTTTTCGAACACAAAGACGTCTTGTAGCGTTACCGTATCTCCCTCCATCGAGCCGACCTCGGTGATGCTCGTGACTCGCCGAGAACCGTCACTAAGCCTTGCGGTCTGCACGATGACGTCGACCGCCGATGCGACTTGTTGTCGAATGGCGACAAGGCTAAGGTTGGAATTTGCCATTGTGACCATGACCTCGAGTCGAGCGATGGCATCGCGGGGCGAGTTGGAGTGCACAGTGGTCATCGAGCCGTCGTGACCGGTGTTCATCGCCTGCAACATGTCCAGCGATTCCTCACCGCGACACTCGCCGACGATAATGCGGTCAGGCCGCATGCGCAGGGCATTCGTAAGCAACTCGCGCTGTCGAATGGCGCCGTTCCCTTCCATGTTGGGCGGCCGCGTCCCGAGACGCGCAAGATGTGGCTGCTTGAGCTGCAGTTCCGCGGCGTCCTCGATAGTGACGAGACGCTCGCGGGGCGAGATAAACGCTGAAAGTGCGTTCAGGAGTGTTGTTTTGCCGGAGCCGGTGCCACCTGAAACGATAATGTTAAGGTGCGACCGGACGGCCGCCTCGAGCAGTTCCAGCATTCCCTGCGCCATCGATTGCTTGTCGACTAGGTCGGAAGGCATCAACTTGTCGGTGCCGAAGCGGCGGATCGACACAAGCGGCCCGTCGACCGAAAGCGGACGAATAATCGCGTTGACGCGTGACCCGTCAGGCAAGCGAGCATCAACCATTGGCGAAGACTCGTCGACGCGGCGGCCGACTTGCGAGACAATTTTGTCAACGATTCGCATTACGTGCGAATCGTCTTTGAAGGTCACGTTCGTCAGCTCGAGTTTTCCGTGGCGCTCGATGTAGACTTGGTTCGGTCCGTTTACGAGAATGTCACTAACCGTAGAGTCATGGAGCAAAGGTTCCAAGGGCCCCAGCCCGAACACTTCGTCCAAGACCTCGCCGACGATCTGATTGCGCTCGATGGCACTGAGCAGGGATTGCTCTTCGTCGATCAACGCCGTTAGCGCACCGCGGACCTCGCTACGAAGCGTGTCGGATTCAACGGTCTGGAGTGCATCGAGATTGATCTTGTCGAGCAACTTGCGATGCAGAGTGAACTTGATTTCTTGGTGGCGCTCACTCAGCGGCCGCTGGGTGCGAGTCAGCAGCGGATTATTGGCTGTCTGAGGAAAGTTCGACGATGAAATGGGTTCCAGTTTTGCGGACATGGGAAATCGATCCTTGATTTCTCATATCGGTCGAAGCTGGTGATTTATTTGGCGTCGAAGCTCCTCAGTTCTTTAGCCCGCATTTCTCACCACGTGGCGAGCGAAAGTGCGTGAGAGGCGCGTCAGTACGAGGCGGGCGACGGTTGGCGCGCGGAGGCGTACTTGACAGTCCGTTGAGCACGGCGATCAAGCGCAACGAAGTAATGGCGCTCCTATCGCGTGCTTTCGCCGTCAGGTGGTGAGAATTGCGGGCTAGTGGGTCGCGACGCGAGCCTGCATTCTTGGGCAGGAGATGCAACGTGCGGGCTAACCGCCGAGCAGGACCTTGAGAGACCCGATGCCGAACCCTTTTGAGCTCACTTCCGCTTTGGTGCCCGCAATGGAGCGGACGAAGTCTCGAATCGAGCGGCCAAGTTCGCTGCTGGTTGGCACAGTTACACCTTCTCTTAGTGCACTGCGGACCGCCGCCGGATCATCTGGAAACGTTCGAAACACTTTGGCTCGAAAGATTTTCTCCATGTCGTCGGTGGATAGACCATTTCGGCCGTCATAGCGGTTCACGACAACGTTGATCCGATCACGCGGATGGCCTAGCTCTTCCAGCATCGGAATCGTGCCACGCATCATGTAGAGCGAAGGCATTTCAGACGAGCATACGGTAAAAATTTCGTCGGCGGACGTTAGAGCCGCCATCTAAAGGGAGTCGCAAACACTCGCGAGATCAATGACAATGTGGTCGTACGCACTACGGGCGTATTCAAATAATTCCTGGACTGGGTAGGGCTCGACGATCAACGGTTCGGGTCGCTCGGGAGCAGGCAGCACGTCCAGACCTTGGTGCGAAACCACCAGCGAAGTCCATAGCGGCGGATCGAGGCGTGACGAATGTTTGAGCGCGTCTAATACGGTGTAGTTCGTGCGGAGACGAAACAGGAACGCAATCACTCCGGCACGCAGAGCGCAATCGGTGAGGAGTACCCGACCTTTTGTTTCATTTTGCAGTTGAAAGGCAACGTTAGACGCCAGTGTCGTCGCCCCGGCGCCCCCTTTGACAGGCGCGAATGCTAGAATGCGACCCCGTCGAGCCGTTTCGGTGCGCCGATCGAGCGACTTTCGACGGAGCATTCGCCCAACGGCGCTGGAAATGTCACCGTTTGCGAACGGGCTGTGGAGAAACTCGGACGCCCCACTTCTCAGGCAGTTAAGTATTGTTTCCGGATCGTTCGTGCGATGAACTCCCGCGATGGACACCTGCGGAAGTTGATCGCTACAGCGCTCGATCAGGCTCATCGCCTTCTCGCTGTTGCTTGCTAGATCGACGAAGATCGAGTCGGCTCGTAGTTGTCCGACAAGCGCTGTCAATTTGGCGGGATCGAAGTATTCGACAGCTTCGCCGGCGACCTCAATGCTCGATACTTCGCGGGCTGAGGCTTTGAAGCTTTGGTTGAGATCCTGGTCCGGACAAACGAGCAGGACTCGGAGCACCCGCGACTCGTCCTCGACTGTATGGCTCAAACCGGAATCTCCTCGCCCTGGAAGCTAGCCCGCATTGTGGGCCTGCTGCCAAAAGCGCCTGCTCACTAGCCGCCGGCGGTCGCGGAAAAAGTCGCGACGCTGCGCTGGTTGCCTCGAATGACTTCTATCTCCCGGGGTGGGGGCGGAGGAGCAGGGCGCGCTGGGGCGACGGGGGCGTCCCTTGGAGCTCGGCGTACCGGTTCGGGAGTCGCGACGAGGCCAAACAGCTCGTTTTCTCGGACTCCATTGGTCTCGGCGATCGAGTCATCGCCATTATTCCGCAGAACGAGCTGAATTCGCCCGTGAGAAGTCGCGAGTGTGACCATTTCACCCTGCTCCGGAGTTACCAGTATCGTAACGACCGCCACGCGTTGCGGTTTTCCCGTAGAGTCAGGTTCCAGATTTTCGCCCGCCGATAACACCCGAACGTTGCTCAAGATTGTGCGCGTCATCTTGGCGTTGGAACCAGCGCTAGGGGTACCGGTCAAGAGAACATCGACGCGAGCTTCGGGCATCACGAATCCCGAGAGCGAGTTGAGATCGTCTACCCTTACCGACAAAGCGCGCATGCCATCCGGCACCTTGGGGGAGAGACCAACACCCGAGCCGGCGGCCGCTAAGCGTCTGCCAAGGACTGGTTCTCGGGCGAGAATACGACTGATTGGGACTCGTTCAACGACTTCGTTGACGTCGGAGAAAGAGCCCTCTGGAATGCGATCGATGGGCCACGGTTCCAAACGCAACGAAGTTGCGTCAACAACTGCGCCGATTTCAAGATCCGCCACGGCGATCACGATCTCTTGGCTGGGAACGAGATCCTCATTGTCGGATCGGCCACTGAGCGCAACTTGATAGAAGATACCGGTAACCAACAACGCCATACCAGCGGAAATTGCAAGCGCAAGCACAAATCGGGAGTTCATACATTATGCATATCGGCCGGTTTCAGGCACTGCCTTAACTCGGACGGGGCAACCGAACCGCAATGTTCCGCAGACAGCGAGAGAAATTGCGCTATGGCCGAGCTGCAAACTCGTACTTATCGAGCGATGCGGGTTTCATATCGATGCTATAGCCGGGCTCCGGAGGAGGCATATAGCAGCCGGCCTTCAGGCGAACCGGCGTTAGGAAGTGCTCGTGCAGATGGTCGACGTATTCAAGGACCCGATTTTCAAGCGTGCCCGAAACGCAGATATAGTCAATCAGCGCTAAGTGCTGGACGTACTCGCATAGACCGACCCCTCCGGCGTGGGGACAAACTGGTTTTCCAAATTTAGCGGCCATCAGCAGTACCGCAAGAATTTCGTTCACTCCGCCTAGCCGGGCGCTGTCGACTTGTACGAAATCGATGGCCTCGGCCTGCAAGAACTGCTTGAAAAGAATACGGTTTTGACACATCTCGCCGGTAGCAACACCAATACCGTGAGGCCTTAACGCCTCACGGATCGCCCTATGGCCGAGTACATCGTCCGGGCTAGTTGGCTCTTCGATCCAGAGCGGCTTAAACGGTACTAGATGCTGCATCCACTCGATAGCCTGAGTGACGTCCCAGACTTGATTGGCATCGGTCATCAGGTCGCGATCGTCGCCGATTTCTTCGCGAATGATGCGGCAGCGGCGTACGTCTTCATCGAGGTCACGTCCAACTTTTATCTTGAATCGATTCCAACCCTTGGCCAGACCTTCGCGGCAGAGCGCGCGAATTTTTTCGTCGGAGTAGCCCAGCCATCCGGCCGAGGTTGTGTATGCCGGGTAGCCTTCGGCGTGCATGTGGGTTATGCGATCGGCTCTTGACGCCGAGCGGGCTTCGAGGATTTCGAGGGCTTCGTTGGGGGTTAGAGCGTCGGTGATATAGCGAAAATCGATCAGCCGCACGAATTCTTCAGGGCTAAGGTCGGCGACCAGCCGCCACACGGGTTTGCCTTCGACCTTGGCCCAGAGGTCCCAGACGGCGTTCACGATTGCGCCTGTGGCTAGGTGCGTGGCCCCCTTTTCAGGACCAATCCAGCGGAGCTGCGATTCGCCGGTTATGTGCCGCCAAAATTTGCCCATGTCGGCCGTGAAATCTTCGAGCGAGCGGCCGACCACTAATGGCTCAATCGCCTTGACTGCTTGGACAACGATTTCGGTACCGCGCCCCAGGGTGAACGTGAGTCCGTGGCCGGAGTGGACCGAGTCGGTTTCGAGCACGACGTACGCCGCGGAATAATCGGGGTCAGGATTCATTGCGTCGGAACCGGAAAGGTCGTCTGACGTGGGGAAACGGATGTCGCGAACCTTTAGGCGTGTAATTTTCATGGTGGAAAGCTCGGGAGACTAAACTATTCAGTTTGTAACAATCACGAGCTGGGTCGCCGGCAATCCCTAGCAGCCCCAGCCGTATAGTGTTACCTACGCTTATGCTTCTTTCCGGAATTCGTGTGATTGATTTTGGGCGTTACATCGCCGGGCCTTACTGCGGCATGATGCTGGCTGATTTTGGCGCCGACGTCATCAGGATTGATCGTCGCGGCGGCAGTGAGGACCGCTATCTCGGCCCGCTGGCTGAGGCTGGCGAAGGTGGGATGTTTTTGTCCATCAATCGCAACAAGCGCAGTGTCACTCTCAGCCCGTCGAAACCCGGTGGTCAAGAGCTGATTCGCCGGCTCGTCGCGTCAGCCGACGTGGTGATCGCGAACCTGCCCTTGGTTGTGATGGAGAAGATGGGGATCGATTACGAGAGTCTCAAGGCGATCAAACCCGACATCATACTCACGATGGTTTCTACGTTTGGACCAGATGGTCCGTACGCGGACCGCGTCGGGTTTGACGCGGTTGCGCAGGCGATGAGTGGCTCGCTGGGCCTTACGGGATTTCCGGAGAATCCGATCAAGGCCTTGGTCCCGTTCGAAGATTACGGAACCGCGCTGCACGCCGCGTTTGGAACGATGGCCGCGATTTATCACCACGCTCGGACCGGCGAAGGGCAACTCGTCGACGCCTCGTTGCTGGCGACTGGCGTCACGTTCATGACAGCGTTTCTAGCTGAGCGCCACGTAACGGGCGCCGAGCGTGGGCGTCAAGGGAACGTCGCGTATTGGGCCGCTCCAAGCGACGTTTACAAGACAATAGACGGTTGGGTGGTAATTGCGTGCAATGGGGGGCCGATGTTTGCTCGTTGGGCGCGAGCCGTTGGCAGGGCAGATCTGGTCGACCACGAGCTGACCCAGAGTGATTTAAGCAGAGCGGACCACCACGAATTGATCGACGAAGCGATGGTGCCCTGGTGCAAAGAGCGCACCATGCAGCAGGTAGTCGACGAACTGGAGGAGGCGCGCGTTCCGGCGGGACCGCTATATACGCTCGATCAGACTCTCAACGATCCGCAAGTCAAGGCGCGCCGGCTGCTCGAGTATCACCCGTACCCAGGCACGCCCAAGGATGTGCCGATTGCGGCGCCTCCGGTGCGGCTCTCTGGAAGTCCAGCTACGATTCGCTCACGCGCTCCGCAACCCGGGGAACACTGCGACGAAGTTCTCGGTGAGCTTGGCTATTCGAAGGACGAGATCGCTCAGCTACGGACCAATTCGACTATCTAACCCGAAACTCGAACCGAGGGACTTTCGGTCGGGGACTTGCACATGCGATCTCATAATCTCTCCATCTTGACGAACCCTCGTGTTGCCCGTCCCCACCCAGCTCGGCTGCTTGTGACCTCGGAAGGTCCAAGCCCCTTGACACGCATGATAACCTTCAAGCGGACAACCAACAACCACCAAATCAAGCGTCGGCCGGTCTTAAAAAATGTCAAAACGAACCCAATTCAAAATCCATTCGAATCAACGTAACTCATTACTAATCAGCATCTTACAGAACATTCAGAATTTCACAAGTTGACATAAAACAAACCCAAACAAACCCAAACGAACCCAATTTAGCCCGGCCACCGCCCGACTTGGTTGGGCGCATCATTCAAGGGTGAAACTTGAGATACAAGCGAGGCGACGTTACGCTTCGCTGTACCGAGCCGAACGGAAGACAACGGACCTTCGGGCCGGGACTGGCACATGCGATCTCGCAATCTCTCCACCCTGACGAACCCTCGTGTTGCCTGTCCCTACCAAGCTAAAGCAACGGATAAAACGACCGATGTGCGGGTTATCGTTGATGGGAAACTCGGCGGTGACGTGATCGCGGTTTCCGACGTAAAGATCGCCGACTAGTCGCCGACCTGCAATTCTTCCTTGTCCGCCTTGGTCTGCTCAAAGTCCGGGAGCCAGCTGTTCGAGTGATCGTACGTGCCGCCCTTGATTGAAAGCACGACGAACGAATACCAAGGGCAGGAATTTTTCAAGTCGGTTTCGGAGAAGTACGCATCCGCGTCGGGGTGGGAATGGTAGATACCGATGAGTTCCCTGCCCTGGGCGCGGGCGGCTTTGTCTGCTTCGAGTAGGTGCTCGTTTGAGAGCTGGTAGTAGGCGCGTTGCGATCCTTCGGCGGAGTTCTCAAGTTTGATCGAGAGGTCCACGAGCTTGTCGCCGTTCTCGCTCTTTCCAAGCATTGCGCCAACGCACTCGTCTGGGTAAGTGGCCTCGGCGTGGGCCTTCATTTGCTCGAATGAGTCGTTGTTGATTTTTAACATTGCCGGATTAGTCGTCCCAAAAATGTTCGCTCAGATATTTGTCGGCGCCGTCGCACAGAACGGTTACAATCACGCCCGCTTCTAACGTCTTTGCAAGTCGCAACGACGCGACCACATTTGCGCCGGCTGAAATGCCCACCATTAGGCCTTCCTCAAGCGCAAGGCGCTTCACCATGGCGTATGCGTCTTCGGTGTCGACAAATATCGCATCGTGAGGCACTGATTCGTCGTAGATACCCGGCTTAATCGCCGTGGCCATGTGTTTGAGTCCTTCAAGGCCGTGAAATGGCGTCGAAGGCTGCATCGAAGTGATACGCACGTGCGGTGCATGTTCGCGCATGAATCGCCCGACTCCCATCATCGTTCCGCTCGTGCCGAGACCGGTTATGAAGTGGGTAATACGTCCGCCGGTTTGGTTCCAGATCTCGGGGCCGGTCGTGGTGTAGTGGGCCTGCCAATTGGCCGGATTGCCATATTGGTCGGGGTAAAAATAGCGGTCGGGGTGAGCTTCGTACTCCGCCTTGCAAGCGACGATCGCACCATCGGTCTGCTCACCGGCGGGTGTCAGAACTAGCTCAGCGCCATACGCTTTTAGGATTTTCTTGCGCTCAGGTGATGCGTTCTCAGGCAAAAAGAGCTTGACCTTGTAGCCACACGCCGCGCCGACCATGGCGTAGGCAATCCCTGTGTTGCCACTTGTCGCGTCAACGATAGTATGCTCGGGGCGGAGCTTACCGGTCCGCTCACCCTCGCGGATCATATTCCAGGCCGGACGGTCTTTGACGGAGCCGCCGGGATTGAGGTATTCCGCCTTCCCGAAAATTTCAACGTTGGGGGTCGCCGCGTTGACTCGCCGCAGCCGAATCAGGGGCGTGTTGCCGATTTGGTCGAGAACGGTCTGGCCCGTTCCAGCGATCGGCCCTCTTGCCGCGTTGGGTTCAGTCATAGGAGCCAGGCTATACGCGGCCTCTTGTCCGATCGTAGGGAATCGTCGGAATGAGTGTCAACGCGATGGCACGCCGGCGACAGCCTCGAGGCAGAAGCTCAAGACACGGCGCGTGTCGTTGGGACGAATGATGGCGTCGACGTGGCCGTTGGCGGCGCACCATTTTGCGTCGAGGCAGCGTTCGTAGTCGGCTCGTGTGCGCTCGATGGCGGCTTTGAGTTCGTCGGAGGGATCTTCACCCGCGTCTTGGAGCCGCTGCAGCTCGACCGCAAACAGCGCTTGCACCGCCGACTCGCCCTCCATCACGCCGACGCGGGCGGTCGGCCAACTGAAGATGAATTCGGGGTCGAAACCCTGGCCGGCCATCGCGTAGTAGCCGGCGCCGCTGGCGTGTGAAAGAGTCACAACGATTTTTGGTACGCGCGTGCAGGCCATCGTTTCGACCATTTCGGCGCCTGCTCGAATGATGCCGCCCTGCTCGGCCTCAGGTCCGACCATGAATCCCGTCACGTCCTGTAGATACACGAGCGGGTGCCCCTGTCGATCGCATTTCTCAACGAATTGTGCCGCCTTTCGGGCTGTCTCTGTATAGAGGATTGCGCCGATGCGAGTCGCGTCGCCTTGGCGAAAGAGTCCACGATGATTAGCTATTAGCCCGACTCGCCGGCCGCCGATACGGGCGTTCGCGCAGAGCAATTCCTGAGCGTAGTCGGCCATGAATTCGAGGTAGCCGTCGCTGTCGACGATGCGTTGCACGATTTCGTTGACATCGTATGGAAGCCGATGATCGGGCGGCAATACGCCGTTGAGATCTCCCACCAGCGCCGGTTCAGTGGACGTTGAAGAGTTAGTGGTGGTGCTCGGCAGGTCGGCGATGCTTGCACGGATTTTCAAAATACAGTCCGCGTCATCGGACGCCATGTAGTGGGCGACGCCGCTGGTCTCAGTGTGCATCTTGGCGCCGCCGAGTAGCTCGGAGTCGACTGATTTACCGATAGCTCCTTTCACTAAATTGGCTCCCCCGAGGCCCATAAAGCTCGTACCCTCGACCATGAAGATGACGTCGCTCAGTGCCGGCAGGTAGGCGCCGCCAGCAATACAGGGACCCATGACAGCGGCGATCTGAGGGATTCTTAGCTCTCGGCGCATGCGGGAACAGTTGTAGAAAATTCGCGCCGCGCCATACTTTCCAGGGAATGTCGTTTCTTGCAGTGGCAGGTAGATCCCGCCCGAATCGACCAAGTAGACAATCGGTATGCGGCAGCGCATCGCAGCGTCCTGAATTCGCAATATCTTCGCGACGGTTTCGGGAAACCAGGTGCCGGCCTTGACGGTCGCGTCGTTGGCCATAATTGCAGTCAGTCGACCGGCTACGCGGCCAATTCCGGTGACGACTCCGGCGGCGGGCGCAGCTCCCTCGTAGCGGTCGTACGCAACGAGCTGTCCGATTTCGATGAAATCCGCGGGGCTGTCGAGCAGCGCGGAAATTCTTTCTCTGGCCGTGAGTTTTCCGGCCTTGTGTTGACGCTCGATGCGCTGCTGCCCCCCGCCGAGCGTTAGCCGCTCGCTTAGAGACTCAAGCTCCTCCACGAGGCCGGCCATGCAATGTATTCGGCGCTCGCGCTCGGCGTCATCCGGCGAGGGGAGGCCGGCTTGCGGCTCGATAGGACTGGACATCGAACCTACCGTATCAAAGACACCAATTACCAAAATTCGAAAATGGAGCGATCACAGTGAGCTGACGCACGGGCGGCGAACGTTATTCTTGAAGTTCGATATCGGTATGCCGGTTCAGGGCCCAACCTACATCGACGAAATTCAGCTAGCGCGCGAGCGCCTCGCTAGCCATTTGTCGCCAACGCCGCTCATTCGATCCGAATATCTCAGCAGCCGGCACCGCCATGCGGTGTGGCTCAAGGCCGAGACACAACAGCCGACGGGTTCTTTCAAGGTGCGTCCGGCATTCAACAGCATGCTGGCGAATGAGGCAAGGGCGCGCGAGGCGGGCGTGGTCACGTCGTCGTCGGGAAACTTCGCCCAAGCGGTTGCCTTCGCCGCGACAAAGCTGGGCATCGACGCGCGGATTGTAATGATGGAAGGCGCTTCGGAATTCAAGCGTGAACGTACGAGGCAATTCGGCGGCAACGTGGTGCTGTGCGACAACACGTTCGATGCGCGTTGGGAAACGACGTTCCGAATTCAGCGCGAAAGCGGCCGGCTGCTGGTGCACCCCTACGACTCGACGGAAACGATTGCTGGTGACGGGACCTTGGGGTTGGAGCTGGCAACCCAGCTTCCGGAAACGTTCACCGTGTTGGTACCTATTAGTGGAGGCGGGCTGATCTCGGGCATTGCTTCTGCCTTGAAGGCGGTTCGACCCGAGTGCCGCATTGTCGGCGTTCAACCAGAAGCGAACCCGTCAATGAAAGTTTCGTTTGAGAATGGCGAGCGGGTTGGGGTTCAACCCGGCAAATCTCTCGCGGATGCACTGTCGGTTGCCATGCCGGGCGAATCCCCTTTCAACGTGGTGAAGCAGTTGGTCGACTCTGTTGTGTTGGTTAGCGAGACCGAGATTCAGCGAGCTGTAAGGTTGCTCGCTTTGGAGCAGAAGTTGGTCGTCGAGCCTGGCGGCGCGGTTTCGGTTGCAGCGCTACTGAGCGGGGCCCTTGGCTCGGCAGCCGGCCCCGTGGTCTGTGTGCTTAGCGGCGGGAACGTTCATCCCTCCGTGCTAACTGCAATTCTTGCAGGCGACGAGTCGGCTATTTCTGCGTCCATTGATACTGTTCAAAATTGAAGTTATACGCGGACTTCGTGGGCGCGTCTAGTGCTTCTTGCCGCGGCATCCGAGCGGATAGTTCCTGCTTGATCTCGGCGAACTCGCCGCGATCTGAAAGGTTCACAAACTCCCCTGGATCGGAGTCGCGGTCGTAGAGTTCTTCGCCGCCGTCTGAGTAACGGATGTAGGACCACTCTTTCGTTTTGACAACGTGATTTCCTCGCAGATACGTTACGAGCGCAGGCCGCTGTTCAACCGACGAGGCGCCCCTCAGCAACGGTAATAAACTGTGCCCGTCGAGATCCGGCTTTGGCGGTAGCCCACATGCCTCTACCAGCGTTGGGAAGAAGTCGATCAGCGTGACTGGAGCGTCGCTAGTCGTTGAAGGCTGAGTGACTCCGGGCGCCAGGACCGAGAATGGCACGTGCGTGGCACGGTCCCAAAGCGTCGACTTGAACCAATGCTGCTTCTCGCCCAGGTGAAAGCCGTGGTCGGAGAACATTGCAATGACAGTGTTGTCGCGGTATTGACTGCTATCGAATGCGTCGAGGAGCCGGCCGACCAACTCATCAGCGAAGCGGATATTCGCCAGGTAAGCCGCGACGGCCTCTTGGTGTTTGTCGAGCTTGCGGATCGCGTCTAGCCCAATCCGTCCACTTGCGGCAAGTTCTAATCCAACAGGTGGGACGTCTTCAAGATCATCCTCTGGCATTTCGGGGAGTTCGGTTTCCGACACCGGATGGGCGGCAAAATATTGATCGGGTGCGTACCAAGGTAAGTGCGGATGAAACAAACCGATAGCGAGGAAGAAGGGCTTCTGATGTTCGCGGCCAAGAAAGTCAGAGGCCCAGCGAACCGTCCTCGAGTCGCCGTACTGGTCATCTTCAATTGGTAGCGAGCCCCAGTCGAACTCGTGACGAAATGGTCGAATACCGTTTAGTGGGTGCCCCTCGGGCGGGTCAACTTTCGGCGTGCCCGGGTCGGCTGACGTGGTCCGGTCCCACTGATCGTCGAATCTTAGGTCGAAGTACTCGTCCCACTGATCGGGAGGATTGAAACCGGTGGTGTGATGAAATACTTTTCGGGCGCCCGCTGTTAGATATCCGTGCCCGCGGAAGTATTCGGGCATAGTCACGACATCCGGCAGGTGGGGCTTCCACCAATGGCCGTTGTCGTAGATACCGGTTGTGGAAGGCATCAAGCCCGTAAAAATCGCCGTTCGAGACGGATTGCACTTTGGCGAAGCACAGTGGGCGTCTTTGAAAAGTAACCCTCGCGCCGCTAGCCTGTCGATATTTGGCGTGTGTGCGTCGGGATGCCCGCCCAGGCAGCCGACCCAATCATTGAGGTCATCAAGGCTTACTAGGAGAACGTTGGGACGCGAAACTGCGGGCTGAGGCGAGCAGGCGGATAAGATCGTCGCTAGCCCGACCGATCTGAGAAATTCTCGGCGTTTCACTGGTTGCAAACTTTAGCAGGCCGTTGCAGGCATTCGCACGTCGCGTCAGTTCGCGCCGTTAGCAGTCCGTGGAAAAAGTCCCGTAGGTCGCGCGGCGGGCAATTGTGGCTGATCGGCGCGGAGTGAGGAGGACGGCGATCCGGGCGATCGTCTCCGACGAATGACAAAGCCGACGGCCGCGAGTGCCCGCCGCCCAAAGGGTTACGCGCCATTCAAAGATTCCTGGTGCGCTCTGACTGTCGATTCGGTGAGGCACTCGTCTAATACTCAATCCGCCCCATAGGCGCGTAACGCGGCCTGCGTGACTTTTACCATGGGCTGTTAGACTGTTGGTGCCTCTCAACCGGGGCCCTGGCCGTCCACTGCTTCCACATCCAAAGCGTTGTGCTGATCATTAGCCAAGTCAGCACGGGGATGTACTCAAGGTCGAGTATCACGCGGTCATACTCCCAAACGGAGTTTGTCTCGTAACGCGTTACAACGTGGTGCGCTAGCGGGACGATTGACGTCCACAGCAATAGCGGCGCGGAAGGATGTACCGCTAAGAGCGGCAAAAGCCACGTCAGATACCATGGAAAACAATTTGCAGACAGGAGCAGAATGACCGTTGTGGCGGCCAAAGTCGCCTGCGTTAGACGAAGTTGCAACATCCAAGCAATCCCGAGCGCGACCACAATCAATTTCTTTGTTAGCGCGGTGGCGGCATCGAAATCTTGACCAGCGTAGTCGTAGACGTAACCGAATAGGCTGTCGTTGTTCTGCCAACCTCCGACGAACCCGTTGAGCACGTCTTCGATATTCGACAGGCTTTGCCAATACGGCGCGCACAACACTAACGCGACCGGAATGCATGTCAACAGCGGGCGCCAGTGGAATCGCCACTCGCCGGCTTCGCGGGTGAGGACCAAGTATGGGAAAAGTATCAACGGCCAAATCTTTCCCAGCGTCGCGACCGTCAGCGCCGCGAACGCCCACGACATTCGCCCGCGCAGGTACAACGTCAGCGCGGCTACGACAAACAGCAGCGTAACGGAATCGTTATGCCCTTCCCCCCAAAATTCTACGATTGCAAGTGGCGACCAAAGGTAGATCAGTGCCCAAGACTTTGGCCTGCCGGCCGCCGAAAGCAATGCCATCAGTAGCCAGCCGACAGCCAAGTCGGCTAGCGCGAAGGGAATTTTGAAGAGCCAAACTTCCGTTTTGGCGTTCTTGCCAAACGAATTGATGAGCCTGAAGTAGTGGACGTGAATCTGCTCGTACACCGGCCCATAGACTGAAGTGAGGTTCTTGCGCGCGACGCGCGGCCAGCTCTCGTCGCGCAAAGACTCCCAACGAGCATCCTGCGGCGCGTCGAGGTAGGGGTCTCCGCCGGCAGCTTGCATGGCGCCTTGCCAGCGATAGCGGACCAGGTCTTCCGAAAGGCTCGGATCAAGCGGCAAGACGGTCAGCCGAAAGAGGATTGCGGCGACCCAGATAACGCTCAGGGTGGTTCTCTCATTGCGGGCCTCGGCACGGCTCTGCGTGATCAGCCAACAACAGACCAAGTACACTACGGAAAGGAAAAATGCGTGCGCAATATATGATGGAACGTCGTCCGCCAAGCGCTCCAGACCGAGCATCGAGAGGTACGCGCCCTCGAGTACCGCGATAGCGAGAAGCGATCCAACGCGTTGACGGACGCTCATTGTTTCAAGCGATTGCCGGCAAAAGGCGCATTTGAAAAACAGAGAATCAAGGCCCTCTCAAGCGTATCTCACATGAGTTCATTTGACCTGATACTGGTCGGCCTGTATTTCGCGGTGATGGCGGTGTTGAGCCTTTACGGGCTCCATCGTTATTACTTGATTTACCTCTACTACCGCTATCGCGCGGCCCGCCAGAGTGAACCCACGAAGCGATTCGTGGAACTGCCCCGGGTAACGGTCCAGTTGCCGATCTACAACGAACGGTTCGTCGTCGAACATTTGCTGGAATCCGCCTGTCAGATCGACTACCCGCGAAAATTGCTTCAGATCCAGGTGTTGGATGATTCTACAGACGAGACCCGCCAGATCGCGAAGCGAAAAGTGGAACAACTAGCGGGCGAAGGCTTCCCAATCGAATATCACTTTCGCTCGAACCGTGTCGGCTATAAGGCTGGCGCTCTCGAGGCCGGCCTGCCAACAGCAACGGGCGAGCTGATTGCGATATTCGACGCCGATTTCAGACCGCCCAGAAATTTCCTGCGAGACACCGTGGACTATTTCACCGATAGTGTCGTTGGCGCGGTGCAAGCTCGCTGGACTTATTGCAATCGCGACAGTTCGCTCCTCACGCGGCTACAGGCACTCTTGCTAGACGGACATTTTGTGTTCGAGCACGGCGCCCGCGCTCGCTCAGGAAGATTTTTCAACTTCAACGGCACCGCCGGAATTTTGCGCAAGAGCGCAATCGAAGATGCCGGCGGATGGCAACATGACACTTTGACCGAAGACACCGAATTGAGCTATCGAGCTCAGTTGCGGGGCTGGAAGTTTGTCTACGCGCCTCAGATAGAGGTCGAGTCGGAATTGCCACTGGACATGGCGTCATTTCAGGTGCAGCAGGCCCGTTGGGCTAAAGGCCTGATTCAAACTGCCATCAAGCTCTTGCCGCGGATCCTGGCGTCGAGTCAGCCGTGGCGAGTGAAGTTAGAGGCATTCGTCCACCTCACCGCGAATATTTCGTATCCGCTCATGTTGTTGCTGTCGGCGCTGGCTCTACCCTCAATGTTGGTGCGTTTTTATCACTGGGAGGGACGGCTACTCTGGCTTGATTTGCCAGTGTTTCTCGCCACGCTTACTTTGCTCTCGAGTTTCTACATCCTGGCTCAGCGCGAACTCGGCAGGGGTGGGTTTCGCCGGCACGTGCTGCTCGTGCCGATGATGGTTGCAACGGGAATTGGACTGACGATCAGCAACTCGAGGGCCGTGCTTGAGGCAGTCTTTGGATTCGCAAGCCCATTCGAGCGAACCGCAAAATACAGTGCGGATCAAAAATTTGTGGCGCTCGCGCGAAATAAGTACGGTGAGCGTGGCGGCTGGAGGGCAGCAGTTAATCTGACGGCGGCGTTTTACTTCGCGATCAGTTTGGCGCTGAGCGTCTACATCGGCAACTGGCTAACGGTCCCGTTTCTTGGTTTGTTTTTAATGGGTTACGCGTACGCTGGGGCGCTCATGCTAGTGCAGTCTAGGGCTCAGTCGGGCGCTTCGTTGAGGGTAGCCAGCGATCCGATGCC
Organism: Bryobacterales bacterium; assembly: GCA_965205595.1. Classification (GTDB taxonomy): domain Bacteria; phylum Acidobacteriota; class Terriglobia; order Bryobacterales; family UBA6623; genus CATQHP01. The sequence goes on along the minus strand of CBDBHI010000030.1, from coordinate 274,673 downwards.
ATGATTGCCAAACATTTTTTGGTAGACATGTTTCAACTAGATCGCGATTCGTGCACAATGGTTTAAATGCCTCGTTACCGTATCCTTTACTTGCTCCCCGATCACGCTTCGAGCTTTCGCGACAAACCTCCGAAGAAGCCCCCCTATAGCCTTCGTGAGAGCCACCACGAAGAAGGCCCCGAGGTTGAAGCGCAGACGCCATATGAGCTGTGGCTGCAACTACAGGAACAGCCGGAAACGATGGAGACGCCGCAGGCCATTAAAGTTGGCGACGCCATTCGAAACGCCGAGGGCGAGCTACTGGTTTGCAATTTTTGGGGATTTGACAAAGCTGAGTGGTGGAGGGCCCCAAAGGCTGAAGAAGTGCCGCTAAACGAGCCAAAGGCCGAAACCGCAAGCTACGAACCCGCGTTAGCCGCCGTCGCCGTAATCAATTGATCGCTGACGGGCGCGGAACCTGGGGGGTGCGAGCCGATTACACTACATGCTCAACGCGCCGCTACTTGTAGGCCAGGTGCAGGGCGCTGATGCCGCCCGTGAGGCGCTGGTATTCAACTCGGCGGAAGCCACAATCCCGCATCAGTTCCGCCAATTCGTCGGGTGTCAGGAACCGTTCGACTGAGTCCTGTAGGTACGAGTATGCGCCCGAGGCTCCAGAGATAGTGTTTCCGATACACGGCAAGATGTGGCGAAAATAGAAACCGAACGCCGGCGCCATCAGCCTATTCGTCGGCTGTGAAAATTCGAGTATCGCCAGGCAACCTCCGTCATCAAGCAGCCTTGCGAATTCTTCAATCCCTCTTTGGTAGTTGGCTAAGTTGCGAAAGCCGTAGGCGACTGTGATGAGATCGAGCGATCCGTCGTGCAACGGGAAGCGCGTCGCGTCGGCCTCGATCAGTGGATTGCGAAAACGCTCGCGCTCGAGCTTCGCGGCAGCTCCCGTCAGCATCGGTCGACAAAAATCGCTGCCAATGATTCTCATTGACTCCGAGGCTGCAACGCGTCTATGCTCATTTGTCAGCTCAAGTAAGACGTCCGCCGTGCCGCAACACAGGTCCGCGGCGCGTAGATTTGACCGCTCTAGGTACGGCCGCACGGCAGCGATCAAACGATGGCGCCAATAGTGGTCGATGCGGACCGAAAGAAGCTTGTTCAGTAAGTCGTAGCGCGGCGCCACGCGGCCAAACATCTCCCGAATGTTCTTCGCGGCGGCAGCTTCGTCACCCTGAGCGATGCCGGCTGGTGAGGCTCCACGACTGGCGGTACCGGTCGCCATGCTAGGCCGGGGCGAGGGCCATCTGGCGGGAAACCTGCAGAGCGTGCTTGACCGCGGCCACAACAAGTTCGGCCGGCGGGTCGATTTCATCGCCTACCTTGCCAATGGCATCCGCCAGAACGAAATGGATCTTGCCGCCCAGCGATTTCTTGTCGCCGCCGACTCGCGCCGCGATTTTCTCAGCAGACAGTCCCTCTAGACTTGGAATCGAAATGTAGTCGGCGATTGTGGCTTCAATCCGTTCGCGCGTTGGAGTGGAGAGCCTTCCTCGAAGCTCGGATAGATGGGCGGCGGCCAGCATACCGAAGGCGACAGCCTCGCCGTGGAGCAGTTGACGATACTCGGTTTCAGCTTCCAGTGCGTGACCAAGCGTGTGGCCAAAGTTTAATATTCGTCGCAAGCCGCCTTCGCGTTCATCTTCGGCTACAACCGCGGATTTGATGCGAACGGATTCCTCGATGATGTGTTCAACAGCTTCGGGATCTCGCGTCAGCACGGCTTCTCGGCGCTCGTTTATAAAATCGAAAAGGGCCTCGGAGCGTATGATCCCGTGCTTGATAACTTCTTGCAGGCCGGCTCGATACTCGCGCTCCGGGAGCGTATCGAGCGACGTCGGGTCGATTAGAACCAGGCTTGGTTGGTGAAAGGCCCCAACGAGGTTCTTGCCGCTCTCTAAATTCACCCCGGTTTTGCCACCGACCGAGGCGTCGACTTGTGAGAGCAGCGTGGTCGGGATCTGCACAACACGCACGCCGCGCATGTACGATGAGGCGACGAACCCACCAACATCGCCCGCGATTCCACCGCCGAAGGCTACGACGGCGCAACCGCGGTCGGCGCCGGCGGAGTGCATGGCGGAGCAGAGTTCTTCTACCGTGCCCAGACGTTTGCGCTGCTCGCCTAATTGGACCTTGAGCAGAGTCCAATCGTGACCTTTGAGGCCATCCGCTAGGCGTTTTCCCAAGTGAATCCAAACTGATTCGTCGGCGATGACGAACAGGCGTGGGTTGCCAACCGCCGAGCTGATCAACTCGCCCGCGCGATCTAACGACGCTCGTTCGATCACGACATCGTAATCGCCTCCGCCGGTACTCACACCGATGCGCGCCATGCTTCCATTTGTAGCATGCGAAATTTCGTGTGTTTAGCCGCCGATCGGCTCGATCGACCAGCTTCGCTAAAATCGTGCTGATGCTTCGATTAACGCTTCTCCTGATGTTTTTTGCGGCCGCCGCGCATGCTCGGCCAAACATCATCCTCGTGATGGCCGACGACATGGGCTACGAGTGTATTTCGGCGAATGGCGGAAAGAGCTACCAGACGCCGACCTTCGAGCGAATCGCCGACGAGGGGATGCGTTTTTCAAATTGCTACTCGCAGCCCGTTTGCACACCGTCGCGCAACAAGATCATGACGGGAAAATACAACTGGCGGAACTACCAGCGGTTCGGGCGTCTGGAGAAGAATCAGACAACCTTCGCGCACCTGCTCAAGCAAGCCGGTTACGCAACGGGCCTGACCGGCAAATGGCAACTTGCGGGCGGTTCGAATGGACCAACGGAACATCTAACTGGGATGACGCCGAGCGACGCCGGGTTTGACGAGCACGCATTTTGGGCCTACAACGCAGAGCTTTCTATCGAAGAGCGCGACCGCTATGCCTCGGTCGGCTTGCCGGGAAAGAACAAGACCTCGCGCTTCTGGCATCCGGCAATCATCAAGAACGGTCAATTTATGGATACCGGGATGGATGACTACGGGCCCGATATTTTTTCAGACTTTGGACTTGATTTCATCGAGCGGCACAAAGACGAAGAGTTTTTCCTCTACTACCCGATGGTGTTGACGCATGCCCCGTTCGTCGCCACGCCGAAGAGCAAGGCAGTTAACGTATCGACGAAATTCAAGAGCAAGGTTGAGCCGTATTTTGGCGACATGGTGAGCTACACCGACTATCTCGTGGGCCGCCTTATTGACCACGTTGACCGCCTGGGTCTCAGTGATAATACGTTGATCCTTTTTACCGGCGACAACGGAACCGGGCGGGGTATCCAGACAAAACTAGCGAACCGGGTCGTCATCGGGAAAAAGGCTTATCCGCCCGACGCAGGGACGCATGTTCCAATGTTTGCGCGCTGGCCGGGTACTGTGCCCAAGGGACTTGTCAACGATGACCTGATTGAATTCAGCGACTTCTTCGCGACGTTTGCCGATCTAGCCGGCGTCGAGCTGCCGTCGGATGACCACTTCGACGGGCGAAGTTTTCGGGCACAGCTTGAAGGTGGGGCGGGAAATCCCCGCGAATGGCTGTTCGTTCACTACGACAAAGACCCGTCGTTAGAGACGGTGCCGTTCCCGAGAGTCCGGTTCGCTCGGACTAAGCGCTACAAGCTATATAGCGATGGCCGGATGTATGACGTTCCTCACGACTGGGAAGAGCAGCAACCGATTGACGCTGCCGCCGCGAGCCCGGACGTCGCCCGGATTAGGGCGATGTTGCAGCGAGTCTTACACTCGATGCCCGCGTGGAACCCGCGTCAGGCGGAGTAGCAGCCCACATTCCTGAATAACTGGGCCGGTTTAGCCCAGCGCTCGGTCGAGCGCCTCGACGAAGAAGTACTCGCCCCACATGACCGATTCGCCGACTCCGAGATCTTTGTCGAGGTGGTAAATGCCTTCTTTGAGGATGCCTTCCCACTGCGGCGTCTCACTTGCTAAATAGGGGGGCTGCGCCAAGGTGAGAAGCATGCGCCGGGCAGTTTGGTCGTAGAAAGCTCCCTTGGTGGTGTCGCGACTCAACTTTGCTAGGCGAAACAGCCCGGCGGCCGTGATTGCCGCTGCCGAGGATTCCTCGCGCTGGCTAACTTCCGGCGGAAAGTCGTAGTCCATCAAAGGGATGCCGTTGGCTGGCGTGTTCTCGATGTAATAGTCGGCGCAGAGTTCGGCGGTGTTGAGAAAGCGCGCGTCGCGGGTGCGTTTGTAGGCCGACGTAAATCCATAGATAGCCCAAGCGAGGCCGCGCGACCAGCAGGAGTCCGAGCGATAGCCCTGTTGGGTCGACTGCCGTAGAAACTCACCGTTTTCGAGATTGTAGATGCCCTCGTGCGACGAGCTGCCGTCGCCGCGGACAAGCACTCGGCGGCTGGTGAGACAGTGCTTCATGGCGACATCCATGAGTTGTTCGTCACCGCTTTCCATGGCGGCATAGAAGATGATGCCGACGTTGGCCATGATGTCGATAAAGATCGATTCCGGGCCCATGAACGACGCCATGTACTGGCCCTTTTCCTTGAACCGCAGGGCCAGAGTACGGCCGGCCTGGATGACGACATCGTTGAGTTCCTCGCGGCCCGTCAACTCATACCAACGGTGATAGGTCGAGAGAAAGATGAAACCAAGATCGTGGACGTCACGGTCCATTTTGCGGTGCTCAAGCGGTGTGGTGTAGCGCTCAGCCAGTACGGACCAGGCGGGGTCGCCGGTGCGTTTGGCGAAGACCCACATCATTCCAGGCAGGAAGCCGTCGCACCAGTTGGTCCAGGCCTCTTTGCCATGACGCCAACGGCCGCCATCGGTGTACATCGGGTAGAAGTCGGGGTCGCGTTCTACCGTCGCCTTGACTTGGGCCTGGGCGAAGTCGAGGGCGTTCTGGAAAATGTCGCGAGAGCCTGCGAGGGAAGTCAGTTCGATCATGGATCAAACAGTGTACAACAGTCACTCCCAGGACTTGTATATTCGCTTTTTGTTCGCTATTCTATTTGAGCGCTTCAGGAACGGTAAGGAGTCTTGCACAGCGACAAATAACATGACAGATCACGACACAATACTCTTCCGGGGAGACGATCAGCCCTCGATTCATTTGCGAGTGAACGGCTACTCCTGGGCCGACAGTGAGGGCAGCGCTGAACTGTTGTCGATGACGGTGCGTGTGGAGAATGCACCCTTCTCGGGCGGGCTGACGGTTGATGTCGGAATCGGAGCGCTCAGTGATTTTCAGGGTTCGCTAATCGATTTATTGCGTAGCGGAAAAGGTTCAGTTTTGTTTGAAACCTGGGAGCAAGACTTCAAGCTCAGCATTAAGTTAGATGCCTGGGGACAGGTCGAGATCATGGCGAAGCTTAATGCACTCGAATATGTCGTGGAAGGCGCGCGCGTGACCGGAGTGTTAGCCAGCACAGTGTTTACCCACCCCAACAGGCTGGAGGATTCCATCGAGCAACTACAGAGCGTGTTGCAAGCGTTTCCGGGGAGGCTGTTGCAGTGCGCTACCGAGCCGTCGGCGGAAAGTCGACGGTGATCCGTTACAACGCACCACGGACTTTCCGTCCATGGCTCGGAAACGCCTTATGTATGCCGAACTTCATTGTGCCTCGGGTTTTAGTTTTTTGGAAGGCGCCTCGCAACCTGAAGATCTCGTAGCCGAGGCCAAACGCCTCGAGTACAAAGCCGTCGCCCTGACCGACCGCGATTCCGTCTCTGGCGCTCCGCGCTTTTTCAAAGCCGCAACCGACGCTGGGATCAAACCAATTTTTGGAGCGGAGATTACGCTACAACAATCCGGCCTTAAACGCCACACGGCGAACTCCGCGCTTGACCGGCGCGTTACTGTTCTCGTCGAAAGTCAACGCGGCTATCAAAACCTCTGTCAGCTACTCACGCGCATGAATCTTTCGGCTCCCAAGGGCGAAGGACGCGCTTCGTGGAGCGACCTCGCCGACTACCATTCCGGCCTCGTTGCGATGATTCACGACCTGCGAGACGCCGACGAAACACTCGGCCTCTTCGGTCGCCGTAACGTGTTCGTCGAACTGCAACGCCACTTTTTGCGCGATCAAGAAAAGCTTAATCACGAACGGGTCGACTATGCGAGGCGCCGCAACTTGCCGCTACTCGCATCGAACGGCGTGCGCTACCACAGGAGCGAATACAGAGACCTCTTCGACGCGCTGACTTGCCTGCGCCACAAGGTTGTACTCGATCAAGCCGGACGCAGGCTCAATCCCAACGCCGAGCGCTATCTGAAAGCACCGCGGGAGATGACGTGGATTTTCCGCGACCTGCCCGAGGCGCTGTCCAACGGCGCGCTGCTGGCTGAGCGTTTGGAGTTTACTCTTGGCAATCTTGGCTACCAGTTTCCGATCTACCCGCTGCCGCGTTTCGAAACGCCGACGACGTATTTACGCAAGATCACGCTCAAGGGCGTGGCCGAGCGTTACCGCGACTCTCCCCATCTGCGTAAAGCACTGCGGCAGGTCGACCATGAGCTGAAGGTCATTGAAAAGCTCGAACTTGAGGGCTATTTCCTCATCGTTTGGGACATTGTGCAGTTTTGCCGACGCCAAGGAATTCTCTGCCAAGGGCGCGGCTCGGCGGCCAACAGTGCGGTGTGCTACAGCCTCGGCATTACCGCCGTCGACCCGGTCGGCATGGAATTGCTTTTCGAGCGCTTTCTTTCAGAAGAGCGAGGCGAGTGGCCCGACATCGATATTGACCTGCCCTCTGGCGACCAGCGTGAGCGCGCTATCCAGCACGTCTACGAGCAGTACGGCAAACGTGGCGCGGGTATGACCGCCAACGTCATCACCTATCGCGGCAAGAGCGCCGTTCGCGAGATGGGCAAGGTGCTGGGGTTTCCCGAAGAGATGATTGGGCGGCTTTCGAAGTGCATTCACTCTTTCGAATACACCGACGATCACGACAAGTTGGTTAATCAGGCGAAAGCCGCCGGGTTCGATGCGGCGCATCCACGTGTCGGCCACCTGCTGCGGCTGGCGATGCAGATTCAAAACTTGCCACGCCACCTCGGCCAGCATTCCGGCGGAATGGTGATCTGTCACGGAGCGCTTGACTCGGTTGTGCCGCTAGAAAACGCGCGCATGGCCGACCGAGTTGTCGTGCAGTGGGACAAGGACGATTGCGCCGACCTCGGCATCGTCAAGGTCGATCTTTTGGGGTTGGGCATGATGGCGGCGCTCGAGGAGACGACGGAGATCATCCGTTCGCATGGAGGATCGTTTGACCTGTCGAAAATTCCGCCCGACGACCCCAAGACCTACGCGATGATCCAAAAGGCCGATACTGTGGGGGTCTTCCAGATCGAAAGCCGCGCGCAGATGGCGACCTTGCCGCGTCTCAGGCCCGCTTGTTTCTACGATTTGGTCGTTGAGGTCGCGATCATTCGGCCCGGGCCAATCACCGGTAATATGGTCCACCCCTATATCAACCGCCGCTTGGGACGTGAGCCGGTTGAGTATGCGCACCCTTCGCTTGAGCCGATTCTCAAGCGCACCCTGGGTGTTCCATTGTTCCAAGAGCAACTACTGCGGATGGCGATGACGGCTGCGGGTTTTTCAGGAGGAGAAGCCGAGGAACTGCGCCGCGCAATGGGATTCAAACGTTCGGTTGAACGGATGAGAGATATTGAGACGCGTTTGGAACGCGGTCTCGCGGCCAACGGCATACACAGCGAAAACGCCGCGCAGATCATCCGCTCGATTACTTCTTTCGCGCTATACGGTTTTCCAGAGTCGCACTCGGCAAGTTTTGCCTTGCTGGCTTATGCCAGCTCGTATCTCAAGGCGCACTACCCGGCTGAGTTCACTACCGCGCTGCTCAACTGCCAGCCGATGGGTTTTTACAGTCCGGCGGTGCTGGTGAAAGACGTGCAGGGTCACGGGGTGCGGGTGCTTCCGATCGATGTCAACCATTCCGAAGTCGTCTGCAAGGTGGAGGTAGGGGCGCGACATGTTGCGCCCTCCAATCGGCAGCCGACCCTACGCTTAGGCCTGCGCTACGCCTCAAACCTAAGAGCTAAGTCCGCGCAGTCGATCGCCCAAGGCCGGCCATTCCACTCTGCCGACGACCTCGTTCGCCGTGTTGATCTACAGAAAGCTGAACTCGATGTGTTGGCTGAAATCGGCGCGCTCAACTCCATCGAAAAAAATATGCACCGCCGTGAAGCGCTGTGGCAAATCGAGCGCGCCTGGAAACCCAAAGGTCCGCTTTTCCGTGATCACGATGAACCCTCAAGCGAGAGCCCTCTGGAGGCGATGAACCCCATCGAGCGCCTGGACGCTGACTATCGAGGAACGAGCATTACCGTGGGTCCCCACCCGATGTTTTATTTGCGGCAAGCGCTGAAGGACCAACGCATTTTGCGCTCGACCGAACTTGCAAAAGTGTCATCCGGCAGGACGGTGCGTGTGGCCGGCGCTGTAATTACGCGGCAACGGCCTGGGACGGCGAAGGGGTTTTGCTTCCTCACCCTAGAGGATGAGAGCGGTGTTTCCAATCTAATCCTACGCCCACAAGTGTTTCAAGAAAACCGTGTGATGGTGATGAGCCACTCGTTCCTTATCGCCGACGGAGTATTGCAAAAGCAAGACGGCGTGACGTCGGTTAAGGTTAAGGCGGTGCGGCCGATCGAAGATGTGCGATTAACGATGCAATCGCACGATTTTCATTGATAACCTGTGCGCCGCAATCAGCCGGCGGCTTCTAGCGTCGCTCGCGTCACCTCGAACAACTCGTCCGCTGGAACCGGCGATGGCGCGCCCTTCGCGACGGCTTCTAAAAACGCCGCGACACAGGCTGCCTGCCCCTTGTCTTGCGCTCGTGACTTGAGCGAACGGAACCCAGGCCATCCCCAAGCTTTCAACTCGCGGAAGTTGTCGAGCTGCAAGACGCGCCCAGCGCAAAAAACATCGAGGCGTTCTTTGGGGAACGATGCGTCGCCGTCTGTGAAGTAGTGGATGGTGCCAATCGAACCGCCTGCGAATTTCAGAGTTATCGTCCGGTTGTCAGTGTCGTTGCGAGCGGCGGTCGCTCGGGTCTCAGCGATTGCCTCGGCTGAGAGGAATCGCAATAAGTCGACGAAGTGACAGGCCTCGCCGATGATTCGTCCTCCACCGACCGCCGGGTCGCGAGTCCAATGATCGGCGGCGATGGCCCCTGCGTTAACCGTCATGACGAAACTCTTTGGGCCGACGACTTGATCAAGCAACTCTTTCGCGCGAACCGTCATCGGAGCGAATCGACGCTTGAACCCGACCATCAACAACGACGAAGCGTCGACGTAAGAAGCTTGCACTTCCCCCAGTTCGTCATGGGAAATCGCTAATGGCTTTTCGACGAACACATGCTTCCCCTCACGCAACGCACGGCACGTAAGATCGGCATGGCTGTTGTGACGAGTGGCGATGATGACGGTATTGACGTCGGCGTCCCTGAGCGCCGCATCAAAATCTGTCGAAGCTTGCTCAGCGCCGAATTTTCGAGCGGCCTCTGCTGCTGATGAGCCGCCAGATGAGACGATCGTTTTCAGACGACAGCCGGATTTCTGTAGCGCGGGCAGGAGAAATCGTGACGCGTAGTTCCCGGCGCCGATCACCGCCGCGACGGGCTCGTCTGGGTTCAGTTCTCGGGCCACATGATCGCCGAGTGCGATGGTAGAAGCCGCTGCCTCGTTTACACCCTCGCAATACTCCAACATGATCCCTAGGCTTGGCTCCTCGCTAACCAACAGGTCATACGCTTCCGGTGCTCGTTCAAACGGGAAGCGATGGCTAACGAGCGGTTCGACATCAAGTTTGCCGTCGGCCATTAAGGCGAGCACAGCCTCGAAATTGCGCTGCTCCGTCCAACGGACATGGCCGATAGGGTAATCGCCGCCTTTGTCCTCGTACGAGGGGTCGTGACGGCCTGGCCCGTACGAGCACGACACCTGGAAGGTCAGCTCCTTCTTGTAAAAGTCATCGCGCGAAAGTTCGAGTCCCGTCACGCCAACGAGCACAATTCGAGCCCGCGGGCGGCACATTTGCGCGGCCTGGTGAACCGGTTCGTTGCTTTGCGTAGCCGCGGTGATCAGGACGCCGTCGACGCCTCGCCCGGAGCTCCACTCATTCGCCGCGGCTAGCGGGTCAGCCCCGCGCGAAAGGTCTACGACCCGCGCTCCGAATCTCTCGGCGAGACTCAACCGGGAAGCATCGAAATCAAGCCCGATCACTCGGCAACCTTGAGCGCGCAGCAGTTGCAGCGTGAGAAGACCAACCAGGCCGAGCCCGGTGACGACGAAAGTTTCGCCTAGAGTGGGCGCGGCGAGCCGAATGCCCTGCAGCGCAATCGCTCCCACCACGGTGAAAGCCGCCTGTTCGTCCGCAACGCTATCGGGCACGCGAGCGCATAGGTTTTTCGAAATGCGAACGACCTCGGCGTGCGAACCGTTTGAAATAACGCGGTCGCCCACCGAAAAACCGGGGCAATCGCGGCCAACTTCTAAAACTGAACCAACCTGGCTGTAGCCGGGCGTTAAAGGTTGATCGAGCTTGGCCCGAACGGCGTCGTATGTTGCCGAAATCCCATCGGTCTTAGCCTTGTCAATGACTTGACGCACTTTGTCGGGTTGCTGCCGCGCCTTGTCAATCCACCCAGCGCGCCCGAAATCGATCATCATGCGCTCGGTCCCAGCGGAGATCAGGCTACTTCGAGTTTGGATTACTAGCGAACCGGGTTGGGTAGAGGGAGCGGGCGCGTCGACCACTCGAATCCGGCCTGTTTTTACGCTTTGAAGAAGGTGCTTCATCGGCATCGACGGCAGGCCGCTGCGAAGCACCATTCTCTCATGCCACCCAATATGCGAATGAGCGGGCTCACGCGCCCACTAGCGAAAAAGGGGCCCGGAGAGCTCCGGACCCCTTCAACTCAGACGTAGTGACTTGTCCTACGACGTGGGTGGTAACGCCGCTACGATTCCGTGTTCTGTAGTCTCGTCAAGGCAGTGCGTGTGGCCGAAACCGCCCGTGCTGTCTTCATTGGGATTTCCGTGGGCATCCGGGACCAAATCGTAAATGATGTTGTCGGGACGCATGGCATCGCCGCTGACTCCCGCCGGCACGTGATCAAGACCCAGGTTGTTTCTGGTTCTCCAAGCAATCGCGTGATCGGCGCATGAGCTATCACCACTTACACCGACCGCTCCCATTAACACGTCGTCCGAATTGTAGAGAGCGAGCCCACCACCGAAGACATTGACGCCACCGACCTTCTTACCAACCATCGGGTCGTTGGGTTGGCCATGGTGACTGGAATTACCACCATATGCGACGTCGGTGTCAACAGGATTGCTGTGCTGCAGCCCGAATAAGCTTCCTCCTGGTTAGGTTGCACGCCAATACATGGCGTATAGCTACACGTGTAAACTTCGTCAAATGTTTCGCGCGATACTACGGCGGTAGAATTCCGCATCTTTACGGTTAACCAGACAATTTGTATCTGATTGGATACGGGAATCGCAACCATTCTTCTACTAATACATAGTGAATCTAACGTCGCGAGCGTGTCCGACAGCGATCGCTCGACATCACTTCCCCGTGTTGTCGGCCCAGATTCCATGTCGCCGCTATAAACTAGTACTTAGTTGCGTAAGTTAGAATATTTACTGGCGAGGGGACGAGGGGCGACGACGGTCTTGGTCCATTCGAACGGAGTAGCCTTGGAGTTGTAGACGCGGACGAAGCTGTCGATGGCCTCGCGCACCTGCCGGGGGGAAGTGAAACTCGCCCCCCGCAAGGCGCGGCGGCTCAGAATCGAAAACCACACCTCAACCTGATTCATCCACGAACTGTAGGTCGGCGTGTAGTGAAAATGGATGTTCGCATGACGTTGCAGCCAGCGGTCATTTTTGGGCTTGTGAGTGTTCAAGTTATCCAAGATGATGTGGATCTCGCGGCCTTCGTGGATGGCCGCGATGTGGTTCATGAAGTCGAGAAACTCGCGACGCCGTCGGCGCCAATAGTGTCCGGCGATGATGAATCCGGTAGCCACTTCCAGCGCGGCGAAAAGCGGCGTCGTGCCGTGCCGCCTGTAGCCGTGCGAGAAGCCCGTCAAGGCCTTGCCGTTGGGCAAGCGTAGCCAGCCCTGCGCTCGCTCCAAGGCCTGGATGCTCGGCTTCTCGTCGACCGCGAGCACCACGGCGTTTTCCGGCGGGCTGAGGTAGAGTCCGACAATGTCGGCGGCCTTGCGAGCGAACTCCGGGTCGGTTGACAAACACCAACTGCGCCGCCGCCGCAAGGACACGCCGAGCTGCCGCAGTACGCGCCAGACTTGATGCTTGCTGACGTCGCCGAGAGCTTCCGCGAGCAGTTCGCCTGTCCAAGTGGCGTGCCCTTCGGGCGGAGCTTCGTCGAGTTGGCAGAGGATGCGTTTGCGCGTCGCTTGGTCGTACCGCGCGGGCCTGCCGGAACGCGCTTGATCGCATAATCCCGCCAGACGTTGCTGGGCGAAGCGGGTGCGCCATTTCGACACGCGCGCCGCCGGGGATCCCAGTTGCCGGGCGATCTCGGCGGTCGAGGTAGCGGCGGCCGCCGGCAGCACAATGCGAGCGCGCTCCACCATGCGCCGTTCGGACTTGTGGCCGCGCACCCAGAGTCGCAGCGTCTCTTCTTCCTCGGCGTTCAGTCGAATCACCGTTGCCGGTCTTGCCATACCGACATTTTACAGTTAAAGGCCTTACTTTCGCAAGTTAGTACTAGTAGTAATCCGCTTGTGCGCAAAGATTGCGGTTGCGCACGACGATACCGGAGGAGCATGTCCAAACAAGTTGCGCTGTCGCTGCTTCTAGCCGGGGCACTATTCGCAGCCCCGTCGATGGATACGCCCGTCGACTTCCAGAGGGACGTTCGCCCGATACTGTCCGACCAGTGTTTCGCCTGCCACGGCCCCGATGAAAAGGCGCGTCAGGCGGATCTGCGGCTTGATACACGCGAGGGCGCATTCGCGGATCGCGGCGGCTCGGCCGTGATTATCACGGGAAATGCCGCGGACAGCCGCCTCTATCAGCGCATGAGCCACGCGCAAGAGCTGGCGCGCATGCCGCCACCAACTGCCGTTCGCCACCCGAGCCCCGAACAAATCGAGACGATCCGCCGCTGGATCGACCAAGGTGCTCGCTGGCAGACTCATTGGGCGTATGAGCCTATCGGAACGAATAGTGGTGATTCCATTGATGAATTCGTACGGGCTCGCCTCGACGAAAGTGAGCTTTCGCCGTCCCGAGAGGCGGATAGGCGCACGCTCCTTCGGCGACTTAGCTTTGACCTCACGGGCCTGCCGCCGGATCCACGTGACCTGAAGGCCTTCCTAAAAGACCGCTCCCCAAAGGCTTTTGAGAAGCAAGTCGACCGCTTGCTCAGCTCGAAACACTATGGTGAGCGGATGGCGCTTCAATGGCTCGACCTGGCGCGTTACGCCGATACGCATGGCTACCACATCGACAGCAAACGCGACATGTGGCAGTGGCGCGACTGGGTGATTAACTCGTTTAACGCGAACAAGCCGTTTGACGAGTTTACCGTCGAGCAAATCGCCGGCGACTTGTTGCCCGAACCAACGCGAGATCAACTCATCGCAACCGGGTTCAACCGCAACCATATGATCAACTTCGAGGGCGGCGCAATCCCCGAGGAGTATCACGTCGCGTACGTGATCGACCGCGTGGAAACGGTATCCACCGTTTGGATGGCGATGACGATGGGCTGCGGTCGCTGCCACGACCACAAATATGACCCCATAAAGCAGCGCGAGTTTTTCGAATTTTATGCCTTTTTTAACTCAGTTGATGAAAAGGGTTTAGACGGGATAATGGGCAATGCCGCGCCGCTGTTGCCTTTGCCCGGCCACGCCCAACAACAGCGTCTTGACGAACTCAAATCCGCGATTCGAAGCGTTGAAGCCGACCTGCCCGAGGAGCGGATTGATCATCAACTCGCGGACTGGGAACGCTTAGCGCGCCAGTCAATTCCGAGAGCGTCGAATGATTCGTTAGAAGGCCATTACGAAATGGAGGGCGGCTTCGCTGACTCCTCCGGCAAATATCGCCACGGTCGGATTATGCGCGGTGAGCCATTGTTTCGAAACGGCAGCGCCGGACGCGCGGCAAGCTTCGATGTCGATACTCACGTCGCGCTCAACGGTACTGAATCCGTTGATCTCTCGAAACCGTTTACGATCGCATTTTGGATGCGCCCGTCGGGCCAGGTGGCGAAGCCAATTCTCCACAAGATGGACGATGCGAATTCGAAGCGCGGGCTCGAGCTGACGCTCACCCGGCCGAAGCCGATCCCTGATGGGTTGCGGACTGACTTCGATATGGTCGTTCGACTATCGTCATCAAGCGATCACGCAATTATCGTTCAGACCAAAGAACCGTTGTACGCTGGCCGCAGGTATACCGGGAGTTATCACGTTGCTGTTTCCTACGACGGCTCCGGAGAAGCGAGTGGCATCACGCTACGGTTCGATGGAACATTGGCGGAGACAAAAATCCTGGCGGACGCTCTAGAAGGGTCGCCCGACGTTGACCGCCCGTTCGAGATTGGCGCGGCGCGCTTTGGTGCCGGACGCTATACAGGTACTCTGGACGACCTCCGCATCTACTCGCGTGTTTTACCCGACGCCGAGCTAGACACGATCAACAAGCACGAGCCGATTCGCGTGTTGCTGTCCGAGCCATTCGTAGATTGCGCCACTATTCTAGCCGCCGCTCCGGAACCCTCGGACGACGACATCTATGGGGCCAAGCCGGCGAAAGCGGTTGACCGTTGCGAAGCGAGGAACTCGCGCCTTAAGGATTACTATTTGACCTACGCCGCGCCTGAGTCGGAGCGAACTCTCTACGCCCGCCTGCAATCGCTCAAGCAGGAGAAGAAGGTGCTTGAGAAGGAAATTCCAACCCTGATGGTGATGCGCGAGCTTGAGCAGCCGCGCGAAACGTTTATGTTGGGACGCGGAGACTACCGCAATCGCACCACGAAGGTTACGGCAAACACTCCCGCTTGGCTGCCTGCGTTTCCGGCTGACGCACCTCGCAATCGCTTGGGGCTCGCGAGGTGGCTAGTCAGCCCAGACAACCCGCTGACCGCCAGAGTTGCGGTCAACCGCTACTGGCAAATGCTGATGGGCCAGGGTCTTGTAAAAACTTCCGAGGACTTCGGCTCACAGGGAGAACTTCCGACGCATCCAGAACTGCTCGACTGGCTGGCGTCTGATTTCGTCACCCATGGCTGGGACATCAAGCGGCTGGTTTAGCATATTGTCATGTCGGAAACGTACCGGCAGGATTCACGGTCGACCGCCGAACTCCGCGAGCGCGACCCCGAAAATCGCCTGCTCGCACGTAGAACGCGTAGCCGGCTACCCGCCGAGTTCGTTCGTGACAACGCTCTAGCGATTTCTGGATTGTTGAACGACAAAATTGGTGGCGCTAGCGTATTTCCGTATCAGCCTAGCGGTATCTGGAAGGAACTGGCGTACGGCGGCGTGTTCACCGCGCAAGTTTACCGTCCCGATACGGGCGCCGATCTTTACCGCCGAAGCCTGTATACGTTTTGGAAGCGCACGATTCCCCCGCCTTCGCTGGGAGCCTTTGATGCTCCGGACCGCGAGAAGTGTATTACGCGCAGGGCGCTCACGAATACCCCGCTGCAGGCGCTGGTTCTGATGAATGACCCTACTTACGTTGAAGCGTCGCGCGCCCTTGCGGAGAAGATGATTCGAGAAGGCGGCGGGAATGCGGCAAAGCGTATTCGCCATGCCTATTTACGGGCGCTTGCCCGCGAGCCCAGTGCTATAGAAATTGACTTGTTGTCGCAACTTGCGCAGGCTGAGGGCGACAAGTATAAGGCTGCGCCCGATCAGGCCGAGCAGCTTCTTGCGGTCGGCGATTCTGCTTACGACGAACGCATCAATCCCGACGAACTTGCCGCCTGGACGACTGTCGCCAGCAGCATTCTCAATTTCGACGAAACGATTACGAAGGAGTAACGGCGCTGTGAACCCCCGCATCGAACACGAACTCGTCAGCACGCGTCGACAATTCTTTGGGTGGTCGTCGAAGGGCCTCGGGACGGTCGCGCTTGCCTCGTTGCTCAACCAGCAGGGCTACGCCGCAGACTCGAACCCAGCGACCGGCGGGCTTGCGGATCTGCCACATTTTGCGCCCAAGGCCAAGCGAGTCATTTACCTTTTCCAGTCCGGCGCGCCCTCTCAGATTGATCTTTTCGATTACAAGCCGAAACTACAAGAGTTCCACAAGCAGGAACTCCCCGACTCGATTCGTAACGGTCAACGCATCACCGGAATGACCTCCGGGCAGGATAGTTTCCCCGTCGCCGCATCGATCTTCAAATTTCAGCAGCACGGCCAGAATGGCACCTGGATTAGCGAGTTACTGCCGCACACCTCGAAGATTGTCGACGACATCGCGCTCGTCAAAACGATGCAGACGGACGCTATTAATCACGATCCAGCGATCAGGTTTATCAATAGTGGCTTTCAGCAGCCAGGCCGTCCATCGATCGGTGCCTGGGTCAGCTACGGCCTAGGGACTGAGAATCAGGATCTGCCGGCTTTCGTTGTACTGGTCTCGCAAGGCAGCAACAAGAACGCGGCACAGGGAATTTTTTCGCGCCTGTGGGGGCCCGGCTTTTTGCCGTCAAAATATCAAGGTGTCAAGTTCCGTTCCAGCGGTGACCCGGTTCTTTATCTTTCTAACCCTCCGGGAATTGGAGCTTCGACGCGTCGCAACATCATCGACGTGGTTTCGAAAGTCAATCGTATACGCGCGCAGGAGTTTGGCGATCCGGAGATCGAAACCCGCATCGCTCAGTACGAGATGGCATACCGCATGCAGACCTCAGTGCCCGACCTGATGGATCTTTCGAGCGAACCCGAGAGTACCTTTAAGCTCTACGGCGACGACGCTCGCAGGCCGGGCAGCCATGCCGCGAACTGCCTGTTGGCTCGTAGGCTGATCGAGCGCGACGTGAGGTTCGTGCAGTTGTACCATCGTGGCTGGGATCAGCACACCGACCTTCCGCGCGAGATTCGCCTGCCCGCGGGCGATACCGATCAAGGCTCGGCCGCCCTAATTCAAGACCTAAAGAACCGCGGCTTACTCGACGACACACTCGTCGTTTGGGGCGGGGAGTTCGGACGCACTGTCTATTGTCAGGGCAAGCTCAGCGAGACCAACTACGGCCGCGATCACCATCCGCGCTGCTTCACGATGTGGATGGCGGGGGGCGGCATCAAACCCGGTATCACTTACGGCGAAGCCGACGACTATTCCTACAACGTTGTAGAGAACCCGATGCACGTCTACGATTTACAGGCCACGATGCTGCACTGCCTAGGCGTTGACCAGAAAAAGCTGACGTTTAAATATCAAGGCCGGCACTTCCGATTGACGGACGTTCACGGCAAGGTCGTCGAGCCGTTACTGGCTTAGCGCGACCACGAAATTCATATCCTAATGCTTGACTCTAGAAAGACTAAGATTCTGTGTACCCTCGGCCCGGCAAGCTCCGACGAGCAGACGTTCCGCAAGCTGGTTGACGCCGGTCTGAGTGCGGCTCGGCTAAATTTTTCCCATGGCTCGCACGAGCAACATCTTTCGAATATCGAAATGATTCGCAGAGTGGAGGCGGAGTTCGGCCGGCTTATCCCGATCGTTGCCGACTTGCAGGCTCCGAAAATTCGTACCGGAAACCTCATTGACTCGAGGCCCGTCGAGCTGAAGTCCGGCGGCCGGCTGACGCTCCGTAGACAGACTCGAGTGGGTGATGCCGAGGCGGTTTCGATCGACTATCCCCACCTATCGAGCGATGTAGAACAAGGCTCGCGGATCCTGCTTGCTGACGGCGCTATCGAACTCGAAGTCAGCCACATCGAGGGCGAAGACGTGGTTTGCGAAGTCGTGAATGACGGCGTCTTAGGCGAGCGAAAAGGCGTCAACATTCCTGGCGCGAAGCTCAGGTTGCAGGCAGTTACGAAGAAAGACAAGACCGATCTCGAGTTCGCGGTTGCTCAAGGCGTCGACTTCGTTGCTCTATCGTTCGTTCGTGAGTCTAAAGACGTCGAGCTAGCAAAAAACTTGGTCGAGTGGGCGGGGGGCCACGCTCACGTCATCGCAAAGATCGAAAAGCCGCAGGCGCTCGAGAATCTCGACGAAATTCTCAGCACGGCGGATGGCGCGATGGTGGCGCGCGGCGATCTCGGTGTTGAACTCAGCCCGTGGCAAGTTCCCATTGCACAAAAGCGAATCATCGAGGAGTGTGCTCGCTTGCGCAAGCCAGTAATCACGGCAACTCAAATGCTGGAGTCAATGATCTCGAGTCCCCGGCCGACTCGCGCTGAGTCGAGTGATGTCGCTAACTCGGTCTTCGACGGCTCGGACACGCTGATGCTTTCCGGCGAAACGGCGGTCGGGGCCTATCCGGTCGAAACCGTCGCCATGATGGCGAAGATTATCGAATCGGCTGAAGCCTATTCCGAAGGGCCGCTGCTAGATCTGCCGGCGCTCTCGCATGACAAGTCCGACTACTCAGCGCAAGTTGCGCTGAGCGCATCGCGGCTTGCTCACGATCTTGACGCGAAGTTCATCGTGGTCTACACAGAGAGCGGCTATTCCGCGCGACTGATTTCAAAGCATCGGCCGACTTGCCCGATCTTGGTCCTTTCCGCGCATGAAGAAACCTGTCGCAAGACCACGCTTTTGTGGGGGGTCCGTGCGCACAAGATCGAGCGTCAACGACTTCTTTCCGATCTTAGGAATTCGATCGACGAACTCCTAACGTCAAGCGGCTGGGCGGCGCCCGGAGATTTGATCTGCATTGTCGCCGGCACGCCGTTCGAAGTTGCCGGCCGCACGAACATGATCCAGCTTCACGCGATCGGAACCTGATGGTTAGGCGAATTTCGGGAACAGATCCGCCGGCAACGAAGCATCGACGAAAAGCTCGGCCCGCATCTGAGTGAGATTGTCGCTGACACGCGGAGCGAATCCCATTTGGGGCATCAGGTCACGCTTGATATCAACCCCCGGCGCGATCTCTTGCAACACCAGGCCCTGGTCATCGAGTCCGAATACGGCTGCTTCGGTTACGTATAGAATCTGTTGACCCGCTCGGGCTGCATAGTCCGCGCTGAACGTGACCTGCGTCACTTCGTCGACGAGTTTTGGCTTGCCGAACTCGCTGTAGATGAGCCGGCCGTCGCGCAGTTCGGCTCGCGATTTGATCGCGAGAGTTCCGCAGAATACCGCCTTATCAGCTTTCTGCACGATGTCGATAAAACCGCCCGTGCCGATGATGCGCGAGTCGAGCTTGCTGACGTTGACGTTGCCCGCGCGGTCTAGTTGAAGAAAGCCGAGGAACGTTTGATCTACCCCGCGCCCTTGGTAGAAGTCGAACATGTGGCCGGTTTCAACGATCGCTGTCGGATTGTGCACGGCGCCAAAGTCTAACCCGCCCGCCGGCACTCCCCCGAACTGGCCATGTTCAATCGTCGGCACCAAACTGTCGGCAATGCCCTGTTCGCGCGCGACCGCAATCACGCCGTCAGGTATGCCGAAGCCCACATTAATTACCGCGGCGGGTTCGAGTTCCATGGCTGCCCTGCGCGCAATCACCTTGCGAAGGCTAAACGGAAACTCGTTGAATTGCCCCGCCGGTTTCTGGGTGTCGCCGGTGAACGTGGCGTCGTAATCGGTTTGGTATGTCTGGCCCTGGTCGGGGTCGACGACGATCAAATCGACGAAGCATCCGGGAACGCGCACATCCCGCGGATGAATTTCTCCCGCGCCAACTCGCTTTCTTACCACCGCAATCGTCAACCCATGCGAAGCTTTCGCCGCTTGCGCCATCGCACAGTTGTGCCAGAACCCGGCTTCCTCGTTCATCGCGAGATTGCCCTCGGGGTCCGCTTCCCAGGCATGTATTAGCGCTACGTCAACGGGCAGTGTTTTGTAGAACAGCCACGGATTGCCATCGCGCTCGACGTACTCGACTAGGGTTTCGGTGGCCCTGGCGTTTAGCTTGCCGCCTTCGCGACGTGGGTCGACGAACGTGTCGAGGCCGACGTGGGTCATCCAACCGGGGCTTCCGGCGGCGGCACAGTGAAACAGCTGCACCATAACGCCGGCAGGCAGGCAGTAGGCAGCGAACTGATCGTCCGCAGCCAGTTTGGCCATGTCCGGAGCCATCGACCAGTGCCCGCCGATCACCCTCCGGTACATTTCCGGATAAGCCATCTGCTGCAGTCCGCGGGTCTGTTGGTCACCGACGCCGAATGGGTGGATGAGCGTCAATCCAGTTGGCTTTCGCGTGTCACGAAAGCGTTCACCGAGCGCACGTAGCAGGATGTCAGGTACGGCGTGGCCGGCACCGGAGCCGCCGATTGCAACCGAAGATCCGTCCGGAATGCACGCGACGGCTTCGTCGGCCGTCACCACGGGCTTGATGGAATTTGCGGCTAGCGCCATCGAGCTATGGCCATGTGTCCGCTAAAAGGTAAGCTAATCGAACGGCAGCTTTGGCGAGCTGCTCTTCGATTGCGCTTTCAGCCCGCGCGATGTACGCCGTGTCTAGTGCCATTGTGTCGCCCGAGGGCAGATCGGCGTACGCGTTGTGGAGCGCGGTTTGGTGCGTGCCCCAGGTCCAGCCTCGGAGCGAACCGAGCACCCACTCGGCTTTCGCGTCGGCGGTCATTTGCTGACGCACACGATCGACAATTTCGTCCTCAGAACCCATCCGCTCAAGCAGCGCTGACTCCCACACGTCGAATAGGACCAACTCTTGGTCATTAAATCGTACGGGCTTTTCCTCGCTGCCTTGCCCCGGTGGATATCCGACGCGGAGCGGTTGGTGCAGATCTCCGGCCAAGCCGATAAGCATCTTTAACGCGTCGACGCGCTCCGACTTCGATTTCATTGCCAACCGTAAGATGCCGATGCAGTCACGTAGCTTCACGGGCGTGCAATCGCCGAGCGGGCAGTCTCTTTTGTAGTCAACCTTGCTCGCGCCCGGTGGCACTGTGATCGAATGCCAAGCCTCGGTTTCCGGGCGCTCGTCGACCAGCAAGTCCGCCCATCCCGCGAAATCTACGAGCTTCGCATCTTTGCCTACAATGAAGCCCACGCGCCGGACGGCGTTAGATTCGAGATTCTCTTGAGCCAATCGGGCGATGACGCGATGGCCGAGTTCGCTCCACGCTGCAGCGATCGAATTCCCACAAAGTGCCAATGCTGCGACAAATAAACCGCGGGCCACTGCCGCTTGTGAGGTAAACCGAATTTCCATCTCTTTGTACGATATTAACGTGGACTCGCGTAGTCTGTGCGAGACTGCGGTTCACCAGTTCAATATGAAGGTGAGAGCTATAGCGGAACTAGTTGGCGGCGAGCTAGTTGGCGACGCCGGCCGCGAAATTACTTCCGGCCACACGCTCGGAATGGCCGGGCCCAGCGATCTTGCGTTCTGGGACCACGGTGGCCGAGAGTCTAAGCTCCCCGCTACTGCTGCCGGATGCATTTTGGTCGGTGCCGACACCATTGTCCCCGGTCGCACATTAATTCGAGTCAACGAACCTCGTAATGCGTTCGTGCGAGCCCTCAAAGAATTGACGCCTGAGACTAGCGCCGCGCCCGGAATTCATGCCACCGCCGTGATCGATTTCTCGTCTGAAATCGCCGACGACGTATCAGTCGGCCCCCATGCGGTGGTCGAGGCCGACGTTATTGTGGGCCACGAAACCGTCATCGGCGCCGGCGTGTTTTTGGGCACCGGGGTTCAGATTGGTGAAGGCTGTCACTTCCACGCCGGTGCGCGAGTTTATGCCGGATGTCGGCTCGGTGATCGCGTCATATTGCACTCCGGCGCATGTATTGGCGCGGATGGCTTCGGCCTTATTTTCGAGAACGATCATTACGAGAAGTTTCCTCAAATTGGAGCCGTCGAAATTGGTGACGACGTGGAGATCGGCGCCAGCTCCTGCGTCGATCGAGGGGCACTCGACGACACACGCATCGGTTCGGGTACTAAGCTCGACAATCTGGTTCACATCGGCCACAACTGCCAGATCGGAAAGCATGTCGTGATGGCCGCGCAAGTAGGCTTGTCAGGCGGAGTGACTGTTGACGACTACGCCGTCATGGGCGGCCAGGCCGGTATCGGCGAAGGCGCGCACGTCGGCGCCAAAGTTCAACTCGGAGGGCAGGGTGGCCTGCTCCCGGACAAGAAGCTGGAGGATGGTGGCGTCTTCTGGGGTACGCCCGCGCGACCGTTGCGAGAGCATCTGGCTTCTCAGGCTCGAGTCAACCGTTTGCCAAAATTGCTAGAGCAGATCAAGCGTCTCGAGGCCCGTGTTGACGAGTTGGAGAAGGAATGAAGACTCTCGTCGTAGGCGGAAATAGCAGAAATATCGGGAAGACGTCGCTGGCCTGCTCTTTGATCACTGCCACGAGGGAATTCGAGTGGACGGCACTAAAAATTACCCAATTCGGCCACGGGATTTGTTCAAGCTCAGGAGAGCCCTGCGGTTGCGCGATTGATGATCCGGAGTGTCCGTTTGAGATTACGGTTGAAAGTGGTGAAAAGCCTGGAAGTGACACGGCGCGCCTGTTGCACGCGGGTGCCCGTGAATCGCTATGGGTGCGCGTCGCGATGGGCCAGCTCGAACGGACCATGCCGGCTGTTCAAGAGCGTATCGTCGGCAGAGAACATGTTCTGATTGAATCGAATAGCGTGGTTGAATTCATCGAGCCCGATGTTTATTTGTCGCTTCTAGACTTCGATCAGCTCGACCTTAAGGCCAGCGCGGCAAGGCTGGGTGAGCGGGCCGATGCCTTCGTGCTGCCGTCGTCCGAAAACTTGTCCCCCCCGTGGCTGGGCTTCGATCAGACGTTACTTTCCAAAAAGCGCACATTCAACGTCGAGCCTCCAAGCTACTGCAGCGCCGCCGTAGTACAGTTCGCCACGGACTTGCTGGCGTAAGAGTGTCCAGCGAATTGACCGCTGGAGCCAGGTTCTTCTCGAATGTACGCGTTCTGTGGCGCGCGCCTCCGGCGGGCAGCGTCGACGCCGAGGTCTACGTTCTTTCCGACCCCAGTACTCGCGTACGGCGGGTCCAATTGCCGGTCTACGCTTTCGGAGAAAATTCTACAGAGCGCTCCGCCAGAAACCGATCAACGTCAGCGTGAGTAGGAGCTGACGGCTGAGCGCCCTTTCGCGTAACTGAAACGGCAGCCGCCGCGTTGGCCCACCGCGCGGCGTCAACAATGTAAGCTCCAGCGCCGAGTTGAACGGCTAGAGCGGCGTTAAACGTGTCGCCCGCGGCGGTGGTGTCGACCGCCTCGACCGCGAAAGCCGAGATCGCTCGCGCCGACGATCCGTCCGCGACGACGCAGCCACGTTCGCCAAGCTTGAGAATGACCGTTCGTGGGCCCATTGCCCGTAGCGCATTCGCTGCGATGACAGCCTCCGTTTCAGCACCAGCCGGACTCGCGCCGAGCAGCGCGGCCGCCTCGGTTTCGTTTGGCGTGAGAATGTCGACGTCCTGAAGAATGTCCTGAGAAAGCGCGCACGCCGGCGCCGGGTCGAGAATCGTCGTCGCCCCGGCGGCGCGGGCAATCTTGAGGGCTTCGGCCACTGTTTCGAGCGGCGTTTCAAGTTGGCATAGCAGAAAGTCTTGAGGACCAATCCCTCTGAGTCGCTCCCGCGCATCAGTGGGGGTCAATCGCCCGTTGGCTGCGGGCGAGATAACGATCGAATTGTCGCCACTGGGCACGATGTAGATTAGGGCGCAACCGCTTGCGCCCGCGATTTTGCCGATGCCGGAAACGTCTACTCCCGCTGAGATTTGGCTTTCGAGCAGGAAGCGGCCCGCTGCGTCGTCGCCGATTTGGCCGATCATTCTCACGCGCCCGCCAAGACCGGCGGCCGCCACCGCCTGATTCCCCCCTTTGCCTCCCGGATAAAGCGCGAGATCGCCGCCCGGGAGCGTTTCGCCAACTTGCGGGATGCGCTCAACGTGAACGACGTAGTCTGCGTTGAGGCTGCCGACTAAGAAGATCGTGCTCATCGCAGCTCTCCTGGGCGATGCTGAAACCAAAGCGAATCGTTCGTTTCACTCGCCCACTGGTCGAGCCGGGTTAGCAGTCCGAGTTCGACATCGTGCCGCGCCGGATCGCCGGCGAGATTGTGGGCCTCGTGCGGATCGTTCTCGAGATCATAAAGTTCACGTCCATCTTGCAGATACTCGACAAGTTTCCAGCGCTCGGTGCGAATCGCCCGCACCGGGTTCACCCAACGTTGTTTCGAGTAGTACTCGGCGACTATCGCCTCGCGCTGCAAGCTGCCGGTTTGTTCGAGCAACGGCCGCAGCGACTGGCCGTCAACGTCGGAGGGCGCGGCGAGACCGGCGAGATCGCATAGCGTGGGTAGAACGTCGGCCTGCGTGGTCAGGGCATCGCTCGTCGTCCCCGCCTTCAGATGTCCTGGCCGTGAGATCACTAGCGGCACGTTGAGCAGCTCCTCATATAGAAACGGCCCCTTGAAAGCAAGACCGTGCGCGCCGATGCCGTCGCCGTGATCGGAGGTGTAGAGCACGATCGTGTCCGTCCCCTCGATCGCGTCGAGCAACTTTCCGAGATTGCGGTCGGCGTCTTCGATCAGATCGTAGTAGAAGCTGCGATAGCGCTGCCAGTCCTCAGGACCGTAGTCGGAGGTGACCTCGCCCTGGTCGTTCTCGTTGTATTGGCGCTGGGGGCGGGGACGGTCGTCTAGGTCGGCGGCGGTCGTAGCGGGTTTGCGAAGGCCTGGCCGGATCGGCATTTGCTGGTCTTTGAGTGCCGCGAGGTGAGCCCGCCGCGGATATTCGTAGACGTCGTGGGGCTGGATCAGCGAAACGACGCAGAGCCACGGGTCGCTGGCGCTTTTAGCGATCCAGTTGACGGCGGAATCAGCGATAGCGGCGTCGCTATTGCCGTCCGATTTGGTGGCCTCGAAGCCGTGCTCTTCCCAGCCCGTGCGCCTTCCGCGCGAGAGGTGCCACTTGCCGAAATAGCCCGTGCGGTATTTGCCTTTTTGAAATAAGTTTCCAAGGGAATTGTCGGCAACCCGCAAGGGTTCGCCGCCGGCGGCACCGACGTTGCCGAGTACACCGGTGCGATGCGGATAACGCCCGGTGAGCAATGTCGACCGCGCCGGCGAGCACTGCGGGGTCGTACACCAGTTGCGGGTGAAACGCACGCCGCTACGCTCTAGGCGTTCGCGGTTGGGGAGATTGAGCAACTCCCGCTGCACCCGCTGGGTCTCTTGATCCGTAAGAAACAGCAGCACGTTAGGCCGGGTCGCTTGCGCGACCAGGGTCGGCGTGGCGGCAACAGCAGCCATGAAGCAACGGCGAGTCATCGGAAGCATTTCATCATAAGCGCTGCAGTGCAATTCGATATAGACCTACGGGCCGGTGTACCCTACGCAGCGACCGAATTTGCGATGTCGAGTTACTCTCCAGCCGACCGCTGTTTGGTGAGCAGCCGCTCGAGATCCCGCTGGGCTTCAGGCAGGTAGCGACCGACAAAACCGGGCGATGTATCCTCGTGGCGGCGAAAAAGCATGATTGCATCACGAAAGTGCTCAATTGCATTGTCGAGATTGTCGGACGCTCCTGTGCATTTTCCTAGAACGCAGAAACTCTTCGCCAGTTCGGGTTCGAACCGTGCAGGATTGGCGGCGGCCAAGCGGCGATAGATGGCAACAGCGCCGTCAATTGCTTCAAGCGCCCCGAGTTCCTCTCGGGCGTCGCTGAGGCGATTACACAGGTTGTTGAGAAGTCCGGCTCGCTCTGCGTCATCGAGGCCTTCCTGTCTGAGTAACTCGCGCGAGATCACGACGCTCATCGGCAGCGTGCCCGACGCCCTGAATTCTCTCGGTAGCCAGGCGAGTGCCTTCGCCCTGTCTAAATTGCCGACTACCATCGCGGCTAAGAGTTCACCAAATCGATTTTCTGCCGGGCCATGAAGGCTCCGGATGTCGTGGTCAATGCGGTCGGCATTCGTCGCCCACTCGGGGTCCGCGCCATCAATGGCAAGCCACAGCCATTCGGGCGCATCGGCGGCGTGCGAGGTAATGACCCGATAAACCAGCGCCGCCGCCAAGATATCGGGCCGCATTGGTTGCAGAGCTTCATCACGCCACCAGTCCAACTTTTCCACCGCGTCGATCAGCAGAGCCTCTGACGGAAACTCGAACCCCGACGGAGCCGTCCGCGCGATGCGGCGCAGAGCGGCGGCACTAATACCACCGCGCACCGAAGCAAGCGCCTCTAGCCGCGCCACCGTTTCCTGGCCAAAGCCCCGAGCCTTGCCGAAGTCCCTCATACGCTCGAACTCGCGGTCGAGTAGGCTATTCAGTGTCTCGGCCGCGCCGACGCCTACCCCGTGATCCGGGTCGCGAACGTAGTTGAGCGCGGCGGCCACGACCAACAGCGGACAGCGAAACGAGTCGCCATACAGCGCAATCCATTCCGCGATCGCGTCGTCCGGCAGCGGCGGCGCGTTACGGCCGATCGCCTCACCGAAGCGTTCAGCAACCCCGCAAAATAACTCGGCGACGTGAGCGTCGTCCAACGGTTGGAGCGCCAGCGCGTGCTCGTTACAAAGCGAGCGCGGGTCGGCGGGTAGTATGTCAACCCATGCCTCAAAATCCTGCCGCGAGATAAAAAGCGCCCGCACAGGGCCCTTGCCCTCGGGGATATTGGCAATCTCTTCCAATAACTCGCGCGTGGCCTCGCGGTCGCGCGCGGGGTGGTCGATAAGCAACAGCAGCTTGCGAGACCGCGCCTGGGGCAGTATATCGAGGGCATTGCTCTTGACGAAGCCAGCCTGCCAACCATCGCGGGCAAGTTCGTCCGCGACCTCCGCGGCGAGTCGTGTCTTGCCCGCCCCGCCCTCGCCAGTGAGGAACCGGACCCGCACGTCTGTCCCCTCGCGACACCAGCGCAGCAGTTCCGCCCTCTCCCGATCACGGCCGACCAGCGGAACCAACCGTCGCCGCCAATCGAGCAACTGAAAGGCGCTCAAGCCGCCATGGACTGCCTCATGCCAGTCGATGGGCTTAACTGGCGAAGGCTTTTTCCGCGCCTCAAGCCAAGCCAGCGTTGACGCCGTTACGCTCGCCAACCCGATGACAAGCGATACGTACGCCGTCCATTCCACGGGGATGATGCTGGGTTCGCCGGCGCCTCCGGCGATGAGGACCCACAGCCCCCATCCCAAAAGCGCTCCGCCAAACATGAAGCTCCCAGCGATGAGAACAAGCCGCATTGGGAACAATTTTATGCGATCAGCGGGTTGTGAAACGATTGCGGCACAGCGGGTGGGCTAGCTTCACCGCCTACTGGTTTATCAGTTCGACGTCGCGCGAGGGCAGCCAACAACGCCGCCCGTCCGGCAACTCAACCTGATACCATTCAGGGCGCTGTTCGAGCAGTCTTACCTCGGCGCCCGCATGCAGAGGGTCTGTAAAGCTAGGCTCGTAAGTCTCGCCATCACCCTTTCGGGCGACGACGTCAGGCGCGGTCACCACGCCATGTCGCTGCTTTTCGCCCACCGCGGCGTCATAAACGATCGACCCAAGAAACAAGGCAGTAACGATCCCTAAACCCGCCAGCGCGCCCATGGAAATCGAGAGCCGGCCGAGCAGCCGCAATATCATCGTGGCCCAAAAAAACAGCGATAGAAGCGTAAAGATTCCGAGCCGCGTTGAGGGTGCCAGGTCAAAGTGCCAAAACAGCAGCGTGCGCAGTACTTGCGTCTGCTGCACATCTTCGAATTTGTCGTAGCGCCGCGTTCGCGCGAACTCTAAGTTCTGGCTAACGTTCGAGTCGGACGGATTCAGTCGCTCGGCCTTGCGATAGTTGAGGATTGCGCGTCCGATGTCATCCATCTGAAAATAAGCGTTGCCCAGATTGTAATAGAGCTTTCCATTGTGAATTCCCGACTCTGAGATGAGGCGTTCGTAGCGCAAAACGGCCCGTTGATAGAGCCCTCTCGCCGCTTCGGGATCGTTCGACTGGAGCCGATTAGCCTGCTGGAAAAACGTGTTGGCTTCCTCGAAAATCACCGCAGCGTCTTGCGCCTGCACAGGAATCAGAGCCAACAGCATAGCTACGATTAACCGTGTCATCGCAGCCTCTCTTTAAGCTTTTCCTCGATCGCATCTACCGCTGATTTCGCATCCGCGACCAAGTCGTCCGACGAGCCAAACACCGCACCCGCATAGCGGCCCGCCTCGCAACGGTCGATCACACTCTTTAGAGCATCAAGTTCGTCGCCGCTAACACCAGCGGCCACCAGGGGCGACTCAACGTCTTGGAATGTCAGCGCACCCGGGGCCAAGTCGAGTCGGGCGCCGAGGAACTCTCGAAGCGCGGCCAGCACCTCGTCCGGCTGGTCGGCCGAAAGACTCCGCGCGGCGTCAATCCACTCAGCATGAGCGCGCCGGGCTCGCCGCTCGGCGCGGCTCTCGCGCCCTTGCGCCAGTTGCAAACCAAGAAAACCAAAAAACGTCAGAGGCGGCAACAACATCGCACCCAGCCACCACGGCGAGCGAAGCTGCTCTGAAAACGATTCCGACTGCGAAACTAAAGCGTCCCCGTCGACGTAGTTGTGGGCAATGCCGTGCTCGCTGCTTTCGATCTGCGTCTGCTGGATACCGCTGCCCGTAATCCCCTCGGCATCCTGCGCCGTCACGATGCGCGTGCCTTTTACCGACAGTGCGATCGGCTCGGTCTTGGCGGTGCGGTATTCGGCCACCACCGGATCGAAATAGCTAAGCTCAATTGGCGGAATCGCAGAAACGTCAGGCTGCTTTGCCCGGATCGTCTGAGTGAAATGCTTTGCACGACCCTTTGTTTCGCCGGTCGCCATCTCCTCGGGGATCTTAAAATCCCGCGACAATGCGTACTGTTCGCCCAATGGCGGAAGCCGTACGCTACCGAGATAGCCTTTGCTGCCGATCATCAAATTGAGCGTAATAGGGTCACCGACGTTTACGTCCGTCGGGTGCGCATCAGCTTCGATCGTGTACTCGCCGATCAAACCGCTAAACCTCGGTGGACGTCCTTCGTTGGGCAACTCTTTGACCTTGAGTGTAAGTTTGTTCGAAGGGATCGCGAGTGTCTCATAAACCGCCTGCCGCCCAAACCCGCTCCCCGAAAAAAAATCATCGAGTAAGCCGCGGCGTTGTTGGTAGCCCTTGACGGATCGAAACGTCACCGTCGATTGCGCTAAAGCGATGTCACCGGCCGCGCGCGGAATCAAGATCTTTTGATACTGCAATGTGACATAGTTGCGTCCGTTCAATTCACCGTTCGACTGACGCGCCGTCGCCCGCCGGTCGCCGAGGCGAATCTCTATGTACTCCCTTTGATTCGCGCTTGGCGCCTTAACGTTTGGGTCGATGATCTCGAAACGGCGGTCGTCCAGCAACGGCATGGTGAACGAGTAGTCGTTCACCTCGCGGCCGACGTACCACGTCGTGTTAAGAGTAACCGGCTGTCCGACGTAAACGCTCTGAGCCGAAAGCGTCATTTGCAGCTTGAATTCGTTGTTTTCCTGGGGAGCCTGCACGAGAATCTTGATCGGTTGCGTGCGCGTGGCCCGGTCTTCGTGCTGCACAATCAACGACGGAATCGTGAGCGTGCCCTGACGTCTGGCCGAAAGTCTGTAGTTGTAGGTGTAGCCGCGCCGCGTCAGCTGGCTCATCCGTCCATTGACGACGGTCAACGAAGTACTGTTGTTCGATCCGCCACCGGTTTCTTGAATAATGAAATCCTGCTCAAGCGCGCTTGTATCGATTGGCTTAGGATCGTCGGTTCCTTCCACTTGGATTTGAAAAATGAACCCCTGGCCGACATATACACGTTGCGATTCGACCGCCGCTCGAGCCTGCAACGGTTGTTGCTCCTGACCGCCGAGGGTCGAAGCAAACGCAAGCGCCAGCAGTGCTATTGGCCGAATCAACGCGCCTCTTTCCTACCAATCCTTCTCAACGGGGACGATTCTGGCTTTGAGTAAGGCCTGGCGCGCACTCTTGTCGCGTTTTTCTTTGTCGAGAATTTCAGCCGCCGTCATCGCCTGTTCCCCGGAACTCTTCCGAGGCTGTTGTTGGCCCGAAGGCTGTTTCTCAGCAGGTTGTTCCTGAGCCTGTTGATCTTGCTGCGATTGCTCGTCCCCGGATTGCTGGTCTTTCTGGCTATTCGCTGCCTGCTGCAGTTCCGCGGCCGCTTTGCGCTGCTGCTCTTCAGCCGCCTTGGGTTGATTCTTCTCGAGATTTTCTTGCGCTTGTTGTTGATGCTCGGTGGCGTTATCTAGATGTTCTTTGGTCTTCGGGTCCGCGTCTTTTGACATTTGCTCGGTCTGGTCTCGCAGATCTTTCTGTTGGTCGGCCAAATCATCAGATTGCTGTTTCTGACGTTGCTTCGACTGGCTGTCTTGGTTCTGTTGCTCATCTTTGTCGAGGTCTTTGCTCTTGTTCGCAAGCTCTTTCTGTTTGTCGGCTGCGTCTTGCAATTCGTTTTTCTTACCGTCGTCGCCGTCTTGGTCTTCGCCGCCCTCTCCCTGCTGTTGCTGTTGCTCAGCCTGCTCGCGAAGTTGCCTGATCAGCCGGCGAGCAACCTCAACATTGTGCGCGGCGTCGGTCAAGCCGCGATTGAGGCGATACGCGTCTTTGTACGAGCGGACAGCTTTCCCCAACAAGTCAAGAGCACCCTGTGGATTCTGCGCGCCAAGTTGTTCGCCTTGTTTATAAAGAGCGTTGCCGAGGTTGTAGCGCCCAGCCGTCTCGAGATCCGCTCGGCCCTGGTCAAGACTTTGTTGCACAGCTTTCTCGTACGCCTCGATCGAATCGCTGAACTTTTCATTGCGATAGAGGGCGTTGGCGCGGTTGAGAGCAACGTACGGCGAGTCGGGGTCCTGCTCACTGGCTTGATCGTAAGAACCGATAGCCCTTTCGTACGCCTCTGCCCGGTAAGCCTCGTTCCCTTCGTTAACGAGACTTCTGACCGACGCTGCCTGACTGCTCGCCGGGAATGCGAATAGCCCAGCTCCAATCACTGCGATCGCCGCGGCGGATGTCACGCGACGCTTTCTCTGACGAATCAACATTTCAATCATGAGAAACAAAAAACTGAGCGCCAGGAATATTTGGAACTTTTCCTCATAGCGATTGATAATCCGTGACTCGATGTCCTTGCGCTCCGCCGAAGCAATGAGCTGTCGGTAGACGTCCCCCAGGTCGATTGCCCCTGTGGACACGTTCAAGTAGCGTCCACCAGGCGTCGCATCGACCATTTGGCGCAGTGTCTTTGCATCGAGTTTCGACCAAACTTCTTGATCGCCGAATTTCAGAAAACTCATTTCGCCGTTGGCTCCAGTTATCGGGATTCTTTTCCCCACATTCTCGTCACCCAACCCAATCGCAATCAGACGTACATTGAGGTCGCCCAACGCTTTTGCCGCTTCAACGGGAAAACTTTCGTGGTCCTCTCCATCGGTAATCAAAACGACGTCTCGATATTCGCTCTGCTTCTGATCAAAGACGCCGCTGATCACTTTTCGTAACGCGTCTCCTATTAAAGTTCCCCCACGCGTGACGCTAAACGGCGAAACATCGTCGAGCGACATGCGGAAGAACCCGTAGTCCAACGTAAGCGGACACTTTACAACCGCGGTACCCGCAAAAACGACGAGAGCTACTCGGTCACCTTCGAGTT
This sequence comes from Bryobacterales bacterium, assembly GCA_965205595.1. GTDB lineage: Bacteria > Acidobacteriota > Terriglobia > Bryobacterales > UBA6623 > CATQHP01. The sequence continues at coordinate 242,791 of CBDBHI010000030.1, read as the reverse complement.
TATCGACTGCGTCGACGATCGCAAGCTTGGCGCGATCAAGCCGGTTGGGCGCCAAGTCTTCAGCGAGCATGCTCTTTGACACGTCGAGCAAGAAAACAACGTCGCGTCCGCGCTGCGTGACCTCGTGCGGAATACGATTCCAAGCGGGACGGGCTAGGCCAATGACTAGAAATGCAAGCGCCAGCGTAATCGTGATCGCCTTGCGAATGTGCTGCCCATCGGTCGACGCCGCGTTGAGCTGCGGCAAGAGCTTCGCATCCACAAACTTCTCGAGCGCGGCGCGACGTTTCTTGGCGGCATAGTAGAACACGACGACCAGCACGGGAACTACCCACAGCCAATTGAGCATATCCACGCTATGAATCCGGAAATCGCTCACGGCACCCTCCGGAATACCGTATTGCGCAGGGTGGTCTCGCCAATCAGCAGCACCATCGCCGCCAGCGCCCAGGGCATGAACAATTCACGAAAGTCGAGAAAGCGCACCGCCTCGAACTCGCTTTTCTCAAGTTCGTCGATTTCCGAATAGATGTCGCGTAGAGAGTCGGCGTCGGTCGCAAGCCGATAGATGCCGCCGGTCGTATCCGCGATGGCCCGCAATGCCTTATCGTCAAAGCCGCGCTTCAGCGGAGCGGAAAGCATCCCAAACGGTGTCTGTAGACCGCGCTTGTCGCCCACGCCGATGGCATAAACCTTGATGCCCCACTCCTTGCAGAGTTCCGCGGCATCTTGCACGCCTCGGTCGCCGGCATTATTTTCGCCGTCCGTGAGCAAGATGATGATCTTACTTTTGATTTCGTAGTCTCGGCGAGTGCCGGCCTTCTCATTCAAAAAGTCCTCGGCCCCTTGAAGCCGTGCCGCCGCCAGGGCCACTGCGTCACCGATTGCAGTGCCGTCTTCGCCGGGGTTGTCGGCCAAGCGCACAGTCGTCAACAATTCCCCGAGCGTATCGTGCGACAACGTCAGCGGGCACAGCGTGTCGGCGTAGCGGGCGAAGTTGATCATACCGATGAGGTCGGTGGGGCGACCCGGCATATCGCCACTCTCGGGGTCGATGAAGTCGCGAAAAACTTGCTTGACCGCCTCAAGCCGCGTGACCACCCGCCCGTCAAGCTCAATTTCAGCGCCCATGCTCGATGACCGGTCGACGACCATGTGCATGGCGACGCCGCGCGATATGTCACGGACGCGCTCCGTCCCGTCCTGCGGCCGCGCCAGCGCTATCACCAAGGCGATAAGTGTTAACACCCGCAGAAGGCTAGGCGTAAAAGCAAGCCGCTGCTTCCAAGATCCGGTCAGCGCCTCGGCGGCCGCCGTAGAGGAGAATCGCAAGGACGCACGACCGTCGCGTCGGCTGCTGAAATACGACAGCGCCGGTATGAGCAGCACGAGCAGAAACATCCAGGGTGATTCAAACCGAAGCATCGAATTTGCGACCGAGGTCGAATCTCTTATTTTAGGTCGCGGCGCGTCCTGGCTGTAATTGGCTTGCGTGTCCGCCGGGCGCCATTCCCGAGATAGTAACTCTCGCGGTGCCGGCAAGTTACGATAAGACTGTAATGAAAATCCACCGAAGACGGCATTCCGTCTTCACACGCCCATGGACGGATTCAGGACGAAGCACTCGACACTACACGTTTCGAGGTGACGACCCGACTTTGCCATTCGGCCGCAGTTGGCCGCCCCGCAAATTGAGCGAGCGTCACCCAATGGCGCCGGCGCCCCACGTTCCCGACGTAGGCCGCTGGCCCGATCGCGGACTTTTTGCCGCCTGGCTTGGACACAGCAGCGTTCTTTTGAAAATCGATGGCGTCATCGTGCTAACCGATCCGATCCTCGGCCGACGCGCCGGAGTGAATCTGGGGGTGTGCACCGTGGGCATCCGCCGCGATGTCGCGCCGGCTCTCACGGTCAGCGAATTGCCACGGCCCGACCTGATTCTTCTCTCGCACGCTCATATGGACCATTTCGATACTCCTACTCTGGCGGAATTGGCGGATCCCAGGACGGCAGTCGTGACCGCTCCAAACACCGGCGACTTGCTACGTTTTCGCTCCTTCCAGTTGGTCCACGAATTGTCCTGGAACGAGCGAATCCAACTCGGCGACATCAGTTGCAAGGCAGTCGAAGCTAACCACTGGGGTGCTCGCTACGGTTCCGATACCCATCGCGGCTACAACGCCTACGTCCTTGAGTGCGGTCGCTATAAAGTGCTATTTGCCGGCGACACTGCATTGACTGATAGCTTCGGTGAGCTGAGCGATCAGCGGGGAATCGATCTCGCGATTATGCCCGTCGGTGCGTACAATCCGCGAATCGACCGCCATTGTTCGCCCGAGCAAGCCTGGCAGATGGCGGATGCCGCGGGAGCCGAGCACGTCATGCCGGTCCACCACGGCACATTTCGGCTGAGCCAAGAATCGGCCCACGAACCCCTTGATCGCTTCGTAACGCACGCCAGGGGCGACGACCATCGCATCGTCGCGTCGGAAATCGGGCAAGAATTTCAGCTCATCTAGCCCGCATTTCTCACCACGTGGCGAGCGAAAGTGCGTGAGAGGTGCGTCAGCACGAGGCGGGCGACGGTTGGCGCGCGGAGGCGTACTTTTGCAGTCCGTCGAGCGCAACGATGTAGTGACACACCTATCGCCTGCGTTCGCCTTCAGGTGCTGAGAAATGTTGGCTAGTTACTAGCTGGCCGCGCCTTGAATGGGTCGTTCTCATCCCAGACAGCCTTATAGGTAACGCCATAGCGCTCTTTCGCACGAGCAGGATCATAGTCGGGATTCGGCGCTGTGTCCATAGCCCCAACCGACGCGCGCCACGCCGCAAGGTCGGCTTGAAGCTCAGCCGCTAACTCTGATCGCGCGTCGGCGAGATCGTTAGATTCCTCTTGGTCGTCGCTGAGGTTGTAAAGTTCTACGTGGTCGTCTTCAAAGAATTCGATCAGTTTCCAGTCACCTCGGCGGATCGCTCCGCTCGGAGTCGATCCGGCGTTGGCGTAGTGCGGATAGTGCCAGTAGAGCGTGTCGCGCTCAAACCCGCCACTCTGTTCGAGCAACGGGACAATGCTGGCACCGTCAACGCTGTGCCCCGCAACGTCAGCGACACCCGTAATATCGAGAATACTAGCGTAGAAACCGACGCTGCTAACAGGCGCATGTTCGAGCGAGCCAGGCTTCGTCACGCCGGGCCATTTAACGATCAGCGGCCCTCGAATGCCACCTTCCCAGAGATAGCCTTTGCCCGAACGCAGCCCTCCGTTGAACGCTACCCGAGGTACTCCGCCGTTGTCCGAGAAGAAGAATATCACCGTGTTATCGGTCAAGCCCAGCTCATCAAGCTTGGCGGTCAGGCGGCCCAACGACTCGTCGACACCTTCCGTCATCGCTGCGTATTTGGCGTTATTGCGGCCTGATGGATCGACGCGGCCGTCGTAGTGCTCGATCAAATATTCCTTCGCCTGGATTGGCCGGTGTATCGCGTAGTAGGGCAAGTAGAGAAAAAACGGCCGGTCTTTGTTGGATTCGACGAATCGCTCGGCAGCGTCAGTTAGATTGTCGGTCAGGTAATCGCCGTGCTTTGCATCCGGGACTTTGACGAACGGGTGCGGCTCGAACATCGATTTGTGGGCATTCCAGTGACCGCCCGCATAGTTGACGTCGAAACCTCGGTTCTGCGGGGCGTAGCGCCCGCCGCCAAGATGCCACTTCCCGGTGCTCGCTGTCGCATAGCCCGCCTTCGAGAGCGGTTCGGCGATGATCGTCTCGCTCAGCGGAAGACCCAACGGCAATTCTGCTTGCAATAACTTTGCGTGAGGCAACACGTTGCCCGGCAGATACTGCGTAACACCAGTCCGCGCCGGCCATCGACCAGTCATGATGCTGCCGCGCGTCGGCGAGCAGTTCGGCGCCGCCGCGTACGCATTCGTAAACCGCACGCCTTCGGCCGCGAGGCGATCGATGTTTGGCGTCAGATGATACGTGTTCCCATAGGCGCCGGTATCGCCATAGCCCATGTCATCGAGCAACAAGAAAATGATGTTTGGTCGCCTTTGCTCTGAGTCGGGAGCCGAGACCGAGCAAGCCGCGGTCAAGATTAGCGCCAAGACGGAACCGATTCGCGCACGGGACTGCAAGGCGCTAGTCTATCAACGAGACTCACCCGCTCGACAAACTGACGTCATAGTGTATGTTCCAAATATGGAGGGCATCTTCAAACCGCGCGAGCTGCCTAGACCCGGCAGGGCGTTCTGCCCCGAGGACCAAATCGAAGTTTGGTCCGTCGACCTCAACATCTCTGACGACGCCCTAGCTGACCTCAGGCTCACGTTATCGAACGACGAGACGGCCAGATCGAACCGCTTTCATTTCGAGCGTCACCGCCGCAGATTCGTCGCAGCGCGCGCCTCGCTTCGCGCCGTTCTAGCTGCATACGTCGATCTTGACCCTTCTCATATAGAGTTCGAGTACGGCCAAAAGGGCAAGCCTCGGCTGGCCGGAGAGGCGGTGAATTCCGGCCTTCACTTCAACGTCTCGCACTCCAACGAAAGGGCACTGATCGCTGTCAGCCGAGCCCCGCTTGGCGTAGACATCGAGCATATCCGGCCGCTAAAGGACTGCGAAGCAATCGCCCGGCGATTTTTCTCTGAAGCTGAACAGTGCTCGCTCGTCTCGGTTCCGACGGAGCGGAAGCTCGAAGCGTTCTTCACCTGCTGGACCCGTAAGGAAGCGTACATCAAAGCGGTCGGCGACGGACTTTCGATTCCGTTGGACAGTTTCGACGTGACGTTTCTGACCGAGCAAAAGCCGAGCCTAACCGTGCGCTCGGAGGCGCGCCAAGGCGAGCGATGGTTCCTGAATCACCTCGCCGGCGGCCCAGACTACATCGGCGCACTGGCTGTTCGCGACCACGATCCGCGGGTTGCGACGTGGCGCTTAGCTAGTAATCCGATACAGCGTTGAGTAAGTGCGAATAAGCAGACTATGGTCCACTATCGCCGGCGTCGCCATCGACATTTCCTCTAGCCGGTTCTCACCTAGAACACTAAATTCTCGGCTGGCTTGAACCACGAACGTCGTCCCATTCTCGTCCAGGCAAAAGAGCTTACCGTTGTACGCCCAGGGTGAGGCGGTAAAGTTCGCGCCGTCACGCGACACTCGCTGTTTGTCATAAACCTCTTCGCCCGTTTTGGCGTCATGGCAGGTCATGAACGCACGGTCATGCAGGGTGTAGTACAAACCGTGATACACGATCGGGGTTGGGTGGTACGGGCCACCTTGAGGCAAGCTCCAAGCAATGTACTCGTTCGCGCTCTCGCCGTCGGCGAGAGAAATATCGCCAGACGCGCCGGGACGAATCGCGTAGACGGGCCTCTCTTCGCTGCCAACATAACCCGAAGTCACATACAGCAGCCCGTCAACGGTGAACGGCGTTGGAATCGACAGCGCCGACATGCCGCTGAGTTCCCATAGCAGCTTGCCGTCGAGATCGTAGGAGCGAATCTTTTCTTGCCCCGCTGTAATGATCTCGGTGCGGTTGCCGGATTCCCAAACGAATGGCGTCGACCACGTCGTAGCTTCCTCGCGGTTCGTCCGCCAGATTTCCTTGCCGTTCGATTTGTCGAGCGCGACGGTGTACGACTGCTCTTGACTGTCGTTGGTGATGTAGAGGCGGCCTTTGTAAAGCGTCGGCGACGAGGCCGTGCCATACCCGTAACGGGTCTCGACGGCGGGCCAGTCTTTCGACCAAACGAGCTTGCCGTTCATGTCAAGACAGTAGGTCCCAAGGTCGCCAACATGAGCCCAAACGTGCTCGCCATCGGTTACGCAAGTTTCAGAGGCATAGGTGTTCTTCTTGTGCCGCGGACGCTTCGGAGCGCCACGATGCAGCTCAGTTTCCCAAGCAATCTCCCCAGTCTTCAGGTCGATGCAGTATGCAACCCAGCGGTACTCTTCCGTCGGCACGGCGTTGACGACACGGCCATCGAAAAAACCACCCTGGGGAACGCCGGTCATACTGTCGGCCACAGCGGCAGTCAGGAAAATCCGATCTCCCCACGCCACCGGGCTTGACCATCCCAGGCCCGGAATTCGCATCTTCCAAGCAACGTTCTCGGCCGCGCTCCAAGTTTCGGGTAGCCGCGGGTCATCGTCGACGACGCCCAGCACGCCGGGGCCTCGAAACTGCGGCCAGTTGGCGAGCGCCGGCAGCGCGGCCAGGCCGAGCGAACTTTTGAGGAACTGCCGTCGTAGAATCATCGCCGCACCATCATCTTGTTGGTTCCTTTTTGAACCACTTCGTCGCTCTGATTGAGCACTTCATAGTCCACGGTCACTACGCCGCGATCAGGTTTAGACCGCGAAGCCTTCTTGTTGATGACCGTCAACTTCGCTCTGATTGTATCCCCTATGAAAATTGGCCCGGTGAAATCCCAAGACCAGTGCAGCGATGCGATCGCGTCTACCTGAAAGTCCGAGCGGTGTTTCAGCCCATCAGCCATCGCCAGACCCATCAGGCCGTGAGCGACACGCCGGCCATAGTCTGTTTTCTTCGCATACTCGTCGTTGGTGTGAAGCTCGAAAAAATCCATCGAAACCGCCGCAAAGTTCATTACGTGCCAGTCGGTGACAGTGATTGCAGGCGTCTCATGGCTCTCGCCCACCTCGATTTCGTCAAACGATCGCGTCGTCATAATTCGTATCGACAGAGTAGCGCGGTATGGCCGCTCGGCCTTGGCGGTATCGCAAGGTTGTAAAGTAAGACCCAAGGAATGGGTTCTGACGCATGAAAAATTGGCACCTCCTAGCCTTTGGACTAGCGGCATCGACCACGCTTGGTTGGGCCGAGCGGCCATCAAAGACGGAGCTGCCCTGGAAGCACCATGCCATCGACCACGGCCTCAGCGGCGGCGATGGCGTGCGCTTGCATGACGCTGATGGTGATGGCGACCTCGATGTCGCCGTCGGCTGGGAGCAGGCCGGAGCGTCGCGTCTGTACTTAAATCCCGGCGCGCGTCAGGCCGCCAAACGCAGATGGCCCATGATTGACGTAGGGCCCGCCTCGTCCGTCGAAGATGCCGTGATGGCGGATGTGGATGGTGACGGGCGTGTCGACGTCATCAGCGCAACCGAAGGCAATGCCCGTAGTCTGATTGTCCATTTTGCCCCAACCTCGGGCGACTATACCGAGTCAGCGGCATGGTCGACGGTGGAATTCCCAAAGCAACTCGCCGGCAATCGGAAATGGATGTTCTCGACGACCCTCGACGTGAACGAAGATGGCCGGCTCGACATCGTCGCCGGTGGAAAAGATGCCGATGCGAAGATTGCCTGGTTCGAAGCGCCCGAGGCCAACAGGCGAGACCTGGCGTCGTGGAAATTCCACGCGATTGGTGACGTCGGCTGGGTGATGTCGCTCGTTAGCAGCGATATGGATGGCGACGGAGACTTCGACCTCCTGGTTGCGGACCGCCGTAGAGAGGGCTTGCAAGGCGCGCGCTGGTTGGAGAACCCCGGAGTCAACGGTATCCAAACCAAGCCCTGGCGAAATCATTTCATCAGCGTGCCAAACGTCGAAGCGATGTTTGTGCGGCTTCACGATCTGGACGCTGACGGCGATCTCGATGTCGTCGTTCCGATGCGGCTGAACGAAATCGAGAATCCGAAAGACCGCGACTATTCCGACCCAAGCCGAAACCCGAGCCGCCTGCGCTGGTACGAGCGGCTCGACGCCTCGGGTCAAAATTGGCGCCGCCACGAAATTGCCTACCCCGCCGACGTCGGCAAGTCAAAAGGTGTAGCCGTCGGCGATATTGATGGTGATAACCGGCTGGATATTGTCGTCTCGCACGCCTCAGCTAAAGCGCCAATGTCTGGTCTGGTCTGGCTGTCTTACCGCCATACGGTATTCGACGCTGAGTGGACCCGCCACGAAATTTCCGGGCCAATTGGCATTAAGTACGACCGTATCGAACTGGTTGACTTCGACGGCGACGGCGACCTCGATGCGATGACGACCGAAGAGAACGCGGGCGAGGACAGCATCGGCCTCGGTGCCATCTGGTACGAAAACCCCTCTAGCGCCATTCTCGACAATTCGACGCGCTAGAAGTCATCAATCCACGAGCCGGCCAAGCGAGCCTACGATTGCCGAAGCCGATTCCTAGCGACGGCACCCTGATTGGGGTTCTTGGTCCATCTACCGAAACGTTGGTTTATCCTCCAATGGAAAGTCGTCCGGCGCCTTCTGGGTAACACGGCCCGTCGCGGCCCATTCCGCGCCTCGCTGAATCAGCGTGATAAACCCCACGCAATCGATTGCCGGCCAAGGTCCCGATCCCGGACTCGCTCCGTTGCTGACGTGGCCCATCGGCGTGCCAAACACCCTGCCTTTTCCGTAGCGAACCGTGTACGCCATCGGCTCATGCTCGCCCGTACCATGTTTCTCCACGCCCCAGTGGGCCTCATATTTTGGATCGGAATAGGCCGTCGCAAGAATCGTCAGGTTCTTTGCCGGACCACGCAAATTGCTGTACAACTCGTCACGCCCGTGCAGCCACACAGGCGGCAGACCGCGCATGATCGGGTGGTCTGCTTCGCGCGTAACAACGGCGAATTCATGTGCGTCAATGCATTCCCCCGCGTGGCCCGGGCGATCGACCAAGACCATCTTGCCGTCCCGATAGTGCACGTACGGCCCGACTCTTTCATCGCGTCCTCCCCATCCGCCGATCCCAATAATTTCGTTAAATTCTTTCCAGTCGGCGAACGCGTGGTTGGTAGCATGGCCGTAAACTAACCCCCCACCGTAATCGATGTAGCGAACAAACGACTCTTGCACTCGCTTCGGCCAATCGTCGCCGTAGTATTCAAGCAGGACTAAGTCGTATGCAGCGAACTGCGGGTCGAACGTACTCATGTCCGCACCCTTTGGCGGGCTCGTGACCAAATCGACCTGAAAGAGCCTTGTCTGCTCAAGAATGCTCTTGTAATGAGCGCTGCTAACTTCCCAGCCGTGATTGCACTGACCGGTTAGAACCATCGCTTTCAGCAATCCGGCACGGTCTTGCCCTTGCGCGGACGCCAAGTAGGCGACGGTGACGAAGAGCAGCATTACTGTCCGCCATGCCCTATCTCTCATTGATAGAAACTCCCTTTCGCTAGCCGCTCCCACGCGCTGCGCACTATGACATTAACGCGCCGCCGTCGATATTGTAAGCCTGCCCGGTGATCATCCGCGCCTCGTCGCTCGCTAGGTAGACCGCCATCGGCGCGATGTCTTCGGGAGCAAGCCGGCCACCAATAGGAGTTAGCATGCGTTCGTGTTCCGCAAGCTCTCGACCTAAACGCCGGGCATCATACTCAATGCGCTTGTCGTTCATAAGAGTTTTCACCGGACCCGGGCAAATACAATTTGCCGTGATGCCGGTGGTGGCGGTCTCGGTAGCCAGGGTTCGCATGAAACCCAGAACACCGTGCTTCGTAGCGGCGTAGGCCGCGCCATGCAGCGATCCACGCCGCGATGCGATTGACGCAACGGTGATAATACGGCCCCACCTGCGCTGAATCATATCCGGCAGAACCGCCCTCGAAAGCAAGTACGGTGCGGTCATGTTTACGGCGACACTCAGGTCCCAAAAGTCGTCGTCGAAGTCAACAATCGGTCGAGGATCGGAACTGCTTCCCACGCCGGCGTTGTTCACGAGGACCTCAATTGGGCCGAGGGATTGGCGGACTTCCGACACCAGACGAGCCGGCGTCTCGCGTTGAGAGACGTCAGCTTCGAATGCGACTGCCTTCCCACCCTGCGACTCGATCACGCCGACAACTTCGTTAAGTTCCGATCGCGTACGCGCACTGACGGCAACGTTCGCGCCGCTCCCTGCAAGAGCAATTGCAATAGCTCGACCAATACCGCGGCCGGCTCCGGTGACAAGTGTGACTTTGTTGTCGAGGTTTGCGGCCGGCATGGGCGCTTGCTTCGCGGATGAAGCGTCTCTAGACATTACCGCATTCCGCGAGAACCGATTCAGCTAGAACGATCAGTTGCTAGCCCGCATTTCCATCCGCCGCGGCCGGCTACTCCACGAACGACACTCGGTTCGTCGACGGGTTCCTTGGCGAAGTCGAAAATCCGTGGTTTCCACTAACTGGAGCGGTCCCGTGGAAGCGAAGTGTGTCGGCAATCACCTGTCTGTATGTCTGGATGCTGATATCAGAATTCCCACCCCAGTCGAGGTGCACGGAAGGAAAGTAGATCGCGCCCTCAAACGTTGAGTTGCTGGTGCCCACGATCTTGCCGTCATTCGGGTTCGTCGAGCTCATATTGCGGTTGTTGTAGAAGAGCACATTTTCATAGGTCCCAGAAGTCGAAGCCGTTAAATTTGCCGTCACGTTGCCGGCGATTTCGACATTCTTAAGCCCGTCACCCGTGTTGTAAATGGTGATATTGTCTCCCAAAACCGTCCCACCCGTTAATTCCAGCCCGTCGACGATGTACATCCCAGGTGCGAAGGTGTATGGCCCCCCGCCGGTGATCTTAATCCCACCTGTATAGACACCAGGTTGAAACGTTTCGGCCCCATCCGCGTTGCTTCGTTGAAGACGGCTCGCGGATTGAACTGTGTAGGAGGTCGGGTTCGGGGCGGGCAAATCGGCATACGGATCGTCGGGCCGGATTACACCCAAGGGTTCCGGATCCAGGCAGCTTACGCTTCCGGTATCGATGTAGCCGCCGCCGGTGCCGTACCCAATCGCTCGTGCTGTCACGCAGGGGCCGCCCAGAGCTTCGATGGCTTCTTCGTGATTCGACCGCGCGATGATTTCGCAATCAGGAACATTCATGTCAATCGTGCCGTTGAAGATTATCGACCCTTCCTCTGATTCATTAATCGCCAAGATACACATCGGTGCCAAATCTGGTCTTACCGCTGCTACGGCCCGCGCACGCACAACAGTAGTCGAGTCGGCGACTACTGTTTAGTTGCGTAAGTTAGAATATTTACTGGCGAGGGGACGAGGGGCTACGACGGTCTTGGTCCATTCGAACGGAGTAGCCTTGGAGTTGTAGACGCGGACGAAGCTGTCGATGGCCTCGCGCACCTGCCGGGGGGAAGTGAAACTCGCCCCCCGCAAGGCGCGGCGGCTCAGAATCGAAAACCACACCTCAACCTGATTCATCCACGAACTGTCGGTCGGCGTGTAGTGAAAATGGATGTTCGCATGACGTTGCAGCCAGCGGTCATTTTTGGGCTTGTGAGTGTTCAAGTTATCCAAGATGATGTGGATCTCGCGGCCTTCGTGGATGGCCGCGATGTGGTTCATGAAGTCGAGAAACTCGCGACGCCGTCGGCGCCAATAGTGTCCGGCGATGATGAATCCGGTAGCCACTTCCAGCGCGGCGAAAAGCGGCGTCGTGCCGTGCCGCCTGTAGCCGTGCGAGAAGCCCGTCAAGGCCTTGCCGTTGGGCAAGCGTAGCCAGCCCTGCGCTCGCTCCAAGGCCTGGATGCTCGGCTTCTCGTCGACCGCGAGCACCACGGCGTTTTCCGGCGGGCTGAGGTAGAGTCCGACAATGTCGGCGGCCTTGCGAGCGAACTCCGGGTCGGTTGACAAACACCAACTGCGCCGCCGCCGCAAGGACACGCCGAGCTGCCGCAGTACGCGCCAGACTTGATGCTTGCTGACGTCGCCGAGAGCTTCCGCGAGCAGTTCGCCTGTCCAAGTGGCGTGCCCTTCGGGCGGAGCTTCGTCGAGTTGGCAGAGGATGCGTTTGCGCGTCGCTTGGTCGTACCGCGCGGGCCTGCCGGAACGCGCTTGATCGCATAATCCCGCCAGACGTTGCTGGGCGAAGCGGGTGCGCCATTTCGACACGCGCGCCGCCGGGGATCCCAGTTGCCGGGCGATCTCGGCGGTCGAGGTAGCGGCGGCCGCCAGCAGCACAATGCGAGCGCGCTCCACCATGCGCCGTTCGGACTTGTGGCCGCGCACCCAGAGTCGCAGCGTCTCTTCTTCCTCGGCGTTCAGTCGAATCACCGTTGCCGGTCTTGCCATACCGACATTTTACAGTTAAAGGCCTTACTTTCCCAAGTTAGTACTAGCTGCATCAGGGTGGTGCTAACGGTGCTCTGAACGATGACCTCAACTGCGTTTGCGTTCCCAACCGCCGATGCGCTAAGAGGAGGGTTGTTGACGGTAATAGCGATGTCCGCATCGTCGTCGTCGAACCCGTTGATTTTCGTGTCAGTCTTAGCTGAAGCTGTTACCCAGGCGTTGTTGTTGTGCAACAACTCGAGCGTTCCCGCGTATGCGGCGGCGGCGGCGGCCACTTGGGCTCGCCTGCGCTCGAAGTAGATCATGCCACCGTCAGCGACGAGACCAAGAAATAGAAGCAAAGCGGCAAATGTAATCGCAAATATCGGCAGCATCGCTCCACGGCGGGTAACCAGGCCGAACTGCCGGCGAACAAAGCGAATGTAGGGGGACATCTATGATTCCTCGATTCTGGCTGCGACGCGGGGGGATTGAGAGGCACCACAGACCGATGAACAGAGGGCGATTTAGAAACATATAAAGTGCCCACACTGCCATGAGGTTCTTAGCCTAGGGTTACTTTAGTTTGTGGGCATATAGGTATAAATCCCTACCTGGTTCGGTAATATACATTTACGCCATAGGTAGGGCTTTAGGGGCTGCCCCCGATGCTCGACCAGTACCACTGGTATGGTACTAACGCCCTAACAGTTTGGCCCGGACACTCTCTCGCCGGTCGAACGCGTATCGTACCCGCCCAGCGCTGACAGCTCTCGCCGGAAGGTAGACCGCTGTAGGGCATTCAGCAGCGCCTGTACTGAACGAGTCTCGATCCACTCGTCAGATATGACTATATCGTAGCGCTCCAACACCAATGGAACAAAGCTTAGATCGAACGCCTGAGCCGCAATTCTGGGAGCCACGCAGCAGTCCGCGTCCCCTCGCTTGACCTTTAGAGCCGCGGCAAGATGGCCCGCCGCTAAATCTTCGTACCCTTTCACATCGGCAGCGTCGGCGCCGTAGTTCTCCAGGCCTTCGTCGAGCAGTGCGCGGCTGCCGGAGCCCGCATCGCGATTGATGATCCGAACCCCTCCGCGACAAACATCAGCCAACGATCGCAATCCCTTGGGGTTTCCGCTCGCAACCACCAGGCCTTCTTCCCACTCTGCGTACGCGAAAGTGCTGCATCCGTTTGGAACGCGGCTACTGCGTTTGCCGAGGTGAGTGCCTGCCATATGGACGAGCCCATCGCGCAGCATCTCGATCGCACGGCTACTTGAACTCGGTATCGCGATCAAGTCGGTTCCAGTCGCGTTCCTTAGGTATTCCGCCAAGAGTGAAACGGCCGGGTCACAGCCGGCGATCAGCAGGCGGTCGTCGATCGATGATTCCGGGCCACGCAGGCGGACATCGACGAAACCATTCTCAAGCTTAGAAACGGCGGCCGCGTCCAACACTGGAAGGGCGAAAAGTTCGGACGACCAGGGAACCGCCACCATCCGATTTCCGACGCGGCCTACCCTCAACTGAGCGCCCTGGTGGATCGGTCCGGCTACCGCTTCTGCCCGCAACATTGGCCGCCGCTCTGCCTCGGGTAGTTGAAATAGGTCCTCAACACTCACCTCAAGTAGGTGCGCCAGCTTCAGAGCCACCGTCGTGTTTGGAGCGTACGCACCCGACTCGATCGCGTGCACACTTTGGCGGGTAACTCCAATTTGTTGAGCGAGTTCGCTCGCCGAAAGGCCGCGCCGCGCTCGGATTTCCCGAAGACAGGATGTCACTTTCATTTGACGTTGACAATAATACCAGACTCCCGCTACCCTGAGACACCCGCCCGAGCCGCCGCCGCGACAGCCTCAGTCTCGTCGAAGAAAATGCGAACCGCAAGATTATTCACGTTGGTATTTGCTTTGGCTACCGCCGCTCACCCCGAGTCAGCGCTCGTGGCGGTAGCAACGAATTTCGCTGAAGTGATGGAAAAGTTGGAGGCCGATTTCGAGCGCACGTCCCCACACACCCTCATAGTGACGAGCGGTTCGACTGGCAAACTCTACGCTCAGATTCGAAATGGCGCACCGTTCGACGTGCTCCTCTCGGCCGACCAGGCTAGACCCGAGTTGCTTGAAAAACAGGGCCTGGCAGTCGAGCGCTCGCGTTTTACGTACGCGACTGGTCGGCTAGCGTTGTGGAGTCCAGCCCCAGATCTAATTCCCGCGGATGGCCGGCAGATTCTCGCGGCGCGCGGTTTTAAAAAGTTAGCGATCGCAAACCCAGATCTCGCGCCCTACGGCAGAGCAACGCGCGAGTCGCTGATTGCCTTGGGACTGCTTGAGCACCTCCGCCCTCAGATCGTCAGCGGAGAAAACATCGGCCAAACGTTTGCGCTAGTCGCGACCGGGAACGCGGAGCTGGGATTTGTAGCTCTCTCCTACGTTCTAAGCCCGCGAAACCGAACGCCTGGTAGTCGCTGGGACGTCCCCCAAGCGCTGCACGGATCCATCCGCCAAGACGCAATCCTACTAAGTCGCGCGAAAAACAGTGCCGCGGCCCGTGAATTCCTGGACTACTTGAAATCGAGCGGGGCCCAAAAGCTCATTCGATCATTCGGCTACATTACGGAATAGAAATGCCCGATACTGCCTCTCTTTGGCTCACCATAGGCCTGGCCAGCGTCACGACGGCGATCCTTTTGGCCGTTGGAACGCCTCTCGCGTGGTGGTTAGCGACCACGAAATCTCGCTTCAAACCTGCGCTGGAGGCCGTCACAGCTCTTCCGCTAGTGCTGCCGCCAACCGTTCTAGGCTTCTACCTACTGGTCATGATGAGCCCAACGTCCCGGCTAGGCAAGCTATGGGTTGACGTTACCGGCGACGCCCTTACATTCTCGTTTAGCGGCTTGGTGGTGGCCTCAGTGATCTACTCATTGCCATTTATGGTTCAACCGTTGGCTAGCACTTTCGAATCCATCGGTCGAGGACCGATGGAGGCTGCTGCAAGCCTTCGGGCATCGCCCCTCGACGCGTTCTTTACGGTTGCCGTGCCACTCTCGGCGAAGGGCTTCCTCACCGCAAGCGTCTTAACTTTCGCGCACACGATCGGGGAATTCGGAGTTGTCCTGATGGTCGGCGGCAACATCCCCGGCCGCACCAAAGTAATTTCGATCGCCATCTATGAGCACGTCGAGACCTTGCGTTACACCGAGGCACACGTGCTGTCAGCCGGTCTCGTGATTTTCTCGTTTTGCGTGCTGCTGACAATCTACTCGCTGAATCGAAGGTTTCCGACGCATGCCCGTTGACCCGCTATCGTTGGCGGTGAAACTCAGCTATCGGGATTTCGATCTCAACCTGAGTCGAGAGTTGCCCCTAAATGGAATCACTTGTCTTTTCGGCCCCAGCGGAAGCGGCAAAAGTACCCTCTTACGGATAATCGCGGGGCTCGAGACGCCCGACGTCGGACGCGTGGCACTCGGCCCACGGGTCTGGTTCGACCGCCGTTCAGGAACAAACGTGCCGGCTCATCGTCGACCAGTCGGCCTGATGTTTCAAGACGGGCGCCTATTTGAGCATCTGAACGTCGCCGGCAATCTCGCGTTCGCGCAGGTTCGCAGCAAGCGTGCCACTCAAGGAATTCCTTTCGATGACATCGTTTCAGCTCTAGATCTTGGTGCTCTTCTCGATCGAACGATCGGCGCCCTGTCAGGCGGCGAGCGCCAGCGCATCGCTCTCGCCCGCAGTTTACTCACCTCCCCTAGTTTGCTTTTGCTGGACGAGCCATTCTCCGCGCTAGACGACCAGCGAAAGGCTGAAATCCTGCCGTATCTCGAGCGCGTCCCAAAATTGTTTGGAGTTCCAACTATCTTCGTAAGCCACGCGCTCGCTGACGTTGTCCATCTTGCGGACTCCATGTTAATTTTGGACAACGGTCGTGAAAAAGCCTACGGCCCGACTGCGGACATCATGGAGCGTCTTGATCTTCAGCCACTGACCGGGCGCCAAGAGGGCGGCGCTCTGGTCGAAGCTCGCGTGAGCGGGCACGACCAACGTCTAGCGCTGACCCGTGTCGATCTCGACGGTCAGACGCTCAAGATGCCCATGGTTGACGGACTCGCGAGGGGGCAGAAAATTCGTCTACGGATCCGTGCCCGCGACGTCGCCATAGCGACTCATAAGCCCGCGGGCATCAGTATTCGAAACGTCCTACACGCCTCGGTGGAGCACATCGCGATGGATTCAGAGACCCCATTTGCCGAACTGTTCATGGTCCTCAAAAATACTAGAATCCGCGCTCGGCTAACCAGAGAAGCTGTAGAAGAACTCCAACTCGCCCCCGGAATGCCGGTGTTCGCCCTAGTCAAGAGTGTCAGTTTTGACCGGCGCGTTGTTTAGCCCGTAATTTCACCGTCGTCTGGTGAGAAATGCCGGCTTGAAAACTTCAGCTAAACAACCCGTCAGCCAAGCTCACCGCGTTTGTATTTTTCAACGAGATAGTCGGTAGCTCTAACGGTCAAAGCCATCATCGTCAACGTCGGGTTTTGGTGCGCGACGGTGACGAACGCGGAACCATCAGTTACGAACAGATTCTTGATATCGTGCGACTGATTCCAGCGGTTAAGCACCGATGACTTAGGGTCGTCACCCATCCGCGCCGAACCCACCTCGTGGGTCTTTCCGCCAGGCCACTGCTCGGGCAGAAACGACTTGATCTCCTTAGCCCCGGCGGCCCGCAGCATTTCCTCCGCGGAATCCGCCGCGTGCCGTCTCAGCGCTAGGTCGTTCTCGCTCCAGGTGACGTGCATGCGCAGGGCCGGTATCCCCCAGGCGTCCCTCAGATCCTTGTCAATCGCGACGTAGTTTTCGTATCGCGGTAGGCATTCACATGAACTACCGAGTGAAAATACCCAACGGCCTTCTCGCAGGCGTTCTTTAAACTCTTTACCGAAGCCGGGCATCCGCCACAGCGACGATGACGAAACCGCGCGAGTCCCGCACTGGTAGCCGTAACCTCGAATGAGGCCGTCCGTGCGCGCCCGGTCCAAATTGAGCAGCCGCGGAACGTAGAGGCCATTCGGACGCTGCGGCGGTCCAGTCCATACGCGGCTTTCTCCGATCGGCAACTCGCCCACGGTTGAGCCACTGAGGTGGTCCATCACGTAATGGCCGACTGCCCCGCTCGAGTTGGCGAAGCCGTCCCCCGAATTCAGCATCAGTCGCGCTGATTCGAGACTCGAAGCCGCCAGCACAACGACTTTCCCTCGAATCTCTCGAGGCACGCGCGTCAAGCGATCAACGAAAGCGACGCCCGAGACGAGCCCGGAGTTCGGGTCCTTCACAACGTGGCTGGCCACGGCGTTAGGGATGACCGTCGTACGACCCGTGGCCTCTGCGTCCTTTAGCGTTGTCCAAGGGCTGGCGAAGTAGCTCTGTGTGACACAACCCTGTTCGCACGGGCCGCAATAGTGGCAAGGCTGACGGCCGTTGTGCTCGCGAGTAATGATCGAGCTGCGGCCGATTGTAACCGGCCAGCCGAGCTGCGACTCGACTTTTTGCTTGAAAAGTTTCTCGCCGCAAGTCATCCCCATCGGCGGCAAGAAATCGCTGTCGGGCAACTGCATCAGGCCCTCAGCCTGGCCGCTAACGCCAACATATTTCTCTACGCGGGAGTAGTACGGCGCCATCTCCTCGTAAGAGATCGGCCAGTCCACGCCGTAACCGTCGCGCGAGGCCGCTTTGAATTCGAGATCGCTAAACCGATAACTCTGCCTCGCCCAAGTGAGCGACCTTCCACCAACAATGCGGCAACGCGTCCATTGAAAAGGCTTGTCTTGGTCGTGCGTATACGGGTTATCGATGTCGTCGACGAACCACTTGTAGTTCGATTCGCGGCAAGCATATTTCATCGACTGGATCGGCCGATTACGAGCAATCTCGGGAGACTTGCCGCGATACTTCAGCTGGTATGGCTGGACATGTTCAGTAAACTCGGCCGGCGTCACACGCGGGCCCGCCTCGATAACAGCCACCGTCATGCCGGCTTCGCTCAATTGCTTGGCGGCCCAACCGCCAGTAGCGCCGGACCCAACGATGACTGCGTCGTAAGGCTGTTGCCGCTCGATAATCTGCACCGAGACAGTCTATCAGGGTTACCTAACATTCTCGGCACCGGCCGCGTCTACGACAAGAAGGCCCCTACGAGAGTGGCAGTAGAACTGTAAACGTGGAGCCGCTGCCGGGAGTGCTTTCGACCTGTATCCCGCCATCGTGACTCTGCAGAATTCCGGCTACCGAGGCAAGACCTAGGCCTCGCCCCGCAAATTTCGTCGAATAGTAGGGCTCAAATATTCTCTTGACTTCGTCCGCGGTGATCCCCGTGCCAGTATCGGCGACCCGTAAAAAACCGAATCGGCCCGGTCGCAATGCGTATCCGCCGAAGACGAAAACCTGGAGGTCGCCGTCGACGTCTAACTCTCCGGTTGTAATGGTCACCGAGCCGCTCGAATCGCCCACTGCGTCCGCGGCGTTGTTGATTAGATTCGTCGCTATTTGCTCAACCTGCGATCGGTCGGCGTCCACCATGACGCGCGGGCAGCTAGCATCTGGGATTCGCAAGTCGACGAGCTTTGCAATCGCCCCCGACAGGCGAGTGGCTACGGCGTGCGCTGCCTCGTGTAGATTCACCGGCTCTTTCTCGGGGAACGTCTTGCCGCTGAACGCCAGCATCTCGCTCGTGACAGCGGAGGCTCGATCGACAGCTACAGCAATCTCGTTGAAGCGATCTCTTGAGTCGACCGATGTTTCCTGAGCTGCACCGAGTTCCGAATTGACTCTGATAATCGCAAGAATGTTGTTGAACTCGTGTGCGAGACCAGTGGTCACAAGGCCAAGACTGCTCATTTTTTCGCTATTAAGTAACCGTTCTTTCAGATGAATCTTTTCGAGCTCTCCCTGACGCCCAAGTTCGATTTCCCTCGACAAGAGTCGGCTGCTTTCCAAGTCGCCTAGGTCTTTCCTCCTGATCGCAAATGCGATTCCCGAGAGAACGATTGAACTACCGATCATGAAGCCGTAGTGCGTGAGCGGCGCATCGCGAGGAAACAGAGGGATTAGAACTGACCATCCGATCAGCCCTAGACTCAAATACGCCATGAACCACTTCGTAGAGAGAAAGAGCAGGCCACCACCAATCAGAGCGATAGCGACGTTCGAAGTGTGTATCGGGTCGCGGGTCACGGCAAGGTGGGCTAGGCAGTTGGCCATGACGACCGCGGCGATCAAGAATTCAGAACGATGTGAGCTGACTGGGTTCGCCGGGTGCGATCGGCGATACAACCAGATTGAGAAGAAAAACCCCGCGCTGATAGCTGAGAAAGCCACCATGAGCGTCCGCGGCGGGCCCACAAGAACGAACATGTGTGCCACGGTGAGCGCGGAGTAGTAAGCGCCGACACCCAGCGCCAGCGGCTGCAGATTGCGAGCCGTCAGCCTATCTAGCGTGTTGTCGACGTTTAGGCTCACCGGGTGGGTCCAAGTTGCCAGTCAGGATCAGCGCTTGCACTCCAGTGCGAGGAGCATCCGACCGCATAGCGCTAGGTCAATTGGTCAGAGCAGCTTTGAGATGTTTTTCAGATCGAGACCGTCAGCAATCAATAGGGCTAGCATACCGCGCGTTTGCGGTTGAATTATTGTGCTTCTGAATCGCTTCGATTTTGGCTAGGCTACTCGACAAGAAAAATTGAAGCGCGTCCCAAATCCGTCGGCAAGCAAGCGATGACCTCAAACCGCGTTTACACGGCTTGGACGGAAGTCCACGCAATCCTCGGGCACCTTGTCCCAATCTTCTCACCGCGTGGCGATCGAGAGCACTTGAGAAATGTGCGGGCTAGCTATCCTGTGTTCTCGTGATCGAGAGAAATCCAATGAGATATTCAAGCCTCCTCCTAGTCACTCTTATTGCCGGACTTTCCTGTTTTCAGAACGTTGTCCTTGCAGGCGGCGTTCTCGGCAACGAGCAGATTCTCCTTTGGCCGCGGGGGGCATCCGGAGCGGATGGCGAAGGTGTCATTGATAAGCCCGCCCTTACCATTCATTTAGCCGACCGCTCGAAAAACACCGGCGCCGCCGTGGTAATCAATCCCGGCGGCGGGTACCGGATCCTAGCGTCGGATCACGAGGGGTTGCAGGTAGCGAGGTGGTTGAACTCAGTTGGAGTCAATGCATTTGTGCTGCGCTATCGGCTGAGACCGAAATATGAATCTTCAGTGGCGCTACTCGATGCCCAGCGGGCGGTTCGATACGTTCGGTCGGGGGCGCCAGAACTCGGGATTAGTCCAAATCGCATTGGCATGTTGGGATTCTCCGCCGGTGGGCACTTAACGACGGCCGCTGGGACAGCGTTTGACGACGGGGATCAGAACGCGGCTGATCCAATTGATCGTGTAAGTTCGCGTCCTGATTTTTTGGTGCCGGTCTACGCTGCCGTGTCCGGAGCACTTCTCGGCCGCGGCACCGAGACGTACAACGATACCGCGGCGAAAGTGACCTCAGCGACGCCACCGTCATTCCTTATCCATACCCATACCGATCCAACGGTGACGCCAAAGCACAGCATCGCTTTCTACCAGGCGTTGCTCGAGGCGGGTGTCTCGGCCGAGATGCACATCTTTGCGCTTGGCCCGCACGGTACAGGGCTGGCTCCGGGCGACCCTCAACTTGGGCAGTGGCCGGAGTTGCTTCTCGGCTGGATGCAGCGCCAGGGCTTCTTGACGGATACCGAGCGGGTGGAAGTCAGCGGGCTCGTTACGCTTGACGAGAAGCCGCTGTACTGGGGTTGGCTAACATTGATTCCCGAGGACGGCAATCATCCTCCGGCTACAGCCTATTTAGGCTGGCGGAGCGAAGGTGAGTTTTCGATTCCCGCGAATCTCGGCCCAAGCGTTGGGAAATATCGAGTCGAAGTCCACCGCGTCGCGACTGATTTTTCAGAGCCCACGACGGGTTCGTATTCGATGCAAGACGCCGAGGTGTACACCAGTACTTCCCCTGGCGGGAAACCGATCGTCGTTGAGATCGCACCCGGAAGGAACGTCTTAAAGGTTGAAATCGCGACGAAATAGCATTCGCGCTCCTCGCCTGTCTTCGCCCGTCCGATCGAGTATCGGTCACGGCAATGCGATGATCGAAAGTTGCTGCTTCTTGTCGCGGCGGACCGTCGGGAGTTTTCAGGCTTCGGCGGCCTTGCGCACCGCCGTGAACAGCACGCGCGCAGCCTAGCCACCGGAGAATTGAACGGTGCCTCGGCCACCTTCGTAGCAAACGGCGTGGGGCGCGGGCCCGCGGCAGCGGCGGCGCGGACGATGATCGGCCGGGGATCGGTCGACGCCCTTGTATCGGTCGGATTCGTAGGTGCCTTAGATCGCCGCTATTCAGTCGGCGATGTGTTTGTCGCGGAACGTATCACCGACGGCCATGTAGAGTACTCTGGGTGTTTACCGGGTTCTCCTAGCGAGCCGTATCGGCGGGGAACCTTGCTTACCGTGGACCACGTTGTGCAGAGCGCGGAGGAGAAGCGACAATTGGCTGCTTCCGGCGCGCACGCGGTCGACATGGAGGCCGCGGCCCTTGCCGAAGTAGCGTTAGAGTGCTCGTTGCCGTTCTATTGCGTTCGAGTCGTAAGCGACAGCGCACAGACCTCGTTTGCTGTCGATTTCAATCAGGCCTTGCGTGATGACGGTTCATTTTCGGTCGCGAATCTCGTTTGGCAAATGGGGCTGAATCGAACACGCTGGCAGCAACTGTTGCGGCTCAAGCGTGATAGCGAGTTGGCCGCCCGTTCACTCGCGAAGTTTCTAAAGGTGTGTTCGTGGAGCGCGGCGTGAACACGGGAGAAAATACGAAACTCGAAGCGCGCGCTGGTCCTTTTCGCCGATCGGTGGGTCGATGAATCAGCCCATGGAAGCGGCGGTCTATCGTGGCAGTAGCTCTGTCGTAACCGAGCGCGTGCCGGTCCCCGAAATCGACCCTGGCGAGATGCTCGTCAGGGTCGAAAGCTGCGGCATCTGCCATACTGATCTTAAGAAAATCGAGTACGATCTCCTACCCGCTCCGCGCATATATGGTCACGAAACGGCCGGTATCGTTGCTGCCGTTGGAGAGGGCGTTAGGAACTTTGCGGTGGGTGATCGCGTATGCCTGTTCCATCACATTCCATGTAAGGAATGTTTTTACTGCGCCCATCGAGACTACGCACAATGCGCCACCTACAAAACCGTAGGAATCACGGCGGGGTTCGAGCCGGCCGGCGGCGGATTTGCGCAATACGTCCGCGTGATGGACTGGATTGTGGAACACGGCGTAGAGAAAATTCCCGACGATGTCAGCTTCGAACGGGCGACGTTCGTCGAACCGGTCAACACCTGTATGAAGGGGCTCCAGAAGTGTGCAGTCGGCCCGCGGGAGAGTGTCCTCGTAATGGGTCAGGGGCCGATCGGATTGATCTTCACGGCGCTGCTGCGGCGACAGGGGGTGGCGAATTTGTTCGTCACTGATCGATTGTCTTCGCGGCTGGAGAAAGCCGCTCGGCTCGGTGCGAGCGAGACGTTGGATGCGTCCGGCGATGTCGCTAAGACCGTAAATAGCGCCACCGAAGGACGTGGTGCGGACGTAGTAATCGTTGCGGCATCAGCTCCCGGCATCGTCGAGCAGGCTGTAGAACTCTCACGGCGAGGCGCTAGAGTCATGCTCTTTGCACAGACGTCCACGAAGGAAAAGTTTACTCTGAATGGAAAGGTAATCTGCGCGGAGGATCGGACCGTTTTCGGTTCGTATAGCGCCTCAGTCGATTTGCAAGCCGAATCGGCGCGGGTCGTTTGGGATAAGAGTTTTCCAGTGGAAGAGCTGATTTCACATCACCTGACGCTCGACGAGTTCGGGCGAGGCATGGACCTTGCCCGCAACCCACAGAACGGTTCATTGAAATTGATCGTGCACCCACAGGAGCGAGCAACCGCGTGAAGGAAACGATGCTAGCCGGCGTCCTCCACGGCAAAGAAGAGTTACGCATCGAGCAGATATCCGTGCCCACGATTGGGCCTTCGGAAATTTTGGTTCGCGTCAAAGCCGCGCTTACCTGCGGTACCGACCTAAAAGTTTATCGTCGTGGTCATCACGCCAAAATGATTACGCCGCCGGCGGTGCTCGGGCATGAACTAGCCGGGGACATTGTCGAGGTCGGCTCGTCGGTAAAACATTTCCAAGTCGGCAACCGCGTCGTTGCCGCGAATTCGGCGCCCTGTCATAAATGTTTTTTCTGCCGGCGCGATCAAAAAAATCTTTGCGAGAACTTGCTGTTCAACAACGGTGCTTATGCGCAATTCGTGAAGATCCCAGGGCCGATCGTTGATTGCAACACCCACCAGATTCCCGACCACGTTGATTATCGCGAAGCGGCGCTGACTGAACCGTTAGCCTGCGTTCTAAACGGCCTTGATCAAACCGCTGTTCGAGCGGGTGACACCGTCACCGTTATCGGGCTGGGGCCGATCGGGCTGATGTTCGTTCGCTTGGCTAAGATTGCCGGCGCTCGAGTGATTGCTGTCGGACGGCGTCAGATGCAACTCGCCCGCGCCGAGCACCTGGGCGCCGAGGCATTGATTGAATCCCGCCGGGGCAACGACCCTAGCGATGAAGTGCGCCGTCACACCGAGGGTGGGCGAGGCTCCGACATCGTCATTGAGGCGGTGGGCTCGCCGCACGCCTGGCGCCAATCCGTCAGCATGGTACGCACCGGCGGAGTCGTGAATTTCTTTGGCGGCTGCCCAAAGGAAACGGCGATTTGCTTAGACACAGGGCGTATTCACTATGGCTCGCTCACCTTACAAGCAACGTTCCACCATACGCCTGAGCATATTCGAGAGGCACTCGATATCATTAGCCGAGGCGACGTGCATGCCTCAGACTTCATCTTGAACGAAGCGCCATTGACCGATCTCATTGAAGTCTTCAAGCATATGATGAGTCACAACGGCCATTTGAAGACTGCGATTCTTCCGGAAGAATAAGCCGGTCATTTATTCTCATATTTTTTGATTGACTCGTCGCTGTTATGCCGTACAATTCAGGAGCGATGCCGCGGCGATTAATCATCCACGTCGTGCTGATCGCCCTGGCGCTTGTCGTTGCGATCGGCTCAAATGGCCGAGAGTCCGCCCCCGGACGCTGGATGGCCGGCGACTTTCACCAGCACAGCTATTTCACTGACGGCCGCAATCGTCTCGCGGACGTTCTTGGCAATGGAGTGAACTACGGGCTCGATTGGGAAGCCAACTCTGAGCACGGCGGCGCCGGCGCGCGCGACGGAGAGGGCAACTTCTGGGACGACACGTCGGTCTATTCGACCAGTCCCGTGCGAGGCGACGAAGTACAAAGCGGCGACCATCGCGGAATGTGGCGCTGGCAGTCTCTGATTGAGTTTGCGTTTCCAATCATTCAAACGGTACGCGGCGAGAACCCCAAGAATTTGATCGCCACGGGGCTGGAGTGGAACGTCCCAGGCCACGAACATTGCAGCGTCGGAATCGTCGCAAATAATGCGGCGCCGATCGGTGAATTCGAGTATCGCTTTGACCGCGCTGACAACGACACCTCGGGTGGATTGAAGGGCCTGTGGCCAGGGAAGCAATTCAACCAAGACGACCACCAGAAAGCAGTCGAAGCCGCCAAGTGGCTACAGGCCAATCACCGCGGATCAGGCTGGATGGTGTTTGCTCACCCCGAGCGCGTGTCCTCATACACAGCCGCGGATTTTCGCGATCTTAACGATGCGGGCCCGGATGTGGCCTTCGGGTTTGAGGGGCTGCCAGGCCATCAGAAACAAGCGAACCGCGGTGGTTATCGTGCGCGAGCCGTTGGGAAAGGCACGTACGGCGGTGCCGGTGTCTACATCGCCAAGGTTGGCGGACTATGGGACTCGCTGCTCGGCGAGGGGCGTCACTGGTGGACATTCGTCAGCAGTGACTTCCACTCCACCGGCGGTGATTTCTGGCCGGGCCAATACGCCAAGACCTGGACCTACGTTCCCGACTCCGACCGCAGCGGTTCGTTCTCGCTTACCGAAGTTGCCGCGGGATTGCGCTCGGGGAATACCTTTTGTGTTCATGGCGATCTAATCGATGCGCTTGATATTCGCGCCGAGAGTCAGGGGCGCCGGGCGGGCATGGGCGAGACGCTGCAGGTTCGAGCAGGACGTCGACTCGATGTGAATGTTCGATTCCGCTCGCCTCAACGCAACGACCACGGTGATCGGCCCCAGGTGCGTACGGTGCAACTCATCGCCGGCCGTGTTCGCCCGCGCGCCTCGAAGTTTCTCGAAGACGGCACGACTTTGAACCCCGATTACGAGCGCGACACGAATGAGTCGACGCGAGTGGTTGCGACCTATCGCCAGAGTGACCTGCGGCAACGAAAGGGAGGTTGGTACGAAACGCCGACTTACCGCTTGAAAAAGCTTGACGGTGATATGTACTTTCGAATTCGCGGCAGCAGCTTGCCACCGAATACTCCACGTGAGACAGACGCAGTGGGAAATCCGTTAGCTGATTCGGAGCAGACCGGACTCGATCCGGAGGAGGCTGCTTGGAGCGATCTGTGGTTTTATTCCAACCCGATATTTGTCGAATCCGCGACGACATCAAAATCTCAACTTCATTTGGACCGTCGCTTGCCGGCCGGGAGCTAGTGCCGTTCCAGAAAATAGCCCGCTGAAGTTGATCACGTTGAGCCGATCCGTCAGATTGCGCAAATCGAACTGCAGGGTGAGCGAACGCGGGTCTCGATCCCAAACGCGAAAACCCGCCGAAAAGTCGAAAGTGAAATTTGGCCGAATCCGCCCGCGCTCAAAATTTACTCGCTCGAGGATATCTTTCGGAATCGTCTGCTCTTCGGCGGAGTTGCCCTCGTCTTCCGCAACATCGAGTTCGACCGGCAGACCGCTGCCATAGCGAGCACCCGACATCAGCCAAACGCGTCGATGCGGCTCAAATCGAATCTGCCCGGCAACGGTATTGCGTTGATCCTGCGTGATGGGGAAGTGCTCAACAATTTCGCGCAATTCGTCCGCTTCGCCGCCTTCGATAAAGAATCCACCGGTAACGGGCGAAGTCGTAGTGCCCCGCATGTTCGAGTAGCTCACAGACGACGTCCACGCACGCCACCTCGGCAGCTCGAGACGAACTTCGGTGCCAACGATCCGCGCTGTATCAAACGTAATCGGAAACGAGATCCCCGTGTTCAAAAAAACATCGTCATCGACCGGATTTCGAAACGTCCTCCAGTAGTGACTAACGTCTAGCCGCAGCACATCCGCTAGCGGCTTGCGCACCCCAATCTCAAAAAAATTAGCGCGGCTTGCTTGTACCGGCAGTGCGTCTTCAAGCGCATCCAAGCCCAGTGTCGGAGCAGCGCTGCTGAGCAACAGGTTCTCAGTCGGTGGCGGCTGAAAGATTCGATCGTACGAAGCCCTCAACTGAACATCCGCAACTGGAAGGTAGTAGCTCAACGCAATCCGCGGACTCAGCGCCGTGTCGTCGACCAGCAAGCTGTAGCGATCAAACCGCACGCCAACGTTCGCGGCAAAGTTTCCAAGCCGAAGCTGATCCTGCAAAAACAGCGAGGCCTCGTTACTCCGCTGCTCATCGCGAAAGTCGATATCAAATGCGGGAATCTTGCCGGGATCAGCCAATTGAAACTGCTCGCGAATGTTGTTTGTCCGAAAGTCGCCGCCAACCTTGAGCGTCTGTCTCTCCATTTCGAAAGTCAGATCTGCAATTACCGCACCTTCACGAAACCCTCGGTCCTGCAATACGAACACCGGCGTGGATAGCTGGTTGCTCCAAAGTTCGGTCCTGAGATCACGAATCATGCCCCGAATCGAGCCCAGAGAACGCGCTGAAAACGTATGTTGGTAGTGAAGCTGCCCCGCGGTTTCAGCGCTCCGGCGATCTTGACGTTGCCCAAGCTGCTGCTGTTGAAAGTCGTTCGGAACTAAGAAGCCCGTGCGATTTGAGCGCAGGTAGAATGTCACCCTATCGCGGTCGGAGACATCCCGCGACAGGCTAGCGTTAAACCCAGACGAGCTTCCCCTGTTCGTGAAATTTTCGAGCGACGGTGGGTCGAGGTAGCGATCCGTAAAACCACCCTGAACTCCTACCGAAGCTACTGTCTTGTTCGAGACATATTGATGTGACGCGGCGACGAGGTAAGAGTCGAACGTGCCGCCCTGAATGTCCAACGAGGAGTGATGCCCGCGCCGCGCCGCTCGCCGAGAATCAAGCGAAATCACTCCTCCCAACCGTCGCCCGTACTCAGCCGGAATTCCTGCGGTCAAGATACTCACCGCAGCGAACTCACCGTTCTCAAAGCCGGGCGCGAACGCAATCGAGCGATTGTCATAAAGCGGCATGCCGTCTATCACGTACTGCGTGTCATATTCCGATCCGCGAGGATGCAAAACGGCGTTCGCCTCAAGAAGCCAGCCTGGCATCGTCGTCACAACCTCGACCGTGCTGCGACCCAGAGTGGTCCCGAGTGCCAGGTCGAGCGAGTCTCCCGAAGCTCTCATCAACTGTGACGGCTGCAGCCGATCGAGCAATGGGGGCTGGCTAATTACTGTGACTTCATCCGAAGCCGCCTCGATGCGTAATCTCACTTCGACGCGAAGTGGAACCGCCGATCGAATGTCGATCGGCTCGGTGTGCTCGGCAAACCCGGCAGATCGCACGCTCAGCCGATAAACGCCCGGTGGGATGCGGTTCATAGTCGCAACTCCGTTCGCGCCCGCATCCATACGAGAGAGAAACTGAGGATTGCGGCCAATCAGTTCGACCGTCGCGGCAACCGGCCGCTCCGACGCGTCCCGAATCTGAATTCGCAACCGCCCGTCCATCACCTGACCAGCCGCAACCTGCGCAAGCATCAAGCTCAGTTGCGCGGCGAACAGGATCGAGCCGCGCCAACGATTTTGTCGGCGGAACATTAGATAGCAGCTATCTAGTAAGATTACCGGGCCAGCCCACCGCCTATTTTTAGAGCCGCCGCCATTCCATACTGCGGCCAAATATCGGGTGCCCGACGAACCCACGCACTCGCAAGGATCCATTCGACAGCAACTTCATCTTGCAGCTCGCCATACGGCCCCGATCGGGCGCGTAGAGCCGACCTTGCTTCCACTCGCCTCTGCCGAAGTACTTTAGCTCTGCAAGCACCTCGACGCCGACGATCGGTCGCGTCCGTAGCGCCGGGTCCGGATTGTTGCGGTCAACTTTAGGCTCGCCGCCCATTCCCCTCGGGTCATTCTCTGGAAATAATTTCTCCTTGATCCAAACAATCGACCCGCTATACGAGTCGCCCGCCTGTTTGATCTCGATGTGCACGATGTCCTTCTTGTTATTTACTTCCCACCTGCCGACAATCGCATCGGCGTTCTGCGCGGCCACCACCGACACCAGCTGGAAACAACAAGCTGCAATAACCAGTCGCATTGAGTCGTCGCAATTCTTACACACGTCCAGGTTGCGGCCGTGTGACGTTTCCAACCCGCATCCCGGTCCCGATCCGCGCAGTAAGAGCCTAAAATGACTTCAGGTCGCTGATGCCTCCCAGCCCCGCGCTGCTCCCGTTACGAAAACTGGCCTACCCCGGCACGATGCTGCTCGCGTTCGGAGCGGCCGTTGCCCTCAATCAACTAGCCGCCCTCGACATAATCCCCAGTGCATACGTGGCGGCGATTCTCGGCGCCACGCTTGTAACCGTGCTCGAATTCGTAATCCCATACAAGATCGAATGGCAACCGCGATGGCCCGAAGTTAAGAGCGACCTCGCCTTCATGGTGGTCGTCCAACTGCTACTACCGCAAGCCTTCGCGCTGGCTGCCGTAGCCTTCCTCGCCCGTTGGGGCGACTCCTTCCAACTTGCCGCCCAACGAATCTGGCCAGATAATTGGCCGGTCGCGGCACAGGTCATTTTGATGCTGTTGTCAGCCGAGCTACTGCGTTATTGGATGCATTTCGCAGCTCACCACACGAGTTTTCTTTGGCGGCTTCACGCCGTCCATCACTCGCCAAGTAAGCTGTACTGGCTCAATGTCGGCCGCTTTCACCCCGTGGAGAAAGCGCTGCAGTACCTACTTGACGCTCTGCCCTTCATGCTGCTCGGGGTTTCTGAAAACGTCCTGGCCTACTACTTCGTCTTTTACTCCGTAAATGGCTTCTTCAAGCACTCCAATGTCGATGCCCGCTACGGCGCGCTCAACTACATCGTGAGCAGTGCCGAACTTCACCGCTGGCACCACTCGAAGCTAGCGGGCGAATCCAATCGCAATTACGGGAACAACCTCATCATCTGGGATCTCATCTTTGGCAGTTGGTTCCTACCTTCGGGCCGCCGCGTTGGCGATCTGGGCCTGCTGAATCCCGCTCACCCGCAAGACTTTCTCAATCAGATGCTGACGCCGTTGCAGGCGGGTCTCGATCAACAGCAGGCTGACGCCGACGATGCGTGAGTCGCGCGAAAACTCCGCTGTTTGGGCTCACATGCAGACCCTACGTTTGACTCACTGGCGTCCGTTTGTAAATGCGGCCCGCGACCCCCGGGCTACCCAGTCAGACCTACTGCGGGCGCTACTTGAGCGCAATCGCGACTCTACATTCGGACGCGAACACAACTTCACCTCCATTAGCGGATACAAGGAATTCGCCGACGCCGTGCCGCCGCAGACCTACGAGTCGCTTCGCCCTTACATCGAAAAACAACAACAAACCGGCGAGCCCACCCTTACAGCTGCGCCACCAGTACTCTTCGCACAGACTAGTGGGACTACCGGCAAACCCAAACTCATCCCGCTGCTCGCCGAAACACTTGAGGCTCACAAGCGCACCGAGTCAACTCAGGCGTTCGCGTTATTCTCCGTCCACCCCGATGTCTTTTAAGGGAGAATTTTAGGAATCGTCAGCCCGGCCGTCGAGGGCCATCTCGAAAACGGAACCCCGTTTGGCTCCGCTTCCGGCCACGTCTCGCGCACCATGCCCGCCCGCGCCCGAAAGCGTTATGTGCTACCCGATGAGGCGCTGGAGATCACCGACTACGAGTCGAAATACCAAGTGATCGTCGCACTGGCTTTGGCATGCTCCGACCTGACCTGCATCGCCACGGCGAACCCCTCGACGTTGCTTAAGTTGGTCTCTGTGTTCCGGGAACACCGCGAAACTCTTTTGCGAGCCATCGCCGAAGGGACACTTCCCTGCCCCGATCGCCTCACGCCCGGACAACGGTCCGCCATCCTGCCGCGCCTTCGATGTTCACGCGAGCGAATCGCCGAACTCAAGGCTCTGTTGCAAGTCGATAGTCCTTCCGTCAGTGATCTCTGGCCGAGATTACGACTGATCACTACTTGGACCGGTGGAAGTTGCAGCATCCCGCTCAGCGCCGTGCGAAGCTCTCTACCCGATTCGGTGCACATCGCCGAGCTTGGCTATATGTCGAGCGAGTTTCGCGGAACTATAACCGTAGAGAGCAACACGAGCGCGGGTGCGCCGACGATCCGACAAAATTTTTTCGAATTCGTTGAGCGCGGCGCCTGGGACAGCGGGCGCAGAACTTTTCAAACCATCGAAGAACTCGAAAACGGCCGGCAGTACTACATTTTCGGGACGACCAGCGCCGGCCTTTATCGCTATTTCATGAACGACATCGTCGAGGCACGTGGCCGTTTCCACGACACGCCTTGCATCCGTTTCGTCGAAAAGGGCTCGGGCGTGACGAACATAACTGGGGAGAAACTACACGAAAGCCAAGTCATCAAAGCGGTGTGCTCCGTCGAGGAACGGCTTGGTCAGTCGCCCGTGTTCTTCGTGCTGGTCGCGGACGCTCATCGCTCCAAGTATCGACTTTATATCGAGCGCCTAGGAGCAAACTCCAAGGGGACCACAAGTCTCCGTGATGCAGTTGAGCACGAGTTGTCGGGAGCCAATGTTGAGTACGAGCAAAAACTCAAAAGCGGCCGCCTAAAACCACTCGAAGTCGTCGCTCTCAAGCGCGGCACCGGTCATGCCTTTAAAAGGCATTTCGTAGAACTAGGCCAACGCGAAAACCAATTCAAAGTCGTCGTCCTGCAATACGCCGATTCCTGCAACTTCCCGTTCGCGGAATTCGCGCTCAAAAGCCCGGTCGAGTAGCTGCCGTGCGCATCGAAGATTTACAGCTCTCGCGTCTCGAAATCCCATTCAAAGTTAAATTCCGTCATGCTTCGGCCGAGCGCTCGCGCATGCAAAGCGTCTGGGTCGAGGCCAAACGAAACGGCGTCACCGGAGTCGGCGAAGGATGCCCGCGCGAGTACGTCACCAGCGAGAGCTTCGAATCCGCTGAAGAGTTTTTTCGCAGTACCTGCAATCGAGTGATTGCCGACATCCATTCGATCGACGATCTTCGCTCCTGGCAATCCGCCCACACGAACGAAATCGACGCCAACCCGTCGGCCTGGTGCGCCATCGAATTGGCCCTGCTCGACCTCTTCGCCAGAGAGCAGCACGTGCCTGTCGAATCCCTACTGGGTCTGCCGCCATTGAGGACGAAGTATTTCTACTCCGCGGTACTAGGCGACGGCGCGTTTCCATCATTCCTAAAGACCGCGCTCAAATACCGCGCGTTTGGGTTCACCAATTTCAAGGTCAAGCTCTCGGGCAACCTCGCCGTCGATCGGAAAAAGATAAAAACTCTGCGTCTACTGGGTCTCAAGCGCAACTCCATTCGCATAGACGCAAACAATCTTTGGAAAGACCACCACAGTGTCACCGATTACTTGGCGGTGCTCGGCCGAATAGGCGCCGTCGAAGAATCCGTCACGGCCGGCGACTACGACGGGATGAGAAGCATCGCGAACGAGACCGGCACGAGTATCATTCTCGACGAAAGCATGCTCAGAGTGGATCAGCTCCGCGAGTGCGTGGAAGATCCACAGCACTGGATCGTCAACATTCGCGTCTCAAAAATGGGAGGCCTCTTACGCTCGCTAGAACTAGCGAAACAAGCCCGACAGCGATCCATCCGGATCATTGTTGGCGCCCAGGTCGGAGAGACCAGCGTCCTCACGAGAGCCGCGCTGCCAGTCGCTCAAGCCGCTGGAGCGGCGCTGTACGCCGAAGAAGGAGCCTTCGGGACGCGCCTCCTAAGTGAAGACGTCTGTGCGAACCCGCTGATGTTCGGTTTCGGCGGGTGCCTCAAAATCGATCGAGGCGGGCCCGGTTGGGACCTGGCCGGCATTTCTCGCAAGGTGGCGAGCGAAAGTGCGTGAGAGGCACGTCACTACGAGGGGGGCGTCGATCAATCAGTCGGGCAGCCTGCCCACTACAAGAGAATCTTCGGTGAACTCACCGTATTCCGATCCGTGATAATTCGATAGTTCGGATGCTCGCGAATCCACGTCACCGGATAGTCATCGCCCGGCTCACCCAGCAGTGCCAATCGCAAAACCGTATTCGCCCACTCAAGACCGTGGCTGTTTCTACAGTAGAGTTCGATCCGCCGGGCCCCAAGGCACTGCTTCATTCCAAGCGTCCAAGCCCGCCGAGGAAAGTTTTCCAGATCGCCGCCGACGTGCTCCCGAATCGCGTTGATCGTCCGCGTAAATTCGTTGAGCTGCACCAACCGGGGCCCCGAGTTCAGCAGGCCGGGCTCAGGCTCATTGAACGCGATGTGTCCGTGAATTCCGATGCCGCCGTAGCAGACTTCGATCCCGCCGTCATCGTCGATCATCGCAGCGAGTTCCTCGGCATTCGACTCGCAGGGAAAAATCACGTTTTCACTCCGTGGCCGTAGCCCTGAATCGACCGTCTCTATCCACTTCTCAACAGGACCTTTGAAACTCAACGCATGAGCGGCGTCGATCGCCTTCCCGGCCTCGTCCGCGTAGTCGTCCATGAAAAACAGCCTGCAGTGCTCAAGTGAAACTCGATCGCGCTTAATGTGATCCCGAAGCAGCGGGTACTGCCCCACCGGACCATAGGGAAGGATAAGTACCGTCTCGCGTCCCGCGGCGTTATTCGCCTCCACGGTTCGAACGATAGACTCGGCGAAATGCTCATGAAGTTCGTCGAGATCCGCGACCACAACCAAGTGCTCGCCGGCCTGTCGCACGATTTCATCCTTCGAAAGCGCATTCAGTCGTCGAATCTCAGCAGCACGTGCATCGAACATAACCCAGCTCCGTCTGTGTAGTATGGATGAGTTTCTCTCTCGATCATGCCCAAAGTCGAAACGGATCAACCCGCCTGGTACACCGGGGTCACTAAATATCAATGGCTGGTCTTAGTCATCGCATCGCTTGGCTGGGTCTTCGACGTCTTCGAAGGTCAAATCTTCGTCGCCAGCATGAACGAGGCGATGCAAGAGCTGCTCCCCGACGCAAGCGCGCTCAGCGCGGCTCAGCGCGCCGGCCGTCTGTCGTACTACAACAACATCACCTTCGGCGCATTCCTTCTGGGCGGCGCGCTGGGCGGAGTCTACTTCGGAATGGTCGCCGATCGCATCGGGCGTGCCAAGACGATGGTGCTGACCATCGCCATGTATTCAGGATTCACGTTCCTGTCGGCACTTTCGCAGGAATGGTGGCACCTTGCCATCTTTCGCTTTCTTGTGGCGGTCGGGGTCGGCGGGGAGTGGGCGGTCGCCACCGCGCTGGTCGCTGAAGTCTTCCCCAAGAGCGCCCGCGCCTGGTCGCTCTCAATCTTTCACGCATCAAGCGTTTTCGGAACGATCCTGGCCGTAGCCGCCGGCACGTTCATCATCGCCGAACGCGAATTCACGATCGCGGGACTCGAAGTATCGAGCTGGCGCTTAGGTTTCGCGCTGGGCATGCTGCCCGCCCTATTAATCATTGCCATCCGTCTAAAACTGACCTCGGAACCGGACACCTGGAAAAAGTCTCGAGAAACCAGCGGATCACGCGCTGCCGGACGACTCTCAGGAATTTTCACGCAAGAACTCAGACGGCGAACTCTTATAGGCGTGACCCTCGCCGCCATCGGCATGGCGACCTTCTGGGGTGCCCACATTTACGGGAAAGACACGCTGCGCCAAGCTATTGAGCAGGATTACATCGAAGAAAATTCAATGGCGCCGCGCGAGCAAGTCATCGACGAAAATTTCAGATCGATCAAGCGCTGGGAGATGTTTGGGATGCTACTGGTCACAACTGGTGGCGGCCTCGGCCTACTCTGCTTCGGGCCAATCTCAGAGCGCTTCGGGCGGCGACCGGCATTTCTGTTCTTTCATCTATCCGGCCTCGTTTCCACCGTAGTGCTATTTCAATTCCTGTCCGACATACCCGTCCTGATTGTCGCCCTACCAATTTTCGGCTTCCTCACTCTTGGGATGCACGCCGGGTATGCGGTCTACTTTCCAGAATTGTTTCCGACGCACGTCCGCGGCACCGGAGCGGGCTTCTGCTTCAACATCGGCCGCATCGTCGCCGCGCCAATTCTTTTCACTGCCGGCTGGATGCAGCGCGACTGGGGATATTCTCTGCGCGAGACGGCCTCGCTTTTGAGCCTTCTGTTTCTCGTCGGTATGGCCGTTCTGCTCTTCGCGCCCGAGACTCGGGGCACGGAATTGCCGGAATAGCGAATCGGCGATTGGCTATTCTAGTGAGCAGTTTGACCGGCCCGTTCGCGGCCAACTGCATGATTACGCGACGCACAGCACTGCTGACATTGGCGGGCTCCGCATCAGCCGCGCCCACGGTTCCACAAATACGCGTCGGCTGCCAAACCCGTGCCTACGGTTCACCGCTTCCAGAACGTGGCGAATTCCTCGCGGCGCTGGACGGCCTCGATAGGGCAGGCTACGCCGGCTTTGAAACCAACTTCCGCAGCCTGGAAAAACACTTCGGCGCGAACGCGGAGGCGATGCGACAAGAGATTGAGTCACTCGGTGTCGAGATGATTGGCTTGCACCTCGGCGTCGGTCTCTTCGAACCGGCAACGATACCTGATGAACTCCAAACTGTGCGGCGCGTGGCTCGCGGCGTCAAAGCTTTAGGTGGCAAACATCTGATCATTAGCGGCCGCAAGCTACCGCGCAATGCAGCCGGCAAAGCCGACGATGCGGCGCTCTTGTTAAAGGCCGCAACTCTCAACAACGCCGGCCGCATCTGTCATGACCTTGGCGTACATGTCAGTTCGCACAACCACACCCACGAAGTCGCGCACGACGCTGACGAGATTCGACGACTTCTCTCGAAGACTGATCCCGAACTCGTATCTCTACTATTCGATGTAGGCCACGTCCACCACAACGAAGTCGACGTGCCGGCCTTCGTCGCCGAGCACGGCGAGAGAATCGCGGGCCTGCACATCCGCGACGTCAGAGACGGCGAAGAGGTACTGATCGGGACAGGCAAGGTCGACTTCCCGGCCCTGGCCGGTGCTTTGCGGCGAAGTGCTTGGGCCGGCTGGGTCATCGTCGAAGTCAACAAGCGAGACGACATGTCGAGTGACGATCTCGTTGTTCGCGCCCGCCGACACTTACAGAAAACAATGGAAATTTAATGCCTCATGAGCAATCAAGCAGAATCAGTACCTTTGACTCGACGCACCGTGATCGGCAGCGCTATCGCCTCGGCGTTCGCTACACAACTTACCGCACTAGAGCGTAACGCCAAGCTAGGGCTCATCGGCCTGGGCAATCGTGCCCAGCGGCACCTTGCCGCCTACCGCGAGATGGCTGACGTCGAGATCGCCGCGCTGAGCGACATCCAAGCCGAGCGCATGCGAGCCGCCCAGAGTGGCCCCGCCGCCAATGCCGAGTTGTACGTCGACTACCGCGAACTCATCGCCGACAAGAACGTCGAAGCGGTTGTGATCGCCGTTCCGAACTTTCTTCACGCCAAGATCGCGATTGAAGCGATGGAGGCCGGTAAGGACGTGCTGATGGAAAAGCCCATTGGGCTGACTTACGCCGAAGCAAAAAGAGTCGCCGACGCATCTAAGAAACATGGGCGCATCGTAGCCGTTGGCATGCAACGCCACTACGCCGCCGACTACCGCAAGATCATCGAACTCGTGCGCGGCGGTGATCTTGGCACGACCCACCTTTTCACCCTCAACGAGTACCGCGGGGACTGGAACCCGAAGACGTGGTCTCTGGAAGACCCCAAGACCGGCAAACTCGTCCCATGGCGACACCTTCGCAGCTTGGCTGGATCGAGCCTCTTGGAGTTTTCAGTTCACTCCTATGGCTTCCTCTACGAAATGATCGCGGCCCCAATCACGAAGTGCTCGGCGACCGGAGGAGCGATGCACTGGCCCGATCGCACTACCGAAGATGTCATAGCGGTGATCGCGGAATTCGGCGATGTTCGCCTACAGCACACATACTGCGGATTTGCGCCAGGGGCTGAGTGGCAATTGACAATTGCAGGTGACAAGGGATCGCTACAGTACGACCGACGCCACGCCGTACTTCGAGTCGCGGGATCTGATCCGCAAGAACTCGATTTGTCGGGCCCCAGCGACGCCATCAGCAATGAGGCCCAGGTCTATCGTGACTTCTTCCGAGCCGTCCGTAACCGCTCGCAGCCTGCACTCAACCCCGACTTCGCTATCGAAGCCAGCAAACTCGCCTACGCCGCCTGGATGAGCATCGACGAAAACCGCTTCATAACCGACAAGGACTTCGGCTAGTGACCGATCCCGCGAGGCCGCCAACGTGATCACCAGACGCAGCCTGCTAACGCTGCCCCTGGCCGCCGCGGCGCTACCCGCGCAATCCCGGCCCCCATTAAAAATCGGCCATCGGGCCGCCTCAATGAAAATGGTCGGCAACATCGATGTCTTTCGCCTGGCGAGGCAGATCAAAGGCCTCGATGGAGTCGAACTCCAGATCACCAAAGGCAACGCGGACCTATGGGATCTCGACAACGTCAGAGCGTACAAGCGCGAAGCACACCGCTGGGGAATCCAGATCCCATCCCTAGCCGGAGTTTGGCCAAAGGGAGCATCGATCAAAAATTCTCCCGCTGCAGGGATTCAACTCCGACGCGCAATTCGCGCCGCCGAATTGATCGGAGCCCACATCGTCCTAGTAGCGTTCTTCCGCGACCGAGCACCCGACATGAACGACGAAAGCTCCTACGGGCCCGTCGTTGAAGTGCTGCGCGCAGTGGCTGGCCCGGCAAGGGACGCCGGTGTCGTCCTCGGTCTAGAAAACTCCCTCAGCCCGGCCCACAACGCCAAGCTCGTCGACCTCATCGCCGAAGACAACGCCAAGGTCTACTACGACGCGCACAACATGGCCTTCTACGGCCATCAGGCCGAGGCGATCCCGGGCATCAAACTCCTAGGGAAAAAGCGCATCTGCCAAGTCCACGTAAAAAACGATCACAAGCTGATCGAAGAATCAGGCCCCATCGACTGGGTCGCCGCCTTCGACGCCTTCAATGAAATCGAATACGACGGCTGGTACGTCTTCGAGTCGAAGCACTCCGATTCTGAACAGCTAATTGGGTCGACTGAACGAAATATCAAATTTCTACGCGGCAGTTTGGGCTAGACGGCTAAAGCGCACAAAAAACGTAGCGCCCCGGCCAACTTGGCTACTCACTGTGATCTTCGTTCCGTGAAGATCGGCGATATGCTGCGCAATGGGCAGCCCCAGCCCGGAACCCCGCGCCACGCCATTTCGAGAAGGATCCACCTGATAGAAGCGATCAAAGATCTTCTCTCGTTCGGCTGGCGGGATGCCGGGACCGCCATCGGTCACCGACACGACTACTTCGTCAACATCAGAATTGGCGTACGGTCGCCGCGATCCCGAAGACGTTTCGCAACTTCGAAGCCGTCCATGCCCCGTAACAACACATCCAGCACGATAACGTCGTAGTCGCGAAGGGTCGCGTAGTCGAATCCTTCCAGGCCATTACACGCCGCAAATACGCGATGCCCCTCATGAGCCGGCCCACGCTCAAGCAAAGCCACGACCCGACGGTCGTCCTCTACGATGAGGATCTCCATAACTCCTGGAATTTATCCTAGCCCGCATTTCTGACCACGTGGCGAGCGAAAGCGCGTGCGAGGTGCGTCAGTACGAGGCGCGCGAAGGTTGGCGCGCGGAGGCGTACTTGACAGTCCGTCGAGCACTCGCGATCGAGCGTAACGAAGTAGAGGCGCACCTATCGCGTGCTTTCCCCGTCAGGTGGTGAGAAATGCGGGCTTGCGGCCGATCTCTTAAGGGTTTCTGAAGGGCAGCGCTCGCATCGTTCGCAGCGCCGTCGAAACCGAGAAGTGGACGGTGAGTCCACGGTCGGCAGCACTGACAGCACCTTCAAGTTCGATTTCAACTTGAGCCCTGAGGGGCGCGGCGAGCAACAGCGAGAACGCAAACGCGACGGCACAAGATTGGCTAACGTAGCTCATACTCCAATCATAAAAAGCGACCCTGAAGGTTCTCTGAGACACCCGCAATTTCGACGATTGTTGCAAACTCGACCCCACCCACCGCCTCACCGCGTTATCCTTCAGAATTCCTTCAGGTTCGTCTGTTGCGGTATAGAACTATGAATTGTGTCGAATCGCGTTACGGCTCTAGGCCGTTTCGGACGGCGGCGCTCGCAACTGGAGCTCTGCTGATTGTTTCGGCCGGCACCCAACCCGCGTTCTCGCAGGAGACGAAAGGATCTGCGCCATCTGAAGATGTCGTAGAGGTAAAACGCTTCCACAAAGAGCTGGGCTGCAACTTCTTAGCGATGTGTACCGGCGAGAATCTAATCCCGTTGGCGATCGGGACGGGAGTGACTCTAGCCGGACGCCCAGCGGACGACAACGTCGCCACATTCTTTTCCGCGGAAGATCGATGGACAGGTTACGACTCGGTGGGAAAGCAGTTGGGGAAGACATACGTGATCGGTCCTGCCGTGGGGCTAGCATTCCTTGCCAGTAGAACGACCGACAACGAAAAATTCCAGCGTTTTAGCTACTCCCTCGCCCAGGGCTTCATCATCACCAACGGCATCACCGGCGGCATCAAGCTAGTACTTAGTTGCGTAAGTTAGAATATTTACTGGCGAGGGGACGAGGGGCGACGACGGTCTTGGTCCATTCGAACGGAGTAGCCTTGGAGTTGTAGACGCGGACGAAGCTGTCGATGGCCTCGCGCACCTGCCGGGGGGAAGTGAAACTCGCCCCCCGCAAGGCGCGGCGGCTCAGAATCGAAAACCACACCTCAACCTGATTCATCCACGAACTGTAGGTCGGCGTGTAGTGAAAATGGATGTTCGCATGACGTTGCAGCCAGCGGTCATTTTTGGGCTTGTGAGTGTTCAAGTTATCCAAGATGATGTGGATCTCGCGGCCTTCGTGGATGGCCGCGATGTGGTTCATGAAGTCGAGAAACTCGCGACGCCGTCGGCGCCAATAGTGTCCGGCGATGATGAATCCGGTAGCCACTTCCAGCGCGGCGAAAAGCGGCGTCGTGCCGTGCCGCCTGTAGCCGTGCGAGAAGCCCGTCAAGGCCTTGCCGTTGGGCAAGCGTAGCCAGCCCTGCGCTCGCTCCAAGGCCTGGATGCTCGGCTTCTCGTCGACCGCGAGCACCACGGCGTTTTCCGGCGGGCTGAGGTAGAGTCCGACAATGTCGGCGGCCTTGCGAGCGAACTCCGGGTCGGTTGACAAACACCAACTGCGCCGCCGCCGCAAGGACACGCCGAGCTGCCGCAGTACGCGCCAGACTTGATGCTTGCTGACGTCGCCGAGAGCTTCCGCGAGCAGTTCGCCTGTCCAAGTGGCGTGCCCTTCGGGCGGAGCTTCGTCGAGTTGGCAGAGGATGCGTTTGCGCGTCGCTTGGTCGTACCGCGCGGGCCTGCCGGAACGCGCTTGATCGCATAATCCCGCCAGACGTTGCTGGGCGAAGCGGGTGCGCCATTTCGACACGCGCGCCGCCGGGGATCCCAGTTGCCGGGCGATCTCGGCGGTCGAGGTAGCGGCGGCCGCCAGCAGCACAATGCGAGCGCGCTCCACCATGCGCCGTTCGGACTTGTGGCCGCGCACCCAGAGTCGCAGCGTCTCTTCTTCCTCGGCGTTCAGTCGAATCACCGTTGCCGGTCTTGCCATACCGACATTTTACAGTTAAAGGCCTTACTTTCGCAAGTTAGTAGTAGCTGCAAATA
This sequence comes from Bryobacterales bacterium, assembly GCA_965205595.1. Classification (GTDB taxonomy): domain Bacteria; phylum Acidobacteriota; class Terriglobia; order Bryobacterales; family UBA6623; genus CATQHP01. The sequence continues at coordinate 202,562 of CBDBHI010000030.1, read as the reverse complement.
GGACTCGGCTCGACGGAACCGACCAGCGTTCGTTTCTTTCCGGACACACCTCTAACTCATTCGTCGTTGCAAGCGTCATGGCGCACCACTACGGTTGGAAGGCCGCTGTGCCGGCCTTCGCGGCGGCCGCTTACGTTGGCAGTTCTCGTTTCCACAGCCGCAAGCACTTCGTAACGGACGTCGCAGCCGGGGCAACTCTTGGCTTCATAATTGGCAGGACCGTCTCCAAGCGATATCGCGGCGATCGTGATTCTCGGGTCTCGTGGGGCGCCGGCGTAGCACCGGATGGCGGGGTCGCGCTGAACATTCGAGTCCGCCCCTAGCTCGCATTTCTCACCACGTGGCGAGCGAAAGTGCGTGAGAGGTGCGTCAATACGAGGCGGGCGACGGTCGGCGCGCGGAGGCGTACTTTTGCAGTCCGTCGAGCACTCGGGTTCGAGCGCAACGAACTAGTGGCGCACCTATCGCGTGCTTTCTCCGTCAGGTGCTGAGAAACGCGGGCTTTTGAGAGGGTCCTTGCGCGAAGCTCACGGTCCGATACTGCTGCGGACCATGGAAAAAGCGCTGAGCCTATCGCCGCGGTTCACCGTTCGATAGAATCAAGCCAGACTACCTCGGAGGTCCCATGAATCGTCGCAGTTTTCTTTCCGCCACCGGCTCCACCGTCGCCACCCTGACCGCCGCGCAATATTCTCGCGTGATGGGCGCGAACGAGCGCCGCAACGTTGCCGTCATCGGCGTCAACGGGCGCGGCAAGTCCCACCTCAAGGCCGCCACCGAAAACCCCAAGACAGAGGTTGCGGCGATCGTCGACATCGATCAATCCGTGGCCGAAAGAGCGGCCGCTCAAACGGCTCAGAACCAAGGCCGCAAACCCAAGGAATACCGCGACATGCGCGAGATGTTCGATGACAAAGAAATCGACATCGTCACCGTCGCGACGCCCAACCACTGGCATTCCTTGTCGACTATTTGGGCGGTGCAGGCGGGCAAAGACGTCTACTGCGAAAAACCCGCCAGCCACAATATTTGGGAAGGCCGCAAGATGGTCGAGGCCGCCCGCAAGTACAAGCGCATCGTGCAAGTCGGACAACAGTCGCGTTCGACGCCGCACAAGATTGAGGCCGTGCGCCGGCTCCGCGAGGGAGCGATCGGCGAACTCTACATGGCCAAGGGCCTTTGCTACAAGCGCCGCAAGTCAATCGGCGTGAAGACCGCAAGTGCCGTTCCTCCGGGAGTTGACTACGATATTTGGCTGGGACCGGCGCAGCCTCACGAGTTCCGCGAAAACCGCTTTCACTACAAATGGCATTGGCATTGGGCGTTCGGCAACGGCGACATCGGCAACCAAGGTGTCCACCAAATGGACGTCATTCGCTGGGGCATGGGTAAAGACCATCTCCCGGAAAAGGTCTTCTCCTCTGGCGGACATTTCATCTACGACGACCAGCAGGAAACGCCCAACACGCAGCAAGCGGTCCTCGACTACGGCGACAGTCAGTTGTTGTTCGAAGTGCGCGGCCTGCACAGCGGCGGCGAGTGCGGCCTGCTCGAAAAAGACGGTGGCGGCCAGCACACCATCGGCACGCTCTTCTTCGGTAGCAACGGCTATATGATCATGGCCGGTAACGGTTACTGGACATATCTTGGCGAAGAGCGCACACCCGGCCCATTCATGGAATCAACCGGCGACGACACGACTTACTTACACTTCGACAATTTCCTCAAGGCCGTCGATAGCCGCCGCGTCTCAGACCTCAACTGCGATGTACTCGAAGGCCATCTTTCGGCTGCTCTCTGCCACATGGCCAATATTTCATACCGCACCGGCAACAGCCTCAACTTCGATGCGATGAATGAGAGGTTCAATGGCGACGCCGGTGCCAACGATCTGTTGAAGCGCAACTACCGCGACCCCTGGGTTGTTCCCGAAATAGTCTGATCCCACAGTTCGAGTCGATATTCTTAGACAAGCGATGAATTTCGACTTCAGTTCGGAACAAGAACAACTGCGTAAATCGTTGCGAGAGTTCGCCGCGGCCGAGATCACTCCTCATGTTCAGGAGTGGGACGAGGGTCAAATCTTTCCCCGCAAGGCGATCGAGACTCTAGGGCAGCTAGGCGTTTTGGGGACGATGCTGCCGGAAGCATACGGCGGCGCCGGCATGGGTTACATCGAGTTCTCCATCGTCATGGAAGAGCTTGCCAAGGTTGACCCATCAGTGGCTCTTATCGTCGCCGCCCATAGCTCGCTTTGCATCGGTCATATCGACAACAGCGGTTCCGATGAACAGCGCCACAAGTATCTTCCAAAGCTCGCAAGCGGTGAATGGATCGGCTGCTGGTCGCTGACCGAGCCAGGTTCCGGTTCCGACGCCGCGGCCGCCCGCACGACTGCGGTTCTCGACGGCAATCAATGGGTCCTCAACGGAACCAAAGCATTCGTGACCAACGCCCCAGAAGCCGATATCGCGGTGATTATGGCTGTCAGCGACCCGGGCTCGGAGCGGCGCCGCATCTCCGCATTTCTGGTCGAACGTGGAACGCCTGGTCTAGAAGTCGCGAAGAAAGAAAACAAGCTAGGGATGCGCGCCAGCGGCACGGCGCAAATGCATCTATCCGACTGCCGCATTCCGGCGGGGAATCTCCTCGGCAAGCGTGGACATGGCTTCATCGACACGATAAAGAACCTAGCGCGAGGACGCGCAACATTGGCTGCCTTATCCACCGGAATTGCCGAAGGCGCGCTCGACGCGGCGATTCGCTACAGCAAAGAGAGGCACCAATTCGGCAAGCCGATCGGAACATTCCAAGCGATCGAACACAAGCTCGCCGACATTGCCACCGACATCGAGGCCTCGCGCTTGCTTACCTACCAAGCAGCCTGGAAAGTCGATCAAGGCCACGCCGACATGAAACTCGCTGCCATGGCCAAGCTATTCGCCAGCGAAGCGGCCGTGCGTGCCGCCAATGAATGCGTCCAAGTGCACGGCGGATACGGCTTTATCAAGGACTACCCGGCGGAAAAGTTTTATCGCGACGTAAAACTCTGCACCATCGGTGAAGGCACAAGCGAAATCCAGCGCATGCTGATCGGCCGCGAGTTGCTCAAGTAGTCTCGACTGGTTCCCCGCAAATGCGCATACCCCAAATCCGTCCGTAACCCAGCCAAAACCTCAAACCGCATCAACTGATGCGCGGCCCGGCGGCGACGAACGGCAGCTCCGGTCGCGTACAAAGCACCCCGCCCGGCAACCGCCTCTCGCGCTATATTCTTCTTACATGGTGTTTCGATTGCTCGCTGTATCGACGTTGGCCGTATTGGCGCTTACAGCCGCCGACTGGCCACAGTTCCGAGGCCCGCAAGGGATGGGTATCGCGGAGGGCGATTCGCTCCCGGCGCACTTCGGAGTTAACGAAAATCTTCTCTGGAAAACCGACCTACCGCCCGGTCATTCGTCACCCGTTTTCAGCGAAAAAATGATCTTCGTCACGGCGTACGAAGGCGACAGTCTGTTGACGATAGGGCTTGAACGCGAGTCTGGAAAAATCTTGTGGAAACGAGCGTCCCCGCGGCCGCGGCAGGAATCGTTTCAGCCAACACACGGCCCCGCCTCACCCTCGCCCGTGACTGATGGTGAGAACGTTTACGTTTTCTTCGGCGATTTCGGACTGCTCTCCTACGATTCGGCGGGCAATGAACGCTGGCGGCACCCTCTGGGGCCCTTTATAAACGGCAACGGGCACGGCTCGTCACCGATTTTGGTCGACGGAAAGCTTATATTGGTTGTCGACCAATCGAGCAACTCCTACTTATTGGCGGTTAATACAAATGACGGATCCGTAGAATGGAAGACCGATCGCTCCGAGGTCACGCGCGGCTATGGCACCGCGGGAATCTTTCGGCCGAAGAATGGCAAACCGCAGGTCATCGTGCCCGGAGCGTTTCGCGTGCTCGGGTACGATCTCGAAACGGGAGAAAGAGTCTGGTGGGTAAACGACTTTGCCTGGCAGCTTAAATGCGTACCGATTATCGACGGCGACACGATCTACATCAACGGCTGGGAAATCGGCGGCGATGCGGGCCAGCAAAAAGAAACTGAGTCGTTCGCGGACGTCATCACGAAACATGATGCCGACAGCGACGGAAAGATATCGCAGTCTGAATCGCCCGACCCACGCCTCGCGCGCGCTCAATCTTGGGCCGAGCACGACCTCGATCAAGACGGTTTTCTCGACGAACGCGATTGGTACTTTTACGCGGCGCGCCGTGCCCCCATCAATAATTTGGTCGCCATTCGCCCCGGGAACCTCAAGGGCGACATCTCCGAAAACGGTGTCGTCTGGCGATACACGAAATCGCTTCCCAACACGCCCTCTCCGCTGCTCTACAACGGCGTGCTTTATCTAGTGAAAGACGGCGGCATCTTCAGTAGCATCGACCCAAAGAGCGGTAGCTCAAAGCGCGTCGCCAGATTGACCGATGCCATCGACAAATACTGGGCCTCGCCCGTAGCCGGCGACGGTAAGATATTTACCGTCAGCGCCGGCTGCGTCATCAGCGTAATCGCGCCAGGCGTCAATTGGAAGGTCGTCACCACTAGCAGCGTCGACGACACATGCTTCGCGACTCCCGCGTTAGTGGACGGGCGATTCTACCTACGCACCATGAGTGCGCTGCACGCTTTCGGCTCCAAGTGACCGGTTCGTCGCCGAAGCCGCGTTCTCGCGCGGCCTACTATTCATTAGCTGTTTCTCTGTCTTTGATGACGGCTGCGGCCGACGCTCACGTCATGAGCACCAGCCAGGGGACGCTCAGCCTTGCCGGCCACGAAGTGCGCTATGAGCTCGAAATGCCGCTCTATGAAATCTCCGAAGTCGAGTCTCCCCAGACCACACTGCTCGCTGCCTTCCAGGTAACATCCGACGGTCATGAGCCGACACAAACCAGCGGCAATTGCTCGGAGAAGACCGATGATTACGTATACGTGTGTAACGCCTCTTTCGTCTTTGAAGAGGCCCCGCGAACCGTACACGTGCGCTGCGACTACCCCGCTGTAACAGTGCCGAATCACGTTCACATTTTGCGCTCCGGCGAGGGAGATTTATCCCGCCAGACCATGTTCGATATAGCTTCGCCGGAAGCCGTAATCCGATTCGTCGAGCCTACATCCTTAGAGGTTTTCTGGACACAGTTCAATGCCGGCCTGCGCCGCGTACTCATCAACCCAGTGCTAGTACTGTTTCTGCTCGCACTCACTGTCTCGGCTAGAACGCGGCGCGAATCTCTAAACATTTGCGGGGCGTTCGTGGCCGTCGAAATTGTCGCGGCAATGGTGTTCCGGACGGGTATTTGGTCAGCGCCCGCGCGCTTCGTTGAGGCTGCGGGGGCGCTGACAATCGCCTATCTCGCAGTTGAAATTTTATTGCTCCCCGAGGCTGGAAAACGCTGGCTGATCGCGGGAGGCCTGGGCCTGTTCCACGGCCTGTTTTTTGGGGATTTTCTACTCGAAGCAAATTTGCGGCCGATCTACTTCCTCTCGGGAGTCGTGCTCTGCGAAGTCCTCGCTCTAGCGATGCTCGGCGCGATCTGGCGGAAGGCACGCACGCGACGTCACGAGCAACTGGCCGCTTTGCTGCTGCTAGTTGTCGGGCTCGGCTGGTTTTTTCTCCGCCTGCAGGGCTGAAACTTGGCTCCCGCCCCTACTTCGATCGGCTGGCGGTAAACGTCATCGCGTACTGATCCCAAGACCCTTTGCCCTTGAGTTCATCACCTTCGAGAGTTCCCGACACTTTGAGCGGCGCGTCATAGCGCGCCTCCGCGGAGTAAAAGCTTCCCTCGACCGCCAACTGGCTGTCTTTGAACGTCCCGCTGAGCTTGCTTCCGTCAGTTTCGACAGTGACCTTCTCGCCCTCCTGGCGGACCTCCCAAACCGTGCGCCGAATGCCGCCCTCGGTGTCCCAAACCATATCCCACTTACCGCTGATGTCGGCGGCCGATAGCGGGAAAACGGATACGCCGAGCACCAGCGCGAAAAACATCCCAATAAAAGCTGATCGAGTCATAATTAGTACAGCGTATCGAACCAGCGGACCACGCTGCCGCGGCGGTCTCGACCCCCGGGGTACTTTGAGGAGCGCGCGAGGCCTTACCCCGCCAATCGAACCAGCAACCGCCCCGACGCAGCTCAAGCGTCGAAATGTCCGGAAATGTCCGGATTTGTCCAGTTTTCTCTAAAAAACGCCGACTGGGAGAGATCCGCAATACTCATATCTGTACTCCGTCAAACTCAACAAAGAAGTACGAGGAACTCCTCGCATGCTCCTGCAAGCCAATCCCCAGTCCCTATCATGAATGCCGCCCATTGGCCGGATTTGGCAGGGTTTTGCTAGAATTTCGAGCCTCCTTGCAGGGCTTTCCGCAACCTCCAGGTATAGTGTAAGGCCCGTGTGTCCAGTTTTCGGCTGACCGTATCGCTAAGTTGCTGATTGCAAAGGCAAAAGAAATTTCAAAATCGCAGGACGGCCGTTTGGGCGGGTTCCATCTTGGCCGTTGCGAGACGCAATCACCCTGTTGTAAGACCATTGAGATCGCTGGAAACTATTGATTCATAAGGACTTATGTCATTGCGACGAAAATGTCGCCAAAGTTCGAACCACTTCGGAACGCCGTCCCAACTCCTGCTCAATCCTCGACTGCCCTTTTGCGGTGAACCGCAGCCGTCCGCGCTCCATGTTGGTGAGAGTCCGCTTACCCCAGGGGAAGCTCATCACCCCTCGACGTGAGTGGCTGTTTGGGCCGAGCAGCAGGTGGCCGATCTCGTGGGCCATCATGTGCCCGAGGATGATCTCCTGGGCGTTTTCGAAGCTCGCACCGACGCTTCCGTGGTAGGCCGGATCGAGAACCCTCGCTACAAACAAGCTGATATGGTTGCCCGGTACGCCGTCAGCGGTCGGTAGCGCGAATCCGAAGATTCCCGTCTTGAATCCAAATCTCTTGCTCATGGACGCGGGCAACAGCTTCAGCGCTAAGTCGTGGGCTCCTATCCGCGCGGCGCACGATCGATTGAAGGCCATATCTTCCGGTGATGTTGGGCAATCCAACCATGCCGTTTCGATACCGAAGTCCTTGAAGATGCGGTCGGTATGGCGCTTGGCGCGGTTTAGGATCAGCGGCTTTATTCCCGCGTAGTTGTAGACCCGTAGCGTCAAAATTGAGCTGGGGTTCGGCTGATCGCGGTTCAAAACATCGGCGGAATTTCCGTGGACCGAAGCAACAACGATCAACGCCAGAATAGATGTCCTCATGGGGCTTACCTCCGTGACCAGTGGTCTTGTTGGGGGTAAGCGCCGTCGCGGCGAAAATCTCGCCAAATGGTTTTCGGCGCCCTAGCGATTCAGGGCTAGACTGATAGGCGGCGAGAGAAGAAAACGCTTTGCCGGACGAAATTGGAGAAGTCAGTCGTTTGCTCGAACGAGCCCGGCTCGGTGACGAATCCGCTCATACGGAGTTCGCTCAGGCGGTAGACGGTGAGTTGCGTCGCTTGGCCCGGCGCTTCATGCGCCAAGAGCGCCTGGGCCACACTCTGCAACCGACGGCGCTGGTGCACGAAGCCTATCTGCGGCTGTTTCCGGGGCGGCAGCCCGATTGGAGTGACGGTTCTCACTTCCTGCGTTACGCCGCGCGCGCGATGCGGCAGATTCTTGTGGATCATGCCCGCGGTCGGAATCGAAACAAGCGGGGTGGGGATCGAAACAGGGTTCCGCTGGACTCACGGGTGGCGTTCGAGTCCGACCAGCAGCCCGGCATTCTGTTGGCGCTGGATGAAGCACTGACGCGTCTCTAAAAGCTCGATCCTCGGCAAGCCGAGATCGTCGAGCTCTTGTATTTCTCTGGCATGACGCAGCCTGAGGCGGCCAAGGCGCTCGACATCTCTCCACGGACGGTTAATCGGGAGTGGCGGCTGGCGCGGGCCTGGCTACGTGGGGAAGTGGCCGAGAATTCAACCGTCTAACGTCCTACGGGGCGAGAGCTTTACCTCAATGCTGCCCCTTGGAAAAGTGGAAATTAGTGGTGTTTAGGGCTTATAGAAATTCGTTGATTTGCGCTCGCTGTTTCTGGGCTCGCTAGCGGTAAACATTAATGGGAAGAAAACCTTGCCAAACTCGATACATTCTCCACATTCTCCTTGAACCTGACGTGCCGATGGCTTAGGCTTCGAATAGAATGAGACGCGAATTGAGGAGGGGTAGCTCGTGTCCGCCCGCGGCAGTTATGGGGTGTGAAGAAATCTCCGCCGGCACTGCGAGCTTCGGAGGGTGCGACATGTCGCACCCCTACAACACTGATAACAAGCAAGTTGCTCGTAGGGGCGTAGCTTGCTACGCCCGTTTCTCGAGTTTGCGGAGGTTTCTTCACGGCCCCCCTGGGAGGCGGGCTCGTCGATAACAGCCTGCTGCGCGACAATATGCCTAAGATCGATTCCCCATGAGCCCAGAACGCTGGCAGAAGGTTAAGCAGATCGCCCTACAGGCGATGGATCTAGAGCCGTCCCAGCGCGCCGTCTTCCTTGACGCTGAAGCCGGCGATGACCAAGATCTACGCCGGCGCGTCGAGAAGCTGATGGCAGCCGACGCCAAATCCGGCGACACTTTCGCTAAGGCGATCGGCGAAGCCGCTCTCGAGCTGAACGGTCCGCGCGCCGACAGGATCTCGCACTACGAGATCATCGAGAAAATTGGCGAAGGCGGCATGGGTGTCGTCTACAAAGCTCAAGACACCAAGCTCGACCGGTCTGTTGCTCTTAAGTTCCTCGCGCCCCATTTGCTCCGTGACCCCGACGCCCGCAAGCGCTTCGAACGCGAGGCGCGAGCTTCGGCCGCGCTCGATCACCCCAATATCTGCACGGTTCACGAGATCGATCAAGCGGACGGCCACACCTTCATCGCGCTCGCCTTTTTGGACGGGGAAACGCTGAGCGCCAAGATCGCCGAGGGACCGCTAGAGATCGCCGACGCACGGTCTATAGCCATCCAGCTCGCCGAAGGGCTCGCCGCCGCGCATGATCAAGGCGTAGTCCATCGGGACATAAAGCCCGACAACGTAATGCTTGTTCGCGGCCCGAAGAGGCTGGCCAAGATCATGGATTTTGGCCTCGCGCAATTAGCGGGCAGCACTAAGTTGACTGGTGACGGCTCGACCATGGGCACCATCGCGTACATGTCGCCCGAGCAAGCCCAGGGTGACGACGTCGATCAACGATCCGACATCTGGTCGCTCGGGGCGATCCTCTACGAGATGCTCGCAGGGAAGCCACCCTTCAGAGGCGAGTACGACCAGGCGGTCATCTACTCGATCCTTAACGAAGACCCGCTGCCGCTGAGCGAGCTACGGGAGGACGTCCCGATCGATCTCGTGAGGATTGTCGGCAAGGCGCTTACAAAGCAGCTTGAAAATCGCTATCAGCATGTTGCGGAAATGCTGCTGGATCTACAAGGCCGATTTCCAGCAACTACCGCCCGTCACGCCACCGCGGCCCCGGAGCCGCCATCGCCACCTAAGAGCCGCCTCGCTTGGTACGCACTCGCCGCTGTCGCGTTATGTGTCGCTTCTGTGGCGTGGTATTTCCGGGCGCCCCCGGTGAAGGATGTCGCGGCGCCGCTTGTTGCCGTCCCATTCACAACCTATGAAGGCGCCGAGTTTAGCGGAACCTTCTCGCCCTCCGCCTCGCAAGTCGCCTTCGTAATGGGTAGGATGTTCGACGAGCGACGCCAACTATACATCAAGTCGGTTGGAGCGGAAGAGCCACGCAAGGTTACCGACCATCGAGGCAAGGTGTACGGCCCGGCTTGGTCGCCAACCGGGCGTCGGATCGCTTACATGCTTCTAACAGAGGAAGGGCGATACGAGCTCCGCGTCGTCCCTCCGCAGGGCGGAGGCGACCAGCTTGTGACCGAGCTTGGAGCACCTGTAGACGCCTACCTTTACGCAAATGGGTGGGGAACGCCCCTCTCCTGGTCTCCGGACGGCCAGTTCGTGGCGGTGCCTTCAACAACTGAAGATGGTCAGCCTCAGGCGATCTATCTGGTCGACGTGGACCGCAAAGAGAAGCGCCAGTTGACGTTCCCTGAGGGCGGGATATCCGGCGATGCCGATCCGAGCTTCTCCCGCTCGGGAGATCGATTGGCCTTCGGGCGGCAGAGCAACGGGCTATTTTCCAGTCAGTTGCATATCCTTGCGCTGGACGAAGCGATGATGCCCGTGGGGGATCCCAAGCATCTACCAATTCGAGGAGAAGAGCCATTCCCCTTTTTTTTTGGCCCTAGCTGGACTCACGACGACTCCGAAATTATCGTGTTCGTGAGAGGCGGGTTGCGCCGGCTGGCGAGCAATGGAACCGGCTCAGCGACTCTGCTGGGACTGGGCCCTGATGCCGGCAGAGCTTCGCTGAGCAATGACGGCCGGAAGTTGATATTCCACAAAATTCGAATTGACACTGATGTTTGGCAGTATGATCGCCGAAACGGCGAGGTGGGCCCGCTGATTAACTCGAGTATGCTGGATCGTAGCTCGAGGATTTCGCCCGACGGTGCGCGAATTGCTTGGGTGTCTGGGCGCAGCGGGTTTGAGGAAATTTGGGTATGCCGCGCGGACGGCACGGGCGCGGTTCGACTTACCTCTCTGAATAGGCTGACGGGGAGCCTAGGATTGGGATGGTCGCCCGATGGTGCGACGATCGCCTTCGACTTGCAGACCGATGGGTCAAGGGACATCTTCCTCATCAGCGCCGCCGGAGGCCCGCCCCGGCAGTTGACTACCCACCCCGCCGACAATAATAGGCCGACGTGGTCGCCAGATGGGAAGCGTGTTTATTTCTCGTCAGACCGGGACGGCGAGTCTCGAATCTGGAGCATAAGTGTCGATGGGGGCGAAGCGAGACGAGTGAGCGACAGCGTAGCGTGGTCGCCCGAGGTGAGCGCCGACGGAGAGTACGTTTACTTCTCATCCCGTTCAACGAAGCCAGTCCGGCTTCTACGCAAACGTCTACCCGACGGGCCGGAGGAGATTGCGCTCGATAAGGCGTTCTTCTTTACCTTAGGCCAAACAGGCTTGTACTTCACTCGGGAGGTGGCGTCGACAACGCTTCATCGCCGAGACTTTGAATCGGGGGAGGTCGAGGACGTTTTCGAGTCGACCAAACGAATTGGAGGTATTGAGGTGTCCCCAGACGAGCAGACGATCCTGTTCGGGCAGACCGAAACGCAATCCGACCTCATGCTGGTGGAGAACTTCCGTTAGTCCGTTACGGCATTCAGGCGTGGTCCGCCGGCTCAGAACAAATACTTCAACCCGAACTGAATTCGGCGCGGTTCTTCCGCGTCACTGATCGTGCCCGCTCGAGGTACTTGCAGAACGCCAAAAGGCTGCCCAAAGCGCGGTGTGTTCGTTAGGTTGAACGCCTCGAAGCGGAGCTGCAGCGAGTGCCCCTCCCAGGGCATTCGGAAGCGCTTGCCAAGCATGAAGTCGAAATTCTTGGTGCCGGGGCCGCGCAGAACGTTGCGGCCGCTATTACCGAAAACGCCGGGTGCGCTGAGCACAAAGGCAGACTGGTCGAACCAGTTGTCGATCGTCGGATTGCTGAGCCTGCCGTCAGCAATGCGGTCGCCGCGGTTGAGGGTGCCGCTGTTTTGAGGGTCTGAGAGAAAGACCGGCAGCATAGGGAATCCCGTTCGCAGCGATATAATTCCGCCGACTTGCCAGCCGCCCGCGATCGCCTCCATGGCCCCGCCCCAGTTCGAGCCAAACGACCGGTCCTTGCCAAAAGGGAGCTCCCAGGTGAAGCTCGTCGCAAGGCTGTGTTTCCTGTCGGCATTGGCGGCCGAACGCTCGGCGCGGCGGTCGTTTGGGTTGGCCACCACATTAAAGAAAAGATCGAGGAGTTGCGTGCTGTTGTCGATGTTATGGGACCAGGTGTACGACGTTAGAAACGTGAGGCCCTTGGTGAAGCGTTTCTCAAGACGGCTGACGAGGGCGTTGTAGCTGGCGTTCCCGCTCGGTTCAATCAGATTTATCGTGCTACGCTGGGGCTGCGGCCGCCGAAAGACCGCTGGAATCGTGGAATGCGGCCCCGCGAAATTGAGATCGCGAATATAGGATAGGTGGCTACTGCTAGAGCCCTGATAGCCGACGACCCACACCATGTCGTGCGGCAACTCCCTCTGGACGTCGGCGAACCATTGACCAACGTACTGCGTGGGCGTTCCGCGGTAGATGGAGAAAGCGTCAGTAAAGGGGAGCGCTTTGTCGGCGGGCAGTTTCACCGGCAGGAAGCCATCCTTCACAAGGGTTACCGGAGTGACTCTGTCTAACGTTGGAGTGGTCACTTCGGTGAAATCCGGGGCCTGGTTTTCCCACCCACTACCGAAGTGGACTAAGTCGGCCTCGCCGTAGAAGACACCCCCGCTAGCGCGGAGCACGGTTTTGTTATTGAGCCGATAGGCGACGCCGGCCCGCGGCGCAAAGTTGTTGCGGTCGTGCTCGCAACCGCAGTCGTTGCCGTCGATGGGCCGATCCAAGAACTCTTCTTGGCCGGGCTTCAGCCCGTTGAAGGCAGTGATGTAGTTGCTGACTCCGGTTCGGCCAGGGATATGTCCTTGAGGGAAGTAGCCGCGGTGAAACAGTTCCCAGCGCAGGCCGAGCGTCAATGTCAGCTTCGGCGTCACCTTCCAGTCGTCCTGGACGTAGAATCCCCAGTAGGGCACGATCGCATTCTCGCCGGCTGGATTTCCCACACGCGTTCGGCCAACCCAGCCCAGCATCATCTCGGCGAGAGTGTTGCCGGTTAGATTTCGGCTAGCGGCATCGTTCGGCTGCTCGGCCGTAAAGACCTTCGTAAAACGAAACTGGCCGCGCCGAAAGCGCATAGCCTCGCGGAAGACATTGACGCGGCGAAAGTCAAAGCCGGTCTTGATGCTGTGGTTGCCTCGTTGCCACATTAGGTTGTCGACGATTTGGATATTGTCCATGTTGTTGATGTTGGGCCAACAACACGGAGTCCCCAGATTGCTGTCGTTGAAGAAAAGGTTGAAGTGGCTGAAGCCCTGATCGAAGCCATCTCCGAAACTGTCGCCTGGAGCATTCTTGATTCCTAACAGCACGTTGAGCGGTTCTTGAATCAACGTATCGAAGCGGGTTGGGAAATGCGTGAACCCGAAGCGCACTTCATTGTGCAGCGTCGGCGTGAACGAATGCGTCCAGTTGAACGCCAAATTGTCACCGTTGAGGTCAACGGTCTGTCCCCGTTCGCCGCCGGCGTCTGTCGGCAGTCTGCTCTGATTGACGGTGAACTGGCGGCGAATGCTCATGCGAAAGAACACACGGTCCGTCTCCGTGAAATTGTGATCAACGCGGAAGTCGTACAGCTCGGTGTCGTCCGCATCGGACGGTGCTCGGAAATAGTTGCTAAACGTGAACTCCCGGCCGGCGACGTTAGGCAGCGGAAAGCGGCCGACGATCGGAGTGCTGACGGGGTCAAAACGACTTTGCGGGATGACGTTGTTCGGGAAGGGGTCACGGACAGCATCGCCGCCCATTCCCACTGTAGATTCCGGGTCAAATATCCGGTTGAGGCCCTGGCGTTCCATCGAGAAATCCCCGCTCCGAGCAAGCTGACTGGGAACGGTGCTCGTGAAGCTGCGGCCTAGCCGGATGCGTGTGCCCTGGTAGCTGAAGAACCCGAACGTCTTGTTCTTGATGATCGGCCCGCCGAACGTACCGCCATATTGATTCTGGCGGAGCGTCGGCTTCGCGGACCCGGATCGATTTGCAAAGAAATTCGCGGCATCCAGCTTGTCGTTGCGGAAAAACTGGAACGCGCTGCCGTGAAGACCGTTCGTGCCGGACTTAATCGAGACCAACACCTTCGGGCCCATGCGGTAACCGTACTCAGCGGACATGTTGTTGGTTAGCACTTTCAACTCGGCCACGGCATCCACCGATGGTGTTGCTGCCTGCGCTTGCGTCCCGATTGGCCCGCCACCGGCTCGCGAGCTGTTGTCGATGCCGTCGACCATCACGTTGTTCTGGTCGCCACGCATACCCATCCCGACAAAGCCTCCCGAGGTCTGGCCCGCGCGTGTCCCCCAGCCGCCCACCGAGCCGCCCGGCAAAATGCCGACGGACAACTGCGCCAGCTCCAAGTAGTTCCTCTTGTTGAGTGGCATCTCGACGATGCGCTTGTTGTCGATCACCTGCCCCATGGAAGCCTGCTCCGATTCGAGCAGCACCGCAGCGGACGACACCTCGACCAAAAATTTGACGACGCCCAGGGACAGTTCGAAGTCTACACGCGCGGTGTGCTGAACGTCGAGCTTGAGGTTCTCACGTGTGGAGGATGCAAATCCCTCCGCGCGCGCGGCCACGATATACGTTCCGGGACCAAGGAAGGGAATCGAATAGAAATCTGCCGCATTGCTGCGACCGGAGCGCTCGATACCCGTGGCTGCACTAGTACTTAGTTGCGTAAGTTAGAATATTTACTGGCGAGGGGACGAGGGGCGACGACGGTCTTGGTCCATTCGAACGGAGTAGCCTTGGAGTTGTAGACGCGGACGAAGCTGTCGATGGCCTCGCGCACCTGCCGGGGGGAAGTGAAACTCGCCCCCCGCAAGGCGCGGCGGCTCAGAATCGAAAACCACACCTCAACCTGATTCATCCACGAACTGTAGGTCGGCGTGTAGTGAAAATGGATGTTCGCATGACGTTGCAGCCAGCGGTCATTTTTGGGCTTGTGAGTGTTCAAGTTATCCAAGATGATGTGGATCTCGCGGCCTTCGTGGATGGCCGCGATGTGGTTCATGAAGTCGAGAAACTCGCGACGCCGTCGGCGCCAATAGTGTCCGGCGATGATGAATCCGGTAGCCACTTCCAGCGCGGCGAAAAGCGGCGTCGTGCCGTGCCGCCTGTAGCCGTGCGAGAAGCCCGTCAAGGCCTTGCCGTTGGGCAAGCGTAGCCAGCCCTGCGCTCGCTCCAAGGCCTGGATGCTCGGCTTCTCGTCGACCGCGAGCACCACGGCGTTTTCCGGCGGGCTGAGGTAGAGTCCGACAATGTCGGCGGCCTTGCGAGCGAACTCCGGGTCGGTTGACAAACACCAACTGCGCCGCCGCCGCAAGGACACGCCGAGCTGCCGCAGTACGCGCCAGACTTGATGCTTGCTGACGTCGCCGAGAGCTTCCGCGAGCAGTTCGCCTGTCCAAGTGGCGTGCCCTTCGGGCGGAGCTTCGTCGAGTTGGCAGAGGATGCGTTTGCGCGTCGCTTGGTCGTACCGCGCGGGCCTGCCGGAACGCGCTTGATCGCATAATCCCGCCAGACGTTGCTGGGCGAAGCGGGTGCGCCATTTCGACACGCGCGCCGCCGGGGATCCCAGTTGCCGGGCGATCTCGGCGGTCGAGGTAGCGGCGGCCGCCAGCAGCACAATGCGAGCGCGCTCCACCATGCGCCGTTCGGACTTGTGGCCGCGCACCCAGAGTCGCAGCGTCTCTTCTTCCTCGGCGTTCAGTCGAATCACCGTTGCCGGTCTTGCCATACCGACATTTTACAGTTAAAGGCCTTACTTTCGCAAGTTAGTACTAGTCGCCGAGATATCGGCGCTCGGGATAACGCCGCCGCTTTCGTCGACAACGATCCCCTGAATGGCCGAGTCTTGAGCAACCAAAGGCTCGATGAGCAAAAATAGCACGGTCAGGCAAGCGATTTGCAAGGAAACTCTATACATCTTGTTCGTCTTCATCGATAATCCACCAGCCGAACTCGTAGCATCCGCGGTTTTTTGCCAATAATGCGCCAAGTGGACCCATGGTGCACCTGATATCACTGAATGTCAAATTCGGTTTGGTTCGTAGGCCGAATCATGCCGGTAACGCGCGGTGGCCGCCGCAGGGGCCAGATCGCAGGCGCACCACAGCAAGACCGGGCGTACACTCGCTGCGCTTGACTCCCTGATCGCAGCGACAGCACTGGTGCACGATCTGGATCTGGTGACGCGCAACGTGCGGCACTACGAGAATCTCGGCATCGAAATCGTCAACCCGTGGGAGGGTTGAAGCCAGGGACCGCCGGCCGCCGTCATTGGCGGTGCGCTAGCGCTGTAACAGAATGGGGGGGTGCGAGGGCAGAAAAAGGGATAAGGCAGAAAAGGCGACAACGCCCGATTTCGACGAAATTTGTGCGCGCGGTTACCATCCATCCGCGAATCTAGCCTCTTTTCCAATTGAAAGATGAGCCTGAAGGAGAGAGGCGAAGCAGCTGCGGGTTGAGGGGGATTATAGCGTGAGTTGAGGTCGGCGGCTACAGCTATTTGTGGCTTCGTAGGGCGGGGTGAGGGGGATTGCATAAGGGGGAAGGGGCGGCACCCCAATCCCCCTTTGCAGCCATCCCAGGCGAGACCCCACGGCCGTCTTCGGACGTGGGCCGGAGGAGCCGACAACGCCTCGGGTCGGGGCGTTGTCTAGCGCGTGCGCCAGCAGATCGCGAGGTCTTTGCAGACGCGTTGCAGTTCGTTGCGCTGAGCGTCGAGTTGCTCGGCAAACTCGGTGTCGGAACAAGTGTCCGCTCGCGCTTGGAGCTTCTTGAGCGAGCGATCCGCGCGCAGGCCGCGCTGCTCGGCGGGCAGGCTGAGCAGCTTTTCCCACGGCGTGCTCCACTCGGCGTACACCTTGCGCAACTTGCCGCGGCGGTCTCGGCGCTCGCTGGCGAAAGCGCATGGGCGATGAAAATTCAAGTACGGGTTGAGCCACTGGCGGTAGAAGGTGTCGATCGCCTGCGTCGCTTCCGAGGGCAAAAACTGGTAGCCCATCCACTTGCGCACCACCGCGCCGTTCTTGGTTTCGACCAAGGCATTGTCGTTCGAACGGCGCGCGCGAGACTTCGTAAATTCAATTCGCAACTTCTCGAGCAGTTTAGCGGTTTGATGGTTGACGAATTCGCTGCCATTGTCGGAGTGAAAGCCGCGAACGATAAATGGAAATTGTTCCAAAAGGCCTTCCAGCAAGGGAATGAGGTGATTTTCGTTGATGCGTTGGACGCAGCCGACGGCCTGCCACTGCGTCACTTCGTCGACCACATTGATGCTGTAGGCGCCTTTTTCGCCTTCCTGTTCGGGCGAGTGCACGGTGTCGATGCGCAGGTAGCCCGGACGTCCTCGCGGCTCGGGTTGGCGGCGTTCGCCGATCGCCACGGGTGTCGGTCGAGTCTTGTCGAGATGCAAACTGTGTCGCCGGTAGACGGCGCGTTTGCGCAAGTTGTAGAGGTGTCCCACCGACAGTTCGGCAAGGCGTTCGAACTCCTTGCGGTTGTAGATTTGGAACTCGCGCTGGAGAATGCGACGCGTCGCCGGCCCGGAGAGACGTTGCTGTACTTGGTCGACATGCGCCAGGAGAACGATGTCGGCGCGGCTGTACTTGGTGGGGAAGCGGCGCCTTCGATAGGCTGTCGGCCGAACGCACTTTTCGCGCAAAAACTGCCCGATGAGGCGAGTCAATTGGGCGCGGCTTAAGCCGGTTAGCTTGCTCAGGAAGCGTCTCAACAATCCTTTAACCGAGCGCTTCTGGTCGGCATAATGATGCCTCTTCAGGACGCCTTCGACGAGCGCGTATTTATCCGCTCGACTTCCGGCCTGGAACTCGACGGACCCACACCCGTCGAGAAAACTCTCGATCTCATCGAGACTCACTGATTCGGCTTGCTGCACGGCGACTCCCATCGCCCGCAGTTTGCCTGTTCCTAATCGACCTTGCCCAAATTACCTCCAGGCTCATCTTGTGTTGGAATCACCCCTCCCTTCAGGCTCATCTTGTATTGGACAAGACGCTAGCCCTCGTTGTTAGTCAAGATACGGTAACATTGGACCGGGATCCAAATAAAGGCCTTGTATCCCGCAAATCGGGCGCCGTCCCCTTTTCCCGGCGCGTCGGAATCAATACCAATCAATACCCAGGGTGAGTGACAAGGATCAGATCGACTACGGGGCGGTTCGGCGCTACTTCGCCCGATCCGGTGGGAGCGAGCCAACCAGCGCGAGCTACATGGCGCACGCACAAGACTTGCCAGAGAATGCCGTCCACTATCGCTTCCGGAAGGAGTGCGCGACGATACGTGACTGGCTCGATGCGATTCGACCGGAAGAGCGCGTACTCGACCTCGGCTGTGGGGCGGGGGCCTGGACCGAGCGCTTCGCCGAGCGCTTCGGCGGCGTCGTCGCGATTGAACAGAGCGCCGCGATGCTCGCCGCCGCAAGGACGAGACTCGCGTCTCGGTCGAACGTCGAGCTTCTGAACCAGGATGTTCGAAATCCCTTACCGTCCGGGCCCTTCGATCTTGTCTTCCTCGGCGGACTCTGCATGTATTTGAGCGACGCCGACACGATTGCGCTCCTGAGGGCAGTTGCCGAACGTCTCTCTGTTCGCGGCCGTGTCGTACTACGCGAGTCGACCGTTGCGAGCGGATCCGAGCTTACCGACGGCGACTACCGAGCGATTTACCGAAGCGTCGACGCCTACCGAGGGCTCTTTCGGGACGCAGGCGTGTCGCGTGTCGACGTACGCCGAAACTACGCATACACCTACATGGAGATCGCCGTCGAACTCGTGGAGATGCGACGCCGGCACCTGCGCTTGCTACCTCATACGTCACCGTTTCTCGGCGCGCTGACCTGGTGGTCGCTGCGGGTTGCTTCGCCTGTGTTCTTTGGGCTTCTACCCCGAGCATCCGCGTGGCTTGGAGTACGTTGGCCGAAGCTCCAGAATCATTTCTTTCTCCTGCAAGCCGCCAGTTGATTCACGCTGTCGGAGATTCACGAAGGAGCACATGACAACGGACCGCTTGAACGACGTACCCAGCGGGCGTCCGGAGAAAATCCGCAAGGCGGTTATTCTCGCCGCTGGCGTTGGCGACCGGCTCCGTCCGTTCACCGACGAGTTCCCGAAAGCACTGGTCGAGGTTGGTGGTGTGCCCATCCTGGACAACTCACTCGCTCACCTGGCCGCCGTTGGCACTGAAGAGATCACGATTGTCGTTGGCCACCACAAGGAAGCCATCATAGAGCGGTATGGCTCGAGCTACCTCGGAATGTCGATGGCCTACGTGGTGTCGGAAGACTACGAGAAAACCAACAACATCTATTCGTTGTGGCTCGCTCGTGGTCACCTCGCCGAGGGCGTACTGCTGCTGGAGGCGGACGTGTTCTTCGAGCGTGCGGTTCTGGAGCGCCTGCTCTCACAAGGCTCGGGCAACCTGGCCGTCGTGTCGCGGCACCAGAGTTGGATGTCGGGCACGGTGGTCAGCGTGGATGCTCGCGGTCGAGTTCAAGCGACGATCGTCGCCCAGAATCAAGAGAAGGGTTTCGACTACTCGAAAGTCTTCAAGACCGCCAACATCTACTTATTTCGTCAGGACTTCCTCAAGCGGTATTTCTTGCCGCAACTGGAAGCGTACATCGCGTCGAAAGACTACGACGAGTACTACGAGTCCATCCTCATCACGCTCGGGCACCGAGGCAAGAACAGCCTGATCGCGGTGAATTGTGATGACCTTAAATGGTACGAGATCGACGACGAGAGCGACCGTTTGGCTGCTCAGTATCTGTTCGGGTCACCGCAGGAGCGTTATGAGCACGTCAAGACCCAGCACGGCAGCTACTGGCGCTTCGGGTTCGTCGATCACGCCTACCTGTACAATCCCTACTACCCGCCGCAAACGGTGTTCATCGAGTTCGAGGACCACCTCCGCGACTTGGTGCGGAACTACCCAGCGGGGCAGGATGTTGTCGCCCGCCTGGTCGCTACTCTGATCGATCAACCTCCGTCCCGAGTCGTGGTGGGGAACGGGGCTTCGGAGCTGATCAGGATCATCTCGAGTCACCTTCCCGGACGAATTGCGTGTCCCGTGCCGTCCTTCAACGAGTACGAAGATGCCGCGCGAACCGGGACCTTCGTCCCTTTCGAACTGCCGTCTCCCTCGTTTGAACTCGATGTGGATGTTTTTGCCGAACGGGTGATCGCGAGCGCGGCGAAGGTGGCGATCGTCGTGACACCAAACAATCCCACTTCGTTGGCGGTGCCTCGGAACGACGTTTTGCGCCTCGCCTCAAAACTGGAAACGGCGGACTGCATGCTGGTAGTCGATGAGTCCTTTGTTGACTTTACAGACGACTACCAGGCCCTGACAGTAGAGCGCTGGGTCGACCGCGTCCCCAACCTTGCGGTCCTCAAGAGCCTGAGTAAGTCCTTCGGGATCGGAGGACTGCGGCTGGGCTATCTGCTGACGGCCAACGAGTCGTTCGCAAGCGCAGTACGGGCCGAGCTGCACATCTGGAACATAAACGGCTTCGCGGAGTCGTTCCTGCGTCAAGCACCACGGCATCGCAAGGAGTTCAGGCAGAGTTGTGCTCTGGTTCGGGACCGCTGCCAAGAGCTCTATCACGGGCTGAACGAGCTCCCCGGCATGACGGCGCACCGACCTCAAGCCAACTTCGTGATGTGTCGTCTTTCAGCCTCGGGAGCGTCCGCTCCGGACGTCGCCGAGCGGCTCTTCGTGGAGCACAACATCCTTGTCAAGCACTGCGCCGGCAAGCACATGGCCGATGGAGATCGGTATCTACGCATTGCTAGCAAGACGCGACCGGAGAACCAAGCGCTCGTCGAATCGGTACGGGAATGCCTGACCCAATGACGGGTGAACGGCACCGACGAAGCGCCCTGTCTCTCGTTTACGACAGAGCCAATGGGCTGACGTTGGCGGGGTTGGTGTGCGGAGTCCTCGCCATCTCGTTCATCGCGCGCGGCGCCTATGCCGCCGCGATGACAGCGCTGCTGTGGGCGCTGTTCTGCGATTGGTTCGACGGTCCGCTGGCGCGGCGATCACGCGGCCGGACCGACGAGGACCGCGCCTTCGGCGTACAGCTCGACTCCTTAGTCGATATCGTCAGCAGCGGGGTCGCCCCTGCGATGCTCCTGGTCTGTATGGGGGAGTTCGACACCTTGTTCGTAGCGGGCGCTCTGCTACTCGTGATCGCTGGAGCGATTCGGCTCGCACACTTCAACGTTCTTGGCCCCGAGAGAGGTGCGTACAACGGTCTGCCCATCGATACGAACATCGTTGTGGTGACGGCCTTGTTCCCGTTTCGCGAGTTGCTTGGGCACGTCGCGTTTTCCTGGGTGCTCTTCGCTGCGATCGTCACGCTCGCCATTCTAAACGTGGCGCCGTTCCGAATGCCGAAGTTGGTCGGCGGCTGGTACTACGTAGTGGCGGCCTACGTCGTCGTGATGACGGCCGTGAATATCAGCTCCTTCGGTGCGCCGAGTATCCCAGCGCGCCCGTAGTTCAGTTGGATGGAGCTGGAGTGATGACCGGTCTGCTAAGCCGGGGGGCGAATATTCGTCGAACGAAGTGATCAGCCGAGATGGTCACGGGGCAAGAAGGCGTTCGAGGGGAAGAGTCAAGCAGGAGTGAGGGCCAATGTGTGCGTGATTTAACGGGCCGTCCGAGCGCGCGCGCTGGATTACTCTTGATCAACTTCGCCTCGACAAACCCTCGTGTTGCCTGTCCCCTACCCAGCCAGAAATGCGGCCTCGATAGAATGGACCTAGTGGACGGTGTCATTGTTGTAGATAAACCTTCCGGTATCTCGTCGCACGATGCGGTGCGAAAGATGCGCTGGCTCGCCAGTACTAGAAAGGTCGGTCACCTCGGGACTCTTGATCCGCTTGGCACGGGCGTACTTCCGCTCGTTATCAATAAGGCCACGCGGCTTTCGAAATTCTTTCTCAATCACGAGCGCGAGTACGAGGCGAAAATTCGAGTCGGCTGGGCCACTGACAGCTACGACCGCGACGGCGACCCGGTCGGCGACAAACAAGAGGTCGACCTTGATCAATCAGAACTCGAGGATCTCATCGAAGATTTTAGGGGAGTGCAGTCGCAAATGCCCCCGGCAATCTCGGCGAAGAAAATCAACGGCGTTCCGGCCTACAAGCTAGCTCGTCGGAATCAAGAGGTCAATCTTGAACCCGTCGAGATCGAAATTTACGAACTCGAAGTCTTGGATGTCCACGACGCGATGGCGACGATTCGCTGCCGCTGCTCGGCAGGCACCTACGTGCGCTCACTTGCCCACGATCTCGGCCAACGGCTTGGCTGCGGAGCCCACGTCGAAACCCTGCGCCGTACTCTAATGGGCGACTTCAAGATCGAAGACGCCCACACTATCGAGGAATTAGAGACTCTCAAAGAGCAAGATCGTCTCGACGAGGCCTTCTTGCCGCTCGAGGGTTTGCTGCCCGAATTTCCAGTCCACCGGGTCGACGCCGTTACCGCCAACCAAATCGAGCATGGCCGCGACTTTCGGGTCAGCCCGTTCGGCAATGCGAGTGATGCGCGCCAAGTGAAGGCGGTCGGCCCCCGCGGAAACCTCATCTGCATTGGCGAGGCCGTGATGCCGCGCCTCTACCACCCAATCGTTGTTTTGTAGTTGAGCGACTGGGTCTGTTGTATGATCTTGCTGATATGAACAAAGTCGTTACAGCGGCGATCACCCTCGCCCTACTTTCATCGTCCGCGGCCTTCGCCCAACAACGTAAACCCAATGTAGTGCTCATCTTGACCGATGATCAGGGCACTCTCGACGCTAACTGCTACGGCTCCACAGACCTCTTCACCCCGGCGATCGACTCTCTTGCCGCCGACGGTGTCCGCTTCACGCAGGCCTACTCCCACACGGTCTGCTGCCCAACCCGCGCCATGTTATTGACCGGCCGCCAACCGCAGCGCGGCAACGTCAACGACTGGATGCAGGGGCCCCTTAAGGGGCCCAAGGGCCGCAACATGTTGACCAGCGAAGTTACACTCGCGGAGGTCCTCAAGCAAGCCGGCTACCGCACCGGTCTGTTTGGGAAGTGGCATCTAGGTGGACACGGCGACCACGGCCCAACCAAACAGGGCTTCGATGAATTCTTCGGCATCCGCGATGGTTTCATTGAGAACTTCACGCACTACTTTCTGCACCGGGAGGGCTATCACGACCTCTATGAAGGTACCCGCGAAGTCTTCCACCGCGGTGAGTACTTTCCCGATCTGATGGTCGACCGCGCTCTGTCATTCATCGAGCGCAATCAAGACGATCAATTTTTTGTCTACATTCCGTTCAACATTCCGCACTACCCCGAGCAGTCGTTAGAGCGTCATCGTGACCGCTACAAATCAATGGCCGAGCCTCGTCGAACGTATGCCGCCACGGTCACGACCACCGACGATTACATACGCCGCGTCTTGTTGCAGATTGACCGCTTGGGCTTGCGCGAAAACACCATCGTCATCTACCAGAGCGACAACGGCCACTCCGAGGAAGACTACCAAGTCACAGTCGACGGCCATCTCAGCGGCTTACCAAAGGGCTGGAATTACGGCGCCAACAAGGGCGGCGGCAACACCGGAGAATGGCTCGGCGCGAAGGGCAGCTTTTTGGAGGGCGGTATCCGCGTGCCGTCTATTGTTCGCTACCCGCCGACAGTACCTAAGGGCGAAACCCGCAGTCAGATCATTACCGCGATGGATTGGTTTCCAACGATCCTCGAAATGGTCGGCGTCAATCCACCGACTGGCGTCAAACTAGACGGACATAGCGCTCTTCCAGTGATAAAAAATGCACGAGCGTCAACAGCGTATGGAATTATGCATTGGCAGTGGCAAAAGCGCTGGATGGTCCGCGACGGCGACTGGAAACTCATGTTTGACGGCGCCAGGAACCTAGCGGGCGGTGATGAGACCAAGATCTATTTGTCAAACTTGTCGGACGAATTGCCGGAACGAACAAACCACGCCAAAAAGCAACCCGAAATGGTGAAGCGCCTGACCGCGGCGCACGAAGCCTGGGCGAAAGAGGTGACGCCGAAGAACCTTCCGTCGGGCTCTTCGCTACCCTGATTTGCGACCACGCCATGAGATGCCATGGCGGGCCCGGCGCGATTCGAACGCGCGACCTACCGCTTAGGAGGCGGTTGCTCTATCCAGCTGAGCTACGGGCCCGGTTAACCTAACTTCTTTAGTTTCAGTACTCGTACAAATTTTTAGTTTGATCTTACCGTGCTATGGAATACTCTGTGCGGCCAAAGTGTTCCAAAACTCATCTAGTTTGGTACGGGTGTTCCCGAAACGCTGAGAATCCGCTCGTTAGCAGTTCGGTCCATTTGTTCCAAAGCCTCTCTCTTCATTTGAAGCTGTGCTTGGCTGTATCGTTTGAATACTTGCGAATCAGTCTGCCTAAGCATCTGAGTCACAAAATGATCGGAGACGCCACCGGCACTCAGCCGGGTAGCGAAAGTGTGCCGGAGGTGATACAGCGGAAAATACGGGACCCCGGCTCGACGCAGAGTGGATTCCCAGGAGCGCTTCAGACTCGTAATATGTGGAGCTCTTGCGCTCTCGACGGGTGTCGGAAAAAGGAAATCTGACTCCGGCGATATAAGAATCTGACGTCGAATCGCCTCCCGGGCAGGTTCAGAAAGAGGCACCTCAGCGATCCCACTCTGAGTCTTCGAATCAACGACGTGAATCACACTGTTTTCAAGGTCGATCTGAGGTTTTTCGATAGGCATTAGCTCCTTGTATGGACGGAGTCCCGTTTCGACTAGAATCACGACTGCATTGCGTAGGTGCTCCGGGGCGCAAAATTCGATCAAGGCTTGCTCGCTCGCAGTCATGTAATGCGGCTTCCTTGTCGAGGAGCTGACGCGTACGGGGAACTCTACTGCCTGGCATGGATTTGCAATTAGTTTCCCGTGCCGCACGGCCAAGTTCAAAATCCTTCGGAGAACCCTGAACTCCTGATGAACCGTCGCCGGCTTAAGTGGGTTCCGGTATTTCACTCCGAATTTTGTTCGCACCGACTTTCGTGTTGCGAGTCGCAGTTCAAGGTACGCCTCGATAAAGGATGCGTCGATAGCCTGCAAACCAAGAGAACCAAAATGCGGCCAGAGAAACCTCAGAGCTTTTTGATTTTCTCGATGGGTTTTAGGGGTCCTGAACGGAGGAGCAGATCGCTTCTCCAGGAACCAGTCCGCCCATTCATTGAACCCAAGACTCTTCCCCTTGAGAATCGGCGCAAGTGTCCCGTCATCTTTGGCGTCCAGACGATCCCGCAGAAACCGTTCGGCTTCGCCTCGGTCCGTAGACCTTGTAGATTCCTTGACTATCCTCCCTTCTTGATCACGATATCGTGCCCACCAGAATTTGGACTTGCGTGGACGTTGGTAGAGAGACCCGCCAAACTGACGTGGTCTTCCGTGTTTATTCATTAGATTCCTCCATTGGTGTGAAATTCTTTTCGCCACTCCTCAAGTTCAGAAAGTCTAAACCTTATGGAGCGGCCCATCATACGGAAATGGGGAATCTGCTTTCGCTCAACGTAAGCATACACGAGAGACGGGCTAACGCCGAGAAATCGTGCCGCGGTCTTTACACCTACCACCGCTTCAAATAGCGAGGACTGAGCTTCGGCGGTCGTGCGGATCAAGCCGGCCGCTGTCTCGGGCATTTAGCCTCCAGGTCAGAATTCGGTTCGCTCAAACGCCCAATGTAGGAATTGGACACTTCGGGCACGTTGAGTCCGGACTCGGCGTCACCAGTCGCTGGGTAGTTTTGTCTGACGTGCGAGAGCGCCGCGCCAAACGGCAAAGTGATTACTTCCAACTCAGAGCAGCGAGAAGGTTTCGCGAGTCGGATCTTGCGGTCGACCGCAGTAGATAACCTCCGGCTTGGGGTGACGATGTAAAGACGTTCCGCCTCAATCCAGGTCGCTTTCTTGATGTCGCTAAGGACCCGTGACAGGCCCAGCTCTGCCGCGATGGCGACAATGCGCCCCAGATACATCGCAACGACGTCGATGAATCCCCATCGGCGGGCAGCGCGAACGTGAAACTCCGTAAACACCTCAGCGCCGACCAACCGAAAATAGCTGATGAACGGTGGCAACAGAACGTCGTTGTGAAAGAAGTCACCGCGCATTGTTAAGACACCTGACCTGCGATGAGATCTATCCCGGCCTTCAGAGGCTCCAAAACGATCGCCGGTCGTCCCCGCTTGCTAATTGACAGTTCGTGTTCGCGCACTAGCCCGAGTTCGACGAGACGTGCCCTGATCTTTGTCGCTCGTTTTCCATTGAGGTTTCGCGCGTACGCACTCGATTTCTGGCCAGGGCGTGTGACGACGAGTCGCAAGAATTCGATTTCGGCGGCGGTGAGGTTTGGGACTGAACCTCGTTCTTTGGTTCCTGAATTTGACCGGATGGTTGCGACGGGGTGTGGCACCCAGTTCGCGTATTCAGTTGCTGGGACGATAGGTAGGTGCGCTAACGCTTTGACGCTCTCATCCGCCTCTTCATCGGTAACTATATGTTGTCGTTCAAGTTTCGGCACCTCTAGCACGAACGGTTCTCGGCGTCCTCGTGACAGTTGAACCACGAACCGTCCTCGGTCAAGGCGCCTTTTGCAGTACTCGATTTGGTCCGGGCCTAGCGAGAGATTCGCGCCCATCGTCGAGGCGTCCGAGTCGGATCCTAATCGTCCGATGATCTTGTTCGACAGATTCGGAATCAGTCGCTCGGATAGACCTTTCGAAGTTTGCGCAACAACACAGAGGCCGATACCGCTCGCCCAGATCACGCCGGCGATTTCGTCGAACGGTGCGACGTCGTTGCTGCTGTTTTGCAATGAGTCGAGGAGTCGTTGGCTATCTTCAAATACCATAAACAGGCGGAAAGGACAGCTTGGGATACCCTTGCGAAGTTCGTTTTCGAACGTTCCGAATAGGAGAGACGAGAGCATGAGTAGCTTGACTCGTTCACTCCCGGTCTCGCGCATTTCGAATACGATCGAGTGTTCTGCGAGGTCTGTGGGGTTCCACGCGAGTCTGTATGCTGCGCACTTGGGTGTCATAGCCAGCAGATATTGATCAAATCGCGCGAGCGAGGCATCCCGCGCCGCGGCGTTGATTTCTCCAGCGTGATCTTTTAGCCACTCACGGACGTCGAACCAGCACGGCCAAGCATCGCGTCTTCCATTCCAGATCCCGAATTCTGCGTACAGTTCGTGGACGCATCGCTGCAAGATCGTTTGCGAATGACTTGGCAGCCCGAGCACACGGATCATGAGATCAATTTGATGTCCGAGATGAACGTGCGGATCGACTCGTCCGGCCTGTAGCGTGTTAAACCGCCATTGCGGTTTTCGCAGTACGACGAGGTCCTTGCCCCGTGCCTGCAGCAGTGGTCGCAGATGTCGCATGTCTGGCTTGTACATGTCCGCGACCCAAATTTTGATACCGCCGCCGACAAGGGAACGCAGTATCAGCTGCACTAAGTTGGTCTTAGTGCTGCCAGTATTTCCCACAAGCAAGACGCCTTCGTTGAGGATTTCGTGGTCACACGAAATCGGGGTTCTATCGTACTCGAAACCGAGAGCAAGCGAACCTGCTTTTTGCCCTGACTTTCGAAACGGGGGCAGTCGTCCGGACCACTCCGCATCCTGAACCTGTCGAACGCGTTCCTCAATCTGCTCCTTCTCAAACTGGTCCGCGATACCCATTCGGACGTTTCTGAGAGCGTCAGCAAGTAGCGGTTCGTCGAAAGCGTCCCGCTCTTGTCCGTACCGGATCTGGCGGTCGAGGGCCGACAGAGGGAATGAAGGAGGTAGACGTCTCATCGCCTCACTTGCCCAATTTCTTCGTGGAGCGGACGGGATATCGCCTGGAGGATTGCCTTGCCGGCGCATCCTCGAGAGAGTTCGTCGTGACAGCGAAAGCAGAGCGTCTCGAAGCGCTCGTCGTCCGTTTTGAGCGAGTGCTGGTGCATCGTGCAAAGTGGTTTTCTGCATTCCTCGCACGTTCGAAAGCATCGGTCGCAACATGGCTGACCGCAGCCTGACTCCGCGCAGGCCCCTCCAACCGGATACCGCTCAGCTGCGTGGCCACAGATGTAGAATGCGTCGACGGCGAAGTTTAATTCGTCAATTGAGCCTTGTCTCGACGAGGAAAAGTGCTTGCCCGCGCGTGGTTGCGCAATCGGCTTGCCATCGCGATCGACGGTCAGCCGAACGTCAAGCGACCGCTTCCTCGGAACGCTGTCGCCAAAGAATTGTTCGATGAGATCGTCCATGTTGATCCTCCTACCAGGGATGGGCGAACATTTTTCGGTTTAGATAGTCAATGCCAAACCTTACGAGCTTCGATGTCAGATAGATCGAAGCTGCCGCGAGAATGATGCCGTCGATAGTGAGCGCTGCTTGCACACCAAATCTCAGGTGTCGAGTGATTTTGTCGGTCGGTGATTCGTGCCACGCCACTATTCGATTTCGTTCTACTTCCTCAAGTTCACCCTTTGGAAGGTGGCACCCATCGCGCTACGAACAGCAGGAGAAGGTACACGAGGGCGAAGATCAGCGCGTACCTGCAGATCGGCAGCATCCTTCGGAGAAACTCGGATACGAAGTCTTCAATCACCGGCGATCACTCCTTCAATAGACGATCCCTCCGACACCTTGCCGAAGTCGCTCAACTGACTGGGGATCCTGTGTCCACCGCTACACGCGCTACAGTCGATACGCTTTTCGATGCTGAGGCGGCTGATTTCATGTTGGGCTGCGTCGAGAACAAATAGGTTGTACTCGCGAAAGCACTGGTCGTCGTGGCTAAGCAGGATCTGGATCGCCGCTTGCGCGCCCATCGCTCCGATGTAGCTTGCGACAGTGGCCAGAATTCCTTCGCCCCGTGGAATTTCCCAGTCCTCGTCGTAGTAGCAGAGAGGGCAGGCGGACCACTCGTTTGAAGGATGGAGAACTCGCATGAATCCAGCGAGCGACTGCTTTCCGTCAGCCATACCAACGTCGATGAGTGGGATTTTGTTGCGGAGCGCGATCTCAATCGGGGCCCGTTTGGCCGCGATGGAATTGGCGGCGACTACGATCAGGTCTGCCGACGCAAGCGCAGCTCGCGCGCGATGGTCATCACTCGGCGCGAAGATTGGATCTACGCAGACGATCGGTCGCCCCCTCAGCTTGCCCGAGATGAACAGGACCTTTTCGCGTGCGAGATCCGCTTCGGTCGCGCCGTCGTAGAACGATACGTTCTCCCGCTCGAGTCGTTGCGGGTCGATGAGGGCGTAACCGCGTACACCGCACCGACGCAGATTCGAAACGACCGTGATGCCGACACGACCCAGCCCGACTACACCAACCGCTTTCTCTTGTAGAGCGCGTTCTCCATCTTCACCGATAACCGCTAGTTGTACGCTATTGCGTTGATCGATCATTTGATTCTCCTTCCGTGTTGGAGGCGAGTGCCAGCACCGCCGGGCAGGCATGTGGTGCCTGGTCAACTCGACACGCCCGAATTGGGCATTGGCGACAGCACCGACTTAGGAAGTCATAGCTGATGAACATTTGGGTGCCTTCGAGGCTTTCCAGAACACGGCCGGACTCTTCCAGCTCTTCTCGGCCAATCTCCAATAGATCGCCGATTTTTAGTTCCAGCTGCGCGCAGACTGGGTAGCCAGCAATTTCCTCGAAGTATTCCGCCCCCGAGCCCATAGCCACCAGTCGCTTCGCTTCCCAGCATTGAATCGCAGTGCTACGCACTTGACGGTGCAACGACCGGATTCGCTTGGCTCTCACGCTCCGTGCGACAAGGTTGTGGTCGATTCCTGAGCCCACGCCAATCGAGGTCGCGTCTAGCTTCGACCGTTCGCGACGCTTTCGCTCTTTGGTGTCGATCTCTCGATACGTGCTCCCCACTAGCGTTGACACCGCGCCAGTCACTGAAAGTGCCACCACGTAGCACCAATAACCGGCCCATGCGAGCACCGGCACTGCGACGAGCACAACGAGGAGAAGAGTGCCGGCGTTCAGGATTGTTAACGCGATCTCTCGTAACACTGGCACGCCCCCCTCAACTCGACTAGGAGTACACTTGGATCTCTCCAAGCCGATACTCTTGAGTTCCGTCTGTCAGGTCAATTCGGTGGTCTTCCGAACAGATCATCCATCGCTGCTCCGTCCTCATGAGCAGAGTGTCGCGAGGCCGCTCGAGCAGCGCCTTTAGGGTGGCTACGTTGATGAATTGAGGTGGAGGATCAGGCAGCTCGAACGCTAGCGCTTGGTACGCCGCGAGCGGGGTTGGGCCATTAAGATTCGACACGGCGCCGTGCGCCGCGGGAATCGCGTACTGAGCTGTTTTCGGACCCTGGCTTGAGACAGGCAGGACCAGTTGGGGCGGCTCTGTGAGTCGGCGATGTCGGATCGCCGGAAGGCGTGGCTCCTTGAGCGCTTGGCCGAGTACTGGAGCGAGGGCGGCGTCGAGCTTGGCTGAGTCGAACCTCGGAATCAACGCCGCTGGCGTGGGGCAAGTTGGGAAGAGCGAATTCGAACGCCCCAGCGTACTTGGGTGCAGCAGATCGGCAAGATTGAGTGATGGTCTTTTATCTAGAACTTGGGTCTGATTCATCGTGTCCTCCTGGTTCTTGAGTCATAAGCGCGAGCGCCGCAATCAGTTCTTCCTGGGCGGCGGTGTGCAGGCGACGAGTTGTTAGGCTGCGATTGTCAGCCTCCACGAGACGCCGGTAGAGAGTTTGGTATCCGTTGTCGCGGAGGTGCGGCCCGACTTCTCGAACTCTTGTCTGAATTGTGTTGATCTCGCCCGAGGCATCCGATATGTACGAGCGAGCGTTTTGGAGTCGAAGCTCAATCTCGCGGAAGACGAAATCGTCGCGCCGCGATACTGTCGGCGAAACCGTCGATTCGGTCGTGGCTCCCGGTTGCGCAATCTCGAATAGCGAGAACCCGTCCCCGCGCGCAGCGAACGCAGCCGCGAGACAGACGACCCCGAGCACTGAGAGTACGACTAGAATCCGACTGGGTTGCGATCGCGTCTGAATCTTGCCAGGTAAGAGCAGTGGCATTTACGGTCTCCTTTATCTCCCTTCGGAGGAATCAAGTAGGCACTGTTGCAGTCGCACGACAAGCCGTTCATAGACCTGGCTCGCCGCGGACCGGGATGTCCCAAGGTGGGCACCAATCTCCTCGAAAGTCGCGCCATCGAGAAAGTGAGCGAGCACACGACACTGCTTGGCTGTTCCAACCTCCCAGGCCACCGCCAAACATTCGTCGATGAGCAGCTGTTGTTCGACCGTCAACCTCGGACCGGGCGACTCGTAGTCAGTGAGGTCGTCGGCTAGTTCGACGGGTTCACGCGACCGCCGGCGCGCCAAATCAATCGTTCCCCAGCGCACCTTCTGAACATGCTGCCGCGAGCTGTAACCGTCAAGCAAAGACGGGCGTTGAATTAGCTTCAACAGAACATCTTGAAGAACGTCTTCGCCATCCTCGACCGCTAGACCGAATCTCCGAGCGAAACGCCTTGCTACAGGCCGAGCAACCTCCTCAAATTCCTCCAGCACGGCGACATGTCCACCGCTGTCACGGGCGGAGTAAATTTGGACCACTTCGGCGGAGCAAAAGTAGACCAGTTGGTGAAGGGGTAGCGGTTTTCGTGGGATGGCTGGAACGGAGCCTGCGGTCGCCCTTTAGGGCGGCCCAGGCGTAGTGGAGGCCGTCCCACGAAAACCGGGCGAGTGGCCGGTGGGTCAGCCCAAAGAGTGAGCCCGCTTCTTCTTGCTCTGGATCAGACGGAAGCTTTCGCCGTTCAGCTCTAGAATATGAACGTGGTGCGTGAGGCGATCGAGCAGGGCGCCGGTCAGCCGCTCGGAGCCGAAGACCTCCGTCCATTCGTTAAACGGCAGATTCGAGGTGACCAGCGTCGAGCCCTGTTCGTAGCGCTGGGAAAACACTTCGAACAATAACTCCGCTCCGGTCTTCGATAGCGGCACGTAGCCCAGTTCATCGACGATCAGCAGATCCTGCTTGGCCAACTGCTTTTGACATCGCAGCAAGCGCCGTTCATCTCGGGCTTCGAGCAGCTCATTGACCAGTGCCGCCGCTGTTGTGAAGCGTGTTCGATAGCCGCGCTGACAAGCCGCCAGTCCCAACGCCAAGCCGATGTGCGTTTTGCCCGTGCCGGAATTACCCAGTGCCGGCACGTTTTCGCGGCGGTCGATAAACTCACAGCGCGCCAGTTCCAGCACCAGCTTCTTGTTCAACGCCGGCAAGGACGGGAAGTCGAAAGTGTCCAGACTCTTGGTCACGGGAAACTTCGCGGCCTTGCTGCGGCGCTCGGTGGCCCGCTGTTCACGGTCGAGCAGTTCCAGCTCGCAGAGTTGTTGCAGGAAGCTCCTCGAATCCAAGCTCTCGGCGGCGCATTGCCGCGCCAGTTTGTCGTACTCGCGCAGGAAGGTTGGCAGCCGCAACGCTTTCAAATGCGCTTCGAGCAGAAGTTTCGACCTCGCCATTACCCCCCTCCTTGTGCCGGCAGTGCCAAATAGTCCGCAGCGGAGGTTTGCTCCACCTGGGCTGCCGGCAGGTGCGGATACTTCGTCAAGTCCAAGCGCGGCGGCCGTTGCTCGATGCGGCACAGCACTAAGTGCCTGACTGCATCCAAGCCAATCGCTCCCAACTCGCAGGCTTGGCGCACCGCCGCGGCAACGTGCTCGAATCGGAAGTCCTCCAGTCATCGCAATACCTGCACGTACTCGCGCTTGCCTGGCTTTCCCAACCGTGCCTCGAGCAAACGTCTCAAGCACGGGAACTGTTCGGGCAGCTCCCAGCCCGCCAACGGGGCCGCTTGATCGAGCGCGTTGGTCTTGCGTTCCAGCAGTGCTAGGTAATGCAGCGGATCGAAGATCAACTCTTCGCGTTCGTAACTGCGCCGGTGGCGCGCGATCTCTTCGCTGCCACAACAGATCACGATTTCATCGACGTAGCCTTTCAGCAACACCTGGCGATGTCCGTAGCGTGTGGGCACCGAGTAGTCGTTGGCGCGATAGCGCACCAATGACAGCGACGTCACCCGCGTGGTGCGTTTGTCGCAGGCGTCATAGGGCGTGGGCGGCAAGGGCAACAACGCTTGGCGGTCACGCTTGAAACCGTAATTATCTACTTGACGCAAGGCTAGATGGGGTGATAGTCTTGCGAACATGTCATTCTTTGACTGGCTGTCCTATTGGAAGTTGGCGATTGAAAAGTCTGTTGAATCTACTTGGTCAATTGCAGCGGACAAGCCTTTGCTTGCTTTCGTCTTTGTCGCAATTATTTATGTTGCCACAGCATTTCGGGAGGGAGGCATGAAAGAACTAAAACGAACTTCCCTGGATGCTTGGAAGAGAACTGGAAAGTACATTCTCTTAGCGGCGGCGGCAGTCTTTGTATGGGTGTTATTTCTTGTAACTCCAGCCAGGATCAGCACCGAAGAGAAAAAGCAAAACTCCATGTTGATGTCTGATCTATCCACGTTGAGGGGGGATCTAGTAAACGCCAATACTGAGATTGATCGCTTGAGGGCACTTACGCCCCCGGTTGTGAAGATAGAGTCCAAGTCCAGAGTTGATTTTGATGAAGAGGTAGGACGATTTAGGCTAGAAGTGTTCAATTCTGGACTTGTTGACTTGAAAGATATAAGAATTAGAACACACTGTATCATTGCAAGCTACGCTGATGGACTTGTGCTAAAACTTCCAAATAGTATAAGCCTCAAAGAGTATCTAATCTCTAGCCTTCCTAGTGAGAAACGGGAGTCGTTTACTGTCGATTGCAGTAATGTATTACGCCAGATGAATACCGTGATTACTGATCCAAGCGGACCAGGAGGGACAAGGGTAATGCGAGTTGTCCTCCAATACTCCAGGGTTGTGGACGGAGCCAATTTCTGGATGCAGAGATTCTACTTAATAAGTGAGCCTGGAACAACTTTGTTTGATGAGCGGATGTGGGGTCTAAACATCAAAGGATCAATTCCAATGGATGCTATACGACGACGCTTCGGCGGTGAAGATCAAAAATCTGGGCGACCCTAGAGTGTGTTATGCAACCAAGTCATCATACTTCAGAGATTCAGATCCAATCAACCGCAGCAGTGTATCCCGGAACAGATATGGGTTATCACGATTGTCAAACCGGAACTCAAACTCGTCTAGGTACGCTGGAAGGTGCTTGGTGCTGACTTGATGGTAAGCGCCTACAATCGACCGCTTGAAGAGCGAGAAGGCCCCTTCAATGCTATTCGTATGGACATCACCACGGACATACTCGTCAGCCGAATGGTTCACCGTTTCGTGTTGTGTCTTCTCGTCAGCAATGCCCTTGTAGGCTGGAAAGTCATCAGTGAACACCCGTTTAGCATCTGGGGCAGTATCCTCAATAAATTTGTGAAGTGTCTTTCGGTCCCTTCTCTTTTCAACCCTCAGCCGGATAGAGCCGCCACGCTCAATAGCACCAAGTACCATATCTTTGTTGTCGCGGTACCCTCGTCCCCTACCTCTGATCTTTCCGCCAACAAATGTCTCGTCAACTTCAACAGTGTCGTCAAGAGGTTTGGTATCAGCATCCTTCAGTGCTGCTCGAATACGGTGGCAGAGGTACCACGCGGTCTTGTAGGCGACCTTCAACGTTCTTTTCAACTGGTTAGCCGAAACCCCTTTGCGTGCCTCACACATCAAATAGACAGCGGCGAACCACTTACGCAGTGGCAAGTGGGAGTCATGGAAAATTGTTCCTGCCTTGACGGAGAACTGGTAGCGGCATGAATCACAATCGTATTGGGCACGTTTTACAATCCGTGAAATCTTATCAGAGTCACAACGGGGACAGTGGACGCCATCCGGCCAGCGGAGACCTTCTAAATACTCCAAGCACTTTTCCTCGGAGTGGAAGCGGTCCATCAAAGTCATTAAGTCGATATTGGCAGTGCTCATAGTTATGCCTAGAAAGAAACCAGCGAAGGATCTGACAACGGAAGAAGCCCTGAAAAGGATCTTCCCGAAGAAGGCGCGTGAGGAGCTTCACAGAGTAGCTCATGAGAAGGACTCGAAAGAACTGAAAGAAAAGAAGTTAACCAACTCACAAGACTAGTGTACTACAATGATGACCTTGTGTCAAGTATATGATTACGCTTGAAACGTTCCTCAATCGTTTCGGTGTGCCGCCGCAAGCGCCGCTTACGATTGTTGAGGCACTGCGCTTCGAGCTGCTCGTTGAACGCTTCCCAGCTTGGAAACCTTGGCGCCGGCACCATGAAGTTCCGCCGGGCATAACCGACCAGTCCTTCCACCTTTCCCTTGTCGTTGCCTTTGCCCGGACGCCCGAAACGATCGGAGAATAAATAGTGCGACTGCAGTTCACTGAACACCCTGGTCCGCTTGCGCCTGCCGTCGCCCAGAATCCTCGCCAGCGCCAAGGTCGTGTTGTCGTAGAGGATGCTGCGTGGCACGCCGCCGAAGTACCGAAACGCTGCGTTGTGCCCCTCGCAAAACGCTTCCGTCGTCGCGGCCGGGAAAGCTTTTACGAAAGCGTCATCGCTAGGCGGCAGATCGACCACCAAGTAGTGCGCCTTGCGCTGTACGCCGTCAATGACCACCAGAGCTTCACCGCAGTCGGCCTGGGCATCGCCCGCCGGATGCACCAGCGGCACGAACATCTCTTGCCCGCCGAGCTTCTTGTCGCGAACATAGTCCTTGACGATCGTGTAACCGCCGGTGAAATCGTACTCGTCGCGCAAGCGGTCGAAGATGCGTTTTGCGGTGTGGCGTTGTTTCTTCGGACGTTCCTGATCGTCGATGAGGATCTGATCGACGATTCCGGTGAAGGGATCCAGCTTCGGCCTCTGCGCTGGTTGGCGCCGCCGATAGCCCGGCGGAGTGGCGTAGCGCAACATCTTGCGCACCGTCCCTCGCGCCAGGCCAAACCGTTTGGCGGCCTCGCGCTCACTGAGCCCTTCGACAAAGACACTGCGCCGTACTTGAGCGTATAGCTCCACGCGATACATCCCTCTCGTGTCCCACAAACACCACAGGAATGTTCGCTGGACCACTCGGACGGTCTACTTTTACTCCGCCCAAAAGCAGCTTCGATTCGCCGCTCTATGGTCTAGTTTCGCTCCGCCGTTCTCACACCGCGCGGTTCGGCAATGCGAACACACATCGGGCACCTCCAGGACGCCTATCCCGTTGGCATCGGGAAGTCCCCGATGGCGCTCCACGTGTTCAGCAGCCGTTATTGGCTGGCTGAGCTTAACCACCTATCCGAACCCAACCACAGCGGTCGATTTCGGGGTTGGCGCTCCCAAGTGCTCAGAACTTAAAAGAGCTCGTGACACGGGAAGGCAATCTGTCTATCTACTGAGTAAACGATAAAACATTCCCATACCGTTATGTTTGGGCCGATAAGCCTGTGGCGGGATGTGACTAAAGACACAGCCTGCCCGGTGAAGGACTGGAATGCAAATATCCGCTCAGCACCAATCGCCGTTCAATCTGATCCCATAACCTACTCAATGCACACAACCATTTGATCTGGGCCGAATGAGCGACATCAAACGCCCAAGCCGGCCGCTGGCCGAGACTGTTGAAACTAGGATTGCCCAGCAATGCGCACTGCGTCATGGTAATCTACTATAACGAACAAAAAGCGAACACACTCGATGGCAAGCACCGAGTGATACAATCGGCCATCCGAAGCGCATACGTCGAGAAGGGACTAGGAGTCGAGGTTGACCGAACACACCTTTCAGTGGACTAATAAGTCCGTCCGAGATTTCGCCGGGGATCAGAACCCTATTGACGCCATTACAAAATCTGCTACCGAGGCGATTGTCGGCGCGATCGACTTAGGATGGGCCGGCCCGCCATATGATCCGGTAGATCTGGCGTCAATTCGTGGTCTCGAAGTTGTGGCCAGGGATGATATCCCCGAAGCCCGCACGGTCCCGTTAACCGGAGACAGTTTCTTAATTGAGTTCAACCCGAGTCGTCCACGCGGACGAATGAGATATTCCATTGCACATGAAATCGCTCACACTCTGTTTCCGGACTGTGCTGAGGAAGTGCGTTACCGCCAAGCGCGGAGAAAACCCGGTGATGATTCTTGGCAGCTGGAACTTCTCTGCAACATAGCCGCCGCCGAATTCCTAATGCCGGTTGGAAGCTTTCCTGAATTGAAAACGGAGCAACTTGCGATTGACCATCTTTTGGACTTGCGCAAGAAATACGATGTATCGACTGAAGCGATTCTGATTCGAGTTGCTCGTCTCGTAGATGAACCGTGTGCGGTCTTTAGCGCTGCGCGTTCGGGAGACCCAAGCCAGCCTGAATACCGACTCGAGTATGTCATTGGTTCATCAACATGGCCTCTAGACATTCCCCGTGGAAGATATCTTCCGACCGAAACAGTTGTTCGGCAATGTACGGCAATTGGATTTTCAGCTAAAGGTAGCGAGCAGTGGATAAGCGGCCAGAGAAAGCTGAAAGTTGAGTGCGTTGGTCTTCCTCCTTATGCGGGTTCATCATATCCACGCGTAGCCGGAATCATCCGTGCCCGCACCGGGCAGTCCCGCCGTTCGGGTATGACGTATGTACGAGGCGACGCAAGTGAACCGAGAGGAAAAGGTCAGCGCATCGTAGCCCAGATCGTCAACGATAAAACTCCCAACTGGGGAGGTCAGGGATTCGCGAATGCAGTTGCTCGAAAGTGGCCCGTAGTGCAGAATGATTTTAGATCATGGATGCACGCAAACCCCCAAGACTTTCGCTTGGGATGCGTGCATACAACTCGGATATCCTCCGATCTCGCCGTCTTTCATATGATTAGCCAACATGGTTATGGGCCTAGCAAGCGACCGCGAGTTCGCTACGGTGCCCTTGAATCTTGTCTCCTCAAACTTGCGTCTATAGCGGAGCGGACCAGTTCCACGATCCACATGCCAAGAATTGGCACCGGGGAGGCCGGCGGATCGTGGGATATAGTCGAAGATTTACTGAAGCGGATCCTGCTATCTCGTGGAATCCAGGTCACTATATACAGTCTTCCAGATAGAAAAGAACACTCGATGCAGAGGGCATTGGGGTTGGGCCTTTAACCTCCGGATTCCATCTGAGGTCCTCGTAGCATGCCCGAACGAGTAATCCTCTTGTCTGGACCCGTGGAATCGGGAAAAAGTGTGCTCAGCAGACTTATTCAGGAGCGCTACAACGCCACGATCTTTAAGACGAACGAGCTAATCCGTAAGCTCAAACCGCGGACGGCGCACGAGAGAAAATCTCTTCAACGTGCTGGCACGAATTTGGATCGCAAAACCAAAGGCCGCTGGGTCTGCGACGCGTTTCAAAAATCGATTTCCGAGCTCGACTATCATCCTGACCTAGTTATCGTTGACTCAGTTCGAAGACTCTCCCAGATAAATGCGATTCGAGACGCGTATGGCTCACGCGTAGTGCATATCCACTTGACCGCCCAGCCCGATGAATTATCGCGTCGATACATAATGCGACACGGTTCGATCCAGGAGCTTCCGTCCTACGACGAAGTCCAACGTGATCCAACCGAGCGTCGTGTTAACGAGCTGCAACCTTCCGCTGACATATTGATCTGCACAGACCGGTGCAGTGAAGAGGACATCGTGACCGGAGCCGCAGGCCATCTCGGATTTCTGAGCCGTTTGAGGCCCCGCGTTGTTGATGTCGTGGTTGGAGGACAGTATGGTAGCGAAGGAAAAGGGCATGTAGTCTCATATTTGGCCGCCGAATACGACTATCTGATTCGTGTTGGCGGCCCGAACGCGGGCCACACTGTCTTCGAACGCCCCACGAACTACACATTCCATCATTTGCCGTCGGGTACTCGTTGCTCTGAAGCTCGCTTGCTCATTGGTCCCGGGGCGGTGATCTCGGTCCCGAAGCTAATGCTTGAGATAGGCGACTGCAAAGTGCGATTCGACCGATTGTCAATTGATCCTCGTGCAATGGTTATCACGGATGATGATTTGGCATTCGAGAAACGTCTGATTGGTCGGATTGGATCCACTGGGCAAGGTGTAGGCAAAGCGACGGCGCGCCGCATTCTTGATCGAGGCAGCGAAGTCCTTCTTGCTCGCGACGTCGACGATTTGAAGCCGTTCATCCGGGATACCGGGGAGATCCTGGAGAACGCAATCATTCAGGGTCGCAAGATCCTACTTGAGGGTACTCAAGGGACTGGGCTTAGCCTCTTCCACGGAGACTATCCGTGGGTAACATCTCGAGATACAACTGTCAGCGGATGTCTCGCAGAGGCAGGCATTGCGCCAGCCGCCGTCCGAAGGATCGTCATGGCCTGTCGTACCTTTCCAATCCGAGTGCAGAGCCCAGACGGGGGAACCTCTGGCCGGATGTGTCGCGAGATTACATGGCAGGAAGTTGCTAGTCGCTCTGGAGTCGATTATCGAGAGCTGCTAAAAAATGAGAAGACTTCGACCACCAAGCGACGGCGCCGTGTCGCAGAATTCGATTGGAGATTGCTTCGGCGATCTACTCAGCTCAACGGCCCGACGGATATCGCGTTGACGTTTGCCGACTACCTTTCCGTTGGGAACAGAAACGCTCGCCGATTCGACCAACTCACTGACGCAACAATTCAGTTCGTCGAGGAAATCGAGAAGGTCGCAGCGGCGCCAGTTTCGCTAATTTCAACACGTTTTCATTTTCGAAGTATCATAGACCGCCGAAAGTGGTCGATGCCAGACACTACAGAACTCGTCGAATTATATCCAGAGCTATATCACATGGCGTCTCTCGGCAGTTGGCAAAGCATCAAGCGCCACGGTCTCCTTAGTACAAGTGCGCTCCTGGATCTTTTGACTTATGCGGGACTGGAGCGAGAGGCGATAGAGTCCAGACATCGACCAGAAACCATTTCGATTCGCCATCCGGATTACGGCAGCGCCCCGGTTCGTGATCAGAAGCCAATGTCAGACGGAGCCCTCCAACGATGTCTCCAGGATTCATTGACACCAGCAAACTGGTATGGACTGTTGAACTCAAAAGTCTTCTTTTGGCCAACCAAGAAGCGGCTGTGTACGATGTTGAATGCGCGACCTTATAGGGCGGACGCTCATGACGTGCTGATCGTCGACACGGCCAAGCTGCTACAGCGCCACCTAAGCCGAGTGACACTTTCGCCCATGAATAGCGGCTGTACAAAACCGCGAGCTTGGCCTAGAGGCCGGGACACGTTTCGTGCTCTCGGGCACTATCCTCTCCAACAACGGCGGCAATACGGACGTAATGGTGCAGTTGCTGAGTTTGCTGTCGACCGTGCCGTAGGTGACATTTCAGAGCTGGTGCTTCGCGTTCAGGTAATGCGTGGCAGCAATATCGAGAAAGTGCTCTGGGAATCTCAGAAATAGGCCCAGTGCGCTGTGGCCACAAGTAGCCAATCCCGGCACAGCGTCGGCATCGTCGGAAGCTGTTCGAGAAACTCTGAAGCCTTTGGTCTCCATTGGATGTCGGTCATCCGAATCGCCTTCGCATCTCCTCGTGCGAAACGAACGTTTGCGGTTGGCGTGTTCTGCTCTTCTCGATTTCGGCAACCAGTTCGTCCGCAAGTGGGAAGTCCTCATGAATCTCGGCGAGGAGATTGTCGAGGTTTTGGCGAATAGCGGCAACTTCGGACTCGATTCGATGAACGGCTTCGGTCTCCATGATTCGAATAGAGGACCCGTCCTTTATATGCGTTACGGCTGTGAGCGCTGGCGCTTGCCGTGGGTCCGAGGTTTGTAGCGTGCATGGCTTGAGAGCCATTCGCGAAGACTGACTTCCTCGCTAGTGATGCCGGTGGTTGCTTCGGTGAGGTCGATTAGCTCGATAAGGTTTTCGATCTGATCTCGTGACACCAAGAGCTTGACGTCTGCCATGACGCAAAATTGCGTCTGGCCACTTCTTTAACTTTTTCCATGTATGTCACCAGTCGCCCGAGCAACCGGTGGCTGCAATCTTGCGGCATCACCTTATAAGGAGCGACCGGTTCAACGTCTACATGGAATACCGATCGGGCCTCGACATAAAGATTTTGATTCTGGCTGCGGCGCTCGAGCGCGACATCAGCCTGAAAATGCTAGAACGACGAGTACAAGCCGGCAGCCGGACGATCAAGAAACATGTACGTGAACTTGAAGGTCTTGGATTGCTGACCACTGCCCGCCGCGAGAACAATGATCAGAACGGCCGACCGTTCACGACCGTGCAGCTAACAACCTTGGGACATGAAGTCCTTCATCATCTTTCGACAACAGACGACAAGTAATCCGCTCGACCGAGCTACTCGTACTTCAATTCGATCAGTGACCGCCTGGGGCAGGAAATTGGTGTGCCTGATTCAATAGCCGAAGCTCCAAGGCGGGTCTACAATAACCCTTGCCGACAAGCGCGGATCTGCTTTCGGAAAACGGCCGGAGCGAGGTCGGTGTGGGAGGACGGCCCTGGGCGGCTCACGCACTGCCCGTGCGTGCGGGGAGGGTAGAGCCGACGGCTGGGAAACGGTCAGCAGTGCCGGGTTGGAGAAGTGCAACTTGGGCCAGTGTCTCCGGCGGGCCGCATGGAGCGCCCCAACAGGCCGCTCAACGGTCTGCACAAAGCCGATTCGGAGACTCGAACCGGCGTCGAATGTAAGTCGAGCACGACAATCATTGCATCGGAACCGTGGCTTCGGCTACCTTAGCTGTGCTGGGACAGCCAAAGCGGAAATCCTGGTTGGGAGACTTTAGAGGCTATCGATGGAGTGGCGACTCATCCCAGAGTCGAGCAATCGAGGGGAGAGAACGCGATGTCGGGGCCTGGAGTCATCAGCAACGCCACACGGGACGACCTCAAGCAGCTTGGCGAAGGGCACGAGCGAACTTTTGTCATTGAGGCAATAGCAGATGCCCACGCCTTTATCCTGCCAGACGTCATCAAGGGAGCGGTCCAGTTCGCGTGTGATGTGAATATTTCGAGGCACCTGTGTCAGAGTCTGGAAGCAGGCAGAGTTGTCTTCAAGAACGACTTGCGCGTAGACAGTCATGCTGGCCTTGGCGATTTGATGACGGGCGGAGAGATTGTGGTTGAAGGGTCGTTTGAAGGGTGTTCAATCGG
This sequence comes from Bryobacterales bacterium, assembly GCA_965205595.1. GTDB lineage: Bacteria > Acidobacteriota > Terriglobia > Bryobacterales > UBA6623 > CATQHP01. The sequence goes on along the minus strand of CBDBHI010000030.1, from coordinate 160,479 downwards.
TTCCCATATGAAGGGTGGATATATTTGGCTCAAAGGCGAGTGTGCCGCGAATGAGATAGGTGAGCAGATGTCAGGAGGGCAGATTCATATTGAGGGCGACTGCCGATGCGACGGTGACTATGGACGGATCGGCAGCGATCTGGAGCAAGGGATGATTCACATTCGTGGGAACGTCACGTGTCGGCGCGGTATTAGAGGCAACCCGACAAACCCGTCGAGCCTGCACATCGGCTACGACATGCGATCTGGGGAGATTAGAGTGGACGGTGATGTGGAAAGCGACGACGGCCTCGACGTTGGCTGCCATATGAAACAAGGTAAGATCCGTGTCCAAGGATCGGTTCTGGCGTCAAGGCTTGCTGTCGGTACGGACAATGGTCATTTTAGCGTCGTTGATATTGACGGTCACTGCATGACGGGTGACATCGGCCTCGGCCTAACAGGCGGTGAGGTCAAAGTCGGGGGCAGCACGAGAGGTTCAATCGGGCACGGTATGGAACAAGGGAGCATTGTTGTCAATGGCGACGTGGACCACAGAGACGTGCAAGGACAAATCTGTCCGATCGGGTCGGGGATGACGGGGGGGCGCATCGAAATTTGGGGTAATGCTCGTGAATTTAACCTAGTACTTAGTTGCGTAAGTTAGAATATTTACTGGCGAGGGGACGAGGGGCGACGACGGTCTTGGTCCATTCGAACGGAGTAGCCTTGGAGTTGTAGACGCGGACGAAGCTGTCGATGGCCTCGCGCACCTGCCGGGGGGAAGTGAAACTCGCCCCCCGCAAGGCGCGGCGGCTCAGAATCGAAAACCACACCTCAACCTGATTCATCCACGAACTGTAGGTCGGCGTGTAGTGAAAATGGATGTTCGCATGACGTTGCAGCCAGCGGTCATTTTTGGGCTTGTGAGTGTTCAAGTTATCCAAGATGATGTGGATCTCGCGGCCTTCGTGGATGGCCGCGATGTGGTTCATGAAGTCGAGAAACTCGCGACGCCGTCGGCGCCAATAGTGTCCGGCGATGATGAATCCGGTAGCCACTTCCAGCGCGGCGAAAAGCGGCGTCGTGCCGTGCCGCCTGTAGCCGTGCGAGAAGCCCGTCAAGGCCTTGCCGTTGGGCAAGCGTAGCCAGCCCTGCGCTCGCTCCAAGGCCTGGATGCTCGGCTTCTCGTCGACCGCGAGCACCACGGCGTTTTCCGGCGGGCTGAGGTAGAGTCCGACAATGTCGGCGGCCTTGCGAGCGAACTCCGGGTCGGTTGACAAACACCAACTGCGCCGCCGCCGCAAGGACACGCCGAGCTGCCGCAGTACGCGCCAGACTTGATGCTTGCTGACGTCGCCGAGAGCTTCCGCGAGCAGTTCGCCTGTCCAAGTGGCGTGCCCTTCGGGCGGAGCTTCGTCGAGTTGGCAGAGGATGCGTTTGCGCGTCGCTTGGTCGTACCGCGCGGGCCTGCCGGAACGCGCTTGATCGCATAATCCCGCCAGACGTTGCTGGGCGAAGCGGGTGCGCCATTTCGACACGCGCGCCGCCGGGGATCCCAGTTGCCGGGCGATCTCGGCGGTCGAGGTAGCGGCGGCCGCCGGCAGCACAATGCGAGCGCGCTCCACCATGCGCCGTTCGGACTTGTGGCCGCGCACCCAGAGTCGCAGCGTCTCTTCTTCCTCGGCGTTCAGTCGAATCACCGTTGCCGGTCTTGCCATACCGACATTTTACAGTTAAAGGCCTTACTTTCGCAAGTTACTACTAGGGAGAAGCAGCGGCGAGATTTATCATCGTGGCCGGCCAGTCGAGCTAGTCCCAGTCGTAGTTGAGGGTTGAGGAGCGGCGGTGTAGAGGGGCATTGTACTAGGCGACTTTCGGTTCGGCGGAGTCGGTTGGATTGAGGACGGCTTCGAGCATCCAGAGATCCTTATAGCCCATGATCTTGCGGAAGTTTTTCTCGGTATCCAGGAATGCCGCCGCCGCCCAACGGCGCACCATCGAAGCATCCTTCCAGCGCGTCACGCGACGTGTCCTCCGCCGCACGCCGGCGTTCGGACTCTCGACGATGTTGGTCGTCGCCAGACAACGATGCAACGACGGCGGCAATCCCAGGCGATTGATCGTGAAACACTCCTCGAGACCCTCGCGCAAACTCGCCGCCGCCTCGGGCCAGTCGCCCGCGTACCATTCGGCCAGCTTCTTGAGCCGCGCTTGACCGTCCTTGGCTTCGAGCCGCCAGGCCGCGCGGATTGCCGCTTTGGCCTGATCCTGTTCGGCCTTCGGCAGCCTGTCGAGAACGTTGCGCAGCTTGTGGGCGCGACAACGCTGCACCGGGGCGTCACCAAAGATTTTGTGCACTGCCGCGCGTAAAGCCTTCGATCCATCGAGTACAAAAAGCCTCTTTTTCGCGGGCGAGACTCCACGCTCGACCAAGCCTGTCAACAGGTCCTCGGCCGCCGCCGCGTTCTCCGTCGCCGCGTGTTGCAAGCCCAGTACGTGCTTGTTCCCTTCCGCGTCCACCCCCACGGCCGCTAAAACCGTGTGTCCCGAGAAAATCAGGCCGTCCACGTAGATCACCAGCAAGTCCACGTCATCGAAACGGCGCGCGAATAGTTCGTCGATTTTCTTTTCCGCAGCCTCGATGGTGTCGCGACTTATCGCCGATTTAGACACGCCGACGGTGTCGGCCATTTCGCCGATTACTCCCGCATACTGACGCGTCGAGACGCCTTTCATCAAGATATCCAGCATGCGCGAGCCTAGCCGCTCGTCGTCTTGCAGGGATTCGTAGGCGGGCACTTTGACCTCGCCGCCGGAGCGTTTGCGCAAGCGCGGCTTGGCCACCCGCAGCTTGCGATCGCTTAGATTCACGCGGCCCGATTGCCGTCCCCAGCGCAGCACGTCGCCGTCGCGCTTCTTGCCGGGTTGGGCGAGTTCGCCTCCGGTGACCTGCTGGGCAGAGAGTTCGAGCACGGCTTGGATGGCGGCGCGGCCGGTGACGTCGATGACCTCGTCGACGGCTCCCTGGCATTGTTCGATGAGTTCGACGAGGGGCAGCATGAGCTGCGCGTTTTGGCTGAGCAGACGCGTGAGCTCCTCGGGCCTCAGCCGCTGCTGCTTGGCGGAATCAAGAATGTGATACGGTTTCTTCACGGCGGTTCTCCTTTGTGGTTAAAGATTTGCTCGATTCTCCCAGAGAACCAAGCTTGAGAACCGCCGGCCCTTTATCCCCCAACTGAGCTCGGGACAATTTCGGCCAGTCGGGCGAAGTATTTTGCGCCGATGGCTTGGTGTCGATTAATGCCGGCTGGTTGCTCCTCAGCGCACCCCAGGAATGTCGCACTGAGCGTTGTGAAGGTACTGTCAAGTTGACGAACGGTCGTGCCGCGTGGGCATGATCTGGGGATGCAGTCGTCCCGGAATCTCTACGCCGGTTATCGTTATCCTGGCGAGGTCATTGCCCACGCCGTATGGCTGTACTACCGTTTCTGCCTGAGCTTCCGGGATGTCGTAGATCTGGTGTTTCCGCCATTGAGTGTTGGCGCCGCAGCCGTAACTCGTTTGCGTGGTAGGATTTGAGGCTCAATTTCGGGTGATCAGCCTTAGCCTCGGCGGCCTCCAGGAGCAATGAAGAGTCTCAGCTGTGCAAACACTCGATGGCGGAAGCACCGATTGTGGCGCTCAACTCACGCTGCCGCTGTTCTCGCCGGTAACGCCGTTGCGGTCAACCCAGCTAACTGTCACTTCGTAGGGTGGGAGCGGTGTGTCTCCTGCCCAAACCATCGGAAAATCGAAATGCCCGCGCGCAGCCACCTTATTGCATTCGTGATCATATACGTGACACAAGGTCATCATTGTAGTACACTAGTCTTGTGAGTTGGTTAACTTCTTTTCTTTCAGTTCTTTCGAGTCCTTCTCATGAGCTACTCTGTGAAGCTCCTCACGCGCCTTCTTCGGGAAGATCCTTTTCAGGGCTTCTTCCGTTGTCAGATCCTTCGCTGGTTTCTTTCTAGGCATAACTATGAGCACTGCCAATATCGACTTAATGACTTTGATGGACCGCTTCCACTCCGAGGAAAAGTGCTTGGAGTATTTAGAAGGTCTCCGCTGGCCGGATGGCGTCCACTGTCCCCGTTGTGACTCTGATAAGATTTCACGGATTGTAAAACGTGCCCAATACGATTGTGATTCATGCCGCTACCAGTTCTCCGTCAAGGCAGGAACAATTTTCCATGACTCCCACTTGCCACTGCGTAAGTGGTTCGCCGCTGTCTATTTGATGTGTGAGGCACGCAAAGGGGTTTCGGCTAACCAGTTGAAAAGAACGTTGAAGGTCGCCTACAAGACCGCGTGGTACCTCTGCCACCGTATTCGAGCAGCACTGAAGGATGCTGATACCAAACCTCTTGACGACACTGTTGAAGTTGACGAGACATTTGTTGGCGGAAAGATCAGAGGTAGGGGACGAGGGTACCGCGACAACAAAGATATGGTACTTGGTGCTATTGAGCGTGGCGGCTCTATCCGGCTGAGGGTTGAAAAGAGAAGGGACCGAAAGACACTTCACAAATTTATTGAGGATACTGCCCCAGATGCTAAACGGGTGTTCACTGATGACTTTCCAGCCTACAAGGGCATTGCTGACGAGAAGACACAACACGAAACGGTGAACCATTCGGCTGACGAGTATGTCCGTGGTGATGTCCATACGAATAGCATTGAAGGGGCCTTCTCGCTCTTCAAGCGGTCGATTGTAGGCGCTTACCATCAAGTCAGCACCAAGCACCTTCCAGCGTACCTAGACGAGTTTGAGTTCCGGTTTGACAATCGTGATAACCCATATCTGTTCCGGGATACACTGCTGCGGTTGATTGGATCTGAATCTCTGAAGTATGATGACTTGGTTGCATAACACACTCTAGGGTCGCCCAGATTTTTGATCTTCACCGCCGAAGCGTCGTCGTATAGCATCCATTGGAATTGATCCTTTGATGTTTAGACCCCACATCCGCTCATCAAACAAAGTTGTTCCAGGCTCACTTATTAAGTAGAATCTCTGCATCCAGAAATTGGCTCCGTCCACAACCCTGGAGTATTGGAGGACAACTCGCATTACCCTTGTCCCTCCTGGTCCGCTTGGATCAGTAATCACGGTATTCATCTGGCGTAATACATTACTGCAATCGACAGTAAACGACTCCCGTTTCTCACTAGGAAGGCTAGAGATTAGATACTCTTTGAGGCTTATACTATTTGGAAGTTTTAGCACAAGTCCATCAGCGTAGCTTGCAATGATACAGTGTGTTCTAATTCTTATATCTTTCAAGTCAACAAGTCCAGAATTGAACACTTCTAGCCTAAATCGTCCTACCTCTTCATCAAAATCAACTCTGGACTTGGACTCTATCTTCACAACCGGGGGCGTAAGTGCCCTCAAGCGATCAATCTCAGTATTGGCGTTTACTAGATCCCCCCTCAACGTGGATAGATCAGACATCAACATGGAGTTTTGCTTTTTCTCTTCGGTGCTGATCCTGGCTGGAGTTACAAGAAATAACACCCATACAAAGACTGCCGCCGCCGCTAAGAGAATGTACTTTCCAGTTCTCTTCCAAGCATCCAGGGAAGTTCGTTTTAGTTCTTTCATGCCTCCCTCCCGAAATGCTGTGGCAACATAAATAATTGCGACAAAGACGAAAGCAAGCAAAGGCTTGTCCGCTGCAATTGACCAAGTAGATTCAACAGACTTTTCAATCGCCAACTTCCAATAGGACAGCCAGTCAAAGAATGACATGTTCGCAAGACTATCACCCCATCTAGCCTTGCGTCAAGTAGATAATTACGCATTTTCACTACACGCCGACCTACAGTTCGTGGATGAATCAGGTTGAGGTGTGGTTTTCGATTCTGAGCCGCCGCGCCTTGCGGGGGGCGAGTTTCACTTCCCCCCGGCAGGTGCGCGAGGCCATCGACAGCTTCGTCCGCGTCTACAACTCCAAGGCTACTCCGTTCGAATGGACCAAGACCGTCGTCGCCCCTCGCCCCCTCGCCAGTAAATATTCTAACTTACGCAACTAAGTACTAGGCAAGAACCAAACTGAAGTGACTGCGGCAACCGCTAAAACTGATCCACTCCGCACAGGCCCATCGCGCCCCTTCATCAGCAGTGACCCGAAAGCGATCACGGCCACAACAACTAAGAAGAAAGAAAGGACATATGAGACTCGCTCGAAAAACAAATGGTTGTAGCCACTACGCGAAATCTCGCCGCCAAACAACGCGAAATACACCGCCGGTTGAATCCAAGGTCGCACCGCATACTTGTGTTCCCACGGAAGCTCGTCGGCCGACAATTCGCCCGCCTTGTGCAGATAAAATGCGGTAATCTGCCCGACTTCGTCTTCCTGATGAAACCCGTACATTGTCAGCGCGCTATACACTGACCCGAGCAGCCAGACGAGCAGGAGAACCCTTAGCGGTCGTCGCTGCAAATATTTCCCAAACAACAAGCCTCCGATTCTCCGAGATCTTCACCCAATTTTTAAACGTGGGTAACTGACCACGAGCGTCCCGTGGAATCCAATGGCACCTTTCCGGACCCTGACCACTGAGAGCCGATGGACCCGGATGTCAGGGAATGGAATAGGCATCTTCCCGCAGCATTCTGTCCGCGTTAACAACTGTAGAGGTGACCTGCCAGGGCGAGTCTATTGCGCCGCTGTAGATCCGTTCCTCGCATGGAACGTGGCTTCAATGTACACAAGACTATCGCTCGGTACAGGCGGCCCAGGGAAGGACGGTATAGAGGCTTCGCCGAATTCAACCCATTGCTGTTTCCAGACCGGTACGAACGCTGGACCGCCGGGCATTGTTGCCCCAGGCATTGCCAGACCAGGCAAGGAGTGAACCGGATCCTGATTGGCAGACTCTACGGTGAGGTGCATGTCATGGAGCGCGTAGTCTCCGTCGAGGAATAGGGAAAGAGTTATCGAACTCGAGTTCGGCGGAATACTGACGTGAAGATAGGCGAAGCTCTTGCCGCCGGTCACGTGCCCGAACAACTGCTGGCTAAGTTCAAAGCTCTTTTTTAACTCAGCGGCGAGTTCGTCTTGCAGTCGAACTATTTCGCTTTGAGCGTCTTTCGCCTCTATGCGGGAATTTTCCTGTACCAATGACAGTTTCCTTTGAAGATCGATGATTTCGTCTCGCTCCAACGACTCTTCGTCTTGATACTTTTTGTTGCCCATATCTTGTATCGCAAATTGCGCCAATGAGCCAAGTACAACAACGCCAAATCCAACGTGCTTCCATACCTTTGACTTACTTTCCGCTGTGAGATAGCCACCGAAAATGATGACCACTACAAGGATAAAAAGTACAAGCAAATCGTCCATGGGTATCAGCAGGGGGTTTGATAGCTCGGTCCAGATGCCGTCGACCTAGAATTCGTCGATTCAGTACGGTCAACGCACGGCCTATACAAGATTTGAGATATGAAGCTCGTGTCTGAATATTACTGCTTTCGGAGCCCGGTTGCATCGTCGAGTCTTCGGCTGAAGTGGCGCTCGCTACGGACCTACAGACAAGCGACTAACCCACGTCATGCCAAAATAGGCAAGTCCACCTCCCTCCCGCTGGACAGCCCAATAGGTTTTATGCCACCGGACACCCAGTCCGCACAGCCGTCCTCGATCGAGGCGGCTGCCGAAGCCCCACTGTGGCGCGCCGTAGGCGCGTCTCTACGCGGAGCCCGCGAGGACTACACCAAAGTCTCGCTGCACCGCTCGATTGTGTTGTTAGCCGTCCCCATGATGCTAGAGCTCGTCATGGAATCGACGTTCGGACTCGTCGACATTTACTTCGTTGGCAAACTCGGATCTGAGGCTGTCGCCACCGTAGGGCTTACTGGCTCCGTCATCATCTTGGTCTTCGCCGTCGCAATGGGCCTATGTATGGGGACCACCGCGATGGTTGCGCGCCGTATCGGAGAAGGTGACCCCATAGCCGCCGGCGTGGCCGCGTGGCAGGCCATCGTACTTGGAATCATCGCCTCGATACCCATTAGCATCATCGGCTTCGTCTATGCGCCGCAATTGCTTCGCTGGATGGGAGGGTCCGACGCCGTCGTCGCGGGCCACGCCTACACCTCGGTGCTGTTCGCCGGCTCGGTCACGATCTTCCTGCTCTTCCTCAACAATGCGATCTTCCGAGGCGCCGGCGACGCAGCCGTCGCGATGCGCGTGTTGTGGTTCGCCAATATCATCAACATGATCTTAGATCCATTGCTGATCTTCGGCGTCGGACCCTTCCCGGAACTTGGCCTCGCCGGAGCTGCCGTCGCCACCACCATTGGGCGTGGACTCGGCGTCGCCTACCAACTATTCATTCTTTTTCACGCACGCGAGCGCGTCGCAATCACACGCGAGTCGCGACGCTGGGCGCCCGATGTCACCAAACGCCTGCTCCGCGTCTCCACAACCGGCATGATGCAATTTCTCGTTGGCACAGCCGCCTGGCTGGGCGTGACCCGCATCGTCGCGCTCTTCGGTGACTCGACGCTAGCCGGCTACACCATCACGATTCGCCTGATCCACTTCGCGATCTTGCCGTCGTGGGGAGTGGGCAACGCGGCGGCGACTCTCGTCGGCCAAAACTTGGGCGCAAAAAGACCCGATCGAGCCGAAAAAGCCGTTTACATTACGGGCTTCGTCAACTTCGGGTTGCTCGCGGTCGTAGCCGTACTCTTCTGGGCCTTCGCCGCGCCAATGACTGTTGTCTTCACAAGCGAACCAGAAGTTCTCAACATCGGAATCAGAAGCCTAAAGATCATTAGCGGCGGCTATGTATTCTTCGGTTTCTCGATGGTATTCGCGCAGGCCTTCAATGGCGCCGGAGACACTGATACTCCGACGCTCATCAATTTCCTCTGTTATTGGTGTTGGCAGCTACCACTCGCCTACTATCTCTCCGGCCCGCTAGGCCTAGGCGTCGACGGCGTTTACTATGCGGTAATCATCTCTGGAGCGACCTGGGCGCTCGTGGGTTACCTGCTGTTCCGTCGCGGCAAGTGGAAGACCCGAGCAATCTAGCCCGCATCTCGCACTCAGCTCCCAGCCGCCACAAGCGCGGTCAGATCGCGGCCCAAAATCGACGGGCACCAGTACCGCTCAATGTGCTCGACAACCAGCTCGGTCCCGCGCGCATGGCTCACGAACGGGGCGTCACGTGGGTCGTACATCGCATCGATCAAATCACGAACCACCACAACGTTAAATCCCAGCTTCGTCATCTGTCGAATGGCGAACGATCGCCCCAGCACACACATATTCGCGTGAACGCCCATCACCGCCACGTTCCTTACATCCTGCTGCCGAAAGTAGTTGAAAACTTCACGCCCATCGTCGCTGACCACATCGTTGCCCATCATTTCGATTGCGGTGTGCTGCTTCGACCAAGCGGTGTAAGACTCGACGGGACTCTTGTCGTCGCAGCCGCCGTCGGAATCATCAATCGGAAGCCTAATCTCTTTTTCGGGTTCGAGATTGCACCAGCTTTGTATCGGAACGGGCGGCTCCACCACCGGCGCCGCCAGTATGCGTTGTCGAAACGGCGTCGCCTCGTAGTGGGCAATCACCGAACTCGGCGCGTGCACTATATGAACGCCCAGCGCTCGCGCGGCTGCCAGCACCTCATTCATTCTCGGAGCCATCTCACCCACGCGCATCGTTGCCGAGTCGCACCAATGCCGGTCCCACATATCGCAAACGACGATCGCCGTTTCCGAGGGCACCCATTGCAAAACTTTCGTGGATACTGAGCCCTGCGCGTCGCGGCTTCGCGCGCTAAGCGCAAACCACTCGGCGGGTTCGCTTGCCGCTCCTCCACAGTGGAGAAATGCGACGCACACCGCCGCCAACCACAGAAACTCTCGGCGTCTCACTGTGAGCAGTCTAACCGCTCTCAGCCAACGTCGCAACCGACGTAGTATCCTGCTGAGTCGATGCCAACCGGATCGGAGTTATTCGTTCGCAGTCTCAAGAGTCAGGGAGTCGACACCCTTTTTACGCTGGTCGGCGACCACCTCAACGATGTCCTGCAAGTCGCCGCGCGCGAAGGAATGCGTATCTTTGACACCCGCCACGAATCCGCCGCCGTTCACATGGCCGACGGTTGGAGCCGCATGACCGGCAACCCCGGCGTCTCGATCGTCACCGGCGCGCCCGGCCACACGAACTCCATCACCGGCATTGCCACCGCCGACGCGACCGGCGTGCCGCTATTGACAGTTAGCGGCATGAGCACGTCGCAGGCTCGCGATCGCAATGCATTCCAAGATCAAGACCAGCTCAAGCTAGTCCAAGGCATCACCAAGTACGCCGCAGTTCCCGCCCAAGCCGGCCAGATTCCGTTCCACGTCAAGCGGGCCTACCTGGAGATGAAAAACGGCCGTCCCGGCGTCGCCCACCTCAGCCTCCCGGTCGACTTGTTAAAGCAATCGGTGGACACACACTACCCCATCCCCGAAGGGCCGATCTTGGCCAACCGCCCTGGGCCCGACAGCGGCGATATCGACCGCGTTGTTGACCTCCTAAGCTCCGCAAAGCGGCCCGCGGTGATCGCCGGCGCCGGCGCTCATTGGTCAGGAGCTGGTGACGAACTAAAAGCTTTCATCGAGGCGGCCAACGTTCCGCTGTTCACAATCAGCCTCGCCCGCGGCCTCGTATCAGACGACCACCCGCTGTGCTTCGGCTACGCCGATGCCACCCTCAACCGCGGAGCTGAAACCGCCCTGCGCCAAGCCGATCTCGTCATCGTGATTGGAAAGCGCATCGACTACCGCCTACGTCTAGGAAGCGCGCAGCTCTTCAGCGACGAGGCAAAATTTGTGCAGGTCGATACCTGTGCTGAAGAACTCGGGCTAAACCGCGCTCTCGAAGTCGGCATCGCCGCCGACGCCAAGGCAACGCTAATAGCACTAACTGAAGCTCTAGCCGACGACCATGCCGCGGACAGATCCGACTGGCTCGCGACGATCCAAAGCGGCTGCGACGCATACGCTTCGGAGGTAGCCGCGTTGGCCGCCAAACCGAGCGATCCCATGCACTCGTTGCACCTCTACAACGTTTTGAAAGATAAAGTGCCCGAAGACGCAACAATCTGCTGGGATGGCGGTGACTTCGTCCATTGGGGGCGCTACACCCTGAAAGCGCGCCGCCCCGGCCACTGGCTGCGCTTAGGCACACTTGCGGGACTTGGCGTCGGCCTACCCCTAGGGCTCACCGCCAAAATTCTGCGCCCCAACTCCCCGTCAGTCGTAGTCACCGGCGACGGCTCAGTCGGTTTTTATATCGGCGAATTCGATACCGCCGTACGCTTCGGTCTACCCGTCATCGTCATTGTCGGCAACGACGGCGGCTGGGGTATCGAGCGCGAACTGCAAAAGGGATTTTATCCGCAAGTGCCGCCCGTAGCGTGCGAACTTCGCCGCACACGCTACGACCTCGTCATGAAAGGTTTTGGCGGAGACGGCGCGCACGTTACGTCCCCCGACCAGCTACCCGACGCCATCGATCGTGCGTTCCGTACCGAGGTTCCGTTCTGTCTGAACGTCGATATCGCCGGCGCCGGTTCGCCCTTTACGCACTACCAACTGCGACATCTGAAGAAGTAGCCCAGCGGTAATGAGCAGTTCCCGAGTTCAGGCCCTCGGCATTCTCACCGCCGCGCTGATCTCGGGATATCTCGTGGCTCAAACGGCGACTAAGTATATATCATCACCCGAAGACCTTCCTCGCGAAGTCGCTCCGCAGCCGATTCCCTTTAACCACAAACTGCATGCCGCGGCAGCGATCAAATGCACCGATTGCCACACCGGAGCGTTGACGAAAGCACGAGCCGGGCTACCACGGCGCGAGCAGTGCATGCTCTGCCACGAAACGATCGCGACAGAAAGCGCCGCCGTCCGCAAACTAGCGGCTCTCCCAACTGATGAATCTATCCGCTGGCAGCGCGTCTATCGCGTACCTGACTTCGTGTTCTTCAGCCATCGCAGTCACACCGCCGCCGAAATCACATGTGCCCAATGCCACGGCCCCGTCGAATCGAGTGAGGTCCTAGCGCAGCAACTTTCGACGAACATGGTCAGTTGCATGAACTGCCACGCCGACCGCCTTGTCTCCAACGAATGCTTTCTATGCCACGACCTTGGCCAGTAGGCCAATTGAGTAGGAAGAAAATTGGCTCTCGAACGTCTCTATCCTCTTTTCCAATTGAAAGATGAGCCTGAAGGAGAGAGGCGAAGCAGCTGCGGGTTGAGGGGGATTATAGCGTGAGTTGAGGTCGGCGGCTACAGCTATTTGTGGCTTCGTAGGGCGGGGTGAGGGGGATTGCATAAGGGGGAAGGGGCGGCACCCCAATCCCCCTTTGCAGCCATCCCAGGCGAGACCCCACGGCCGTCTTCGGACGTGGGCCGGAGGAGCCGACAACGCCTCGGGTCGGGGCGTTGTCTAGCGCGTGCGCCAGCAGATCGCGAGGTCTTTGCAGACGCGTTGCAGTTCGTTGCGCTGAGCGTCGAGTTGCTCGGCAAACTCGGTGTCGGAACAAGTGTCCGCTCGCGCTTGGAGCTTCTTGAGCGAGCGATCCGCGCGCAGGCCGCGCTGCTCGGCGGGCAGGCTGAGCAGCTTTTCCCACGGCGTGCTCCACTCGGCGTACACCTTGCGCAACTTGCCGCGGCGGTCTCGGCGCTCGCTGGCGAAAGCGCATGGGCGATGAAAATTCAAGTACGGGTTGAGCCACTGGCGGTAGAAGGTGTCGATCGCCTGCGTCGCTTCCGAGGGCAAAAACTGGTAGCCCATCCACTTGCGCACCACCGCGCCGTTCTTGGTTTCGACCAAGGCATTGTCGTTCGAACGGCGCGCGCGAGACTTCGTAAATTCAATTCGCAACTTCTCGAGCAGTTTAGCGGTTTGATGGTTGACGAATTCGCTGCCATTGTCGGAGTGAAAGCCGCGAACGATAAATGGAAATTGTTCCAAAAGCCCTTCCAGCAAGGGAATGAGGTGATTTTCGTTGATGCGTTGGACGCAGCCGACGGCCTGCCACTGCGTCACTTCGTCGACCACGTTGATGCTGTAGGCGCCTTTTTCACCTTCCTGTTCGGGCGAGTGCACGGTGTCGATGCGCAGGTAGCCCGGACGTCCTCGCGGCTCGGGTTGGCGGCGTTCGCCGATCGCCACGGGTGTCGGTCGAGTCTTGTCGAGATGCAAACTGTGTCGCCGGTAGACGGCGCGTTTGCGCAAGTTGTAGAGGTGTCCCACCGACAGTTCGGCAAGGCGTTCGAACTCCTTGCGGTTGTAGATTTGGAACTCGCGCTGGAGAATGCGACGCGTCGCCGGCCCGGAGAGACGTTGCTGTACTTGGTCGACATGCGCCAGGAGAACGATGTCGGCGCGGCTGTACTTGGTGGGGAAGCGGCGCCTTCGATAGGCTGTCGGCCGAACGCACTTTTCGCGCAAAAACTGCCCGATGAGGCGAGTCAATTGGGCGCGGCTTAAGCCGGTTAGCTTGCTCAGGAAGCGTCTCAACAATCCTTTAACCGAGCGCTTCTGGTCGGCATAATGATGCCTCTTCAGGACGCCTTCGACGAGCGCGTATTTATCCGCTCGACTTCCGGCCTGGAACTCGACGGACCCACACCCGTCGAGAAAACTCTCGATCTCATCGAGACTCACTGATTCGGCTTGCTGCACGGCGACTCCCATCGCCCGCAGTTTGCCTGTTCCTAATCGACCTTGCCCAAATTACCTCCAGGCTCATCTTGTGTTGGAATCACCCCTCCCTTCAGGCTCATCTTGTATTGGACAAGACGAAATCGACCGGCGTCGCGTCTGACCTGCTATACTCGCCGCGCCTGCGGACGTTGCTTGACTCAATGGCCGGCAAGTTCGAGCACATTGTGATCGACACGCCACCATCGCTGGTGCTCTCCGATGCTCGCACCATAGCGCCGCTGGCCGACGCGGTTGTCATGGTTGTTTCCGACTCGACGAACCGCGCTGCCCTGCTGCGTACTACCCAGATTTTCAGCGACACGGGCATCCCGTTTCTCGGATACGTGATGAACCGGGTCAGCCTCGATACGCTCGACTACGGTTACTACCGTGACTACGGGTATAACTACTCCTACGGCGAGGCTCGCGGAGAACGGAGCGAAAGCAACGCTGCGTGATGCCGCCTTGGTTATCGCCGCGCAGCCGCAACCGGGGGTTAGTTTTCGCGGTGCTGCCGTGGCCGCTGCCTCTGGCCGCCTGGTTGGCGCACGATTCGGTGTCGCTTTCCCTCGACTATTGGCTCTGCTATAGCGCGCTACGTGTGGTGGCGACTGAGCTGTGCCGCGTTTCATCGATCGACCAACGGCTTATTACGCTCAAGGACGTTCCTCGAATCGCACTATCCGTGGCTGGCGGCTCGCTGGCTTACGGGCTGCTTGATTGGACAGCACTTCGCGTATTGCTCATCGACGCGGCCCTTTCGCTGCTCTCTCTGTTGGCCGTGTGCTCGAGCGCTGCTTGGCGACGCGATAAGCCGCTAGATCAAACCCCGACTCTGTTGGAGATCGGCGACGTTACAGACGGACGATGTACGGTTCGGGGGCCCGCTGAGCTCCAGCGTGAGTTCAACGTCGTGGGACTGCTCGATTCCCACCAAGGCAGTCTAGGGATGACGGTCGATGGGATTCCAGTTGTTGGCACCCTCGAGGACCTGCGGCCGGCTCTGGCCGAAACCGCCGCGCGTCGCCTGGTACTGCCTGAATCGATTCCGTGGTTTCGCCGAGCGATGGTCATCGATCGCTGCCGGGAACTAGATGTCGCCCTTCAATCGTTTCCTTCCGCGACAGCCCGGCCCCTTCAATTTGACGTCGATGCGTGGCTCGGGCCTTGCGATCCGTTCGAAGTATCTAGCAGTTGGAAAGACTGTCTGCACTCGCGGAGCGCCGGCGTTGTTGGCGGCCCGCCGGAAATGCGACGGGCACTTCGAAGGTGGATTGGGAATGCCGGCGAAACAGCCGCCGAAGTCACCTTCGAATTGAGTGACTCGGGCCGGGTTGTCGTCCGCGAGCCGGACTGCCTGACGGTTGTTCGGCTGAGTGAGATTCTCGATCCGCAGTTCGGCCTGCTGCAGCGGATGATCGAACAGGTTGAGGCGGCCGGTTCGATGACGATCAGTCACCCGGCGACGTATCGGCGCTACACATCGATGGGTCAGGCGATTGAGTTAATACTCGAAGGCTGGGTTCGCGCGCGCGGGCGGACATGCCGTGCCTACGGCCGCCAGCCGCGCCGCGAACTCGACCTCGCTCTTGGGCTAATTGCTAGAACGGGATTGCGGCCCGACGCCGATATCAAGCTCGAATATCGCATGCCAGATGGGTTCCAGATCGAAGAGTCGTTCCCCGGTTGCCACGGCCTCAGCTATCCGGCCTTTGTGTTTCTTGACGAGAAACTGGAAACTGACTCACTCGGCAATCTGGCGGCGGCTCTCGATGTGGCGACGCACGCGCATGCCGACTTGCCGACGTAGTGCGCGCCGCGCCGCTACACTGTGGAGCATGTTTACTCGAGCGGTCACAATTCTCCTCGTAAGCTGCGGCTTGGCTTCGGCGCAACAAACCTACGATCTGTTAATTCGCGACGCCCGTATCGTCGATGGTGCCGGAAACCCTTGGATACGCGGCGACGTGGCGGTGCGAGACGGGAAGATAGCCGCCATGGGTCGACTGCCACGCGCTCACGCGGCAAACGTTATTGACGCGGCGGGCGATATCGTCGCGCCTGGATTCATCGACATTCACAACCACAGCCGACGCTCTATCTTGGACGTTCCCGATTCGCAGAATTTCGTGCGCCAGGGAGTTACGACCGTCGTCGAGGGTAACGACGGAAGTTCGCCGGTGCCGCTGGAACCATTTTTCGAGAAAGTTATCGCGGCCAAAACTACGCTGAACTATGCGTCATTTATCGGGCACGGCTCCGTTCGCGCGGAAGTCGTTGGCAACGACGACCGAACCGCCACGCCGGAAGAAATGAGCGAGATGCGCCGCCTGGTCGAGCAGGGCATGCGGCAGGGTGCGTTCGGCTTAAGCAGCGGATTGTTTTACGTGCCGGGAGCCTTCGCTCCGACCGAGGAAGTTGTGGAGCTGGCGCAGGTCGCCGCGCGCCACGGCGGCATGTACATCTCGCACATGCGGAACGAAGCTGATGGGCTGCTCGAGAGCGTTGCCGAGACGATTCGTATCGGCGAAGAAGGCGGCTTGCCGACGCAACTCACGCATCACAAAGCTGTTGGCCCGCCGAACTGGGGGAAGACCGCCGAATCCCTCAAGATGGTCGACGCGGCGCGGGCGAGAGGGGTTGACGCGACGATCGATCAGTATCCCTACACGGCCTCGCACACCGGTACCGCGGCACTTTTCCCTAAATGGGCGCAGGCCGGCGGGCGTCCCAAATTGCTGGAGCGGCTGGATGACGCGGAGACGCGGCAGCGCATAAAGGACGAAGTCGCCGAGATCATCCGCATCGATCGTGGCGGTGGCGACCCCAAGAATGTACAGTTTTCGATCTGCGACTTTGATCGCGAGTTGGACGGCAAGACACTGGCCGACGCCACTCGCGACAAAGGCCGCGAAGTGACGTTCGAAAGCGCCGCCGAAACCGCCATTGAGATTCAAATTGCCGGGGGCTGTCGGGCCGTCTATCACACCATGGTGGAGGACGACGTGGCTCGAGTGATGGCTCATCCGGCAACGATGATTGCCTCCGACGGCGGCGTGACTCCGTTCGGCGAGGGCGTGCCGCACCCGCGCTACTACGGCACGTTTCCGCGCGTGCTGGGCCGCTATGTTCGGGAACTGAAGACTCTTCGTCTTGAGGACGCCGTGCGAAAGATGACGTCGTTGCCGGCCCAGCGCCTGGGGCTGTTCGATCGGGGGCTGATCCGTCCGGGAATGGTGGCCGATCTTGTCATCTTTAACCCGGAAACAATCGTCGACAAGGCCGAGTTCGGCGACTCGCATCACTACGCCGAGGGCATTTCGGAAGTCATCATTAATGGCGTGGTCGTCATCGACCAAGGCAAGATGACGGGCGAGCGGCCGGGGCAAATCCTACGAGGGCCGGCTTACGAGCGATAGAATGCGCTCAGGCGCTTCATGTCGATTACCGATCTACCGAAAACTCTTGGCGAACTGCGCCGTCATCCGCACTTCAGCGAGGAACGCCTCGGGGGCCGCGGCGTTCGCGACGAGATTCGTGAAAACCTGACGGCAAAGCTGCGCTCGGGCGACACCCTTTTCCCCGGCATCGTGGGCTTTGACGACACCGTCGTCCCGCATATCGTAAACGCGCTACTTTCTAAGCACAATTTCATCTTGCTCGGCCTGCGCGGCCAAGCGAAGAGCCGAATCTTACGTCAGTTGACGGAATTTCTCGACCCGGCCCTGCCCTACATCGCCGGCACCGAGATTCACGACAACCCCTACGCGCCGATCAGCAAACCGGGCCGCGAGGCGCTCGCCGAGTCGGGCGACGAGACGCAGATTGCATTCCTAACACCGGACCAGCGCTACGTCGAGAAACTAGCGACTCCCGACGTGACGATAGCCGACATGATCGGCGACATCGACCCGATCAAGGCGGCCAAGGGCGGGATCGAACTCGGCGACGAATCGACAATGCACTTCGGACTACTGCCGCGCGCCAACCGCAGCATCTTCGCGATCAACGAACTGCCCGACTTGATGGGGAAAATTCAGGTCGGCTTGTTCAACGTCATGCAGGAAGGTGACGTTCAGATTAAGGGTTATCCCGTGCGCCTGCCGCTCGATCTGCTGATGGTTTTCACCGCCAACCCCGAGGACTACACCGCCCGCGGAAAGATCATCACGCCGCTGAAAGACCGCATCGGCAGCGAGATCCGCACGCACTATCCGCAGTACGTCGAACAGGCTCTGGAGATTACGCGGCAGGAAGCCTGGGCCGCCCGCGAAGGTTTGTCTGAAGTGTTCGTGCCCGACTTCATTCGCGAGGTCGTCGAGCAGATCGCGTTCGCCGCCCGCGAGGACTCGAAAATCGACAAGCGCTCGGGTGTTTCGCAGCGGCTGCCGATCTCGTGTTTAGAGAATGTGATCTCAAACGCCGAACGCCGCGCGCTCGTCGCATGTGAAGCGTTGGCGGTGCCGCGAGTGAGCGACATTTACGCGGCGATGCCCTCGATTACGGGTCGGTTCGAGTTGGAGTACGAGGGCGAATTGAAGGGTGCCGACCATGTAGCGCACGAGTTGATCCGCGTCGCGGTCGGCCGGGTTTTCGACCAATACTTTTCACGAAGCAAGACTAAGAACATCGTGAATTGGTTTGAGATGGGCGGGAATTTGCAAATCGGTATCGACGAGGACGCCGCGACGGTGGTCCAACATCTAGGCAAGATCCAAGGACTGATGGATCTCGCCGCCGATCTGATTCCCAATGAACGAGACAAGAACGAAGTCCGGGCGGCCGTCGGCGAGTTTATCCTCGACGGGCTCTACGCGCACCGCCGCATCAGCCGCAATGAGGAAGTTGGATTCACTCGGACGCCGCACGCGCCCAAGAAGAAGCGCCGCGAAGCAAGCGACGAATTCGGCGTGCCGGATATCGACCAGACGTATAACTGATGGCGTACGTTGAGCAAGCACTGACTTTGAGCCGCGCGGTCCCGAGGAGGCAGCGGCCATGAAATACATCAACTGGACGAAGTTCACCGGCGACAACCTCGGCATCACCTCCGAGGATCTAATGCGGGCGCTCTCGGAATACTTCCTCCGTTCGGGCTTTGAAAACCAGTTCATGCCCTGGTACGAGATGCCACCGCGGCAGTCGCTAGAAGAGTTGCAAAAGGCGATCCGTGACGCGCTCGAGTCGGGTGAGCTATTTGACACTTCGCGCCTCGAGGAAATGTACTCCCGTCTGGCCGAGATGACGCCGGAAGAGATCGAGCAACTGATAAAAAACCTCACCCGGCAACTCTCCGACGACGGATACGTGACGATCGGCCAGCCAGGTGAGGCTGGCGAACGCCGCGTCGAACTCAACTCAGGCGGAGGCGCCGGTGAGGACGAGTCGAAGTCCAACGTCCGCTTCGAACTGTCCGACAAGAGCCTCGACTTCCTCGGCTACAAGACGCTGAAAGACCTAATGGGCTCGCTAGGAAAGGCGTCGTTCGGCAAGCACGATACCCGCGAGATGGCGACCGGCGTCGAGACGTCGGGCTCGTCGAAGCCCTACGAGTTCGGGGACACACTCAACCTCGACATCAATGGCACGCTCTCGAACGCCATCCAGCGCGAAGGTTTTTCACTAGGTCAGGACTCGTTCAATCTCGAATACTCCGATCTAATGGTGCGCCAGTCTGAATACCAAAGCTCGTGCGCCACGGTGCTTATGCTCGACTGTTCGCACTCGATGATTCTGTACGGTGAGGATCGCTTCACACCGGCCAAGCAGGTCGCCCTGGCGCTGTCGCACCTGATCCGTACGCAGTTCCCCGGAGATACGCTTGACCTCGTGCTGTTCCACGATTCGGCCGAGCATATGCCGCTATCGCAGCTCGCGCGCGTGCAGGTCGGGCCGTTCCACACCAACACTCGCGAGGGTCTGGTGCTAGCGCAACGAATTTTACGCCGCCAGCGCAAAGACATGCAGCAGATCATCATGATCACCGACGGCAAACCCTCGGCGCTCACCCTGCCCGATGGCCGGATTTACAAGAACCCCTACGGCCTCGATCCGCTGGTCATCAGCCAGACGCTCGAGGAAGTCCACAAATGCAAGCGCCAGGGGATCATGATCAACACGTTCATGCTGGCGCAGGATTATGCGCTTGTTCAGTTCATTCAGAAGATTAGTGAGATCTGCCGCGGCAAGGCGTATTTCACGACGCCTCACAATCTCGGTCAGTACCTTTTGATGGACTACATGAACAACAAGACGAGCATGGTGCACTAGCGTCTACAATCGGATCACGATGATTACTCGACGTGACTTCGGCGCGCTGGCCGCCGGCACTTCCCTTGCAACGCTGCTAAGCAACTGTGGCTCCACACCCGCGCCTGAGAGCGCCGAAGCTCCCGTTGGCGAAGGCGACGTTCTTTCCCGCTCGATCGTCTTCGATGCCCACTGCGACACACCGGGCCGCATGCTATCCGATGGCATCAAACTGGGCGAACAGAAGAGCTACCACCAGGTCGATATCAGCCGCATGCGCGAGGGAGGCATCACAGCCGCATTCTTCGCAGTATTCGCCAGCGCCGGCAGCAATACCCCGCTTGAGTCCGTCAAAAAGGGGCTCGAGATTAGCGATCTAATCGTCCAAGAGGTGCTGCGCTATCCCGACGACCTCGTGTTCGCGACGACCTCTGACGAGATTTTACAGGCCAAGCGCGACCGAAAGATTGCGATCTTGCTCTCGCTTGAGGGTGGTCACATGATCGACTCGAGCCTGGGAGTTTTGCGCGAATTTCGACGCCTCGGCGTTCTCTCGTTCGGCCTGACCCACAGCTCGCACACTCCTTGGGCCAGCTCCGCTGAAGAGCCTGGCGGCCCCGGCGGGCTGACCGATTTTGGCCACGAGATAGTCCGCGAATCGAATCGCCTCGGGATCATTCTCGACCTGGCTCACGCCTCCGACGAAACATTCTTCGACACGATCAAGACCACGAAGGCGCCAATCATTTCCTCCCACACCTGCTGTCGCGGTGTCGCCAACAACATGCGCAATATGAGCGACGAAATGCTTAAAGCATTGGCCGAGAACGGTGGCGTGCTCGACATCGGCTACTACAACGGCATGATTGTCGAAAATTACGCGACCCCTCGTCCGGACCTGTCTGACCTGAACGAGCGCCGCAAAAAAATCGCCGACGAGTTCGCCGACGACCGTGACAGGAGACTCGAAGAGATATGGAAGGTCAACAAGGAGGAGGCGGACCGCATGGGGCGCCCGACCTTCGACCAGCTTCTCGATCACTTCGAACATGCCGCGACTGTCGCCGGAGTCGACCATGTCGGTTTCGGCTCCGACCTTGACGCGGCTCGCCACCTCTACCCCGCCGAGGTCGACGACATTGCTGAAACCGCCAACCTGGTACCCGGTCTGCGCGGACGCGGTTTCTCAGACGAAGACATTTCGAAGATCCTCGGTGGCAACAATCTGCGAGTACTTCAGGAAGCGGAGCGCGTAGCCGCCTAGCCCCAGCCGCCAACATAGCCGCACTAGAAAACGGAAAACGAACCTCTGCCCTTCAACCCTACGGCGCCTGAAGGGCGGCCACACCTTGAGGGCTCCCCGGCATCAGAAGATTTAGGCCTGGGAAGCCAGGCAGCCGCCGATAGCAAGCAGCGTTTGCTGAATCAAGACGGTAGTTTCAACGTCGTCAAGAGAGGACGGTCGCTATTTGCTTCGCTGCACCTCTATCACTCGCTGCTCACCATTTCGTGGCCGCGATTCTATGCGCTGGTAATCCTGTCGTATATCGCGGCAAACCTCGGATTCGCAACAGCCTACGTCGCGGCGGGACCGAATGCGCTGACTGGTGCTCGTGTTGATACGGTCGCGCATCGCTGTCTAGACGCATTCTATTTCAGCGTGCAGACGCTCTCAACTATCGGCTACGGAGCGATCAGCCCGCGCACTGACTTTGCAAACTTTCTTGTGGCCATTGAATCGTTTGTAGGATTGATCGGGGTGGCGATGGCGACTCGGCTGCTGTTTGCTCGTTTCTCGAGACCTCGTGCCAAAATCATTTTCAGCCGCAAAGCGGTTGTCGCCCCTTATAAGGACCAAACCGCTTTCGAGTTTCGCCTCGCCAACGAACGTAACAGCCAACTGACTGACATCTCGGCGACCGTTGTTTTCTCGTGCCTAGCGGAACCGGGCCGCGGCACAGCGCGGAAATTTTACGCGCTACCGCTTGAACGCGACACCATTATGTTCCTCGCTCTGCACTGGGTTGTCGTGCACCCCATCGACGAGCGCAGCCCGCTCCATGGAATGAGCGCTGACGACCTTGCCGCGTGCGACGGCGAATTCTTGATCCTGCTGACGGCGATGGACGAGACGTATTCGCAAACCGTCCACGTGCGCTCGTCGTACAAGCCGCAGGACGTAGCGTGGAACTCGAAGTTCGCCAGTATTTATCTACCGCCGGAAGACGGACGAGTAGTGATCGATCTCGGCAAGATCCACGACACGGAATCGGCGGGCTAGAGCATTTTCAGTCAAAGTGTAGACCGACGATCGAAATCACCCATCGCAAACGGCGGACCGGTAAGAACGTCGACCTGGACGTCGACGCGGCCCGCCGGAGGCGCGCGCCACGAATTGTTTGCGTAGCTTCGTCGAGAATCGATCTACGCTCATCATGAAAATGGGCTAAGCCCGCCGCGAGGCCGCTTCGGCACGCGCCACTGTAAACCGGCCTAGATCCCAAGCCGGAGTCTCGCCACAACAAAAGTCCGCCATGATCTTTCCGATCGCACTGCAGAACTTGAAACCATGCCCCGAGAACCCGGCTGCAACGAACACTCCAGCCTCTTCGGGATACTTGTCGAGAATGAAATCTTCATGCGGGCTATTTGTAAACAGGCAAGTCTTCATCTTCAGCGTCGCGCCGTTTGCCGCGGGAAAGTAGTTTCTGATCCCCAGGCGTAGAGCGTCTTCGTCCGCGGGGTGGCACTCCCGATCAACATTCGCTAGGTTGTCGACCTGCTGCTCGAGATGGTGATACCTTCCGATCTTGAAACCCTCTCGCTCGTGATTCGGGAATCCGTAGTAGCGGCCAGTCGGAGTCTCCATATTGAAGACCGGGAATACGTCGGGTTCGAAAAGCGATTCCTCGAACGGTTGCGTCCAAAGCAAGACCTGGCGCTCGGGCTGACATAAGCGCCGCAACGGCTCGACTAACGTTCCGACCCAAGGGCCCGCGGTAATTACCAATCGAGCGGTTCGGTAGCGTCCGCCATCCGTCTCGACTTCCAACTCCGGCCCGTGCCGTTCCCAAGCCAACACTCGCTCATTCTGATGAAGTTCCGCACCGCGCTCTTGGGCCATCGCTGCGTAGGTCTCGACCGCCAGTTCGGACAACAAATATCCGCCTTGCCGGTGGAAGATCGCCTGCAAGTCGCGAGGGAGCTGGTAGCCCGGAAATCGGCGAGTGATCTCGGCCCCGTCGAGTTCTTCATAGTCGAGGCCGTGAGTCATACAAGACTGTCTCGAGCCCTCGATCGTCCAGCTCCCAGCAGGACCGATATCGAGTCCGCCGGTCAGATGCAAGATCGATTCGCCCGACACGGATTCGAGCTCGCGCCAGTACTCATACGCTGAGCGCAGTAGCGGCACGTACTCGTCGCCCTCGGAATAGGCTAGTCGAATAATCCGGGTGGACCCGTGTGACGAACCAAACTCGTGGGGAACGTCGAATTGCTCTAGGCCGAGAACCTTACAGCCGCTATTGGCAAGGTGAAACAGCGTGGCGCTGCCCATCCCACCGACGCCGATAACGATCGCGTCGTACGACATCCTCAACGATCGAGACGTTCAACCTCAACGTAGTAGGCCCCTGCCAGCAGTTCACCGGCGGCGTCATAGAACCACGTCTGGAGCTGCGCGTCACCGGCCGCGAGATCAGCTTCGAATTCGATCTCCAACTCATTTCCGCTGACCGGCTTTGTCATTTCCTGGTTCCCGACGCGCAGGCGAGCCCGAGTGATTGGCATTGCCTTCCCGGCAATCAAATCACCGTATTCGCCCTGCAACGGAGGGGCTGGATCGCGCAGATACAGCCCGGATTCTTTCGGCGAACGCCGCATCGCGAAACGGTAGTGTCCGGCCCGCTCGACGCGAATGCTCCAAGGTCCCGAAAGCACCATGCCGCCGCGCACGCAAGGTGGGTTGTCACAGTAAACGCCGTTCCAATCAGAAGCGCTCAGCCGCGCCGGGTTCTCGTACTCAGTGCCCACCACAATTGGTTGATACGCCGCTGCCGCGGGCATCAACTCATTCCACCAACCGTCGTAGCGAGAGCGCATTTTCGCGGCTACTTCGGGGAACCGAGCGACGACGTTCGTCTGCTGACCTGGGTCGTTCCCCACGTCGTAAAGCTCGGTTCCGCCGACGAGACGCCACTTGTTCCACATGACCGCCGCGTCGCTGTTCTTTGCGGGTATCCCGCCGTACTGCACCATAAGAATCCGGTCGCTGAGGTCTTGTGCCGATCCCTTCAACGACGGAGCCAGACTGATTCCGTCAAAAGCGGCGTCGGCCGGAGCCTTGAGACCCGCCAACTCGATTAGGGTCGGCAACACGTCTTGGGCGTGTGTCAAAGCGTCAATCTCCCGAGGCTTTCCCAAGTTCCCGGCGGGCCAGCGAATGAAAAAAGGTACGCGGTGTCCGCCGTCATACAGCGAGCGCTTCTTGCCGCGCATTCCGGCATTGAAAACATCTTCGCCCTGCGACGTCCCGTTCTCCGACATGAAAACCAGAATCGTGTTCTCGGCGATCTCTAACTCTTCGAGCAAAGCGCTCAACTCGCCCATGTTTTCGTCGATATTCGAAATCATTCCGAAAAACTTCGCGACACGATTGGAAACCTTCCCCAGATATGGATCGATGAACTTTTTCGGCGCCCATAGCGGCACGTGCGGCGCGTTAGTCGGCAGGTATAGAAAAAAGGGCTTCTCAGCGCGGGCCTGGTCGCGAATCCAAGACATCGACTCGTTAAACCAAACGTCCGTGCAATAGCCTGTGTACTGCTCGATCACGCCGTTGTGTCGGTGGTGATCGTCAAGGTAGTCGTTTCCGAAGAAGTCCGCCAGCGATGTGATTCCCCATGCACCGGGGTGAACAGTTTCTTGAAAGCCGCGATCCTGTGGCCGGAACGGGTAGTTGTCTCCCAAGTGCCACTTTCCAAAGTGCCCGGTGGAATATCCGGCATCTCGAAAGATGTCCGCCATGGTCGGCAGCTCCTCGCGAATCAGTGAGCGCCCCATACAAACGAACGTCGCGCCGTTATCGAGAGCGTCTCGGCCGGTCAGCAACTGACCGCGCGTTGGGGTACACATTGGCGCGACGTGAAAGTCCGCTAAGCAAACGCTCTCGTTATGCAGGCGGTCCATATTTGGTGTCTTAAGAACCGGGCATCCATGCGCCGAAAGATCACCATAGCCCTGATCGTCGGTTAAGACCACAATCACGTTTGGAGTCCTTTGAGCGATCGCGCCAGGGTAGACAGAGGCCAGGCATGCCAGTGCCGAAAGCAGGCGAAGCAGCCGTCTAAATCTGGCTTTCAGAATCAAATCGTTCCGTCTTAGGTACACCAGTCGAACCCTATTCTACGCACTTCGATCCCGTGGAGTCGCGCACCTGTCGCCAGCCCGCTGCCGTGGCGTGGCGCGCTCGTTCGGTCGGCTTCAAGACCGAAATAACATCCGGCAACGCACTCTGTAGACTGAAGCGGATGCGCTCAGACTTTCTACGCAGTCCGCATCCGCCTCGACGTGATCGCTAAACTAGACGGCTCATGGCAACCCCGCGACCCCGACTGTTTTTGATCGACACCTTCGGTCTGATTTTCCGCGCGTTCTACGGCCGCGCACGCTCGTCAGTGCCGTCGATGCGGACCGCCGCCGGCCTGCCGACAGAGGCTGTTTTTGTCTTCGCCAACATGATCAATCGGCTCGTCAGCGACTACAAGCCCGACTATATAGCCGCCGTTTGGGAAGGCCACGGCCCGACGTTTCGCGACGAGATTTTTCCCGAGTACAAGGCCAACCGCGACGAAATGCCCGAAGATCTCGCGAAGCAGTTGCCCTACATTAAGCGACTGCTCGTAGCAATGAGCGTGCCGGTACTTGCCGAGGACGGTTACGAAGCTGACGACACCATCGGCTCGCTCGCCAAACAGGCCGCTAGTCACGATGTCGAGGTTCACATCATCAGCTCTGACAAAGATCTGATGCAGCTCGTCGGGCCGGGCGTAGTCATGATGAATCCGATGAAGAATGACGCTGTGTTCGACGAGGCCGGCGTCTTTGAGGCGATGGGCGTAAAGCCTTCGCAAATCATCGACTTCTTGGCACTTAAGGGAGACTCCGTCGACAATATTCCCGGCGCGCCGGGAATTGGTGACAAGGGAGCTCGCCAACTTCTCGCCGACTATGGCAGCATCGAGGGCGCGATGGCCAACGCCGAGGAGGTCAAGCGCAAGGCCTACCGCGAGAGCCTGCAAAATAACGTCGAACAGATCGAACTCAGCAAGAAATTGGCAACCATTGCGACGGACGGACAACTCCGTCTTGATTTTGAGGCGCTTTCTTCCCGAGAAGCCGATCAAGCGACGCTAGCCGAGTTTTATCGCGAGGTGGAGTTCCGCAGCCTGCTCAGCAAGATCGAGGGCGCGCCAAAGCCAGAGCCCGAAGTGGAAGCCGTCGAGCGGCGGTTTGAATCAGCCGAGGAATTCGAAGCGTGGCTTGGAGAGTCTGAGCAGCCGGTAGCCGTCTATGTCGATACAAAGTCAGATGGCGAGCTCTACGACGGCGGCATTGCAATCTCATCAGAGCGTCGCGAAGTCTGCTTGTTGCCCACCAAACTCATCCTCGCCGCCAAGGCGTTCCTTGAGGCCGAGGCTGAACGTCCCAAGTTTGTACACGATTTAAAGTCAACGCTGCACGCACTTGAAAGACAAGGCATCGCCATCGCTGGAGTGGTGGACGACACGATGCTCGCGGCGTTCCTCGTCGACTCTAGCCGCACCGACTACTCGCTTGAGAAAACGGCAGGCCGTCGTCTTGCTGTCCAATTCGACGGCAATCCACTGCAAGCCGTTGGGCTCGTCCGTGAACTTAAAGAATCGTTGGATGCGGAAATCGAGAATTTGGAGCTTCGCGACATCTACAGCACGATGGAGGTGCCGCTGGCGGCAGTACTAGCCAGGATGGAGTCCGCCGGCGTGCTGCTCGATAAAGCAGCGCTCAGTGCGCTGTCGATCGACCTAGGCGGCAAGGTCGGCGAGCTAGAGAAGGAAATACACGAGCTAGCCGGAAAACAGTTTAACGTCGGATCGCCCAAGCAGTTGGCCGAGGTGCTCTTCACCGATCTTGAATTGCCGATGCCCGGTAAGCGTGGCAAGACCAAGACACCATCGACTGCTTCTGATGTCCTCGAAAATCTAGCCGAGGAGCACCCCATCGCCGCCAAGGTACTCGACTACCGACAGTTCAGCAAGCTAAAAAATACCTACGTCGATGCGCTGCCGGCATTGGTTAACCCCGAAACCGAGCGCATTCACACGACGTTTAATCCGACCGGCTCGGCGACCGGCCGGCTGTCATCAATCAATCCCAACCTGCAGAACATCCCCGTGCGTACGGAGTACGGCCGTAGAATCCGTGCTGCCTTCATCGCTGAGCCGGGTTGGCAACTGGTAGCCGCCGATTACTCACAGATCGAGCTACGAGTACTCGCTCACATGTGCGGTGATGGCACCCTGACCGAAGCATTCAGACGCGGCGAAGATGTCCACACCCGCACGGCCTCGGAAGTTTTTGGAATTCCCCCTCTCATGGTTGGACCCGACGAGCGTCGCAAAGCCAAGGCCGTCAACTTCGGCATCATCTATGGACTCAGCCCGTTTGGACTGGCCAAGCAGCTAGGAATCCCGCAGAAGGAAGCCCGTGAATACATCGACCGCTATTTCGATCACTATTCCGCCGTCAAGAAATTTATCGACAAGACCGTCGACGCCGCCCGCAAAACCGGCTACAGCAAGACGATGTTCGGCCGTCGTCGCCCAATCGGCGACCTTGACAGCCGCAACGCGGCGGCGAGAGGGTTTGCCGAGCGCATTGCTGTCAACTCGCCGATCCAAGGCACGGCCGCCGATCTCATCAAGCTAGCCATGCTGCGCGTCGACGAGCGTCTGCAACGCGAAGGCCTGCGATCGCGCATGCTGCTGCAAGTGCACGACGAACTCCTGTTCGAAGCTCCAGATAGTGAGGTTGTAACGATCGGCAAACTCGCCAAGGAGGAGATGGAAGGCGTAGCCAAACTCAACGTCCCCCTGATCGCCGACCTCAAGGCCGGACAGAACTGGCGTGATATGGACCGAGTGGCATAGCGAAACGTAACCCGCATTTCTCACCACCTGACGGCGAAAGCACGCAATAGGGGCGCCACTACTTCGTTGCGCTCGATCGTCGTGCTCGACGGACTATTAAGTACGCCTCCGCGCGCCGACCGTCGCCCGCCTCGTATTGACGCACCTCTCACGCACTTTCGCTCGCCACGTGGTGAGAAATGCGGGCTAACGACCCAATGTTTGCGGTTGGGCCACGGCGATCGGCCCTCTACGACTTCACAGCGACAACAGCAACAAACTGCGAATGATCCAACGGGAGGTCCCACGCGTCGTGCTCGTGCGCGCCCCCAAGCCGAACCTCTTCAATCGCCAATCGCAGCGGCGACTCCAGCACGGTCTTCGCCTGAACTACGGCATCGTCGATCTCAGCGGACAAATTGCGAAACTCGTTATCGAACCACTTCACGACATGCCGAGGGTGCCAAGGGCCTGGATCCATCGGCTCGAACGCCTCTATATCGAACCCGTGCCGGGCAAATCGCGCGAGGACCGCTGATGCCGTTTCGAGTCCCACGTGCCCATCTGGGTCAATAAAGTACTTTTTGTAAAGCTCAGGACTCCGCTTCGCCAGCTCAACCCAAGGGTGCTTACTGTCGCATTCGACGATATGTAGCGTTCGGCCGCCCGGGCGCAATACCCGATGCACTTCAGAAAAAACGGCGTCCTTTAGCTCGATCGGAATGTGACCCATCACGTGCGAGCTGGCAGCGCAGTCAAAATGCTGATCGGGGAATGGCAGTTTATGTAGTGCGCCTAACGTAGCCCCGACGTAGTTTCGGCTGCATTCAGTCAGGGCATTCAAAGCAAGATCGATTCCTACCGCACGCCGCCCGTTCTCCCGAAAGACCTCTCGACCTCTCGCCGAGCCAAGGTCGAGTAGCGAGCAATCCGAGGGCAAATAGCGATCCCAAAAACGCCACTCCCGATACGACCAGTACGGCAGCCACAAAAGGACAAATCGCTTCAGCGCACGCGGGCTATTTTTGTACGGGACGTGCTCTTCAACGTAGTCTTCGTAAAACCGCGCAGCCTCAAGGCTAGAACCGGCAGGGTTTCGGGAAGACACCGTCAAACTGCTGAGCCCTGCATAAAACCCCAGGCGCTTCGAACCGAATCTTCCAGAGTTCGCTTGGCGCGCCAGCCCAATTTTTCGTTCGCAAGCGTCGGATCAGCGACGCGAATCGGCGGGTCTCCATCCCTACGGGGGCCGACGGTAACAGGAACCCGACGCCCGGTCACTCGCTCGACCGTCGCGATCACTTCTCGCACCGAGAATCCTCGACCAGTGCCGAGATTATATTGGCCCGCTTCCGCGGTTTTCGCATCTAGCGCGGCGATGTGGGCATCGGCTAGGTCTCTGACATCGATGTAGTCTCGAATGCAGGTCCCGTCCACGGTCGGATAATCGCTGCCGTAAACCGAGACAGCGTCGCGGCGGCCGGCAGCCGCCTCAAGTACCAGCGGGATCAGATGCGTTTCTGGTTCGTGACGCTCTCCTCTCGAACCATCAGCTCCACACGCATTGAAATAGCGCAGGGAGAAAACCTCCATCGCGTGGATTTTGCTGTACCACTCGAGTGCCCGCTCGAACATCAGCTTCGATTCACCGTACGGATTATCAGGCAGTAGCGGGCTACTCTCACGAAGAGGATTCTCGTCCACGTCAGCGAATATTGCGCAGGTCGACGAGAATATAAATCGGCTGACGCCGGCGTCGTTTGCGGCATTCAGGAGGTTCAATCCTGCGCAAACATTGTTACGAAAATAAAGGCCCGGGTCGCTCATTGATTCCCCGACAAGCGCATAGCCCGCGAAGTGTAGTACGGCCGCGATTGGCAACTCGGCGAAAGTCCGTTTGAGCGCTTCCGCATCGCCAAGGTCAGCCTCGCGAAACAGTGCCCCCTCGGGGATCGCATCGCGGTGCCCACGACTCAGGTTGTCGTAGACGCAGACGTCTCTGCCCATTCGGAGCAGTGCCGCGGCCGTGATCCCACCAATGTATCCGGCGCCGCCAGTGACGAGAATCATTGTGCTGATCCCGTCCCCGGAAGCCCGCTTGAAACGGCTCGATCCAACACTTCATTCAGTGTATCGAGCGTGGCTTCGGCAGCCAGTCGATGACCGTTTGCGTTCCAGTGCGAGTCCGGGTAGTGGTACAGCCGCTCGTCCGCCTGTAAGCTGTAGTGCGCGCGAAAGACCGGCAACAGGTCGACGACTGGGCAGTCGGCATTTTCCGCCCATCGACCCAATAGGCGCTGCGGACGATCAAGGTCGATCTCTTGCTCACTCACCTTGAGCCCGCTCGTTAGCTCTCGTAGGCCGTCTGGCCGAACTTGGAAACTCGGCGGGATCACGATCAGTAAAAATTGGATTTGTCTTTCGCGGCAGTATCTCAACATACTTTCGAGATGGTCGAGAATTTCGCCTGTCGCATCCCGCGTTGCAGCCGGCGGCGAGCCAAGATGCACCGTCGCAAACTCCCGTTTCCAACGGTCCCACTCGGCCGTCGTGGTTGGCGAGGTGGGCGTATTCTCCAAGCTAAACTGCCAGGCCCGTAGAGCCTGCAGCAATCGCGACTGGCGTACTAGCGCGTTTCTAGTTTTAGTAGCCAGCGACACGTCAGCGTCGCGAATCGTCAACATGCCGTCAACGATCTCGTAGCGCGATGCGCCCCCCAACTGTACATCCGCAAAGTCGTTTCCCACGTAGAACGCAAGGGCCACCATCCGCGGAGTCGTTTGCTCGATCAGAGCGGGCAAACTTCTCCATTGGTCGCTGGGTCCGGTTCCCGGGACCGCAGCGTTAATCCAGCGAGTATCGATGGATTGCTTTCTAGACAGTTGCGCAAACAGCGTCTCGGAGTGCTCGACACCCCATCCAAATGCAAACGAGTCTCCTAATCCGAGCACAGTCGGACGCGAGTCTTTTGGCTCCGGTTCGGGCTCACGGCGCCCCTCGGCATTGATCGACAAAGTGACCGACCACAGTCGTGTGGAGTGCTGAACCCGCTTGCTCGGGATCAGCGACAGAACGCCGTTGTGGCCCATCCGGTAGATATCCGGTTCTAGCAGCGGCACGTCAAGCATGCCTACTCGAGTCGCCAGCTCAAGCGCAACGAGTGCGACACCTGCCGAGATCAAGATGGTCAAGCACGCAAAAAGGCCCCGTCTTGCGACGAGGCCTTTCACGCTAATCAGAGTTTCCTAACCGGATTACGGGCAGACTACGCAAAAGCCTGGCTCTCCAAAGCCGTAGCCGAATCCAAGGTAGATGTAATAGAACTGGTTCGTCACCAAAGGAACTGTTTCAATGCATGACGAATTGCCGCACTGACCCATATCGAGTTCCTCGACATTGATTTGGTTGCCCACGGCCGCGCTGGTCTGCATGACGGTACCGATAGACTGAGCCGAATTCGCCGCGGGTACGGCGCCGGCTGAACCGCCGGCGGTAAGTGCAATCGCCGTGCCGCCTACCGCGCCGGCAAGCATCGAGAGCAGTTTCTTGCTATTCGTGCCCTTGCGACGGCTGGCCTGCTCCCATTTCGCAAGCTCTTCAACTTGGCGAGTCTGGATACGTGTGATTTCGGTTGGAGCGCGCTCAGCGTCGGTGACGAGCTGATCGCCAACCTTGGCGATCAACGTAGCTTCACCGGCTGAAATCAACTGGAGTTGCGTTCCGTCGTTGCGCTGGATCGAGACTTTTCCGGAGTGGACCGTCACTGAAGCTTCTTCGTGGTTGTCCATGAAGACTTCAAAATCGGCGTCAGCGGCGACGGGAACAAATCGTAGGTTCCTAACGGAGACAGGCGTTTTCGCGGCAGTTACTTCCTGAACCCTTACCGAACCGCCCTCGAGTACCAGCTCGTTCTTTTCAACGGTTACTCGCGATCCGATGCCTACTACGTAGCGTTCTCCACTGAGCAATTCGATGCGTGCCGGCAAGTTCGAGGCCGTGACGCTCTCCCCTTCTAAAACTGTGCCATCGCCCTCGACAATTGTGTCGGAAATGCTGAATGGCAGCGAGGAGGTCACAATCCCCATGCTCGCTCGCGACGCTCCAAAACCGACGCTACATAAAAGCGTCGCCATCAGCGTGATCGTGATTAGTGTCCGTCCTGAACTAGTCATCATAAAAAATCTCCTGCCCCCATGCCTCTCGGCGCTAACATATAAACGAAAAATTTAGCTCCCCATGGCCCGCCTGGGGATATTGCTAGCATTATCACCCAGGTAAGCGCCGTAGGCGTCTTGTCCAATACAAGATGAGCCTGAAGGGAGGGGTGATTCCAACACAAGATGAGCCTGGAGGTAATTTGGGCAAGGTCGATTAGGAACAGGCAAACTGCGGGCGATGGGAGTCGCCGTGCAGCAAGCCGAATCAGTGAGTCTCGATGAGATCGAGAGTTTTCTCGACGGGTGTGGGTCCGTCGAGTTCCAGGCCGGAAGTCGAGCGGATAAATACGCGCTCGTCGAAGGCGTCCTGAAGAGGCATCATTATGCCGACCAGAAGCGCTCGGTTAAAGGATTGTTGAGACGCTTCCTGAGCAAGCTAACCGGCTTAAGCCGCGCCCAATTGACTCGCCTCATCGGGCAGTTTTTGCGCGAAAAGTGCGTTCGGCCGACAGCCTATCGAAGGCGCCGCTTCCCCACCAAGTACAGCCGCGCCGACATCGTTCTCCTGGCGCATGTCGACCAAGTACAGCAACGTCTCTCCGGGCCGGCGACGCGTCGCATTCTCCAGCGCGAGTTCCAAATCTACAACCGCAAGGAGTTCGAACGCCTTGCCGAACTGTCGGTGGGACACCTCTACAACTTGCGCAAACGCGCCGTCTACCGGCGACACAGTTTGCATCTCGACAAGACTCGACCGACACCCGTGGCGATCGGCGAACGCCGCCAACCCGAGCCGCGAGGACGTCCGGGCTACCTGCGCATCGACACCGTGCACTCGCCCGAACAGGAAGGTGAAAAAGGCGCCTACAGCATCAACGTGGTCGACGAAGTGACGCAGTGGCAGGCCGTCGGCTGCGTCCAACGCATCAACGAAAATCACCTCATTCCCTTGCTGGAAGGCCTTTTGGAACAATTTCCATTTATCGTTCGCGGCTTTCACTCCGACAATGGCAGCGAATTCGTCAACCATCAAACCGCTAAACTGCTCGAGAAGTTGCGAATTGAATTTACGAAGTCTCGCGCGCGCCGTTCGAACGACAATGCCTTGGCCGAAACCAAGAACGGCGCGGTGGTGCGCAAGTGGATGGGCTACCAGTTTTTGCCCTCGGAAGCGACGCAGGCGATCGACACCTTCTACCGCCAGTGGCTCAACCCGTACTTGAATTTTCATCGCCCATGCGCTTTCGCCAGCGAGCGCCGAGACCGCCGCGGCAAGTTGCGCAAGGTGTACGCCGAGTGGAGCACGCCGTGGGAAAAGCTGCTCAGCCTGCCCGCCGAGCAGCGCGGCCTGCGCGCGGATCGCTCGCTCAAGAAGCTCCAAGCGCGAGCGGACACTTGTTCCGACACCGAGTTTGCCGAGCAACTCGACGCTCAGCGCAACGAACTGCAACGCGTCTGCAAAGACCTCGCGATCTGCTGGCGCACGCGCTAGACAACGCCCCGACCCGAGGCGTTGTCGGCTCCTCCGGCCCACGTCCGAAGACGGCCGTGGGGTCTCGCCTGGGATGGCTGCAAAGGGGGACTGGGGCTGCCGCCCCTTCCCCCTTATGCAATCCCCCTCACCCCGCCCTATGAAGCCACAAATAGCTGTAGCCGCCGACCTCAACTCACGCTATAATCCCCCTCAACCCGCAGCTGCTTCGCCTCTCTCCTTCAGGCTCATCTTTCAATTGGAAAAGAGGTAGGTCAAGAGATAGATTTACCTCTTTTTGAAATCGATATCAAGCACTAGCCGGCGTATGACCATGAGCACCCTCCGGTCTATATCCCTCAGGATGAGTGGCTTACTGCTGAACACGACTCGTTCGGCGGCGGCGGCCGGCTGACTCGCCTAATCGTTTCGCCGGCATGTAAAGCCTGTGGTACTAGGAGCCCTAAAACTTGCTTCGGGACCCGTCCTTCCCGGCCGTCTCTTCGGTACTTCTAAATCATAGATTTCAAGAATGTTTCAGCTTATTCAAGATCGTAGCCTCGGTATGCTATCCTCGTCCCAAATGTCGAGCCGACCGCAACTCGCTCCTCTTCGTCTGAGCGCAGGCAAGCACCTGTGGCTTGGGCTCGCAGCCTTGACTGTTGGCAGCCTTTTGTTGGGCTGCGGTGGCTCGAATCAGCCGCAAACAGCCCCGAATATCATTCTTGTGATGACCGACGACCAGGGTTACGGCGAAATCGGAGCCCACGGCAACAGCATCATCCAGACGCCAAATCTCGACAAGTTGCATGCCGAGAGTGTCCGGCTAACCGATTTTCACGTCGATCCGACCTGCTCGCCGACGCGTTCCGCCCTACTGACCGGGCGCTACTCGTCGCGAACCGGGGTTTGGCATACGATCATGGGCCGTTCCATCGTGCACCGCGATGAAGTCATGGTCGGCGAAGTATTAGCCGATGTGGGGTATGCCACTGGTTTCTTCGGCAAGTGGCATCTCGGCGACAACTATCCTTATCGGCCGATCGACCGCGGGTTTCAAGAGGTAGTCAATCACGGTGGAGGTGGCGTGACACAGACGCCTGACTATTGGGACAACGACTACTTCGACGATACCTATTGGCACAACGGAGTACCCACCAAATACTCCGGCTACTGCACAGACGTCTTCTTCGACAATGCGCTGAGATTTATCGAAGAGAAAAAGGACGTTGGCCCGTTCTTCGTCTACCTGGCGACGAACGCTCCCCACGGTCCGTTCAACGTCGACGAAAAGTACTCGACTCCGTACACCGAAAAGAATGTTCCGGAACCGATGAATAAGTTCTACGGCATGATCGAGAACATTGACGAGAACGTTGGCCGCCTAGCGGCAAAGCTCGACGAACTCGGCATCGCCGAAAACACACTGCTCATCTTCATGACCGACAACGGTTCGGCGGCGGGCGTAAGCAATACGCATCCGACGCAAAGAGTCGGAGTCGACGAATCCGAACTGCTCGCCCGCGCGGCAAAAGAAGTTGAAGACGGCATCTGGCAAGGCTTTAATGCCGGCATGCGTGGCAGGAAGGGCTCCGAATACGATGGCGGCCACCGGGTACCATTTTTCGTCCGCTGGCCGAATGGCGACCTCGGCGAGCCTCGCGACGTCGAGGCCCTGGCCGCCCACATCGATGTGCTTCCGACCTTTGCCGATGTCGCCGGCGCCGCGCCGCGACCAGAGCTCGACTGGGACGGCAAGAGTTTGCTTCCTCTTCTTCGCGGTGAGGAGTGGCCTGAACGAACAATTACCGTGCACTCGCAACGAATTCTGTTCCCTGAGCGATGGCGCAAGAGCGCCGTGATGAGCGAACAATATCGGCTTATCAACGGCACTGAACTCTACGACATCGAGGCCGACCCCGGGCAAGTCACCGACATCGCCGGCGATCATCTTGAAGTCGTTGCGAAACTCAAGTCCGAATACGACACGTGGTGGGACCGCATCGACGACCGTTTCGATGACGACGTCTACCTCGACATAGGCAACGACGCCGAAAACCCCTCACGCATCACTGCCCACGACTGGCTACCGCCGCTCGATCAACAAGCTCAAGTCCCTTGGAACCAGGGTCACATCCGACGTGCGCCGAACGTCAACGGCACCTGGAATATCAATGTCACACAAGCCGGCAAATACCAATTCACGCTCTTCCAGCGAGATCTCCCCGCTCAGTACCCGATCGAGGCAATTGAAGCGCATCTGCGAGTAGGTGATGCGGAAGCTAGTGGGCCAGTACCTGAAGGGGCGGCCAGCGTAAAATTTGAGCTAGACCTACCGCTCGGTGAAACCACGATGGACAGTCGTTTCACGACGAGCGACGGTGCCGAGCGCGGCGCATTCTTCATCTACGCAAAACGGCTGTAGCCGCCGACTCCAACAATCGAGCGTCTTCGCTAGTTGTTCGCCCCACGTGATATCCTCCGGTGGTGGACGTTTCCGATGGAACAATGCCGGCTGCAATTGCGCTCGCCCTTCTGGCGGTAATTGCCCTACAGCTCATGACGGCGTCGCGAACCCGAGACGGCCGCCGACACGTTGAGAGATCGCTCGAGAAGATCGATGCACGGCTCGACGAGCAGGGCAAACGCGGTGATCACCTCACCGGCCAAGTCTCGGCGGCACAAGCCAAGCAACTCGAGAAAATTCAAGAACTCCGGGTGGGAGTCGAGCAACGCCAGGCCGAAATTTCCGAACGTGTACAGCGCCAGGTGGCCGACCAACTCAAGCGTTCAACCGAAGACCTGGCCGAGCGAATGAAAGCCCTGTCGGAGGCCACCGACAAGCGCCTGCTCGCGATCACAGGGCAAGTCGACAAGCGCTTGTCCGAGGGATTTGACAAGACAAACTCGACGTTTACCAACGTCGTAAAGCGTCTAACGTTGATCGATCAGGCGCAGAAAAAAATTACGGAGTTGTCGACGAATGTTGTCAGCTTGCAGGAAGTATTGGCCGATCGAACCTCGCGAGGAACTTTTGGCGAGGTACAACTCGAAGCGCTGATCTCCAACGTGCTGCCGCCGGCGAGCTTCCAGATGCAGTTTAGCCTCTCGAACGGCAAGCGAGTGGACTGCATGCTGTTCCTGCCCGAGCCCACTGGCAACGTCCCCATCGACTCGAAATTTCCACTCGAAAATTATCGCCGCAAGGTGGACTCCTCACTGCCCGATGAGACACGAAAGCAGGCGACTCGCGATTTCGCCCGCGACGTTCAGATTCACATCGACGATGTTGCTTCGAAATACATCTTGCCGGGAGAAACCGCCGACGGCGCCGTGCTTTTCATACCGGCGGAGGCTGTCTTCGCCGAAATCCACTCGGCGCACCCCGAGCTAGTAGAACGCGCGCAAAGGTTGCGCGTTTGGCTAACCTCGCCGACCACGTTGATGGCCGTCTTGACCACTGCCCGCTCGGTCATGAAAGACGCCGCCACCCGCAAAGAGGTCGTCAAGATTCAAGAGCACCTGCGGATGCTCGCCAAGGACTTCGAGCGCTTTGGCAAGCGTATGGACAACCTATCGACCCACATTCGCCAAGCCGGCAGAGACGTCGACGACGTGCAAACGTCCGCCAAGAAAATTTCAAGCCGCTTTGAAAAAATCGACGAGCTGGAGCTGAGTGACAGCACAACCGCCGAGCTTACAACGCCCGAGCTAGAACTTAAAGAAATGCGCTTCGAGGCCGAAGCCTAACACCCTCGGCCCGCGACTCGTTTAATTGCCCACGTATCGCGCATAGAGACTTCGCGCAACTGCCAAGTCTTCGGTGCCTTTGATTATTGCCCGCCCATCGGGGAATATCGTCAACTCATGCGGCGGCGACGAGAACCGCAATGCATACGGGTTGGATTTCACTTGACCCAGTCGATCAAGCTGTTTCGACAATTCGCTCAAGTCGATTTCGCGATCCGACGCACTGATCTGAACGCCGTTTCTGCCGCAAAGCGACGCGGACCCTCGTCTAAGATCGTCCAAATGCTTGAACTGACGGCGTCCACAGGTCGGGCAGTCGGGATCCACATGCTCGGCGCTGATCGATCCGCGATCGCCGCTCCATAAATCGATCGAGCAAAGCCTTCGGAGAAGCTTTTCGGTGCGTCCGCAGATAATCTTCAACGCCTCGGTGACCTGCATTGAAGCGATTGTTGACGTGACAGTGTTGAGAACACCCGCCGTTTCGCAAGTCGGCTGCCGCGTGCTCGGCGCCTCCGGAAATATGCACGATAGGCATGCTGTTTCCCCGGGGACTACCGGCATCACGGAGCCGTGCGTTCCGACCGCTGCACCATAGATCCACGGCGTGCCCGTTTTGACAGCCACATCGTTGATCAGATAGCGCGCCGCAAAGTTATCCGTCCCGTCGATGATCACTTCGGCCGGTGTCAGTAGAGCTTCAGCGTTTCGAGCAGTTAGATCCTTCACTTCGGCGTGAATTCGACAGCCGGAATTGGCTCTCCGCAAATGCTCCGCGGCGGCGGCCGCCTTGGGCATCGCGTTTTCAACGTCCACTTCGTCAAACAGCCACTGGCGCTGCAGGTTGCTGGTTTCGACGTAGTCGCGGTCGATGAGGACCAGTTCGCCGACGCCGGCGCGAGCGAGTAGATTTGCGTGTACCGTCCCGAGGGCTCCACAGCCAACAACGACGACACGCGAGGCGAGCAATCGCTCCTGACCCTCGCTACCGATTTCCGGCAAAACGAGCTGGCGAGAGAATCGTTCGCGTTGTGCTTCGTTCATCTTTTTGGGAAGGGACGATTTGATCCTATCAGCGACGCTACCACCCGCCCGCCGCGAAAACTGACGTAACGTCGCCGGGCAGGCTCCCCGTCCTATAATTTCGGGTACACGGTGCGTTTGAGACTATGGACCTGCCTGGCGCTCGCCGGGCTGTCGGGCTCGGCCATTTTTGGCTCTGATTTCTCGGGCTTATCAGTTGTCGAAATCAGTTTTGCCCCCCCCACGCAGCCGTTCACAGCTTCGGCTCTCGACAAGATTCTCCAATTACGTGTCGGCGATGCACTTGCTCCGGCCGCATTGCGCGCCTCGATTGAACGGCTCTTTGATACGGGCCGTTACGCCGATATTCAGGTCGATGCGCAACTGCAAAACGATGGTGTTGCGCTGACGTTTTTCACCAAGCCGTCATGGTTTATCGGAGACGTTCGTGTCTTGGGTGTGCCGCGGCAGCCGTCGGAAAGTCAGCTCGTCAACGCGACGAACTTCGAACTGGGCGAATTGTACACGCCCGAAAATCTCGGGCTCGCCGGGCAGGCAATTCGGCGGCTACTTGAGGACTCCGGGTTTCGCCGGTCAAGGGTTGAGTCATCAATCGTCGAAGACCCAGAAAACCAACAAGTCAATATCACGTTCGTAGTTGACCCCGGAGAACGCGCGGCAATCGGCGGACTGCTCGTTGCGGGCGAAAACCCGCCTTTGAATGAGGAGCAAATTCGCTCGATCTCGCGCTGGAAACGAGGCTCGCCTTACCGCTACGACCGGCTGCAGGATGGCATTTTTAAGCTCAAAAAACACTTCCAAAAACAAAACTACTGGCAAGTCGACGTAAGAGTCCAAACGCCTGAATTCAGCGCCGCGGAAAATACTCTCACAATGGTCGTGCGGATCGATCTCGGGCCAAAGATCGTCGTGCGGATCGAGGGTGACAAGCTCTCGGAAGGTAAGCTTCGCCGCTACTTGCCAGTTTTTGAGGAAGGCGTAATCGACGATGACCTGCTCGCCGAGGGACGCACCAACCTAATCAATTACTTCCAGACCAAGGGTTACTTTAACGCCGCGGTCGATTTCGATGTCGAGCGATCGACCGACGACGAAGCGCTTATCGTTTACCGCATCGAGCGTGGACGCGAGCAGAGCCTGCAACGTGTCGATATCAGCGGAAACTACTTTTTCGATTTGGAAACGATCCGCGAGCGTATGGGAATCGAAGAGGCGGGCTTCCAGTTGCGTCGCGGACGCTTTAACGAGTCTCTGCTCGCTAACGACCTTTCCGCCATCAAAAACCTATACATTTCAAACGGCTTTCACGAGGTTGAGGTCACCGGCCGCATCGCCGAACGGACCGAAGGTGAGACCGGTCATCTGACGGTGTTCGTCGACATCAATGAGGGGTTCCCCACGATTGTCGATGGACTTACAACATCGGGTCTAGAAAATTTCCCGGCGAGCGAACTACTATTCGAATTCGCGTCGGCGCCGCATCAGTCCTACAGTTCCGCGAATATCGCTACCGATCGCGATCTGATATTGGCGGAGTACTACAACGCGGGATTTCAGAATGCGACATTTGACTGGCGCGTGGAACCGACCAGCGATCCTTACCGCGTGACCATCTTCTATGACGTCGCTGAAGGTGAATCGATACGGCTTCGGAAACCCATCATCGCCGGGGTACGGCGCACACGACCCGAGGTCGTCGAGCGGCGCGTCGCACTGGTACCAGATAGTCCTCTTTCGCAATCGGAGATGTTCGAAACCCAGCGCAACCTCTACGACCTAGGGGTCTTCTCTAAGGTCAATGTCGCGCTCCAAAACCCAGATGGTGTCGAAGATGCGAAAAACGTGCTTCTGCAGGTCGAAGAGGCGCGTCGGTGGGCGCTGGGTTTTGGTGGCGGCGCCGAGTTTGCCCGCATTGGCAGCAATACCGCCGAACTTACGAACCCGGTCGGCGAGGCGAGCTTCAGCCCCCGCGTGACAGTCGAGGTGACGCGTCTCAACGTCTTAGGTAAAGCCCACACGATGGGCTTTCGGACGCGGCTTTCGGCGATCCAGCAACGCGGCCTCTTCACCTACGAGGCGCCTCGTTGGTTCGATTCCGACCGCTGGGGTCTGACGATCAGCGGTTTGCTCGATACTTCGCGAAACGTCAACACCTTCACGGGCCGCCGACTCGAAGGAGCGCTGCAATTTACGCAGCAGCTCAACCGCGCCATCACCGTGCTCTATCGTTACGCTTATCGACGAACCGCGATCGACGAAAACACTCTAAATATCCAGCCTTTGCTAGTTCCGCTGATCTCGCAGCCCGTGCGCGTCGGGCTGTTCTCGGCAACGTATATCGAAGACCGCCGTGACGATCCAACCGATTCCACCGAGGGGGTGTACAACACACTCGACGTGAGCTTGGCCTCAGGGTTATGGGGCTCGCAGCCCGATTTCTTTCGCGCCCTCTTACAGAACAGCACGTATCACCGCCTAAGCCGGCGAGTTGTTCTCGCTCGCACCGTCCAGCTAGGCATGAACATTCCGTGGGCCAATACAGACCTCGACGGGGTGGCAAGCGGAACATTCGGGGTGCGGCCGGATCCCCGTATCCCAATATCAGAGCGCTATTTTGCCGGAGGC
This sequence comes from Bryobacterales bacterium, assembly GCA_965205595.1. Lineage (GTDB taxonomy): Bacteria > Acidobacteriota > Terriglobia > Bryobacterales > UBA6623 > CATQHP01. The sequence goes on along the minus strand of CBDBHI010000030.1, from coordinate 119,267 downwards.
GCAAACTCACATCGTGGATTTCCGTTTAACCAATCGGGTCCGCGCGACCCGGCGACTGGGTTTCCAATCGGCGGCGGCTCACAGTTTCTCAATAGCGTCGAACTCCGCTTCCCACTATTCGGGGTCAATATTGGCGGCGTGCTTTTTCATGATGCAGGCAACGTCTACTCACGGCCAGGGCGCATTAGCTTTCGAGGAGATCAGGGTGTTCGCGTCGTTGAGGACGGCGTCAAGGAGTTCGATTTCGACTACATGGTCCACGCGGTCGGCTTCGGTGTCCGCTACCGGACGCCTATCGGTCCGGTCCGCTTAGACCTGGCGTACAGTGTGAACCCGCCTCGATTCGTAGGCTTCGACGGTACCCGCGCAGAACTTCTCGCGGGCACCGGCACCTTCCGAGAGCAGCGCATCAATTCGTTGCAGTTCCATTTTTCGCTGGGGCAAACATTCTAGAATGCAATCGGAAATTCATAGCCCGAGTCAACTGCGCTGGCCCATGGTGATAGCGGCCGCGATACTGCTATCGTCGAGCGCTGTCGTCGCCGAAATGATCGACGGGGTCGCTGCGGTCGTGGGCTCAAAGGCCGTGACACATTCGGAGATCGCGCGCGAACTGCGGCTCGAGGCGCTCTTCAATCTGATTGAGGTCGACCAGTCGCCCGCCAATCGCAACGCGGCGCTGAAGCGCCTGATTGAGCGGCGGCTCATCCGCCAAGATCTCGATCTCGCCGATTTTCTGCTCGCCGATCCCGCGGCGGTTGACGCACGCATGCGCGAATACCGAGGTATGCGATTTGCCGGCGGACGAGACCTCCAGGCGTCGCTTCTTCACTACGGCCTGTTGGAGCAAGAGTGCCAGGACTTCGTTTCGGAGCAAATCAGTTTTGAGCGTTATGTCGCGTTTCGGTTTAAAACCGGACTCGATGCGACGGATGCAGAAATCGCAGACTACTACCAGACGGTCTATCGCCGCCAACAAGAACTGTTGGGCGCGACGCCTGAGCCGTTGGACGAAGTTGCCGAGCGAATCGGAGAGGTCTTGGTTGAACTCCAAGCCGATCGTCAGCTCGATGTTCGTATTCGAGAGCTTCGCGCGCTGACTCGGGTCGAAATTCTCGTTTCCGATCTGGGGCGCTCGCAGTGACGAGCCTGCGAGCAATAGTGGCCAATCGCTGGGCGCGGCGTGGCGCGCTCACGCTAGTCGTTCTTTGCATCATCGCCGGCTCGACCGAGTTGACGCTGCGCAGCGATTGGTTCGCCGAGGCCGTGCGTGCACGCCTTGTCGCGGAGCTTGAGTTGGCAACGGGAGGCACAGCGTCAATCGAGCGCTTTCGATTTGGCCGCGATCGTCTTACCTTCATCGTCGAAGGTATCGAATTGCGAGGAACGGAGGCATCCGAAGACCCAGCGCTGCTGTCGATCGCTCGTCTTGCACTCGAAATACGGATCGAATCGTTGATCGGACGGCGGATCTCGCTTGAGCACCTGAATGTGATCGAGCCGCGCGCGTCGATAATCGTTTTCGACGACGGGTCGACGAACGTTCCATCGCCGCGTACTCAATCTTCCGACGACGACAGCGCCCAATCGCCCGTTCAGCCTCTGCTCGATCTCGCCAGCAAACAGCTACAAATCGCCGACGGAACCCTCGACTGGAACGGCCGTCCGTACCAAGCGAGCGTGAGGGCATCCGAGGTCACGCTGGCGACGGCGTTTCATCCGGGCATTCCAGAGTACGAAGTGCGGGCAGAGGTGGGCCAGATCAATTGGAATTTTCCCGCCGTTGCGAACCTGCCGACGTCGCTTGCCATCGACGCGGTGTTTGGGGCCTCGACGATTCGCGTGACGCGTTTCGATGCCGCTAACGATGCTATCAGTCTCGAAGCGACTGGTACCGTCGCCGATCTTCGCCAGCCCACACTTACAGCCGACTACCAAGTGAACTCGCGAATCTCCGCACTGCTCCGTGCGATAAGCACGTCGGCCCCGAGTCTCTCCGGCGGCTTAAAGGTGGACGGCAGTCTCGATTGGCAGTCCGCGCCTGAGAGCCTCTCCTACGCCGGACAGATCTCTGCGACCGGCGTCAGTGTCGCGGGATCGGAAGACACACTCGCCGGCCGGGCAAGCTACCGCGGCGACCAAACTCGGGTTGCATTGCCAGACGTCCGACTCACCGCTCTTGAAGGAGAAGTTTCAGGCGACGTTCAGATCTCCGACCTTTCCGGGACTCCCCGCGTTGCGATCTCCGGCGCGGCAACAAATTTTTTGGTTTCTCGCTTAGCGACGATTGCCGGCGCGGGTTATCTCCCGTGGGAAGGGTTGATTCAAGGTGAGTTCGAGGCCGACGGCTCTTCCATCAGAGATCTTGCCGCGCAAGCCAATTTCGAGATCGAAACTGCTCGTACCCCGGGGCGCTTTCCGATTCAAGGTGCCGGCGAACTGCGCTACGACGGCGCTACGGGGCAGCTCGATGTTCCGGCAATTCGGCTAGAGTCGCCGAACGCCGCACTCAGTCTGTCGGGATCGTTAACCGCGGCGTCGCGAGCCGCACTCAACGTTCGGCTAGAGTTGTCAGCACTCGACGAAGTCGTTACCGTTCTGCGTTCATTGGGCGTAGGTATTGAAACGCCAACGCTGGGGCCAGCCGGCGAGGTTCGCATTGACGGGCGTCTAACCGGCAGCCTACGTGCCGCCGAAACTCTGTCGTTTGACGGAAAGCTCAGCGCGCAAGATTTCTCGATTCGCGATCAGTCGTGGGAAAGCCTCTCGGCGGAAGCTCGCGTCACGCCCTCTGGAGCGAACATCCGTGCCGCCCGCATTTCGGACGGCGAGGGCGCGATCGAAGTGCGCGGCAGAGTTCCCTTCGACCCATCAGGCGATCTGAGCGCCAAGGTTGTTGGCCAAGGACTGAATGCCGGCAAACTCGCCGAAGCGGTCGGCTTTGAGTTTCCAGTCGTGGGCACTTTGCAGGCGAACTTAGATGCGACCGGTAGCTTGGCTGAGCCGCAACTAGCCGGCGATCTTGCGATGGTCGAACTCGAGGTTGCCGGCGAACCCTTCGACCGACTGACGGCTGTCGCGGACTTCGGTGAAAACGGTTTTCTGCTCCGAGATGCCCTTCTTACGCGCGGCGCCGCAACGCTGCGCGCGACCGCCGCGTTCGCGCCCGACAGCAAGGAGTTTGAATTCTCGCTCGACAGCAGCGGCTGGCCGCTCGAAGAGTTTGCTTTCATGCGTGGACAGCCGACTCCGCTCACCGGCGTGGTGCGTTTCGATCTTTTGGGAGCAGGCCGACAGGGGCTCGGGGAAGAGCTATTCCGCTCGCTCAATCTTACGGGCAGTTGGGCGGCTACCGAACTGCAGCGCAACGGTCAGGAACTGGGCTCGTGGACCGGTGACATTCGTACGGCCGACGACGAGATCCACGTCAAGTGGCTTGCCGCCATGCTCGACGGCGAGGCGAGTGGTGAGTCGGTACTAACGCCGGTCGGCCACGTCGGCTACAGTGGGTCGGTTCAATTCAAGAATTTCGGAACGCAAGCAGTTGCCGAGTTGCTCGACCTTCCGCTCAGTAAGCTCGAAGGCCAGATCGACGGGCAGGCGGAATACTCCGGTGAGCTCGGTGCTCCAGAGGAATTCAAAATCAGCGGAACGGTCGATCGATTCGAGGCCGGTCTATCCGGCATCGGGTCGTCCGCGGCGGGCTATCGGATTTCGAATCTGTTCCCCATGCGGTGGACTTTTGAGGACAATTTGGTCCGACTCGATTCGATGACCCTGAACGGTAGCGGGACTGACGTCGAGATCGACGGAACGATCGCCCTCGCCGGCGAGCGCGCCATCGACGTCGGGGTTGAAGGCCGCTTTAATTTGATCTTGCTCGAGGGTTTCGACCCGAATATCGACGCCGCCGGCACGTCGAACCTGAATATTCAAGTTGGTGGGACAGTAGACGATATCGCGGTCGAAGGGTCGATGGCGATCGTCGCCGGCACGCTGCGCTCCGCGGACTTTCCCAACGGGCTGAGCGACATCAACGGCCAAGTCGACTTTTCGGGCCGACAGATGAAGATCGACGAGCTAACTGCTACATCGGGTGGTGGCACTTTGCGTCTTTCGGGCGTCACGATTTTCGGTGAAGACGGCACGGAGTACCGCCTGCACGCCGCGGCCGAGCGCGTGCGGATGCGCTATCCCGCCAACATCAGCAGCGTCTTCGACGGCCAGTTAACCCTTGCGGGGACTGGCAATCGCACCATCCTCAACGGGGAGGTAATCGTGTCGCGGCTATCGACAGCAAAGGGCCTGACATTCGGCGATCTCTTCGCCTCATTCCGCCAGCCCGCGCGCACCCAGGCCGCCGGATCGGCCCTGCAAAATGTTCAGCTCAATGTCAGTGTCGTCTCGATTCCAAACCTCGCGATTGACACGACTCTAGTCAGAAACGTTGAAGCAGAAATCGACCTAAAGGTCGTTGGCACGGCTGCCAGCCCGTCACTGCTTGGTGACGTCGGAATCACCCAAGGGACGCTGCACATGTTCGGGACGCGCTATCACGTGAATCGCGGTGACGTACGATTCGTGAACCCCTTCCGCATCGAGCCTCTGCTCAACGTCGAGCTGGAAACACGTATACGAGATGTGGACCTGGCGTTGGTGCTTTCGGGGCCGGCGCGCAGACTGAATTTGAGCTACCGCTCCGATCCGCCGTTACCATTCAACGACCTAGTCAACCTAGTAGCGGTCGGGCGCGCGCCGACGGTCGACCCGGTGCTCGCCTCGCGCCAACGTGTCGAGCAGCAATCGCTCATCCAGACCGGCGCGAACAACGTGTTGGCGTCAACGTTGGCGCGTCCGGTCTCGCAGCGACTGCAGCGGTTTTTTGGGGTCAGCCGGCTCAAGGTAGACCCACAAATCGGCGGCCCAAAAGCCAACCCTAGCGCGCGAATTTCTACTGAGCAGCAGATCACCAACGACTTGACGCTGACTTACAGCTACGACCTCTCCTCCGCGCAACAGCAAGTGGTCCGCGTCGAATGGGCCCCCAACCGTCGGTGGTCGTTCATCGTGACGAGAGACGAAAACGGCCTAGTAGGCTCCGACTTCCTCTACAAAACCCGGCTACCGTGACTGTCGGTAGACTGCTCGCCGTTCAGTTGACAAGCGGCCTGCCAACCGTGCCAAGCTAATCTGGCGATGAACCGGCTTGACTACCGCGACCGCCTCAAAGAGATCCTCATTACGCATTCGGTGATGCGAGGGGATTTCACCCTTGCCTCGGGCAAGAAGAGCAACCTCTACGTCGATTGCCGCCTGACGACGTTGCGGGCCGAGGCGATGCCCCTAGTCGGCCGTCTCCTTCTCGAGGAAATTCGCAAGAAGGGCTGGCAACCCAAAGCTGTAGGTGGCCTCACAATGGGAGCCGACCCCGTGGTCTGCGCCCTAGCTCGCGAGTCCCTTGAATACGGCTACCAAATGAACGGCTTTCTGATCCGCAAGGAATCGAAGAAACATGGCCGCGAGCAGTACCTCGAGGGATTGGCCGAGACCGAAGGCGTCGACTGCGTGATCCTAGACGATGTCTGCACAACGGGAGGCTCTACGGTCACAGCTATCGAGCGAGCCAAAGGCGCGGGCATGAACGTGCTAGGCACCGCTTGCGTAGTCGACCGTGAGCAAGGCGGCCGCGAAGCCATTGAGGCACTAGGTTGCGAGTTCATCGCGCTGTACACGCTGGCCGAATTGTTGGAATTAGCTCCGTAAACGTTGCCCGCGTCGCAAAGCCAAAACCCCTCTTTCGGCGCGGCAGTAGACCGTTGGATTGCCGGCATAGAAGTATAGACCTTACGGTGTCCAGCGCCATATCGGCTTACTCTGTAACCGTCAGCGCCTGATATCATGAGTCATCAATCGCGGGCGCGGGCGGCTCTGCCATCCACAAGCGCCTGGAACCGTCATGTTCGAACGCTATACAGAGAAAGCCCGCCGAGTTATTTTCTTTGCCCGATATGAGGCCAGCCAATTTGGAAGCCCCTATATCGAAACGGAACACCTACTACTCGGACTTATCCGCGAGGACAAGGCTCTCGCGAACCGCTTCCTACGTTCGCATGCCGCCGTCGAATCGATCCGCAAACAGATCGAAGCACACACAACGATTCGCGAGAAAGTTTCAACGTCAGTCGATTTACCCTTGAGTCACGAGTGTAAGCGCGTGCTCGCCTACGCGGCTGAAGAAGCCGAGCGACTCTCGCATAAGCACATCGGCACGGAGCATCTTCTCTTAGGACTGCTGCGCGAAGAAAAGTGCTTCGCCGCTGAGATTCTTCACGAGCGTGGCCTGAGGCTTTCGACGATCCGCGAAGAGTTGGCACGCTCGCAGTCGGAAAAACTTCTTTCGAGCCGCCCCAAGGAAAGCTCGATGCTCGCGGAATTCAGCCGCGATTTGACACAAGAAGCGGTCGACACAAATCTCGACCCGCTAATCGGTCGAAACGATGAACTTGAGCGCATCGTGCAGATTCTCTGCCGCCGAACCAAGAACAACCCAGTCCTCATCGGTGAGCCCGGCGTCGGTAAAACTGCGCTGGTCGAAGGGCTAGCGCAGCGCATCGCCGACGGCGAAGTCCCATCGTTTCTCGCTGAAAAGCGGATCTTGTCGCTCGACCTGTCGTTGATCGTCGCCGGTACGAAATATCGTGGGCAGTTCGAGGAACGCCTCAAAACCATTATGAAAGAGTTGATGGAAAACCAAAACTCCATCATTTTTATCGACGAGCTGCACACGCTAGTCGGAGCGGGATCGGCTGAAGGTTCTCTCGACGCGGCGAATATATTGAAGCCGGCCCTCTCGCGTGGCGAGATCCAGTGTATTGGTGCGACCACGCCCGGCGAGTTCCGCAAATCGATTGAAAAAGATCGCTCGCTCGAACGCCGCTTCCAGGCGGTGAAAATCAATCCTCCGACGGAGGATGAGGCCGTCCAGGTCCTGTTTGGGATCAAAGAGCGCTACGAGAAATTTCACGCCGTCGTCTACACCGATGAAGCCGTCGAATCGGCCGTCTACACCTCGAATCGCTACATCCCCGACCGCTTCCTTCCAGACAAGGCGATCGACCTGGTCGACGAAGCCGGCGCGCGCGTCAAATTGCGCCAAACCACGATGCCCGACGAAATCGCCGACGTCCACAAGCGCATCAAGTTCATCGTGCATCGCATGGAAAACGCGATCGCAAACCACGAGTTCGAGAAGGCCCGCTTTTATTCCGACGAAGAGCGCAAGGAACGCGAAAACCTACGCCAACTTCGCGAAAAGTACAACGTCGACGAAACGGCCACCGCCACGGTCACGAAAGACGACATCGAAGATGTTGTCACCCGCTGGACCGGCGTCCCGATGACGTCGATCAAGGAAGAGGAGTTGGCCAAACTCCTACGTATCGAGGACGAGCTGCACAAACGCGTCGTCAGCCAGGAAAGCGCAATCTCGGCGCTCGCGCGGGCCATTCGTCGTTCGCGCGCCGGGCTGAAAGCGATTAACCGCCCGGCCGGCTCATTCTTGTTTCTTGGGCCCACGGGCGTCGGCAAGACCGAGGTCGCTCGCGCTCTCGCCGAGTGTTTGTTCGGCAGCGAGAAATCGCTGATCCGCTTCGACATGTCGGAGTTTATGGAGAAACACTCCGTTTCGAAGCTGATCGGCTCACCTCCGGGTTACGTCGGCTACGAAGAGGGCGGCCAGCTCACCGAGCGCGTAAAGCGCAACCCGTATTCGATTATTCTGCTCGACGAAATCGAGAAGGCGCACTCGGACCTGTTCAGCATTTTGCTGCAAGTCTTCGAGGATGGCCAGCTCACAGACGGACTTGGCAACACGATCGACTTCAAGAACACGATCATCATCATGACGTCGAACATCGGCGCGCGGCATTTGCAGAACAAAACGTCTATGGGCTTCCAGGGCAGCTCGACCGAGTTCACCCAAACGAAGGCCGAACAAGAAGTGCAGGCCGAAGTCAAACGCACCTTTAACCCGGAATTCCTCAATCGCATCGACGAGACCATCATATTCGGTTCGCTGACCGACGAGAACCTCCGCGAGATCGTGCAAATGCTGGTTGGCCAGATCAACAAGAATCTTATTCGCAAGGAAATCCAGATCAAGCTAAACGACGACGCCGCGCAGTACATTCTCGACGAAACGCTAGACGACCGCAGCTACGGTGCGCGTCCCCTGCGCAGAGCACTGCAGCGCTTCATCGAAGACCCGCTGTCGGAAGCGTTGATACAAGGACAGTTGCCGAGGCCCGCCGAGCTTGAAATCTACCGCGGCGCCGACGGTATCTACTATCGGCCCATCGAGCGCCCCGAAGAAGCAGGAGCGGACGAAGGCGCCGAGGGCGAAACTCCCGAGGGCGCCGAAGGCGGCGTAGCCGTCGCCGAGGGCACGCTGCTCTATTCGTTCTAGGTTTCGGCGACGCCGTCGCCGATAAGCGCTTCACTCGTAGTGGGTCTACATCCGCAGTACCTTGACGGTCTTCTCGCCATCAAGAATCGCGTATGCGAGTCGATGTTGGATGTTGATTCGCCGCGAATATAGCCCCTGTAAATCACCCCGGAGTTTCTCGAATGGCGGGGTACTCTTGTAAGGGTCCTCGGTAAGGACTGTAATCAGCGACTGGGCTTTAGCTTTCAGTCCAGCCCGCGCTATGTACTTGGCGTCGCGCTGAGCCTGTTTTGTGAAGGCAACCCGCCAACTCACCAGGCAAGGTCGTCCGAGCATTCGCCGAGTGGCTCCGCCGCGCCTTCGCGAATCGACTCTCGCATGCCGGGAATGGATAGCAGATACAGGGTCTCTTGGATCGAGCGCCAGTCGTCTTCGGAGACAAGCACGGCGTTAGACCTCTTCCCTGTAATCAAAATCGGTTCATGTGACTCCGCCGTTTCGTCGACCAAGCCATTTAAGCATGCCCGAGCATCACTCACCGTCAGTACTCTCCGCGGCAAGAACTCATGTTAGCGGACAGCCGTACGGAATTGCGTACGAAGCCGCAGCGAGCTACATCGCCTGAAACGAGCCCCTGAGTGCTGGATAAAGCTCCCGAAAAATCGAATATGTCTTTTCGTAGCCGGCCACCAAGTCCAAGTCTGGCGCCAAGCGGTCCCGCTCGCGAATAACGGCATGGCATGTTTCCTCCACCGATCGATACTCGCCGGTCCCGACCATCGCCAGCAGCGCCACGCCGTATGCCGAACCTTCTTGCGTCTGTAAAGTCGCGATGGGCCTGTTAAATGCTCCGGCCAAGATGCCGCGCCAGAAGTCTGATTTGGCCCCCCCGCCCGAAGCGCGCACGACGGAAACATCCGCGCCCAGCGACTCGATAATTCCCAGACAATCTTTCAAGCTGAATGTGACGCCCTCGATCATCGAGCGAATCAAGTGCGCTCGGGTGTGCGTGGCTGTGACGCCGACCCAGCCGCCCCGCGCCAGCGCATCGAGATGCGGCGTGCGCTCGCCCATCAGATACGGCAGCCACTGCAAGCCCTCGCAACCAGCCGGGGCGTTTGCGGCCTCGGCCGTCATCAGGTCGTAGGCGTCGCCACCTTCGGCCTCAGCGCGCGCGACAAAGTCCTCGCCGAGGTTGTTGCGGAACCACTGCAAGCTCAATCCGGCGCCCTGCGTCACGCCCATGATGTGCCACTTGCCCGGCACGGCGTGGCAAAACGTGTGGACCCGGCCCTCGGGATCATACGCAGGCCTATCAAGATGCGAAAACACGACGCCCGAGGTTCCGATCGTGCATGAAACCATGCCCGTCTCAACAATGCCGTTGCCAACAGCGCTAGCCGCCTGATCGCCCGCTCCACCCACGACTGGCGTTCCGGCTTTGAGGCCGGTCAGCGCCGCCGCCACGGCGCTAATTGTCCCCGTCTGTTCGGCCGATTCGACGACGGTAGGCAGCGTTGACGCATCGATCCCCAATTTTTCGATCAGAGGCGTAGCCCAACGGCGGTTCACCACATCGAATAGCGCCGTGCCCGAGGCGTCGGAAACCTCACTAGCGTACTCGCCGGTTAGGCAAAAGCGAATATAATCCTTCGGCAGCAGAACGCGCCGAACTCGCTCGTAACTCGCTGGGTCATGATCGCGAACCCAGAGTAGTTTCGGAGCTGTGAACCCGGTCAACACTGGATTCGCGGTCTGCTCTAGAACCATGTCCGCACCAGCGGTCGAGTTGATCCAATCGACCTGTTCTTGGCTGCGCTGGTCACACCAGATGAGTGCCGGCCGGATCACGTTATCGTCCGAATCGAGCAGTGTCAGTCCATGCATCTGCCCGGACAGGCCGACCCCCGCGACGTCATCGCCGCTCGCACCGGCCTTCGCCAGAACTCCGCGAATCGCCTCGCGGGCCGCGTCCCACCAGTTCTCCGGGCGCTGCTCGGCCCACAGTGCCTGGTGCATGATGATGTCCTCGTGAGCTGCGGTGACACCCGCCGCGACCTCACCTTCAGCGGTAACGAGGAGCGCTCGTGAGCCGCCGGTCCCAACGTCGATTCCAAGCCAATATTTCATTGTGGTCTTTCAATTGTACGAGGCAATCAGCCCCGAACTTGGCGGCAATCCTTGGCCGGCACTAACCGTTTGTTCATCCCGACGTCCATCTCGGATAGGATTGAAAACCATGCGCTACCGAATATCAACAACGATCGCACCAGCCCTGCTCGTCATCGTCGCGGCTGGCGTCGTCACGGCCCGAATACCCCGACTCGCCCACGAAACGGTACCGGAGCTCGAGGAGTTCGACTCCTGCATTCAAGAACGGTTTCGCGATACCCGAACGTTCGGCCTCAGCCGCCTCATAACCTTCAATGTTCTAGGGACCCATTTTCGCCGGTGGCGTCGGAACGAGCCGTTCACACGCGTGAGCGATTTTCTGCCCGAGTCCAAACGTGAAGCCGCAATCATCTCCAGACTAGAATCCGCCAACTGGATGCTTGGGCTTTATGTTTTTGGCGACTCCGTGCGGGTCAAGGACGCTAGCGAGATGGCCCACCGTGCACTCAAGGGCCCGGCCCGGATCACGACGGGCACGCATCTCTCTTCGAACGGGATGCCGCACATGCGGGTGCTGGAGACCCCGTCGCCCGAGACCAGTCCGACTAGTCAGCGCGCCGGCGTACCTTCATGGAAATCGGTCTACCCATTTGCTCGTGACGCTATGAATGCCTTTCGCGGCGGAGCGTCAAAACTCGATCGTGAAATTGACGACTGGGGAGTGTCCGCTAGAGTTGTCCGCGCCTCATCAAACGACTGCGTGGCCTGTCACAACGAGGGCGTCGCAAGCGTGGGAAACCACAGCCCAAAACAACTCGGTGAAGCTCTAGGCGGCGTGATCTATCTCTATCGCCAAGCGCGCCAATAGGTGCCTGAAAACCTCGCGGTCGGTGTGTCGCCGGGTCTTGCGCCCGGGCCAACACTACGCCTCGATTGGCGCCTCCGACATCCGACCAATCGTTTCCCTAATTTCCTGAATCAACTTCTTTCCGTCCCGTCGGTGGAGACCCTCGGTTGACACCGGCGCTCCGATTCGCAACTCAGCGATCCCGGGGCGCAGGTGCGTCGAACCCGGCGACAGAATCTTGCGCGTGCCCACCAACGCCATCGGCACAATCGGCACGCCCGCCTGAATCGCAATATAGGCAGCCCCTGGCTTGAACGGCCGCATCGTTTCACCGCGGGTCCGACCGCCCTGCGGGAAAAGCAAAATCGAGTAGCCACTCTGAATCTTCTCGGCTGCCGCTGCGATGTTTCGGACCGCCTCGCGGGCATCCTCGCGATTCACGGGTAAGTGCCCGGCCCGATTCAGGTGCCAGCCGATAAACGGAATTTTCCAGAGCCCGTGCCTTGCCAGAATTCGAAACGGTCGCGGCATCGAGCCGAACATCACCGGCGTGTCGATCAGACTAAAGTGATTCGAAACGAACACGTAGTGTTGATCAGGATTGAGATTCTCCGTCCCAATGACCCGCATATCCACCAAGAACAGCGCCAGCAATTGGCGCCCCCAAGCGCTCGCGATCTTGTGCTGCAGCACCCCCATGCTGTCGAAGAACGACGAGATCAGCGACAGAATTCCCATCACCGTCGTCGACACGATCAGCATGGGAATCATCCAGCACACCGAGCGGGCGTGACTAAACTTTTCGCGTAGCCAACTCAACACACGATTCTACTCACAGCCGAGCAACTCGCGTGCGCGACCCATCGCTTCCTTTCGCCGTCAGGTGGTGAGAAACGCGGGCTAGTTGCGGTCAGATAACCCCAGCACCCCACATCGCGCAGACCGTAGAGAAAGACGCAAGCCCACCCACCAGCGTGGCTCCACCGTAGCTTAAAATTGCTTCATTCACCGGCATGCGAGTTAGCGACGTGCAGACCCAGAAATAGCTTGAGTTCACGTATTTGATGATCACTGATCCGCTAGCGCCGGCAAGCATTGCCGCTTCCGGGGATAGCTCAAGATTCCCAAGCATGGGCGCAACAAGAGACGCCGCGGTAATGACGCCAACGGTTGTCGAGCCCGTGATCAAGTTACCGATAACGCCAATTACAAATGGCAACAAAATCGCCGGAAGTCCGTACTCGCTGAATATGCCGCTGATAAATTCGACTGCGGGCGTTGCCTTGAGAATCTCACTTAACGACCCACCCAGGCCGGTCACCACGAGGATCATCGCCGAGACCCTGAGCCCCTCTTCCACCCAGGCGCCCTTTGCGTCTTTCCTGTGTTCGGGTGTCCGGATATTGCGGTAGGCCAGCCACACACCGACACTGAGTGCCACCACCGGCCAACCAATGTAAGCTAAGCCCGCGCGGACCACGTGGCCTTCGTCGAGAAAGAGACGCGAGATACTCTGGGCTGAAATCAACAGGATAGGGACAATAATCGGGGCGTAAGAATTCAGCGCCCCCGGCAACCCACCTTGCGAGCCATCGTCCATAAAATTCGAGCCCGCGTACTCGTCTGACGGCAGCGTTTTGATTCGCGGCCCAACAATGTACTGACCCCAAATCCATCCGGCGATCGAGCCTGAAAGGCAAGCCAAGCTGCCGAAAATAATCGTCTTTCCAATGTCGGCTCCTAACAGCGCCGCGGCTGCAAGTGGTCCCGGCGTGGGCGGCACGATGGCGTGCGTGAGCTGCAACGAGCCGACCAGACCGATTGACATGACGCCAATCGAGACGCCCATCATCTTGGCCGCCGAATGGACAAGGGGATTCAGAATGACATACGCCACATCTGAAAAGATGGCGACGCCCAAAACAAATCCAGTCAGAGTAAGCGCCAGCGGCATGCGCTTCGAGCCAACCGCCCGCACCATCGACCGGGTAATCGTTTGAATAGCGCCGGTGTGACGTAGCGCCTCAGCCATGATCGAACCGAGAACAATGACTACGCCGATCGATCCAAGGGTCTTGCCAAAGCCTCTCTCGAATGCCTGGATAAAGTTGTTTTGTTGGACCCCGGGAATTACGCCGAATAGAAGCAGCGGCGCCAGCAGCGCCAGAAACACGTGCCAACGCCACTTAGCAATGAGAATCAGAAGGATTGTGATGACACCCAGAAAAGCTCCAAGAGTCAATAGCGGGTCGGTTGCAACCGCGGTGGATGGGTCCATCTTGAACCGCTAAGAATCGCCCGCGGTCAAATCGGGGCGCGCTTTTTTGAATTGAATCATGGTGCTGGGGCGCGGCGGCGGCGTCAACGTAGAATACTACGGACCGATCTTTGCGCACTGAATGTTCGCGGACGCAACTTGGCCGTCAAATGCCCTCGGGCCCATCCGACGTTTTTTACGGCCTCCGATTGGCGCTAGCTGTTCGAAGGTCCTACATGCACCGCGGCGATCGACTTCAGCAATCCTATCGCCCGTTCCTTCCAGATGGTGGCATTCGGGAAGAGCTCTTGTAGCTCCGGGGTCGTGAGCAGGTCGATATCTCTCAGGAAGTCGTCGCAGCCTTGCGGTGTCGGGCGGTGAAGGATTCCCCAGACGGTGAAGTTTCTAAGCAATGGGCGCTGCAAGCTTTTCGGTAAGTAGTGGATAAACGGCGTATAAAGATGCGGCTCGATCGGGAACCAGCGGTGAGGCGTTTGGACGTAGTACCCGCGGCTGACTCTTTCGGTTTCCGCTGCGAACGCGACCCGATTCTCCTGGCCGGGGATGTGCTCGACGACCGAATTCGCGAAGGCCAGATCGAAGGTGCGATCACGGAAGGGCAAACGGCGGGCGTCGGCTACGACCCACTGAAAGCGGCGATCAGCGTGGTCCGGCTTCGTTAGATTGACGATCACGATACGTGGCAAAGGCTTGAAAAAATCCCAGTAGTAGGCCGTGCCACCGATGTCTACGACACGGGTCTCTCTCGAAATCGAGAAGGCATGAGCAAACCTGCGGAAGCGCTGGCTGCGGAAGTAGCGGCCGATGGGCTGATGCAGGCGCGGGATGCTGAGTCCGATAATTTGTAGTCCCCGACAGACTTGGATAGCACACTTTTCGATAATCGAAGTGCCGGACAAGTCCCAGATCCGTCTAGCCCGTATTTCGCTGTCCGAAATACGGCCTAGTACTAACTTGCGAAAGTAAGGCCTTTAACTGTAAAATGTCGGTATGGCAAGACCGGCAACGGTGATTCGACTGAACGCCGAGGAAGAAGAGACGCTGCGACTCTGGGTGCGCGGCCACAAGTCCGAACGGCGCATGGTGGAGCGCGCTCGCATTGTGCTGCTGGCGGCCGCCGCTACCTCGACCGCCGAGATCGCCCGGCAACTGGGATCCCCGGCGGCGCGCGTGTCGAAATGGCGCACCCGCTTCGCCCAGCAACGTCTGGCGGGATTATGCGATCAAGCGCGTTCCGGCAGGCCCGCGCGGTACGACCAAGCGACGCGCAAACGCATCCTCTGCCAACTCGACGAAGCTCCGCCCGAAGGGCACGCCACTTGGACAGGCGAACTGCTCGCGGAAGCTCTCGGCGACGTCAGCAAGCATCAAGTCTGGCGCGTACTGCGGCAGCTCGGCGTGTCCTTGCGGCGGCGGCGCAGTTGGTGTTTGTCAACCGACCCGGAGTTCGCTCGCAAGGCCGCCGACATTGTCGGACTCTACCTCAGCCCGCCGGAAAACGCCGTGGTGCTCGCGGTCGACGAGAAGCCGAGCATCCAGGCCTTGGAGCGAGCGCAGGGCTGGCTACGCTTGCCCAACGGCAAGGCCTTGACGGGCTTCTCGCACGGCTACAGGCGGCACGGCACGACGCCGCTTTTCGCCGCGCTGGAAGTGGCTACCGGATTCATCATCGCCGGACACTATTGGCGCCGACGGCGTCGCGAGTTTCTCGACTTCATGAACCACATCGCGGCCATCCACGAAGGCCGCGAGATCCACATCATCTTGGATAACTTGAACACTCACAAGCCCAAAAATGACCGCTGGCTGCAACGTCATGCGAACATCCATTTTCACTACACGCCGACCTACAGTTCGTGGATGAATCAGGTTGAGGTGTGGTTTTCGATTCTGAGCCGCCGCGCCTTGCGGGGGGCGAGTTTCACTTCCCCCCGGCAGGTGCGCGAGGCCATCGACAGCTTCGTCCGCGTCTACAACTCCAAGGCTACTCCGTTCGAATGGACCAAGACCGTCGTCGCCCCTCGTCCCCTCGCCAGTAAATATTCTAACTTACGCAACTAAGTACTAGCTCGGGGCGCATGGCGAGTTTGTTACGGGGCTGCTACGAAACAGCAGTCCCTCTTGCGCGATGTGGTCAAGATTGGGCGTGGCCGCGCGCGCTACGGCTTTATCGACAAAAACAGCTCCGAGTCTAGTAGGATCGGTGTGCCATGCAACGAATCCTCCTCTTCCTCGGGACGGCCCTTCTCTTTGCAGCGCCGGCGCTGGCGAAGCCGAATATCGTCATCATCCTCGCAGACGACCTCGGCTACGGCGACCTTTCGATCAACGGCCACCCGCTGATCCTCACCCGAACATCGACCGCATCGCGCGAGAGGGACAGCGTTGGACTTCCTTCTACTCGTCGGCGCCCTTGTGCAACCCAAGCCGTTTGGCACTGCTGACCGGACGAATGCCCATCCGCGTCCATGGCAACGGCAAGAACCTTTGGGCGAACGTCCCAGACGGCGAAGTGACCCTGGCGGAAATGCTGAAGAAGGAAGGCTACGCGACCGGCTATGTCGGCAAGTGGGGCCTGAGCAACAGCTTTGACTACCAAGGCTCGCATCCGAACGATCAAGGCTTCGACCAATTCCTCGGCCTGGTCGGCAGCAACGACGCGCCGCTCCGCGAAGGTTTCGAGCGCACCTACGAAAACATCAAGAACTCCACCAGCGACGATTTCCCGATCTCGCTCTACCGTCAGAAGGACGCGATAGAAACGCCGGCATTTCAGCCGTTGCTCACCAAACGCTACACCGAGGAATCGGTCAATTGGATTCGAGAGCACAGCGCTGAGCCGTTCTTCCTGTTTCTCGGCCACAGCATGCCGCACGTTCCGCTATTCCGCTCGCCTGAGTTTGAGGGACATAGTAGGGCGGGGCTCTACGGCGACGTGATCGAGGAGGTCGACTGGTCCGTCGGTCGAGTCATCGCGGCTCTTGAGGAGGCGGGCGTCGCCGACAACACGATCGTCGTCTTCAGTAGCGACAACGGCCCCCGGACGACGTACTTCGATCTTGGGGGCTCGGCCGGACCGTTTCGCGACGGGAAGATTACCTCGTGGGAAGGCGGCTTCCGTGTGCCCACAATCTTCTGGTCTCCCGGCCGCATTCGGCCGGCGGTGATCGACGGTATTGGCGTCAACGTCGACCTGACCGCGACTCTGGCATCGATCGTCGGCTTCCCGTTGCCGAAGGGCCGCGCGTTCGACTCGATTGACCTGTCAAAGACCTTGCTAAACGGCGGGGCGAGCCCGCGCGAGGGGTGGTTCTTCTACGGGCAGCCCGGAAATTTGTGAGCATATCGGGTGGGACGATACAAGCTTGTCTTCGAGTCGTGGGAGTCGCTCGGGACCGAAAGACAAATCGGCTGGCGCGGCTACGCCAATCATCAGCGGCACGACCCGCCGTTGTTGTTCGACTTGGGCGTCGATGTGAGCGAACGCCGCAACATCGCCGATTCCCACCCTAGAATCGTCGCCCGAATCCGTCAGGCGGTCCAGCGCCACGAAAACGCGATTGCGGGTGAGTAGCAGCTTAGGTGGGGGCGCTGGGGTTAGCCTTGGCAAGGCGGGATGCGTATCACCAGCCGCACCCCGCCCATCGGATCGATGAGTCTGCAGCCGGGTATTCCTTGGCGGGTTGCTCCCTAGCATTGCCCGCCTCCGGTTCCCCGGCCGTTTTCAAGTGTGTGGCAGGTTCGCGAAAAAGGCTACGATTTTTCAGCGAACGGCAACTGTCCCACGTTTCGACGGTCTCAGATCAGGGGTGCATGCCAGTCAGGCTCCCTCGGCCACACGTACATGACATGGGAAAACGAGGCAGCGTCAAGGGGGAATCTATTGGAGATCAACTCGTACACGAACCCGTCCAAGTGACCCTCGCCATCAACGGTCGTATCGACCATCGCGGCACCGAAGCGGCCAAGGCCCAAGCGTACGAGCTCGCAAATCGAACCCCAACCCAACGCGGAAAGTTCCTAACTCACTGAATAAAATTGGTGGGCGGCACGGGACTCGAACCTGTGACCTCCTGCTTGTAAGGCTCGGGCAGTCCCTAACTCAGCCAAACAAGAATCGATCTAAGGCATTGAATTGATGTGCTTTGGGGGCTGTTCCGGTGCCGTTTCAAAGCCGGTTGTTAGGCTGAGTTAGCACACTTTTGGCACACAAATCGAAGTCTCCGGAATCCCGCACCCGACGTATCGAGCGTCTGGTTGGGGAGCATCGCCAGCTAAAGTCGGCCCTCGGGCGTGCTCTATCGGATTTCCAGAATTCCAACAGTCTTGTTTGGCCGTTCAACAAAGTCTACCGACCCTGGGAAGGTGAACTGCCCACGCCGAACCAGGCTGCCGCTATCGAGTGGCGACGGACGCTTGGCGCGCTGGTTGAGGGTGTGCGCACCTTATCTGCTCCCTGGGACGATCGCGCTCTGCGAGAGCTGTTTCCGCTAGTCGAGTGGGAGTCCGGGAATCTTGCCAACCGATCGAGTGATTGGGTGCTGGCAGCGATTGATCGTCAAATCGAGTCGCTACGAAGCGAGCTGTCCGATGCGGCAGTCGAGGAACAACAGTGGACCGAAGAGGTAGCTGCCGATAGCGCTCACAGACCGTCTAGGTCGTTGACCGCCTGAATATTTTACAAACAAACATGTTTGGATCGGAATGTTTTCGGCATACTTAAGGCATGCCTCGTCCGGCCCTGAGCGTGAAGGTTTCCAAGAGCGATCAAGCGGCGCTGAAGAAGATTCTCGCCGCTGGAGTCGAACAGGTCCGCGTGACGCTGCGGGCGGTTGCGTTGCAAAGGCTCGGGGAGGGGATGAGCGCGCCGCGGATTGCCGCCGTGCTGCCGCTGATGCGGCAGTCGGTTCGCAATCTCGCCCGGCGCTATCAGCAAGGCGGCCTCGAACGTGCGCTCCACGACAAACAGCGTCCCGGCGCGGCCAGTTTGCTCTCGGCTAAGCAGCGCCAGCGCATCATCGCGATGGTCTGCAGCGACCCGCCGCCCGGACGCGCCCGCTGGACGCTGCGGCTCGTCGCCGCCGAAGCCGTCAAGCGACGGCTGGTCCCGCGAGCGGGTCGAGAAACCATTCGCGTCTTGCTGCTCAGCCACGACCTCAAGCCGTGGCGCGAAAAAAATGTGGTGCGTGGCGGAGCTCAATGACGACTACATCGTGCGCATGGAAGACGTGCTCGAAACCTACAAACGGCCCTCCAATCCGACCCAGCCGGTGGTTTGTTTGGACGAGAAGGCGGTGACGCTGCACGCCGACGTTCGTCCTCCGACGCCCGCCGCGCCGGGACGCGAGGCTCGTTTCGACAGCGAGTATCAGCGCCGCGGAACGGCTAATGTGTTCTGTGCCGTGGAGCCCAAGGCGGGCCGCCATTTTACGTTCGTGACGCCGAACCGCTGCGGGGCGGAGTTTGCCAAGGCGCTGTTTGAGCTGGCGCTGTCCTACCCCCAAGCGGAGACGATCCACTTGGTCATGGACAATCTCTCGACGCACACGCTCAAGTCGCTGACAAATCTTTGCGGCGACGAGCGCGGCGGGCAGATTTGGGAGAGTTTCACTGCGCACTACACCCCGAAGCATGGCAGCTGGTTGAATCAGGCGGAGATCGAGATCGGACTGTTCGGCAGGCAATGCTTGGGCAAGCGGCGCATCCCGGACCTGACAAAACTGCGCAGCAAGGCGGCGACCTGGAACCGCCGGGTCAACCGCGACCGGGTGAAGATCGACTGGCGCTTCGACCGCAAAACCGCCCGCCGAAAGTTCGGCCACGAAAGACCAAACATTAGGCGGTCAAAGAACTAGTGGCCAGCGAATCGTCACCGGCCGGATCCGCGAAATCTGCCGCGCGGGTTTCGAAAAACGATGCGAGTACTCTCGAAAAACCACTGGTATGCAGCCAGGTCTTAGGCGTCGCTGGTAGCCATGCCGCAAGAGTCGGTAGGGCGATGATTGCGATTGTCAATGAAGCGAATCGTTTGGCGAGAGCGCTCGATAGAAGATTCGCACTGGCTGCCGATCGGAAGCGCGGGGCGGCGAACGCGAGTAGGGCAATGGTGAGGAGCACCAACGCAGTCCGGATCAGCCCTCCCGGGCTCAGATAGAGCGAGATGTCATCGGGGCGCATCAAGGCCCAGTCGGCGGCGTCGAGAATCGAATTCCAGCCGATGAACACACCGGTGTTGACCAACGCTTGACGTTGAATATAGAAAACGACCGTTACGAAGGCGGCTAGTGCGGCGGGCAGCCAGGAGCTGAGCTTCGTCGGCAGAATCCGCGCTGCAACTAGCAAACAAGCGGGTATCACAACCATCGACAAGAGCAGATCCGCACGGAAGAACGACAACTGGTCGAGGTAGGGAGCCAACGTAGAGAAGACGCCCGTGGCGCTACGGTCCGCCGCCCGCGTAGCGATGAGGGCCTGCGCCTGCTCGGTGTACTCGGCCATCCCAATTAATTTGTGCTTGAGGTAAAGGACGACCGCCACCGCTGGGTACCAGGGCAGGACGGTAGGCAGCATAGGCAAGAGCCCCATCAATGGCTGAGCCGCGGGCGCGGTTTGTTGACTCGTTGCGACGTCGCGTTGTTTTGGATCTTGGTCCACTTTTGCCAGCCTAGGTCGAGCGTCGCCCTAGGCCCATGGTAATCGGCAGTTTGGCGGACGTCCACGCCAGGGGGAGGGTAGCTCGGCGTCGTTTTCGGGAACCCGGGTTGCACGCGGAGCAAGTACGAACGCCGCCCCATCCGGGGCTCGTGGGTTTAGCTTTCCTTGTTGATCCGTTCTCGTCTCAAGAGTTAGACGGTGGGTCTAGGCCGCCATCGCGCTACTCTGACCGCATGGACGGCAAACCGGTCCGCAAATCGCACGCTGAGCTCTCGGAGCTCGCTTTGCCCAACGACGCTAACGGTTTGAACACGCTGTTAGGCGGAAAGATCATGCATTTGGTGGACATCGCCGGCTCGCTGGCGGCCGCCCGGCACTGCCGGCGGTTTGTCGTGACGGCGTCGTTCGATCACATGGACTTTCTGGAACCCGTCATGATTGGCGACTTGGTGACCCTCAAGGCATCGGTGAACCGAGCGTTCCGCACTTCAGTCGAAACCGGTGTCCGGGTGTGGGCCGAAAACCTACGCGAAGATCGGCGGCGCCACGTGGCTTCGGCGTACCTCACGTTCGTCGCCGTTGACGAGGAACGCCGGCCCGTCGAGGTGGCAGCAGTCATCCCAGAGAGCGAGGACGAACTTCGGCGCTTTGAGGAAGCCGGCGAACGACGCGCCTACCGACTTTCGAAATTAAAACTGCGCAGCGTCGACGGGGGGTAAATGGGAAAGTTGAGTCGGTTGGTTATGAGGAATGATCAGCAGGACCCAGCTCGGCGTATTCCAGAAAGCTGCTTCGCCACCGCACTCCCTTACAGTCGCGCCTCCGATATTCACGGGCTTGGTGCTGGAGCAGGCAGATTGTGCCGTTCCTGGCGGCGGGATATCCCCAGTCGCCGGGAGCGGGCTGACCGGCCCTAGGCCATTGCCCCAAATCGTCGCCACACCGCCGATCGCCGCCGGCTGTCCCACGACCGGATCGATCGAGCCGGAGGGCTGCGCCCAAGAGCCCGCGACCACATCGTCCCCTGCCTGCTTGAAATTGGTGACGATTGCCTGGGTGGAGCCAGGCGGAAACATGTATATGCCGGGCGAGGCCAAGGCCGCATCGACCTCGAACGGGTCGCTCCAAACGTCGCTGACGTCATCTTCCCAGTGGACCTTGACCTCAACCTTGCCGCTGGTGGTGTTGAGGTTCCAAGGGACCTGGACGTTCGACTGGTCGAAGGAACCATTAAATTCGCCGAACAGGGCAGCGGGAATGTCGTTGAAGGTTATGGACAGGCCGTTCAGGTTCTCGCTTAAGGGAATAGAGTTTGCTATAGCGGTGGTTTCCAAAAAGTTTCCCCCATGGGGGCCGGTTCGCCGTTGACTAAGACCATCGCGTTGCAGGGTGAAAGCGAAGTTGGCCAGGGGGCCGGACCGCCGAGGCAACCCTCTTCCGGTCTTGCGGAGAAGTTCCGACCATTCACCCTCGCCTGTATGCCGCGCGAGAGTTCCCCGCGACCTGAAGCGGCGCTATTTACCGACGAAATAACGGGGCCAGTCTCGCTCTCTGGTTTGCGCTGGCCGGCACTGCCCGCGTTGAAGATACCCTGCACCTGGTTAGCGGTGAGCGCCGTGTTGCAGTACTCGATCTCGTCCAACTCTCCGTTGAAGAATGTCGTACCGTCGACGCCGACGCACGGCCCGTTGCCCGTGAGAATGTCCGTGTTGTTGCTGATGTGCGTGGTGCCGGTGTCGGTGCTACCGCAGTCCAGTGCGCCGTCGATAAAGAGCTGGGGCGTTGGGCCCTCCCGAACCACCGCGAAGTGGCGCCATTGCCCGTCGTTGACCGGGATCGTGCTCGAATTTTGCAGGTTGGTACCCGAACGTAGTCGTCGACGCCGTCGAAACTCAATCCACCGGACACTACTCCAGGTGTGGGCGTAGGTCCGCCAATATGTGTACCGAGGTTCCCGTCGATGATATCGGCGGCTTCCGTACCGCTCGTCTCGTCCAGCGGCCACTAACTCACGATTCCGGAAGGAGCTGCGGAGCAGGTTTGGGCGTGCAGGTCGACGGTGCCGACTAGAGTGAAGGTCAGCAGTGCCAGCGGGTAGACAATGCTTAAGAGCGTGATGTTCAGAGGTCGATTTTCCATTCGTGGGTCCATTGCGTTTCAGCGGGTACGAGAGTGCGGGGTCGTAGCGACCGGTAGGTGGTTTGCGGACCATGGAAGGCGCTGGAAAGCACTTGGCCAGCGGGCGAACGAACTTGGGTACTAGTTGGAGGTTAGCGTACGGCGGGATTAGCGCACGCGAAACCGGTACCGCTTCGGGTGGTGGTGGGTTTACTAGCGGGACATTTCAACTTCGGGTTGGTATGGCTGCTGTTGGGGCTGGAGCTGGTTGTGCTGGGAGTTCCTCGGCAGGGCCAAAGTTCGTGCGGCAGAGACGACCCTTCGCCACCGCACTCCCTGATGGTCGCGCCTCTGAAAGCGGCGGTAGCTGGTGAGACAGCACCAGGGGTTGCGGGGTCGATTCGGCGATGGCGGTAGCTGTGGCGAGCTTACGCGATGTTGCGCGGTCGATTCGGCGGCGGCTGGTGCGAGTTCCGTTGTGGCGAGCTGTGGCTTAGAGGCCTATAAACAGGACTTGAAATTGCTCTTGGCGCGGTATTGGCGGATCGGAGCCGCGATGGGACGGAGTTGTTATACGTCGAGGACGACGCGCTAATGGCGGTCCAGTTTAGCGCTGCCGACGAGTTGTCAGCGCTGGAGCCTGAGCTCCTATTTCGCCATCCGGGATTGCGTCGACCGTATCCGGAACAGAACTACGACGTGAGCACGGAGGGAGACTTCTTGCTCGTCGATTCAGTCGATGTAGAGGGAAGCGAAGAGAAAATACAGATCGTTGAGAATTGGCGCGAAGAGTTCTACCCGCGAGATCAGGAGTGAAAAAATATCGGCTGAAAGTCGGCTGGCGCGGTGAGCAAGGCGGGTTAAAACCGAGGTGCCGATGGCCGGCCTACGGCTATTTCAGGCCGAGCTTCTTACCCTTAGCCAGCATCGCTAGTGCCTCTTGAAGCCGCTTCTGCTTGGTTTTGTCCCGCTTCGCCGAGTCGATCCAGCCGAGATAGGCGCCGCGGTAGGAGGGAGCTAGCTGATCGAAGTGCTGTTGCGCCTTGGGGTTGGCCGCGAGGCCTTGTTTTATGTAGCCGGGCATCCCCGGCGGCGTTGGATTTGGGGCGTCGCCGCTCCACTCCGTCGGGGGTCGATCGAGGCCGGGTTGCTCAAGTAGACCGCGCGCTTTGAGCTTTGCGTAGCGCCGGCGATTGATCGTCGACCACTTGCTCTCGGGCTTTCGAGGTGTGAACTTGCGGGCGTAGCGCGCGTCATCTAAACGCCTAATGAGGCTGTCGATCCACCCAAAGCACAATGCCTCTTCGAGAGCGTCGTCATAGCTGAGCGTCACAACCCCAGTCGCCTTTTTTGGAAAGACGAGCCAAATCTCAGGGGTCGAATCGTGGTGCTTCTCGAGCCATACTCGCCACTCGGCACGGCTTTGAACTTCGACAGTCTTGAGTGGTCTAATTGACATTTACGCGCGGGAATCTCTGTGCTAATCTGCTAATCTAACAATTCTGATGCTACGCGCATATCATCATTGGCACCACACCCGAGTCCATCACGGACACGGCAGCCGACGAGGTTCGCGCAACTAGCAAGCAAAGTTCAAGCTTAAGCGAATGACCCGTCGGCCCCGGCCGGACGGGTTTTTTGTTTTTGGGGCAAGATTTTCTGGAGGAAACAAAATGCAACTAGACTTCTCAAAATTCGACGGATTGCTTCCGGCTGTTGTCCAGGACCAGGCCGATCAGCGTGTCTTAATGGTCGGCTTCATGAATGAAGAAGCGTTTGACAAGACCGTAGAAACCGGCAATGTGACCTTTTACAGCCGCTCGCGCAATGAGCTTTGGACCAAGGGCGGAAGCTCGGGCCACTACCTGGTTGTCAAGGATATTCAGGTCGATTGTGATCTCGACACAGTGCTCGTTAGCGCCGAATCGCTGGGACCCGGCGTTTGCCATAATGGGTTTCGCAGTTGCTTCTTTCGCCGACTCGACAACGGCCAATGGACGCAGTTCGAAGACCCCTCCTACGACCCCAAGGCCGTCTATAAGTAGCTCGGCCCGCGCCGTTTTCTACTCATGCTGCGCATCATTCACAGCCGTGGGAGTCAGGCTCTCGAAGCGCTATTCACGCGTCGCGCCACCCGCATGGGCAAGGCAGAAGCGACCGTTGCGCCTATTCTTGAGGCGGTCCGCAAACGCGGTGATCGGGCGCTCGTTGGCTATGCAAAGAAGCTCGACGGCCTGATTGCGGCGGGCGTGCGAATCACCGCTAGAGATTTGCGGCGAGGCAAGCGCTCGCTCTCAATCGACTTCTTAAACGCCGTCGATATGGCGTCGAGGCAAATTCGCGAGTTCGCCGAACTGCAGATGCCGACGGCCTGGATGAAAACTACACGCCGCGGCATCGAGCTTGGGCAACTGGTTCGCCCGCTGGAATCTGTTGCAGCATACATTCCCGGTGGCCGCTATCCGCTGCCCTCGACGGTGATGATGACCGTCATCCCGGCACAAGTCGCGGGAGTAAAAACGATCTCAGTCGCGTCGCCTGGGCCGTCGGCGGAAACACTGGGCACAGCGTCGCTGCTTGGGGTCAAGAATGTCTTCCACATGGGAGGCGCGCAAGCGATTGCCGCGTTTGCGTTTGGAACGGAAACGGTACCGAAGGCCGACCGCATCGTCGGACCCGGCAACATCTACGTCGCCGCGGCGAAGAAACTTCTAGCCGGTGAGGTGGGCATCGACTTCGTGGCGGGACCGACCGAGATCCTATTGATCTCAGACGACGGTGACCCGCGCCACTTAGCCGCCGACATGCTGGCGCAGGCCGAACACGATCTCGACGCCGCGGCGATTCTATTGACCACAGATTCGACGTTGGCGCAGGCCGTCGCGGAGCAGGTTGAAGTTCAACTCAAGGGTCTATCGACGCGAAAAGTGGCGGCTGCCGCGATCCTCACGAACAGCGCCGTAGTCGTGACGCGATCAATCGACGAGGCATGCGAGATTTCTAATCGCTTCGCACCCGAACATCTTTCTATTAGCGAGTCGGTTCCTCTGGACCAAATCGAGCACGCCGGAAGCGTGTTCATCGGCGCATGGAGCCCCGAAGCCGCCGGCGATTACGCGTCCGGTCCAAACCACGTGCTGCCAACGAGTGGAACGGCTCGGCTGCGCGGTGGTCTGAGCGTGCTCGACTACGTCAAGATAATCTCGGTCCAAAAGCTTAGCGAGAAGGGGCTTCGAAGCCTCGCGCCCGCGATTACCACGTTGGCCCGCGCCGAAGGCCTTGAGGCACACGCGCGATCAATCGAGGTTCGTACCGATGGCTAGCAGACCTCAGCCACGCGAAGCCATCCGCAATATGGCGCCCTACGTCCCGCCCACTTCAGGACGAGGCGGAAAACTGCGCCTGGACTTCAACGAGAACACCGTTGGCTGCTCTCCTCGCGTAATCGAAGCGCTGACTCGGGCGGCAACGCGCGGGTTTATTGCCACGTATCCCGAATACGAGACGGCGCGCCAACGGATCGGCGAGTTCCTGGGCGTCAAGGGCTCGCAACTAATCTTTGGCGACGGCACCGACGAACTCATCAACGCGGTGGTGCACACCTACATCGACCCTGGCGACGAAGTGCTGATGCCGTGGCCGACGTTCACCATGTTCCGGTTCTACACCGAGGTCGTGTCGGGTGTTCCGAAGCGAGTGAACTACGAGCTTCCCGAATTGAAGTTCCCACTAGAACAACTCGTGGCGTCAATCGGTGAGCGCAGCAAACTTATTTGCATCGCCAGCCCTAACAACCCGACCGGAGATGCGTTGTCGCTGGGCGATATCGAAAAGATTCTCGACGCGGCCGGCGAAAGAGCCGTACTCATCGATGAGGCTTACTTCGAGTTCAACGGCGTCACCGCAATCGACTTGCTAGCGCACTACCCTAACCTCTTCGTCAGCCGAACGTTTTCGAAAGCCTACGGTCTCGCCGGCCTGCGCGTCGGCTGTTTGGTGTCGAGCGAGGAGAACATCGAGCAGGTCCACAAGGGCCAGTCCCCATACAGCGTCAACGCACTGGCCATAGAATGCGCGCTGGCGGCGGTCGATGACCAAGCCTACGTCACTGACTACGTCAAAAAGATCATCGAAGCCCGCGCCCTTATTTGCGGCACGCTTGATGAACTCGAGGTAGCGTACTGGCCGAGTGAAGCCAACTTCGTGTTGATGAATCTGGGCGAGCGAGCGAGCGAAATCTGCGGGGCCCTGCGCGAGCGAGACATCCTGCTGCGAAGCCAAGCCCACAACATCGAGGGCGCGGTGAGAGTCACCGTCGGCACGCTCGACCAAAGCGTGAAATTTCTCGCCGCCTTTAAAGAGGTGCTCGGGCGATGAGCACCCCGATGATCGTGTTTGATATGGATGGCGTGCTAGTCGACCTCACCCACACGTTTCGTCTAGCACTGGTCGAGACCGTGCGCCACTTCAGCGGCATCGAGGTTACTCAGGATGAAATCGTGCGCATCAAAAACGAAGGTGGTTACAACGACGATTCCGAAATAGTCATGCTCTACCTGCGTCGCGCGGGCGTCGATGTTCCGCTGGATGTTGTGCGCCGGCACGGCCGCGACCTGTATTGGGGTGAAAATGCCGACGGCATGATCCGCAACGAGCGTTGGCTCGCGGCTGACGGCTTGCTCGAGCGCCTGAGCGAGAGCCATCGGCTAGGGATTTTCACCGGGCGGGGTATGCCCTCAGCAAGCCACTCGCTCAAGCGATTTTGCCCGCACGTGCGGTTCGACCCGATCATGACCAACGAGCAGTGCCAAAACCTCAAACCGGCGCCTGACGGCTTGCTCAACATTCTCAAACACGTGCCGGACGCCGCGATGACGATGGTCGGCGACAACATTGACGACTGTAAGGCAGCCCTCGGCGCGGGCGTGCGCTTCGTCGGAATCTCACACCCTGAAACCCCGAGAGCCGACGAAACCACGCGGCTGTTTCACGAACTCGGGGCCGTCGCGGTCATCGAAACCGTCAACGACCTAGAGAGGTACCTCTGATGGCCCGACAGCGCAAATCAACGATCGAGCGCATCACCAAAGAAACGCAAATCCGCGTCGAACTCAACATCGACGGCAAGGGCCGCTACGAAGTCTCGACCGGTATTCGCTTCTTCGATCACATGCTTGAACTTTTCAGCAAGCATGGCGGGTTCGATCTCAAACTCGTCGCGACCGGCGACCTCGATGTGGACCAGCATCACACCGTCGAAGACTGCGGCATTGCGCTGGGCCAGGCATTTTCTGAAGCACTCGGAGACAAGGTCGGCATCAATCGATCGGGCTACTTCGTGATGCCGATGGACGAAACTCTCGCCGTGGTGGCCATCGATTTGAGCGGGCGCCCGGCGCTGGTTTACCACGCACCGACGCGATTCAAAACCGTAGGCGACTTGCAGACTGAATTGCTGCACGATTTCTTCGACGGGTTCGTAGTGCACTGCGGCTCGAATCTGCACGCGCGTGTAATGTACGGACGCTCGAATCACCACAAGATCGAGGCCATTTTTAAGTGCTGGGCCAAGGCGCTACGCTTCGCTTGCTCTACTGACGAACGCCTCAAAGACCAGCTCCCCAGCACCAAAGGCCTGTTAGAAAAGGGCTCGTGAGGCCGCCATCATGATCGCTATCTTTGACTACGGCGCGGGCAACCTTCGCTCGGTAGAAAACACGCTCGCGGCCATCGGCGAGCCCTTCGAAATTGTCAACGACGCCGCGGCTCTGCGCCACGCCGACAAGATCATCCTGCCCGGCGTCGGCCACTACGGCCAACTTTTGCGCTCGCTCGACGAGCTTGGGGTGTGCGACACGTTTCGCGAGCGCATCGCGTCGGGCGTACCGTTCCTAGGAATCTGTCTAGGTTTCCAGGCCTTGTTCGAAACGAGTGAAGAATCTCCCGAGCGAGGGCTCGCCGTCTACCCCGGCGGCGTTGTGCGCTTCCCGGCGGACGCGCGCGTCCCTCAAATGGGCTGGAACTCGCTAGAAAGGCAAGGCGAGCCGCGGCTGCTCGACGGACTCGCCGACGCTCCCTACGTGTACTTCGCAAATAGCTTTTACGTTCCACGCGAAGTGGCGGGTGAGCGAGCCGCCGCGCTGTGCCGCTACTCCGGCACGACGTTCTGCGCCGCGATCGAAGACAACAACGTTTTCGCGGTGCAATTCCACCCGGAGAAATCGGGCCCGGTCGGGCAACAGATCGTCAGGAATTTCTTGGCATGCTGACCAAACGCATCATCCCTTGCCTCGACGTTAAGGCGGGGCGCGTCGTCAAGGGCGTCAACTTCGTGGGACTACGCGACGCCGGTGACCCGGTCGAGCTTTCCGAGCGCTACAACAAAGACGGCGCCGACGAACTCGTTTTTCTCGACATCACCGCCTCAAGCGATGGCCGCGACATTATGATCGATTTGGTCGAGCGAACAGCGCGCAAAGTTTTCATCCCTCTGACGGTAGGCGGAGGAATCCGCGCTGTACCCGACGCAAGGAAGATTCTCACGGTCGGCGCCGACAAGGTCTCCGTCAACACCGCGGCCGTCGAGCGGCCCGAACTTCTTACTGAACTTTCTAACGAATTCGGCGCACAAGCGACCGTGATCGCGATTGACGCGCGGCGGTCGGGCGACGCCCAGTGGAACGTCTTCACATACGGTGGCCGCAAGGACACAGGCATCGACGCCGTCGAGTGGGCCGAGAAAGCCGAGGCCATGGGGGCCGGCGAGATCTTGCTGACGTCGATGGACTCCGACGGCACGCAGACCGGCTTTGACTGCGATCTAACAAGCGCCATTTCCGAAGCAACGAAAATTCCCGTGATCGCCAGCGGTGGCGGTGGCACGCCGCCCGACTTCGTCAAAGTGCTCACCGAAGGACGAGCCGACGCGGGCCTAGCGGCATCGATCTTCCACTACGGAACCTATACGTCGAACGGACTGAAACAACTTCTGGCTATGGAAGGCATCCCGGTCCGCCTAATTGAAGCCTAAGCCTCGAAGCCCATCTCTTATCATGGAGACATCCCCCCGTGAGTGATCTGGCAGGCACCGCATCGGCCGACCCCCTGGCCGCGGTAAAGGAACCCTCGACACCGACAACCCGCGTCTGGAGTGAGGCGCTAATTCTGCTCTCAATCGGGCACTTTACCGTTGACTTGTTCTCATCCACGGTCGCGACCATCCAGCCGGTATTGATCAACGCCTTCAGCCTGAGCCTGGCTCAAGCGGGACTCCTCGGCGGCGTCTGGATGTTTTCGTCATCGGTGCTGCAGCTGCCGTTCGGCCTCATTTCCGACCGCTTGCATTCGCGGCTGTTCACGATAGTCTCACCACTGTTTACCGCGATTTGTCTAACCGCGTTAGGCTTTGTGGCGGGATTCGGTGGCGCATTGGCGCTCGCTCTGCTGGGTGGAATCGGCGTCGCCGCTTTTCATCCACAAAGCACCGCCCAAGCCGGCCGCGTCGCGGGTAAACGCCGGGGAATTGCTACGGCCCTGTTCATCACCGCCGGCACCGCCGGCCTGGCCGTGGGTCCCTTTTATCTCACCGGTATCATCGAGCGATTTGGCTTCGACCATTTTTGGATTGCCGCCGTGCCGGTGGTCGTGATCTGCGGAATCCTCTACTGGCGATTGCCACAGCCGACCGTTAGCGAACATGAAATCAAGCAGGGAGTCGACTGGGCTGTCCTGGCGCGTGAGCGGGGTCCGCTCGCGCTGCACTACATCTTGGTCGTGTTGCGCTCGGCGGTTCAGGTGGGCATCGCGCAGTTTCTCTCGATCTACCTGATCCGTGAACACGGTATGAATCTCAAAACCGCCAGCGCGGCGCTAGCAATCTACTTCCTAAGCGCTTCGGTGGGTTCATTCATCGGAGGCACAGCGGCGGACAAATTTGGGGGGAAACGGGTAGTCGTCTATTCGATGATTGTGTCGGTGCCGTTCCTAGGGGCCTTTATGCTGACGACCGGCTGGCTATCGATCGCGGCGTTATTCGTCGGCGGCGTGATCCTGTTGACAACCATCCCCGTCAACGTGGTGATGGCGCAAGAACTCGCGCCGTCGCAGGCCGGAACGGTAACGGCGTTGATGATGGGCTTCGCCTGGGGAATCGCCGGGATTATCTTTGTCCCGGGAGCTGGCTGGCTGGCCGACCGCATTGGTCTAGAGGCCGTGCTCTGGGGCCTGGCAATGTTGCCGCTGGCCGGGTTCCCGATCGCGCTATTTTTGCCAGATCGAGCGAAGCACGGGTAGGAGGCGACCTGTTGAAGGCAACTCTAGCCCGAAACCTGATTTTTCAATCTGCCCGCCAAGCTACTTGTTGGACGAAACCGTTCGCGATACCGAGCCGCGCCGCCTCAGCGGCTGTGTCAGCAAGTTCTGCACAAAATTGGCAGGAATTGAGTTTGAGCCGCGCGCGTCAGAGTCTGTGTGAAAAGTCCAAATTCACGCAAACACTACACAATATCTGGGCCTCACCAATCGTAGGGGTGCGACATGTCGCACCCTTCTTCGAACCGTCAGGACTTTTCACACGGACTCGTCAGCAAGCGGTTTCCTCGAAGGCATTGATCCGTTCGAGGAAACCGCTTGCTGACGCGCGCGGCTCAAACACGAACCTTCTTCATTCCGGCTAGTACTTAGTTGCGTAAGTTAGAATATTTACTGGCGAGGGGACGAGGGGCTACGACGGTCTTGGTCCATTCGAACGGAGTAGCCTTGGAGTTGTAGACGCGGACGAAGCTGTCGATGGCCTCGCGCACCTGCCGGGGGGAAGTGAAACTCGCCCCCCGCAAGGCGCGGCGGCTCAGAATCGAAAACCACACCTCAACCTGATTCATCCACGAACTGTAGGTCGGCGTGTAGTGAAAATGGATGTTCGCATGACGTTGCAGCCAGCGGTCATTTTTGGGCTTGTGAGTGTTCAAGTTATCCAAGATGATGTGGATCTCGCGGCCTTCGTGGATGGCCGCGATGTGGTTCATGAAGTCGAGAAACTCGCGACGCCGTC
The DNA here is from genome assembly GCA_965205595.1 of Bryobacterales bacterium. Taxonomy (GTDB): domain Bacteria; phylum Acidobacteriota; class Terriglobia; order Bryobacterales; family UBA6623; genus CATQHP01. The sequence continues at coordinate 87,766 of CBDBHI010000030.1, read as the reverse complement.
GGCGCCAATAGTGTCCGGCGATGATGAATCCGGTAGCCACTTCCAGCGCGGCGAAAAGCGGCGTCGTGCCGTGCCGCCTGTAGCCGTGCGAGAAGCCCGTCAAGGCCTTGCCGTTGGGCAAGCGTAGCCAGCCCTGCGCTCGCTCCAAGGCCTGGATGCTCGGCTTCTCGTCGACCGCGAGCACCACGGCGTTTTCCGGCGGGCTGAGGTAGAGTCCGACAATGTCGGCGGCCTTGCGAGCGAACTCCGGGTCGGTTGACAAACACCAACTGCGCCGCCGCCGCAAGGACACGCCGAGCTGCCGCAGTACGCGCCAGACTTGATGCTTGCTGACGTCGCCGAGAGCTTCCGCGAGCAGTTCGCCTGTCCAAGTGGCGTGCCCTTCGGGCGGAGCTTCGTCGAGTTGGCAGAGGATGCGTTTGCGCGTCGCTTGGTCGTACCGCGCGGGCCTGCCGGAACGCGCTTGATCGCATAATCCCGCCAGACGTTGCTGGGCGAAGCGGGTGCGCCATTTCGACACGCGCGCCGCCGGGGATCCCAGTTGCCGGGCGATCTCGGCGGTCGAGGTAGCGGCGGCCGCCAGCAGCACAATGCGAGCGCGCTCCACCATGCGCCGTTCGGACTTGTGGCCGCGCACCCAGAGTCGCAGCGTCTCTTCTTCCTCGGCGTTCAGTCGAATCACCGTTGCCGGTCTTGCCATACCGACATTTTACAGTTAAAGGCCTTACTTTCGCAAGTTAGTACTAGTCCGGGTCAGGGGCTGTAAAAAAAGCCTCGATAGGCATCGTGGCTGTCCGAGGGTGCGACATGTCGCACCCCTACAACACTGATAACAAGCAAGTTAATTGTAGGGGCGTAGCGGGCTAGGCCGGGGCGGAAATGCGACCGACGCGCTTCCGCCGTTTTCGCCCGCGCCTTGGTACCGAGACTGGCGGCACGTCTATCTTTTCGCCCCACAGTACCGCCCAGGGATTGTCGATCAACAGCTTGTTGGCCATCGCGGCGCCCCATCTGTAGCGCACAAACTCGTACGCCGGCATCAACTTCGTCGTGCGGCCATTCAGGTTGTGGGCGTCGGACGCAATGAAGTGAACCAGCCCGCCATCCATCATCGCGATCGCCGAGGCCAGCGCTCGTTCCCCAAAGCGCCCCAGAAGCGACTGGCCTGTGATCTGAATCAGGCATCCCCGATGGATCCACTCGGCGAGGCGATCATGACTCTTGCGCAGATGCTGATTGCGCTCAGGGTGCGTGATGATCGGCACGATACCGGCGTCGCGAAACTGCTGAAAAACCTGTGATGTCCCTTGCAATAGGATTTCGTCGGAAAATTCGACCAACAGGTATTGGTGGCCGTTGATCGTGAACCGCGAACGGTCCTCTAGCGCTGCCCGAATATTCTCTGACGTCAGATGCAGGTCACAGCCGCGATGGAGGAATATTTCGTCCCCTAAGTCTGCTTGCAGTTTCTCGATTAGTCCGTTTGCAGTCGCTGGGGAATACGAGTAGCGAACGTCTGAATGCGGCGTCGCCACTAGCTCTCGCGTGCCCGACTCCGCAGCCATGTGGCACATTGCCAACGACGTTTCGTAGTCAGTCGCGCCGTCATCGATGCCGGGCAGGACGTGCGAGTGAATATCGACCAAGGGAGGTTACCCCACCTTGACCCAACGTCGGCTCTTCGATGCCTTACTCGCGGCGTCTAAGATCTGTTGGTTGCGAACGCCGTCGGCGAAGTTCGGGTGCGTCCCGCGCCGCTTGGCCAACGCCATCAACATGTCGTAAACGCTATGCGTAAAGCTGTGCTCGTATCCCAAAAGGTGGCCATCAAACCACCAGTTGTCGGCGTAGGGGTGCTTGCCGAGCGAGCACGCGATGATCTCGTGGAATCCCTGCGCGTCATCTTGGTCGTGGACAGAGTAGTACTTGAGATTGTTGAGATTTTCGAGATCGAAAACCAATGAGCCGTTGCTGCCATTGATCTCAAAGGTATTGTGATTCTTGCGGCCGGCCCCAAAGCGAGAAGCTTCAATCGTCCCGATCGCACCGTTCTCGAAGCGCAGACACATGGCCACCGCGTCATCCACTGTCACGTCGACTTTCTTGCGCGATCCGGCGGAGATTGGGCGACGTTTGATGAAGGTCTCGGTCGTGGCCGAGAGTTCGCTGACCTCACCACACAGGTAACGGGCTAAGTCGATTGAATGCGCCCCCAAGTCGCCGAGCGCACCGCTGCCGGCCTGTTTGGCGTCAAAGCGCCAAACCAGCTCCAGATCGGGAGACATCGCCCAGTCCTGCAAATAGCGCCCGCGGAAGTGATAGATTTTGCCGATGCGGCCGTCGTCAATCATGCGTTTCGCCAGCGCCACGGCCGGGACTCGGCGATAGTTGTGCATCAAAAAATGCTTGACGCCGGCCTGCTCTACGGCCTTAAGCATTTTCTTGGCTTCGGGTAGCGTATTCGCCAACGGCTTTTCGCAAACCACGTGCTTACCGGCTTTAGCGGCAGCAATCACCATTTCACAATGCATCGAGCCCGGAGTTGCGACGTCGACAATATCGATGTCGTCGCGAGCGATGGTGGCTCGCCAGTCCGTCGATGATTCTGTCCAACCGAAGGCATCGCGAGCCTGCTCGGTCTCTTCCGGATTTCGACCGCACAATACCGCCATCTCGACCTTGGGGGCATCGGCGAAATACATATTCACGTTGCGGTAGGCCTGACTGTGCGCCTTGCCCATGAATTTCGTGCCCAGCAACGCGACGCGAAAAGTCTTCTTCCTTCCTGCCTTAGTTTCCTTGGGTTTCAAAGTTACTCTTCTCCCTGCTCGATGACCATGGCCGACGAGTCAATTAGATGAACATTTCTTCGTCGGCCGCGACGCGATCGATCGGACGAGGTTTGCGTTTGAGAAGCTGCTGAACAGCGGCATTCAAACCCGCGCCGACCGCTCTAAGCTGGTCGGCCGGAACCTTGATCGTCTGCTCGACGGCTGCCGTTGTGCTGTCGACACGCTCCATGGTCTTGCGTATCGTTTCGTCAACGCGCGAGATATTGTTCTGAGCGGTCTCTGACAGTTGCGTGACGAGCGATTCTACTTTACCGACTTGATCCTGAGTAGTAGTCGCCAAGTCACCGACTTTCGCCAGCACCTCGCTCGACTGTTGCCGCAGATCGGCCAACGTCTCCCGCGACGATTCCGCCAGCGGCTGCCACTCATCCATGAAACTGGCGGCGCGCGCGTTTAGCGTGTTAATTGAGCGCCAAACACCGATCGCGGCGAGCACTATGATCACCAGCGAGAGGGCGGCCACGCCCGTAAACACGGCCATAATTTTGAGCAATAATTCCGTATCCATTAGCTACCAATTCGCGGCGTGCAAGGGACTGCTGGGGTCAGGTTGCTGCTGCTTGCGCTTCGGAGTCGTCGTCGGATTTGCCAGAGCTGACGTCGTGATAGGCCTTGCGACCGGCTTCGAGCGCCGAATTGAGTTGTTCGCGCTGCGAATCGACAATCTCGCGACCCTGATCGATGACCTCGCCGGCCCGCTCGCGCAGTTCACCGCCCCTGCGGCGCACATATTCGCGACCTTCATCAGCCCGCCACTGTATGTCTTCGCGCGTCTCCTTGCCCGGCTTTGGGGCAAATAGAATGCCCAGCGCCGCACCCACGCCAATGCCCATTATGAAGTACGGGAGATTGTTGTCCGCCATCGTATGTCCTCCCAGCTTTCCGCTGCTATTTGTAGCATAACCGACGGCGCGACGGCTGCTCTGCGCTTGACAGCACTGTGAGAATGAAGTTGAGGCAATAGGAGCTTTCCCCTATGGAAATGCCTTGGGCCGGACGATAAAGCGTCCGGTCGTGGTTTCCCCCCAATTTACAGATTTTCCGGCCGCCATTAGTTTGCGGCTTGTGAGGGTGTTTATGTTCTTGGTAATACCGGCGCTGGCTTCGGTTGCGAGCGGGACTGATTTTTTCGTCTCGACGAGCGGGTCGAGCGCCGCCAGCGGTTCGATCGATGACCCTTGGGACGTGTCGACCGCCTTCTCACATCCGGCCTCCGTCGTGGCGGGTGATCGCATTTGGATCGAGGGCGGCACGTACGCTCTGGCAGAAACGCTAAAGAGCGATCTAAACGGCGCCGATGGACTGCCGATCTACGTTCGCGCGAAACCAGGCGAGCGAGTGACGTTTGACTGCGCCCCGGCGCTCGCCGCAAAGCCGGGCAGCGAATGCCTAGACCTCAAGGGCAGTCACACCTGGTATTGGGGTCTAGAAATCACAAATACTTCCACTGACCGCTCGACCAGTAAGCAAGGAGGCACTCCCAAGTTGCGCGGTATCGGCATCAACAGCAGCGGGGGCCCCGGCACCAAACTCATCAACATGGTGGTGCACGATGTCGGAACAAGCATTTTCGAATCGCAGCCCTCGGGGTTAGAGATCTACGGGCTCATCGCTTACAACTCCGGCTGGGACGCCCCCGACCGCAGCCACGGCCCGGGCGTCTATATCCGCAACCGTTCCGACTGGCCCGTCAAGACGATCCGCGACAGCGTGGTTTTTCAACACTATCGCCAAGGGCTACAGGGCTTCGGTTCGTTCAACAACGTGTTCAGCAACTTCCATGTCGAGGGCAATGTATTTTTTAACAACGGCATTGGAGCGGATGGCTTGCACCGCAATATTATGTTCGGCAACTCGAACTCCGACCACGTCAACAACACCTTCCGGCACAACTACACTTATTTCCCAACGGCCAACGGGCCGGGATCGAACATGTTCGGCGGCGACGGCGGCTGCAGCAACCTCACTCTCGAGGACAACGTTTTCTCCCACGGCACCAACCGCCTGGCGGTTGAACTCAACGACTGCGTCAATGCGCAGGTCAGCGGCAACACGTTCTACGGCTCAACAGTGCCAAAGGTTGGCGGCGTGGTCCAGAGCAACGATGACTTCCGGACAGCGTTTCCGGCCAACGAATATTTCTCTGACACTCTGGGCGCGCCCAGTGGCATTCAGGTGTTCGTGCGACCCAACCACTTCGAGGGCGGGCGCGCTCACATCGTCATCTACAACTGGGACCTCGCCAATTCGGTGGATGTCGATGTTTCGAGCCTGGGCCTTGTCGATCACGACGTTACGCTGCGAAACATTCAGGACTACTACGGGAGCTCGCAGGCGATTATCGTGAACGCGGGAACCTTGTCGATCCCGATGCAAGGCTGGACCGCAGCAATTCCGTTCGGCTACACCCAAAGCAGCTTACCGGCGACATTACCGCAATTTGGGGTGTTTGTAGTTGAATGGGAAGTCATTCGCAGCACGCCTTACCGCGCCCGCCCTTAGTCAACGGCTAGCCCGCATTTCTCACCAGCCAACGGTGAAAGTACGGGTTAGGCGCGCCATTACTTTGTTGCGCTCGCTTGCCGTGCTCAACGGACTGCAAGAGTACGCCTGCGCGCGCCAAGTGTCGCGCGCCTCGTATTGACGCACCTTCCACGCACTTTCACTCGCTGCCTGGTGAGAAATGCGGGCTAAAATCATTGGGGAACACCGATGACGCCCCAAACGTTTCGCGCGATTCAATCTCGCCGCCGCTTTCTTCAAACTGCCGGCGGAGGCATTGGCATGGCTGCGCTGGCCGAGCTGCTGGCCGCGGATGGGTTGACCGCCGCCACTGACCCGCTTACTCCCAAGGCCCCGCACTTCGCCCCAAAAGCGAAGAACATCATCTTTATGTTCATGGAGGGCGGGCCCAGCCAGTACGAGTTGTTCGACCCCAAACCGGAACTCGAAAAATGGGACGGCCAATCGTTCCCGACCGAGATCACGAAAGACCTCAAACTGCCGTTCATCAAACCGAGCGCCAAGGTGATGGCGAACCGCTACGCCTTCAAGCCGCACGGCGACTGCGGCATGCAGCTTTCTGAACTTGCGCCGCATCTAGGTTCCGTCGCCGACGAAATCTGCCTGATTCGGTCGATGCACCACGACTCCTTCAACCACCATCCCGGACAATTGATGCTATTTAGCGGCGCCAGCATACCGGGCCGCCCGACGCTGGGCTCGTGGCTACTCTATGGCTTGGGCAGCGAATCGAAGAACCTGCCGGGCTTTGTCGTGCTGTCGTCGGGCAAAGGCACTTCCGGCGGCACGACCAACTTCTCCTCCGGCTTTCTGCCGTCGCATTTTCAGGGCACACTGTTCCGCAACCAAGGCGACCCAATCTTGTATCTCTCGAACCCCGAGGGCATCTCTCGTGAAACGCAGCGCGAAACGATTGACTTCGTGAACGACATGAATCGCATGCACTACGAGCAAACCGGCGACGATGAGATTGCCTCGCGAATCAGCGCCTACGAATTAGCGTTCCGCATGCAGACGGAGGCTCCCGAGCTGACGGATTTCTCCGACGAATCCCCTGAAACGATGGAAATGTACGGCATCGAGAGCGAGAACGAGCACCGCCGCCAATACGCCACCAACTGCCTGCTAGCGCGCCGCATGGTCGAGCGCGGCGTGCGCACGGTGCTCATGATGGACGCCTCTTGGGACGACCACACGTATCTCAACGAAAAGCTCCCCAAGCGGATGGAAGAGACCGACCAACCAACTGCCGCGCTCATCAAAGATCTCAAACGTCGCGGCCTGCTCGACGAAACACTCGTCGTCTGGGGGGGCGAGTTCGGACGCACCCCGATGGTAGAGATCCGCAAGCCCGAAGAAGCAGCCAACGCCGGCCGCGACCATCAACCGGGGGCCTATTCCATGTGGATGGCGGGTGGCGGGGTCAAGGCCGGTTACGTGCACGGCGAGACCGACGAGCTTTGCCTAAGCATTACCAAAGACCCGGTGCATGTGCACGACCTGCAAGCGACCATACTCAACCAGATGGGTTTCGACCACGAGAAATTGACCTATAAATTCATGGGTCGGAATTTCCGTTTGACGGATGTCCACGGCGTGGTGCAAAAGGGTCTGTTGGCGTAGTGTCTTGAGCCGCGCTTTCGTTGCGAGTAGGTGCGGGGTTTGAAGAAAGCGCGGACTTCCGTCCGCATCTCTGCTGTTTCGGGTTGGGGTGGTTCGGGTCGGGGCGATCCGGATTGGGGTGGTTCGATTCGGGGTGGTTGGGATTAACGTGTACGTGCCGGTGAAGTACCCTAAGAGGTTCCGCCGGGGCGGGCAATGCCGGCGGGTTTTGCAATTCGATCTTGGACGCGGACCAGGGGGCTGAACTGAGCAATACAGCAAAAGCCATGGACGTCGAACGGTTTGCCGCCCCGCTGCAGGCCATGAAGATGATGACGGCCGCCTGGGGCGTCCTCAACAACTTGACGCCCGCTCAGCGCGACGAAATCTGTTTTCCGCTCGACGACACGGCGTCCCGTTGGGATTGGGACTTCATTCCCAAATATGGCCGCAAAGGCCTGCGTATGCGCGACATGAATGATCACCAAAAGATGCTGACACAGCAGCTTGTCGCATGCGCGCTGAGTATCGAAGGCTACAGCAAAGTCGTACAGATCATGGGGCACGAAAACACTCTGCGTGAAATCAACGCGCCGGCCTTCGGGTTTGCGGCGACCGAGATGCGTCACCCCGAGAATTACTTCTTGTCGATCTTTGGGGAGCCCCATATCGAGGGCACCGGGGCCTGGCGCTTTGTTGGTCACCACGTAAGTCTGAGTTTCACGTTGGTAGGCGCGGCCGTGGCGCCTACGCCGCTGCTGCTGGGGGCGGAGCCGGCACGCGTGGGAACCTTCGATCCGTTACGCGACGACGAGGACCGCGGCTTCGAACTAATGGGTTCTCTGGCGGACGATCAACGCGCCGCGGCCATTATCTCGGAGATGGCTCCAGCGAATTTCGTTACCCGTGTGGTGCAGAAGCTGGGCCGTCGCGAGGTGCCCGGCGAGCACGGACTCGGTTTTGCGCACTACTCGGTAGCAGACGCTGAACGCGAGGCACTTGCCTGGGTGCGCGATTCGGCCAAGGGCCTTGCCGGTCGTGACATGGATAAGAAACAGCGCCAGATGTTGCGAGCGATTATCGAGAGCTTCGTCGCCCGCTTGCCCAACGACGTCGCCAACAACCATCTGGCGGCCGTCGACGGTGTGGGCCTCGAAGCATTCACGTTCACATGGGCGGGCCACACAGGGCCTGGAAAGGCGCACTACTACCGGGTTCAAGGGCCATCGTTCCTCGTAGAGTTCGACAACGCGCAGGACGACGGCAACCACATCCACACGGTTTGGCGAGACCCTGAAAACGATTTCGGTGAGGATCTACTGGCGACTCACTACGCTCAAGACCACGACCATTTCCACCACGAACGAGTGGAATCCAGCGACCCGATTTAAGCGACGGCCGTTGGCCGTTGCGTTGCACGTTAGCACGCAACAGCTAACGAGGGAGCAACTCGATATTGCGGAACTCGATCCGCTGCTCGGGCTGGCACTGCAAGCCGACGACGCCGGCGGCGTGTGCCGCGTCCGCCGTGCATTTTTTCGATCGGCTTGAGAAGTTTCTTGCCGTAGCGGGCGTTAATGAACACCGGGATTTTGTCGAGTTCGGCGCCGACGCGATCGTCACCAAGATTGAACGCATCGTACCTGCCCTTGCGCGTACTAACGGCGATGTTCATCCACTGCACTGGTTTGTCACTGGGGTTGTAGATCCCGTGAGCGTTACTCATGCGGCATGGAACGGAGGCCGGCCCAGGAATCAGCGAGGTGCGGCCATTGATCGTGAACTGCGCCTCAGCGTCGAGGATGAAAAACATCTCTTCCATGTGGCTGTGTACGTGATGGCCGATACCGCCTTTCGGTTGAATCTGGCCGCGATGGACAAACAAGAACTGCGAGCTAAACGCCGAGCCCGGCAACAACGTTCCAAACCGGACCTCACCCGCGCCCTGATGAACATCCGTTAGCGTACGGTAGCTGTCGGGCTGGGCATCGTTACTCGTCCGAAATGAAGTCGAACGCGCCGTCGGTGTAGAAAATGATCTCGGTACCTTCGAGCGCGGTGTAGGGGCCGTGCGGTTCTTTTGGGGCGACGTAGGCGAACATGCCGGGAAGAAGGTCTCCCCCCGGGGCAGTTAGACGGCCCTTTAGAACGTAAATGTAGTGTCCACAAGTGTCATGGTGGTGACGGGGCTCGCGGAAGCCCTGGGGGTACTTCACTATCGCCGACATCATATTCGTGCGCGGGTTCTCGTGCAGCGATTGAAGTTGGAGGCCCGGCGGCATACCATCCATTTCAACCGGAGCCCAGTCTACTTCAGCCGTTTTGATTGTGAAGGAATGATCGCCAACGGCGGCGATTGCCAGAAGAGCTGAGGCTAACAGAATCCAACAAATCTTTTTCATCACAACTATAACTCCTTGGACCGCTCGAATTGGTCCGCTCTGAGCGTAGACCTGACCTGACGGAGCTAACATCATATCCCGCGCCGTTTCAGTGAGCTAGTACTAACTTGCGAAAGTAAGGCCTTTAACTGTAAAATGTCGGTATGGCAAGACCGGCAACGGTGATTCGACTGAACGCCGAGGAAGAAGAGACGCTGCGACTCTGGGTGCGCGGCCACAAGTCCGAACGGCGCATGGTGGAGCGCGCTCGCATTGTGCTGCTGGCGGCCGCCGCTACCTCGACCGCCGAGATCGCCCGGCAACTGGGATCCCCGGCGGCGCGCGTGTCGAAATGGCGCACCCGCTTCGCCCAGCAACGTCTGGCGGGATTATGCGATCAAGCGCGTTCCGGCAGGCCCGCGCGGTACGACCAAGCGACGCGCAAACGCATCCTCTGCCAACTCGACGAAGCTCCGCCCGAAGGGCACGCCACTTGGACAGGCGAACTGCTCGCGGAAGCTCTCGGCGACGTCAGCAAGCATCAAGTCTGGCGCGTACTGCGGCAGCTCGGCGTGTCCTTGCGGCGGCGGCGCAGTTGGTGTTTGTCAACCGACCCGGAGTTCGCTCGCAAGGCCGCCGACATTGTCGGACTCTACCTCAGCCCGCCGGAAAACGCCGTGGTGCTCGCGGTCGACGAGAAGCCGAGCATCCAGGCCTTGGAGCGAGCGCAGGGCTGGCTACGCTTGCCCAACGGCAAGGCCTTGACGGGCTTCTCGCACGGCTACAGGCGGCACGGCACGACGCCGCTTTTCGCCGCGCTGGAAGTGGCTACCGGATTCATCATCGCCGGACACTATTGGCGCCGACGGCGTCGCGAGTTTCTCGACTTCATGAACCACATCGCGGCCATCCACGAAGGCCGCGAGATCCACATCATCTTGGATAACTTGAACACTCACAAGCCCAAAAATGACCGCTGGCTGCAACGTCATGCGAACATCCATTTTCACTACACGCCGACCTACAGTTCGTGGATGAATCAGGTTGAGGTGTGGTTTTCGATTCTGAGCCGCCGCGCCTTGCGGGGGGCGAGTTTCACTTCCCCCCGGCAGGTGCGCGAGGCCATCGACAGCTTCGTCCGCGTCTACAACTCCAAGGCTACTCCGTTCGAATGGACCAAGACCGTCGTCGCCCCTCGTCCCCTCGCCAGTAAATATTCTAACTTACGCAACTAGTACTAGTTGCGATTGGGTCGATTCATTGGCTAGGGCCGGCTTGGAAGGGGCCGGGCAGCATGAGTGTTCCTCGAGGTGGAGAGATAGCGAGATTGCATGTTGCAGTCCCCGCCCGGAGGTTCTTCTTCCCGCTTCGTAGAGAGGACCGCACCGCGAGGCGGCGCGGCTCGGTACTCCGAAAGGTTTCGTCCAACAAGTAGCTTGGCGGGCAGCTTGAAAAATCAAGTTCGGGTTAGGCGATCGAAATCGACCGAGCTTGGCCTTGGGATTTCGCTCGGTGACGAACCTCGAATGGTAAGCTACGACCGGAATGGGTTCTCTTTCGAGACGGTCTTTCGCTTTCGCTCTGGGCTTGATTCTCGTATTCGCCCTTCGATCGGCGCAGGCGGATTCGGCCGAGAATTCCCGCATAGAATCGCGGACCGCCGCCTGGGTGTTGTCAAAAGGCGGCAGCGTGATTCTTCACGGAGAATCGCGCCCGCTAAGATCGACCGCCGATATTCCCCCAGCGGGGTTCACCATCCGCACGGTCGACCTACAGGGCACCTTGATCGAACCCTCCGAGCTGTCGAGATTAAAGGGCCTCGCGGATCTTCGAGAATTGCACCTGCCCGGCACGATGTGGAATCCGGTCTGCTGCGGCCCGCAGGGCAAGATCGATGAGAGTGACGAGTTGGCCAACTTGGCGGGGCTAACATCGCTCGAAACGCTACACCTCAGTCACACCTTCCACAGCATCTACAGCGGTATTCGCGTTTTTGACCACGGGATCGAAAAGCTTGCGCCACTCGTGAATCTCGTCGATCTGAGGCTCAAGTATTGCCGTATCACCGGCGGTAGTTTAGGACCGTTTAAGAAGCTACGGAGACTTGATCTCTCCTACACCGACTTTGATGATGAGAGCGCATCGGTGCTTGCGGAACTGCCGGAGCTTGAGCGCTTGTACCTGCGCGGCAGCTACGTCACAGATCAGGCTCTCGAACAGGTGGGTAGGCTTGGGAAACTGGTTGAACTCGACCTCGACTCCGCGGACATTTCGGACAGAGGCTTGATGCACCTCGCCGGATTGGTCAACCTCCGCAAGCTCAACTTACTCGGCGCTCGCGTAAGCGATGCCGGTCTGACGCATCTGGCGGCGATGAAGCAGCTCGAGCAACTCAATCTCTATGGCACGCGCGTCACGAACGCGGGCTTGGCGAAGCTGGAAGCTTTGCCGAAACTCTCTTCGCTCGACCTTCGCTACAGCCGGGTTTCGGGAGCAGGAGTCGAAGGCCTGCGCGTGGCGAAGCCGGATTGCTCGATTGCGTTTCTTGATCCCGCTCCGGTGGCGGTTTCCGCGATACGAGCTCCGCAAACGGCAGGGGATAAGGAGATTGCGGAATGGGTTCGCGATCTCGGCGGAAAGGCGACGCTTCAGGGCGGCCACATCACCGAAATCTCGCTGGCCGCCACTGCCATTAGCGACTCGAATCTAGGCGTGTTGGTCGACCTACGCGGGCTAACCAGGCTGAACCTTCAGGCCACGGAGATCAGCGACCTCGGCTTGGCGCTGATTGGCGACATGACGAGCATCGAGGAACTTGACCTGAGTCACACCCGCACCACTGACACGGGGCTGGCCGCTCTCGCGAATCTTCGTTCTCTACGCTCGTTGAACATCAGTCACACGTTGGTAGAGGGGCCGGGACTCAAGGCGTTAAGCGAACTCCCCAGTCTCGAGTCGCTGGACCTGGCCTCAACTCCGGTCAGTGACGACGGCCTCGCGGCCTTAGGGCATGCTGCAAAACTCCGCGGACTTTCGGTCGCTTACGCTCCAGTAACGGATGCGGGCCTGGAATACGTCGCCCGCTTCACGTCGCTTCGTGAACTGTTGTTAACTGGGACAGCGATTGCCGACGACGGTCTTGCTCACCTCGCCTCGCTGGCGCAGCTAGAAAGACTTTCACTGAGTTACACGCAGATTAGCGACGAGGGGGTGAGCGCGATAGCGGCGCTCACGAACCTTAAGCGCCTCGACTTCGTCAAGACGCGCCTCGGCGACGAAGGGCTGGCGAAGCTTGCCGGTCTTATTCGGCTCGAACAGCTTAACCTCGACTACACTGCGGTCTCCGATAAAGGACTCTCGGCTCTAAGTGGGCTTATCGACTTGCGCGCGCTTTCACTCGATAGCGCCGAGGTCAGCGACAAGGCGATCGGGTCACTTAGTGCGCTCGGCGCGCTTGAAACGCTCAACCTCTATCACACGCTGGTGAGCGCTGAAGGGCTCGCGAAACTCAAGGCCAAGCTTCCAAGCTGCGACATTACTTGGGACCGTGATTCGACGCTGCCGAATCGGCGAACCGGATGAGGGCCGCGAGAGCAGCCACGTTCGCCTTCTTCGCAGTCGCCGGCTTGTTCGCCGCGCGGCTCGAAGTCGACGTTGAAACGCTGGTGTGGGATTTGAGCGGCTCGGTTTCGCGAGATCCTCTGGGCCGGATCAGCTCCGTCGACCTGCGGGCCTCGTGGGTGACGGACATCGATCTCGAAAAGCTCACGGCCGCCGCTCAGATCGAATCACTCGACCTATCGAGCACGCACATCACAGACATCGGTCTGGCGTCGGTCGCCAAACTGTCTAATCTACGGCGACTTAACCTTTTCGCCTGTGAGCACGTGACCGAGGCCGGCGTCGCGCACCTTAAGAACCTTGAGAAGCTTGAGTGGCTCGACCTACGCGGGGCGCGTGTATCGGACTCCGGTATGGCGTCGTTGGCTCAGATCCCCACGCTCAGGTCGCTCGACATTGGCATCACGCAGATTACGGGTCCCGCGCTCGAACACCTCGAGCTGCTGGAGAATCTTGAGGAGATCGCCATCGGCGGCAACCGTGTGAGCGACCTCGGCCTTAGCTACCTGCAAATGCTGCCAAATCTAAAGAACCTCGACTTGAGCGGATCGCAAATCACAGACAGCGGAGTTTGGGGCATCACGGCCACCGACCTGAATATCGAATCGATTGCTTCGCTTGGCGGCCTCGAAGTACTGAACCTAGCGGCGTCGAACGCTGAGTACGTCGCCGCCATCGGCGACGGCGTGCCTCGGCTGCGCAACCGCATCCTGATTACCGACCTCGGAGCATCGAAGCTCGCGCGACTGACCGGCCTTCGCGAATTGAACCTGGCTCGCTCGAAGATCACCTCCAAAGGACTGACAGCCTTGGCGGAGCTGCGGAACCTCGAAGTACTAACGCTCGCTCATGCCGCCGGCCTGGCGGACTCCGCTACCGTGGCGCTGCTCAAAATTCCGAGTTTGAGGGTTCTTGATTTGACCGGAGTCGCGATAACCGATGCCGGGCTTGCGGAGCTGGCAAAGCATCCTGGGTTAAAGAAACTGATCATGCCGGGGTCGGCTGTGACCGAACAGGGCGTCGAGGACTTCGAAGAAAGCAACCCCAAGTGCCAGTTGATCTGGTAGTGCGCTAGCCCGCCGGGCGATGCGCGCGACGCTCACGCGGTCAGTTGGGTCAGCGTCCGGTCAGAGGTCGGGAACGAATCTAATTCCGCGCCAAGCTCGCCCGCTACGGTTCGATAGAGATCGCCCATTGTGCCGACGACCTTCGAATGCCGGCCGTGCGCTAGGCGCCCGGTGTGACCCGCGATGATCGCCGCGTGACCGCTGTTCTTGTGGTTGTTCGCCTCGGCGTGCTCGTGCACGAACAACAGCGCGGTGTTGTCCAACAAATTGCCGGCACCCTCGGGTGTCGCCTTGAGCTTGGCGACCAAGTAGGCAAACTCTTCGACATGCCAGCGGCAGATGTCGCGCATGACCTCTTGCTGTCGATCGCGGTGAGCTCCGCCCATGTGGCTGTACTCGTGATGGCGGGCTTGGGATAAGCCCAACCACGGGAAGCGGGCCAGGCTCTGGCACTTCGACAGCATATAAGAAGCGACCCTCGTTTGACCCGACGAGAAGGCGTGCGCGAGGAGGTCGGTCTGGAGCTTCGAGATGCGCGGGTAGTCTTTCGGATCGACGCCGGCTTGGGGCTCGTCAACCACCTTCGCGTATTCTTCCGGCAGGCCGGCGATGGCTCGTTCCATGTCTCTGATCGAGGCGAGGTAGCCGTCGACGCGGCGTGAATCCTCAACTCCAAGCGAGCCTTGCAGACGGTTGGCCTGCTCGTTTACGGCGTCGAGCACACTAGTCTTGCGCTCGATCCAACCGTAGTCGCGCGTCCCGAATAGGCGATCGAATAAGCGGTGCGGAACCAACTCCGGCGGCAGCGGACGGTTCTTGGCAGCCCAACTCATGTTGCGCTGAATGCTAGTGCCGAAGGACTCCTGGCAGACTCCGATCTGTAACGAACGAAAACGCGTCTCGCTGCCGATCTTGTTGGCGATCACTTGATCGATCGAAGCGGCTCCCGCGCCCCGCCCGGTGAATTTTTCGCCCGACACGAGAGCGCTCATCGAGCGTTGGTGCGCGTTGCCGACCCCGGATGTCCGGCCGTTCGGATTGTCCAAACCCGAGACGATGTGAATGTCGTCACGGAATCGCGCCAGCGGCGACAGGCATGGCGTCATGGCATAATCGGATCCCGTCTCGAGCGGAATCCAGTAGCGCTCGGGAATGCCGTTGCCGTTAAACCAGAAGACGAAGCGTTTCGGAGCCGACTGCTCGACCGTTCCCGTCGTTGAATCGGCTGCGTAGGCGGTGCCGTTCGAGGTGAACATGCAGACCAAGGGCGGCAGCGGGATTTGGATCGCCGCTCCAAAAGCCCCAAGTCCCCGCAAGAAGGAACGCCGGGGCAAAGTCGTCTTCTTCATCATTCCCCCTGGGACGTTCTAAGGAACGCCGGCGACGTCGCCAACGTTATTATAAGCTCGCGAAATCGAAAGCCGGAGTCGCGGAATGCTTTGGACACGCTGTCGATGGTCGGCTTGTCATCGACAGTCTCGTGCCGGCCAAAGGCGTAGCGGAAATATTGTTTGACGACGCACTCCTGGCAAACGCGGCTCTCGGCGAGGATTCGACCGGCCTCGGCAGGCGACGAAAACTCCGAGTCGGCCAAGCCCGCGATGACCCCGCTTGAGTCGATCGGCAACTCGTGGATCTGGGGTTTCTTGCCCTCTCTACGCTGCTGGACTGTCGGCCGTAGCGCGACCGACAGGGTTTCGCGGCGGCGGCCCGTCGTGTCGAACTTCTCGAAGCCAAACCCGATCGGGTCAACCAGGCGGTGACAACTCGCGCACGTCGGATCCGCCGTGTGCATCTGGACCAACACCTGGCGAGTCGTTAGCGGTGTGGCGTCAATCGCCAACGGCGGCAGAGTAGCATTGACGCCGGGCGGGGGCGGCGGTACTTCCTGACACAGGAAATGCTCACGGACGAACAGTCCTCGCTCGGTGGGCGACGTCTCGTCCGGCTTTCCGGTTTGCGCTAAGAAAGTCCCGTGGCCTAGTACCCCGGCGCGCTCGTAGCCGGCCGGGTACACAACCTTCGCGAAGGGCTCGGTCGGTTCCGGCAAGCTGTAGAGCGCGCTCAGAAAACTGTTCGCGAACGTGTACCGCGCGGTGAAGAAGTCGCGGAAGTCCAAGTCGTTCCATACGAGGTGAGCGAAGAGCCGGCGGGTTTCTTCGGTCATCGCCTCGGCGACTTGCGGCGTAAATTCCTTGTACTTGACGGCGTCCTTTACTGATCCAAGCGCACGGTCGAATCGCAGCCACTGCGCGAGGAACTCCGTTGTCGCTTCTTGGGCGGCCGGCGCTTGGAGCATGCGCTGGACCTGCGTTTCCACCTCCGTCGGGAACGAAAGCTCACCCGCGCCAGCGGCTCGAAACAGCTCGTCGTCAGGCAGTGAATTCCAAAGCAAATAAGACAGCCGCGCCGCAGCTGCGTAGGCGTCATGGGCAGGGTCGTCGTCCCGCTCGATTAGAAATAAAAAGTCCGGTGCCTGCAATAACGTTTCGACGACCAGCCGCGCGCCGGCGAAGAAGTTCTGTTGCTTTTTCGATTCGCTCAAAAGCAACGATTGGAACGCCGAAGTTTCCACGTCGCTTAGCGGGCGCCGGAACGCTCGAAGCCCGAATTCACGGACGAATCTCTGGGCACAAGGCTCATCTTCGGGCGAGACCGGCTCACACGGGACTAGATCGCCCCCACCGAAACGAAAGGCCCCCCGTGCCAGGCGTTCAGCGGCGTTGCTATAGGCTTCGGCCAGTAGCGGCGTGATGCTCTGCGCCTCGGCCTGGTTGGTGTAGCCGTTGACGTAATCCTCGCCGGGGAAGCGATTGGCGGGACGAGTCTTGTCTCCGAGCAGGTCGCGAACGCTGTTGTTATATTGCTGATGAGTCAGCCGCCGCAAGGGCTCACGTGTCGCAGCCGCGGCGGCGGGAGAAGCCGCCCGTCTTGCCGCCTCGGGGTTGTCCGCGAGGTAACGAATCCATTGGATCCAGACTTTCTCGTCGTCGCTCGCGCGAGCGATCAGAGCGCCACCGGTGTGAGGAATGCGATTGGTTGGTTTTAGTAAAAGTGTCGATTCGAGCGGCTTGTCCAGATTTACCAGCTTGATCAACGAATAGCCGAAGGTCCCGATCGCGCTCTCGGACGAAAAATCGCCCGGCAAGTGCAAGCGGGTCCCCGAGGCAACCCCGGAAGCGTTGTGGCACGCCCGGCAGTTGTGCCGCTCGAAGACCGGAAAAACATCCGTTCTGAAGTCGACCGTCTGGGCGGACAGCGACGCCACGACTAGTAACACGGTCGCGATCGCTAGAGTTTGGAGCAACACGTTTCCGGCTACACTGAGGCCGGTGTTACGCGCCAGAATCGCCATGCTTCATCGACCCGCCCCGAGGCTATTGATCGCCGCCATTGGCATCATGATCGCATCTCCGTGCGCACGATAGCCCATCCAACCCGCACTTCTCAGCGCCTTTCAGCGAAAGACAGGCGATAGGTGCTTGCAGACGGACGTAGGCGCACCGTGGGAATGGTACAATCTCATCAGAGTTCATCAGAGCTTGGTAGCCGCGGGCATTCGATGGTTGAGCACCAAGGCTTGATGAGCGTTCAGATATGATGCGGATCGTGCCTCGACTGGTTGCGATTGGTTGCTGCGGGGTCTGCCTTGCGGCGGCGGCCATTTGCGTATTGCCGAACCTTGGGGCGGCCGAGGGCGATTCCCTGACTAAGATTCTGCAGCCGACGTTGCGGCAAAGCTGCGTGAAATGTCACGGTGAGCTCGGCAAGCCGAGCGGTAACGTCAATCTGTTTAAAGTACGAACCACCACCGATCTCACGAAGAATCCCGAACTCATAAGAAAATTAGTCAAGGTTCTCGAGTCCGGAATCATGCCGCCTGCGGTCGAGCCGCCATTGGGAGGGGAGAAGCGTCAACAACTCGTTGCCGAGCTACGGGGATTGCTGAGGGTTGCCGTCAGCTCCCAAAAAACGTTTCCGCAAGCGCCGATTCGGCGCATGAATCGTTTTCAATACAACAACGCTGTCCAAGACTTGTTCGATCTTCAGGTGGACGTCTTCGCGTTGCCGGAACGTATGCTGCGGGAGTATGGCTACTTCCGCCCCGAGACCGGCAAGATGCCCGAGAACCTCAAAGCCGGCAGCCGCCCGCTGGGCAAATCGCAACTGATCGACAAACGGCTTGCCGGGGTCGCGCCATTTCCACAGGATCTTCGCGCCGAGCACGGCTACGACAACCGCGGAGACCATCTCACGCTGTCGCCGCTCTTGCTGGAGTCGTTTTTGAAACTCAGCAGGTCGATTGTCGAAAGTGACGATTTCAACGAAACGACCAGTGGCGCTTGGGAGCAATTCTTTGCGCCGCGATTGGAAAGTGAAGATAGCGAAGCCGCGGTCCGGGAGTCTTTGCGCGGATTGCTCACGAGGGCGTTTCGCCGCCCTGTTGACGACGCCCTGCTGGATCGCTATGCCGGCTACGTGATGACGCGAATCGAGTCGGGCGAGTCGTTCACCGAGGGCATGAAAGCCGCCGCCTCGGCCGCGCTGGCATCGCCGCGTTTTCTCTATCTCTATGACCAAGCCGGTGCCGGCAATGCAGCCGAGCGGCTTGACGATTTCGATTTGGCGTCGCGTCTCTCGTTCTTCCTGTGGGGTAGCATTCCAGATCAGGAGCTGTTCGATTTGGCCGCCGAAGAGAGGCTTCGGGACCCAGCGGTGTTGGCGCGGCAAGCGGACCGAATGTTGAAAGACGCCCGCTTGAAGCGATTCTGCGACAGCTTCCCGACACAATGGTTGCAGCTCGAGCGCATCGTTTCGTCAGTGCCCGACCCGCAGCGGTTTCCAGATTTCTACTTCGCCAAATTCCGCACGAGCATGCACATGATGCTCGAGCCGTTGCTGCTCTTTGAAGCAATACTGATCGAAAACCGCTCGATTCTTGAGCTGGTGGATTCCGATTTTAGCTATCGCAGCGCAGTGCTGGAGTCTTGGTATCGAGACGGGACGCGTCCGGCGAAGGTCCCACCGGTTGCCATCCCATTTCGGCGCGTGGCTGTGACCGACCGGCGCCAGGGTGGCGTGATCACCAACGCGGCTGTGATGACCATGACGTCGAACCCGGTGCGCACACAACCGATCACACGGGGCGCCTGGATCGCCGGCGTCGTATTTAACGACCCGCCTGATCCGCCGCCCGCAAACGTCCCACCGTTACCAGAGGAAGAAGACGGTGTCGACGCCAAAGACCTTACCCTGCGAGAACGCTTTGCGGCACATCGGACGCAAGCGGAATGCGCGGGTTGCCATGCCAAAATCGATCCTTTGGGCTTTGCCCTCGAAAACTACGGTCCGACCGGAGTGTGGCGCGACACGTATGAGAACGGCCGCAAGGTGGACGCGAAAGGTGTTTTATTTGGACGCCACAAGTTCGCCGATATCGTCGAGTTTAAAGACGCCATTCTGGCCGAGAAGGATCAGTTTGCGCGCGCCTTCGCGGAACATCTACTTGCATTCGCCTTAGGGCGAGAAGTTGCCGCCTGGGATGAGCCCGCGCTCGATCGCATTGTGCATGAAACCGCAAACGCCGATTACCGAATCCAAGAAATGATCAAACAGATTGTGCTGAGCGAGCCGTTTCTAACGAAGTACAATCCAGTTGAGCCTGTGAAAGGGCAGCCCTAACGAGACACTTTGCATGCGAATCACGTCTAGGCGATCGTTTCTTCGAGGCGCGAGCGGTGCCGCTCTAGCTCTGCCTTGGCTTGAAAGCTTGGCTTCGGCGGGGACGACGCCTGAGCAAAAGCCGCCGTTGCGTCTGGGCTTCTACTATTCGCCGATTGGCGTCGTGCGGCGCGGATTCTTCCCGGGTGAAGGCCATGCCGGTTTGCCGGCCTTCAACGGAGACCTGAGCCAGATCACCGAGAGCACCATCCCGGCCGGCTCCCACGCGATCGAGCTGACGTCCACGTTAGCACCGCTGTCGAGGGTAAAAAATAAGGTTGCTCTGATCACAGGGCTGGATCGAACATTCCAGAACGGTACCGACGTCCACGCGCAGTGCGCCTCGTGCTTCCTCAGTAGCGCCGCGCCGTTCAGCGTCGCGACCTCCGCTTGGCCGCTCGAACGGACGCTGGACCACATCATCGCGGACGAAGTCGGTGATGCGACTCCATTCCGCACACTGGAATTCAGTTGCAACAGCCACCGCGACAATGTGGAGTCAATCTACTTTGACAATATCTCTTGGTATGGAACCGGGCATGTGGCGCCTTCAGTTCGCGATCCGCGCAAGGCCTATCGAAGATTGTTTGGGACGCAGGACGTTCAGGAGTTTCGAAACATAACGGACCTCGTGCTCGAAGACGCCCGCTCGCTGAGACGGGAACTGGGTTACGCCGATCGCAACAAGTTCGAGGAATACTTCGATTCCATTCGCACGATCGAAGAGCAGATGGCCAAGCTCGAGAAAATGAAGGGCGAGCTTACAAAGGTTTCGATGGCGGAACCTGCTGACGCGTATTTGCCGCGCGGAGCGTACATTCGGCTCATGGGCGATCTGATGGTCGTTGCGTTTCAGACTGGCCTGACGCGCGTCGCGACGTTGATGGTCGGCCCCGAACGTTGGAATACACCCTTCATGTTCGAGGGTCTTTTCGATAAGCCGGTGAGCCATCATTTGATCTCGCATAGCCCACGAGAATATACGGACGAGCTACTGAAGATCGATCGATTCCACGTGGCGCAGTTCGTCTATCTGGTCGAGAAAATGGACGGCATTTACGAGGCCGACGGGTCGACGCTGCTGGACAATACGATTCTCACTTACGGTTGCGGCCTGGGAGACGGGGCAACGCATCAGTACAACGATCTTCCGATTATCGTGGCGGGCGGCGGTGGAGGAAAACTCAAACTCGACCGACATCTCAACTGTTCTGACGGCACTCCGCTGGCGAATCTGTGGCTGACGCAGGCTCGCATTATGGGACTGAAGCTGGATCGCTTCGCGGACAGCACTGGGCTAGTTTCCGAGCTACTTTCTTGATTCCCAAGTCGGACCGGTTCCCGCGACGCTGCGGACACTTCGACGCGATTCGAGGGAACACCCGCTGCAACGTGCTACATTTCTGCAGGCACAAATACTCATGTGGGAACAAAACTATCTACCCGTCGCGAACAACTTCGGCTACTCCACAATGGTGGCCGCCATACCTCTGCTCATTCTGTTTTTCATGCTTGGCGTCAAGCGCAAGCCTAGCTGGATCGCAGGCCTCAGCGCCCTCGGCGCCGCTTTGGTGTTGTCCGTCGGTGTTTTCGGAATGCCGGTACCGCAAGCTGCAGCCTCGATGGTCTACGGCGCTGCATTTGGCCTGTTTCCTATTGGCTGGATCGTCATCGCCTCGCTGATCCTCTATCGCGTTACGGTTGAGACGGGCAAGTTTGAAATCATCAAAGACTCGATCGGTTCCCTCAGCGACGATCGCCGCCTGCAAGCCGTCCTCATCGGTTTCGCATTCGGCGCCTTCATCGAAGGCGCGGCCGGGTTTGGCACACCTGTCGCCGTCGCCGCCGCCATGCTGACCGGCCTCGGATTCTCGCCGTTCTACGCAGCCTTTATTTGTCTGGTCGCGAACACAGCGCCTGTCGCCTTCGGTTCCCTCGGTATTCCCGTCGTCACGCTGGCCGGCATCACGGGCTTGCCAATCGACGCGCTCAGTTCAATGACCGGACGCCTTTGCGCGCTGATCGCAATCATAATCCCGACCTACATGGTCGTGATCATGTCGGGCATGCGGGGAGCCCTCGAAGTGCTGCCCCCGATCGTTGCATGCTCGGTCACTTTCGCCGGAGTGCTGTTCGGAGTGACGAACTATATCGGACCCGAGGTCGCCGTCATCCTTGCTTCGATCGCCGCCCTGTTGGCGATGGTCGTCGTGATGAAGGTCTGGAAGCCCGCGACGGTTTTTCGCCTCGAAGGTGACACCGAAGTGTCCACCGCGGCGCTTAAGCACACCACGGGCGAAATTGTGATGGCCTGGAGTCCTTACATCCTGCTGGTTGTCTTCGTGCTGGCCTGGCGGTTCCCGCCGGTCCAAGCCTTCCTCGGCTCGTTCAGCGTCGTATTCCCTGTTCCGGGCCTTCACGATATGATCACCCGCGTACCGCCGCTGACGCCCGAGCCGTCGCCGTACGCGGCAGTCTACAATTTCCAATGGCTGTCGGCCGCGGGAACGTCGTGCTTCCTTTCGGCGTTTGCCGCGTCTTTGGTACTTGGCCTCTCGCCCGCCAAGTTTGCGGGCGTTTGCGGATCGGTTTTCAGGCAACTATCAATGCCCTTGCTGACCATTGCGTCCGTGTTGGCGCTGGCTTTTTTGATGAACTACGCCGGGATGACTTCGACTTTGGGACTGGCTTTCGCGGCGACCGGCTCGCTTTTTCCGGCCTTTAGCGCGATGCTCGGCTGGACGGGCGTCTTCCTCACAGGCAGCGACACGGCGTCGAACGCGCTGTTCGGCAACCTGCAGGTCGTGACGGCCAATGCGTTAGGGCTGAACCCGATTTTGACAGCTTCTACCAACGCCGCCACCGGCGTCATGGGCAAGATGATCTCGCTGCAGAGCATCGCCGTCGCCGTCGCCGCGACGGGCATGGCTTCGTCGGAAGAGGGTCGCCTCTTCCGCGTGACGCTAAAGCACAGCATCATGCTGGCACTGTTCTTGGCCGCGGTGACCATGGTGTTCGCCTACGTCTTGCCGCAGTTTGTCCCGCAAATAACGCCTTAGCGGCTGGAGCCAAATGGAAGTGTTTTGAAAACTTCGGTCTATCGCCGGCCGTTTGTCGCACTTGCCGTGCTTGCGGCGGCGTTTTTCAATCCCGCGCCCTGGGACAACGATCGGCTTCTCGCGGGGATTCCTCTCAATTTGGTCTACCAAGTCGGGCTGTGCGTGGCTACGGCCGGAGTCATGTGTGTAATCACGCGGACTGCTTGGCCCTCTTACTTGGACGGCGAGGAGTAATGGTTGCGGTTGAACACAGCGTTGAGACGGGCGGGAACCCCACGCGATTGATTGAGTCGCGGGGACCGCTTGCTGACGAACGCAGCTCAAGCGCCGCGGGCTTCTAGTCAGGCACGAATCGGATGGTCCTTACTGTTGTCTTCGTCTACCTGGCATTGGTCAGTTTCGTCGGTTTGATGGGTCATCGCCTATTTAAAGGGACGGGCGAGGACTACTTCGTCGCTAGCCGCTCGATTGGGCCGGTGGTTTTGTTGCTGACACTGGTCGGCACGAACATGACGGCTTTCACGATGCTGGGAGTGTCGGGCGAGGCGTTCAACAGCGGAATCGTGGTGTTTTCATTTATCGGCTCAAGCTCCGCCATTCTGATTCCGTTCATCTTCTACTACCTCGGCACGCGCTGTTGGTGGTTAGGCAAGCGCTTCGGTTACGTGACTCAAATCCAGCTCATCCGCGATCGCTATCAGTCGGGCGCGCTGGGAACGTTGCTGTTCGTGGTGATCGTGTTTCTGATGCTTCCCTACATGTTGATCGGCGTGAAGGGTGGCGGCGATGCTTTGACCGCAATTACGGGAGGCGCCGACGGCGGCGTACCGCCATGGGTCGGAAGTTTGGCCGTTTGCGCGGTGACGTTCGTCTACGTCACCTACGGCGGAATGCGGAGTACGTCGTGGGTAAACGCGTTCCAAACGGCCGTGTTTATGACGGTCTCGGCGGTGGCGTTCTTTGTGATCCTCGACAAATTTGGCGGCGTTCAGGCGGCCATGGAATCCTTGCGCGAGCAGCACCGCGAACTGGTGGTCGTAGGAACTGACTCGGCTACTCGGCTGCGACTCGTTTCGTACTTTCTGATTCCACTTTGCACCGGCGCGTTTCCGCATTTGTATGCGCATTGGCTGTCCGCAAAGGCGGCTCGCACGTTCCGATCGACACTGGTGTACTATCCGCTTTGCTTTGCGGTCGTGAATTTTCCGATCGTGATTCTCGGGGCCGTCGGGCGGTTGGGATTTGAGGGTCCTCTCGACGGGCCGATCTTGGTGAAGTTGATTGTCGGGTATACGGGCGGATTGTTGGCGGGCTGCCTGGCGGCGGGAGTGTTCGCGGCGATTATGTCGTCGCTTGATTCGCAGAGCTTGGCGTTGGGGGCTATGTTCACCCACGATATTGTGCGTCACTACGGATTTGACGACCAGCTTTCGGAACGGCAGACGGTCTTGTTCGGCAGACTATTTGTCGCGGGTTTTTTGGTGCTAGCGTTTGTGTGCTCGCTAGTTGTGGACCAATCAATATTCGCGCTGGGCACTTGGTCGCTGACCGGATTTGCGGGCTTACTGCCGATATTTGCGGCTTCGCTTTACTGGCGGCGCAGCACCAAGCTGGGCGCGATGGCGGCGGTCTGCACCGTTGCAGGTCTGTGGGTATACTTCTTTGCGGACTCGCTCAGCGTCGACGGGCCCTATAGCATCGGTGGGTCGGGCTTAATGCCGATCGCTGTGGTGGTGCCGATGTCCGCGGTGGTGATGGCCGTAGTTTCGTTGGTCTCAAAACCACCGGCGGAGATCGATCGGTTCTTCCCAGAAAACTGATAGGCTAACAGCGTCTCGACGATTTCGACAGACTCGGTGAGACGAAAGACTAACGGTGTCTCTGACGCGATGACTACGGCGTCGCCTCGAGTGGCCGCCACCGTTCCACCGCCTGCTCCGGCTCCCACACCGGCGCCAATCGCTGCCCCTTTTCCACCGCCGGCGATGGCACCGACAGCCGCTCCGATGCCGGCCATGATGCCGACTTTTTTGGCGTCGCTCTTGGCCGTTGATTCGGCTTGGCGGGCATGGGTTGAGGTCGAGATTTCAATTTGCTGACCGTCTTCAGTGTGAAGGCGAACTAGTTCGAGCGATATCGCGGCTCGGCCTTTGACGCGTCCGCCCTTTTGCGAGTCGATGACGCGGCCTTCGACGTGGGCGTTCTTTTCCGCTATCACCAGGTCATCGATGACCAGTGGCGCGTCGAGGCTGGCGCTGAAGGGGTCGCCTGGCTGATGGCGGTTCGTCGAGATAGTGCTAATGAGGCGCACTTTAAGTTCGTGTCCGGCCGGCACGGTGACTTTTCTTGGCGCCGGCGGTGGGGGCGCCGTTGTCGTATCGGGTTTTAGGATTCTCGTAGGCGTCCGGGCCAACAGGCCGGCGTGGTCGGGTGCGATTTTCGGGGCCTCGGGGGCCGCGCTCGCGATAGGCGCCGGCGCGGGTTTGGCGGGTGGTGGCGGTGCGGCAGCCCTCGCGGGCGCCGGCTTCGCGCGGGGCGGCGCTGGATCGGGTGCGACTTTCGGGGGCTCAGGTTCCGGAGCGGGTGGGGCGAGTGCCGCCAGGGGCTCTTCGATGGCGGTCAACTCGGGGATCGTGGCGTCAGCGTCGCTTTCACCCGAACGCTGGATGACGACGGTTGCGAGAAGTCCGGCGATCACGAAGAGTAACGCTAGGATTCCGACTTGTACAGCTTTCATTTCAACCTCCTCGGGCGTCTAGCCCGTAGGACGCGGAGGGTGTGTGGCGCGTTCCAACTACTTCGACTGGAGGCGTATCGGACGGCTAACCGAATGTGCGGCCGCGGTGCTGGCCGATCAGGAGCTGGAACATGCGATGAGCCATAAGCTCGTGGAGCGTTAGCAGCTCTTTGTTGGCCGCGACGATGTCGTCGACGTCTTCCGAGCCACCGCCGCCCGATCGAAGGGCTGCCGCGGCTTCAGTCATGACCGGATCTGCCAACACTTCGCCGGCCATATTCCAGAGCGTAATGAATCGGTCGACGGACGTGGGGAAGCTGACTTTCCAGACTCCGTAGTTAGATGTCGTGCGGGGTGGCTTGAAGTCGAGGTTGAACGGTCCCTCGTAGCCGTGCGATCGAAGCAGGACGAGGACGTTGAGCCAGTCGAGCGGATTGACGAGGCCAACGCCGAGATCGACGTCGTGTTTGAGCGGGTAGCCATCGTTGATATCGAAGTGGAAGAGTTTCTTACACAGCAGGGCGCGGGCTAGTACGGCGCGCGTGGCGGCTCCCCACATCAGCTCGTGGAGGTATTCCGGGTTGAGGCCGACCATTTCAGGGTGGTCGAGCAGACCACTAGAAATGAACGCCAGCATGGCGTCGCTCGAGGGCAGGATGATCTGCGCTTGTGGCTCGAAGGGTTTGGCTTCGAGGCAATGCTTGAGGGTGGGACGCCCTCTTTCTTGCGCAACCTCGATGTCGCGTTCACAGGCGGCGTTCATGCCGTCAGCGAACCAGCGCAGCATCTCGGTTTCTTCCACCGCGCCTTGGGTCATGTAGCCCAACGTTCCCGGCCAATAGACTGCGTACTGGGCTCCGAGCTCGTGTCCGATTTCAACGGTATTTTGAAGACGACGGGCGGCGTATTGGCGAACTTCGGGGGCTTCGGCGGCGGCACTTGCGGCGAACACCGGGTGGAAGAAAGTCTCGCAGGTGACCATCGAGCAACGAACACCGTTGTCGTCGAGCGACTTGTTGATGCGCGCGACGATTTCCCACTGGCGATCGGTCAAGAGATCGTCGGTGCTGATGACGTCGCTGTCATGCGTCGCCCAACAGGGGATGCCCAGTTCGCCAAGATTTCGAATGACTTCTTCGAAGCTGACCGGCTCGCGCGTGGGTGCGTGAAAAAGCGCCTGACCTTCGTAGGCACCTGCCCACTGGGGTCCACTAATGAAGTATTTGCGTCGCTCTTCAGGGGCGTAGCTACCGCCGGAAACCTCAACTAGGCGGTCGACTAGTGAGCGTTGTTGATCTCGCGCTATGGGAGCCATAACCATCAAGTATAGAGCGCTCGAATAGCTGCTTGGCGATGGGTTTGTCGAGTGTGTGGTCGATGTATTTGTAACTGGCGGGCGCCCGGGCGCCAAGACACCCGGGCGCTGGAGTTAGTCGCTTTTGATTACTTTCATGGCGGTCGCTATCGTTCCGGCGATGTCCGTTAGATTGCTCGGAATGATCATCGTGTTGTTGACCTTTGCCAGGTTGCCGAACTCGCGTACGTATTGCTCAGCGACGCGCATCTGCACCGATTCGAGGCCGTGCGGTTGTCCAATCGCGTCGGCGACCTCGCGGATGCCCTGGGCGGTCGCGCGAGCTACAATCTCGATGGCCTGGCCTTGGCCTTCGGCCACGTTAATGCGCTGCAACTTGTTCGCTTCGGATTCCATGATGACTTTCTGCTTTTCACCCTCGGCGTGGTTAATAGCTGAATCGCGGAAGCCCTCTGATGCTAGGATTGTGGCGCGCTTCTCGCGCTCGGCTCGCATCTGTTTCTCCATCGCATCGAGCACGTCGCGCGGCGGAGTGATGTTCTTGATCTCGTAGCGCAGCACCTTAACACCCCAGGGTGCGGTCGCTTCGTCGAGCTCGCCGACGATCTGGGCGTTGATGGTGCCACGTTCCTCGAACGTGCGGTCAAGATCGATCTTGCCGACTTCGCTACGAAGAGTGGTCTGCGCGAGCTGAGTGATCGCGAAGATGTAGTTCGAAATTCCGTAAGAGGCGCGCTCGGGATCCATCACCTTGAGGTATAGAACTCCGTCAACGCCGACTTGCACGTTATCGCGCGTTATACAGACTTGCTCTGGAATGTCGATCGCCGATTCCTTCAGCGAGTGCCGGTAGCGAATTACATCGACGAACGGCATCAGGACATGGAACCCGGCACTCAAAACCCCGCTAAATTTCCCGAGCCGCTCGACAATGAATGTGCTCTGTTGAGGCACAACAACCGCTGTCTTGGCCAGTACGACAAAAAACAAAATAACTATTAAAACAGCAACGAATATTGCTGGAAGTGGCATGGTAAATCGATCTCCTTCTCTTTCTATTGTTATCCCGCGCGAACTAACAACGTTAACCCTTCTACTTTTTCGATGACGCAAGCAGAGCCGGCCTCGATCGCTCGATCGCCGACGTTACGCGCATTCCAAGGGACACCCCGCAGAACGGCCTTACCGCCCGCATTGGGCGGAATCGCATCTATCGCGGTCGCGGGCTCGCGCTTAATGTCGTCCACGGCCTGGTGCGCGTCGCCTCCTCGGATGCGGTCAAACAAGGGCTTGCGAAAAAACACCACAGTGGCCACGGATAGCGACGCGAACAACAGCAACTGTAGCCAGAGTGGGTCAGCGAGTCCTACCGCCCGTAAGATCCCGACGATCAGCGCGCCGACGGCAAAGAACATCACGTAGAATGTCCCGGTCGCGACTTCGAGCCCGAGAAACACGAGCGCTGCAACTACCCAGATCCACCATTCCATAGTCATCTCCCCCTGGAGCCGGCAATTCTCACCACGCGGTGAGAATTGCTGGCTAGAGAACCCTCCAGGTTGTCCCAAGTATACGTTGCGTCTTGTCCAATACAAGATGAGCCTGGAGGTAATTTGGGCAAGGTCGATTAGGAACAGGCAAACTGCGGGCGATGGGAGTCGCCGTGCAGCAAGCCGAATCAGTGAGTCTCGATGAGATCGAGAGTTTTCTCGACGGGTGTGGGTCCGTCGAGTTCCAGGCCGGAAGTCGAGCGGATAAATACGCGCTCGTCGAAGGCGTCCTGAAGAGGCATCATTATGCCGACCAGAAGCGCTCGGTTAAAGGATTGTTGAGACGCTTCCTGAGCAAGCTAACCGGCTTAAGCCGCGCCCAATTGACTCGCCTCATCGGGCAGTTTTTGCGCGAAAAGTGCGTTCGGCCGACAGCCTATCGAAGGCGCCGCTTCCCCACCAAGTACAGCCGCGCCGACATCGTTCTCCTGGCGCATGTCGACCAAGTACAGCAACGTCTCTCCGGGCCGGCGACGCGTCGCATTCTCCAGCGCGAGTTCCAAATCTACAACCGCAAGGAGTTCGAACGCCTTGCCGAACTGTCGGTGGGACACCTCTACAACTTGCGCAAACGCGCCGTCTACCGGCGACACAGTTTGCATCTCGACAAGACTCGACCGACACCCGTGGCGATCGGCGAACGCCGCCAACCCGAGCCGCGAGGACGTCCGGGCTACCTGCGCATCGACACCGTGCACTCGCCCGAACAGGAAGGTGAAAAAGGCGCCTACAGCATCAACGTGGTCGACGAAGTGACGCAGTGGCAGGCCGTCGGCTGCGTCCAACGCATCAACGAAAATCACCTCATTCCCTTGCTGGAAGGGCTTTTGGAACAATTTCCATTTATCGTTCGCGGCTTTCACTCCGACAATGGCAGCGAATTCGTCAACCATCAAACCGCTAAACTGCTCGAGAAGTTGCGAATTGAATTTACGAAGTCTCGCGCGCGCCGTTCGAACGACAATGCCTTGGTCGAAACCAAGAACGGCGCGGTGGTGCGCAAGTGGATGGGCTACCAGTTTTTGCCCTCGGAAGCGACGCAGGCGATCGACACCTTCTACCGCCAGTGGCTCAACCCGTACTTGAATTTTCATCGCCCATGCGCTTTCGCCAGCGAGCGCCGAGACCGCCGCGGCAAGTTGCGCAAGGTGTACGCCGAGTGGAGCACGCCGTGGGAAAAGCTGCTCAGCCTGCCCGCCGAGCAGCGCGGCCTGCGCGCGGATCGCTCGCTCAAGAAGCTCCAAGCGCGAGCGGACACTTGTTCCGACACCGAGTTTGCCGAGCAACTCGACGCTCAGCGCAACGAACTGCAACGCGTCTGCAAAGACCTCGCGATCTGCTGGCGCACGCGCTAGACAACGCCCCGACCCGAGGCGTTGTCGGCTCCTCCGGCCCACGTCCGAAGACGGCCGTGGGGTCTCGCCTGGGATGGCTGCAAAGGGGGATTGGGGTGCCGCCCCTTCCCCCTTATGCAATCCCCCTCACCCCGCCCTACGAAGCCACAAATAGCTGTAGCCGCCGACCTCAACTCACGCTATAATCCCCCTCAACCCGCAGCTGCTTCGCCTCTCTCCTTCAGGCTCATCTTTCAATTGGAAAAGAGGATAGAGACGTTCGAGAGCCAATTTTCTTCCTACTCAATTGGCCTACTGGCCAAGGTCGTGGCATAGAAAGCATTCGTTGGAGACAAGGCGGTCGGCGTGGCAGTTCATGCAACTGACCATGTTCGTCGAAAGTTGCTGCGCTAGGACCTCACTCGATTCGACGGGGCCGTGGCATTGGGCACATGTGATTTCGGCGGCGGTGTGACTGCGATGGCTGAAGAACACGAAGTCAGGTACGCGATAGACGCGCTGCCAGCGGATAGATTCATCAGTTGGGAGAGCCGCTAGTTTGCGGACGGCGGCGCTTTCTGTCGCGATCGTTTCGTGGCAGAGCATGCACTGCTCGCGCCGTGGTAGCCCGGCTCGTGCTTTCGTCAACGCTCCGGTGTGGCAATCGGTGCATTTGATCGCTGCCGCGGCATGCAGTTTGTGGTTAAAGGGAATCGGCTGCGGAGCGACTTCGCGAGGAAGGTCTTCGGGTGATGATATATACTTAGTCGCCGTTTGAGCCACGAGATATCCCGAGATCAGCGCGGCGGTGAGAATGCCGAGGGCCTGAACTCGGGAACTGCTCATTACCGCTGGGCTACTTCTTCAGATGTCGCAGTTGGTAGTGCGTAAAGGGCGAACCGGCGCCGGCGATATCGACGTTCAGACAGAACGGAACCTCGGTACGGAACGCACGATCGATGGCGTCGGGTAGCTGGTCGGGGGACGTAACGTGCGCGCCGTCTCCGCCAAAACCTTTCATGACGAGGTCGTAGCGTGTGCGGCGAAGTTCGCACGCTACGGGCGGCACTTGCGGATAAAATCCCTTTTGCAGTTCGCGCTCGATACCCCAGCCGCCGTCGTTGCCGACAATGACGATGACGGGTAGACCGAAGCGTACGGCGGTATCGAATTCGCCGATATAAAAACCGACTGAGCCGTCGCCGGTGACTACGACTGACGGGGAGTTGGGGCGCAGAATTTTGGCGGTGAGCCCTAGGGGTAGGCCGACGCCAAGTCCCGCAAGTGTGCCTAAGCGCAGCCAGTGGCCGGGGCGGCGCGCTTTCAGGGTGTAGCGCCCCCAATGGACGAAGTCACCGCCATCCCAGCAGATTGTTGCGTCTTCGGGCACTTTATCTTTCAAAACGTTGTAGAGGTGCAACGAGTGCATGGGATCGCTCGGTTTGGCGGCCAACGCGGCTACCTCCGAAGCGTATGCGTCGCAGCCGCTTTGGATCGTCGCGAGCCAGTCGGATCTGTCCGCGGCATGGTCGTCGGCTAGAGCTTCAGTTAGTGCTATTAGCGTTGCCTTGGCGTCGGCGGCGATGCCGACTTCGAGAGCGCGGTTTAGCCCGAGTTCTTCAGCACAGGTATCGACCTGCACAAATTTTGCCTCGTCGCTGAAGAGCTGCGCGCTTCCTAGACGTAGGCGGTAGTCGATGCGCTTTCCAATCACGATGACGAGATCGGCTTGGCGCAGGGCGGTTTCAGCTCCGCGGTTGAGGGTGGCATCGGCGTAGCCGAAGCACAGCGGGTGGTCGTCTGATACGAGGCCGCGGGCGAGGCTGATTGTGAACAGCGGAACGTTGGCCGCCTCGATGAAAGCTTTTAGTTCGTCACCAGCTCCTGACCAATGAGCGCCGGCGCCGGCGATCACCGCGGGCCGCTTTGCGGAGCTTAGGAGGTCAACAACGCGGTCGATATCGCCGCTGTCGGGCCCAGGGCGGTTGGCCAAGATCGGCCCTTCGGGGATGGGGTAGTGTGTGTCCACCGATTGCTTTAACAAGTCGACCGGGAGGCTGAGGTGGGCGACGCCGGGACGGCCGTTTTTCATCTCCAGGTAGGCCCGCTTGACGTGGAACGGAATCTGGCCGGCTTGGGCGGGAACTGCGGCGTACTTGGTGATGCCTTGGACTAGCTTGAGCTGGTCTTGATCTTGGAATGCATTGCGATCGCGAGCCTGCGACGTGCTCATGCCGCTAACTGTCAATAGCGGCACGCCGGTCGCGTCGGCGGTGGCAATGCCGGTGATGGAGTTCGTGTGGCCGGGCGCGCCGGTGACGATCGAGACGCCGGGGTTGCCGGTCATGCGGCTCCAACCGTCGGCCATGTGAACGGCGGCGGATTCGTGGCGGGTGTCAAAGATACGCATTCCTTCGCGCGCGGCGACTTGCAGGACATCGTTGAGGTGGTCGCCGACCAGCGTAAAAAGGGTGTCGACTCCCTGACTCTTGAGACTGCGAACGAATAACTCCGATCCGGTTGGCATCGACTCAGCAGGATACTACGTCGGTTGCGACGTTGGCTGAGAGCGGTTAGACTGCTCACAGTGAGACGCCGAGAGTTTCTGTGGTTGGCGGCGGTGTGCGTCGCATTTCTCCACTGTGGAGGAGCGGCAAGCGAACCCGCCGAGTGGTTTGCGCTTAGCGCGCGAAGCCGCGACGCGCAGGGCTCAGTATCCACGAAAGTTTTGCAATGGGTGCCCTCGGAAACGGCGATCGTCGTTTGCGATATGTGGGACCGGCATTGGTGCGACTCGGCAACGATGCGCGTGGGTGAGATGGCTCCGAGAATGAATGAGGTGCTGGCAGCCGCGCGAGCGCTGGGCGTTCATATAGTGCACGCGCCGAGTTCGGTGATTGCCCACTACGAGGCGACGCCGTTTCGACAACGCATACTGGCGGCGCCGGTGGTGGAGCCGCCCGTTCCGATACAAAGCTGGTGCAATCTCGAACCCGAAAAAGAGATTAGGCTTCCGATTGATGATTCCGACGGCGGCTGCGACGACAAGAGTCCCGTCGAGTCTTACACCGCTTGGTCGAAGCAGCACACCGCAATCGAAATGATGGGCAACGATGTGGTCAGCGACGATGGGCGTGAAGTTTTCAACTACTTTCGGCAGCAGGATGTAAGGAACGTGGCGGTGATGGGCGTTCACGCGAATATGTGTGTGCTGGGGCGATCGTTCGCCATTCGACAGATGACGAAGCTGGGATTTAACGTTGTGGTGGTTCGTGATTTGATCGATGCGATGTACGACCCACGTGACGCCCCGTTCGTGAGCCATGCGCGCGGGACCGAGCTGGTTGTCGAGCACATTGAGCGGTACTGGTGCCCGTCGATTTTGGGCCGCGATCTGACCGCGCTTGTGGCGGCTGGGAGCTGAGTGCGAGATGCGGGCTAGATTGCTCGGGTCTTCCACTTGCCGCGACGGAACAGCAGGTAACCCACGAGCGCCCAGGTCGCTCCAGAGATGATTACCGCATAGTAAACGCCGTCGACGCCTAGGCCTAGCGGGCCGGAGAGATAGTAGGCGAGTGGTAGCTGCCAACACCAATAACAGAGGAAATTGATGAGCGTCGGAGTATCAGTGTCTCCGGCGCCATTGAAGGCCTGCGCGAATACCATCGAGAAACCGAAGAATACATAGCCGCCGCTAATGATCTTTAGGCTTCTGATTCCGATGTTGAGAACTTCTGGTTCGCTTGTGAAGACAACAGTCATTGGCGCGGCGAAGGCCCAGAACAGTACGGCTACGACCGCGAGCAACCCGAAGTTGACGAAGCCCGTAATGTAAACGGCTTTTTCGGCTCGATCGGGTCTTTTTGCGCCCAAGTTTTGGCCGACGAGAGTCGCCGCCGCGTTGCCCACTCCCCACGACGGCAAGATCGCGAAGTGGATCAGGCGAATCGTGATGGTGTAGCCGGCTAGCGTCGAGTCACCGAAGAGCGCGACGATGCGGGTCACGCCCAGCCAGGCGGCTGTGCCAACGAGAAATTGCATCATGCCGGTTGTGGAGACGCGGAGCAGGCGTTTGGTGACATCGGGCGCCCAGCGTCGCGACTCGCGTGTGATTGCGACGCGCTCGCGTGCGTGAAAAAGAATGAATAGTTGGTAGGCGACGCCGAGTCCACGCCCAATGGTGGTGGCGACGGCAGCTCCGGCGAGGCCAAGTTCCGGGAAGGGTCCGACGCCGAAGATCAGCAATGGATCTAAGATCATGTTGATGATATTGGCGAACCACAACACGCGCATCGCGACGGCTGCGTCGCCGGCGCCTCGGAAGATCGCATTGTTGAGGAAGAGCAGGAAGATCGTGACCGAGCCGGCGAACAGCACCGAGGTGTAGGCGTGGCCCGCGACGACGGCGTCGGACCCTCCCATCCAGCGAAGCAATTGCGGCGCATAGACGAAGCCGATGATGCTAATGGGTATCGAGGCGATGATTCCAAGTACGATGGCCTGCCACGCGGCCACGCCGGCGGCTATGGGGTCACCTTCTCCGATACGGCGCGCAACCATCGCGGTGGTCCCCATACATAGGCCCATTGCGACGGCGAAGACCAAGATGATGACGGAGCCAGTAAGCCCTACGGTGGCGACAGCCTCAGATCCGAGTTTGCCAACGAAGTAAATGTCGACGAGTCCGAACGTCGATTCCATGACGAGCTCTAGCATCATGTGGACGGCTAACAACACAATCGAGCGGTGCAGCGAGACTTTGGTGTAGTCCTCGCGGGCTCCGCGTAGAGACGCGCCTACGGCGCGCCACAGTGGGGCTTCGGCAGCCGCCTCGATCGAGGACGGCTGTGCGGACTGGGTGTCCGGTGGCATAAAACCTATTGGGCTGTCCAGCGGGAGGGAGGTGGACTTGCCTATTTTGGCATGACGTGGGTTAGTCGCTTGTCTGTAGGTCCGTAGCGAGCGCCACTTCAGCCGAAGACTCGACGATGCAACCGGGCTCCGAAAGCAGTAATATTCAGACACGAGCTTCATATCTCAAATCTTGTATAGGCCGTGCGTTGACCGTACTGAATCGACGAATTCTAGGTCGACGGCATCTGGACCGAGCTATCAAACCCCCTGCTGATACCCATGGACGATTTGCTTGTACTTTTTATCCTTGTAGTGGTCATCATTTTCGGTGGCTATCTCACAGCGGAAAGTAAGTCAAAGGTATGGAAGCACGTTGGATTTGGCGTTGTTGTACTTGGCTCATTGGCGCAATTTGCGATACAAGATATGGGCAACAAAAAGTATCAAGACCAAGAGTCGTTGGAGCGAGACGAAA
Organism: Bryobacterales bacterium; assembly: GCA_965205595.1. Classification (GTDB taxonomy): domain Bacteria; phylum Acidobacteriota; class Terriglobia; order Bryobacterales; family UBA6623; genus CATQHP01. The sequence goes on along the minus strand of CBDBHI010000030.1, from coordinate 52,675 downwards.
TCATCGATCTTCAAAGGAAACTGTCATTGGTACAGGAAAATTCCCGCATAGAGGCGAAAGACGCTCAAAGCGAAATAGTTCGACTGCAAGACGAACTCGCCGCTGAGTTAAAAAAGAGCTTTGAACTTAGCCAGCAGTTGTTCGGGCACGTGACCGGCGGCAAGAGCTTCGCCTATCTTCACGTCAGTATTCCGCCGAACTCGAGTTCGATAACTCTTTCCCTATTCCTCGACGGAGACTACGCGCTCCATGACATGCACCTCACCGTAGAGTCTGCCAATCAGGATCCGGTTCACTCCTTGCCTGGTCTGGCAATGCCTGGGGCAACAATGCCCGGCGGTCCAGCGTTCGTACCGGTCTGGAAACAGCAATGGGTTGAATTCGGCGAAGCCTCTATACCGTCCTTCCCTGGGCCGCCTGTACCGAGCGATAGTCTTGTGTACATTGAAGCCACGTTCCATGCGAGGAACGGATCTACAGCGGCGCAATAGACTCGCCCTGGCAGGTCACCTCTACAGTTGTTAACGCGGACAGAATGCTGCGGGAAGATGCCTATTCCATTCCCTGACATCCGGGTCCATCGGCTCTCAGTGGTCAGGGTCCGGAAAGGTGCCATTGGATTCCACGGGACGCTCGTGGTCAGTTACCCACGTTTAAAAATTGGGTGAAGATCTCGGAGAATCGGAGGCTTGTTGCTTGGGAAATATTTGCAGCGACGACCGCTAAGGGTTCTCCTGCTCGTCTGGCTGCTCGGGTCAGTGTATAGCGCGCTGACAATGTACGGGTTTCATCAGGAAGACGAAGTCGGGCAGATTACCGCATTTTATCTGCACAAGGCGGGCGAATTGTCGGCCGACGAGCTTCCGTGGGAACACAAGTATGCGGTGCGACCTTGGATTCAACCGGCGGTGTATTTCGCGTTGTTTGGCGGCGAGATTTCGCGTAGTGGCTACAACCATTTGTTTTTCGAGCGGGTCTCATATGTCCTTTCTTTCTTCTTAGTTGTTGTGGCCGTGATCGCTTTCGGGTCACTGCTGATGAAGGGGCGCGATGGGCCTGTGCGGAGTGGATCAGTTTTAGCGGTTGCCGCGGTCACTTCAGTTTGGTTCTTGCCTAGTACTAGTTGCGTAAGTTAGAATATTTACTGGCGAGGGGGCGAGGGGCGACGACGGTCTTGGTCCATTCGAACGGAGTAGCCTTGGAGTTGTAGACGCGGACGAAGCTGTCGATGGCCTCGCGCACCTGCCGGGGGGAAGTGAAACTCGCCCCCCGCAAGGCGCGGCGGCTCAGAATCGAAAACCACACCTCAACCTGATTCATCCACGAACTGTAGGTCGGCGTGTAGTGAAAATGGATGTTCGCATGACGTTGCAGCCAGCGGTCATTTTTGGGCTTGTGAGTGTTCAAGTTATCCAAGATGATGTGGATCTCGCGGCCTTCGTGGATGGCCGCGATGTGGTTCATGAAGTCGAGAAACTCGCGACGCCGTCGGCGCCAATAGTGTCCGGCGATGATGAATCCGGTAGCCACTTCCAGCGCGGCGAAAAGCGGCGTCGTGCCGTGCCGCCTGTAGCCGTGCGAGAAGCCCGTCAAGGCCTTGCCGTTGGGCAAGCGTAGCCAGCCCTGCGCTCGCTCCAAGGCCTGGATGCTCGGCTTCTCGTCGACCGCGAGCACCACGGCGTTTTCCGGCGGGCTGAGGTAGAGTCCGACAATGTCGGCGGCCTTGCGAGCGAACTCCGGGTCGGTTGACAAACACCAACTGCGCCGCCGCCGCAAGGACACGCCGAGCTGCCGCAGTACGCGCCAGACTTGATGCTTGCTGACGTCGCCGAGAGCTTCCGCGAGCAGTTCGCCTGTCCAAGTGGCGTGCCCTTCGGGCGGAGCTTCGTCGAGTTGGCAGAGGATGCGTTTGCGCGTCGCTTGGTCGTACCGCGCGGGCCTGCCGGAACGCGCTTGATCGCATAATCCCGCCAGACGTTGCTGGGCGAAGCGGGTGCGCCATTTCGACACGCGCGCCGCCGGGGATCCCAGTTGCCGGGCGATCTCGGCGGTCGAGGTAGCGGCGGCCGCCAGCAGCACAATGCGAGCGCGCTCCACCATGCGCCGTTCGGACTTGTGGCCGCGCACCCAGAGTCGCAGCGTCTCTTCTTCCTCGGCGTTCAGTCGAATCACCGTTGCCGGTCTTGCCATACCGACATTTTACAGTTAAAGGCCTTACTTTCGCAAGTTAGTACTAGCTTCGCGCTGCGACACTCGTCCGAGGGGCTGGCGGCGGTATTGCTGGTTGGGTTTCTGTGGCTTTGGGAGCGGGGTGAGACGCGCTCGGGCCTCTATCCAGCGGTTGCAGGCGCGCTTGCCGGATTGACGTTTTGGGCTCGCTTTCACACGGGGATATTCTTTGTCGGTTGGTTTGTGGCAGGCCTAGCGTTTCGACGGCGCGAGCGCTATTGGCTTTCGATTGGACAAATGGCAATCGCGTTCGTCGCGGTCTGCGCATCTATGGTGGTCGTCGACAGTTGGGGGTATGGGCGGTTCGAGTTGGCGCCCTGGAATTACTTCGAAGATCAAGTCGTCAAGGATGTTGCAAGTTATTTCGGGGTTTCCGGGGTCGAGTGGTACTTCGTCGCGGGCAGCTTGGCGTTACTCAACCCGTTGTTCTTTGTTTGGTTCGCGATTGTGATGCAGCGCGGCTGGGGAGATCGTTTTTCGCGCTCGGTGGCGTGTGGAATCGCTGTGTTTTTCGTCGTTCACTCGTTGACACCGCACAAGGAGCTTCGCTTCTTGGTGCCGCGTCTTGTCCAATACAAGATGAGCCTGAAGGGAGGGGTGATTCCAACACAAGATGAGCCTGGAGGTAATTTGGGCAAGGTCGATTAGGAACAGGCAAACTGCGGGCGATGGGAGTCGCCGTGCAGCAAGCCGAATCAGTGAGTCTCGATGAGATCGAGAGTTTTCTCGACGGGTGTGGGTCCGTCGAGTTCCAGGCCGGAAGTCGAGCGGATAAATACGCGCTCGTCGAAGGCGTCCTGAAGAGGCATCATTATGCCGACCAGAAGCGCTCGGTTAAAGGATTGTTGAGACGCTTCCTGAGCAAGCTAACCGGCTTAAGCCGCGCCCAATTGACTCGCCTCATCGGGCAGTTTTTGCGCGAAAAGTGCGTTCGGCCGACAGCCTATCGAAGGCGCCGCTTCCCCACCAAGTACAGCCGCGCCGACATCGTTCTCCTGGCGCATGTCGACCAAGTACAGCAACGTCTCTCCGGGCCGGCGACGCGTCGCATTCTCCAGCGCGAGTTCCAAATCTACAACCGCAAGGAGTTCGAACGCCTTGCCGAACTGTCGGTGGGACACCTCTACAACTTGCGCAAACGCGCCGTCTACCGGCGACACAGTTTGCATCTCGACAAGACTCGACCGACACCCGTGGCGATCGGCGAACGCCGCCAACCCGAGCCGCGAGGACGTCCGGGCTACCTGCGCATCGACACCGTGCACTCGCCCGAACAGGAAGGTGAAAAAGGCGCCTACAGCATCAACGTGGTCGACGAAGTGACGCAGTGGCAGGCCGTCGGCTGCGTCCAACGCATCAACGAAAACCACCTCATTCCCTTGCTGGAAGGCCTTTTGGAACAATTTCCATTTATCGTTCGCGGCTTTCACTCCGACAATGGCAGCGAATTCGTCAACCATCAAACCGCTAAACTGCTCGAGAAGTTGCGAATTGAATTTACGAAGTCTCGCGCGCGCCGTTCGAACGACAATGCCTTGGTCGAAACCAAGAACGGCGCGGTGGTGCGCAAGTGGATGGGCTACCAGTTTTTGCCCTCGGAAGCGACGCAGGCGATCGACACCTTCTACCGCCAGTGGCTCAACCCGTACTTGAATTTTCATCGCCCATGCGCTTTCGCCAGCGAGCGCCGAGACCGCCGCGGCAAGTTGCGCAAGGTGTACGCCGAGTGGAGCACGCCGTGGGAAAAGCTGCTCAGCCTGCCCGCCGAGCAGCGCGGCCTGCGCGCGGATCGCTCGCTCAAGAAGCTCCAAGCGCGAGCGGGCACTTGTTCCGACACCGAGTTTGCCGAGCAACTCGACGCTCAGCGCAACGAACTGCAACGCGTCTGCAAAGACCTCGCGATCTGCTGGCGCACGCGCTAGACAACGCCCCGACCCGAGGCGTTGTCGGCTCCTCCGGCCCACGTCCGAAGACGGCCGTGGGGTCTCGCCTGGGATGGCTGCAAAGGGGGATTGGGGCTGCCGCCCCTTCCCCCTTATGCAATCCCCCTCACCCCGCCCTACGAAGCCACAAATAGCTGTAGCCGCCGACCTCAACTCACGCTATAATCCCCCTCAACCCGCAGCTGCTTCGCCTCTCTCCTTCAGGCTCATCTTTCAATTGGAAAAGAGGGCCGGTGTTGCCGATTGCGATGCTGCTGGTTGCCCGCGATTTTCTGTGGCGCGACTGGACGGCCGCCTGGGAACGACGCGTTGCCCATCCTGTCTACCTGCGAGTGGTCATTGGATTGAACATCACCGCGTTTGTCTTGTTCGCCGCGAGCGGAACGAAGAGTCCACGCAATCAGGTGGAGTTCTCCCTTTGGAAGATTGAGACTCCGGCTACGGTTTTTTCCGCGACGAACTTGTTTCAGTATTTCGATCGTGCGCTTGAGGAGCCCCCATTCTTTGTAGGGCTGCCCGAGGTAGGGCTGCTCAACGCGCGGTTTCGGAAGCCGCCCGGGGTCGAGTATGTGTATGCGCCGTCGGAACGGTTCTACGAGGCATGCTCGACGGACCCGGACGCCTACGTGTTAGTGACGAGCGGTCAGAGTAATCGCGGCGGACAGCTGATTGACGATGAAAGAGTTGTCTCGCAGGAGGAGTTCCCTCCGTCTTGGCTGGCCGGGCTGCTTTCGAGTACTCGCACGTGGCGGTTTAAGCTTGTTCGCTGCGTGGATCTGCCCGGCTGATTCCCAGCGCTCAATGAAGAACCGTGCGCCAGAGCACGCATTTACTCATGGTTTGTTCGCAGTGGTCCGGGCGCGAGGTTCTACTAGCTGTGTCTTGTCTTTGGCGATGAGGTTGTAGACGTACCCGCGCCATTCGATTTGGCGTGTGAGACTGGAGCGGATGAAAAGGTAGAGCCAGATCCAGGTTGCGATTGGAGTCATCCAAAAATAGGCCCAGCCGTTGGCTGCTAGCCAGTCTTCGCGATCAGGAAACATTAACGTCGCGGCGTAGCCTCGCATTCCGCCTTTGGCCATTCCGGGGGCCAGGATTAGGATGAGCGCGCCGAGGCCGAGCAGGTTGCCGGTGGCTAGCTGGATAAGAGAAAGGAGCATCGCTCCGCAGTAGATGACGTGGCTGATATAGCCGGCTAGCCAAAGTTTGAAACGGTACGCCTTAGTGATGATGAGTTGGCGAGTGGCCCAGTCGAGAAACTCGTTTGCCGTGCATTGACCGGTCGTGGCGACCATGGCCTCGGGGACAAAACGAATGCCGCGGCCGGCCGCATTGAGTGCCGCCGAGAGACGGTAGTCGTCGCTCACGGTTCCGCGCCAAAAGTCTACTACCTTGGCGGACTCAAAGACTTCACGATGAATCGCCATCCCCCCACCCCAGGCAAAATTATTGTCCTTAGCGGTCATATTGCCGGCGATTGTGGAGTCCCAGGCGCTGCGCAGAAGCGGCCAGAATCCGGCCTCTTCAGGGAAGTACCAGCGGAAGGACGTCGTTGCTCCAAGCGCCACCTCTTCGAGCGGGGCGACTAGGTTGCGAAGCCAGTTTGGGCGAACTTGTCCGTCGGAGTCGGCGAAGACGAAGACTTCTGACTCAGGACGAGCGGCATTTACGGCGGCAATGAGATTGTGAACTTTTTCGCCCGTGTCCGACGGAGGCTCGCCAGATATAACTAAGCGGAATTTCTCGCTCAGGGTCATGCGGACGAGAGGGATCGCGACGTCGGATTCTTGTCGGCAGGCGACGATGAGTTCGTAGTCGGGATAGTCGAGGTTTGCGAGTGAACGCAGGTTGGCGGCTAGGTCGTGATCAACTCCCTTGACGGGGAGGGTCAACGTGACCTTCGGGGTGTACGGGTCGGGGTTGGGTTCGTCAAGATCGACCATGCGCTCTTGGACGTACTCCAGATACGCGCGGCCAGTCTTGACGGAGACGATTGCGGCTAGGATCGCCGGAAGCGCAAAGATCCAGAACAGAGCTTCGATCAATGAGGAGTCTCCTCGCTACCTTGTCGCCTGGATGGTTTCCGCGTAAAGCAGGTCGCCGGTTAGGCCGTCGTAGTACTGGAAGATTGCTTGTGGCCGCGGGTAGGCGGCCCAAAATTCAGTGCCGCGGTGGTTCGGTATGCGGAAGACGTTGTTGATGTTAACAACGGTGTAAACGGGGCGCCGGTTGCCTTTGCCCGCGTCGTTGGGAATGAACGACGACCAGCGGATGTCGACCTTTTTTCCGCGTGATTCGAAGGGGCCATTGGGAGGGCGATCGTTCTCCTCTTCAAGGATGTGGTTGCCCGAGTTATGGGGGCCGGAGGCGAATTCCCAGACGCGGTCAGTGATCTTTATGGCGAAGCTGTTGTGGAGATCGCCGGTGAGGACGAAGACGGGTTTGCCGACGGAATCCCAGAAATCGATCAACTCGTTCCGCTCGGTGGCGACGGAGGTCCAAGCCTCGTCTTTATTGCGCTTGTTCGAGCCGGCCAAAATGTGCGGGACCATCAGGTTGACCGACGAGACTACGAACAGGAAATCCGCATCGCTGTCGAGCATCCCGTCTTTCAGCCACTTTTTCTGTCGCGCCCCGAGGATCGAAATGTTCGGGTCAAACGGATCTTTAATGTCGTGCAACTGGCGGTGGTTGCGCGTGTCGACGTAAAAAAACTCGGCGTTAGCGATCTTTTGGCGGAAATGCGAAAACCGCCCGATGGAGTAGGAAACTTCGCTGTCGGCCTTGGGCGCAGGCGAGACGCGAAGGCGGTTGCGGTCGAGAATCTCTTTGATTTCGTATACGCCCGCGTTGGGGTCGCCGCCGATGCCATCGAGAGGCAATTGGTTGACGCCGGCATCGGTGGTTCCCCAGTGGACCGTTAGCGTGCCGGCTTCGTCTAGTTTGAGTTCGCGGAAATCAGCGTCGGCGTCAACGAGGACGTCATCGTCCTGCTTGAGGGTGGTGCGGCCGAAGTGGATGCCCTGTTTCCAGCCGACTGGATTTGACCAGCCGAGGTAGTCGTACCAGGCCTGCGTGCCGATGTCGCGAAATGCCGGGCGGCGGTGCCGCAGGCCCACGGTGCCGGTGCCGTTCATGTCATTGAGCATTTCGTGGTCATCAAACATGAAGAACGACGGCACCTCTCGATGCCAGTCAGCGAGGTTTCTACCGCGATCGAGATAGAGCTTGTAGTTTTCCCAGACGCCTACGATAGTTGGGGCAAGGTCGACGATGCGTGGTGGCTGCGGAGCGCCGGCTTGGACTTGCCAGTCTTGTGGCGGGTAGTCGCGCATTTCCTCATAGAGCCAGTCGCCGTCAAGGATGGCGAAGTCGATTTTCTGCTCGATCTCTCGTAGCATTGTTCCGAAGGTCGGCAGCGACGGTTGCCCGGTCTGATTGTTGCCGCAGGCGTACTCAAAGCTGAAGTTGAATAGACCGTCTGGGTTGTGTTTAGGGTGTAGGTGGGTCGTGCGGTCGGGTAGGGTGCGAAAGTCGCCGCGCAGGCTGGCGCGCGGGCGGGGACCGGGGTCGCCGACAACTTGGTAGTAGTACTTGGTGTTGGGTGTGAGGCCCGTAATGTGAACGAACGATGCGTTGTCGTGGTCGAGGGTGGTGCGTGTCGATGCTGATCGACGGTTGAGTGAGGCGATATCGGTGCCGTAACGAACACTGAACTCGCCCGGGCGCTTGGTGCGCGCCCAGACGCCGATTTCGGTTGAGCCTAGGCGGCCGAGGATCGGACCGTGGGTGATCTCTTGAGCCTGAACGGTGAAGGCTCCGATCAAGAGCCCGCTGAGAACGAATCGAAGCATACTACCTCCGCGCTGCGTACCGATTCTAGCGCCAATTTGCGTGATAGCCTAAAGCTGACTTTGGCCGCACCATGCAAGCAGTTGAATTTTGGAAGGCAGTCGTCGATGACACCGTGGATTTCCTCGATGATCTGATCGCCCTGCTGGACGGCCTTGGTGTACGCTACTGCGTCATTGGCGGTCAGGGCGTCAACGCCTATGTCGATCCGCTGGTGAGCCTAGACCTCGACCTCGTCGTCGCTGCCGATCAGATCGAGACGGTGGCGGCAGCGGCGTCTGACCGCTTTCGAGTCGAGCGATTCGAACATAGCGTCAACATTTCCTCTCCCGGCTCAAATTTGCGCGTTCAAGTTCAACTTGACCCCCGCTACTCGGGGTTTCCGAGCGGCGCCACGCGCCGCGATGTTCTCGGTATCTTGCTACCGGTCGCCAGTATCGACGACGTCCTTCAGGGCAAGGTATGGGCAGCGCTAGACGCGAGCCGCCGCCCAAGCAAACGCCGCAAGGATCTGCTCGATATTGAGCGACTTGTCGAGGCCTATCCAGAGCTACGATCCGGGCTGCCAAAAGATATCAGGGCCAAGCTCGAATACTGACGGCGTCGTGATACCTTTGGTGTCTTATGACGCTGGACGAGAAGCGCGCTGAACTCGATCGACGCAACGCGGCGGCGCTGGCAGGCGGGGGTCCGGAGCGCACCGAGCGTCAGCATCACGCGGGAAAACTATCTGCCCGCGAGCGCTTGGACTTGCTGCTCGACGAAGGTACATTTCAGGAGTTAGACCGGCTCGTGGTCCACGATTGTGTCGATTTTGGCATGGAGGGACAGAAGGTTCCGGGCGACGGTTTTGTAACCGGACACGGACGGATTGCCGGGCGGCTGGTTTACGTTTTCTCGCACGACTTCACGGTTTTCGGAGGGTCGCTTTCGCTTGAGAACGCTAGGAAGATTTGCAAGGTGATGGACCTCGCCTTGAAAAACGGCGCACCCGTGATTGGGTTGAATGATTCCGGGGGGGCGCGGATCCAAGAAGGTGTGGCATCGCTTGCCGGTTACGCCGAAATATTTCTGCGGAACACGCTTGCTAGCGGCGTTGTGCCGCAAATCTCGGCGATTATGGGGCCTTGCGCTGGTGGCGCGGTCTATTCGCCCGCAATTACCGATTTTGTGTTCATGGTCGACAAGACGAGCTATATGTTTGTCACCGGTCCGGACGTGATAAAGACCGTGACACACGAGGAGGTCACCAAGGAAGAGCTAGGCGGAGCGCATACCCACAACGAAACCAGCGGTGTGGCGCACTTTTTGGCGGCCGATGACACGCATTGCCTACAGATGATTCGAGAGCTGTACTCGTTCCTGCCGTCGAATAATTTGGATGACACGCCGTCTCGCGTCACTGACGACCCCGTTGACCGCATCGACGAGAACTTGGATCAGGTGGTGCCGGCGGAACCGAATGTCCCTTACGACATTAAGGAGATTGTCGCGCCGGTCGTAGATGACCACTATTTCTTCGAGGTGCAGGAGCACTTTGCCAAGAACATCGTTGTCGGCTTTGCTCGGCTCGGCGGTCAATCGGTCGGGATAGTGGCCAATCAGCCCGCGTATTTGGCCGGCTGTTTGGATATTGATGCTTCTCTCAAAGGGGCGAGATTTGTAAGGTTTTGCGATGCCTTCAACATTCCCATCATTACGTTCGAAGATGTGCCGGGTTTCTTGCCCGGGACGAAGCAAGAGTACGGCGGAATCATCAAACACGGTGCGAAGCTGCTATACGCATTTTGCGAAGCGACCGTGCCGAAGATCACGGTGATTACACGCAAGGCCTACGGGGGCGCTTACTGCGTGATGGGTTCGAAGCATATCCGAACCGACGTGAATTTTGCTTATCCGACGGCTGAGATTGCGGTGATGGGCCCCGAGGGCGCGGTGAATATTCTCTACCGGCGCGAGTTGGCGGCAGCGGAAGATCCGGAGGCTTTTCGAGCGGAGAAGATCGAGGAGTTCAAGGCGCGGTTCGCGAATCCTTACAAGGCAGCGGAGAAGGGCTGGGTCGATGAGGTGATCGAGCCTCGCGATACTCGCCGTAAGTTGATCTCCGCGCTGAAGATGTTGGAGAACAAGACGGATTCGATGCCTCGGAAGAAGCACGGGAATATACCGCTCTAGTACTAACTTGCGAAAGTAAGGCCTTTAACTGTAAAATGTCGGTATGGCAAGACCGGCAACGGTGATTCGACTGAACGCCGAGGAAGAAGAGACGCTGCGACTCTGGGTGCGCGGCCAGAAGTCCGAACGGCGCATGGTGGAGCGCGCTCGCATTGTGCTGCCGGCGGCCGCCGCTACCTCGACCGCCGAGATCGCCCGGCAACTGGGATCCCCGGCGGCGCGCGTGTCGAAATGGCGCACCCGCTTCGCCCAGCAACGTCTGGCGGGATTATGCGATCAAGCGCGTTCCGGCAGGCCCGCGCGGTACGACCAAGCGACGCGCAAACGCATCCTCTGCCAACTCGACGAAGCTCCGCCCGAAGGGCACGCCACTTGGACAGGCGAACTGCTCGCGGAAGCTCTCGGCGACGTCAGCAAGCATCAAGTCTGGCGCGTACTGCGGCAGCTCGGCGTGTCCTTGCGGCGGCGGCGCAGTTGGTGTTTGTCAACCGACCCGGAGTTCGCTCGCAAGGCCGCCGACATTGTCGGACTCTACCTCAGCCCGCCGGAAAACGCCGTGGTGCTCGCGGTCGACGAGAAGCCGAGCATCCAGGCCTTGGAGCGAGCGCAGGGCTGGCTACGCTTGCCCAACGGCAAGGCCTTGACGGGCTTCTCGCACGGCTACAGGCGGCACGGCACGACGCCGCTTTTCGCCGCGCTGGAAGTGGCTACCGGATTCATCATCGCCGGACACTATTGGCGCCGACGGCGTCGCGAGTTTCTCGACTTCATGAACCACATCGCGGCCATCCACGAAGGCCGCGAGATCCACATCATCTTGGATAACTTGAACACTCACAAGCCCAAAAATGACCGCTGGCTGCAACGTCATGCGAACATCCATTTTCACTACACGCCGACCGACAGTTCGTGGATGAATCAGGTTGAGGTGTGGTTTTCGATTCTGAGCCGCCGCGCCTTGCGGGGGGCGAGTTTCACTTCCCCCCGGCAGGTGCGCGAGGCCATCGACAGCTTCGTCCGCGTCTACAACTCCAAGGCTACTCCGTTCGAATGGACCAAGACCGTCGTCGCCCCTCGTCCCCTCGCCAGTAAATATTCTAACTTACGCAACTAAGTACTAGCTTGCCTAGATACCGCTTATGCTCTCGCAGCGCGTCTTATTGGTCCGCTAGAATACCAGGATGTCAATCGCACAGTCTTTTCTCGCTGAATTTGATCAGGAAATGGCCAACACTAGGAAAATGCTCGAGTTGGTTCCCGAAGAAAATTTTGAGTTCGCTCCCCACGAAAAGTCGATGAAACTTGGCCGGCTGGCCGGTCACATCGCGGAAATGCCCAACTGGGGCGTGCCTACCGTGACGGCCACGGAGCTCGATATTCATCCTGTTGACGGGCCGGCGTTTGAGGCGTTCATTCCCTCGACCCGCGAAGAAGTTCTTGCGGCGTTCGACAAGAACATTGCCTCCGCGAAAGAGGCGATTGCGGGCGCTAGCGATGAGGATCTGATGGTGCCTTGGTCGCTTTTGGCCGGCGGCAATGTGCTGTTCACGATGGCGCGTATCGCGGTTTTGAAGAGTATGATACTAAATCACATTATTCATCACCGGGCGCAGTTGGGTGTCTATCTGCGGATGAACGACGTGGCAATTCCGGGGATGTACGGGCCATCGGCGGATGATGCCGCCGCGATGTAGTTGGGCGCTTGCAGCACACCTCGCCGTAGCGTGGTCGGGGCTTGGACCCTCAGAGTTATCGATACGTCTTGTCGTCAACGCGGCTTAGATCGACTGCATCGTCGAACACGCCTAGCGTAACGATGGCGAACGTGAAGACGTTCGTTTCTGGTTCGATGTGGCCTCCAAACGCTTTGTTTTCGTCCGACAACGTCATGTGGGCGTGGACACGGCCTTCGATGACGTAGCCGTTAATGCTGATGATGTCGGCGGGAGTGTCGGCGTCTTTGATGAATACGTTTTGGGACGGGAAGTCGCGATTGCTAACGGCGTGGACGTGCGAATTGCGGACGGAGCCGATCCCGGACAGGATCACCGCATTGTGGATCTTCTCCTTCGCGACTAGGTCTTCGATTCCTTCGAGCAAGTCTGTCTGATACTTGAAACGGAAGACCACGACACGCGCGAACTGCCCTGATGTGGCATAGCCCTCGGGCACCTCAGGGCTGTTTGGCTTTGAGTCCTGGAGTTCGCTGGTCGGTTTGGTGATGAAGTTGCGGGTTTGTTGCGCGCCGGCCAAAGTTGTGGCCAAAGCAGTGAGAGCAACGATCTTGAGGAATTTCATGACTTCCAAATTCTACCCGTATCGTGCTTGGATAAGTTGCGCGGGGCGACTCCGCACCCCTAGAATGAGTAGAGTTGTTCTCGGAGGGGGAGTGTGTCTCTGGCTTCCCGTACGATGTTGAAACAGAGGCGACTCAACCCGAAGGGCTGGAAATCTAGCGGGCGTCGTGCGGCTCGGGCCGGACGACGATATTCCGATGTTCGACAACTTATCTGAAAAGCTGCAGCGTGCGTTCAAGAACCTGCGCGGCCAGGGCAAACTTACCGATGAGCACGTCCAAGACGCGCTCAAGGAGATCCGTCTCGCCCTGCTGGAAGCCGACGTCAATTTCAAAGTCGTCAAGCAGCTGATAACGAGCATTCGTGAGAAGGCGCTGGGCACCGAGGTACTAACAGCTCTTTCGCCGACCGAACAGGTCATCAAGATCGTCAAGGACGAATTGGTCGCGATTCTCGGCTCAAGCGAGTCGAAGGTCCGATATGCCTCGACCCCACCGACGGTCTACATGATTGTTGGCCTGCAGGGCTCGGGAAAGACGACTTCCAGCGGCAAGCTTGCGCTCTGGCTGTCGAAGAACGGCCACAAGCCTCTGCTTGTTTCGGTCGATGTGTATCGACCCGCCGCGCGGGAACAGCTCAAGATTGTCGCCGATCAGATCAAGCAGCCGATTTACGAGGGAGTGGAGGGCGAAGATACTCCCCTAGAACTCGCTACCGGCGCCTTTCGCGAAGCGAAGCAGGTCGGGCGCGATGTGGTCCTTATCGATACCGCCGGTCGACTGCACATCGATGACGCCTTGATGGTTGAGCTTGAGCAGCTCAAGGCCAAATTTGGGCCGACGGAAATCTTGTTTGTCGCGGACGCGATGACCGGTCAAGACGCGGTGAAGTCGGCTGCGGAGTTCAACGATAGGCTCGGTATTAGCGGCGTCATTCTGACGAAGATGGACGGCGACGCCCGAGGTGGCGCGTCACTGTCGATTCGCGCAGTTACCGGCAAGCCACTCAAGTTCTTGGGAACCGGCGAAAAGCCGGCGGCGTTCGAGGTTTTTCACCCCGATCGCATTGTTTCGAGACTACTCGGAATGGGCGATATGCTTTCGCTCATCGAGAAGGTCGAGGACACAATTGACGAAAAAGAAGCACTCGAGATGCAGGAAAAACTGCTCTCTGCGGACTTTTCGCTTGGTGATTTTCGAGATCAGCTCCGGCAGGTGAAGAAGCTTGGCTCGCTGCAGTCAATCATGGAGATGTTGCCGAGCGTGGGTCCGTTTAAGGAACTGCAGAACGCCGAGCTCGATCCGAAGGAACTTGTCCGAACAGAGGCGATCATCAATTCGATGACGGCTAAAGAACGGGCCAATTCGGAAGTGCTAAACGGTAGCCGGAGACGCCGAATTGCTAAAGGTAGTGGCACGACGGTTCAGCGGGTCAATCAGCTTTTGAAGCAGTACCGTCAGGCACGCGCGATGATGCGCGGCATCACTCTTGGTGGCTCCGGTTCAAAGAAGAGAAAAAAGCGTAAAGGATCGAAGCGTGGGCGTGTGCCGAGGGGCATCGGTCCCGGCGGCATGATGCCCGGGGGCATAGACATCAAGGGTCTATTGGGCCGCTAGCGCTTTAGGGAATAGAAGGGAACAAGATAATGGTTGCGATTCGTTTGACTCGTACGGGGGCTAAGAAGAAGCCCAGCTATCGCGTGATTGTGACGGACAGCCGTCGCCCGCGCGACAGTAGAAGCCTAGAGATAGTCGGGCACTATAATCCACGGCCCGATCCGATTGAGCTCGTGCTCAAGCGCGATCGCATCGCCTACTGGTTGGGTGTTGGGGCGCAGCCTTCGAACACCGTGCAGCGCTTGATCAAAAACTTTGATGCGAATGGAGCGACCGGTCCCGAAGCGAAGGCGGCTTATGAGCCGCCGCCGGTGACGAAGACCGCCAGTGAGATTCGGGCTGAGCTTATGCCTGCTCCAGTTGAAGAGCCAGTAGCTGAGGCCGAGGCGATTGCCGAGGGTGCCGAAGCTGCGCCCGCGGTCGAAAGCTCCGCGGTTGAGGCCGCGGACGACGCGAGCGCCGAAACCGCGGCTCCAGAAGCGACCGCCGCGGAAACGACGGAAGCTCCCGCCGCTGTAGAGCCGGCTTCTGAAGCAGTGGCTGAAGAGCCCGCCGCCGAGGTAGCGAAGGAAGAACCCGCTGCGGAAGCTGTAGCTGAAGCGCCCGCTGCCGAGGCCGCGACGGAAAAGCCGGCTGGGGAAGCTGCCGCTGAAGAGCCCGCCCCTGAAGCAGAAGCTAAAGCTGACGAACCAGCGGAGTAGCGTTGCCAGGGTCGTCGAAGGAGTACCGGAATGGATCAGGACACCGAGGCTGTCGTCGAACTAGTCGAAGTTATCGCCAAAGCTCTGGTGGATAAGCCGGACGAGGTTGAGGTCGAAGCGGTTGAGGGCAATCGCACACGCGTGGTTGAGTTGTCGGTAGATCCATCCGACCTTGGAAAAGTCATTGGTAAGAAGGGTCGCACGGCAAAGTCGATCCGGACACTGCTTGGCGCTGTGAGTATGAAGTTCGATCGTCGCTACACGCTTGAAATCTTGGAAGACGACTAGCGAGGCGATCTGTTGACCTAGGCGGCCGGATTGGTCCCGGCCCAACGAAATGAAGGAGGACGAAAAGTACGTAACCATCGCTAACATCATCCGCCCGCGGGGCAATAAGGGCGAGGTCGCCGCTAAGAACCAGGCTGATAGCTTGCTCCGGTTCGAAGTGGGTAAAACCGTCGATGTTGTTCTTCCGGATCGCACTGAACAGAAGCTTACGATCGAAAATGCTTGGGAGCATAACGGTCGCCTAATCCTGAAGTTCGCCGGTGTGGATTCGATTTCCGAGGCCGAGCTGCTAAGGCGCGCTGAGGTTCGAATGTTGCGGGAAGAGTTAGGCGAATCGCCAAAGGGCGAGTACTTTTACGATGATTTACTCGGATGCCACATGATCGAACACGGCTCGGGACGCGAGCTGGGCGAGATCCGCGACATCTACGAACCTGGTGGAACGCTGCTGTTTTCGGTGATTGATACCGACGGCAAAGAGTTGCTCGTGCCATTCGCGAACGACATTTGCTTGGAAGTTGACACAGAATCCAAACGCATTCAGGTTCAGTTGCCGGAAGGATTGGAGGAGTTGAAAACCTGACGTGAAGGTTCACCTCGTCACAATTTTCCCGGAGTTTTTTGAGGGTCCGTTTTCGTGCGGTGTTGTCTCTCGTGCCCAAGACGCGGGGTTGCTAAACGTACGGATCCATGATTTGAGGACTTGGACCTCGGATCGCCATCGGACGGTGGATGATCGGCCGTTTGGCGGCGACGAGGGTATGGTGCTCAAAGTTGAGCCAATTTTCGCGGCGCTTCGCGATTTGAAGCTCGCGGGTGCGAGAAAAGTTTTGATGTCAGCCCAGGGACCACTATTTGATCAAGCAGCGGCTCGGCGGCTGGCGGAGTACGACGAAATTGTGCTGGTCTGTGGCCGCTACGAGGGTGTTGATGAGCGGGTGGCTGAACATCTAATGGACGAAGAGCTTTCAGTTGGAAATTTCGTTCTCACGGGCGGCGAATGGGCGGCTGGTGTTGTGGTGGACAGTGTCGTCAGGCTGCTGCCGGGGGCCGTGGGTAACGAGGCTTCGACCGAGCGGGAATCGTTTACGCCGGATGACGCTGGGCGAGTCGGGATTCTCGACTTTCCGCACTACACGCGTCCGGCGAGTTTTAAAGTTGATGGGGACGAGTGGACTGTCCCGGAAGTATTGCTGAGTGGGCACCACGGGCGGATCGCCGAGTGGCGCCGCCAAGCAGCGTTAGAAAAGACAAGGCGGAATAGGCCGGACCTGCTTGAAGGTCGCCGAACCGCCAGCGAATCGTAGGAAGGAAAGACCGATGCAGAACGCTATTCTCGAAAAAGTTGAACAGTTGCACCGCAAGCCCGAGATCGAGCATCTCGAGCCGGGTGACCAAATTAAGGTTCACGTCAAGATCAGGGAAGGCGAAAAAGAGCGCATCCAGGTCTTCGAAGGAATCTTGATCGCCCGCAACAACACAGGGATCAAGGAAACGATCACGGTACGAAAGATTAGCTTCAGCCAGGGCGTCGAGCGCATCTTCCCGCGCCACTCGCCGGCGATCGAAAAGATCGAGGTGGTCAAGCGTAATCAGGTTCGCCGCGCGAAGCTGTACTACCTACGGAATCTGAAGGGTAAGGCGGCGCGACTTAAAGAGCGCGATCGGCACTAACCCGCATTTTTCACCAGCTAGCGGCGAAAGCTCACAATCGGCCCGCCTGGTCGTGAGGAGTGCGAGCTAACGATTGGCTTGGGCCCATCGCTTGAGGCTTGGTGGCGCCGCGGGCGTCGGACTGGGCTCGACGACGCGCTCGATCGTTCCGGCTTGCTCCCAAGCGGCTAGTTGCTTTCGGACCGCCGCCGCCGCTGTTGCCGCCGGGGCCCGATCGAGAAACATTCTGAAATATCGCGCACCGAGTTCTATGTGGCCCAGATTGGAGAATGAGACTCCTAGGATCTGGTAGACCTGTGGGAACCTCGCCGCCGACCCCCGGTTCACCACTTCCGTTGCGCTGGTAGCCGCCTCTTTGTAGCGTCCCAATTGCATCAACGAAACGCCTGAGAACGGCGGAGCGAAACTAGACCATAGAGCGGCGAATCGAAGCTGCTTTTGGGCGGAGTAAAAGTAGACCGTCCGAGTGGTCCAGCGAACATTCCTGTGGTGTTTGTGGGACACGAGAGGGATGTATCGCGTGGAGCTATACGCTCAAGTACGGCGCAGTGTCTTTGTCGAAGGGCTCAGTGAGCGCGAGGCCGCCAAACGGTTTGGCCTGGCGCGAGGGACGGTGCGCAAGATGTTGCGCTACGCCACTCCGCCGGGCTATCGGCGGCGCCAACCAGCGCAGAGGCCGAAGCTGGATCCCTTCACCGGAATCGTCGATCAGATCCTCATCGACGATCAGGAACGTCCGAAGAAACAACGCCACACCGCAAAACGCATCTTCGACCGCTTGCGCGACGAGTACGATTTCACCGGCGGTTACACGATCGTCAAGGACTATGTTCGCGACAAGAAGCTCGGCGGGCAAGAGATGTTCGTGCCGCTGGTGCATCCGGCGGGCGATGCCCAGGCCGACTGCGGTGAAGCTCTGGTGGTCATTGACGGCGTACAGCGCAAGGCGCACTACTTGGTGGTCGATCTGCCGCCTAGCGATGACGCTTTCGTAAAAGCTTTCCCGGCCGCGACGACGGAAGCGTTTTGCGAGGGGCACAACGCAGCGTTTCGGTACTTCGGCGGCGTGCCACGCAGCATCCTCTACGACAACACGACCTTGGCGCTGGCGAGGATTCTGGGCGACGGCAGGCGCAAGCGGACCAGGGTGTTCAGTGAACTGCAGTCGCACTATTTATTCTCCGATCGTTTCGGGCGTCCGGGCAAAGGCAACGACAAGGGAAAGGTGGAAGGACTGGTCGGTTATGCCCGGCGGAACTTCATGGTGCCGGCGCCAAGGTTTCCAAGCTGGGAAGCGTTCAACGAGCAGCTCGAAGCGCAGTGCCTCAACAATCGTAAGCGGCGCTTGCGGCGGCACACCGAAACGATTGAGGAACGTTTCAAGCGTGACCGCCAAGCGTTGTTGCCCTTGCCGCCCACGCCCTATGACGCCTGCGACAAACGCACCACGCGGGTGACGTCGCTGTCATTGGTGCGCTATCGCGCCAACGACTACTCGGTGCCCACACGCTACGGACATCGCCAGGTGTTGCTGAAAGGCTACGTCGATGAAATCGTGATCTGTTGTGGCAGCGAAGAGATCGCGCGCCACCGGCGCAGTTACGAACGCGAAGAGTTGATCTTCGATCCGCTGCATTACCTAGCACTGCCGGAACGCAAGACCAACGCGCTCGATCAAGCGGCCCCGTTGGCGGGCTGGGAGCTGCCCGAACAGTTCCCGTGCTTGAGACGTTTGCTCGAGGCACGGTTGGGAAAGCCAGGCAAGCGCGAGTACGTGCGGGTATTGCGATGACTGGAGGACTTCCGATTCGAGCACGTTGCCGCGGCGGTGCGCCAAGCCTGCGAGTTGGGAGCGATTGGCTTGGATGCAGTCAGGCACTTAGTGCTGTGCCGCATCGAGCAACGGCCGCCGCGCTTGGACTTGACGAAGTATCCGCACCTGCCGGCAGCCCAGGTGGAGCAAACCTCCGCTGCGGACTATTTGGCACTGCCGGCACAAGGAGGGGGGTAATGGCGAGGTCGAAACTTCTGCTCGAAGCGCATTTGAAAGCGTTGCGGCTGCCAACCTTCCTGCGCGAGTACGACAAACTGGCGCGGCAATGCGCCGCCGAGAGCTTGGATTCGAGGAGCTTCCCGCAACAACTCTGCGAGCTGGAACTGCTCGACCGTGAACAGCGGGCCACCGAGCGCCGCAGCAAGGCCGCGAAGTTTCCCGTGACCAAGAGTCTGGACACTTTCGACTTCCCGTCCTTGCCGGCGTTGAACAAGAAGCTGGTGCTGGAACTGGCGCGCTGTGAGTTTATCGACCGCCGCGAAAACGTGCCGGCACTGGGTAATTCCGGCACGGGCAAAACGCACATCGGCTTGGCGTTGGGACTGGCGGCTTGTCAGCGCGGCTATCGAACACGCTTCACAACAGCGGCGGCACTGGTCAATGAGCTGCTCGAAGCCCGAGATGAACGGCGCTTGCTGCGATGTCAAAAGCAGTTGGCCAAGCAGGATCTGCTGATCGTCGATGAACTGCGCTACGTGCCGCTATCGAAGACCGGAGCGGAGTTATTGTTCGAAGTGTTTTCCCAGCGCTACGAACAGGGCTCGACGCTGGTCACCTCGAATCTGCCGTTTAACGAATGGACGGAGGTCTTCGGCTCCGAGCGGCTGACCGGCGCCCTGCTCGATCGCCTCACGCACCACGTTCATATTCTAGAGCTGAACGCCGAAAGCTTCCGTCTGATCCAGAGCAAGAAGAAGCGGGCTCACTCTTTGGGCTGACCCACCGGCCACTCGCCCGGTTTTCGTGGGACGGCCTCCACTACGCCTGGGCCGCCCTAAAGGGCGACCGCAGGCTCCGTTCCAGCCGTCCCACGAAAACCGCTACCCCTTCACCAACTGGTCTACTTTTGCTCCGCCGAAGTGGTCCAAATTTACTCCGCCCTTGACAAACGCCTTGAAAAAAGCGTACGTCGTCTGCGTGGGGGTTGAGATCAAGCGCGACCGCGGCCGCCTGAATCGCCGCCTCGAAATCTCCAGTCTCGGCAAAGATCTTGATGAGCGGTGGATACGGGCGGACGAAGTCAGGATCGCCAGCTATCGACTTGCCGAAGGCCTCCCTCGCGCCGAGGATGTCACCTTCCGTAAGCTTCGTGCGGCCCATGAGTTCCCATGCCGCCGCATGGCTGGGGTATTCCTTCACGGCCTCGTTTAGACTCGCGAGCATTTTCTTGAGGTCGGGCTTCGTCTTTAGCGACTCTTCGTAGGCGTTTTCGTAGCTCCGTTTGGCCTTCCGAGGGGCTTCTAACGACGTCACGCTGATAGTGTTGCCGCGGACACCTGCTAGTGGGGTTAGAACGATTCGCCCGATATCAGGACTGTCGAGAGATCGGCGGCGGCCTAGCCGAACGCTTGTTGATTGATAGCCGGAAAGCACGGCCGTGACGTTGCAGTCGGTCAAATCGAGCGCGCCAAACGCATCGAGCTTGGTACCGCGGTTCGTGAGTTCGGTGCTTGAGCTTCCGATTCCGGCGTCGAAATCGGTGACTGATGCGGAGCCGCCAATCTGAGTAATATTGAAGTTGCCGTTCGGCTTGGTGTGTACGTCATGCCTCAGCACGCCGCTACAGTGCTGCTCGACATTGACTAGTTCCGGCGGCGATTCTCCGTTGGGCATTACTACCTGGCCGCTGACGTAGATCGGCTGTTCAACACGGCCGGCGGCGAATGCGTCGCTTGACTGGCGAGTACCTGGAGGAGTTGTCCGAATCGTGTTAGCGATCGAGCCTCCTCGCTGGTTTCCTCCCAGCTGTCTACCGGTGTCTTGTTGCGCATTGAGGGCGGCGAGCAGGCAGAACGAGGCGGCGATCGCCAGCCCGCATTTCTCACCACCTGACGGCGAAAGCAGGCGATAGGTGCGCCAGTACTTCGTTGCGCTCGATCGTCGTGCTCTACGGACTGTCAAGTACGCCTCCGCGCGCCTCGTAGTGACGCACCTCTCACCCACTTTTGCTCGCCACGTGGTGAGAAATGCGGGCTAGTCGACTTCGCATCTTCATGCAAAAGATTATCACGAGACTCGCCATGAGCGTGCCGTAAGACGGCCGCTTCGAACTCAAGTTTGTCGGGCTACCAGCGCGGCAGAATACGTTTCCATGTCGGGTCGACGTGTGTTCTCATCTCAGCCTCGTCATCACGTTTGCGATACGGGATCTTTTCGTAGCGTTCTTTTAGGCGCGCCAGTTGATCGTAATCAAGATCGACTCCCGAGCCGCCCCTGTTAGGAATCCGAACCTTACCGTCGACAATCGGGACTCTTCCGCCGCCGACGATTTCATCAGACGACTGCCAGGGGTAGTGCGTGTCGCAAGCATAGGTGAGATTTTTGGTCGCCGCCGCGACATGCGTCATCGCCATCAGAGAGATACCGAGGTGGGAATTAGAGTGCATCGACAAAGCGATTCCGAACGTCTGGCAGAGCTTACCGAGGTGTTGTACCTGGCGCATGCCACCCCAGAAATGGTGGTCGCACAGAACCACCTGGACCGCGTCGGTCGCGATTGCCGGCGGCATATGTGCGAACGCGGTGACAGCAACGTTGCTGGCTAATGGTGTATCGATACCTTTTGCCAATAGGCCCTTACGTACGGCGGCCATACCATCGATGCCCGCCGCTGGGTCTTCGAGGTAGCCACCATCGGCAAGTTCCTCTTTCAGACTTTCGCCGACTCGAATCGACGTCTCGACGGTCCACGCTGAGTTCGGGTCGATGCGACATGGTACTGAGGGTCCGAACTCTTGGCGCAGTTGTCGGATCGTTTCGATTTCGATGTCTGGGTCAAGCACGCCGCCTTTGAATTTGATGTCAGCGAAGCCATACTCTTCTTTCATCGAGCGGACTTGGGCGACGATGGATTGCGGTGTTAAGCACTCGCCGTACTTGTCGTCCCGCGCGTCGTCCCCTTCGCCTCCGCCTCCCACGTGTTTGTAAAAGGGGTAGGCCGAGAACGGGACCGCGTCACGCACGCGGCCACCTAGGAGATCACAAACGGGTGCGTCCACAGCACGACCGATCAAATCGAGGCAGGCGGTTTCGATTGCTGAGAATGTGCGCGGCCCGGCGTCGAGTGGATTCTCTCCGGGCGTATGCATGGTGTGCGATCGGTCGAGCCCCTCGCCTTCTCCCTCGACCATATAAAGCAAGTCGCCGGTAAGTCGAAAAGCGTCAGCCCCGACGACCCGCTCACTAACAGCTCGCATCGCTTCAGCAGGACCTTCGCCGCCGTAGGTCTCGGCGATCCCGATGAGGCCGTCTTCGCTTTCGAGTTCGACGATGTTGCGCAGCGCGTATGGCGCGTGGAGGCCATACGAGCTGCGTAAGGGTGGATCTGCGATCGCGATGGAATGGACACGAAGCTCTTTGATTTTCATTGCTTGAATGTCTATTGTAAGGATGTTAGGTACGCAGACATTTGACGGGCAGATTGATCGCAGAACGCCGCGGTCCGCGCTTATAATAAGTAAGGGAAGACTTTCTGTGTGTGCGGTGGTCTGTTCATTATTATTGGAGAGCTGGAGCATAAGCCCTTCCAATTTGATGCAGAGTTCGTTCCGGGGCTGATCAACCTACCAGACAACTGGACGCAAGCGGGCAACTTAAAGACCTCGGGTCAGGCTGAACTGCTCGACAAGAGGGGTGCGCGAACCATCCGCGTTCATGGGTCCATCACGGTAGATGTTCACAACGGTTGCGCACGCTGCCTTGAGGGTCTGGAAGAGAATTTTGACGCCGACTTCGAGTTGTTTTTTCAGCCGATGGAGACGATCGCACGCAACGAGGAAAAGCAGATTAGCCAGGACGACAATGACATTGGATTCTATGAGGAGAGCGGCATCGAGCTGATCGATGTGGTTCGAGAGCAGCTGCAATTGTGGCTGCCGATGCGAATCTTATGCCGTGAAGAGTGCAAAGGAATTTGTGCGCTGTGTGGAGCCAATTTGAATCAGACTGACTGCGACTGCCGCGAAGAGTTTGTCGATCCCCGCTGGGACTCGCTGCGGCACATGAGTTTTGAGAATTAGAAATCGAGGATTGATAGACGAGCCATGCCGAATCCGAAACGTAGACACTCCAAAGCCCGCACCAGCAAACGGCGCGCGAACGATTACCTGACGCCGAAGTCGACGTCGGTTTGTGCCCAGTGTGGCGCCGCTGTAATGCCGCACCGTGTTTGCAAAGACTGTGGCTTTTACAAAGGCCGCGAAGTAATCGAAGCCGACGCCGAGTAGTACCAGCGATTAGCCGCGAAAATATCCCGTGCCTGAAGCCATTACCATTGCCGTCGATGCGATGGGCGGTGATGACGCTCCGTCGGCGGAGGTCGAAGGTTCGCTGCAGGCAATCCGCGAGTACGGTGCGCGAGTACTGTTAGTAGGGCGGGAGGACGAGTTAGCTGGTGAGTTGCGCAAGCATGGTCCGGCACCGCCAGATATCGAGATCGTTCACGCAACGGAAGTCGTGACGATGCGCGACAACCCTGCGAAGGCGCTACGGGCTAAGCGAAACAGTTCGATTCGCGTGGCGGCGGAACAAGTTCGTCAAGGCCGAGCACAGGGATTGATTTCCGCCGGCAACACCGGGGCCGTGATGGCTACGGCTCTAACTGTGATTGGACGTATTCCGGGCGTATACAGGCCGGCCGTCGCTCAGATATTCCCTACCCTCAAGGGCAGTTGGACACTGCTTCTCGATGTTGGCGCCAACGTTGACTGCTCGGCGGAAATGTTAGTCCAATTCGCGGTGATGGGTGATATCTATTCGAGGGTTCTCTTCGGGTGCGAGAACCCTCGAGTGGGTATCCTTTCGATCGGCGAAGAGGAGCACAAGGGCAACGAGCTGACGGGCCAGGCGACTCCACTACTCAAACAGCAGCCGCTCAACTTCATTGGCAACGTCGAAGGGCAAGATCTCTACTCGGGTGATGCTGATGTCATTGTCTGCGACGGATTCACCGGAAACGTTGCGCTTAAGGTTAGCGAGGGGCTCGTCGCGACCATCAAGTCGATGCTGCGCGAGTCGCTCGAAGGGACGGTCGTTCGACAGATAGGGTACGGTCTAGCAAAGGGAGCGTTCGACGATTTTCGTAAGCGCGTTGACTATACCGAGTACGGCGGAGCGCCGATGCTTGGAGTGAAGGGTGGCACAATCATTTGCCATGGCCGGTCAAACGCCAACGCCATCAAGAACGCTATCCGAGTCGCAATCGAACTCGAAAAGGGCGGGATCAATCAGAAGATCGAAGAAAATCTGGAACGCAGTCTTGTGAAAGTTTAGGACGGGCGGATGTTGCGGTGGATCGCGTAGAGAGCCAACTCGAGGCGGTCGGAAACTCCAAGCTTGTCGAAAATATTATGCAGGTGGTTCTTTACCGTCTGCTCGCTGATAAACATGCGCTCAGCAATTTCTTTGTTCTTGAAGCCCTGAGCGACAAACGCCACGATTTCTGTCTCGCGATTGCTTAAGCGCGGCTTGTCACGATCTCGCGAGGCGGGCTCGTTGGGGGAGGCGAACTGCCTCATAACGGCCGCGGTCGTTCGAGCGTCGAGCCAAATTTCGCCCTCAGCCACTTTTCGGATACTCTTGATCAGTAGATCTGTCGCTGTTTGCTTGAGTACGATGCCCGACGTTCCAAATTTCATCGCCTGGACATATTCGCCCTCGTCCTCAGAGGCCGTCAGCACAATGACTTTGGTGTGGATTTTCGCCGCTTGAAGGCGCTGCAGCGTCTGCAGACCATCGAGGCCGGGCATTTTTAAGTCTAAAAGTAATACGTCAGGCTTCTGATCGCGGATGATATCGGCCACCTCGCTGCCATCTTCGGCCTCTGCGACGATCTCGAAATCCTCTTCAAGCGCAAGCAAGCGACGCAGACCATCGCGAAAGATAGTATGATCATCCGCTAGCGCGATCGTGATTACCTTCTTGTCAACTTCTTTCTTTTCTGTATCTTCCACGGACTCTTGCGAGTCTGAAACAGTTGCTTTTGACATGCTACTCTCCCGCGAACTACGAATTGAATGGCCCTGGCGCCCATTGTATAGTTCTATACGTACCATGTCAATAGTTCTAACACCAAAGTCCCAGCGGGTTTATGATGCTTGCGGGTGTTAGAGTGTTATCTTGATTTCAATGTTGTTGTTATACACAATACATTAAGTTTCGCGGTGATTTCGTTCCCGAGTGTTGCCATCGTGGAGTCGTCGAGAACTTCTTGTATCGTTTGAAACAGAATTCTCTCTTCGGTCCGAATATGCCGGTCGAGCTGACCGCCAAGTTCTTTTAGGGCGGCGATGAGTTGGGAGTCGGCGTGGTTGTCAAGGTTTTTGAAACACTGTCTTAGAGATTGGTGGTCGTCTAACAATCCATCGATTAGGGCGGGATCAGGCAGATGAGCCCTGGCGGCCGGAAAAACGACCGACTCTTCGACCTCGAAGTGTCCTCGGAGCAGCAGTTCAAAGGTGTCGGTCGCTTGAGAGCGGAGCGCGCGGGCCTTCGCGATCGTCGGCTCGTCTCTCAAACCGCGATCAATGAAAACGCAAAGCGCCAGTGCGTCGTGATGCTGATGCGAAAGCGGGATTAGCGCTGCATGGCGCTTCATGCCTGTAGTCTAACTGGCTGTCCTGGGTAGGGGCGGGCAACGCGAGGGTTCTTCAAGGTGGAGAGAATGCGAGATCGCGCGTGCCAGTCCCGACCCGAAAGTCACTTTTCTTCCGTTAGGCACGGCGCGCACTCTGCGCGCTTAGGGAGTTTCCAGCTCGATGGCTTTGTATCCGCCTTTCGAGCGGAAGTACAGGAATAGGCCGGCGAAAAGCGCAATCAGCACTGTGGGCATGATTGCGACATTCTTAAACGTCGTGGCGGCGCCACCCGCGTCGTACCAGCCACCCATGATTGGGACAACGAATGCGATGGCTAAATTGCCAGTCCCGCCCATTACGGCTAGAGCGACGGGGCCTCCTTTTGGGAACAGCTCAGAGGTGATTCCGAGCATGGTCGGCCAGAAGTAGGTCTTGCCGACGCCGAAGATGGTCGCCGCAATGAATCCGCCGGTCATGGTGCTGATGGAGCCGAGGCCGTACAAACCCACAGCCGACAGCACGGCTGAAATCGTCAACAACCCAAAGGGCGAGAATTTATGGGCCAGCGGACCGCCGAAGAACCGCATGACAAACATGATGCCCGCGGTATAGACCAAAACGAGTACACCCTGCATTCCCGTTAGATTCGTGACGAGCGAACTGACCCATTGGTCCGTACCGAGTTCGGTCGCGGACGTCAGCCACATACACAGCCATAAGATCAGGAACATCGGCTGAGCGAGGTCGCGAAACATTTCGCTATTTGACACGCCGGCGGATACCCGCTCGGTTGCTGGAAACTGTTGGCCGCGAATCATCCACATATATACGACAGCGGCTACCAAGATCGTCGCGAGCTTGATACGCCAGCCGAGGGTAGCCGTTGCGCCGCCCACGTCCTGGTCAAGTCCCATGGCTTTGGTTATGAAGTACGCGATTAGGCCGCCAACGATTAACCCACCGGGCCACCATGCGTGGAGCACGTTCATGCGATGCGTCTTGTCGTCCGGGTAAAGGGTCGAGCACAGCGGATTGATGACACCCTCGACTAGGCCCTGCGATAAGCCTAGGGTCAACATGGCAGCGTAAAGCAGCAAGCAACTTCCGTTTGTGAACACCGACTCGACCGGTCCACTTGGGAACGGAGCGAAAATGACAGCTAGGATCGCAGCAACGTAGCCGACACCGGATAACATCAGCAGCCGACGCATTCCGAAAAGGTCGACGAGCGATCCGCCAATGATGATCGAGAGAGTGAATCCCCAAAATGCGGGACTCAGAATCTGCCCTAGCTGTTCCTTGCTGAGATGGAAGTCGGCGCCGAGCGCGTCTAGGATGTCGCCACGGATCGAGAAAACCATCGACGTGGTGACCAGCGCTACGCAACTTGCGAGAAACAGACGGTTACGATTCATTGCTACTCCCAGCCCCGATTGATTTTGCGAGTGGCTAGCGTAGCACAGTTCGTTTACGCGGAAGCCCATTCATCTTGTCCAATACAAGATGAGCCTGAAGGAATTTGGGCAAGGTCGATTAGGAACAGGCAAGCGGCCGTTCCAGGCGCTCTTCGACAACGAGTGAACGAGTCCTAAAAGCCGAGGCCCGCTGGAACCGACACCAACAAGAATGCTAGAGCCATTTCGTCGTTCGACCCATTACCCCAACCGACCGCCACCGGCGGGTCATTTGGGTTTCGCGGATTAGAGGCGGAGTTGTCGTAAAACGCTCGGAGCGCCGCGCGAGTGCCCGGGAGCAGATCTAGGGGCTCCCTCATCCAGTACGTATCCTGCCATTCGAAGTCCCAATCATCGATGCGAATGATCTCTCGCATGGGTTCACCAGGACGCGTAATCTCGACGCCGATCCGCCGCCCCAGTAAATGCATGTGCGGCAGCACGGCGTACAACGTTACGCCGGGAAATGGGTTCGTAAACCCTGCGGTCACTTCGAAGTTAGTCTCGCCTGGCGGGATCGAGAAAGATTGATTGACCAGCGGAAAGTAGGCAAGATTTCGGGTCGACTCTTCTTCGGTGAAGTAAATTCCGACACGCGTTTCATCGCTCTGCAGGGTGCCATCCGGGTGATAGTGGACCTGAATCGAGATGCGCGAAGCGGCCGGAATTGTCTGGGAAGTGCTGGCCGGCAAGACTTGGGGACGATTGCCGGGAGCCCAGCCACCGTATATTTGTGCCAGATCGATGCCTGCATCGCCGAAGCAGCTATAACCAGCACCCTCGTCGGCATTGTCGAGCGCCAAAGTGGCGCCGGTAGGGTCGCCGTAGAGAATGACGTGGTGCGCGATGCGGCCATTTCCCGGCCTGATCTCCACCGCACGAATCTTTTTTTCAGCGAGTAAATTGGTCGGGACGCTAAAGCAGCGGTAGTCGTCTTCGTCTTCTGGGTTAGGTGTGTACGCAGGGTGGGTGAGCACTAGGTCCGGTTGACCAAGAGTCCAGTCGAGGTTGAACTGGAGCGGCGGCGGCAGATCGTCGGGATTGCCCTCTGACGCTCCGGTTGCGATCCACTCAAGCAACGTTTCTTTCTGCCCCGGCTCTAAGCGCCTGTCATTTTCAAAGTCGCCAACTACGGGCCTCCAAGGCGGCATTTCGCCCGTTTCGATGACATGCTCAATATCGCGGACATGCGGCGACGCATCTTGGTAGGTCAGTAGCGAGAACGGCGCAACCTCTCCGGGACGGTGGCAGGTATGGCATTTTTGCTGCATGATCCGGACAACCTCTTTGCTAAACGTCGGAGCATGCTGCGGTTCGGCGGGGCGACGAGCACGAAGGGGCCGGCTGCGGCCCTGAGACCAGGCGGCCGGCACGGTGAGAAAAATGATGCACGCAACGAGGACGTACCGGACCATGCGCCCATTGTAGTGGCGCAATTCTTGCTATTACGGTTCGTCGTGTTCTTGATCACCTCCGCTGGTGTATGTATCGAGCTCGGTATTAGCCGCGACTTCGAGACTGCGGCGAAACGAATCCGACTGTTTTTTGGGATCTCGATCGCTGAGCATGGGCTTATCTTTGCGCTCGACGCGCGCACCTATGCTCGATACCACTCGGTCGAGCAACGAAATTGAGAACATCGCTAAGACCTCCGTTAGTTCGACCGAATCATCGGCGGAACTGCTCGATCGCGGCATATTCGGCCTCGAATCGGAGGTATAGAATGCAACTTTCCTTGTTACCCGGAAGTTCGGGGTGAGATCATAAATGATCGACGTAGGCGCGCGATCGATCGCGCGGCGGCCGGGAGCCATTCGCTCTCCGTCGGAACCATCGGAAAGGGCTTGTATGAACTCGTTCGACACCAAAGACACGCTTACGGTCGGCGGCCGCAGCGCCACCATCTATAGGCTGCCGGCTCTCGCCGGTGACGCCGCCGCGCGACTGCCGTTTTCCCTCAAGATCTTGCTTGAAAACCTTCTGCGGAACGAAGACGGTATCACGGTGCCGCAGTCAGACATCCAAGCACTTCTTGATTGGGACCCGAATGCTACTCCGAGCGTCGAAATCGCCTACCGGCCGGCACGTGTCTTGATGCAAGACTTTACGGGCGTCCCCGCCGTCGTCGACCTTGCGGCCATGCGCGAGGCAATGAAGCGGATGGGCGGCGATCCGGGAAAGATCAACCCACTGCATCCGGCGGAATTGGTGATCGACCACTCGGTGCAGGTTGACAACTACGGTTCGGCGAACGCCCTCGGGCTCAACAGTGAAATCGAGTACTTGCGGAACCGCGAGCGCTACCAGTTCCTCAAGTGGGGGCAAAGCGCGTTTGACAACTTTAAGGTTGTGCCGCCCGAGACGGGAATCGTTCATCAGGTTAATCTCGAGTTCTTAGCGCGTGTTGCCTTCTCGGGCGAGAAGAACGGCGAAGCGTACATCTGCCCTGACACGCTGGTTGGCACCGATTCCCACACCACGATGATTAACGGGCTCGGAGTGCTCGGTTGGGGTGTAGGCGGAATGGAAGCCGAGGCGGCCATGTTGGGCCAGCCCATTTCGATGCTGATTCCGCAGGTAGTGGGCTTCAAATTTACTGGCAAGCTGGCCGAAGGTACGACGGCAACCGACCTGGTGTTAACGGTAGTGGAGATGCTGCGGGCCAAGGGAGTGGTCGGGAAATTTGTTGAATTCTTCGGTGACGGCCTCGACGAACTGCCGTTGGCTGACCGCGCAACCATCGCTAATATGGCGCCCGAGTATGGCGCAACTTGCGGGTTATTCCCCATCGACCAAGAAACGCTCGCCTATTTGCGCCTTTCCGGACGCTCTGAGCAGCAAGTCGAACTGGTCGAGGCCTACGCCAGAGCGCAAGGTTTCTTTCGGCTCGCGGGCGCGGCCCCCACCCAGTACTCCGATACTCTTGAACTCGACATGAGCGAGGTCGTGCCGTCGATTGCGGGCCCCAAGCGGCCGCAAGATCGGGTTGCATTGAGCCAGGCGGCAAGTTCATTTGAAGCGGTGGTGAATGAATCGCTCGCTGGGCGCTCGGCCGGCGGTGGCGGCGGAGTTGCTGTTGATGCGCGAGCTACCGCGGTAAAAGCTGTCATCAAAGGTTCTGAGTGCGAAATTCGCCACGGCGCCGTGGTTATCGCCGCGATTACAAGCTGCACGAACACCTCGAATCCCGCAGTAATGCTCGGTGCCGGCCTGGTTGCGAAGAAGGCCGTGGAAAGGGGTTTGCAGGTCAAACCGTGGGTGAAGACCAGCCTGGCACCCGGGTCAAAAGTCGTCACTGAGTACCTGGAGAAATCGGGGCTGAGCCAGTACCTTGACATGATTGGCTTCAGCCTCGTCGGCTACGGCTGCACAACGTGCATCGGCAACTCGGGTCCGCTGCCGGAGGAAGTTTCTAGAGCTATCCGTGAGGGCGACCTCATCGTCGCTTCCGTTCTGTCGGGCAACCGCAACTTTGAAGGCCGCGTTCACGCCGAGGTGCAAACCAACTATCTGGCGTCACCTCCACTTGTCGTTGCCTACGCAATTGCGGGACAAATGGACTTCGACATCGCAACTGAGTCGCTTGGTGACGACCTCGAAGGGAAGCCTGTTTACCTCAGAGATATCTGGCCTTCACAAAAGGAAATTCACGACACCATTGCCGCCTCCGTCGACTGTGAGATGTTTAAGGAGTCGTACGCAAGCGTTTATCAAGGAACCGAGCGCTGGGCGGCGCTAGAGGCCCCGGAGTCTGAGCTTTTCGACTGGGATGATAACTCGCGCTACGTTCGGCACCCACCGTACTTCACCGATATGGGAGCTGAGCCTGGAGAAGTGAGCGACATCACGGGCGCGCGCGCCTTGGCCCTACTTGGAGATAGCGTTACGACCGATCACATTTCGCCTGCCGGCGCGATCAAGGCCGATAGCCCCGCGGGGAAGTACCTACAGGAGCAGGGAATCGCACCTGTAGATTTCAATTCGTATGGCTCAAGGCGTGGCAATCATGAAGTCATGATGCGCGGCACGTTTGCAAACGTCCGACTCCGCAATCAGCTAGCGCCCGGCAGCGAGGGGAGCTGGACGCAGCAGCTTCCGGATGGCGAGCAAATGGCGATTTACGACGCCTCGGTGAAATACCGTGAAGCGGGGACGCCGTTGATCGTACTAGCCGGGAAAGAATACGGCACCGGTTCATCGCGAGACTGGGCCGCGAAGGGGCCGTCATTGTTGGGTATCCGTGCCGCGATCGCCGTCAGCTATGAGCGAATTCATCGCTCGAACCTAGTCGGCATGGGCGTGCTCCCGCTGCAGTTCAAACAAGGTGACGATGTTGCATCGCTCGGATTAACGGGACGCGAGACCTTTGACATCACCGGCCTTGGGGATGGCTCCGCAAAAACCGTGACGGTCACCGCGACGCCCGACGACGGCGGCGCGGCAGTCACGTTTGAGGCTGTCGTGCGTATCGATACGCCGCAAGAGGTGGAATATTATCGCAACGGCGGAATTCTACAGTATGTGTTGCGGCAGATGATTCGCGAATAAGGGCTTGGTCGACCGACCAAAAGAGATGGCTGTTTGGCAAGATAACCTGCGCGTTGTCTTGGTGTCGTCGCGTAACTCGCTCAACATCGGGGCGGCCGCGCGCGCGATGTTCAACTTTGGTTTTCACGACCTGTGGCTGGTCCGCCCATATGTCGAGGCGTTTCAAAACGCGCGATCCGCCGCGGGCGCCGCCGAGGTATTACAACGAGCCACGGTAACCGACGACATGGCCGCGGCCCTTGGAGACGCGGATCTGGTGGTCGCCAGTTCGGGCCTTGAGCAGCGCAAACAAAAGCACGTCCGACGGCTGTTGCCGAGTGGGGCAAGCGCATTGCGGACGCATCTCGAAGAGCGCAAAGCGGCACTCGTGTTTGGCTCGGAAAAATTTGGTCTGAGTAGAGAAGACCTGACATTTTGTGATTGGGTGATGACGATCCCTACAAGCGACGACTGCCCATCGATGAATTTGGGCCAAGCAGTGGCGATCTGCTGTTACGAAATTGCTAGAAACGCTCAGCCCGCGCCTCAGTTGAAAACGCCGGCGAGCGTAAGCGCGGCCGATCGCGAGCGAATTCTACAGATGCTGTTACCCGTACTTGGCGAGTCTCGATTCTTGCATGAGGACGGAGTTGAGACCCAAACGTTGACGCTACGGCGGTTCGTCAATCGTCTACGACTGGCCCCGGAGGACGCTCGCATGTTGCAAGGAATCTTGCGCCAAGTTGACTGGCGGCTGAAACAGTAGCAGTAGATTTTGGGCCATAAGGCCAACGGCCTAACGGTCCCGCTACAATCAGAAGAGTTGGTCGACGCGGGGCGTGGCGCAGCCTGGTAGCGCGCCTGCTTTGGGAGCAGGAAGTCGGGGGTTCAAATCCCTCCGCCCCGACCATTATTTTCAATAACTTACATGCCTGCTTGTTTAGTTGGGGTTCCATTTAGGCGTAATTATCTACTTGACGCAAGGCTAGATGGGGTGATAGTCTTGCGAACATGTCATTCTTTGACTGGCTGTCCTATTGGAAGTTGGCGATTGAAAAGTCTGTTGAATCTACTTGGTCAATTGCAGCGGACAAGCCTTTGCTTGCTTTCGTCTTTGTCGCAATTATTTATGTTGCCACAGCATTTCGGGAGGGAGGCATGAAAGAACTAAAACGAACTTCCCTGGATGCTTGGAAGAGAACTGGAAAGTACATTCTCTTAGCGGCGGCGGCAGTCTTTGTATGGGTGTTATTTCTTGTAACTCCAGCCAGGATCAGCACCGAAGAGAAAAAGCAAAACTCCATGTTGATGTCTGATCTATCCACGTTGAGGGGGGATCTAGTAAACGCCAATACTGAGATTGATCGCTTGAGGGCACTTACGCCCCCGGTTGTGAAGATAGAGTCCAAGTCCAGAGTTGATTTTGATGAAGAGGTAGGACGATTTAGGCTAGAAGTGTTCAATTCTGGACTTGTTGACTTGAAAGATATAAGAATTAGAACACACTGTATCATTGCAAGCTACGCTGATGGACTTGTGCTAAAACTTCCAAATAGTATAAGCCTCAAAGAGTATCTAATCTCTAGCCTTCCTAGTGAGAAACGGGAGTCGTTTACTGTCGATTGCAGTAATGTATTACGCCAGATGAATACCGTGATTACTGATCCAAGCGGACCAGGAGGGACAAGGGTAATGCGAGTTGTCCTCCAATACTCCAGGGTTGTGGACGGAGCCAATTTCTGGATGCAGAGATTCTACTTAATAAGTGAGCCTGGAACAACTTTGTTTGATGAGCGGATGTGGGGTCTAAACATCAAAGGATCAATTCCAATGGATGCTATACGACGACGCTTCGGCGGTGAAGATCAAAAATCTGGGCGACCCTAGAGTGTGTTATGCAACCAAGTCATCATACTTCAGAGATTCAGATCCAATCAACCGCAGCAGTGTATCCCGGAACAGATATGGGTTATCACGATTGTCAAACCGGAACTCAAACTCGTCTAGGTACGCTGGAAGGTGCTTGGTGCTGACTTGATGGTAAGCGCCTACAATCGACCGCTTGAAGAGCGAGAAGGCCCCTTCAATGCTATTCGTATGGACATCACCACGGACATACTCGTCAGCCGAATGGTTCACCGTTTCGTGTTGTGTCTTCTCGTCAGCAATGCCCTTGTAGGCTGGAAAGTCATCAGTGAACACCCGTTTAGCATCTGGGGCAGTATCCTCAATAAATTTGTGAAGTGTCTTTCGGTCCCTTCTCTTTTCAACCCTCAGCCGGATAGAGCCGCCACGCTCAATAGCACCAAGTACCATATCTTTGTTGTCGCGGTACCCTCGTCCCCTACCTCTGATCTTTCCGCCAACAAATGTCTCGTCAACTTCAACAGTGTCGTCAAGAGGTTTGGTATCAGCATCCTTCAGTGCTGCTCGAATACGGTGGCAGAGGTACCACGCGGTCTTGTAGGCGACCTTCAACGTTCTTTTCAACTGGTTAGCCGAAACCCCTTTGCGTGCCTCACACATCAAATAGACAGCGGCGAACCACTTACGCAGTGGCAAGTGGGAGTCATGGAAAATTGTTCCTGCCTTGACGGAGAACTGGTAGCGGCATGAATCACAATCGTATTGGGCACGTTTTACAATCCGTGAAATCTTATCAGAGTCACAACGGGGACAGTGGACGCCATCCGGCCAGCGGAGACCTTCTAAATACTCCAAGCACTTTTCCTCGGAGTGGAAGCGGTCCATCAAAGTCATTAAGTCGATATTGGCAGTGCTCATAGTCCCGCATATGCCTAGAAAGAAACCAGCGAAGGATCTGACAACGGAAGAAGCCCTGAAAAGGATCTTCCCGAAGAAGGCGCGTGAGGAGCTTCACAGAGTAGCTCATGAGAAGGACTCGAAAGAACTGAAAGAAAAGAAGTTAACCAACTCACAAGACTAGTGTACTACAATGATGACCTTGTGTCAAGTATATGATAGTGTACGCAGTAAAATAGTAGTCGCGGTCAAGCGGCGCAAGGCCCTTTGCCGGATAGCTGACAATTCGAATCGACCCCACGGCCATCGCAACAAAAACTAAGCCCATCGAAATCGCCGCCCACGTTTTGGGGCGATGCGATTCCCAGAGAGCAGCGAACGCCATGCCGATCAACACCAGCAACGGCCAGATGTGAGGGAAAGGGTAGCGCGAAAAATACTTCGTTAAAACAGTCATTTCCACGAGCAGCGGCAGCACGCTAAGGCCCAGCAGAAACACGCACGCGCGGCTTGAGCGACGAGCCAGCCACAAAGCCGCGGCAAGAGCAGCCACAACACCAGGCCAGGTGAGATAGCCGATGATCGACTCGCCAAACACCCCGGCGTGGGCGAACCAGCCGGCGAGCGGGCTAACGGCAAATTCGGCGGGCGAATAAAAGAAATGGGTCTTGTGAAGCAATACATTAGAGGACTCGAGTTGAGGAGCATCAGGCGTCAGAAGCCACGACAAACACGGGAAGACCAAAGCTATTGCGTAGAGCAGCCCGAGCTTTGGAGCGATCGAACGCCAACTCTCGCGTTTCCACAGCAGAGCGGCCAAAAGCGGCGCGTGAAAGAAGAGCAGCGCGGTCGTCTTAGTAAATAGGCCCAAGCCCAGCACGAGTCCGGCCAAGGCTACGGTGAGCCACTCGCTGCGTTCCCGGTCGAAGGCGGCGATCGCCGCCCAGGCTATGGCGACGCCCGCAAGGTTGACCAAACTTTCGGCGTAAGCCAGCCGGTCATAGACCATAGCCCAAGGCAAGAAGGCATACAGCGCCGCAGCCGCAAGTCCAGCCCGGCGCCCCCCCAGGTGTACGCCGATGCGAAAAACTCCAAACGTCGCGAGAGTGCCGGCGACGGCCGACACAACACGCGGGCCCAACAACGGATCAGACGGCAGGATGAACCGGCACGCCGCGTAGAGCCAGTAACTAAGAGGCGGCTTGCCGTCGAGCAGCGAAACAAACGACTCGCCCTGGTGCTCGATGATCTCCGCCCATCGCAGATAGATACTCTCATCGCCAACGATCGGCAGATTGCCTACCAGGTTAATCAGCCGCATCGCTAGCGACGCGAGCAGTATGGCGGCTAGCGGCCCGTCAACGGATGTGGATCTCCGCGAAGGAGCCGGCCCGGTGATGCGGTTTTCGCGGGGCTTCCGGTCGGAGCGCGAGCGTCGAGGCATGAGCGCTAAAAGCCCTCCTGCTTTCTCGCCAGCCGCTCAAAAAACCGAGGTGGCGCCAATTTCCCCAGATCTTGCCGATCGATTCGATAGACCCAAATCGACTTCCCCACTTTGATTTCAGGCTCAGTTGCAGCGAGCTGCCGAAGCTTGTCTGAGTTGCCTTCGAGTCCGAACAATAAATTGGTGCTGATCGCAAACCAGCCAGAGTCCGGGTGTGCCGCGGGCAGTACCGCCGACTGCAGTCCAAACCGCTCAGGGAAAGCGTCGCCAAAGTAGCGAACGGTCATCGCCGCAATGTCGCGCTCTTTGGCCCACTGGCTCAAGCGCGTCAGGTCTTGGCCCCAATCAACGTTGCTGTCAGCCAAATAGTGATGTTCGCGACCGCCCGCAATTTCATTGAAATAGGGTAAATAGTCCGGGTGAGCCGCAACCGACTCGCCGACGTGCCAGACAAACAGGCAAGCTAGTAGGGCCGCACCAAGGCGAATCGGTCGCCACGCCCCCGTCATGCAAGTGAAGCCACATGCCGCGACCATCGCCAGCGAGGGGTAAACAGGTAAGATATGCCGGATTCCGATGTTGATATCGGCCGCCATCGCGACGGCGACGACCACCAGTGCCGGTGACCCCAGCGTTAGCATCGCTCGCCGTTGCCGAGGGTCGTGGGCGCCCACTGCAATTGCCGCGATCGTCAGAAATAATAACGGCAGAGTCGTTTTGAGTCCGATAGCGATCGGAAAATAGGCGCGCCTTCCGGTCTGCGACCACTCGCCCAGCAAATACGAAGCATGGCCTTGGTCATTGTGCGCCGCAACGTCAATAATCCCCTGCAACAGTGCGGGGGCCGGCACTGGAAAAGAACCGATCGTTTCGGCAATCGAACGCGCGATAGCGCTTGGGCTCCCGCGCTCCTCAGGGCTAACGTATGTCGTCCCCGGCGCGGATATTGGGCCAAAATCGAAGCCATAGAGTCCCCACAGCGAGAAGCTAAGGGCCACGATAAGGAAGCCCGACTGCATCGACATCTCGCGACGACCAGCCGTCTTCCGCAGCAGATCGACTAACGCCCGGCGCTCGAGCCACAAGTAGATTGCGACGATCGGCGGCAGGAATACCAATGCCGAAAACTTCGAGGCAATGGCCAGAGCGGTCGCGACTCCGGCGCCGACGGCGTTAAACCGACCTCTTGAGCCGATCCAGCGCCACCAGAAGTACGACGACGCAAGCACGTTTGTCGCTACGGCGAGGTCAAGCGTCGCTAGGCCCGCGTGCCCTAACACCGTCGGTGAACAGGCGGCCAGTACCGACGCGATCAACGCCGTTAGCGGGTCGAACAGATCTTTGACCCAAAAGTAAACAACCGCTAAGAGCGCCACCAGAAAAATCAAGTTGCCGGCGCGGGCGAGCGAGAGTGTGCGCCAATAATACTGCTCAGAACGTCCGCGCCACGGGCCGGCCCACAAAAACCCTTCAAGCGGTTGCCGCGGCTCGCTCGCCGGGCGCTCGTAGATTCGGCCGTCTGGATCGATCCTCTTGGAGCCGAGCCGCAACTCCCCCAGGTGGTAAGGCAGTGCCGCGAGGACGATTCTCGCCAGCGGCGGATGCTGCGGTTCGTGACTGTAGCGACCGAACTGCCAGTACTCTAACCCGGCCTCGATGTGGTTGCTCTCATCAATCGTGTCATTAAAAACCGCATACGTCGAAGCGACTCGCAAAACCGTAACGAGCGTGATGGCCATGAGCAGAACGGCGCCTGTCCGTGGTTTCATCAATGGCGATTCTCGCACAGCGCAAAATGTTTACGGCAAGGACACAGACTACGAATTATGCCAAAAGGAAGCAGAAGAACTTTCAGGCGGCGACTGGCACATGCGATCCCGCAATCTCTGCACCTAGACGAACCCTCGTGTTGCCTGTTCCCTACCCAGAGATAAGCTGCGTGTTGGACGAAACCCTTCGCAGTACCGCGCCGCGCCGCGCCGGTATCTCAAGTTTCACCCTAGAACGATCCGCCTAAGCGATAGTGACGACCAAAGCTAAAGGCCGGTACGAAAGAATACTTGCTTGGTTTTCTTGAACACTTCTTCGTCGTCGATATAGATCTCGAAAAAGGGACGGAGTTGCTCGGTTGCGGCAGTTAGTACCACGCATGTTTGGGGTTTGCGATGTTCGGCGGGCACCTCTCGTCGAATCTCATGTTCGATTTCAAGTCGACCCGCAACACTGTCGCGGAAGGCTCGTTCGATGTCCAATTCCGTAAGCGAAAACGAGCGATCGTCGAATTCGAGCTTCGCGAAGGAATAGCAGCGCTGTTCGTCGTTAGCGCTGAAAAAAAGATGCAGCGAGCAGCTTTCCTGTTCCCACTGCAGAATCAGCGTCCCAGCGACCCGCCCAAGCGAGAAAACCCCCTCGTCATCCGCGTCTGTGTCTGAGTAGCGGTAGCGACCGTCTGAAAGCAACTCGAACTGAAAAGTGTCTTGTGAATCAGCGTCGACCCAACGTCCCGCCAAACGGTCATCCCGCACGCGTTGCGCGGGACCGATTAGCGGACTGGTTGACACCACGTCGTCGCAGCCAAGACATAGCACCAGCAGAATTGATGCTGCGACCCGCGGGGCTAGCCCGCAGTTCTCACCACGTGGCGAGCGAAGGTGCGTGAGAGGTGCGTCAATACGAGGCGGGCGACGATCGGCGCGCGGAGGCGTACTTGATAGTCCGTTGAGCACGACGATCGAGCGCAACGAAGTAGTGGCGCACCTATCGCGTACTTTCGCCGTCAGGTGGCGAGAAATGCGGGCTAGGTAGCGTGGCACGGGTGAGAGGTTGAGCATCGGGAACGGAGACGGCTTTGACGGCGCCTGCGAATCACCATACCAGGCACCGCTTTAGGAAGATCCGCATCGATCAAAGCGGCCTACCCTCAATCCCGCGCCCGTTCGGTCCGTCGCGGATCTTGAGCCCGCAAGCATAGGGATACTCATCCCAAGGCGGCTCCTGACCAAGAGCCCTCGAGTCGCCGGTTTCGGCAAGACGCCTCTGGAGCTCCGCTGCCAGTTCTTGCTTGATCTGCCCGTACTCGGGCAAGTCGGCGAGGTTCCGAAGCTGGTATGGGTCTTCCCGCACCGCGTACAGTTCCTCCGCCGGACGCTTCCCGGCGCATCGCTCGAAGCTCGGCTCAATCGCCGGGTCGCCGCGGTGTTCGATCATGTACTCCATCGTTGGTGAGAGGTCGACGTCGGAGTAGTGCGGCGGATCTCCGCCAGGCCAGCGGTCAGGCTCGTAGTTGCGGATGTATAGATAGTCGCTCGTACGGATAGCCCGCATCGGGTAACCGACGTCGCCGGGCCGCGCCTGCATGTGGCGTTCGCGGCCAACTACTGTCGCCCCTCGCTCGGGGTCGACGCGCCCCGACGCTTCGGAGGTGAGAGTTTGCAGCAGACTACGGCCGCTCATTTGTGGCTCGGGCTCAATTCCACATGCCTCCAGAAACGTCGGCGCGAAATCGGCAAAACTGACGAAATCCTCGACCACGCGGCCCGCCGCTACTCGCGCCGGCCACTGCACAACCAACGGCACGCGAACTCCGTAATCGTACAGGTTCGTCTTCGCACCGGGGAACGCCATGCCGTTGTCGCTCGTGACAACCACCAACGTGTTCTCAAGTTTGCCGGCTTTTTCCAACAGCGCCAGCGCTTCGCCGACTTCACGGTCGAAGCGCTGAATCTGAAGCAGGTAGTCGAGAATATCGTTGCGCACCTCTGGAATATCAGGGAGAAAGCCGGGAACCTCAACGTCATCCGAGCTGAGCCCGGCTGCGGCCCCCGAGCGCTTTTCGAGCGGGCGGTGCGGATCACTCGTCCCAAACCAGAAGCAAAACGGCTTGCCCTCCGGCAGGTCGGCAAGGAATCGGTCGAAACTCTGCGAATCCGGGCCGGCCGGGTTTTCCGACCGGCCCGCCACTTCGAAGTTACCTGGTCCCCAGCCCTTGCGGATACGCCCTATCTCGTACCCAGCTTCGCCCAAGATGTCCGTGTAGAGACGCATATCCTTTGGCATGAAGTTGCAAAGATTGCCCGCCGCGCCGAGCCGCCACATATGCTGTCCGCTCAGCGCCGCTGACCGCGCCGGCGTACAAGACGGGCAGCAGCAATCGGCGTTTGGGAAGTAAACGCCATTATGGGCAACCCGATCGAAGACGGGCGTCTTTACAACGGGATCGCCCGCAAGGCTCGTGTGCGCGAAGGACTGATCGTCCGAGATTGCCAAGAAAATGTTGGGGCGCTCGTCAACAATAGCCTTCGAACAGGACTCTCCCGCCAAAGAAAAACCGGCCGCCGCGCTTGCGCTAAGGAACTCTCGTCGGCTTGTCATCGACTAACCGGACCCAATGCATTGCGAACTAGATTTCTCTCGTTGTCGAACCACTCGGCATAGGCCGTCCCGGGCAGAAACTCGTCGTGCGCCTCGGCTAGGAGCCCAGCCATCTGCTCGCGCATCCTATTCATCCGTGGCAGATCCTGCCCGCCTTCGGCTAGATTTCGCATTTGATAAGGGTCCTCAAGGTTGTCGAAAAGCTCCTCCTTGCCGCTGAGCCACTTGATGTAGGTGAACTGTGGGTCCCGTACCGCCCTCCATTCGGGCCACAAAGTTTGCGTCTGAAAGTAGTCCCAGTGAGACGAATAGTTCATCATCAGCGCCGGCTCGCGATCGGCGCCGCGCGCCCCGAGAACGGCTTCGCTCATGTCAATCCCGTCGGCGGTCTCAGGCGCGTTGAGGCCGGCCAGCGCGCACAGTGTTGGCATATGGTCGAGGCCGCTATAGATGTCATCACGAACGGACCCCGCCTCGGTATGGCCCGGCCAGCGAACAATCAACGGAACGTTGACCGACTCGTTATACGGCGCCATCTTGTTAATCAGGTTGTGCGAGCCGTGCTGCTCGCCGTGGTCCGCGGTGAATATGACGATCGTGTCCTGTGCCAAACGAGAGCTGTCGAGGAAGTCGAGGATGCGTCCGAGATTGTCGTCCATGTTCTTGCACATCGCCAGATAACAGCGCCTCTCAAAGGGATCGGTTCTGCGCGGGTGATCCTCAGGGACGTTTGGCGAATCATGCAATGTCTCGGGGATCTGCTCGAGGTATCCAGGCGGGTTGTGCGACACGCGAAAAGGGTTGTGCGGTGGGTGCGGCGCGACCATCAAGAAGAACGGTTGCTCGTCGTTACCGCGGCTCTCCATGTAAGCGATGGCCTGATCGGTCTCGGTATCCGATTCGTATTTTTCCGAGAAAATCTTAGTGGGCTCGTCGCGATAGAACCAATAGTTATTGAACGAAACGTGGAAGTTGTAGGCCTCCCAGTGCTGGTAGCCGAGCCGGTCCGGTCCGGGTGGCACGAACTCCGGATCGGGAAACGCATCGCCGTCAGCGGCGCGCTTGGCGTAATCACCGTTGTAGGGGTCGACGTAAAGGTCTTCGTATTTGCGGCCGCCGGCGGCGAGATGCCACTTGCCGATGAAGCCCGTTTGGTAGCCGCCGTCCGCGAAGACTTGCGCCAGACACTGCTCGTTTAAGTCGGTGTTCGTTTGCGTCCAGTTGCAAAAGATTCCAGAGTGCGTCGGGTAGCGGCCGGTCTGCAGCATGCCGCGGTACGGCGTACACAACGGATAAGTCGACCAGCCATTGGTGAAGCGAACGCCCTCGGAGGCTAGGCGATCGATATGCGGGGTCTCGATGTCGTGACCGCCATACACGCCACAGACATCAGCTCGCAGCTGATCGTCAAAGATAAAGAGGATGTTCGGACGCTTCGAAACAGTCTGCGCAGAATCGGCGCAGGCACCGAGCGCCGCTCCACCAAGGGCTCCTACAAACTCACGCCGGTTCAATCCCGTTACCATGGGCGGCATTGTAGCGAGATTGCCGCGAGGTATCTGTTTTGGAATCGGTCGACCTACGTCGCCGCCTCTCTAGCCCGCACTGGTCACCACGTGCCGAGAGCTGTGCGCTAGGAGTCTGATACGAACGGATTACTATGGGCCTATGGCCACCTGGAGGGAGCGGGCTGAGACGCTTTGGCGAGACTTCTTTGAGGTCGACGCCCGAGCACTAGCGACGCTACGAATCTGCCTCGGCCTTCTCCTTCTCATCGACCTAGTACTAACTTGGGAAAGTAAGGCCTTTAACTGTAAAATGTCGGTATGGCAAGACCGGCAACGGTGATTCGACTGAACGCCGAGGAAGAAGAGACGCTGCGACTCTGGGTGCGCGGCCACAAGTCCGAACGGCGCATGGTGGAGCGCGCTCGCATTGTGCTGCTGGCGGCCGCCGCTACCTCGACCGCCGAGATC
Source organism: Bryobacterales bacterium (assembly GCA_965205595.1). Taxonomy (GTDB): domain Bacteria; phylum Acidobacteriota; class Terriglobia; order Bryobacterales; family UBA6623; genus CATQHP01. The sequence continues at coordinate 10,737 of CBDBHI010000030.1, read as the reverse complement.
GCCCGGCAACTGGGATCCCCGGCGGCGCGCGTGTCGAAATGGCGCACCCGCTTCGCCCAGCAACGTCTGGCGGGATTATGCGATCAAGCGCGTTCCGGCAGGCCCGCGCGGTACGACCAAGCGACGCGCAAACGCATCCTCTGCCAACTCGACGAAGCTCCGCCCGAAGGGCACGCCACTTGGACAGGCGAACTGCTCGCGGAAGCTCTCGGCGACGTCAGCAAGCATCAAGTCTGGCGCGTACTGCGGCAGCTCGGCGTGTCCTTGCGGCGGCGGCGCAGTTGGTGTTTGTCAACCGACCCGGAGTTCGCTCGCAAGGCCGCCGACATTGTCGGACTCTACCTCAGCCCGCCGGAAAACGCCGTGGTGCTCGCGGTCGACGAGAAGCCGAGCATCCAGGCCTTGGAGCGAGCGCAGGGCTGGCTACGCTTGCCCAACGGCAAGGCCTTGACGGGCTTCTCGCACGGCTACAGGCGGCACGGCACGACGCCGCTTTTCGCCGCGCTGGAAGTGGCTACCGGATTCATCATCGCCGGACACTATTGGCGCCGACGGCGTCGCGAGTTTCTCGACTTCATGAACCACATCGCGGCCATCCACGAAGGCCGCGAGATCCACATCATCTTGGATAACTTGAACACTCACAAGCCCAAAAATGACCGCTGGCTGCAACGTCATGCGAACATCCATTTTCACTACACGCCGACCTACAGTTCGTGGATGAATCAGGTTGAGGTGTGGTTTTCGATTCTGAGCCGCCGCGCCTTGCGGGGGGCGAGTTTCACTTCCCCCCGGCAGGTGCGCGAGGCCATCGACAGCTTCGTCCGCGTCTACAACTCCAAGGCTACTCCGTTCGAATGGACCAAGACCGTCGTCGCCCCTCGTCCCCTCGCCAGTAAATATTCTAACTTACGCAACTAAGTACTAGCGCGCAACGCTCGCGGCGCGACTATCGGTGCGGCTGACCGGCCTCTATCGCCCTAACAGCAGCCCGCACGACTGGGTCGCGACGTAGTTCAACCTCGTCACCAATGGCAACGCCGACGGTCAAATTGAAGACTTCTTGCTTCAGGTTTGCGCGAATATACGCTAGCGACGTCGACCATTGCGACAGCGTCGGCCGGATACCACGCTCGGAGAGATAAAGCTGAAAGTCATCGAGCATTTCGTTGGAAGGCTCAAAGTTCTTATCGACCGAGCCAGTTTCGCGGACGTAGTCGCGAGCAAATTCAAGAAACGAATTACTCGCCTTGAGAACGGTCTCGAGGTCACTCAACCATGCCGGATAGACGGTCTCGTCGGGCTTAACGCCACCGCGTCGCTCATCCTCTGAGCGCCCATCGTCACAGGGCGCAAGTTGGTACTCGCTGCATTTCCCCAGCGAACGCTGGATCGGGTGTTCGTCGGGCGTCAGATAGTACGCGGTAGTCAAAGCGAGTCCGGTTTTTGAGCTTAGTTCGAAGACGCTCTGCACCAGGCCCTTGCCGTAGCTGCGGTCGCCGATCACCGTCGCTCTGCCGTGGTCCTGCAACGCTCCGGTAACCAATTCCGCGGCACTGGCCGTGCGCTCATCAACAAGCACGGCAAGCGGAAATCGATAAGGCTCGAATCCTTCGGGAACGGTCAATTCTTCCTTCGGTCCTGTTCGGCCCGCAATCCAGAGAATCCGCTCCTTCTCGTTCAGAAACGACGCGGCGACCTGTATCGCAACCTCGACGATGCCGCCTGGGTTGCCACGCAAATCAAGGATGAGCCCACTCAGATCACGCCCGCCCATGCTTTCGATCATTTCGTGCAATTCCTGAGCCGTGGTGGCTTCGAAATTGATGACCTTCACGTAGGCAAGGCCGGGCTCGATGAAAAAGTGTCGCGAGACGCTGGGGTCGGCCATTTCAGCGGGGACCAGCGTCATCGGCAGCAGCCGCGTGAAGTTCGGTCGCTTCACCATGAACTGAGCGCGGTCGTTTCGCGACTCCGACAGAATGGAGACAAGCTGCTCAACCGGCATCTGCGTCAAGGGGTAGCCGTTGGCGATGACCAACTCGTCACCCGACGCGATGCCCGCGCGAGCTGAGGGGCTGTCTTCAATCGTTTGCAGCACGATCACCCGCCCCGGCAGCAGATTGGCGACGATCCCGAAGCCCTTTTCTGTCGCGCGCTGCATTTCTTTGAGGCTTTCGAACTGCCGCGGGTCAAGAAACGCCGAGTGCGGATCGAGGCTGCGCAGCATAGCCGGAATTGCACCTTTGTAGATCGCGTCGGCCGGCTCGATCGGCTCAGCTAGTCTTTGGTCGAGAAGATTGAAAACTTCGACAAATCGCGCAAGTTGGGGCTCGAGTTCGTGCGATTCGCCCGGCGCCTCGGCAGCCACTCCGAGCGCGGCAAGCGCTAGCAGTGCTAGGCAAAAACACACTTTTGTAGCTGGAGGAATCACCCCAAATTATTATAGGTCCGACCCGCCCGGGTGCTTCGTCGTTCGAGGTCAAGTAGCGGAGGAGTGGCCGGAAGTCCGCGCTTTCTTTCGACGTACTCGCGTGCCCGTGACCGCGGCGTATCCTTTGTACCGCGGATGAATCGCACGAGCCGGCTTCAGCCCCGAGTTTGCGAATGGGCATTGGCGATCTATTTCGTCTACACATCCGCGGTGGCGCTGCTGCTGCCGATTTCCCCTGATATCAGGCTCCGCGCGCTCATAGCAAACGTTGTTGCGATCGGCGCGCTGGCCTGGCTCTCAACGCAACGTGAAGGCTCGAGATGGGCCCTCGTTCGAAACCTACTCCCACTGCTGCTCGTGATGTTGGCCTATCAACAAATGGGTTGGTTCGCTCTGCCCCACGACGGTATCGAACTGGAGTTGTCGTGGGTGCAATGGGACAAGCTGTTGCTCAACGATCTCAAGCTCCAAGCGGCGATCGAGATTGCGGGCCCACTACTGCCCGGGCTGCTCGAAATCACGTACGTACTGACGTACATTTTGGGCCCGTTCGGAATTGCCGCACTTGCAGCCACTGGCAACCTACGACGTGCCGATCAATTCCTGGCCGTCTACGTAATCTCGGCGATACTCTCCTACGCTCTATTTCCGTACTTTCCGTCCGAGCCCCCGCGAGCGCTATTTCCAGGTGAAGAGTTCCCCAACTACGACACGATATTTCGGCGCTTCAACTGGTGGTTGCTCGCCGGCGGTGGAATTCATACCAGCGTCTTCCCAAGCGGTCACGTCTCATCGGCGTTCGGGGCCGCGTTCGGCCTGCTCTACGCACTGCCGAGCCACAGAAAGCTTGGCTTCACAATGCTCGCGGTTGCTTGTGGAATTGCGGTGTCAACCGTCTACGGACGCTATCACTACGCCGTTGATGCAATCGCCGGGATTGGCGTGAGCCTGGTCGCCTTCGCAGGGTGTGTGTGGCTGTTCAATCGGCGCGCTGGCTAGGGCGTCATTGAGATACCGAACAGCGGCACGATGTCGGCGCGCAACCCACCCCCGCCCACGCGCATCAGGACATTAAATGTAACCAGCACCGTGCCCGCCGGGTTCACCTTGAAGCCAACGGACGCATCTGTTTGATTGACGCCGCCGGGCGCAAATTCCAGTATCGGAAACACTGTTCCATCGGTTGCCGAAAAATTCTGAACCCCTACGATATTCGCGTCGACCAAGCGTCTACCCAACAGGTCGGCGGCGAATGTCATCTTCTCGCTGACTCCAATGTCAGCGCCGAACGAGTAAGTAAATTGGTTCGGCAAAGCCGCCTTCACGCCCGTCACGACATCGCCCGCAAGAATACTTTCGCCATTGAACTGAAACCCGAAATTCGCGTGCGGCGACACTCGGCCAAGATTCGACGACACTACCGCGAACGGTTTGAAACCCGCCGCTCCGCTGCCCAGAAAGTTAAGTTCATCACCCGTGGGTAGCCGCACATCCGCTCCAAGCGCCAGAGCCGCCTTCTCCCAACGTGTGGCCGTGCCCTTAATCCGGAATATCACGTCGCCAATTCCGCTGGCGGACGACCCGTTTGAGAACCTCCCCTGCGCGACATCCTGTCCTTCTTGAAACGTGTGAGGGAACGTCGGATCGTCGTGGGTGCCGATGCGATTGATATCGAGTTGCGATCTGGCATCGAGCTCCGTATTGATGAACGGCAGAGCAACGGAAACATCGAGCGCGTCCGTAACCCCGTAGCTGAAGAACGCAGTCGCTTGCGTGATTCTGAAGTCGATTGAATTCCGCGCCGAGATAAGATCCTTCAGAAAGGGCGAATTTGGGTCAACGGTCGGACTGTGCTGGAACAGTGCTGGGAACGAAGAGAGTTCAAGATCGTCCATCTTGTCGAAGCCAAAATGCTGCGTGGTAAATCCGAATGAGAACTGCTCTTTACCGATGGTCTCGGCACGTTCTGCAAGGATTGGCCCAAAGCTCGTTGCGCTCCGCGTGTACGTCCCCAGGTCATCGTCGAAACTGTACGTGAAGCCCGAGGCCGGAGAAGGAATGGGTAGTGACGTCAGTTGGCTCGCTACGGCGGAATTAAACGGACCAAAATTTGCTTGAAACGAGCTGTCGAAATGGGCGCGGTGGACGGTGCTGTCGAGCCGCAGGCCGTTTTCACCAAACAGATTCGGAAGCACGAACGCCAACTTCTCCTGGCGAAACGGAGATTGGCCGAAAACCGAGCCGCAAACGCCTACGAACAGTAACGCAAAGCCAGTCATTCTCAAGGGGGTTCTCGCAATCAAAAAGCCGCAGCACCCCGCCCGAGAGATCGAAGCAGGCAGCACTTGCCGCCATCATATCAAGCGCTAATCGATCGACAATATATGCCACTCGCCGGCTATGCGCTCGACGACGACTTCGACTTGCTGTTCAACGGGCGGCGGGCGATCGCCGCCTCGAAATTCCGTCTGAACACGTTGCCGACAGGTGATCGTGGCCCGCAATACCTGATCCCCGCTCCACTTATCGCCCCCAGCGAGTCGAGGTTCGGAACTCGGGACTAGCGAATAGCTCGTTGATTTGGTGCTGCGAAAGCTACCATCCAGGCGATTGCGCTGATCGTTGCTGAGCGACGGCCGCAGCGCCGCGACTGATTGCAGATTCATCGCGCTAAACGCGGTCTCGTATTGCGTCAACAACTGCTGAATTTCCCGGCGCCCGCGAGCCGAGGCGTCGATCTCGTCCGCGCGTTGGCGCGCCGTCTCGGCGTGTGGCGACTCGGCAAACTTAGCCGCGAAATTTCTAAGGCCGGCGACATCTTGGCCATCCGCCACGACCGCCCACGCGGCGTCCGCGAGTTCCGCTTGCGAAGGCTGCGCGGGTTGGCTTGGCGTTTCGACAGGTGCCGTACTGACCGGCGGGGCGACAACTGCTCGAGAAGGTTCCGGCGGAGGCCGTGCCGCCGGGCGTTCTTCCACTACTTGAACCGCGGCGGGCGGTGCCGCGGCGATCGATGCGCTGCGACTCTCGATGCTCGCGCTCGTAGAATTATCGACCCGGCTTGCCGTATTCGGAGCAGGTGCCGGCGCACTTGCCGCGAGCACCGGCCGCTCAACCGGCTGTACGCGCACTGGGCTCAAGGTCGCGCGCATCGGTGCCGCCACCGGAACCGTGACTTCTTGCGGCGGGGTCGCATCCGATTCAACCGGCGCGAGGGGGCTGGCTGATGGTGCTTCACTAACTTCTAGCGGCTGCGCCTCGGCTACCAAATCCGTCGCCGATTCGGCTCGCTCGGGGTTGCGACCCGAATCACGCAGCAACGCCACGAGTGCCACCAGAGCCACGATGCCCGCAATCGCCGAGATCTTGATGATGTTGCTGGCAGACCAAACCTCTTTCGGCGGCGCTGCAGCCACTGAGTACCCAGACCCATTCGCCGCGAGGTGATGTTCGACGATTTCAGTCGGCCGCGCGCTCGCAAACGACACCTCCGGCTGAGACAGCGCTCGTCTCGCGGACTCAGAGGGAGTAAGCCCTCGCGACGCACCACTCAAGACCGCGGCTGCGCCCGACGCGGATTGCGCGCCGCCGAGCGCTTCGGCCATCGCGAGCGCCGATTCGAATCGTTCTTCGGGGGCTTTCGCGAGCGCTCTTTCAACGACTTCGCGAACGTCCTCCGGCACCCATGGCGCGGCCACGGCGAGTGGAGCGATGTCCTTATTCGCAATCGTGTACATCATCGAAAGCGTCTCGCCGGCGTCAAACGGCAACTGCCCGGCGAGGGCTTCATACAGCACCACGCCTAACGACCAGATGTCGGTCCTGTGGTCGACCTCGCGAGCCTCAACCTGCTCTGGCGACATATACGACGCCGTGCCGACCATCGTGCCCGTTGTAGTCAACCGAGTGTCAGCGTTACCCTTGGCAAGGCCAAAGTCCAACAGCATCGCCTCGCCTTTGTTTGTGACCAGAATGTTGGCGCATTTCACGTCGCGGTGAATGATGCCGTGCGTATGTGCCTCGTGCAGCGCGAACGCGGTCTGCCGAACAAGATCGGTGACAAGCTCGATCGGCAGCCCGCCGACCTTGAGCATCTCTTCAAGTGATTCGCCTTCGAGAAAGGCCATCGAGACGAAGATCTTGTCGTCTTCCTCGCCAACGTCATAAATTGGGCAGATATTCGAATGCCGCAGGCTCGCCGCAAGTCTTGCTTCGCGCAACAGACGCTCGCGTAGTTCTTCGTTGAAATTATCTGGAAGAACCTTAAGAGCGACCATCCGATCGAGCCGCGTGTCCTCTGCTTTATAGACCACACCCATGCCACCCTGGCCGAGTTTGGCCACGATTTTATAGTGGGATAGGGTGGTACCGATCATTCGGAATACGCCAGACGCGCTGGCCACACTGATCGGAGTGCAGCGCAGTCAGGCGCGGGCTAAAAGCGGTCGTGAAACTGGGGCTAGCGGCGGCCTAAGCCGAACTCGTTCCCCATCTCAACGACCTTGCCGTCGCGCATGTGGACCTCGATAAATTTTGAGCCACTGACGCGTTTTCCCGACCCGTCCTTCAGGGTTGCGATCAGCTTTTTTGTCTTGACATCAAACACGTCGGGCGTGTGGGTCCAGGCGATTTTTCCGTCGAGACTGAATGTCACCCAGCCATGCCCGCCCGTCGAAAGCTCGATCTGACCTTTCTCCACCGGTGGCATTTTGGTTGCGTCGAAGAAAAACAAATATTGGCCTTTCTGATCGCTTATCCAAAGCTCTTTTTCATCAGGGGTAAGCGCGGCGCCATGGGTGCGGTTTGCAATCTTCTCTTTGCCTGCGAACACGCGATGCAGAACCTTCCCTTCCTGCAAATCGACGACATCGAACCCGATGTGATTGCCAAGGCAAATGTAGCCATACTTCTCTTTGCTATCCATCGTGTACGGGAAAATCCCTCGCTCGCCGACGTCTTTGATTTGCCGAATTAGAGTATCGGTCTTCGTATCGAAAATTGAGAGCATCGTTTCCGTGCCGAGGTAGACGCGCTCTCCATCTAGACTGACGATGCTGTTGTGGGCCGCCGGACCGACAACGATCTTCTTGATCAGTTCGCCATTCTCGGCGTTGACGACAAGCAGGCCGGCGTCTTCGCCTTTGTACCAAAAGCCGGTTGGGACGTAGATCTTTTTGCCGTCCATGGTGATCGACGAGCGGTCGCAACCCTGCTCGAAGGTCTTTTCCCAAAGGACTTTCTCCGTCTCGAGATCAAAAGCACCGAGCCGTCGGTTGGTCGATGAGTAGTAGGCGGCATGGTTCTTTAGATTCCCCGCAAAGCCGCGCAGGCCTTCATCGAATATGGGAATTGAGATATGGCGAACAAACTTGTGGCCGTCGTCGATATCGAAGATCATAATCCCCGGTTCAGAGCGCCCTTCCTTCTGAGCACCGTCAGGCGTACTCATGTAGAGGTAACGCTTGGTCTCGGACGCTGCAAACGACAGGCAAGCGAAAAGGAGGGCTACGGTGATCAACGACGTTAGTTTGCGCACGTCTCGAATTGTAGGCTCGCCGCAGTCGCGAGTCAAGGAAATATCGCGTCCTGCTAAATATAGTTCAGTACGCCCAGGGGCCCTGCGTGAACAATCCGCCGTCGACCAGGATCGTCTGACCAGTGATAAATTCGGCTTCGTCAGCACACAAGAATGCCACCGTTGCCGCCACGTCGGCGGGATGCCCGATGCGATTCATCGGAGTCAGCCGCGACCACTTACCCTCATAGTCATCCGCCTCATGCTTGGTGCGCTCTATCAGAATTGCGCCGGGCGCGACGCAATTGACCGTGATTCCATACTGACCCAACTCGGCGGCGGCCACCTTCGTGAGCTGTTCAATACCGCCCTTGCTCGCTGTATAGCTCACGAGATTGGGGAAGGCCACTTTGTTGCAACCCGAACCAATGTTGACGATGCGGCCGCCTCCGCTGTCTTTCATCAGCCTGCCCGCCCGCTGAGTGCACAAGAAGTTGCCCTTGAGATTGGTATCGATCACGCGATCCCAATCTTCTTCGGCGAGTTCCAAAAAAGGAGCCCACACTTGTGTGCCCGCGTTGTTGACGACAATGTCGACCGTTCCAAATTCAACTACCGCATCGTCGAACATCTGGTCCACCTCAGTTGACTTTGCCACAGACGCCCGAGCCGCGATCGCCTCACCGCCAGCCTTGCGGATAGCATCAACGGTCTGCTCGGCGCCGGCCTGATCGGAGTTGTAGTTCACCACGACGCCGCAGCCAAGCTCGCCGAGCCTGGTGGCAATGCCCTGCGGTAGCCTATTCCCTTGCTCGCCCCGGTAACCAGCGCAGTTTTTCCTTCAAGCGTCATCTCGACTCCAGCGCCGAGTCTACCAAGACCGTCTTGAGCCAATTTTCCTTGTAATCGCCGCCTGACGATGCTACGGTCGAGTTGCAGACATTGCTGATTGATAGTCGTCGACTGCGCTGCCCTAATACGGAGGTGTAAGTATGTTCGACACAGTCGACAAAAAACAAGCAGGCATCAACTGGAGTGTCATTGGCGCCATTGTGGCCATGGCACTTCTGATCGCTGTCGCTACTTGATGGTCACGTAGAAAGATCAGCCACGCCAATTGTTCGGGTGGAATAAATCCACCCACGGCGGGATTGCGTCAGATTAGAGATTAGACTGAGGCTTGCTCTCAAGCGAGCCCAGGAATCAAGACGAAGCCGACGCGATTCAGCGTATGATGCTTCGCTTTCGCGCCGAGATGCTCGCGGCACTCGGCCGCACCGAGCAAGACACCACCTGCTGCCGGCAATGCCGTCTGCCTTATCCCGAAGGCGACTTCGAATCCTACAACTTCTGCCCGTGGTGCGATATATCGATTCGCGGCCTAGAGCAACGCGTCGACGAATCGAGAAAAATCATCCTAGCCGAGCGCTTTGGCATGGACGAAATCCAATGTGGCGAGTGCGGCGGCGAATACGAGCAACCAACGCTATACCCATTCAAATTCTGCCCGCACTGCGGAGCCCCGTTCGCCGAAATCGACGAGCTACTAGTAGAGCTCCCCTTTCTAGTGCGTTAGCCCACATTTCTCACCAAGTGGCGAGAGTCGTCTGGTTTGAACGGAACCCCTATTCGCGCTTCTTCAGACGGCGAGCCCGCTTGCGCAGATCTCGGCGCTCGTCTTCGACTTCTTCAGCGAAGGCCTCGGCCCGCTCTTTGAGTTCTTCGTTATCGGATTCGAGGTAGGGCTTTATCCATTCCTGCGAGCGCTCGATCATCACATCGCGGACCTTGGGCTCATCCACCCTTAGCATGCTGAATACGAGCGAGACATCCAGCAGCATTTTCGCGACCGCGAAGCGCGCGTCGTCATTGGTAACGGTGACCGGTCCTGCTTCGAACGCCATTTTAGCTTTGCTCGCGTGCTCCGGGCCTTCTCCAAAGCCGCAAAATTCCGTCGCAGAAAGAACTATTCCTCGGTGAACCGTACGCTCGCTTGCTCCGGCAATCTGCTTCTTGCCGACCTGCCGGCCTTCTCGAATACCTTCCAACGCCGGCGGAATATTCGCGCTGCCCGGGGGGAAGGGAAATTGACAGACAACATCGCCATTGCCCCACGCCTCGTCCAGTCCTCCAAGCGATTCGGTCAATTCGATCGCGTATTGGCGGGCGTCGCGATTCACTTGCTGTAGCGGACCCTCATAAGTTTGGCGCGTGTCGGGACTCTCCTCAATTGCCGCTCGGTAGGCATCGCCGATTTCCATGTAGCCCTTAGAAAGGCCAATCAGAAGGACAGTGCGCCACACTCGGGCCGGTCCGTTGAGCGGAGTCTCGCGGTAAGCGATCGCGACAAGCTCCCCCGACATCTTCGAAAACTCAGACCTCTCGTAGTAATAGCTAGCGTTATCCCAGTGCCACTCGGGCGAGCCGCCTTTCGGCCGTACGGGTCCGCCGTCGCCGCAGCCAAGCAGGCCGGCAAGCGTCGCAGCCGCCGCAAGCGAGGAAATCATTCGGGAAATAGACACATTGAACCTCACAGATTCCGCGCGACTCGATTTGGCAAGGACTCGCGATGCGGATGGCGGCACGGCAACGAGATTGCGACCGAGAGTCTTTTAATCTTAGCGAATTCCGCGCCGCTAAATGATGGCGGCTAGAATCGTATGAGCCATGCTGATTCGCTTGCAACTCATCCTCTGTCTGCTTGGCGCTGTTGCCTGCACGAGCTGGAATCCAGTACCGGCGGACGGTTTCGAAGTCGCCGATGGACTTGAGATGACGGTCTGGGCGA
>CBDBHI010000029.1:0-3610 GCA_965205595.1 Bryobacterales bacterium | reverse complement strand
GGTGTGCTCACGATCTCGACCCACGGGCAAGGGGAGTTGGTGGGCCGTTCAGGGTGAGTTTGGCATTCTGAATTGGCCCCTTTCGGCGCCCTGATTTGGCCCCCCTAGAACAATCAACGGATACTCTGTTTGCGGGAATCGCCCGCAACGGAGGAACGAATTGGACTGGAGGAGCAAAGTGGAACTATTCGAAGAGATTCGACGCGAGTACGAATTCGGCGTGGGGACGATCAAGGGGGTGGCGCGCAAGCTGGGCGTGCACCGGCGGATGGTGCGCGAGGCGGTAGCCAGCGCGCTGCCGCCGCCGCGCAAGAAGCCGGCGCGACGGCGCGCCAAGCTGGCGCCGGCGGTGGGGTTCATCGACCGCATTCTCAAAGAGGACCGCAAGGCGCCGCGTAAGCAGCGTCACACGGCGCACCGTATCTGGAACCGGATACGGGAGGAAACCAGTTGCGAAGTGGCCGAGCGCACGGTGCGGCAGTACGTTCAAGAGCGCAAGCGCGAGTTGGGATTGGAGAAGCGCGAGACGTTCGTGCCGCAAAGCTACGACTGGGGCCAAGAAGCGCAGGTGGACTGGTACGAGTCGTGGGCCGAGATGGACGGCGAGCGCGTGAAGCTGCAAGTGTTCACGATGCGCTCGATGGCGAGCGGCGCGGCCTTTCATCGCGCCTATCGGCGCGCGACGCAGCAGGCGTTTCTGGAAGCGCACGAGCTGGCCTTGGCCTACTTTGGCGGGGTGTTTCGGACATTGAGGTACGATAATCTCTCTTCGGCGGTGAAGCGGATTCTGCGCGGCGCGCGACGCGAGGAGACGGCGCGCTTCGTGGCTTTTCGTTCGCATTGGCGCTTCGCCTCCGAGTTCTGCACGCCGGGGAAAGGCAACGAGAAAGGGGGCGTGGAAGGCGAGGTGAGACGTTACCGCCGCAACCACCCCGGTGCCGCTGCCTGAAGCCAAGACGCTGGACGAGCTCAACAGCAAGCTGCTCGAAGGCTGCCGCGAAGACGAAGCGCGCACGGTCGCCGGACGGGCGCAAACGGTCGGCGAGGGAATGCTGATCGAACGCGAGCGGCTGTTGGGGTTGGCGGCGGAAGGCTTTGAGATCGAAGTGTCGAGCTTCCCGAAGGTTGACGCGACAGGCTGCGTCAAGGTGCGCACGAACTTCTACTCGACGCCGCTGCGTCCGGGAACCAGGGCGCAGGCGAAGATCTACGCCGAGTCGGTCGAGGTCTGGCACGAAGGTCGTCGCATCGCGCGACATGAGCGCAGCTACTCTCGGCAGCAGAAGATCTTTAATTTGGAGCATTACCTCGACGTATTGGCCCACAAGCCGGGAGCGCTGGCGGGCTCGACGCCGCTGGAACAATGGCGCCAAGCCGGGCGTTGGCCGGCGAGCTACGACACGTTATGGGCGAAGTTGATCCAGCGCCATGACAAGCAAGCGGGGACGCAACAGATGATCGAGCTGTTGCAAGAGGGCAAACGCCACGGTTGGGACAAGCTGAGCGAGGCGATCGAGAAAGCGCTCGAGTGCGGCTGCTGCGATCAGGCGGCGGTGCGTTACTTGCTGACCTCGCAGTGCCTCGAACGGCTAGCTCAGCCGCCGCTGGTGGCGCCGGAGCTGGAACGCTTTGAGCGGCCCTTGCCGACGCTGACGAACTACGATCAGTTGCTGGCGGCGGAGGCGGTGCAATGAGCGCCCGCAAATCCAGCGCCCCCAACGAAAGCCTGGCGGTGCAGGCCATCCAACAACAGTGCAAGCTGCTGCGGCTGCCGACGGTGGGCGCGCAATTCGAGACGTTGGCCAAACAAGCCATACGCGAGAGACAAACGCCGGTCGGCTATCTCGAAGCGCTGCTAAGCGCGGAGTTGGAAGAGCGCGAGCGACGTACGGTGGATCGTCGCTTACGCGAAGCGCGGCTGCCTCGCATGAAGACGCTCGAGGAGTTCGACTTCTCCGAGACGAAGGCGGTCTCGGCCCCGCAGCTAACCGAGTTGGCCGAAGGCGGCTACATCGAGAGTTCGGAACCGATCCTGTTTCTCGGCGATTGCGGCACGGGCAAGACCCACCTGATGACGGGCCTGTGCGTGGCGGCCTGCCTGCCGAAACGGCGGGTGCGCTTCACCACGGCGTCGGCGCTGGTCAACGAACTCGTCGAAGCCAAGCAGCAAATGCAGCTGAGTCGAGTGCTCGCACGCTGGTCGCGCTACGAGCTGATCGCGATCGACGAAGTGGGTTACGTGCCGCTGGCGGAGGTGGGAGCAGAGTTCTTGTTCCAAGTCATCGCTGATCGCGCGGAAAAGGCGGCTCTAATGCTGACGACCAACCTGCCGTTCTCCGAGTGGACAAAGGTGATTCCGAACGCTCGGCTATGTAAGGCGCTGTTGGATCGCATTACCGACCGCGCCTCACATCATCGAGACGGGCGAGGAGTCCTACCGCTTTCGTAGGACGCTGGCGAAGAAGAAGCGAGGGCGGTAGCAAGGAGGGCGCTCGTTTTTGGGGACATCGTCCTGCGCTTCGCCCTTCGGGCTCCGCTCCGGACCACGTCCCCAAAAACGAAAGGAGGTGACCTGGAATCAATGACTTAGAGGCCCGTTTACAGGGGGGCCAAAATAAACCGCCGAAGTGGGCCAAGTGAAGTTGCCAAAAACAGTTCAGGGTGCGTCCTGAAGCCTATCCAGTTCTTCCGTCGTAAGAATATCTCCTACCGCAGGCACCGCAGGCTGAGAGTCAGACTTGCAGGCCTCCTCGTTGACCCGCAGATACTCAGCTAGGAACTCGTCTAGGAACCCCGACAGATCCAATAGGGCACTTTCAAGACGTTGGTGTGGTTGAACAGTATCTCTTTCCCAGGTGACTACGAAGTCACGTAGTTCAGAATGAAGGTCGTGCAGGGTCTTGCTGAATGCAACACTTACAGTGAAAAAGTATTTACCCACGGAAGCACTAACCCTCAATCTGGGAGTGTTAAAGCCGGATGCGTACCTAACGTACACGCGAGCACTTCGTAATCGGCTTTCCGCAGCGAACCGCAAGCGTTCCTCTGTCAACCCTTCGACAGTTTTTTTGTCGTCATGCAACCAGACCTCAAGAAAAATCGGATCACAGCCATGAAAAAGATCGAAGCGGTCGCTGTCAACCATAGCCTTTTTCTTGGCCTCCTCGTACCTCTTCTCGTGAGCTGTCTCTTGAGCAGTCGCAATGGGAAGAACGAACAGCGCGGCAAGCAAGGCAATAGCGATACTCGCCTTCAACATAGCCCCTCCTCCTTGGTCTGATTGTCGAAGCCCAAGCAGAAGTGGGTGCCGGCCTAGCTGGCCTTGACCCGCCCGCTGATGGCCTCGCGTAATCCTTCCAGCAAGCCTTCCAGATGCGCCATGCGCTCGCGCAGTTCGCCAAACTGAGACTCCATTGCATCAAACCGGGATTCCAGCGCCTTGATGCTCCCATCCAGACGGGATTCCAGGCCGCTGATCCTTTCATCCAGACGGGATTCCAGCCGCCCCATGTCCAGCCGAATGTCCTGCCGCAACCCGCGATTACTGGTCAGGATCAGCCCGCCCAAAGTCGCCCCTATTGCCACCACCGCAACCAAGACACTGATTAGC
>CBDBHI010000028.1:0-110880 GCA_965205595.1 Bryobacterales bacterium | reverse complement strand
TTGAGACCGAGGGGGACTGTTATGGCAAATCACAATGAAGTACGCAGCGGCATCAAGGCAGAAACTCATCGAGATCTCGCCACTATGTCCACCCAGGAGTTCGCTGAGCAGGGCGCAAAGGCTATTGCCGACGCCGATCAGGGCATCCAGACTGCAATCACAGGCGGTGACGGATCGGTTCGTACGATTGTTGGCCTGAACGGCGTCAGATATCTGCCGGACCCGGATCCCGACCCGCTTGACGAAATTATGCGGGTTATTTTGAGCGGCGAGGACCAGTAGTAAGCGACCCGGCATGCCTGGTGCTTCGGACCGTCCGGGCGAAATTCGGCCAGACCCAAACCCCCACTCCAATCCAACACTAAAGCAATCCGTCAGCAAGACCTTAAACGACGGAAGCGTCCGTGAGTACTCAAATCTCGAGAACTACGTAGAGCGTTACGTCAACGCAGGTTTTGTGACCGACCTGGACGACCTTGTCAAGAATTATGGCCATCTGATAGGCGAGATCTTTATGCAGTGGGTCTCAACGGGGCAATTGGGATGCCTATTCGCCGCCAAACCTGCACGGAAGCCACGCGAGAACCGCTGGATTCCACTTGTGCAATTAGACGCTTTATCGGATCTGATCACGCTGCCGCGGATGCTCACGGAGCAGTTGGATGCGGCGGCAGAAGCTCATGAAGCGGCAGTAATAATATTCCCTGATATTAGATCCGAGCAAGACCTCGTTAGGCTGGTGAACGGTCTGTGTGCCGATCCCGATGGCAGGTGGTATAGGACTGGTGAGGGAATCGATCCGGACCCCAACGACCTAGGACTGATTGGCCTCCGCTGGGTTTTAGCTAGCGACGCCAGCGTTAATTACGTATTGGGGTTCGCGCCGCTTGACACGATGCCATTCACACGGCGAAGCCCATTCACAGCTCTTTTTTTGCGAATAAGAGATGAAAAACGCACACCTAAACATACCGAAGATGGTAGGGTCCAGGTGCACCTAGCGGATCTCGACTCAGGATTTTCCCCGCAGGCCGTGCATGATCGGATTTGGGACGCCACGAAAGTCGCCCGAAAGAACCACGTTGAGCCCGAAATGACGGCCACGGCGAGGGCTCGAGTCACTTTCTCAGTGTCGTCCGAAGCTGAAACTAAACTCTGCGCCCCCCGAAACGTCCCTCTTGCCACAGAGCAAAAGTGTTAGGTCACTGGAACAGAACCTCGCTACCCGATCGGTTTACTTATTTGAGCCGTGTGAATCTAAACGTGCATTACACGTTGCGCCTAAGTAACATTCTTGCAACTACCGTTTTTCAGTACACCAACGTTTAGCGGTCAGGTGAGCGCGAGCCCGGCGAGGCCGGTTCCATATGTCGTATTGACGATCGTGCTTCCCTCAGTCTACGGTCTAGTAGGCTGAATCCGAACTCGGCACGACCGGCCCCGCGCCCAAAGGCATCGATCGAGTTTGGCGCTGGAAAAGATTCTTGGTTTGGCATCGATCTGCGAGAATGGGAGCGCTATGAATCGACGTGACCTACTGCGGACCGGGATTGCATCGGCGACCTTGCTGCCCACGCCTACCGTGCTGGGCGCTAACGACCGTATCAATGTCGCGCTGATCGGCGCCGGCGGGCGGGGCCGATCGATCACCCGCTGGGTGAAGGAAATACCCGACGCCGAGGTTGTCGCCGTGTCGGATCTCTACACGCCACGGCGCGATCAAGCCGTCGAGCAATTCGGCAAGCCCTGCAAGCCGGTTAAACACTACAAGCAGATTCTCGACGATCAGTCGATCGACGGGGTCCTGATTGGCACGCCCGACCACTGGCACGTTCCGCTCGTGCTCGAAGCCATTGCGGCCGGCAAGGATGTCTATTGCGAGAAGCCGATCACTCAGAACATCGCCGAGGGCGAGAAGTTAATTGCGGGCGTCGAGGCTTCCAACCAAGTTGTTCAAACGGGCACACAACAGCGCAGTTGGGACCACTATATCCACGCTAAAGACATCATCCAGTCGGGCGCGCTGGGGCAGATTACGTTCGTCGAATGCTACTGGTATCAGAACTACCGTGTCAGCCAGAAAATCGAAAAGTTCGATACTTCAAAATTGGATTGGGATTTGTGGCTCGGCACGCGCAAGAAACAACCATTCGACCCAATGAAGTACCGCCGCTGGCGCTTCTTCTGGGATTTCGGCGGCGGAATTTTCACCGATCTACTGACCCATTGGATTGACGCTATTCAGTGGATCATGGACAGCCCGGCGCCGCACACCGTCCAGGCCACGGGTACGACCCATTTTCAAGATTGGGTGGAGACGCCCGACACGGTCGTTGGCACGATGATCTATCCGAAGAATTTCACGGTGATGTATCACAGCTCGATGATCGGGTCGCTCGAAGGCGGCGGCATTGTCTTTCGCGGCGACAAAGCGATGCTGAAGCTGACGCGGGATGGATTCGCACTCTACCCGGAAGGCAGCATCAAGCCAGAAATTACGCATCTGCCCGAAGCGCAAATCCAAGTACGACGTAGCGGCGACGGCACCAAGAGCAATGTCGCAAACTGGCTCGACTGTATGCGAACGCGCAAACAGCCAAATTCCCACGTGCGGGCCGGCGTCGAGGCGGCCTACACTTCGCATCTATGCAATCAGGCGATGCTCGAAAAACGCATCGTGACCGTCTAGGTGGCAGCAATGAACAATCGACTACTGCCTTTCTGCCTCGTCATATTCGCGGTCGGCTGCACGCCCGCTGTCGAAGAAACACGAGGCCCCTCAATCCGTGTGGAGCAAATCACCCACGGACCCGACTATCACCACTTTTACGGCTACATCGGCCACGTCGGCAACACCCCTTGGAACGAGAGCGGCCGTTACATGGCTACGATGCGTAGCCCGTTCGACGACCACATGCCGGGGCCCGGCGAGGCAGCCGACATCGTGCTGCTCGATACCGAAAATGGCTATAGAGGGAAAGTCATCGACAAGACGCTCGGCTGGAACCCGCAGCAGGGCACGATGATGTACTGGAATCCAGGCCAGGCCGAGACACAGCTTTTCTTCAACGACCGCGACCCGCGGACTCAGAAGGTTTTCACCGTCCTCTACGACGTTGAGAAGCGCGAGCGCATCAGGGAATACCGTTTTGACGATACTTCGTTTGGGAACAGTGGCGTGGCCCAAAACGGCGGCTGGTTCTTGGGGATTAACTACGCGCGCATGGCTAGGCTGCGTCCGGTAACCGGCTACAAGGGCACGGCCGATTGGACAGAGGGCGTCCTTCACCCCGAGGACGACGGGATATTTCGAGTCAACATCGCCTCAGGCGAAAAACAACTAATTGTCTCGTTCGCGAGTCTGGCGAAGGCGCTCGAGGAGTCGCACCCTCAAGTCAAGGACACGGCGCTGTTCATCAACCACACGCTGTGGAACCGCGATGACGACCGCATTTACTTTTTTGCGCGCGGGAATTTCAGCCGCAGTCGCGAGGACCGCATCAACGCGGCATTCACGGCGGACCCGGATGGCTCAAATTTATCCTTCCACAAGCTGCATGTCGGCGGACACCCCGAGTGGGGCAAGGGACATCAGCTCATCGGCTCGCTTGACGGCCGCCAAGTCATCTACGACACCGACAAGCAGGAAGTCGTCGGGACGATCGGCAGCCCCGAGGCCATTCCCGAACCCGAGGGAGACACCGCCGTCTCGCGCGACTTCCGTTGGCTCGTCAACGGCTGGGGTGGCGAGGAAAACAACCAGTACGTCATCTACCGCATGGAAGACGGCGCCTACGTCTGGACCGAACCCTACTCACGCAACGGCATGGCTCACGGCGATTTGCGGCAGGATCAAGGCCCCTGCTGGTCGCGCGACAGCTCCAAAGTCTACTTCCCAGCCTTCGCCGAAGACGGCACCCGCCAGATGTTTGTGATCCACATCTCGGAATAGCGATTCGGTACTCAGCTTCGAGGAAAGCGTGGACTTCCGTCCGCGCCTCGGATTCTGTCTTTGGATGATTGTCGGGATATGGTGGAGGGTCATGCTTGAACCTGGAGACAAGGCCCCCGACTTCAGCGGCGAGACCGACGGCGGCGACAAGATTTCGCTCAAGAAGCTGCGCGGCAAGACCGTTGTGCTCTACTTCTACCCCAAGGACAATACGCCCGGCTGCACTACCGAGGCCTGCGACTTTCGCGACGCGGCCCCGGAGTTTGACGCAAAAGACGCGGTAGTGTTGGGCGTGAGCCCCGACAGCGTGAAATCGCATGACAAGTTTAGGGCGAAGTTTGAGCTGCCGTTTAGGTTGATCAGCGACCCGGACCATGCGATCGCTGAGGCCTATGGTGTCTGGCAAGAGAAGTCGATGTACGGCCGCAAGTACATGGGAATTGTCCGCTCGACGTTCGTGATTGACCCCCAGGGGAAGCTGGCGGAGGTATTTGAGAAGGTTCGGGTGAAGCGGCATGTGGGTGTTTTGTTGGCGGGGCTCTAGCTGGTGCGACGACTTGTGTTCGACAGGTTCCGTGGCTGGGTTGGGGACAGTCAACACAAGGGGTCGAACTTGCGGTGAGAACTACGGGATCGCATGTGACAGTCCCCGCCCGGAGGTCCCATGTCGGCTGACCTGAATGGTGCCCCGCTGCTCGATTTCCGCAACATCACCGTTTATCGGGGTGATAACGTTGCGCTCAACGACCTTTCGTTGACGATTCCCGCGGGACAGCACGTCGCGATCATCGGGCCGAACGGATCGGGTAAGTCAACATTGATCCGCACGATCATGCGCTACAACCACCCGGTCAAGCGCTACAAGCCGGTAATGAAAATCTTCGGGCGATCAGACTGGCACATCCAGAACATGCGCGAGTTGCTGGCGATCGTCTCGAACGATATGGTGCGGGCATGCTCGCGCGACGCCACCGGACGCAGTGTGGTGCTGTCGGGGTTTTTCTCAAGCTTTGAGCTTTGGCCGCAACATACGGTGAGCCCCGAGATGGAAGCCCGCGGCGAAGAGGTCATTCAGTTGATGGAAGCCGAGCACTTGCGCGATAAGCCGGTCAACGAGATGTCGTCCGGCGAGGCTAAGCGAATGGTTATCGGGCGCGCGCTCGTAAACAAGCCGCGCGCGCTTCTGTTCGATGAGGTCTCGAACAGCCTGGATCTACGATCCATCGCCGAGTTGCGAGAAACACTAAGAAAGACCGCCGCCACTGGAACGTCGCTGATCTTCGTAACGCATCACCTGCCGGATATTTTGCCCGAGGTTTCGCGGGTCATCCTGCTCAAAGACGGCAAGGTTTTCGCCGACGGCACGAAGGAAGAGCTGCTCACTTCCGCCACCCTCAGCAATGTTTTTGGCCTACCGGTGGAGGTCATCGAGCAAGCCGGCTACTACAATTGCTGGTGATGACACGCAAACCTTTATCGATCGCGGCGGCAGCGCTTCTGGCGCTTGTAGCCATCTTGATGTATCTGGCCGAGTGGCCCGCGTCGGAGGTGCACGCGCAGGACAGCGTCCTCACATCGGCTGCCGTCGGCGCGACCATTCGCGCCGTGGTTGGAATCGGCGACACTGAACCCACCGACTGGAGCGGCTCCGTTACAGGAGATGCGAAGGTCTCCATCGACGGCGACAGCGTGAGCGGCAGCTGGGAATTAAAGAGCGAGTCGGCCCCTCTCAAAGTGGCAGGAGGTGAGCGCGTCGCTCGCGTCTTGCCGACGTCGATGATTGTCGCGCCCCAGAGTTCGGCGGGAACACTAGAAATTCGGACCGCCCAAGGCAACTTTTCAATTCACCCCGGAGAACTTGAGCTAGGAAAGCACCTAGAAGTGCTCGACGGCCGTGTACGGCTCGAAGCTCTACCGTTTGGTGGCCGTGCTGGGACGGCAGACGTAGAAGAGGACTTCGTCTCGGCCATGAGCAGCGCGGACGGTACGACTTGGCTGGCTTATTCGTCGTATGAGCGGGGCCGTGGTATCGATGAATCGGCTGCGCTCGACGGACGTTTCGATTCCATCGAGTTCAACGGCAATGGCGATCAAGTGATGCTCGCGAAAACGTCAGGCGGGCAAATGGTTTCAGCGGGCAAAGTCTCGCCCGGTCTCGGCGATGTCTCGCGGCCCGCGCTCGCTTCGTCGGCTAGCGGCATTGCGGTCATTTGGCCTGAGCAGCGAGACGGCAACTGGGACGTTTATTCGCGAAGCTACAATCCGGCCAATGGAGCTTTTGAGTCCGAGCAGCGCATCACTGACGACCCCGGCCAAGACATCAATGTCGTAGCCGCCGGCGACTACATTGCCTGGCAAGGCCGTCGTGGAGACAACTTCGACATCTTCGCCGCAAAGATCGGCCAAGAACCGGTGCGCGTTTCAACCAGTAGCGCCAACGACTGGCAACCTTCAATTGCAGTCGATTCCAGCGGCGCCGCTTGGATCGCTTGGGATACCTACGATGCCGGCAACTACGACGTCTACCTGCGCAAGTTCGACGGCACGAACCTTGGCAAGCCCATCGCGATCGCTGCGTCGCCGCGCTTCGAGGCGCGGGCGTGCGTTTCCATCGATAAAGACGACCGTGTCTGGGTGGCCTTCGAAGACAGCGGCCCGAACTGGGGTAAGGACTATGGCGACCGCTGGCCCGGTCGCCGCGCAATCCCGTTCTACGTCGATCGCAATATTTTGGTTCGGGTTTGGGATGGACGTTTGCGGACGACGGCGAAGCCGTTCCGTGCGCCGACGGTCGATTACTTCTCCGACGACCCGCGAGTCGCGACATCCCAGCGTCATAAGATCAGCATCCCGGTGATGAAGATCGACGCCAAGGGACGGCCCTGGTTGTTCTACCGGATGCACCCGCTACAAACCGGTCGCGGCGAACTGTGGCGCGGTTTTGCGGCCTACTACGAGGGCGCTGAGTGGTCGTCGCCGATCGAACTCCCTGGGTCGGACTATCTGCTCGACCGGCGTCCCAGCGTTGTCACGCAACAGGACGGTTCGCTGATGGCTGTTTACGCCGGCGACCAGCGCGAATCGAACGTCCGTGACCGCAAAGACAGCGATATCTTCTACTCACAGCTGTCATTGCCGAACGCGCCGACGCCGCCCGTGCTCAAGAACGTGAACCCGAAGGAACCTCGAACCGCGTCAAGTTCTATCCACGAAAATGAGGCCGCTGATATCGCCCGCATGCGCGCGGCCCGCCTCGAGGTCGGCGGCAAGCAGCTTCGCTACCTACGAGGCGAATTCCACCGCCACACAGAATTCTCAGCACACCGCGACTGGGACGGCCCGTTCGAAGAGATCTGGCGCTACGCCCTCGATGTTGCCGACATGGACTGGCTCGGTCCGGGCGACCACGACTACGCCGTCGGCCAAGACTACCTCTGGTGGCTGCAGCAAAAAGCCAGCGACATGTACCACCTGCCCGGCAAGTTCAACGCGATGTACACCTACGAGCGAAGCGCCAGCTACCCCAGCGGCCATCGCAACGTAATCTTTCCACGTCGTGGGATCCGGCCATTGCCGCGCTCGACCGACAAGGAGTACAACGTCGGCACCGAGCAAGACGGTTCGGCCGACATCAAGAACCTTTACAAGTATCTTGAGCACTTCGGCGCGATCACTTCGTCGCATACCTCGGCGACAAGAATGGGCACTGACTGGCGCGATGCCAACGCCGAGTTGGAACCGGTCGTTGAGATTTTCCAAGGCCACCGCCAAAGCTACGAGGAGAACGAAGCGCCAATGGCGGCCGGCCGAGCGGAGGACTCGATCGGTGGCTACCAACCAAAGGGTTTCATCTGGGAAGCGTTCAAGAAGGGCCGCCGGCTTGGGTTTCAGTCATCGAGCGACCATATCTCGACCCATATCAGCTACGCCATCGCCATCGCCGAGGACCACTCGCGCGAAGGCATCATCGCCGCCTTCAAAAAGCGCCACTCCTACGGCGCGCAGGACAACATCTTGCTCGAAGTCCGATCCGGTGAGCACATGATGGGTGACGAGTTTGAGTCGTCGGAATCCCCCCGCCTAGTGATCAAGGCTACGGGCACAACTGAAGTTGACCGCGTTGATATCGTTCGACAGGTTGGAACCGCGACACCGGAGTACGTCGCTTCGTTCGAGCCGCGCAAGCAGAGCATCGATATCGAATGGTCCGATCCAGCCGCCGCGGCCGGCGAGATCAACATGTACTACGTGCGGCTGCAACAGCGAAACAAAGCGCTAGCCTGGGCAAGCCCGATGTGGATCGATTACAAACCGTAGGCATTGCGGCGTAGGCTTGCCGCCTCGCGCGACTCTTTAAAGTTGAAGCGTTCCCACTAACTCGGCCGACGTTGCAATCTTCTGCTTGTCGAGAAAATCATTCAGTTCGCTAGCGATTCCTTCGACCCGGGCCGGGTCCCAAAACGTCGCCGTGCCGACCTGCACCGCCGTCGCGCCGGCGATTAGAAACTCCGCAACGTCTTCGCCACAAGCGACCCCGCCGATGCCAATCACGGGGATCGAAACCACGCGCGCTACTTGGTGGACCATTCGCAGAGCCACGGGCTTAATTGCCGGACCTGAAAGTCCCCCGTAGCCCGCACCGAGTCGAGGGGTCCGCGTCTTGGCGTCAATGGCCAATCCCTGCAACGTGTTGATTAGCGAAACCGCATCGGCACCCGATTGCTCCGCCGCCTTAGCCATCGCAGCGATATCAGTCACATTGGGCGACAATTTTACAATCAGCGGACGCTTAACGGCGGCCGCCTTTGCCGCGGCAACGACCTCGCCGAGCAACGCCGCGTCCGAACCAAATTGCATCCCGCCGTGACTTGTGTTGGGACACGAGACATTCAGCTCATACCCCGCGAGTCCTTCGGCGTCTTCAAGCAGGCGAATTACTTCGCAGTAGTCGCTCACTTCGTAGCCGAACACGTTCGCGAATACGACCGTCTCAAGCTTCGCTAACGCGGGCAGTTTCTCTCGGACGAATTCCTCGACCCCGACGTTCTGTAGCCCGATGGAATTCAACATCCCCGAGGCGGTCTCGACCACCCGAGGAGCCGAGTTGCCGGCGATCGGGGTACGAGACAGACCCTTAACGACGATGCCACCCAGCTTGTCTAAATCCAGATGCGAGGCGAATTCAAGACCGTACCCAAAAGTTCCGCTAGAAGCGAGGACAGGGTTTCTCAGTTCAATCCCGCAGAAGTAGGTGTGGAGATTCGCCACCGAGCAAACATTCTAGCGGGCGACAGACGGCGAGCCGGACTTTGTTGTCTCATGCAACGGAGCGGGTTTAGCAAGGGGAGCTAAAGGCACGTCGCGAACAAACGCCTCGTGCAGGATCGGCGCGTCGGTGCTGCTTGGCAAGGCGGCATTCAAAAGCGCGGACAACGTCGGGGCAATCGAGGCCGCATCGACCTCGCGCATCGATTGCATGGCGCGAAAACGCGGTCCGTAGAAGACCACCGGCACATCGCTGTCGTAGCGATACATCGAACCCGGCCCCGTGCCTCTGTCTTCACCGCTGTGCTCGGTGAAATATGGCTCGTAAATCAACATCACGTCGCCCGAGCGTCTGCGCTTCCAGCTACGCCGCTGCGCACTTGCGTGATCACCAGCAGTCAGTTCAGGCACATAATATGACGCGACGCCCACGAGCTGGGCGGCAGCCTCGCCAGCAACGTCGAGACCGCGTAGCCGGCGATCTCTGCCCATACGGTGAAAGCGGTCGTTGAACGTCACGTAGGGGTACACGTACTTTTCGACGGCGGGTCCAGCACCAAACTCCGCTTCTAGCGCGACGTCAATTGCCTCGACGACTGACTCGCCCTTGATGCGTCCGCCGCCGGGGCCAACCAACGATGCCAACTCCGGGGTGACCGGTGACCCGTGCAATCCGGTGAACACGATTGAGACCCGATCAAACCCAAACTCGCCGCCGAGCCAATCAACGAATCTACCCAGTTCGCGATCGAGCTGCAGCACCATGTCGCGCATCAACGGGGAATCCGCACCGACCTCCAATGCCAACAATGCGGGTGCCGAAAGATTGACGAACAGCAGGTCGGGGTGCGAGCGCGTACCGAGCCCCTCGGCTTTCACCGCGGCTGCCGCAAATTCGAAAGTTCGTCGCATGACGAACGGCGACGAGCGATAGAAGGCTGAATAGCTTTCACTCAACTCGCCCGTCAAACCAGGGAGAATACGTAGCGGTTTAGCGTCAGGCGCCGCATCGGCCGCCATCCATTTTCGAGTGGCGGCAACCGTGATCGGGTTGGCGTTGTTGAACGATTGCACCCAGCCAGGTGTAGCCGCTCGGTAGTACGCGGACGTTTCGAACTCCCCGGACTCGCCCATCCAGTAGGAGCCGTTCGGATGGCGGCCACCCAGAAATACCGCGGGCGACGCTTGCTCGGAAACGGCTACGACTCTCGAGCGGCCTCCGGAAGCAAGCCGCAGCTCATCGGCTACGGTCGAGCCGCTCAGATTTTCGGGCGAGTAGGCGGCGTCCGCTCCTATCGCTGATACAACCTGTCGGCTTTCGCGGTCGTACCAGCGATTGCCGATGATCCCGTGCGTCAGAGGATAAGCGCCAGTCGCGAGAGTCGCGGCATTTGGGGCGGCGAGGTTCGCCGCGTGGCCATAGCGGCAGCGTTCAAAATATGCTCCGCGGTCGATGAGCCGGCGGATTCCGTTTGCCGCAAAGTCGGCGCGGAAGTTCTTGATGTAATCCGCTCGAAACTGTTCAGCAGTAATGACGACCGTCAGATGCGGCGCCTGGGCGTCGAGCGGTCGCAGTCCGGCTAGCAGACCCACAAGCAGCGCAAAACGTAGCAGAAGTTTCAAGAGATTGGGGGAAGTCCGGCTGTTAGATTGGTACGTGCATGGCAGTCCCATCTACGACGTCATTATAGTCGGCGGCGGCATCAACGGATGTGCTCTTGCTCGCTTGGCGTCACTCAACGGCATTCGAGTTGCCCTAGTCGAGAAAAACGATTTTGGCAGCGGGGTGACGAGTCGATCCACGCGCCTCATCCATGGCGGCCTGCGGTATTTAGAGACTTTTCGCTTTCACTTAGTAAGAGAATCGCTGCACGACCGCAAAGTTCTGCTACGCGAGTTTCCCGGCCAGGTCGCGCCGCAAGCCTTTTTAATTCCGGTCTACGAACGGGACGCGCGGTCGGCCTGGTACATCTCGATCGGCCTCATGATCTACAGCTTTCTGACGGGCTCAACGCTGATGCCAAAGCATCGCCGATTGAGCGCTAAGGAAGTTCGCAAGCTCGAGCCGGGCCTCGACGCGGAGGGTCTGCGCGCGGGATTCATCTACTACGACTGCCAAGCTGTCTACCCTGAGCGGCTCTCGCTCGAGATGGCGCTGCAAGCCGAAGAGGCCGGCGCACTGGTCTTGAACCATACGGCGGTAAAAGAGTTCTTGGTCGATGGCTCGCGGGTTGTTGGGGTCAAAGTTGACGGGCTCGACGGCGAAGAGGAAATACGGGCGCAAGTAGTCGTTAATGCTGGCGGTGCCTGGGCTGATCAAATACGTCGCTTGCTGCCGCAGGCGAAGCCGCAAGACCTGCTAACGCTGCTCAATGGCGCGCACATCGTGTTGCCTAAGTTCGAAGGTGCGCCAAAACACGCGATTTATCATGGCGCCCGCAGCGACGGCCGGCCATTTTTCATCATTCCTTGGCGTGGCCTTTATCTCGTCGGAACAACCGAAACTCCTTTCGCGGGCAACCCAGATTGCATGGTCCCATCCGAACCCGAAATCGAGTATCTGCTCAAGGAGATGAACGGGCTGTTCCCGCGCTCAAACGTGACGCGAGAGGCGATTCTCTATTCCTACTGTGGGTCTCGTCCGCTGATGCGCGTCAGCGGCTCGAACTTAAACTCGGCCTCCCGCGAGCATTCGATTTACGATCACGAAACTGAGGACGGCGTTGCCGGGATGCTGACACTGGTGGGGGGAAAGTTAACGACCGCCCGCTCATTCGCGTGGGAGGCGCTGAGACAGGCGGCCGCCAAGCTGGGATATTCGCCGCCCATCGACCCCGGCATTCCCGATGCAATCGAAATCCACGAGCCCGATAAGCGAATCGCCACGATCTATGGACCAAGGTCGCCGAAACTTCGGGAATTTATTGAGGCCGACCCCGTACGGGCAAATCCTGTCGCCGAAGGCTGCCCGGCCACGCGCGGAGAAATCGAGTTCGCCGTGCTCCGCGAAAAGGCTCGCACACTGGGCGACATTTTGTTACGGCGAACAGGGCTAGCCTTCGATCCCGATTCGCGGCCTGAGTGGGTAAGACAAGTCGCCGAGCTGGCGGCCGATCCGCTCGGCTGGAGTTCCGCTGACATCGACAGAGCGATCAGCGACTACGAAGACGAACTGCGTAGGTCGATTGTGGCACTGGACTAAATGCAAAAGCGCTCTGGCAAGCGCTTCTTGTGTAGCTCAATATACACAAACACATACCGTAAGATCCTAAGCTGCGACGACCTAGGCAATTCGCAGCGGCGGGATTGACAGCGCTACGCCACGGGTCCACAATGACTTTAGGTTCCTTGCCGTAAGAACGCCTGTTCTATTCGTCATACATAGTCAGGCATAGGTGCGGGAGCCGCGAGGCTTTCTGTTGCACAACGACGGCACATCGAGTGGTCCCGACCGCGCTGCCTGGGAAACAGAGGAACTTTTCGCCGAACATCGCGAGAGTTTGATGCGCTACTTGCGCTATCACTTGCGTGACTCATCAGGGGCGGAAGACATTGCACAAGAAAGTTTTATTCGCTTTTTCCAAGCCCGCAGCCAGGACGAAGTCATCGAACAGCCCAAGGCGTGGCTGTTCCGAGTGGCACACAACTTAGTCATCGACTACGGACGTAAGAAAAAGCCGGATTTACTGGACGAAGACGGATGGAGAATCATCGAGGCCAACTTGGCGGCTCGGAACCTGGTTACCGAAAACCAGGTACAGATTATGAGTTTGCCGTGGCACAAGTTGACTCCAACCGAACTGGAATGCCTGCGATTGCGGGCCGAGGGATTGAAATTCCGCGAAGTCGCGGAAGTGATGGACATAACGATTTCGACCGTTGCAAGCTATGTAGCTAGGGCGGTCAACAAGTTACGGGAGACCCAAGAAGGGAACGCGAGTAAGGAAACCGGTGAGACACCTCAACACGGAAGAACTACTGCTATACGCGGAATCTGAACTGGACGACTGCGGGCTTTGCCGCCACGTTCAAGACTGCGTCGACTGCAAGGCCTCGCTCGTCGAGGTGTAGGAGATGTTTGTCGGCGCCGCGTCGGCTATCCGCGCGTCCGTTCCGCGGAAAGAGGTTGAATTGCAAGCTGCGTCGTTGACGAGGCTGCGCGCCAACATCGCTGCGGAATCCGAGAAGATCTCCTATCACCTGACATCTGAAGAACTACTCTTGTCGAGCGAGGCGGAGTTGTCGGCCGATCGCGAGGCCCATCTGAGCAACTGCTCGAATTGTCAGATCGAAGCCGCAAACATGCGGATTCTGCTCGCCGACATCGAAGCGGAGTTACGCTCGCTCATTCCCGACGAGCCAGTTGAACGCAAGGCCGCCGCGCTGGTCGCTCTTGAGCGACGCTTGGCCGAGACGGCAGAGCAGCCCGTCGAAGTTGAGCCCCAGCCGGCAAAGGTTATCGAGTTTCCTGGAACGCGAATTCGCAAGTACGCAGCATTTGCTGCTGCAGCGGCAGCCGCATTTGTAATGTGGGGCGGATTCCAGGCAGTGCAGTCACCTGAATTGCCAACGCTCCCGACACTGGCGCAATTTGCCCCAGCGGTACCAGCAAGTGCATTCTCAACGCCCCAGGCGTTTGAGACAATAGCACGGCTTGAAAACCTATCGCCCACGAATTCACTTGCGGTTTCAAACGTCATCGACAGATACGAGTTTGCCGCTAGCAGCGCGGTTGATGCTCCCGGCGAAACGTTTGCTGAGTTTGCATCCGCCCCTCAGATTGCGGTGGCCGCGCCTAGCGCGCTGATTCGCTGGGACGCACCTGAGCCTCAACCGTATCGATTGAGCGAAGAGACAAACG
Source organism: Bryobacterales bacterium (assembly GCA_965205595.1). Lineage (GTDB taxonomy): Bacteria > Acidobacteriota > Terriglobia > Bryobacterales > UBA6623 > CATQHP01. The sequence continues at coordinate 96,802 of CBDBHI010000028.1, read as the reverse complement.
AGACGGTCATCGCGCTCGCCGAACCAGATCCTATTCGCCAGACCTCAGCCGAGGCGGTCATTCTTGCGCAGGGCTCAACTCGCCCGGTCGGTGGAATGGTAAGGAACTCGCTGCTAGCCCACTACCGCGATGCGGCGCGGCGCTCTTTCCTGTCGCCGACCAATTCGCTTCTCGATGGCGAACTCGATCGCTATGTGAGCGACGTGCTCCGCAACGACTCTGAACTACTTGCTCATGTACACGCAGTCAACTCCGCGTTTAGCAGTGCTACGAGTTCACAACTAGACGGATCGAGCAAACTGGGCCGCCAGGTCAAGAACCATCTCGACGGAATTGCCACTCGTGAGGCGGCAATCTACGCAAGCCTTTCAGAAGTCCTACCGCGCCGCTACTGGACCTATCGCGCCGAAACGGCCAATAGCCAGGCAGAAGCGGTCGACGTGGTCGCCCAGAGCAACGAACTACTCGCAGATGCTCTCGGTCTTGACGAGACGTTGACAACGTTGTTCGTGGCCAACACGGCAACAATCGACGCCCGCGGTAACGAGCGCTCGTGTGGCGAGCGTTTGGCACGTATCCGTTCCCACGTTGCTCGCCTCCGCCGGGCAATCAACTAGCCCTACACTGAAATCATTATTCGCTGGGCTGGCAAAAGTCGCCCCCGAGTGGGGATCCGCGCATTTCACCCGAGTCGTCTGTACGTCTGTCTTGTCGTAGGCTTTTGGGGACTGCTCGGACTCGCCCCAAGCGTCGCGGCGCAAAGCGGAGTCGTCTCCGGCATCGTCGAAGACGAACAGCAAAACCGCCTCGAAGGCGTTGAAGTTCAACTGATCAATCGCCGCACCGCGCAGGTTCTGCGTGACACGACCGCAATCGACGGCACGTTTGCGTTCTCTGGGGTGCCGGCGGGCGAACACTCGCTGGCCTACGTGCATAGCAATTACACGGTGGTGCGCACCGACTGGTTTGAAGTTCTGCCGGGCGTACCGGTCGAGGTGCCGGCCAAACAGCTACGCCGGTTGCAGCCCGCGCTGACTCGGCCACGCGCCGGACTGGAAGCAATCGCAATCGAGTTTGGGCTCGTTCGTGAGCAGATCGCTGACCTGCCGGTGCTGCTCGGTTCGGAAGGCCGCACGGCGGTCGACAAACTCTTGCACCTGGTGCCCGGCATGAGCCCGGTCGCCGCGCTCGAACTAGACCCCTTCACCGGTCGCGCGGCAACGGTTTCAGCCAACGGCTCGCGCCGCTCATTCATCAACTACCGGCTCGACGGCGCCTCGAACAACGCACAGAATCGGATTACGGGCGCGCAAGCGGCAAATTTCGGACCGCCGCCGGAAGCCATCGAAACCTTCCGCGTCGTTACGCACACGTATTCGGCCAGCGAGGGGCGCAACGCCGGGGCCGTGGTCCTGCCGACATTCCGTAGCGCGACGGAGCAATGGCACGGGCAACTCCGCGCCTTCTGGCGCCCCGGTTGGAGCCGTTCGCTGGGCTCGTTTGACGGCTCGGCGGACGAAGTCGACGGCTGGGCCGGGGGCGGCCAACTGGGTGGCCCGATTTGGCGAAAGAAGAAGCTATATCTTCTCGGCGACTTTGAGGGCTGGGGCACCGACCGCCGCCACGATTCGACCACTTCCGTGCTAACGGACGCCGACCGCGCGGGCGATTTCTCGGGTGCTGATGAATTTCCAACAGACCCTACAACTGGGGCTCCGTTCCCACAGGGCCAAATTCCAGCCGATCGCTTAGACCCGTTGATGCAAAAGTATCTCGACGCCCTTCTTCCGCGCGCAAACTTGTAGGACGGACTTTTTCGCAATCGCGAGAATCTCAACAGCAGCGGCCAGTCGGCGCTCGCAAAGCTCGACAAGCGATCTGAGAAACTCGCGTTCTACTGGAGCCACTATCTTTATCGAAACCGTGTTCGCGAGCCGCTGACCGAAGTTCTACTCACGACACCGGGAACCATTGACAACCGCCGGCAGACCGCCAACAACAGTCAGTTTTCCATCACCCACACAGGCTCTCCGAACTTCGTGCAGACGGGGCGCATCGCGGCGCAGCGTCTGGCAATCGGACGGCGCCAGGGGCACCCCGCATTTGAGTCAACGCTGGCTGAGGAATTCGGGTTCGACTATTTGGACAGCAACCCCGGCGCCATTCCGGACGCCACGTTGTGGACGGACACAGGTCTCCCGCGGTTGCTCATCGCACCCTTCCTGAGTTCCGAGAGTTCAGCGCAGACGACCTTTCAAGCCGGTCATGATGCCGAGTATCGCAAGGGCGGATTCGTCGTTCGCGGCGGGCTGCTATTCCAGCGCGGCATCTGGCCTTTCACAAATACCGAGAACCCCGCCGGCAGCTTCAGCTTTCCCGCCCCGCCGGACCCGCCAATCCGAGCCCGCGGCGACGGCCTGCGAGACTTGTTGCTCGGGCGGCCCGGTGAGTTTCGATTGCAAACACCTCGCAGCCTCAATCTGCGCTGGCACGAGTTTGCGTTTTATGGCGAAGCCGAAGTGCGCCCCTTGCGCTCGTTGCAGGTTACGTTCGGCTTTCGATTCGAGTCGCAACCACCTGCAGTCGATACCCTCGACCGCATTGCCGCGTTTCGCATCGGCGCCGAGAGCGAACGTTTTCCCGAGACGCTTCCGAACTTGATCTTCCCTGGCGACACCGACCCTGACTTCGGCCCACTCTCGCGTTCGACGATTGTAGCCAGCGGCCAAAACTACGCCCCGAGAATCGGTGTCGCCTATTCGCCGACGTGGGATCATCGACTTTCGCGATGGATTCTCGGCGAATCCGGCCGTTCGGTTTTTCGCGGTTCGTATGGGCTGTTTTATGACCACGGCACATTTGCGGGAGCTAGCGCGGGTGCGCTGTTCCAGGCGACCTACCCGCCCTTTTCCGTCGACAACCGATTCACTTTGGGACGTCCGGACGGAGCGTTCCAGTCGCCATTCGCCGCGCTCCCAACGAACGGGCCCGCCCAGTTCGTGCCAACTGTAGCGCGATATCCAATTCAAGTATTCGATCGGGATTTTCAAAACTCTCGCGCGCATCATTGGAATTTTAGTTGGCAACGGCTGTTGCCGGGACGTGTCTTCATCAGCGCGAGTTACCTCGGTACACGAGCTCAGCGGCTGCAGCGACAGCGTGAACTCAACACCTTCATTCGCAATCCGCTACGCGGGTTCGCGTTCGTCCGCAACATGCGGCTGTTTTCGAGATACCGCGACATTCGATCATTCGAAAGCTCGGGCGGCTCCCGCTACAAAGCTGTTCAGATCCGAGCAAACCGTTACCTTCATCAAGGCATCGCATTTGACGTTAGCTACAACTGGAGTCAATCTTTTGATAACGGCAGCACAGTTTTCGGAGACGAGTTGGTGACCGAGGACTGGACATTCTCAAATTTCGATCGCCGGCATACGATGACGGCCACCTGGTTCTACAAGGTCGGGCTACCGCGAAGCTGGACCGAGCGGGCTCGCTGGGCCGACCGCTGGGGTATTAGCGGAACCTGGCGGCTGCGCTCGGGGTTACCGCTCGACGCGCGTCAGTCCGAAGACCCCACGTTTACCTTCGAGCGGGTTGGCCGCCCCGACCTGGTGGGCAACTTTTAGTTGCTCGACCCTTCGCGGGCGCGAACGTTCACGATGTCAGACGGGCGCGAGGTCAGCGGCAGATTCGCCTTTGACCCGACGGCTTTCTCGCCTGTCTTGCCGACGAATTTTAACGAGACCCGCCCCGGCACATCGAAAAGAAATGCATACCGGCTGCCAAGTTTTCAACAGTGGGACCTGCGCATTTCGCGTCCAATCGAAACCGGTGAATTCCTTTCAATGGAGCTCGGCTTTGATTTGCTGAACGTCTTCAACAACCGCAACTGGGCTGCGCCGTTCAACAACATCGACCACCCGTTTTTCGGAATCGTTCGGCTCGAAGGCGTCGGGCGAACGTATCAGGCTGCGTTGAAACTACAGTTCTAGCCCGGGTATTTCCCCAGACGGCGAGAGACAGTGCGTGGGAGCCGCACCAATACGACGCGCGGCAAGCGAGCGCAGGGACGTCGTGGCGCAGCTATCGCACGCTTTCGCCATCAGCTGCTGAGAAATCTAAGCTACCGTTCTGCTACACTGGCCCGCCAGTATGGAACTCCATCCGCTTGTTGTACTCTTGATCGCCGTCGCGGTCGTTTTCACGCTGATCATTCGCCTCAAGATCAACGCATTCATAGCGTTGATCACCGCGGCGATTACGGTTGGCGTGCTTTCGTCGAAAGTCCCGCTGGGCGAAGTCATGCCTTCGGTCGCGACGGAGTTTGGCGGGGTTTGCGCGGGTATCGCGATCGTGATCGCGCTTGCCGCTCTGATTGGCCAGTGCCTTATGGAAAGCGGTGCGGCGGACAAGATCGTTCGCGTGTTCGTCAGAGCGCTCGGCGAGAAAAACTCCTCTCTGTCGCTGCTCGCTAGCGGCTACGTGTTGTCCGTCCCGGTGTTCTTCGATACGGTTTTTTATCTCTTGGTGCCGCTGGCGCGGGCGATGCGGATTCGCACCGGCAAGAACTACTTGTTGTTCTTGATGGCCATTTCGGCGGGCGGCGCGGTGACTCATTCGATGGTTCCACCAACGCCCGGCCCGCTAGCGATGGCCGCTACATTAAACATCGACCTAGGCGTCATGATTCTTGTCGGCGCGATGATTGCCCTGCCGATGTCTCTTGTCGGCTGGGGCTATGGCGTACTTCGCGACAAACAACTCGAAATTCCTTTGCGAGAGACGTCTGGGTTATCACTCGCGGAACTGGAAGAGCTCGCAGAACAGGCGGACGCCAAACTGCCAAGCTTCGCGATGTCGATGCTGCCAATCGTGTTACCGGTGCTCTTCATCGCCTCGAACACCGCGGTCGGGGCGCTAGGCATCGTGGGCCAGCTACGGGAATTCACCTCGTTCATCGGCAACCCTAACTTTGCCCTACTGGTTTCGGCGGCAATTTCGCTTTATTTGGTCGCCCACCAGAAAGGCTATTCGCTGGCCGAACTGTCGAAGCCGGTGGAAACGGCGTTCGCCAGCGGAGGCCTGATTATTTTGATCACCGCCGCGGGTGGCTCGTTCGGCAAGATGCTGGTAAGGGCTGATGTCGGCCGCACAATTGGCGAAATGTCGCAGGAATTTGGCGTCCCGGTACTGATGTTGAGCTTCTTGCTTGGAGCATTGCTGAAGGTGGCGCAGGGTTCGGGCACGGTCGCGATGATTACCGTCTCGACGATCATGGCGCCGCTGATTTTGGATACGCCTCCGGGCTTCCATGCGGTCTATATCGCTTGCGCGATTGGCTCGGGCTCACTGGTCGGTTCGTGGATGAATGATTCGGGGTTCTGGGTCTATAAGCAGATGTCGGGATTGACGGAGATTGAAGCGCTGCAGACTTGGACGCCGTTGCTGGCGATTATGGGAGCCGTTGGGTATCTTTGTACTCAGATCGCGGCGATCTTGATGCCTTTGACGTAGGAACTGGTTGCCCATCGGAGTGCGGCACCGAGGCTGAGAGCCAGCGCACAGATCCCCGAAATCAGGTTCCGAAGCCGCATTTTGTTGCGCCCGGCGTCCCTCTAGGATTCACGACCTTCGACGGAATCGAGCGTCACGCGGCGGGGGGCCCTGACAGGGCTCGATTGTTGCCCGCCAAGGCCCATTTTTGGGCCCAAAACCTCTATGATAAAAGGTTTATCCCCCGCGTGAATCATGGCCGACGATCCCTCTAACAACCCCGAACAATTACCTCTAGATGGGGGTGATGCCGACAACGTCAACATCATCCCAATCGACATCGAAAACGAGATGCGCAAGTCGTATCTGGACTACGCGATGTCGGTTATCGTTGGGCGCGCGCTGCCCGACGTTCGCGATGGATTGAAGCCTGTTCAGCGACGAATCCTGTATGGCATGCGCGAAGAAGGCTTGCGCGCGAATCGCCCGCCACGCAAGGCCGCAAGAATCGTTGGCCAGGTGATGGGGAAATTCCATCCGCACGGCGACTCGTCGATCTACGACACTTTAGTGCGCATGGCGCAGCCGTTTTCGATGCGTTATCTGCTCGTCGACGGTCAGGGAAATTTTGGCTCGGTCGATGGCGATCCGCCGGCCGCGATGCGATACACAGAGGCGCGTCTGGCGTCGTACGGAGAGGCTCTGCTTGATGATATCGACATGGATACGGTCGACTTTCGACCGAACTATGACGACTCATCGGAAGAGCCCGAATATCTGGCCGCCGCCGCGCCGCATCTGTTAACCAATGGCTCGAACGGCATCGCCGTCGGCATGGCGACGAATATACCGCCGCATAACTTGACGGAGTTGATCGACGCGACGATTCAGCTCATCAAGCATCCCAATACGAAGTTCGAACGGATCGTTGAGATTGTTCAAGGCCCCGATTTTCCAACCGGTGGCATCTTATGCGGACGCTTCGGTGTGATATCGGCCTATAAAACGGGCCGTGGGCACATTCACGTCCGCGCCAAGACGGACACTGAGCCGCTCGGAAAAGATCGCCAGTCCATCATCGTCACCGAAATCCCTTATCAAGTGAACAAGGCGCGGCTGATCAAAAAGGCCGCGGAACTCGTCAATCACAAAAAGATTGAAGGGATCAGCGATATCCGCGACGAGAGTGATCGTCAAGGCATGCGCATCGTCTTCGAGTTGAAGCGCGGCGAAGAACCCGAGGTCGTCCTCAACAACCTTTATAAGCAGACTGACTTGCAACAAGGCTCCGGCATCATCATGCTGGCGATCGTTGACGGCCAACCGCGCGAGCTCGGGTTGATCGAATACCTCAAGCTATTCATCGCGCATCGTCAAGACGTTATCCGCCGCCGGACTAACTTCTTGTTGCGCAAAGCTCGTAATCGCGAGCACGTGTTACTCGGCTTTGAGAAAGCTCTCGAACGCATCGACGAAGTGATTGCCCTGATCCGCGCATCCGGCAACCCGGCCGAGGCGCGCCAGGGCCTGATGGGCCAGATTGAGCTCGACTATCGGGAATACCTGCGAGCGGGTGCCGACGCCGGCTTTGAGCCCTTCGATTTCACCGAGCGCCAGGCACAGGCAATTATCGAACTGCAACTCCAACGCCTAACCGGCATGGAGCGTCAGAAGATTCTCGACGAGTTGGCGGAGATTCAAGAGAAGATCCGCGGCTACCTAGAGATTCTCGAGTCAGACTCGATCCTCGACGGGATTGTCATCGACGAGTTGCGCGAGGTCAAGAAGAAATTTGGCGATGAGCGCCGCACCTCCATCGGCGAAGACGTCGGCGACATTTCGATCGAAGACCTCATCGCGGATGAACCGATGGTCGTCACCGTGACCAAGAACGGTTACCTCAAACGCACCTCGCTAGACACCTATCGAAAGCAAACGCGCGGTGGCCGTGGCCGCATTGGCATGGGTACGCGGGATAACGATTTCGTCGAGCACCTGTTCATCGGCTCGACGCACTCGTACATCTTGGTGTTTACCAATCTGGGCCGCGTTTACTGGCTGAAGATTTACAACATCCCCGACGTCGGGACGACCGGGCGCGGACGCAACATCGTCAACGTGATTAACCTACAGCCGGAGGAAACAGTGCAAGCTTTCCTGCCGGTCAAGGACTTCGATCCCGAACGCTTCATCGTGATGGCGACGAAGAAGGGGACGATCAAGAAGTGCTCGCTTGACGTGTTCTCTCGCCCGATGTCTCGTGGCATTATCGCTCTCGGACTCGATGAGGGAGACGAGCTTGTGTCGGCGCGACTCTCGGACGAGGGACAGGATATTTTTCTCGCTACGCGCAATGGGCAGGCCATTCGTTTTGAAAACGCAAAGGTACGCGCGATGGGTCGCCCGGCGCGAGGCGTACGCGGTATCAACTTGGCTGAGAGCGATGAAATTATCGGTTTGCTTTGCATGGTCGAAGACAACCTAGTCCTGACGGTCAACGAGAATGGCTACGGCAAGCGCACCACTTTAGGTAGCTATCGCCTGACCAACCGTGGCGGCAAGGGTGTGATCAATACCAAGATCACCAACAAAAACGGACCCGCGGTAGTCATCATGCAGGTCTCGGCCGAAGACGATCTAATGATCATCACCCGCAACGGTCAGATCATCCGCATCGGCTCGGAGAAGATACGCGCAACCGGCCGCGGGGCGCAAGGTGTTCGCCTGGTGAATTTGAATGATGGCGATGTGATCGCGGCGGCGGCTGTTGCGCCGAAGACCGATGCGATTGACGAGGAGATCGGTGAAGACGACGGCGAGAACGGGCAGCCGATGTTGCCGATTCAGTAGTGAGAGCTTTTTCGAACGACGAGGCAGCGCATAGGAGCGGACCGTCCGTCCGCGGCTCGATCTATGTCTATGGGTGTCTCCAGTGCAGGTCGGCGAAGTCTAAGTAGCGCAGCCAGTCATATTCGGTTACGTCGTGCTTCCCCTTGCGAACGTGGTAGCCGACGGTATGCATGACTGGCTCCTCGACGGGCGGCTGCTCGTCAACGCCTAGGCCCTTTTCCCCTAGCAGCTCGTAGACCGCGCCGGCGTGCATGGCTGACAGAAACTCGCCCTTGGGGTCGGCCCACTGATCTTCTTGTGCGCTCGCAACGTACAGCGGACGCGGCGCCACGAGCGCAAGCAGCATGTGCTGATCAAGCGGTAGTTCGTCTTCGTTGCCGTTGTATCCGAGAAAATTGTCGTTGAACCAGTGTGGGAACGACGTGTTGATACGCTGGACCGTCTCGCCAAACCGCCGTCGACTCAAAGCCGCTCCACCACAACCGGAATCATTCGAGATTACGATGGCGAAGCGCTCATCGCTCGCGCCCGCCCACACCGCTGCTTTGCCGAGCCGCGAGTGGCCCATCAGGGCGACGTGTTCGTGGTCGACGTCAGAGTCGGTTTCGAGATAGTCGAGCGCGCGGCTGAGACCCCACGCCCAGGCGGCTACGCTGCCCCAATCCGCTGGTCCCTCGGGCGGGTCGAGCACGTGAACGCCGTTCTTGAAACCGTCGTCGAAGTCGGGGTCGATGTCGCCGTAGTAGACCGTCGCGAGGCCGTAACCACGTTCCAAGATTTTATCGACGGCCCAACGCCTCGCGCTCGCTCCTCTCGACTTCTCAGTCGCTCGATGGTCGACTATCCCGGTACCCCCGTCGCGCATCCAACTTTTCGAAAGGTGGATCGCGGGATCACTGTGAATTGTATGATTGCCGTTGAAGTTTGGTCCGAGGAATACGGGCACGGCGTCAGAGGTCCCGGCCGGTAAGTAGAGCAGCAATTCCATGCGCGGCCCGCTCTTGTCGGCGGTGAAGTACACGGCGACTTGCTTGCGCCGAGCTTTTCCGTTCAGCGCGTTGTCGTCGCTCTCAAGCAGTTCGAAGTGCATTTCTTCAGGTCGCGCGGGGCTGCTACCGTAGACATGCTGCTCGAAAAGAGCGACAATTTCCGATCGGCGGCGATCGGTCCAGTCCGCCGCCGATCGGACTCGCTTGCCGTTGTGGAACTCAAGCGGATCGGGCAGTGCGTACGAGGGCACCTTTGATTCGTCATAGTTAAAGCCCGGACGCTGGGCGGGGCTGACGCTTGTAAAAGCAGCCAGGGTGGCGAAGAAAACAGCAGTGAAGCGCATCGCCATCAGTGTAGTCGGTCGCGGTCAGTTATTCTGACGCCTATGTCCCCCGAGGGCCTCATATCAATCGCCGCCGTTGTCGCGGTAATCGTGGCGTTGGCATCGGACCGAATGGCTGTCGAGACTGCGATGCTTGGCGGGCTGGTCATCCAGATTCTCGCGGGCGCCGTTGACGCCAAGACCGCCCTTGCTGGTTTTGCTCATCCGGCGGTCGTCACAATCGCGGCTTTGTTCGTCGTCGCGGCGGGACTCTCAGAAACCGGCGTGACTTACGCCGTCGGACGGAAGTTGCTCGGTCGCCCCAAGTCCGTCCCCGCCGCCCAATTGCGCTTGATGCTGCCGGTCGCCGGCCTTTCGGCGCTGATGAACAACACGCCGATCGTGGCGATGTATTTGCCGCTTGTGAGCGATTGGGCCAAGCGAATTCGAGTGAGCCCCTCGAAGCTCCTGATCCCGCTAAGTTTTTCCTCGATCTTTGGCGGCCAACTCACTTTGATCGGAAGCGCATCGAACCTGATCATTATGGGGCTGTACGTCGAGTACCTGACCGATCTCGGATCGGCGGCCCCGAGCAGCTCACTCCAGTTTTGGGGGCCGGCGTTACTGGGCCTACCGGCTGCTGTCGTGGGTATCGCCTTTCTGGTCGTCGCCTCGGGACGGCTGCTTCCGGAGCGTCGGCCGGCCTCCGGCGATCAGGTCGAGGCTCGAAAGTACACCGTCCATATGGACGTGCAGGCTGATTCGGCGATTGTAGGCTCGAGCATCGAAGAGGCCGGCCTGCGACACCTGCCTGGGCTTTACTTGATTGGGATCGAGCGTGACGGTCAGCTGATCGCCGCGCCGCCGCCGGATACGTTGATTCAACCCAGCGACCGCCTCGGCTTCGCGGGGATTCTCGACTCCGTCGTGGATCTGCGAAAAATCAAAGGCCTCGTTCCCGCTACGAATCAAGTAGAGAAGGTAGCCGGTGACCCCGCCGAGAGGACCCTGGTAGAGGCGGTTGTTTCGCGCAATTCCCCCCTGGTCGGGCGAACGGTGCGAGGCGCGCGGTTTCGCACGATGCACAATGCCGCAATTATCGCCGTCCACCGCAATGGCGAGCAGATCCAAGCGAAGGTAGGCGACATCAGGCTGCGACCCGGGGACACGCTATTGCTCGAAACGCAACCGGGGTTCGTCGAGGTTCATCGAAACTCCAGCGATTTCTATCTCGTCTCGGCAGTGGCCGGATTTGCGCCGATCCGCTACGAGCGCATGTGGCGGGCCGTGGCTATTTTGGCACTACTAATCATCGGCCTCACGCTCACTCCATTGGGGCCCGTGCTCGTCGCGTTGTCCGCGGCTTTGCTGATGGTTCTTAGCGGCTGTGTGAACGCGGCGACCGCAAGGAGAAAAGTGACATTGCAGATCGTGATCGTAATCGCGGCCGCCCTTGGCATGGGCGAGGCGCTCACGCAGAGTGGAGCGGCGGATGCGTTGGCCAACAGTCTTCTAGGTCTTTGCACTGCTATGCAGCTGGGTCCACGCGCGATGATCCTCGTGATGATGTTGATGGCGTCGTTATTTTCGCAATTAGTAACCAAGAACGGCTCAGCAGCGCTGATGTTTCCGATTGCCGTCGCGGCCGCGCGGCAAATGGGGGTACACCCAGAGCCTTTCGTATTCAGTTTGATACTTGGTGTAAGTCTCAGTTTCCTGTCGCCGGTCGCCTATCAAACCAATCTGATGGTCTATGGCCCCGGGGGCTACCGGTTTTCTGACTTTGCTCGGATCGGATTTCCGTTGACCTTGTTGCTCGCGGTGTTGGGGGCCCTGATTTGCCCGATAATCTTTCCGTTCCGAGTGGGCTAGTTACTTTGTCCGAAACGACTCGCTCTGGACCACAGCAACGATCAGGTCACGAAAGCCGTTGCCGGTGACTTTGACATCAGCGACGATTTTATCCACGACTTTGCGGTCGCCGAAAGTCAGCGGCCGGCCGGTCGAATATACCAGTAGCTTTTCGGTGAGGCAACGCGAGAACATGTCGATGTTCTCAAGGACGTAGCGTTTGAGATGGGTCACACCTTCGAGGCGGGTGCCATCGGGCATTGTTCCGACGGCGTCGACAGGCGGTCCGACTGCGACTCCTTGGCCGATGGATGAGTAGAACTCTTCTTTGAGGGCCTCAGCGCCATCAGGCGGTTTGATGTAGCGCGGATAGTTGTCCCGCCAGCGACCGACCGGATCGAAGTTTTCCATCACCATGCCGAGCGGGTCGATGTGCTTATGACAGCTCGCGCAGCTTGGGTCGCTGCGGTGCCGTTTGAGTTGGTCGCGCAGAGTTGCGGCGCCGCTCGTGTCCGGCGCAATCGCCGGGATATTCGGTGGCGGCTCGGGTGGTGACATGCCGAACACGTTTTCCAACAGCCAGACGCCGCGCTCCACTGGATGCGTGTCAACGCCGTTAGCGGTCGCCATCATTACCGACGCGAGGCCGAGAACGCCGCCGTGACGGCCACCGCGATCAAACTCGACGCGGCGCATTTCACGTCCAGTCAAGTCGCCACCGTAAATCTTGTTCAGCCGTTCGTTGCGGTAGCTGAATCCGGGGTCGATGAACGTTTCTAACGGATGGTTTTCGCGGATCATTTCCGCGAAGAACAGCTCTGTTTCGTCAACCATCGCCTGCCGATCGTTGTCGATGAACTTCAGCAATCGAGGGTCAGGCATGATGTCCGCGAGGTGGCGCGTGCCCAGCCACTGCCCACTGAAACTTTGCGCGAAGTTGCGCCCCGCCGGGCTGCGCAACAGGCGCTCAGTTTCGCGTTTGAGAACCCCCGGCTCAGAGAGACCGGCGTTCCAGGTCAGTGATGCGAGCCGCGGGTCGGGCGGCGCCGATGTTAGAAAATAGCTCAGCCGGCTCGCCAGATCGAAGTCGTCAAGCAGGCCGGGACGGAGGCCTCTGTAGAGAAAGTTTGGGGAAACGAGGGCCCTGCGGATCGCTAGATGCAGACCTTGTTCGAGGCTCGAGCCGCTCTCCACGAGCTTGGTGTAGGCCGCTACGCGCTCGTCACTTGCCGGTCTACGGAACACTTTCGAAAGAAACCGACGGAGGATCGCATCGGTATATTCACGGTCAGTCATCCCTGGGCCCCGATCGCCAAGGAACTGTCTCTTGCGTGCTGTTTGGGCACGCATTGCATCGTCTTCAATGAGGCGCAGCGGCCCTTCGATTTGAACGTCGATGAGATCGAGCGCCGGTCCAAATCGGTACAGCTCTTCCTGGACGAAGGCCTTGATCCAATTGTGCGGCGCGTTGCCCAGACCACCTCCCCAAACGTCCGGCATACTGTCGAGGCGTGGGTCGGTCAAATCGAGATTGCCGCGATTCATCAGCGCGACGGTAGCGTCGTAGACCTGTTCTTGCGTTGCCCCACGCGGCCCGCCACCGTAGCTGAGCATCGCGGCGTAGTAGAGGCGGTCTCGCTTGAGCCGGTCTGCGAGAAACGTTCTCGAATAGTCGCGCTTCGGCGGGTCGGAGTACGCCGGGCCGTTTTCCCAGCGCAAACCAAAAATTTCGCCCTTGACGAGCTCGATCTCGGCGGTTAGCTCTTGCGGTGAATCGCGATTCGGATCGACGTCAAACTGGGCTATCTCGCGAATGTCCCCAAAAGGAGCATAAACGTGCTCGGTTTTCGGTCGCGCATAGATCGAGAACTGTAGCGGTGCGTCTCGCCGCTCGTAGAACATCTTGTCCGTCTGAAATGTCGCCGCCTCGACTGTCAGCTGATACACGCCGCTTTGGGTAGCCTCAAATCGAGCCGGCCAGGCCGCGGCGCCGGCCATGTTCCGTGACGAAACTAGCCGATAGCGGTCACCGGCAAGCTTTCCGCCCTCGCTCGTGCTAAGGCCGGCAACACCGATTGGATGGTGCATACGATCGACAACAACTGGCCCGCGATCAGGCGGCAAGACGGCGTCCGCGACGACCGTCGCCATTTCCAGGTACTGTGCCATCAGCGGCGGTGAAAGGATTAGCCCTTCGCCGACGTTGTCGAAACCGTGGGACGAGTCGTCCGCTGGAAACGCATCTGGAAGCTGGAATTCAGGCAGGTCGAAAAGATCGCGAACGGTGTTTTCGTACTCCTGGCGATTGAGGCGGCGCGGTACGGCGCCACCGATCCCGGAGTGCTTCATCAGTTGGCCGTCTAGCCACGCGACCATCCGTTGCCGCTCGTCTTCTGGCGGCTGGACAGCGCCACGAGGTGGCATTTCGTTGCGCGCCAGGGCGTAATAGACTCGCTCCCACAGGGTGGTTGAGCGTTTGGATTCCCAGTCGATCTCACTAAGGTCGAGCTGAACCTCGGCTTGCGGTTCAGCGCCTGAATGGCATGGCAGACAGCGCTCTCGTAAGAATGCTCTCGAGTCGGGCGGAATTGCCTCAGCACTGAGCGGAAGCGGGCTCATCAGAAACACTACTAGAGCGAGCAACAGAGTCGTGGAGGGACGTCCACACCCATGCCGGCCACCGCAACGGCGACCGGTGTGAACTCCCGTCCATCCGGCGGTTGCTTCCAATCTAGACGAGATATTCATTCATGTTGCTCTTGGCGCCGGCGAACTGTTCGAGTTCGACGCCGTACTGCTGCATCAAGGTGAGATACATGTCGCCCAGCAACCTCGGGCTCGACGATTGACGCTCAATACGGTGATGCCCGCCGTGCCGCAAGCCACCGCCCACCACCACCGTCGGCAAGTTGCTGTTGTCGTGGGTGTTGGAGTCGCCCATCCCACTGCCGAAGACTACTGTGGTCGAGTCGAGCAGCGGGTGACCTTCGGAGTCTTTGTTCGATCGAAGTTTTTCGAGAAACGCCGCGAAGCGCTTCACGTGTTCGGTTCCAACGAGGTTGTATTCAGCGATCTTGGCGGGGTCATTGCCGTGATGCGAGAGGCCGTGGTAGCCGGCGGTTAGCCTGCGGCCGTTGACGGTGAAAACTTGGCTCCAGCCAGGAATCATAAACGTCAGCACGCGGACCGAGTCCGTGGTCAGGGCGAGGGCCATCAAATCGTACATGATCGACTCGCACTCTAGCGACAGATCGGGCGCGACTGGATCGAATTCCGGCAAAGGGTAATCGACTTTCGGCACCGGTTCGTCGAGCCACACGCGCTGTTTTTCTATTCGTTTCTCGACGTCTCGAACCGACGTAAAATACTCGGCCAACTTCTCGCGATCGGCCACACTGGCGTGACGTTCAAGATCTTTCGCCTCTTCGACAACGCCGTCGAGAACGCTGCGGTTGCCACTCAACAGATACTCCGTGCGGGCGTTATCGGCGGCGGACCGAAATAAACTCCGGTAGAGCACGCTGGGCCGGCCAATCATGGGCAGGGCCACGCCCTCTTTGGTGAAGCTGATTCTCGCCTCGGCTGGCGGGTTGCCACAGGTAACTTGGAGCGAATCGAAGCGTGTTTGCTCTCCGACTCTTTCGGCGACCACCTGGTCCATTGAGACACGGCCGGAGGGCGAACCAGTCATCCAGGCCTTCCAACCCTTGTGGCCGCTTCGGCCGCGATGATTGAGGCCGGAAAAGACCGTCATCTCGTCGCGAAACGCTTCAAGTGGTTTCAAAACCGGTGATATTTCGTAGTTTCCCCCGGTCCACGCCGGGAAGAAATCGCTCTGATGAAACCCTAAATATGTACCAACGCAGACCAGACGTCGGGCGTTAGCGGTGGTCGTCGCGCCTTGAGCAGCGGCGGGCACGAATGACTCCAGCATCGGCAGCGCCAAGCTGACGCCGACGCCGCGCAGAAACTTACGTCGACCTTGCCGGACCATCGTTGCGATCCTAACATGGTAGTCGCGTGCTTCCGATGGCGCGTCTTGTCCAATACAAGATGAGCCTGAAGGGAGGGGTGATTCCAACACAAGATGAGCCTGGAGGTAATTTGGGCAAGGTCGATTAGGAACAGGCAAACTGCGGGCGATGGGAGTCGCCGTGCAGCAAGCCGAATCAGTGAGTCTCGATGAGATCGAGAGTTTTCTCGACGGGTGTGGGTCCGTCGAGTTCCAGGCCGGAAGTCGAGCGGATAAATACGCGCTCGTCGAAGGCGTCCTGAAGAGGCATCATTATGCCGACCAGAAGCGCTCGGTTAAAGGATTGTTGAGACGCTTCCTGAGCAAGCTAACCGGCTTAAGCCGCGCCCAATTGACTCGCCTCATCGGGCAGTTTTTGCGCGAAAAGTGCGTTCGGCCGACAGCCTATCGAAGGCGCCGCTTCCCCACCAAGTACAGCCGCGCCGACAGCGTTCTCCTGGCGCATGTCGACCAAGTACAGCAACGTCTCTCCGGGCCGGCGACGCGTCGCATTCTCCAGCGCGAGTTCCAAATCTACAACCGCAAGGAGTTCGAACGCCTTGCCGAACTGTCGGTGGGACACCTCTACAACTTGCGCAAACGCGCCGTCTACCGGCGACACAGTTTGCATCTCGACAAGACTCGACCGACACCCGTGGCGATCGGCGAACGCCGCCAACCCGAGCCGCGAGGACGTCCGGGCTACCTGCGCATCGACACCGTGCACTCGCCCCGAACAGGAAGGTGAAAAAAGGCGCCTACAGCATCAACGTGGTCGACGAAGTGACGCAGTGGCAGGCCGTCGGCTGCGTCCAACGCATCAACGAAAATCACCTCATTCCCTTGCTGGAAGGGCTTTTGGAACAATTTCCATTTATCGTTCGCGGGGCTTTCACTCCGACAATGGCAGCGAATTCGTCAACCATCAAACCGCTAAACTGCTCGAGAAGTTGCGAATTGAATTTACGAAGTCTCGCGCGCGCCGTTCGAACGACAATGCCTTGGTCGAAACCAAGAACGGGCGCGGTGGTGCGCAAGTGGATGGGCTACCAGTTTTTGCCCTCGGAAGCGACGCAGGCGATCGACACCTTCTACCGCCAGTGGCTCAACCCGTACTTGAATTTTCATCGCCCATGCGCTTTCGCCAGCGAGCGCCGAGACCGCCGCGGCAAGTTGCGCAAGGTGTACGCCGAGTGGAGCACGCCGTGGGAAAAGCTGCTCAGCCTGCCCGCCGAGCAGCGCGGCCTGCGCCGCGGATCGCTCGCTCAAGAAGCTCCAAGCGCGAGCGGACACTTGTTCCCGACACCGAGTTTGCCGAGCAACTCGACGCTCAGCGCAACGAACTGCAACGCGTCTGCCAAAGACCTCGCGATCTGCTGGCGCACGCAGCTAGACAACGCCCCGACCCGAGGCGTTGTCGGCTCCTCCCAGCCCACGTCCGAAGACGGCCGTGGGGTCTCCGCCTGGGATGGCTGCAAAGGGGGATTGGGCTGCCGCCCCTTCCCCCTTATGCAATCCCCCTCAACCCGCCCTACGAAGCCACAAAATAGCTGTAGCCGCCGACCTCAACTCACGCTATAATCCCCCTCAACCCGCAGCTGCTTCGCCTCTCTCCTTCAGGCTCATCTTTCAATTGGAAAAGAGGGGCGCATTCGATCAAGGAAGTGATCCGAATGCGATCGACGCGGCGAAATGTCGCCCGGCTCGGCTAGCTACGGAGCTAAGCGGTTGACCGGAACGTGCCATTGACCGCTGACCTCTTTGATTACGTCTTCGATCTTTACGGCTAGGCCGTGTTGTGCGTCGATATGCGTCACGATGCCGAGCAGCTTGCCGCTGTCGTCAAAAAGGCCGCCTCCCGAGTAGCCAGGTACTACGCCGGTTTTGCTGAACCGCAGCTTTCTGCCGTCTTCAGGGTCGGACGTGCGCACAACGGCATTAAACGCGAGTTGCCAGTCCAGTCCGCCGGAGTGACCGATCGCGACTACCTTTAAGCCTTCTTGAATGTCAGCACTTTTTCGCAATTTTATGGGTTCCGGCAGCGCCGGCATCGCGGCGCCGCCCGCGGTATTCACGACCACCACGGCGAGATCAAGATCTGCATGAAATTTCTGGAATACGGTCGCGTTAAACGGCGCGTATTGCTTCTCCATGAAATAAACTTTGACATCGGTCGCGTCTTCAACCACATGAAATGCAGTGGCCACCAGAACCAAGCCGCCATCAACGCCAACGATAACCCCGCCTCCCGTATCCTGCCCGTTGGCCTTCGCAGACTCGATTTTCACCACATGGGTCTTTAGTTTTTCGTAGTCCGTCACGGCGGGGGGGTCGGGTTGCGTAGGCTCAATCGGGGGCGTGGTCTCCTCTTCGGGACCAAACTCCAAGTAAGGTGCTAGAGCGGCCATCACGGACTCCGGCGTCAAGTCGGCTGGCGCCAGTTTTTTTTGTAGCGAATATTGAATCTCGAGCCGGCGGCGAGTTTCTTTCGTTTGTGCTCCGCCAGCGTTCGCCGAAATTGGGCTTGCGCTCGTTCGTCGGCGTCGAGACGCGTCTCGCGCAGACTTGCGAGTTGCCGTCGAATTGATTCAGCTTCGCGACCCTCCGCGGTGCGCAGTTTCACTTCGAGGTTGAATTCGTCGGTCGACTTCGCCGCCGGTTGGGGCGCGTACGGAGTTCTTCCCTCCCATCCCCCCGCCCCGAGGTGAAACTCAATATGCTTATCCTTTCTTTTGATCAAGCCCACTTGAATCGAGCCGCCCGGTTTCACGGCGATTCCATGTCTGCTGCAGCGATTCAGGTTTCGCTTCAGGTCAACGGATGGAGTCATCCAGGTTCGAACATCGACGCCATCTTCGGTAGCAGGAAGATTGATAGTCGCCCGCACTTCCATAAATGCGAAATGTGCCTGCAGGTCACTCAACGCGGCATTGAGCAGCTCCTTTGGAGTTTGAGCTGAGACCGAGGGCAAAGCAACACCGCAAAGAAAGTAGCCGCGCATGTCTGGCGCGCGGCCGCGCTAATTCTCGTATTCAGTCGGCTCGGCATTCTCATTTCACACCTCCGATAGTTACCCGCTCGCCTTAACCCTCTTTGAGGACTTTCATTCGTTTCATTAGACCCAGCAATGTCGTCGCGATCACGACGACCGCATTGAAATACACGAACCAAGTTTCCTGCGCGTAAATCCATTCGAGGTAAGAGGGTGACGGGTCTTCCGCAAATCCTTTTGGGCCCGTCTGAACTTTTTCGGCAACTCCGTGGAGCGATACCTTGAGCCCACCGTCAAGCTCAAGGGCGCGAATGAAAGATCGTCCGACCATCTCTACGTCGACAAAGTCGCGAGGCTCAATCGGCACTTCTCGTGCAACTTCCGGATACAAAATTTTGCCGCCCGCGCCGATGATCGTCGACTCAACGTTTGCTCCGACCAGGCGAGTGAAGTCGAGACCCTCTTCGACCGGCAGATCATTCGCGACGAGCCGGCTCCCCGGTGGAGCTTCCAGCGCGGCGATCGAGTTTTCATTTCCGCTAAACCGCATCACCCGGGCTCGTTTCGTCGACGTTCTTATTCGCACAAAGTCATACGAGTCTTCAAATCCCTCGAGCTGGCAGTAGTCGCAGGTGAGCAGCAAGTCGCCCTCGGCCTTAACCGAGCCACGCAGCCGGCCTCCTAGAACACTGACGGTCAAAGTCTGTGGGTCGTCTTCCGCCCAACTCAGCGCTACGCGCGCTTGCGGCGGGATTATCAGCTCGTTGAGCGCGGGCTCGTGTAACGTTAACGTCGCAAACGTACTTGTAGGAATAATTCGTGTTTCAGCGCCGACCGCAAGCGACTCCCAATTCCCGGGAACAACTCGTCTTGAAATGGTGAGTCGTCGACCGAAAGTTCGTCGCTTCTGAGGGTCAACTCCTCAAAGTTGCTGAGTTGCAGCGACACCAGAGGGAGCGTCCCAAAGAAGGGTGCGGCGCCGTCCGATTGGCCATTGACGAACGAGAACCGCGTCGTCTGCAGCTCGAGTTCAACCTCCGACGTCTTCTTTAGCATCGCGAGCGGCGCCAAAATCAGCGCCGAAACGATAAACGGTATGACCATGAGCAGCCGATAGTTTCGAAGCTTCCGGGACTGCGCAACCGCAGGCTTCGGCGCCGTGCCCGGCCCCTCGATTCCGGAGCTCGGCGAGGCACTCATGGTGCATCCTGAACCCGGTGGTAGAACTCGTACTCGCGCACAGGCCCGCCGGTTCGATTGCGATATTTACCCGCTAGCTCAAGGCGCATCAGGCCCGAGCTTTCGCCGTCAAGTCGATTTCGACCGCAAATGGCACGCCCGCCCTCTTCGTTTCGCCGAGCGACGCTGACAGAATCTCTGCGCCGTCGGCTCCAACTCGATACACCGAGTAGTCCAATCTGCGAAGCGGCACCGAGGGCCTGAAACAAGAAGGTGTAGTCGCCCGACGGCTCCCCGGGGCTGCTGTGATATATCATCGCCGGGCTGAGGACGTCGGCGTTACTTTGCTCGGATTGAACGCGCACAAGCACGCCGATATTGTCGAACGAGATCTGATTCTTGCTTAGCACTTCGGAAGTCGGCCAGGGTCCAAAATCCCGCCATCCCGCCTCGGCTGGCTCGAACGGCTTCGAGAGCATCCAATAGTGAACCGCCTCTACAAGTTCACGTGCTACGATCTCCGCGGAAATCGATTCCGGGAGATAAAAACGTACGTTTAGTTCTTCATCGCCTTCCAATTTCTCCCGAGCACTCGTGAGCGAAAGTAGATCCAGGTCAAGCTGGCTGACGGCCCGCTCAATTGTTCCCTCGTAGCGGTTGCCGCGGTCGTTATCTCGTTTCCACTCGTCGCTCTGCGCGAGGCAGGCGACGGCATTCCCTAGCAAAAGAGCAACGAGAGTCAGTAGCCTAACCCAGTAGGATCCCGATCGAACTCTTGCATTTAATTCGCAAACCGCTCGAGCAATCAGATTCATCGAAATTCGGGCTCTCTAGCGAGGAAGCGCGCGGCGAATTCAGAGGGAGTCTTTCGAATAAGCCAAAAAGACTCATCAAGTGCCGAGATCCACGCCAATGCACCTCATGCTAAGCCAATAGTAGCACTGGCTTCAAGCATTTAGATATCCGGCGACGTTAACGAATTAGCCGAGTTCGTGATGGTCTCAGCATCGAATTACTCGCCGCTGGGACGCAGGCAAAGGCTGCTTCTTAATGGAAAATTTTGAAGCTACTCAAGAAGATATATGTAGAAATTGGTTTGGCCGATGCGTTCCCAGCCTTCGCCAGGCGAGGGCTCGGGTGCACCGAGCTCCGCGACGATTAGCCGGGCGCCAATGCGTCTTAGCGCAGCGTAGAGTTCACGCTTACTCTGCTCGTCCAGCGATAAGAAATGTTCTCTGTCTTCGACCTCTCGAAAGAACATCTCCGCCGGAAAGTCTGAGCCGCGCCGGACGCGCCCATACGGGACTGGCGAACCCGAAGTGGGCCACCCGATCGCCGGCCTCTAGACCCATTCCCTCAAGACCCTCGGCGATCTCGTATGCCGGCTGTTCGGAGTAAGCACCTGCTTTGACGGCAATCCGTCCGACCGCAAGGGCAACCTTCGCCGTCATAAAGGCGAGCATGACTACGCAGGCGATATTAAGTCGTTTTCTGGATTCACTCGATTGGGGCAGACGGACCGCCGCAAGCAATGACAGCAGCATGACCACGACGAACGGCCCGATGTAGCGGCTCTCGACGTGCACCGCGGCGTAAAGCAACAGGGCGGCGACGCACGGTGCAAGTAAAGCCCACTGCGCGAGAATTCGACCGAAGGCGATCCGCGGGCCTCCGCCGATCAGGTAGAGCGCTAGTAGCAGCACCAATATCGGGCCCAACCATCTCACAAACACTTCGTAGTAGAGTGCGCCGCCTCGTAAGAGCGCGGCTACCTGCTTGTTCCAGTCGAACTCAATTGTCAAGCCTTCATACCAGTACGACGGGTCGTACCAACCAGGATGCGTGCCGCCAACAGGCGTCGCCGAATTCGAACACAGGCCGGATGATCGAAAATCTTTCGGTAACCGTGAACTGGTTGCCCGCTGCCGGCGGGACTGCCGGTCCAGTAGATGGAGTCCACCCCGTTTACGTGCCAGGCATAGTTCAACTTGCCCGCATCGCTGTATGTTGCACGGCCCCTGGCGGCCGAGAGAGCCACGATCAAAGGCGCCGCCACGACTACAAATAACAGGGCAGCGAGCAGGGTATTGGAGATTCGCTTTTGACTCGCGCTTTGCGAGAGGAATAGGGCAACCAGAAACACAAATGCCAGCGGAAACATTACGGCCTTTGACAAGAACCCCAAGCCAAGCATCACGCCGAACACGGCAAAGGTCTGCCGAGTCGCCGCACCACGTCGAACTTTCATCAACAGCGCGCAAATGACAAAAACGCAAGCAGCGACGCAAAGGTCGGGCGTCGCGTCTCTCACTGTGACCATGGTCAGCGCCGCCCAGGTGAAGAATCCGTATCCCAATCCGATCCAGGTCCACCGCGGAACTCCGATCGTTTTCGCGCCAGACTGACCGGCGTCCTGCCGATCCTCAAGAAACTGGCACAGCAGGAAATGGAATGCTGTGAGTGACGCCAAGTACGTCAGGAAGTTGACCACATGCACCAGCGGAAACTCCCACGTCGGCCCGGGCTTAGCCAAAGCGAACAGCACGCCGATCAGCCACGAGTACAGAGGACTCCAAAGGCCGTTGATCGCGGTGTCCCACTTGCCTTCGAGGTAGGCCTCGCCCATGTCGATATAACAGACTCCGTCCATCGACATGACGTGCCGCGAAACCCAGGCGTGCCAGCCGCCCAAAGCAGTGGCCACGAGCCAGCACAGGTATAGAAGCGCCCGATGGCCTGTCGCTAATTCAGAACCCGTTTCTCTCACTTGCAAATCGCCCGTTCCTCGGGAGGCGTGGCGCGACTCCCGTGAATCAGCAGACCAACGACGAGCATACCAACACGTCTTGCATGGTAGTTTGAAGGTGCATTTTGGGTTCCATCGCGTTTGGCAACGCGGCGCGTGTCGATATAAACGAATCACTAAGCTGTCTATTGCGGCGCTTGCCGTTATCGCGGTCGTCGCCCTGTTATCTCCTAAGGGGCAGCGGCGAATCGACACGCTCAAGCTCAAACTCCGCGGAGAGTTGCCCGAGTATTCATGGCTGGCCGTACTCGTGGCTCAGATTCCAAAGGTCTTGAGATCGAATTATTCCGATGAGATAACCGGTGGCTTGGTCAGCGGCGTTGTCCGTTACAGTCACCGCGACCCATCCGGCCCTTGTCCCGTCGTGTTCGATACGCCATTCGGTGAGATCCACAGCCGAATTGTCGACGACGATCTCTTGGAGTTTCTGTTCCGCGAGCAGGTTGACCGCAATATCTACAGTTTTGAGGGTGCGTCCGTTGCCGAAGGCGACATCGTTGTCGACGGCGGGGCGCACCTCGGCACGTTCACCCTTAACGCTCTGCGCAAGGGCGCTAGTAAAGTCATTGCTTTCGAACCGGAGCCTACCAACGCGGATTGCCTGCGCACAACGTTTTCGCCAAGAGATTGACGCCGGCAGAGTGATCCTAATACAGGCGGCACTATGGCACGAGCCGGGGACGCTCAAATTTTCTATAGACACGGGCGGGCACGAATCGGCGCGGGGGACGGTGTCGAGTGGGGGCACGCTCGAAGTCGAGGCGGTCACCTTGGACGACACGGTCGAATCGCTCGACCTGCGTAGCGTCGATTTCATCAAATTAGACATCGAGGGCGCCGAGAGGGATGCCCTTGAGGGCTCACGCAATACGCTTGAGCGGTTCAAGCCCAAGCTCGCGCTCTGCATCTATTATCGCGAGGACGACGCTCAAGTTGTTCCCGCGACCGTCCAGCGAATCCAGCCGGACTATCAGATGTCCCTAACCAACGAATTAGTCTATTTCGTAATTATCTACTTGACGCAAGGCTAGATGGGGTGATAGTCTTGCGAACATGTCATTCTTTGACTGGCTGTCCTATTGGAAGTTGGCGATTGAAAAGTCTGTTGAATCTACTTGGTCAATTGCAGCGGACAAGCCTTTGCTTGCTTTCGTCTTTGTCGCAATTATTTATGTTGCCACAGCATTTCGGGAGGGAGGCATGAAAGAACTAAAACGAACTTCCCTGGATGCTTGGAAGAGAACTGGAAAGTACATTCTCTTAGCGGCGGCGGCAGTCTTTGTATGGGTGTTATTTCTTGTAACTCCAGCCAGGATCAGCACCGAAGAGAAAAAGCAAAACTCCATGTTGATGTCTGATCTATCCACGTTGAGGGGGGATCTAGTAAACGCCAATACTGAGATTGATCGCTTGAGGGCACTTACGCCCCCGGTTGTGAAGATAGAGTCCAAGTCCAGAGTTGATTTTGATGAAGAGGTAGGACGATTTAGGCTAGAAGTGTTCAATTCTGGACTTGTTGACTTGAAAGATATAAGAATTAGAACACACTGTATCATTGCAAGCTACGCTGATGGACTTGTGCTAAAACTTCCAAATAGTATAAGCCTCAAAGAGTATCTAATCTCTAGCCTTCCTAGTGAGAAACGGGAGTCGTTTACTGTCGATTGCAGTAATGTATTACGCCAGATGAATACCGTGATTACTGATCCAAGCGGACCAGGAGGGACAAGGGTAATGCGAGTTGTCCTCCAATACTCCAGGGTTGTGGACGGAGCCAATTTCTGGATGCAGAGATTCTACTTAATAAGTGAGCCTGGAACAACTTTGTTTGATGAGCGGATGTGGGGTCTAAACATCAAAGGATCAATTCCAATGGATGCTATACGACGACGCTTCGGCGGTGAAGATCAAAAATCTGGGCGACCCTAGAGTGTGTTATGCAACCAAGTCATCATACTTCAGAGATTCAGATCCAATCAACCGCAGCAGTGTATCCCGGAACAGATATGGGTTATCACGATTGTCAAACCGGAACTCAAACTCGTCTAGGTACGCTGGAAGGTGCTTGGTGCTGACTTGATGGTAAGCGCCTACAATCGACCGCTTGAAGAGCGAGAAGGCCCCTTCAATGCTATTCGTATGGACATCACCACGGACATACTCGTCAGCCGAATGGTTCACCGTTTCGTGTTGTGTCTTCTCGTCAGCAATGCCCTTGTAGGCTGGAAAGTCATCAGTGAACACCCGTTTAGCATCTGGGGCAGTATCCTCAATAAATTTGTGAAGTGTCTTTCGGTCCCTTCTCTTTTCAACCCTCAGCCGGATAGAGCCGCCACGCTCAATAGCACCAAGTACCATATCTTTGTTGTCGCGGTACCCTCGTCCCCTACCTCTGATCTTTCCGCCAACAAATGTCTCGTCAACTTCAACAGTGTCGTCAAGAGGTTTGGTATCAGCATCCTTCAGTGCTGCTCGAATACGGTGGCAGAGGTACCACGCGGTCTTGTAGGCGACCTTCAACGTTCTTTTCAACTGGTTAGCCGAAACCCCTTTGCGTGCCTCACACATCAAATAGACAGCGGCGAACCACTTACGCAGTGGCAAGTGGGAGTCATGGAAAATTGTTCCTGCCTTGACGGAGAACTGGTAGCGGCATGAATCACAATCGTATTGGGCACGTTTTACAATCCGTGAAATCTTATCAGAGTCACAACGGGGACAGTGGACGCCATCCGGCCAGCGGAGACCTTCTAAATACTCCAAGCACTTTTCCTCGGAGTGGAAGCGGTCCATCAAAGTCATTAAGTCGATATTGGCAGTGCTCATAGTTATGCCTAGAAAGAAACCAGCGAAGGATCTGACAACGGAAGAAGCCCTGAAAAGGATCTTCCCGAAGAAGGCGCGTGAGGAGCTTCACAGAGTAGCTCATGAGAAGGACTCGAAAGAACTGAAAGAAAAGAAGTTAACCAACTCACAAGACTAGTGTACTACAATGATGACCTTGTGTCAAGTATATGATTACGGTTAAACGAATTATCTTGGTCATTGATTAGATAAGCGAAGAATCGATTCCAAAACGGCCACGGCCAATATATGTTTCGACCTAACTTCAATCAAATGAGTTAGTTGTCGATCTACATCGTTTCGAGAAAAGTTCGACTTAGATTGGATCTCGCGTCTATCGCTTTTGAGGCCGATCTGGGCGCACACTCACCCCTGTCAATGCGACGTAAGGGGCGAGTCTTGTGTTCAGAACTGCAGTAGTTCTTTCGGTTCCGGCCTTACTTCTCTGGCAAACCCTTGGAGCCGAGGGTCTTAGTCTTGAGCATGAGGCTCGTCTCGTTGTCGACGTTCGCGTCCAGGATTTCGCTGGGGTCCCGGGCTCCGTGTTGCGGCCGGCGACCGCGACTTCGCGGGCTGTGTTTCGGCGCGCGGGTATCGAAACTCGATGGCTTAACTGCACCCCGGGCCTGGCCGACATCGACGCGCGCTGCGGCGCCAAGCGCGGACCGACGACCAAAGTACTGCGCATCTTGTCCCCTGAGATGATGGCGAAACTGACCGACTCGGGCGTCGAATTCGGGCGGGCGCACTTGGTTTCAGATCGCTCCCGGGGCACTTACGCCAGCGTTTATTGGCCACGTGTGCAAGCTCTAGCCGGCGGTCCGGCGCGACCTGTCAGCCTGGGGCTTGAGGTGGGCAGCGCCAGGCTCCGCGAAGTGCGGATCTTGGGTTATGTACTTGCCCACGAACTGGCGCACCTATTCGGGGTTCACCATGGCAAATCGGGTGTCATGAGTGGGCCGTGGAGCCCGTCGGAGCTGCTTGAGGTGATGCGCGGCACTTTGCGGTTCAAGCGCCAAGAGCGAGATCGCATTCAGCGTGGCCTTTACGTCCGATCGAAATCCAGCGGCTAAGGGGGCGGCGCACCTCTGGGCTAAACTGGAGGTTCGCAATGAAAATTGGTTTCGTCAGCTTGGGTTGCCCGAAAAACCTTGTCGATAGCGAGGTCATGATGGGCTTGTTGGAGGCGCGCGGCCACCAGTTCACTACCAACCCGAACGAGGCCGAGGCGCTGGTCGTCAATACTTGCAGCTTCATCGACCCGGCAAAGCAAGAGTCCGTCGACACCATCCTCGAGATGGCCGAGTACAAGAAAACCGGCGAGGCGCGCCGGTTGATCGTGGCCGGCTGTCTCGTTGAACGCTACCGCACGGAACTCAAAGACGAAATTCCCGAGATCGACGCCGTGTTGGGCACCAACGAATTGGAGTCGATCGTCGATCACTGCGAGGGTGGCGTGGACAACTTTCCGCCAGCCACGCCGGGTGGATATCTTTATCACGACCTGACGCCGCGCCGGCTGGCGACGCCGAAACGCTTCGCCTACCTCAAGATCAACGAAGGCTGCGACCATCCCTGCACGTTTTGCATCATTCCGCAATTTCGCGGAAACTTTCGTAGCCGGCGCTTTGAGTCGGTCGTGCGAGAGACCGAAAACCTCTTTGCCAACGGAGTCCGTGAAATCAACTTGATTGGCCAAGACACTACCGCCTACGGAGAAGATCTCGGTATCAAAGACGGCCTTCCGGCCCTGCTTGCGCGTCTCGCGAAAGTTGATAACGCCGGCTGGGTGCGTTTTCTCTACGCCTATCCCAACCGCGTTACGCAGAAGCTGCTTGACACGATGGCCGAGCACCCCGCGATCTGCAACTACATCGACATCCCGTTGCAGCACGCCAGCGCGAACGTGCTCAAGCGAATGAAGCGCGGCGCGAGCGGCGACATTTTTCTCAAGATGATCGAGCGTATTCGCCGCACGATTCCCGGTGTCGCGATTCGCACCAGTTTCATCGCCGGGTTCCCGGGCGAAACGGATGCGGATTTCGATGAACTGTGCCAATTTGTTGATGCCGCGCAATTCGACCGCGTGGGTTGCTTTCGCTACTCCGACGACGACATGAGCAAGAGCTACGCTCTCGACGGCAAGCTGGACAAGCGTACGATCTACAACCGCCAACGCCGACTCATGGCGTTGCAACGAAAGATATCCCGCAAGCGCAACCGCGCGCTGGTGGGGCAACGCTTCCCGATCCTGATCTCGGGACCATCCACTGAAACCGATTTTCTTTGGGAAGGCCGCCTGCAAACGCAGGCCGAAGAGATCGACGGCAAAACGTTTTTGACGGAATTCCCCGACGACATCCCGCCGTCTGTTGGCGACATCGGCGAGGTTCGTATTACGCGCGCCAGCGATTACGATTTGTTTGGCGTGCTGGAGCGGGTTGTTCGAAGTGCCGCCCAAGCGCCGGTGGCGGAACTGCTTCCGGTCTTGCAGTAGGCTGGGTTTTTCTCAGTACCGACGATCCCCAAAAGCGGAAGCGCGCCCAGCGCTGACAGATCGCGACGCTGCTCCGTATCTGCCGACGGCACCTCGGAGCGTCCATTCGAGCAGTCCGACGGATAGATTATTTAAATTATTTTCACGCTGAGCTGACGGCACTCTGAAATCGCTCTAAACCGCTTGAACAGGTCCTTAAAGCGCGGTTGGCGGGAATTTGACAGGCTTTGGCATGAGAGTTTGTGGCATCGTTTGTTTTCACTACGTATTGGGCCGGTAGCAGTTCAACGCTAAAATTGGGGTGTCGCGATCGGCCAAACGATCAGCCACTACTAGATCCTCGACAGGCTCGGTGTGGGCGAGATGGGCGTGGTCCACAAGGCGGCGGATGCAATCGATTACCCCAACGTAGCGGCGGTCCATGAAACCGATAAGGCTAAAACTCATGTTTACATCGGCGTGGTATACATTGAAGGCCCGACAATGAGCGAGAAGTTCGAGGTGCGCCCGCTTAAGCGCGGCGAAGCTCCGGATATCGCCATCCAGGTGGCAGAGCGGCCAATGTTCGCGCCGAGGTCGGTACTGCTGTGATGT
The DNA here is from genome assembly GCA_965205595.1 of Bryobacterales bacterium. Lineage (GTDB taxonomy): Bacteria > Acidobacteriota > Terriglobia > Bryobacterales > UBA6623 > CATQHP01. The sequence goes on along the minus strand of CBDBHI010000028.1, from coordinate 68,369 downwards.
TTCAGCGATCGTCGTCCGCGGGCCTGCTAATAATCGCCAGTTGCCTCGCGTTCGCCGCGCTGTCGGCGCAGGCTCAGGTCTCAGCCACCCTGCACTGGGTAGAAGTCCGCTTCGTCGACTTTGTTCGCAACGTCGTCCAGCCGACCAGCGAAGTGATGCGCTTCACTCCGGGTGAGACCAATGCTTGGGCGGCGTTTTCCGGCCAGGACTTCGAGATTACCGCGGTCAGCTACAGCTACAACATTCCTGAAGATGTCGTCGCCAGCGCCGGCCTGGAGCACAATTTTCCAAACCAGATGCTCACGACCGCAGTGACCCCTTTCGACGGTAGTATCGGTCTCACCGGCGCCGGCACCGTCACCGGCGCGACCGGCTTTTTGCCGACTGTTGTTCGAGTTCCTCGGCCGGCTGGCGTGCAACGCACGGACCCTCCGCAGCCGGCCGAGCCGCTTGAGTTCCGGCTGACGCTACGCCAAATCAACACAGGGATGGCTGGCTCGAACCCGATCATCGCCAGCTCGGGCGTGATTCGTGTCATCAGCGAACCACGCCCAGACTTCGCGATCGACCACATCGAGGTTGTTCAAGTAGTCCAAGACGAAATCAACTCCATCCCCCTCGTAAATGGGAAGGCGTTCATGATTCGTGTATTTCCGAAGCTGGTGAACTCGGGACCCGACCAGACCGGCGTGCCGGTGAAGATTTCGATCGAGGACGATGAAGAAATTTTCGATATTGATGTCAATTGGCGTGACACTGTGATCACAGAAGCCCCGTTCCGCGGCGACAAAACGCATTCCTATAACGTGTCGATTGCTGGCAACCTTTCTAAAGATCTCGTCGGCAATTTCAGGGTCTCCGCCGAGGTGAACCCGGATCGCACGGTCAAGGAAAGCGATTTTGAAAACAATGCCGCTCAGACGAAGCCGCTGCGGTTCCAGGCACGGCCACCGCTGAGGGTCCGCTACATGCCGGTATGTTTGCGGTTCCGTGGTGAACTATATTGTCCGGGGGCGGTTCTTGGAGATTATGGCGAAATCGCCGGAGCGCGGTTCCCCGTGGCGGATGATCTGTTTGAGTTCACCGCCCTTGAGCGCCCGAATCTCTCTCTCGATTTGCCGATGCAATTTCTGGAAGGGGACGGTACATTTCATATTGAAGAAATATTCGAACGCTTGGAGGAAATATACGTTGATGTGGCTGACGCCTCGAACGGCCGGCCGACATTCGACCAGCTCATTGGGATCGTGCCGGGGCTGATTCCCCTAGGCGAAGACAGTGATGGGGTGCCTGTCGGCCGGGCACCCCTCGGATACACACGCGAGTTCGGGCCGCAAATCCTCGGTGTGGCGGCGGCGAAGGGGGCAGGCTATCAAGGGCGTGTGGCGGTCGTGCTGGACGGCCGGCAAGCCCCATACATTGGCCCCGATCCCACTCTGATGACCATCGCGCACGAGATCGGGCACAATTTCGGTCTTAGACACGCCGATCGGACCAAGTGCCCTAACGGCGGTCAGGAGACGGCGGGAGCATCGCGCTGGCCGTTCCCCGATCCCAGTATTCAGGAGCACGGGGCGTTTCCCCTCGCAAACAGCATTAGGGTCGGGAAACCTGTAGACCATCCGGACATCAGGTACGACGTGATGGGTACCTGTTCCTATAAGAAGACGTGGATCTCCCCCTTCCACTACGCATTTCTGTTCGCCGGGGATTTCGAGCCGACCGAGTTCCAGCCCGCATTGCTTTCACCTGGCGAGACAAGGCAGGCGCTTAGCGATCTGGCATTTATCAGCGGCCGAGCCGACAAAGTCGGACTAACTGGCGAGTTACATGACATACATCGCTTCACCGCAGTGATGGAGGCGAATACTCCCGCACCCGGAGGAGAATTTTGCCTGCAGTTCATCGATGCGGTAGGAACTCTACTGGATGAGCACTGTTTTGCTCTCAATTTCAAACATAGTGAAAGCAGTGCGGACCTCGATGGGCAATCGTTCTCGCGACTGGTCTCCGTTCCCGTTGGGACAGCTCGTGTATCCTTCCAACGCCTCGGCGCGGAACTCGACTTCGTAGCCGCCTCGCAAAGCGCCCCGACCGTTCAGATTCAAACGCCGATAGCCGGTGATCGATGGGAGGACTCCTCGGAACAAGTCATTCGTTGGGCGGGTAACGACGCCGATGATGATACGCTGCGTTACTCGGTGCTGTACTCACCCGATGGCGGTAGCAATTGGCGATCTCTAGCCACCCCTCTTTTCCAATTGAAAGATGAGCCTGAAGGAGAGAGGCGAAGCAGCTGCGGGTTGAGGGGGATTATAGCGTGAGTTGAGGTCGGCGGCTACAGCTATTTGTGGCTTCGTAGGGCGGGGTGAGGGGGATTGCATAAGGGGGAAGGGGCGGCACCCCAATCCCCCTTTGCAGCCATCCCAGGCGAGACCCCACGGCCGTCTTCGGACGTGGGCCGGAGGAGCCGACAACGCCTCGGGTCGGGGCGTTGTCTAGCGCGTGCGCCAGCAGATCGCGAGGTCTTTGCAGACGCGTTGCAGTTCGTTGCGCTGAGCGTCGAGTTGCTCGGCAAACTCGGTGTCGGAACAAGTGTCCGCTCGCGCTTGGAGCTTCTTGAGCGAGCGATCCGCGCGCAGGCCGCGCTGCTCGGCGGGCAGGCTGAGCAGCTTTTCCCACGGCGTGCTCCACTCGGCGTACACCTTGCGCAACTTGCCGCGGCGGTCTCGGCGCTCGCTGGCGAAAGCGCATGGGCGATGAAAATTCAAGTACGGGTTGAGCCACTGGCGGTAGAAGGTGTCGATCGCCTGCGTCGCTTCCGAGGGCAAAAACTGGTAGCCCATCCACTTGCGCACCACCGCGCCGTTCTTGGTTTCGACCAAGGCATTGTCGTTCGAACGGCGCGCGCGCGACTTCGTAAATTCAATTCGCAACTTCTCGAGCAGTTTAGCGGTTTGATGGTTGACGAATTCGCTGCCATTGTCGGAGTGAAAGCCGCGAACGATAAATGGAAATTGTTCCAAAAGGCCTTCCAGCAAGGGAATGAGGTGATTTTCGTTGATGCGTTGGACGCAGCCGACGGCCTGCCACTGCGTCACTTCGTCGACCACATTGATGCTGTAGGCGCCTTTTTCGCCTTCCTGTTCGGGCGAGTGCACGGTGTCGATGCGCAGGTAGCCCGGACGTCCTCGCGGCTCGGGTTGGCGGCGTTCGCCGATCGCCACGGGTGTCGGTCGAGTCTTGTCGAGATGCAAACTGTGTCGCCGGTAGACGGCGCGTTTGCGCAAGTTGTAGAGGTGTCCCACCGACAGTTCGGCAAGGCGTTCGAACTCCTTGCGGTTGTAGATTTGGAACTCGCGCTGGAGAATGCGACGCGTCGCCGGCCCGGAGAGACGTTGCTGTACTTGGTCGACATGCGCCAGGAGAACGATGTCGGCGCGGCTGTACTTGGTGGGGAAGCGGCGCCTTCGATAGGCTGTCGGCCGAACGCACTTTTCGCGCAAAAACTGCCCGATGAGGCGAGTCAATTGGGCGCGGCTTAAGCCGGTTAGCTTGCTCAGGAAGCGTCTCAACAATCCTTTAACCGAGCGCTTCTGGTCGGCATAATGATGCCTCTTCAGGACGCCTTCGACGAGCGCGTATTTATCCGCTCGACTTCCGGCCTGGAACTCGACGGACCCACACCCGTCGAGAAAACTCTCGATCTCATCGAGACTCACTGATTCGGCTTGCTGCACGGCGACTCCCATCGCCCGCAGTTTGCCTGTTCCTAATCGACCTTGCCCAAATTACCTCCAGGCTCATCTTGTGTTGGAATCACCCCTCCCTTCAGGCTCATCTTGTATTGGACAAGACGCACCGGCCTTGATGCGACCGAGATTCGCTTCGACCCATCTGAGATTCGCGGCGGTTCGGAGGTAAGATTCCGCGTCACAGGCAGCGACGGCTTTCACCGTACCGAGGCGGAAGTTGGCCCGGTCAACGTGGTTCAGCAGCCGCACCTTGCCGTCAGCGAGACTCCGGTGAATCTTGGCGAAGCGGTGGTCGGTCAGATCGTTGTTGGCTCGGTCGCGCTCCAGAACACCGGTAGTGGACCTCTCGACGTCACGTCTGTCGCAAGTGATTCGGATCAGTTCGAAGTCTTAACGAGAAACTTTCCGCTGGTAATCATCTCCGGTGATAGCCGCAACGTTTCCATTCGGTTCCAGCCGTCAGCCGAGGGCGTGCAGACCGCGAATCTCACGGTTAGAACCAACGATACCGACCAGCCTGAATCGGCGGTGACTATTGAAGGCACTGGAACTGACGGGCAGACACCCCGGATGCTCATCGAGAGCGAGATCGTTTTCTTCGAGGCGGTGACGGTAGGATCGATGCCTAGCCAGTCGTTGAAGATTGCGAACCCCAGCCTCGTTGACCTAGAGGTTGAGTGGAGCTTAGCTGGAGCAGCCGCGTTCTCTACTCAAGCTGGCGCGAGCGACCTCAGTATCGGTCCGGGTGAGAACGGATTCGTTCAAGTTTCGTTCGCTCCCGAATCAGTGGGAAGGTTTGAAACCGCACTCACTATTCGCAGCAGCGATCCGAATGTCGCCGAGGTCGTCTTGCCCGTAGTTGGCATGGCCGTTGAAGCTGTGCCGATTACGCCAGCACCTAGATTCACCACCACTGGAGTCGTCAGCGCCGCTAGTTTCACGAGCGATCGGATTGCACCCGAAATGTGGGTGACCCTCTTTGGAGAAAATCTGGCGGACAGCCTCGTCGTGGCCGTCGGCGGACTCCCGACATCACTTGGCGGAACTAGCGTCTCGGTCCGTGACAGTACAGGGACGTGGCGTCCGGCTCGGTTGCAGTTTGTCGCGCCGAGTCAGCTCAACTTTCTTATCCCAAAGGGAACCGCGGCGGGCGACGCGCTAGTCGAAGTTACTAGCGACGGCCGTGCCACCGCTGGTGTACGAATCGAGGCCGTCGCTCCTGGACTCTTCTCAGCCAACGCAAGCGGAATGGGGCCGGCGGCGGCGACATACCTACGTGTCGCGGCGGACGGAGCACGGACGGAAGGGTTCACCTTCAGCACAGTGTCGGTCCCGAGGCAAAATCTTCCGGTCGCCTTGAACCCCGGGGAGGACCAAGTGTTCCTTAGCATTTTCGGAACAGGCTTCCGCTTTCACTCATCGGTGTCCGCCACGGTCGGAGGGGTCAATGTACCCGTCTTGGGCGCGGTGGCGCAGGGTCAGTTTGACGGTTTGGACCAGGCCGTTGTCGGTCCGCTCCCCCCATCGCTCGCAGGACGAGGCGAAGTCGAAGTTAAGTTCGTGTTTGATGGCGTCGCTGCCAATCCAGTCGCCGTCAACATCCAATGATTGGTTCTTGCGATGGCTAGCCGTATCTGGATCGAAACAAACGACATAGAGGCTTTCGCTAAATCTGAGTGTTGTACCGCTGGCGACGTGACAGGAGGAGCGTGGCCAAACGGGAAAGTTGTCGCAAGCGGTACAACGATTTGAAGCTAACCGCGGAGCCGAACGGGCTTAGGGGTTTCTATTGTCTGGGGTGCTCTCGGGGGAGCGGCAAAGAGTCTGTTCAAGATCTTGGACTCTCGCCGTTGCGGCACTTTTGCGGGGATCTGAGGCCAATCTGGACCTTGTTGGAAAGGCCGAAGAAGCTCGAATGAGCGTGCCGGACACAGCTTTGGCGCGCCTACGACGGGCCAGTCACGAACGACGAGAGGCGTGGTTGAGGACATGGCGCTAAGAGCTGTCGAAGACAATCACCGTCGCGGGTAGCTCCGCGTCGAAGGTTGCGACTAACAGCATGCGTCCCCGACCGCAACGTCGACAGCGGTGGACCAGGACGCGGGCGCCGTTCGGGGGGGTTGCTTCAGGTGCGGGAGTCGCCAGCAACTCGCGAGCCCGCGCCAGCTTTTGGCGACGATGGCAGTTGGCTAGGAACCCGTAATAGCGAATGCGCACGAAACCCCGCGGCAAGACGTGCAGCAGATAGCGTCGCAGGAACTCGTTGGCGTCGAGCGTCATCTCGCGTGGTCGACTTTGCTGGGAGTAGTCCTTGTAGGCGAAGCACACGCGACCATCTTTGATCGAGAGCAGCCGTTCGTTGGAGATCGCCACGCGGTGGGTGTAGCGCGCCAGGTAGCCCAACGCCGTCTGCGGTCCGCCGAAGGGGGGCTTGGCATGTACTACCCAAGCTTTGCGCTTGGTCGCCGCTAGCAGGCATCGGAACTCGCCCTCATCCGCCAAATGCTCGATGCGACCGTGAAACTCGAGTTCGCCGCCGAGGAAGGCTTGCCGCAAGTAGTCGAGGACCTTCGCTCGAAAGAGATGACGCAACACCCGCGCCGGCAGGAAGAAGCGCTTGCCCTTCAAACGCACCCAACGCGAATCGTCCAGGGCGATGCCGCCGGAGGGAACTACCGTGTGTAGGTGCGCGTGATGCTCGACGCTTTGCCCCCACGTATGCAACACGGCCAGGAAGCCGAAACGAGCCGCTCGTCGAGTCTCGCCCAGCTCGAGCAAAGTCTCGGCGACGGCGCGAAACAGGATGCCGTAGACGACGCGCGGATTCTGCAGCGCTAACGGACCCAGTAGATGTGGCAGTGTGAACACGACGTGGAAGTAGACCACCGGCAGCAGATCGAGTAACCGCTTCTCGAGCCACTGTGCTCGCGCCGCGCCTTGGCATTGCGGACAGTGCCGGTTGCCGCAGGGGTTGCCGCTGGTCTTACGCTGACCGCATTCGTCGCACTCGTAGACGTGGCCGCCTAGCGCCGGCGTGCGGCACGCTGCGATGTCTGTCAGGGCACGGCGCTGTTGAACCGAAGTCGGAGTCTGTCCGAGATACTCCTCCCCATAGGCTCGCACCACCGCGGCCAGCGTCGGCCGTTGCTGACGCCCCGTATCCTGCTCGACTGATGCTTGATGACAGATGCCGTTGATGATGACGGATTCTTCTTGACTCAGCCAAGCCGACCACCACTGCTTGGCTTGCCCTGCACAGCTTCGCTGCCACCCACCGCGTAGCGGTTAGGTTCAAATCGCGTTGCGTCCAACGATAATCGCTCCGACAATACTTGCGGCGACTCCGACTCGCGGCGCCAACGTCACGAGTTGCTGCGTCAATCAGCGAATTAGCGGATCGTTCGGTGCTCGCAGCTCTGTATTCGGAAATCCGCCGGGATAGTCGTCCCGTGCACTCTCCAGCGCGTCGATTGCTATCGCCAGATGCTGGTTCTTGGACTCTTCGTAGAATCGCTTGGCGTCCCCGGGAAGCTTCGGCTGGCCGTGCAGCGGCTTGTCGGAAACGCAAAGCAGTGTCGCGTTCGGGACACGGTAGCGGAATCCGTTGGCTGCCACTGTCCCCGATTCCATGTCCACGGCGATGCTGCGGCTTGATCGTAAGTTTGCGAGTGAGTCGCGCCAGAACAGTTCCCAGTTCCGATCGACGGTGGTGTACACCGTTCCGATTCGATAACGCTGTCCACGCTCATCCAACACCCGCGCCAGATGCTTGTTGAGAAGAAAGTTCGGTGCGACAGGGACACTCAGGGGAAGCGCCGCGTCGAGGATGCGATCCGCCCGCATGTAGCCGGAGGCCAATACGAAATCGCCTATCTCTTGGTGGTTGCGCACGCCCGCGCAATGGCCGATCATGAGCATCGCATCGGGGCGCAGAACGGCGACGTGATCGGTGAAGGTCTTTGCGTTGGACGGGCCGACGCCGATATTGACGATACTGAGCCCGGCGTTGTCAGGCAGGGCTTGATGATAGGCGGGCATTTGGGCGCCCTGCCGGCCAGGCTTGACGCAACTTGGATACAAGCGCTCAAACGCGTCCATATGCATCTGGTAGTTCGTTAGCAGGATGAAGCGCTGAAAGTGATGCGCCTCGGTCGAGGTGTAGTGCTCAAGGCGCTCAATAGATAGGTCTACGCGTTCGGGCCCGAATAAGAACAGCTTCTTCCGAGTTAGATCGAACGAACTTTCGTCGATCTTCTGGAGCAGCTCGGGAGAATTTAGGCTGATCCGTTGTCGCGACGGCTCGACCTCAATTTGCGCGCCCTTGCGAGCTAACGCAAGCAGCTCGCGTTCCAGATACCATCGAAATGCTTTGGGTCTAGCAATCTCTCCAGAGATCGTGGGGTTGTGGTTCGACCAGTGCCTGTTAACGGTGATCTTCGGATAGCGGTCACCGGAATCGTAAATTTGCTCGATATCGTCGCACAGGGTTTTAACGCGGACATCCTGTTCAGAACTCTCGTTGCCCTCAGACATTCCTTTCGTGCTCAACGCCTTTGGATCGATCATAGCGTCGCCGGGCACATAGGCTCTTCGATCCGGCTAGAGTCGGTGGCTTCGAGCCCTTACTAAGATGCCGGCGACTCGCTTGCGGCGAGTCCGGCTCGCGGAGCCAACCGCACAGCAGACGTCTCAGTCCTTCGAGCCCCACTGGCGAAGCTAGGGTAGGCTCGGGAACTTTTTGGTAGTTAGCAGTGTCTACAGGTCCGACGATCCCCATCCGCGGAAGTGTGCTTCCCCGACCATCGATCTGCGCTGCCTAGCGCCTGAGCCAGCCTAGGGGGTTCGGGATTTCCGAATGCGGCTCAGAACGGCATCCACGAAGTCGGAAGTTGAAGCATCGTCAACGATCACGCTCTCTTCGAGCGCAGCGATCCTGCCTAGAATGACCCTTGCCCCGTAAGAGTGACCAATCCAACGCCAGCGCGCGGATTCAACCAACGCATTCAGAGACCGCTCCTTGATCTCCGACAGTAGTCGTATATCCCGGGATTGCGTCAGCGAGAGGAGAACGGCAACGGACTTGTTGCGGTCCTCCCAACTGCCTGACGAGAGCAGCTCTATGAATAGAGATGCTTCTATGGGCACGGCCAACCCGATGTCCGAGCCAGCCAAAACCGCGAGAGCCCGGATGGCGTTGTTTCGAACGGTCCTGTTAGGATCGCGAGTCGCCCTGGAAAGCACGTGTACCTGCGTTGCTGTGTGTTCGGCATACCCGGCTGCCTCGGCAGCGATCGCTCGATGTTGCGCGTCGGAGGAGTCGGCCAACACGGCGAATATCTGCGGAGCGCGCCCAAGAGCGTACTCCCTCATTTCCAGCTCTACAGATCGCGCGCTTGGATTATTCGTAAGTGCATAACCGCGAGACCTGTCTTCCTGGATCGCATCGCCGCCACGCTCGACCGCTGCGCGCAGCGCGCCTTCGAGCCTCGCGCTGATCTGAAGTAGCTCTTGAGGAAGACGCAGGGCCCCCGCGGGCTCGTCGAGGAAGCGGATAGTCTTACTGGTGCCGCCGTGGAGCCCGATATATACCCAGCGATCGCCGCCTTCATCGCAGCAGACAGCCGCGATGTCCGTGGCGTCGGTACCTAAAGAGACCTTTACGAACTCCCGAAGGACGCGCCGGTTCTCCTCGACCCAAGGAGTGCCTTCGTTCAGAGGCAGAGCGCTACGGATCTCCCCAACGTCAAGGCCGCCATACCCGAAGAACTCGATTCCTCCGATCCGTGACTCGGCGCTGCACGTCCCAGCAATCAGAAGAGCGGCTCCGTAGAGAGTCACCTTTGGCATGCATTCATGCTACGTGAGATGCGGGCCGCAACGGCTCGCGGTCAAGACGAAGCTCCAGAGGGCCTGCCGGACACTTCCGACATGTCTGAGTGTTGTATCGCGAGCGGCGCACATAGAGGTCTCGCAGTACGAGAGAGCTAACCGCTTGCGATACAACGACATGAAGGAAGCCCCCGCCGGTGTTTGCAGTCTATGCGTTTTGAATGTTGCGAGCGAGAGGCGCTGAAGAGAGTCGAAACGGCGTCCGAGGGCGGTTCAGCGACACGGCTAAGCGAGTTGGAGTTGTGATCGCGGGGCGCGGCCAAAGGTTTCGCTGTGGGGAAGGCGGTCGAAACGAGGCGCATAGGGGGGCGAAGCTAGCCGAGGCGCACGAGCGCGGCTCACGCCGAAGCGACCAAGAATCCCGGGCTGTGATGAGGAGTAGCATCATGCGGCGGCGAGAACGGGTGGAGCACGAGCGCACAGTTCCGCTGCGCTGAAGCGTTCGACGACGCGCAAGCGGCCGCCGCAGCGAGGACAGCCCCAGAAGGTATGAGTGGGTTCGTGAGCGCCGTAGGAGATCATGCGCGACGGATTGACGCGAGCGATCAGGCGGCGACACAGCGGCAACAGAGCAGCGCGCTTGCGGTGAGCCAGGAAGCCGTAGTAGCGAATGCGCACAAAGCGGCTCGGCAACACGTGCAGCAGGAAGCGACGCAGGAACTCATCGAGCGCGAGCGTCATCAGCCGTTGTTGATTGCCGTTGGCGGAATCGCGCCAACGGAAGGTGACTTGGCCCTGCTCGAACGAGACCAGGCGCTGATTCGAGATCGCCACACGGTGGGTGTAGCGGCTCAGATACTCGAGAGCTTGCCCGGGACCTCCGAAGGGCGGTCGCACTTCGACCACCCACTTGGTGCGGTACAGCGTGCGCACGAAAGACTTGAAGGCGCGTGGTTGAGATAGCGGCGCAAAGCGCCCGTGGAAACGCAGCTCGCCTTTGGCGAAGGCCTTGCGCAACCCTTCGACGAACTTGCCGCGAAAGACTTCAGCCAAGATGTCCTTGGGAAGGAAGAAAGTCTTGGAGGGGGCATCGATCCAACGGTCCTGATCGAGCGCGAGACCGCCGGCGGGGACCACCGAGTGGACATGGGCGTGTTCTTGGACTCTCTGGTTCCAGGTATGCAGAATCGAGAAGAAGCCGATCTCGGCGCCAAGGTGCTTGGGATCGCGAGCAACTTGGCGCAGCGTCTGGGCGCTCGTGCGCAGCAACAGCGAGTAGATCACCTTTTTGTTCTGCAAGGCGAACTGGGAGAGCAGGTGCGGCAAGGTGAACACGACGTGCAGGTAGCGCACCGGCAGCAGTTCGCTGCGGCGAGCCTCAAGCCACCGCTTGCGCGTGTTGGCTTGACACTTCGGACAATGCCGATCGCGGCACGAGTTGTAGGAGATGGGCGGTTCATGGCCGCAGTCGTCGCACTTATCGCGATGACCGCCCAGCGCGGCGGTGCGGCAGCGTGCGATTGCTGACAACACTTTGACGTGCTGTCCGCGAAGCCAGCCGCGAGTTCTGACGAAGAAGCTTTGTCCCGCGGCGCGAACCAGATCGGCCACCTCCAGCGGCGGCCGTTGCATCTACGTTGTCCCGGGATCTTGTTGTGCCGCTGAAGCTAACTGCAAGGCGTCCAGCGGACTCGCGACGGCGCTGAAGTGACGCGCCGACAAGTGCAGATAGACCGCCGTCTGCTCCAGGTCGCGATGCCCGAGCAGCATCTGGATGGTACGCAAGTCCGCCCCGGCTTCGAGCAAGTGCGTGGCGAAACAATGACGCAAAGTGTGGGGATGAACGGGTTTATCGATGCCGGCCCGCCGGGCGGCTGCGTGGCAAGCGTTCCAGACCGCTTTGGTGCTGATCGGATCGTCGCTGTTGTGCCACTTCCCTCCCGGAAACAGCCACTGTTTCGGCTTGCGCCGCAGCCCCCGAACGTGCTCGCGTAATGCGACGAGCAACTCTGGACTGAGCATCACATCGCGGTCTTTGCGGCCCTTGCCGCCGCGAACATGAACCACCATGCGTTCAGAGTCGATGTCGTTGAGTTGGAGCTGAGTCAGCTCCGCCCGACGCACGCCGGTGGCGTAGAGCGTCATCACGATCATGCGGTGGAACATGCTGTCGGCTGCATCGATCAGATGGGCGACCTCTTCGACAGAAAGGATGCTCGGCAAGCTTCGGGGTCTCTTGGGATAGGGCGTGTACGTCAAATTCCACGCTTGTCCGAGCGTCTTGACGTAGAAGAACCGCAGCCCCGCCAGATGTTGAGCCACGGTGTTGGCGGCGAGCTTGCGATCACGAAACAGATGAGCTTGATGCTTGCGGATCTCTTCCAGACCCAACTGATCGGGCGGCCGCTTGAAGTAGCGCGCGAACTCTTCGACTGCGCGGATGTAGCAGCGAATCGTGTTCGCGGAGTAATTGCGACGCTCGAGCTCGTCGAGCATCTGCCGGCGTAAACGTGTCATGGGACACCTCCTTTGGTGTCCACGACCTTACGCCCGCCTTCCCGTCTTCACCTCGCTTGCCACCACGCGAAGCGTCTGCCGTCAGGCTTCGTTCATGTCCGGCTCGCGAAAGCCACCCGCATTGCGGTGCTCCACTTCCAGCGCTGCCCCAATCTCGAAAGCCGGCCCAAACTACCGAGACCCCAGTTTGGCGGACTACGACCTGGAACCGATCGCGCCGTGTCGAAGAGCGATAGAATCGGCCAACATGATCGGCCCCCACTTCCAGGCTCCGGTACCCTAGCAACTCGTCAACAACTCGAAATGAAGCAGCCTTTACACATCGAAACACCCTTGATCGAATCACAGCCACTGTCTCAATTGGTAGCAGGCCGGGTTTGGTTGAAAATGGATGCCCTACAGCCCTCTGGGTCGTTCAAGTTGCGAGGTCTGGGGCACGCCTGTCAGAAGCACGTGTCTGACGGTGCTAAGCGCTTCATCATCGCCTCTGGCGGTAACGCAGGTATTGCTGTCGCCTATGCGGGTCGAAAATTGGGCGTACGAACGGTCGTCGTGGTGCCAGAAACAGTATCGCCCCGATCGGTTGAAGTATTGGAGCAAGAAGAAGCTAGGGTCATCGTTAATGGCAATAGCTGGAAAGAGTCACATGAGTACGCCCAACAAATCACTGAAGCGCACGACGCCTGTCTTCACCCATTTGATGATCCGCTGGTGTGGGCGGGTCACGCGACGATGATTGATGAGGTCGCACAGAGTGGCCTTGTGCCAGATGCGATTGTTGTCTCGGTCGGGGGCGGTGGGTTGTTGTGTGGGGGTCGTCGACGGGCTACGCCGCAACGATTTGGCTGATGTACCGGTGATTGCCGTTGAGACCGAAGGGGCAGCGTCGCTCGCTGCTTCGGTTAAGGCGGGTCAGTTGGTAACGTTGCCAGCCATCACCACCGTAGCCACTACGCTTGGAGCCAAACAAGTTGCCCTGAAAGCCTATGATTATTGCCATAGCCATCGGGTTATAAACCATATTGTCACTGACCGTCAGGCGGTAGACGCTTGCCTGTCCTTCGCCCTCCACCATCGACTCTTAGTTGAACCGGCTTGCAGTGCTTCGCTCGTGCCAATTTATCAAGCGCTCGATATTCTAGTCGACAAAGGCAACGTTTTGGTCATCGTCTGTGGCGGGTCAGGCGTCACTATTAAACAGCTTCAAGCTTGGGATGAAGCTCTATAACGATCCATGTCCTGCGGGGTTGATCGCGATGTCGGCTTCGACAACTCCGGTCCGCCGGAGTCGGCGGCTGTTTACCAGCTCAGCGGGATAGCATGGTTTGATGCGACTGGAAGGCAAGACGGCAATCGTTACCGGCGCGGGGAGAGGCATAGGCCGCGCGGTGGCGAAAAGGTTTCTGCGCGAGGGGGCGGGGGTGATTGCGGCGGACCTACAGTTCGAGCACGGGCTTGTGGACGAGCGCCTCCGCAAGATCGAGCTCGATGTGACGGACGAGTCCGCAGTGCGGAAGCTAGCCGCTGAATCCGGTAGGGTCGACATTCTAGTCAACAACGCGGGCATCGTCGAACACGGCAACGTGGCAGAGGCCGACGATGCCCAGTGGGAGCGCATCCTCGCCGTAAATCTGCGCGGCGTCGTGCTTTGCTGCCGCCATTTCGTACCCGGCATGATTGAGCACGGTGGAGGCGCCATCGTCAACAACGCTTCGATCAACGGCATTCGCGGAAACTACGATCTGGCCGCCTACTCGGCTTCCAAGGGCGCGGTCGTAGCGCGGACGCGATCGATGGCGCTGGACTACGCGACGCGCGGTATCCGGGTAAATTGCGTCTGTCCGGGCACGATCGAGGGTACAGGTATGACGGAGCCGATCCTCGAAGACCTCGCGGCCCGCGACGAACTAGTCGCCAAACACCCCATGGGCAGGCTAGGAACCGCGGATGACGTCGCCAAAGCGGTACTTTTCTTAGCGAGCGACGACTCGTCGTTCATCACGGGTCTGGCGCTGCCGGTAGACGGCGGCCGGCATGTGCGTTGAGCGGGGTGTTGGGCTCTACCCCGGATTGTGCTGACGCTGGAGTTGGCCTTTCGAGGGTAAAGGGAATCCGAGACAAGCGTTTGCTTGCGCGCGCGGCTCAAACACAACTCCTGCCAAATTCGCGCGGAACTTGTTGACATAGGTACTGACGGTTGCGGCACCGTTGTTTCGGCTCGGTGCTAACCTTTTTGTCACCCGTGATTCCAGTTTAGGGCGCACCGACCGACCAGGAGAGAAACCGGTCTATGCCGTTACTGAAGACGCTCTAGCTGAAACTTGAGTTCATCGCGGGAGTCTCGAACGGAATCGATCAACAATTCGCCCCCGAGCACTCGATTCACTACGCTCAAGTCGATCCCGGCGTCCACAGCACGCAGCTAAAGCCGTAGGGCGAAAACTCAGGCCGCGCGCTGTCGAATCGCTTCAAGACGAGATTAAAATACCGTAAGTTTCCCTGATAATTGAGGATGAAAAACGGAAGTGCAATTTCGACGACACGACGGAATTTTCGCTACCCAGCTAGCCAAGCTCTACTTGCGGCGTTCGGGCGACTTCGGGTCGTCGTACGGGGCGCCCGTGCCCGACGAACCTGCGAACAGGCGCGTGCCGTCTGGCAACGTTACGTCACGGCCGTTGGCTCTGGTGCTGCCATCGATTGCTCGGTAGCCCTCGACTAAAACTTCCACGCCCGGCTTGACCGAATCTTTGCGCCAGCCACGGCGAATGAGCGCTCCTGGCGGGCCCGCTTCGATCATCCACGTGGCCGCCTTGCCGTCTTCGCCTTTCACTTCCACGTGCATCCAAGAGTGCGGGTTGAGCCACTCCATTCTCGTAATCTTTCCTCGCAGGCGCACCGGCTTGGTGGAGTCGAATTCTGACGAGAATGCGTGGTGCGCGGCCGTCGGTAGTGACAGTGCAACGAGTCCCAGGCAGATCGCGGCGCTGGTAATAGCTACTGATTTCGACATCGGACTCCCTCTATTATTGACCGGCTTCTTTGTCCCGCGCCCGCGCGCCGCTCAAAATGTTAAACATGCCGTAGTTGCCTTCGTGGCAGGCGTATTCGACGAGATCGTACTGCTCGTTGTCGAGGTCGAACCCGAACCTTGCGGTCCATGGGGCCGTCCAGACCGTCGGATCGTCGACGGTGAATTCGTATGCCAGTTTGGTTTCGCCAATTCGCGTAAAGCGCTCCGTGAGCTTCATGTCTTTGGTGGTTCCACGGTAGGAACTCTTGCCGTTGAAGCCGCGAGTCTCGACGACAAGCGTATCGCCATCCCAGTGCCCTTGCGGCTCGCCCAGCCAAGTCGTCAGCTTCGAGCCGACCGGCTTGCGGGGATTGGTCGGTATCACTCGAGTTTCGTGAACCATCTCCTTCTGAACAGCGACATGCCCCGGGCCCTGGACGATCTGAAGCCCGTTGTTGTAGATCGAGGGCATCATCATACCGGGCAGACCACGCGTAATGCAGCGGACGTACGGCGTCATATCTTCTGGTCCGTCGACCGGCTCGGTGGTGTACTTTTCACGTGCGATACGCACTTGCTCGACGATGCGTTTACCCGCGGCGGTCAATGCCGGGAGGCGGCCATCGGGCGGGTCGACAATCATCGCTACTTGAGTCGACGGCGTCATTTTGTCGTACCCGAGAGTCGTGTCGCGCCACTCGCGTTCGTAGCCCCAAATGCTGCCAAGGGTGCCGCGCTCTCGTCGAGCGGCAGCTTCTTCCGTGGTGAGATCCCGAACCTCAGCAAGGTCTAACGGCCGCTCGAGAGGGATGCCGTGAGAGGAATTGCCGCTCCAAACTCCCTGCAGGTCGGGCTCGCCCCATGGCGTGCGCGGCACAGAATATGGCGCGCTGACTTCACTTACCTGCGTCGATTCCACGACTGGCTTGATCCCGGCGAATCCCGGCTCGACGATGGCGATGCGAACGCTGTCCGGTCCTGCGATGAATGCCCGCTTGGCATCTGACCGTGCGTTGTCTGGAACCGCTGGATCTGTCTGGAAGCTGACTCCCTGCTTGCGCATTTTCGATGCAGCTTTAGCGAGGCCGGCCATCTCAAATCCGATGTGATCGAGCGCTCGACTGCGTGTCGGCGCCGGGTCGCCCTCAGTGTGCCGCGCGGCGAGCAGCCAGACATCGCCGAGCAGAATCCCATCGAGTTTTCCTCGCAGTTTGGCGGCTTTGCCCCCAAACGTTTTCTGATACCAGGCCAACGTTCCTGCCGGGTCGTTAGAACTCAGATGGACGTGATGAAAGCCAAGATAGTCACCGTCCTCAACCAATTCGATGCGGGTGCCCCAAGGGTCAAAAATAAACCCGTACTTGAATAGGCCCGGCTCGTCTCGCAACGTCGAGCCATCCTCGAATCGCTGCAGGCGAACGCCCGAGCCGCGCACTCCGACCGAGGCTAGCTCGTCCATCTTGGTCGATAGGTCCGCGTAGGAGAACCCGATGTGGTTGACGCCTGTCCCTTGAGTGCTGCCCATGGTTGTTTGCGAAACGAACGCGACCTCAATGCCCTGGCAGTTTGCGGCGTCGTTGCGCTCGGCGATCGCTTGGCAATCGAGGTAGCGGATGTACCACCGCGCTGCCTCCGGGGGGCTGGCGGCGGTGACGTGAACGTGATGGAACTTGGCGTCCGCGGCCCGGGCCGGGAAAGCGATAGCGAATGCAAGCAGCGTCAGGGCAACAAGAGTTGTCTTCATCGTGTAGGCTTCCTGCGGAGATGTCCGTAAACGAGATCTTCCGAGAACTCAACGCATTTGAATTCAAGCACGCGAGCGTTTTCGTCGAGACGCCGATACAGCGGCATGCGGATTTTCCAAGGCCGAGTGAAGACTGCCGGATCGCTGAGCGTAGCCTCGTACATCAGAGCGTCTTTGCCAATCGGCGTATAGCGCTCTTCAACTTTCAACGTCGATGTCGCGGCGTTGCCGGCGCGGTCGAACCAGGCCTCACCGTTAAACCCCTCGGCGTCGACGACCAGCGTCTCGCCTTGCCAGCGGCCGTGCGAACGGCCCATCCACGAGTCCAGCGGCGGCGGCTCTGGATTGTCCTTATCCATGTGGATCGTGCGGTTGGCCTCGGCGAATCCGTAGACAATCATAATTTTCTTGTCGCCTTGCACGATCTGAAACGGGAAAGGCAGATACGTGGCACGCGGAACCCCTGGCAGGAAACACCGCGCCTCCGGGTCCTTGTCAGGGCGATTCCCCGCGTTCGCCTTCTTCCTCGCGAGGCCATCATCGTTGTAGGGAATTTCGCCGCCAACGACGACGCCCTGACCTGGCGGGACGGCCCCAATCGCGCCGAGATCGGGATGACCGGCGGCGGACGGGTGATCTTCGAGATCCCAATATGCCGTGCCGATGGCCTGCCAAACGCCGTTGAGATCGGGGTGGTCGTCGAACGAGCGGGGAATATCGCTAGCGCCGGCGGCAAGCGCAATAAACATCGCTGCCGACAGCACGACTGATAAAACCGGTTTTCGCCTGCAATGCATTTCGACTCATCAAAATCATAACAGCGCCAACGTCTGAAGTCTGGCTTTCTTGGAGGCTATAAGCCCTGAAGAATTCGGACCGCGCGTAGCACTGTGCGCGAAGCCACAGAAACTGAACCCCGTAGGGGTGGCGTTTGTATTAGCTCAGGGTGCAACCCTGAGATTCAAAATCGACGACGCTCCGGAATTTCCCCCGTGCGGCGACGCGCGAGCCCCCGTCCACCGGCAAGCATCGGTGAGCGGTGTCTCTAGGCGATAGCAACGCAAATCGCAAGTCGGCACGAAAGGAGCCCACCGGTCAATGCCAATGTCTTTCAAACGCAAAATGGTTCTAAGCGCTACGGTACTTTTGGTCTGCACCGCCCTGCTTGTCTTTTAATCGATTTACGATGCCAAACAAGAAATGGCTCTCGAATCGTCGACGGGGCAATCCCACGGCGAGGTCGGCTTCGATATGACTTCTACGTGGAACCGGTCCACTCTGTTCGGCCTCTTCTCACAACCACAAATAACCTAACCGAGACCGAATCGCGAAACTCGGGCTAGTTCGTACGGCACGGCAGTTGTCGACCGAGGACAAGGCCGAGGTGCTCGCCACCAATTAGCTCCCGAGTTTTTCCCAAACAAGGCCAGCCGCGACGACGTCTTGGCAGGCCATGCCGATCGAGTCGAAAACCACCAGCGCGCTCGGGTCGACCGGTCGGCTGCCGTCGAGCACTTCGCCAAGTTCGGCGTAGACTTTGGGTTTGTGTCGCCGCACATTGCCCGATTCGGCTTGAGTTCCAGCGCGGGAATCGACCACTACCGTGTGATTCATGGTTGCCGCGTCGAGTTCAGCGCCTTCAGCGCCTGACCAGCCTACGCTGGCGACCTTCGCGCCAGGGGCCAGCCACCGTCCGTCGATGATTGGCTCGGTGGAGCCGGTTGTGGTCACAACGACGTCCGCGCCGCTCACCGCATCCTCAGCCCCCATTGCCTTACCGCCCACTTTTTCGGCTAGTTTCGCGGCGCGTTCCGGCGTGCGGTTCCAGATGCGGATCTCGTCGAACTTGCGAATGTGCGAAAGCGCTTCGATGTGACTTTCGCCTTGTAGGCCGGCGCCCAAGATTGCGAGAGCCTTCACGTCGGGAGCGGCTACGGCGTCGACGAATGTTGCGGTCACGGCGGCGGTGCGCATCTCGGTGATGAGACCGCCGTCCATCGTTACCAACGGCTCGCCGGTTTCGGGCCGGAACAGCACGATCGTCGCCATGTGCGTCGGCAGGTTCTTCTTTGCGTTCTCGGGGTAGAAGGCTACGAGTTTGGCGCCCATGCCGCTTGGTGTGACGGCGGGCATTCCACCAAAAAATCCGTTGTGATCTTTGACCGAGAGGATATGGCGAGTAGGTTGCCCCACCTTGCCCTGGGAAAAATCGATCATCGCCTGGCGCATCGCGGGGATCAAGTCTTCCATCCGGAGGACCGATGCTACTTCGGCTTCGTTGATGAAACGCATACTCTATGTTTTCTAGTCGGCGAGTTAGATGACCCTTCGTCTGAACGACCTTGGTCGTGACGACAACTGGCGAAAATTCGTCCGGGTTCCTACCGCAGCATTCCCCAAGACGGAGCACGAGTCTGCCTCGATAGGGAACTGAAGCATTCCACCCAGCTTTCAAGTCTTGCCTCAGCTCCTGCGACCTCCTGTAGCTGACGAAACACCAGCCTCGCCAGCGCAACTGGCTCGCGCGCCGAGCTAAGCGTACTTGTCGCTACGTTAGATTTAGGCAAATACGGTTCCCGTTGATTGAAACGAACGTCTACTTGATCGTAGTCCTCATGCCCGCCGTCAGGATCCGGGAAGAATGGTGCAAGTTCGGCGCTCGGGCACGTTAGTGTGAGAGAGAGATCAATCGATTGCGAAGGTGAAAACATTGATTCACACAGACGCACAAAAAATACGTAATGGAGGGCAAGGTCGCCAACCATCACGTCGCGCTTTGTCTCTAAGTTTGCCGAACACCCGATTTGCCCAATCTCACCGAAAAACCAGCCTCGATGACTACACGATCGATACGATGCGTCTGATTCAATCTGGTGATACTGACCTCGGATAATTCTTCGATCGAAGCCGACGGTTTCACGAAATGCATGTTTGACTGCTCTATTGAAGCTTCGCTGCTTCTCCTTATCGAGAATCGTTTCTTCCGATATTGTAGGACTGGCCACAAACAGTACGAAATTACTTGCTCTGTATTTGTCATCCGAGCCGTCATGTGCGAAAAAACTTTGCGGCAGCTCGCTCCCCATTCGGGCGATTTGTCGAACGTGCGGGGGGGCGGTGACGAGACCGCCAGGGACGAACCCTCGACGAGGCACACCGACGTTCTGCGTCGATGCAACGACTTCTTCAGTTGAGGTCCGAACTCGGAAATTCTGGAACGGGTTATCGTCACTGGGCACGTCTGCGGCGGAGACCCACGTCTCCCAGGATTCTGAAGGGCCTAGCAGTTTAGGAAGCGACCGCGCAATCTCTACGATGTCGACGCGTTTCGAGCCCTCATACCAAACATGGGTTAGTTCAACCTGCTGATCCGCCGATTGATTGACCACATTGACGAAAAATTTTTCGATCGGATCACCTTCAAAGAACGCGCGATGGACCGAAACGCGGAGGTGTTGTTCTGGCTTCGCCGCAGGCGGTTCTGTTATGTGCACCGTAACCGGAGGAGCACTAATGCGGATGATGGCGTTGCCGGGCGCGTCGGTGGATGTTTGCAGTTTCGCTCCAATTACCCTTGTCAAATCCGAAATCAGCTTTAGGAAAGCGTGAGAGGTCTCATCACCGTTCCAATCGAACAGTTCCGCCCCATGGATTTGGCGGAAGCCTAAAGGTGGCTTGAACGGTTCTGGCTCAAGCAACACCGGCACAAGTACGTTGCGTTCCCAACCCACTGTCGCCTCATCTTTAACCCAGTGACTCTTAACGGATGTCGTCGTCCAGACAACAACGACACTTTTGGCGGCATTGAGCTCTTTGTCGATTACCTCATCAAACAATTCTCCAGCCGCTATGCTTTCGCGATCCCACCAAACCTCCCAGCCTTGCCGCTCGAGCGCTACAGCTAATTCCCGCACTCGATCGCGGTCCTCACCGGCGTAACTGATAAAGATGTCACTCATCAACGAAAGGCCAGCCGTAACCTGCGGATTTTAGCAACATCCTGCAGGGTCTCACCCGAAACGGTCAACACGAACCTGAAACCTTATCATTGGCCAAGAATACTACGACTTCAGCACCGATCTCGGAGGCTCGACCGTCAAGCAAGCGCTGTGGCGAAGGGCGGACTGGTCCAGTCAAAGAGCGGCCTACTGACACTTTTCCAGCAAAGCAAACCACCAATTTCCAACTCGGCCGATCCGGCCCCTTCCGTCAGCCCCGCTCGGCAATAACCGCCCCGTCGCTTCTTGATGCGTAGTCGGAGACGGCTCATGAACTCGTCTGTGACACTCCCAGCCCGGATCTCCGCCTCCACTCGAGAGCCGCCTCCGCGGGCTATCCTGGGAGGCGCGTGGGGGTTAGTGTGATGAGAATTTCGATTTCGGCATTGATGGTTCTGCTGTTTTTGGTGATTCCGCTGACAGCGGCGGACAAGCCCAACTTCGTCTTGATCTTCGTCGACGACCTGGGTTACTCCGACATTGGTCCGTTTGGCTCGAAACTGCATCGAACGCCACACCTTGACCGCATGGCGGCCGAGGGGCGAAAGCTCACCAGTTTTTATGTCACAGCGAACGTCTGCACGCCATCGCGCAGTTCCTTAATGACAGGCAGCTACCCGCGCCGCGTCGGCCTCGACGAAAACGAGGAAGGCCGCTGGGTGCTTTTTCCGGGGAACAAAGAGGGGCTGCATTCCGATGAAGTGACCATCGCGGAAGTGCTCAAGGATGCGGGCTACAAAACCGGCATGGTGGGCAAGTGGCATCTCGGCGACCAGCGTGAATTTCTGCCGACACATCAGGGCTTTGACTCCTATTTCGGCATCCCGTTTTCAAACGACATGGGGCATGACTCGCGCCGCAAGCCTTACAACTACCCGCCGTTGCCCTTGCTACGCGACGAAGAAGTCATCGAGCGAGAGCCGGACCAGCGTCTGATCACCCAGCGCTATACCCAAGAGGCGTTGCAGTTCATCGAGGCGAACAAAGAGGGGCCGTTTTTCCTCTACCTGCCGCACACGATGCCGCACTGGCCGCAGTATTCGTCGGAGCGATTCGCGGGCAAGTCGAGGAACGGTAAGTGGGGCGATGCGGTCGAGGAAGTCGACTGGTCGACCGGTGAAATTCTCAAAAAGCTCAAGGCACTCGGGATCGATGACAGCACGCTGGTGATCTTTACGTCCGATAACGGCGGCGCGATGCAACACGGCGCTCAGAACGCACCCCTCCGCGGCGGTAAGGGCACCACGTGGGAGGGCGGACATCGGGTCTGCTTTGTAGCGCGCTGGCCAGGCCACATCCCGGCCGGCACAGCGAGCGACGAGTTAGCGATATCAGTCGATATCCTGCCGACGTTTGCGGCGCTGGCGGGCACGGCCGCGCCCACCGATCGGGTCATCGACGGCATGGATATTCGCCCGCTCTTGTTGAGCGACAAACCGCGGCCAACGCCGCACCTCGCTTACTACTACTACTTCATGAGCCACCTCACCGGAGTCCGCAGTGGCCGCTGGAAGTTGCACGTCGCACGAGCCACCGGGCGCTACCCGGACTTTTACCCGGAGCCGGTCACCGAGCTCTACGATCTGCACTCGGACATCGGTGAGACGACAAACGTGGCGCAGCAAAACCCGCAGGTGGTCGAAAAATTGCGCTCACTTACAGAATGGGCGCGCGCCGACCTTGGCGACGGGAAGAAGCAGGGAAAGAACGTCCGGCCGGCGGGGTTTGTGCAGAACGCCGTTACGCTTACGTCGAACTGAAAACCGAGGCTAGAGCATTTTCAGATATTCCAAAGACTGCCTCGTCGAACCGCCACCACAGTGCCGCAATCGAAAGATTGCGACCAGTGCATCTTCGAAACGCCCACAGGCCCACATCCAAAGCCACGGACCCGCGAGATTCTCCCTAGAGTGATCGGGTCCTCGCCGCTGGCTAGACTGACGCGAAACTTCAAACCAAGGAATTTCCGGCCGGAACTGGCACATGCGATCTCGTAGTCCCCCCACCTTGACGAACCGTCGTCTTGCCCGTCTCGATCCATGTTATTATTGTTAAACACGTATAACAACTGTTTTACAGTATAAAAATATGATGTTAGACTAACGGTTGCGGCATTTAACACATCACTTAGGTTTTATGCCCCAACCGTCGATGGAACACTTTGAGGCGGTCCGTCGACTGGCTCGGGAGTAGCATCCGTGGGGTAACTCTTTCAGCGCAGCGCCAACACCCTCGCCCGCCTGACCATTTTTGGGGGCGTATTCATCGTCGCCGGGGCTCTATGGCTTGGCCTCACTTTGATGCGTTCACCCTATGTCAACGGTGCCGGTGTAACGAAACAGCAGCCGGTCCCGTTCAGCCACAAGCACCACGTCAAGGGACTAGGTATTGATTGTAGGCACTGCCACACATCCGTCGAGGAAAGCGCCTTTGCCGGGCTGCCGGCGACCAAGACTTGCTACACCTGCCACTCGCAAGTTTGGGGCGACGCGCCGATGCTCGAGCCGATCCGCGATAGCTTCCGCGACGACCGCTCAATTGAGTGGACACGTGTCCACGACCTTCCTGACTTTGCCTACTTCAACCACTCGATCCACGTCGCCAAGGGGGTCGGCTGCGTAAGCTGTCACGGCCAGGTCGACGAGATGCCGCTCATCCGTCAGCAGAATAGTTTGCAGATGGAATGGTGCCTCGACTGTCATCGCCATCCAGCGGAGAACATCCGCCCCAAGGAAGAGGTGTTCAACATGAACTGGCAGCCGCCCGAGGACCCAGAGGAACGGGTGTTATTGGCGCAGCAATTGGTCGCGGAGTATGGCGTTCGCAGAGTCACGGATTGTTCGGCGTGTCATCGATAGCAACACAATGAGCGAGCTGATTCAGATCGAGCCCAAGCCCCCGCTTCGCGCCAAGAACCACCTGGCGCCGCTGCGCCAAAAGCTCAACGAGGCCAATGGGCCGACCTACTGGAAGAGCCTCGAACAGATTGCCGCCACGGACGAGTTTCAAGACGTCCTCAAGCACGAGTTTCCAACTCAGGCTGACGTCTGGTCCGACGGCCTAAGCCGCCGCAAGTTCTTGAGCGTGATGGGCGCCTCGTTGGCGCTTGGTGGACTGACGAATTGCACGATCCAGCCACGCGAATCGATTGTCCCCTACGCTCGCCGCCCCGAGAGCGAGATTCCCGGCGTGCCACGTTATTTCGCCACGATGACGTCGCTGGGCGGCTACGCCGAAGGCGTGCTTGCCGAGTCGCATCAGGGCTGGCCCACGCACATCGAGGGTAACCCCGAGCACCCGGCGAGCCTTGGCGCGGCGAGCTCGTTCTCGATCGCATCGGTACTCGATCTGTACGATCCTGATCGCTCGCAAGTTGTTCGGCGGGAAGGCCGCATTTCGGGCTGGGTAAGCTTTTTGGCCGCGTTGCGAACGGTGCTCGCGGAGCAAACGCGTAAACAAGGGGCCGGGCTGCGCCTGCTCACTCCGACCGTCGGCTCACCGTTGGCGCTGTCACTGATCGAACAGGTCCTCGAACGATACCCGAACGCAAAGTGGCATCAGTGGGAAGCCGTCAATCGCGACAACGCTTTCGCGGGGGCCGAGGCCGCGTTCGGCGAACGCCTAGGCGTTCGCTATGCGCTTGACGATGCCGACGTTATCGTATCTCTCGACGCCGACTTCTTGAGCGTGGGCCCGGGGGTGCTACGCCACGCACGCGAATTTTCGCGCCGGCGTAAGCTCTCCCAAGGCCGCGCGCGGATGAACCGGCTCTACGTGGCCGAGGCCGAAGTGACCATAACCGGCTCGACGGCAGACCATCGCTTGCGGCTCAAGAGCTCGGACGTTTGCGGACTAGTACTTAGTTGCGTAAGTTAGAATATTTACTGGCGAGGGGACGAGGGGCTACGACGGTCTTGGTCCATTCGAACGGAGTAGCCTTGGAGTTGTAGACGCGGACGAAGCTGTCGATGGCCTCGCGCACCTGCCGGGGGGAAGTGAAACTCGCCCCCCGCAAGGCGCGGCGGCTCAGAATCGAAAACCACACCTCAACCTGATTCATCCACGAACTGTAGGTCGGCGTGTAGTGAAAATGGATGTTCGCATGACGTTGCAGCCAGCGGTCATTTTTGGGCTTGTGAGTGTTCAAGTTATCCAAGATGATGTGGATCTCGCGGCCTTCGTGGATGGCCGCGATGTGGTTCATGAAGTCGAGAAACTCGCGACGCCGTCGGCGCCAATAGTGTCCGGCGATGATGAATCCGGTAGCCACTTCCAGCGCGGCGAAAAGCGGCGTCGTGCCGTGCCGCCTGTAGCCGTGCGAGAAGCCCGTCAAGGCCTTGCCGTTGGGCAAGCGTAGCCAGCCCTGCGCTCGCTCCAAGGCCTGGATGCTCGGCTTCTCGTCGACCGCGAGCACCACGGCGTTTTCCGGCGGGCTGAGGTAGAGTCCGACAATGTCGGCGGCCTTGCGAGCGAACTCCGGGTCGGTTGACAAACACCAACTGCGCCGCCGCCGCAAGGACACGCCGAGCTGCCGCAGTACGCGCCAGACTTGATGCTTGCTGACGTCGCCGAGAGCTTCCGCGAGCAGTTCGCCTGTCCAAGTGGCGTGCCCTTCGGGCGGAGCTTCGTCGAGTTGGCAGAGGATGCGTTTGCGCGTCGCTTGGTCGTACCGCGCGGGCCTGCCGGAACGCGCTTGATCGCATAATCCCGCCAGACGTTGCTGGGCGAAGCGGGTGCGCCATTTCGACACGCGCGCCGCCGGGGATCCCAGTTGCCGGGCGATCTCGGCGGTCGAGGTAGCGGCGGCCGCCAGCAGCACAATGCGAGCGCGCTCCACCATGCGCCGTTCGGACTTGTGGCCGCGCACCCAGAGTCGCAGCGTCTCTTCTTCCTCGGCGTTCAGTCGAATCACCGTTGCCGGTCTTGCCATACCGACATTTTACAGTTAAAGGCCTTACTTTCGCAAGTTAGTACTAGCCGCCGCGCTCGCAAAGCGGCTTGGCGTTCCAATCGAGGGCGAAGTCTCAGCTCACGCGGAGTGGATCGAAGCCGTCGCCGAAGATCTTCACAATCACCGCGGCCGCTCACTCGTAATCGCCGGCGAGCAGCAGCCGGCCTTCGTTCACGCCGCCGCGCACGCGATCAACGAGCGCCTCGGGAACGTTGGTAAGACCGTCCATCTGCTCGACAATCCTATCGCGGCGCCGGTTGATCAGACGCGATCGATCACTGAACTCGCCAACGACATGAGCGCCGGGCACGTCGACGCCTTGCTCATCCTCGGCGGCAACCCGGTCTATGATGCGCCGGCCGATTTAGAGTTCGCCGAGGCCCTTGGGAAGGTGCCGTTTCAGGCGCACCTAGCGGCGCATCTTGACGAAACTTCCGAGCGCTGCCAATGGCATCTGCCGATAGCGCACGCGCTTGAGAATTGGAGCGACGGCCGCGCCTTCGACGGCACGCACACGTTGCAGCAGCCGCTCATCGAGCCGCTCTACGAAGGCAAGTCCGATGCCTCGGTTCTGCTTGCGGTGCTCGGCAAACGCGAGCAGTCCGGCGAGCAGGCGCTGCGCGAGCATCTCGCCAATCTTTGGCAGCTAGAAAACGAGGCTTTCGAAAAGCGTTTCCGAAAATCGCTGCACGACGGCTCGGTGGCTGATTCCGCATTCGCATCACGCAGCGTCGTCGTGCGCGCGGATTGGGCGAGCCGCGCCCCGAGGCCGGCGTCGAACGACGGAATCGAATTGTTGTTCCGCCCCGACGCTACGGTCTGGGACGGCCGCTGGGCCAACAATGGCTGGCTGCAAGAGGCCCCCAAGCCGATCACCAAACTCACCTGGGACAACGCAGCGCACTTGAGCCCGGCCACCGCCGAACAGCTGTATTTAACAAACGGCGATGTCGTGACTCTACGCATCGAGGGCCGCTCGGTCGAAGCTCCGGTTTGGATTTCTCCCGGCCAAGCCGACGAGTGCTGCAGCATCGCGCTCGGCTACGGCCGCGAACAGACCGGCCGCGTGGGCTCGGGGCTCGGGTTCAATGCCTACCGCATCCGAACAACAGCATCGCTAGACGCAAGTGCCGGCCTCAAGATCGAACCGCGCGGCCGCACCTACCGTCTGGCTTCGGTCCAAGACCACAGCTCGATGGAAGATCGTCACCTGGTGCGCCACGCCACCCTTGACGGCTTTCGCGAAGACCCCGCGTTCTCTGAAAAATTTGACCACTCGCAAGAAGGTCTGTCGATCTTTCCCGCCCACGAGTACGAAGGCAACGCCTGGGGGATGACGATCGACCTCAACTCCTGCATTGGTTGCAATGGCTGCACGCTGGCCTGTCAGTCGGAGAACAACATTCCGGTGGTCGGAAAGGAGCAGGTGCTGATGGGCCGCGAGATGGCTTGGATTCGGATCGACCGCTACTTCGAAGGTCCGCTCGACGAGCCGCAAGTCCACCATCAACCCGTCGGCTGCATGCATTGCGAAAACGCACCTTGCGAAATTGTGTGTCCCGTGGGGGCGACCGTGCACAGCTCCGAAGGCCTCAACGACATGGTCTACAACCGCTGTGTTGGGACGCGCTATTGCTCGAACAATTGTCCGTACAAGGTGCGGCGTTTTAACTTTTTCCTGTACTCCGACTTCGAGACCGAGAGCTACAAGATGATGCGCAACCCGGACGTAACGGTGCGCTCGCGCGGCGTGATGGAGAAATGCACCTACTGCGTGCAGCGAATCAACAGCGCGCGGATCACGGCCGAGAAGGCCGGCCGCGAGATTCGCGACGGTGAGATTCAGACGGCCTGCGAAGCAGCGTGCCCGACGCAGGCGATTACGTTTGGGAACATCAACGACCCCCGCTCGCGGGTCGCGAAGTTGAAGGCCGACCCTCGCAACTACGGATTGCTGACGGAGCTGAACACCGCGCCTCGCACGACCTATCTAGCGAAAGTCACGAACCCGAATCCGCGCCTGGCGACCAACGCGCCGACAGCCGGGGAGTCTGTTCACCATGGCGACTAAGACGGGCGACCTCGACGCCGTCGGACCGCTGATCGAGCCCGGTTACGATCTCGGATCAATCACCGACAAGATCGCGTCGGTGGTGCTTACGCAGAAGACTCCGCGCTGGTGGTGGGTCGGTCTCAGCATCGGCCTGTCGGGCACGTTGCTGATGCTGGTGTCGCTAGCTCACTTGCTGACGACCGGTGTCGGCGTGTGGGGCCTAAACGTTCCAGTGGGATGGGGCTTCGCGATTATCAATTTCGTCTGGTGGGTCGGAATCGGCCACGCCGGCACTTTGATCTCGGCAATCTTGCTGCTATTTCGCCAGGAATGGCGCACCTCGATCAACCGCTTTGCCGAGGCCATGACGCTGTTCGCCGTAGCCTGCGCCGGCGTCTTTCCGTTGGTTCACGTGGGGCGTCCGTGGCTCGCCTATTGGCTGCTGCCGGTGCCCAACACGATGGATATCTGGCCGCAGTTCCGCTCGCCGCTGCTATGGGACGTCTTCGCGGTCTCAACCTACGCAAGCGTCTCGGCGATGTTCTGGTACGTCGGACTAATCCCCGATCTCGGAACGTTGCGCGACGCCGCGAAAACGAAAATCAAGAAGCTCATCTACGGAACGCTGGCGATGGGTTGGCGCGGCTCGGCGATCCACTGGGAGCGCTATGAGATCGCTTACGGGTTGCTGGCCGGACTGGCCGCGCCGCTGGTGATCTCGGTTCACACCATCGTGAGTTTCGACTTCGCTGTCGCGATCATCCCCGGATGGCACGCGACTATCTTTCCGCCCTATTTCGTGGCGGGCGCAATCTACTCCGGGTTCGCCATGGTGGTGACGCTGGCGATCCCAATCCGCGCGCTCTACAAAATTGGCGACTTTATCACGTTGCGCCACCTCGACAACATGGCCAAGATCATTCTGGCCACGGGCAGCATCGTTTTCTACGGCTACCTGATGGAGGTTTTCTTCGGCTGGTATTCGGCGAGCCAGTATGAGCAGTTCATGGTTTGGAACCGCATGACGGGCCCGTACGCGACACAGTACTGGGCCTTGATCTTCTGCAACGGTTTGGTGCCGCAGCTACTGTGGTCGGCGAGGGTGCGCCAGAATGTCGTCGCGCTTTTCGTGATCGCAATCGTGGTCAACATCGGCATGTGGCTCGAGCGCTACGTGATTGTAGTGACCAGCCTGCACCGCGACTATCTGCCCTCGTCGTGGGACATGTATTCGGGCTCGGTATGGGACTGGGCGCTCTACATCGGAACTCTCGGCTTCTTCACGACGTTGCTGTTCTTGTTCCTGCGGTTTCTGCCGATGATTTCAATTTTCGAGATGCGCACGCTGGTGCCTGAGAACCCCGACCACTCCAGCGGAGAAAAGTAAATGTCCGACGTCACAACAAGAACTCCGGTGCATGGGCTGATCGCCGAGTTTGAACAGCCGCACGATTTGGTCGACGCCGCGACAGCGGCTCACGAGGCCGGCTACCGTCGCATGGACGCTTACTCTCCGCTGCCCATTCATGGTCTTGCCGCGGCGCTCGGGCACACGCGTCGCCAGCTCCCTTGGATCGTCTTCGCCGGTGGCGTGCTCGGCTGTGTCGCGGGGTTTGGCTTTCAGTATTGGGTTTCGGCGATTTCCTATCCGACAAACGTTGGCGGGCGGCCGTTGAACTCTTGGCCGGCGTTTATCCCGGTCACGTTTGAGATGACAATTTTGGTGGCCGCGGTCGCGGCGGTGTTCGGCATGCTGGCGCTGAACGGCCTGCCGCGGCCACACCATCCAATCTTTAATCACCCGCGTTTTGAGCTGGCTTCAAAAGACCGCTTTTTTCTGTGCATCGAAGCGCGCGACCCGGGCTACGACGGCGAATCGACCCGTACGTTTCTCGAAGGGCTCAACCCTCGCGAGGTGGCTGAAGTTGAAGCTTAGCCCGATCGCCTGGCTGTGCGTGTTGCTTGCCGCCGCGGGCTGCCGCAGCGACATGCACGACCAACCGAAGTTTGAGGCACTTGAGGCGAATCCATTTTTCGCCGACGGACGCGCGGCGCGTCCAAGCATCGCAAGCACGGTTGCGCGCGGCGAACTCTACGCGGACGAGCATCTCTACGCCGGCCGGCACGACGGCGAGCCCGCCCGCAGCTACCCAATTGAAATTACCCCAGCCACGCTGGCGCGCGGCAGGCAGCGCTTCGATATCTATTGCGCGCCCTGCCACGGACGCCTCGGCGACGGAAACGGCATGGTCGCGATGCGCGGCTTTCGACACCCGCCGTCGTATCATTCCGAGCGCTTGCGCGCCGCGCCACCCGGACATTTCTTCGATGTGATCACGAACGGCTTCGGGTCGATGACCGATTTTCCCGACCGCATTCGCGCCCATGATCGCTGGGCGATCGCGGCCTACATCGAAGCGCTGCAACTGGCGCAACATGCGTTGCGGGAAGAGCTTTCAATCGAGGACCTGACGCAACTCAGTAAAGGCAATGACGGCTAAAGACGCACATCTGGAAACGTTCGAACAACGCGCCCTGACAGTGGGCGTGGTCGCCGCGCTGTTGACCACCGCGGGCGCATTGCTCGATGCCGAGCAATTCTTCCGCTCGTATCTGACGGCGTTCTGCTATTGGATCGCGATTCCGCTCGGGAGCCTGGCGCTGCTGATGCTTCATCACATTGCGGGCGGGGCCTGGAGCCTGATCATCCGGCGGCCGGCCGAGGCCGCCGCGCGCACGTTTCCGCTGATGGCCGTTCTGCTGCTGCCGGTGTTGTTTGGGCTTCACGAGCTTTATGAGTGGACCCATGCCGACGTCGTGGCCGGCGACCACATCTTGCAGCAGAAGAGCGCTTACCTGAACGTGCCGTTCTTTCTGGCGCGCGTGGCCCTTTACTTCGCGATTTGGATCAGCATCGGGACGGCGCTCAGCAAGCTCTCCGCGCGGCACGACGATACAGGCGACGATGACGCGGCGCGCATGATGCGCCGCATTTCCGGCGGCGGCATCGCGTTGCTCGCGCTGACGATTACGTTCGCTTCGGTCGATTGGGTGATGTCGCTCGATCCGCACTGGTTCTCGACGTTGTTTGGGTTCATGTTTCTCTCGAGCGACATCTTGGCGACGCTCGCGTTTTCGATCTGCGTATTGGTCTACCTAAAAGACCGCGACCCGTATTCGCGGATCCTGAATTCCCAGCATTTTCACGATCTTGGGAATCTGCTGATGGGCTTCGTGATGGTCTGGGCCTACCTGTCGTTCTCGCAATATCTGATCATCTGGTCGGGCAATCTGCAGGAAGAGGTCGGCTGGTATCTCGACCGCAACGCGAACGGCTGGCAGGCGATTTCGGTGTTGCTGGCGCTGTTCCACTTCTTCGTGCCGTTCTTGGTTTTATTGACGCGCCATACCAAGAGGGCCGAGTCGAATTTGGTGAAGGTCGCCGGCTTTATGCTGCTGATGCGCTGGATCGATTTGCACTGGATCATCACTCCGAGCTTGAGTACCGGCGCCTTTACGATTCACTGGCTGGACTTCACGACGCTGGCCGCGCTGGGTGGTTTGTGGCTGGCCTACTTCGCTCGGCAGTTGCGCTCGCAGCCCTTACTACCGGTGAACGATCCGCTGTTAGAAGCGGCGATGGAACCGGCGGGCGGCCACTAGTCATGAATCAACCTCTCAACAACCTTGCCCGCCAACTCCAGCGTCAACAGCGCGAAAGCGGCTACGAAAAGAGCGATGCCAACCCGCGTCCGGTGGCGCGCGCGGCAATGTTGATTGTCTGGATGCTCGCCGCTGCATTGGGCTTTACAGCGATGTTGTTCGCTTACCTTACCGAGCGAGAAGGCCTGGTGGCTTCAGCCGAAGCCGACTTCCTGCCGCCCGAGCCGAGATTGCAGGTGACGGCGGGAATGGATTTGGACCAGCTGCGCGCGCGCGAGGAGTCGCTGCTTTCGAGCTACGGCTGGGTGGATGAGCAGGCAGGCATCGTGCGCGTGCCGGTTGAGCGTGCGATGGAGTTGGCTTTGCGACGAGGGTTCGCGGTTCGTGCGGAGGTTCTTGATGCAGCCGCGGATTAGCCGAGAAACTTGCAACGACGCACTTTCCGTCCGTGGCTTGGTTGCGCTGACGACGCTGATACTGATCGCGGCGTATGCTCCGCTGCTTGCGGCGAAGGAGTCGATGACTCCGGCCGGGCAGCTGCCTCGCGAACTAGAAGGTGTCGCTTTCGAACAGCGACTCGGCCGTGAGCTGCCGCTCGACGCGCGGTTTGTCGATGAGGCGGGCATTGCGATCCGGCTGCGCGAGCTATTTGCCGATCGAGCCGTGATCCTGGCGCCCGTCTATTACGAATGCCCGATGCTGTGTTCGCTCGAACTCAACGGGCTGCTGAAAGCGCTGCGGGCGATGAGGCTGACCGCGGGCGAAGACTTCGACGTAATCACATTTTCGATCGACCCCGGAGAAACGCCGCGCATGGCTGCCGAGAAAAAGGCGCACTACGTTGGCCTATATGGGCGCGATGCCGCCGCCGGCGGCTGGCGATTTCTCTCGGGCGACCAAGCGGCGATCGAGCGCCTCACCGACGCAATCGGATACAGCTACCGCTACGACTCTGAGACCGACCTGTATCGTCACGCGGCGGGCATTGTCGTGGCGACTCCGCGCGGCGTGACGTCGCGCTATTTCTACGGCGTCGAATACTCGGCGCGCGATTTGCAGTTCGCGCTGATTGAAGCGGCCGACGGGAGGATCGGCGGCCTGGTTGACTCGATACTTCTCTACTGCTTTCACTACGACCCCGTGAGCGGTGAATACGGGTTGGTCATCATGAACGTGCTGCGCCTGGCGGGCATCGCGACGGTCTTGTTATTGGCGGGATTCATGGGCCTGTCTGTTTGGCTGGAGCGTCGAAGTCTCGGCGCGCCGATCGAGGGATAGATTGTATGTGGGATCAATTTCCGCTATTTTCTGAAAGTGCCTCGACGATTTCCGAGGGCGTTGACTCGCTGTATTTTTTCTTGATCGGAGTGGGCGCGCTGTTCACGGTCCTGATCTTCTCTGTCACGTTCTACTTCGCGATTCGCTATCGGCGGCGGCCGGGAAACGAGCATCCGACCGCGATCGAGGGCAACGTGGCGCTTGAGGTGTTCTGGTCGGTCGTGCCGTTTGTGATCGGCATGATCATCTTCGGATGGGGCGCAAATCTGTATTTCAAAAACGCCGCGCCGCCGCCGGACGCGATGGATATTCACGTCGTCGGCAAGCAGTGGATGTGGAAGTTGCAGCACCCCGAAGGACGCCGCGAGATCAACGAATTGCACGTGCCGATCGGACAACCGGTGCGATTGATCATGACATCGGAGGACGTGATTCACAGTTTCTACGTACCCGCGTTTCGCATCAAGATGGACGTGCTGCCGGGGCGCTACACGACAGCCTGGTTTGAAGCCACCAAGGCCGGCGAATACCATCTCTTCTGCGCCGAGTACTGCGGCAACGAGCATTCAAAGATGGGCGGGAAGGTTTACGTCATGGCGCCTGATGATTACGAGCGCTGGCTGAACGCGACCCAAGAGGGCGAGGCGATGTCATCGGTCGGCGAGCGGCTATTCAGCGAGCTGCGCTGCGACGGTTGCCATCGCCCGGATAGCAGCGGGCGGGGGCCGGCGTTGGAGGGCCGCTACGGCGCCGTGACCCGCTTGAATACAGGCGCTGAGGTGATTG
Source organism: Bryobacterales bacterium (assembly GCA_965205595.1). Taxonomy (GTDB): domain Bacteria; phylum Acidobacteriota; class Terriglobia; order Bryobacterales; family UBA6623; genus CATQHP01. Next base: position 34,782 of record CBDBHI010000028.1, on the reverse strand, counting down.
CCGATGAGCCATATCTGCGGCAATCGATCTTGCAGCCGAGCGCAAAAATCGTGGCGGGGTTTCAACCCGTGATGCCGACGTTTCAAGGTCAGGTGACGGAAGAACAGGTGATGGAAATCATCGCTTACCTGGAATCACTCGAGGCCACCGAAACCGCTGTGAAAGGAGCTAGCGACTGATGGGTAGCACGTTTGCTCCGTTGATTGAGCCACGTGACGCGGGCGAGCTGCCGGCGTCTCATTACCTGAATCATTCGTCGGGAATCCGCTCGTGGCTGCTGACGCTCGACCACAAGCGCATCGCTCTGCTCTACCTGGCAACGATCACGGTGTTCTTCTTTGTCGGCGGCGCGTTCGCCGTAGCCGTGCGGCTCGAGTTGCTCACGCCCGAGGGCGATCTGTTGCAGGCCGAGAACTACAACAAGATGTTCACCATGCACGGGCTGATGATGGTGTTCTTTTTTCTGGTGCCATCGATTCCGGCCGTGCTGGGAAACTTTTTAGTGCCACTGATGATTGGCGCTCGCGACTTGGCTTTCCCGCGCTTGAACCTCCTGAGTTGGTACGTTTTCTCGATCGGCGGCGCAATCACATTGGTGGCCGCAGCCACGGGCGGGGTTGATACGGGCTGGACTTTCTACACGCCCTACTCGAGCACCTACTCGAACTCGGCCGTCGCGATGGTCGCCGGCGGTGTGTTCATTACCGGCTTCGCGAGTATTTTGACCGGGCTCAATTTTGTCGTACCAATCCACAAAATGCGAGCGCCCGGGCTCACCTGGTTTCGTTTGCCGCTGTTTATCTGGGCTCAATATGCGACTAGCGTGATCATGATTCTCTCGACGCCCGTGATCGCGATCACGATGGTTCTACTGTCGCTCGAAACTGCTTTCGGAGTCGGAATCTTCGATCCGAAACTGGGCGGCGACCCGGTGCTGTTTCAGCACTTGTTTTGGTTCTATTCGCACCCGGTGGTTTACGTGATGATCTTGCCGGCGATGGGCGTGATGAGCGAGGTGATTACCTGCTTTAGCCGTAAGGGGATTTTCGGATACAAAATCATCGCCTATTCATCGCTGGCGATTGATGTTCACTTGCACGACACGTATTTCGTGGTCGCGCATTTTCACTACATCATGGTCGGCGGCGCGGTGATGGGCTACTTGGCGGCGATCCATTTTTGGTGGCCAAAGATTTCGGGGCGGCTCTACCCTTTCGGCTGGGGGCGGCTCTCGGCCTTGATGATATTTGTGGGCTTCAACTTGACGTTCTTTCCGCAGTTCGTGCTCGGTTATCTCGGCATGCCGCGGCGCTATCACGCCTACCCGGAGGAGTTTCAAATACTGAACGTAATGTCGACGGCCGGGGCTTCAATACTGGCGATTGGATTTGCGATGCCGATGATCTATCTCACCTGGTCGATGCGCTACGGCAAGCTTGCGCCGGCGAACCCGTGGGGCGCCAAGGGGCTTGAGTGGGAGACGACATCGCCCCCGCCCCACAGTAATTTTCTCGTGACACCGATCGTCACCGAAGAAGCCTACGCCTACGAAACGTCGGCCGTCGTCGATGCGCCGAAGGAGGCCACCCTTGTCTAACTCGTCCCTGGCCTATGACCCGCCGGTTGTCGCGCATCAGTTCGAAGATGCCGAGCAACAGCACGAGTCGGCGACGCTTGGGATGTGGGCCTTCCTGGTAACGGAGATCATGTTTTTTGGCGGGCTCGTTCTGGGCTACGCCGTGTATCGCATGAAGTTTCCCGAGGCGTTCGCGGCGGGCTCGAATGAGCTTGACGTGGCGCTCGGCGGCGGGAACACAGCGATCTTGATTGGCTCGAGCTTGACGATGGCGCTGGCGGTGCACGCGGCGCAGTTGGGACATCGCCGAAAGCTAGTCGGCTTTCTTGTGGCGACGATGTTCTTCGGGGCGGCGTTTCTGGGCGTAAAGTTGATTGAGTATTCGGCGAAGTTCGAGCATCAGCTGGTGCCCGGCGCGGGCTTCGAGTTTCATGGCGGCGGGGCGGCTGCTCAAAACGTCGAATTGTTTTTCTCGTTCTATTTCGCCATGACCGGCATGCATGCCGTGCACATGATTATCGGCATGGGGATATTGGTTTGGCTGGTTGTGATGGCGAGACGGGGGCGCTTCAGCGCTGCCTACAACTCGCCGGTGGAGATGTTTGGTCTCTACTGGCACTTCGTCGATATCGTTTGGATCTTCCTTTACCCGCTTCTGTACTTGGTAAGCAGGCACCACTGATGGCCGGACACGTACTACCTCTTAAAACTTACTATTCGATCTTTGCATTGCTGCTTGCATTGACGGGGCTGACCGTGGCCGCCGCCTATATCGACATGGGAGCGCTGAACATTTTCGTGGCGCTAGGAATCGCGGCTGTAAAAGCGACGGTGGTGATTCTCTTTTTTATGCACGTGAAATATGCGACCAAGCTCACGCAGTTGTTCGTCGCTCTCGGCTTTTGCTGGCTGGCTATTTTGCTGGGTATCACTTCGATGGATTTTGCCAGCCGGGCGTGGATCAGCGAGCCCGCGGGTTGGGCCGTGCACGACGGGGGAGGGTCCCACTGAAGGCTCTCGCCGACTTCGCCCGCATTGTTTTGATTAGGATTGAGGGTTCTTGGGCTTTTGATCGGCGGCGGTTCGTGGGTTGTTCCGCTTGGATGGGACAGTCCACACGTGGGTTCGATTTCGCGATTTAGATTGCGTTGTCTGATGGGACAGTCCCGCCCCGCGATGCAGTTCCCCCTGCGCTGTTAGATTGGACGGGACAGCCTAGATTAGACTGCCCCGCCGGTTGGTTTGCCTGCTGGTTTCAACTCGACAAACCGATAAAATGGGAGCTCCCAAGTTGCTAAACCTCCGTGTACCAGTGACGTTGTGCGGGCAAGCTTTTTGACAGCAACGCCGGGTTGCTAGGTTGTTCTTTTCCCCGAGGACAGCCAGGACCGAAACCTCGTTTTTTTGATGTTGCTTTCACAACACCGGATGGATGGTCTCATCTTTCGCTTAAGCCAGGCAAACTCCATAGGCATCCGCGCTTGTACTTTGCACGCCCTTAGGAACCTGTTTCAACCCTACACCCCCGTGTCAAGTTTTTAGGGGTCTGGCGGGGACTCAAAACGGCTAAGTTGTTGAGTTTTCAGGCTGAAAAAATATTTCAAACCCCCGGTACGAGCTTTTTAGCGACTAGCCGATTCCATCGAAGAGCGGGCTACTCAGGTACCGCTCGCCGGCGTCTGGGAGGATGGCGACGATCGTTTTGCCTTCGAATTCGGGTTCGTTCGCCAGCCGGCAAGCTACGGCCGCGGCGGCGCCACAAGAAATTCCACTAAGGATTCCCTCTTCTTTGGCAAGCCGCTTGGCATATTCGATGGCCTCTTGATCGCCGCAGCCTTCTATGCGGTCGACCATTTCGAGATCGAGCGTATCGGGGATGAAGCCCGCACCGATTCCTTGGATGTCCGTCGGGCCGGGCTGCATGGGTTGGCCCGCCAAGTGTTGCCTGATTACCGGGCTGCGCTCGGGTTCAACGCCAACCGTGATGATTTGTTTCTTCTTGCGGAGTTTGAAATATCGAGAGACCCCGCTGATGGTTCCGCCGGTGCCGACTCCCGCAACGAACAAATCGACGTTGCCGTCTGTGTCATCCCAGATTTCGGGTCCAGTGGTTTCGACGTGAATGCGGGGGTTGGCCGGGTTCTTGAACTGCTGGAGGTGGAAGTAGCGGTCAGGTTCGTCGGCGGCGAGTTGCTCGGCACGGACCACGGCGCCATACATGCCGTCATCACCGGGGGTGAGTTCGAGTTTCGCGCCTAGCATTTTGAGGACGCGCCGGCGCTCGACGCTGTAGCTGGAAGGCATCACGATTGTGATCGGGTAGCCGCGCGCGGCCGCGACGAAGGCCAGCGCGATTCCTGTGTTGCCGCTGGTTGCTTCGACGAGCCCCATGCCTTCACGCAGGCGTCCGCTTTTTTCGGCGTCCCAAATCATCGACGCGCCGATGCGGCATTTGACGGAATACCCAGGGTTGCGGCCCTCAACTTTTCCTAGGACCGTGGCCTTCGCGCCATCGGTGATGCGTCGGAGACGCACCAGTGGGGTATTGCCGATTGAGAGCGAGTTGTCGTCGTAGATGCGAGCCACGGATTTAGATCTCCCAGTTTACGACCCGCTTGGAGCGATTTTGCTTCCAGCGTTCGACAAGATCGGCGAACGTAACTCTGTCAATGACGCTCGAAAGCGAACGCTCGGCACGCTTCCACATTTCGGGAAACGGCGAATCGGCGGACTCGTTTTCGATTGGACGGCGTGAGAGTTGTACCGGCCCGTCGATGACTCGCAAAATGTCGCCGACAGTAATTTGATCGGCTGGGCGGGCCAACAAATACCCACCGTCCGCGCCGCGTTTTGAATTGAGGTAGCCGCCCTGCTTGAGCTGGGAGAGGATCAGCTCAAGAAACTTTTGGGGAATTTTTTGACGTTCGGCGATCCTAGCGATCTTGGTCGGGTCGGGAGCGTCGCGGCAGGCGAGGTCGAAGACCGCGCGAAGCGCGTATTCCCCTTTGACAGAGACATCCATGACGAATCTCTACTAGTTTACTAGGGAAGGTTGGGGAGTGGCGTTTACGTGAACTACCGAGACTACGGAACGGGGCTGAAAGCGCACTCCTCGACTCGCGGTGTGGTGTAGGGAGAGAATTCGACGCGACAGTTGGATTTCTTGCTTGGTTGCTACGATTGAATCGCTGGAATATGGCTTCGCATCGTTTGCACGAGATTATCTTTGAGGCTGATACGCCGGCCGGTAAGCTCTTCGATGTTGCTCTGCTGGTGGCTATCGTCGCTAGCGTCACGGTGGTGATGCTTGAGAGCGTGGCGGCATTCAGCGATCGATATTGTGCCGCGCTGCGGGCGTTGGAGTGGTTTTTTACCTTGCTGTTTACGGCGGAATACGTGCTTCGTCTGTATGCGGTGCGGCGGCCTTTAAAGTACGCGCTGAGTTTCTTTGGGGTGGTGGACTTGTTGTCGGTGCTGCCGACTTACGCAAGTCTGTTTTTCGGCGCTACGCAGTCTCTCGCCGTGATTCGCGCGTTTCGGCTGCTGCGAATCTTTCGCGTATTGAAGCTCGCGCACTATGTCGGCGAGGCCGAGGTGTTGATGGCGGCAACGCGGGCCAGTCGGGCGAAAATTACCGTCTTTCTTGGCGCCGTAGTGGCAATCACAGTCTGTGCGGGCACGCTGATGTATCTGATCGAAGGGGGACAAGATAGCGGGTTTACCAGCATTCCCCGCAGTGTCTATTGGGCGATCGTGACCGTAACTACGGTGGGGTATGGGGATATCGCCCCACAGACGGAGTTTGGTCAGGTGCTTGCCTCTTTTCCAATCGAAAGATGAGCCTGCAGGAGGCAGGCGAAGGTAGCTGTGGGCAGGAGGGATTATAGCTCGGATTGGGGCTTGAGGTTGAAGCCCGTTGTGGGGCCCGTAGGGCGGGGTGAGGGGGATTGCATAAGGGGGAAGGGGCGGCAGCCCCAGTCCCCCTTTGCAGCCATCCCAGGCGAGACCCCACGGCCGTCTTCGGACGTGGGCCGGAGGAGCCGACAACGCCTCGGGTCGGGGCGTTGTCTAGCGCGTGCGCCAGCAGATCGCGAGGTCTTTGCAGACGCGTTGCAGTTCGTTGCGCTGAGCGTCGAGTTGCTCGGCAAACTCGGTGTCGGAACAAGTGTCCGCTCGCGCTTGGAGCTTCTTGAGCGAGCGATCCGCGCGCAGGCCGCGCTGCTCGGCGGGCAGGCTGAGCAGCTTTTCCCACGGCGTGCTCCACTCGGCGTACACCTTGCGCAACTTGCCGCGGCGGTCTCGGCGCTCGCTGGCGAAAGCGCATGGGCGATGAAAATTCAAGTACGGGTTGAGCCACTGGCGGTAGAAGGTGTCGATCGCCTGCGTCGCTTCCGAGGGCAAAAACTGGTAGCCCATCCACTTGCGCACCACCGCGCCGTTCTTGGTTTCGACCAAGGCATTGTCGTTCGAACGGCGCGCGCGAGACTTCGTAAATTCAATTCGCAACTTCTCGAGCAGTTTAGCGGTTTGATGGTTGACGAATTCGCTGCCATTGTCGGAGTGAAAGCCGCGAACGATAAATGGAAATTGTTCCAAAAGCCCTTCCAGCAAGGGAATGAGGTGATTTTCGTTGATGCGTTGGACGCAGCCGACGGCCTGCCACTGCGTCACTTCGTCGACCACATTGATGCTGTAGGCGCCTTTTTCGCCTTCCTGTTCGGGCGAGTGCACGGTGTCGATGCGCAGGTAGCCCGGACGTCCTCGCGGCTCGGGTTGGCGGCGTTCGCCGATCGCCACGGGCGTGGGACGGGTCTTGTCGAGATGCAAACTGTGACGTTGGTAGACGGCTCTTTTTCGCAAGTTGTACAGCTGGCCCACGGACAATTCGGCCAGGCGTCGAAACTCTTTGCGGCCGTAGATCTGGAACTCGCGTTGGAGAATGCGGCGGGTGGCCGGCCCCGAGAGGCGCTGATGAACTCGATCGACGTGCGCCAGTAAGACGCTGTCGGCGCGTGTGTACTTGCTGGGAAAACGGCGCCGCCGATAGGCCCTCGGACGGACGCAACGCGTGTGCAAGAACTGTCCGATCAGGCGGGTGAGTTGCGCGCGGCTTAAGCCCGTGAGCTTAGCGAGATAACGCCGCAGGAGACCCTTGACGGAGCGCTTCTGGTCGGCATAGTGATGCCGCTTCAAGACGCTTTCGACGAGCGCATATTTGTCGCTTCGATTGCCGCCCTCGAAGGCGACGGATTGGCACCCGTCGAGAAAACACTCGATCTGCTCCAGACTCAGCGATTCGGCTTGCTGCACGGCGACTCCCATCGCCCGCAGCTGCTCTGTTCCTGACCACCCAACGGATCCCCGTCAGGCTCATCTTGTATTGGACAAGACGCTTGCGGCGGTCCTGATGATTTTGGGTTACGGAATCATCGCCGTGCCTACGGGCATCATGTCGGCCGAGTTGGCGATTCAAAGGCATGAGCCGGTAAGTACCCAGGCGTGTCCCTCATGCGGCAGCGAAGGGCATGATACCGATGCGAAGTGTTGTAAGTTCTGTGGGACTACGTTGTAGATAGGCGCAGTTCGCGAACGGCGTTGTATTCGCAGCCGATCAGGATGACTAGGTTTGCTATGTAAACCCAGATCAGCAGCACGATGACGGTTGAGGCCGAGCCATAAAGATCGCTGTAGTGCGCAAGATGTTGGACGTACCACGTGAATAGCGACGTGGAGAGAAACCACAGAGCGGTTGCGATGAGCGCTCCTGGAAAGACGAGGCGCCAACGTTGCTTGCGATTGGGCGCAACGTAGTAGAGCGTCGCGATGATTAGCACGATCGTGGCGAAGGCGATTAACCATCCGCTGATGGCGAAGACGCCGCTGATGCTTCCATCGAACCCCAAGAAGGGCAGCAAGCGATCGCGTATCTGGCTGGTGAAGACTAGAAAAACGCTAGCGACTCCAAACGGCACTACGGTGAGGAACACCAATATCGACGCCACGGCGATGTCACTCCACCAGGCTTTTCGCTCTGGAAGTTCGTAGGCTCGGCGGAATCCTTCGATCAGGATGTAGTTAACATCTTTCGCGAACCAAAAAGCGGCGAAACCCGTAGTGACGATTAAGTAGTTGGAACCCGCGCTGCCTCCACCCAGAAAAGCGGTTAGTAACTCGTGGACGTTGGCGGGGGCGACTTCGGCGAGTGCGGTTGAAACCTGTTCAATGAGAGAGCGTCCTAGGCTGCTGCGAAAAAACAACGCTGTTATGAATATCAGCGCTGGGAATAGCGACATCGTCGACGAGAACCCGGCGGCCTTGGCGAGGATAGGCAGCTTGTGGGCCAACGATCGATGGATCGCCAGCCCAACGAACTTGGGAACCCTCTTCATTCATCTCCCAAAGGCGCGGCGCAATTGCGGCACTGGTTGCGGCGCTTCGCGTTGAGACTCTTGCAATTGGCGCAGGTGTAGTATGCGAGCTTGCAGTAGATCTGGGTGAAGACGGCGCCAGAGCCTGCGATAGCGACAACTAGGGCGACGTTGATTAGGAGGTCTTGCATGGCTCGTGGGCGGCCTTCAAATCAAGAGCAGGAGATTGGATTGCCGCTGACGGGCGGAGTTCTGGAAGCATCACTGCTCCGGGAAGCTTGCGGACGTAGCACGTTACGCTACTACCCTTTCCATGGGAGTTATCCGTCATTGCGTGGCGTCTATCGGTTGGCGCGGAGTGCGCTCCTTTCTAGAATGCCACGGGGGTCGTCATGCTAAAGTCCAAAAGGCGGCGAAACACTCGCGGCGAGGCAAGAAAAAATGGCGAATCGATTTTCACGACGGGATGCTTTGCGCTGGGCCGGCGGCGCGGCGATGGCGACGACTTTTCTTTCGATGACGGGCAAGTTTAGCGCTTGGGCGCATCCGGCGGAAAAGATGCTTGCTACGCGCATGCTCGGACGTACCGGGCGCGAGGTCACCAGCTACGGGCTTGCCGGCGGCAACAAGATCCAGTGGGACTTGCCGGGCGATGAAGCAGTGCAGATCGTCGTGAAGGCGGTTCGCGCCGGGATTACCTATCTCGAGACCGCAAACAATTATTTTCTGAGCCAAGAAAAGTACGGTAAGGCATTCGAAGTGTTGAACCTCAAGCCAGGCAAGCCGGGTTACGACCATAGCTTGCGGGCGCGACTGTTTATTGCCTCAAAGACCGGGTTGCGTCATTCGCTCGTTCGTGATGGGTCAAAGCCGATGGGCCGATCGTCGGGCGGAGGCACATTCGTGGTGGACGATATCAAGCGTTCTCTCACGCAGTTTTTCGGCGACGGTAAGGGCTATATTCCCGAAGGCGCATATCTCGACTTGATGCAGGTGCATCACATCGGCAGCAAGGAAGACGTCGATGCCGTCTACGAAGGATTGGACAACCCTGGTGACAAGTCGGTCCCTCGCGTAGGCGCGCTGGCCGGCTTGTTGGACTATCGCGACGGCACAAACCGCACTGGGTTGAATCCGGATCACCGCAAGTGGATTCGCCACATCGGAATTACTGGGCACGAGAACCCGGCCGTTCACATGTATGCGATTCAGCGCGACACGCGGAATATTTTGGATACGCTGCTGGTTGTCGCGAATCCAAACGACCCACGCTACTTCTGTCATCAGACCAATTCGATCCCCGTGGCAAACGCTAAGGGCATGGGTGTAATCGGAATGAAAGTTTTTGCCGACGGCGTGATGTACGGACTTCAGCAGCAGTACGCGCACAGACCCGGCCAGAGCGTACTGACGGTTGGGCAACCGGACAAACTTCCCTATGAAGATTTCATTCGGTATTCGTTGAACCCCGAAGGGATGTCGACGATTATCACCGGCATCGGACTGATCGATAAGAACAACGATCCGAAACGCGATCAGGTAGTCGCGAATTTGGCGGCGGCGCAGGTGGCCAGCCGCTTAACCGCGCGCGAGAAGAAAGATATCGAACAGACTGTCGCCGAACTGCACGGCACGCGCACAAACTTCTTTCAGCAGACGTCGGGTGGTTTTCAAGAGGCGCAGGACTTTGCGGTCGAGCGTAAGTCAGACGGTCACGTCACGGTGAGTTGGCACTCCGCCTACGCGGCGGGAGATCCGATTGAGCAGTATGAGATTTACCGCCGTCACGAACGGATCGGCGTAGTGGCGTTCCGTCCGCAGACGACTCGCGACCCGTTTGTTTTCGAGGATAAAAGCGCGCCGCGTGGCGCAAGCGGCGGATTGTATTACAAGGTCCGCGCGGTCGACGCGGCTGGCAATCACGTGGATACGCTACCCGCCAAGGCGTAACGGCGGGTCGGCCAGCCCGCATTGCTCACCCCCCGACGGCTAAAGCATTTTCGGGAATGGCATAGGCTGCTTGCCGCAGCACTAAGCCCGTGAAAATCGGAGGCGCGACTGTAATGGCGTGCGGTGGCGGAGGGTTGACTCGAAAAAATGAGTCGGGCTCTTTTGAGGAATGATCAGCAGATCCTAACTCAACGTATTACAGAAAGCTGCTTCGCCACCGCACTCCTTTACAGTCGCGCCTCCGATTTTGGAGAACGGAATCTAGTCTCCAGAAATTGCTCTAGAGTACGCGATTTGGGCACAAAAAAAACAGCGACCCCGCCCGTGGGATCGCTGCCGTTGGAAGCAGTCTGACGAGTCTTAGAACCCTACGCGGGTTCGCGGGCTCAATGGCTACTTCTTCTTTTTTGCAGCTTTCTTCTTGGCGGCTTTTTTCGGGGCGGCCTTCTTCGCTGCCTTCTTCGGTGCTGCCTTCTTTACTACCTTCTTTGGGGCAGCTTTTTTCTTGGCGGCTTTTTTCGGTGCTGCCTTCTTCTTAGCTGCCTTCTTCGGAGCTGCCTTCTTCACTGCTTTTTTCGGGGCAGCTTTTTTCGCGGCTTTCTTGGCTGCTTTCTTCGCCATATTCACTATCCTCTCTTTGAGTTGGATTGACGATCGCGTTGAATCGCGAGCGCGCGTTTACGAGGCCTGGCAGTATCCTTGCGAACAGATTACTACAACGTTCCTCATCAGTTCTGTTTTATCACGACTCGCGGTGTGATTGAAACATTTTTCTGAATATTGTTTTTGTGACGACTGTGCGAATCGAACGCGATCTGTCGTGATTGGTTCACGAGAATTGTCGGACTCGAAGTACTCAGTGCCTATAAAACAAGTCTTCGTTGAAATGATCGACGCGGCGGCGCCGTCGCTGTAGTGCGCCTGTGGTTGACTAGTAGCTCCAACGCCACAGCGCCGCACCGGCGGTAAAGCCGGCGCCCACGGCCGCCATCAAGACGAGGTTGCCTTTCTTTAAGCGTCCGGATTCAATCGCATCGTTTGTTGCCAGAGGGATCGTGCCTCCGGTGGTGTTGCCAAATTTGTCGATGTTGATGACCGCTTTATCGAGTGGTAGATTCAGGCGTTCGGCAACCGCGGTAATGATGCGCTTGTTGGCTTGATGTGGAATCAACCAGTCCACATCGTCGATGGTGAGTCCGTTTCTATCGAGCAGCGTGCTGCATAGCTCATGCATCTTGTTCACTGCGTAGCGGTAGACTTGGCGGCCTTCTTGGTGAACGAAGTGTTGACGCGCATCTACCGTTTCATGCGATGCGGGTTTCGCGCTACCGCCGGCCGGCATGCAGAGGTATGATCCGCCGGAGCCGTCGACCTCGTGAATAAAGTCGATGAGACCCTCGTCGTCGTTGTCGGTGGGTTCGATGAGGAATGCGCCGGCGCCGTCTCCGAAGAGAACGCAAGTGGCGCGATCTTGGTAGTCGACGATGCGCGACATCGTGTCGGCTCCAATCACGAGCACTCGCTTGTGATTACCGGTGACGACGAATTGCGAGGCAGCGGTGAGGCCGTAGAGCAGGCCGGAGCAAGCGGCGACCAAATCGAAGCCCCAGGCGCCGGTGGCTCCGAGTTTGTCTTGCACGAGGCACGCTGTAGAGGGAAACAGCATGTCGGGCGTTACGGTGCAGACGATGATCGCTTCGATGTCAGTGGGCGCGATTCCAACTTTGGCCAAGACTTTCTTCGCTGCTTCGGTGGCAAGGTCAGACGTAGCAGTACCTTCCACGGCAATGTGGCGTTCGCGTATGCCGGTACGCGTCATGATCCAATCGTTGGTCGTCTCGATGATATCCGCGAGGTCGTCGTTGGTTAAAATTTTTGGTGGGACGTAGCAGCCGACGGCGGTAATCTTGGCGCGTGTTTGGGTTGCTGACACGAATGAAAGCTCCGCGCCCGAGCCAACGGCAACTCGGGCAAAGATCCTATGATACTTCGGACGGGTGAAGTGAGATGAGCCGGCGTTCAGCTTGGATTCCGAAGTGGCGGCGCGACCTGGCTAAGGGCGTCGATTCGCCTGTACCGACGCAGGTCGTTTCAAATAGCGAGATTTCGCCAAGGCCACAGAGTGGGTGCCAGGGCGAGTGGGAACACCGTATTGGTGAGCTGGCGTCAGCGAATTCTAAAACAATCGGAATGGATCGGCGAGCTTTCATGCGGACTGGCATGGGGCTGGCAACAGTTTTTTGGGCTTCGAACGAAGTTTACGGACAGCGCTATTGGCAGGTTGATCGCGAGGAAATGTTCGAAGCGGTTGCGATCGAGGCGAAGTGGCCGAAGGGCGAGCATTTCATTTTCGATGTCAACTCTCACTTCACGAATGGCGTTGCATTGAAGTTCCGCGAGTCGGCGTTTATGCGCGACATGGGATTCCGGCTGACTGACGACCCGGCGGCGTACAGCTTTCGCACGTTTTTCCAGGAGATGTTTCTAGAGTCAGAGACCGACATGGTTGTGCTGTCAGGGTTACCGGGCCGCGAGAAGAATCTAGGCGACGACGGTGCGCTGCTTGAAGGCGTGGAACGAGGAGGCGGGATCGCGCCGAGTTGGCTGATGGCCGAACGTCGCGACGACATCAATTCGATAACCGGCGGCCAACGTGCATTGGCGCAAAGCAATTGCGCTCCGAATCACTACTGGGACGACGTTGCGAATCAGCAGGATAAGGTTGCCCTCAAAGAGCAGATGATTCGCGAAGTCGAGAAGTACAAGACCTGCGCCTGGAATTTCTATTGCCACTTCGATCCGGCGCGGTCGGGCAACGGGTTTCAGTTAGACGACGGAGCGTCGGCTTACTTCTACGAAGTAGCTCGCGAGCTAGGGCAGAAGACGGTTTGCGTTCACAAAGGATACGCGTCGCAGTCATCAAGGTACGGGCATCTAGCGAATCCAAAGGACGTTGAAAGGGCGGCTCTCGATAACCCTGACTTGACGTTCGTGGTTTTTCACTCGGCGCTAAAGCATGGTCCGACGGAGCCTCAATTCGACGAGCCGGGATTCTTCGATCCAACGAGTGGTGACTTCGAGTGGCACAACGTCTTGATGGACATCAAGAGACGGAACCCGGCGATGAACAACGTCTATTGCGAGATCGGCAGTGCTTTCGGAACGTTGGCGATCAGCCATCCCGTGATGGCTATGCATCTGATGGGCAAGAACATCAAGCACTATGGCATCGACAAGGTTCTGTGGGGGACGGACTGCATTTGGTGGGGCTCGCCGCAGTGGTGTATCGACGCCTTCAAGCGGTTTCAGATTACGGATGAGCTTTGCGAAAAGTTTGGCTACTCGAAGTTGTCGAACGGCGACAAGGCTAAGATTTTTGGCTTGAACGCGGCCCGCTTGTACGGAATCGACCCGATGGTGGTTCGGCGAACGATTCGACACGACGACTTGACGAAGATCAAGATGGCTTATCGAGATGAGGAGCAGCTAACGCCACGGGGTCCTCAAGGTTTGGTACGGGCCGGAGATTGATCGCGCGCCCAGCCGTCTGGCTGCTTGCTAGTCGCTGAATTCTCGGGACTCGAGGGGGCTCAACACGATGTCGACGGCCAGCCAGATTCCACGCGAGTCACGAAAGATCAACGGCGAGAGCGGCGCGATCTGCACAAGCGCCAGGGCCGCGGTCGTGGAAACCGAAAGTTTCAGCAATAGCGCGGCGGCGACTGTCGGCAGCAAGAACGCCGCGCACATAAAGTAGCTGACATACATCGCGCCTAGGAAATATCCCGGCTCTCGTTCAAAGTGAAAACTGCACGCGGTGCAATCTGCTTCCATCTCGAAGAAGCCTGAGAAAGGCCGGCCAATTCCGCACACCGGGCAGCGCAGCCGCAACGCCTGCCGCATCGCTTGCTTGAAGCCTACAGCGGGCAACGCTCGCACTAGATGGTCCGTATCGCCTGAGCCAATACTTCCCGCGTTCGACGCGCGACGATGCGGTCTTCATTGGGCTGCAACATCCAGACGGCGATTTCGAGCCCCAAATCGAACTGAGGCCGAACCTCAATGCTTGGCTCGCCTTGACGCAATTGCTCGGCCGCTTGCTTGGGGGAGAAGGAGGTCTTTTCGAAATCCCAGCGAATGCGAAGATGTGGCACTACATTCGCGATTTCAGGAACGAACATTTCCGTTTCGACTCCGTCTAGACTGCCGACCATTTTGGCAATGCGCGAGCAGCTGCTCTCCCAGGCGTTCCAGACGGCTTCGTGATCGCGGTCGAGGAAAAGGTCAACGGCCGTCACGAGACCCACGATCTCCTCTTTGTTGACCTTGTTTGTGCGGCCCACCGAATCAGAGTTTGGGCTATTGTTTTTCGTTGCCGCGGCGATCAGGTCTTTGCGTCCCAGCAGTAGACCGGTCGACTGGGGGCCGCGTAATCCCTTGCCGCCGGAAATAGTAACGAGGTCGTAACCTAGCTTTGTGAAGCGAAAAAGATTCTCCACCGGTGGGACATCGGCGGCGGCATCGATCATCGTTGGGACCGAGTGTTTCTTGCCGATCTTGACGAACTCCTCGTGACCGATTTGACCATCGTTCGCGGCGTGGTTGAGATAGAAAAGCATCGCTGTGTTGGCGCCGATCGCCGCATCGAGTTCTTGCGCCGTTTCTACCTCGATCAGTTTCGCGCCGGTGTTGCGAATGGCGTGATCGTATCCGTTGCGATGGGACTTTTGAATGATCACTTCGCTCTTCATGCCCGCGGTATCGGGCAAGCGCTTGATCATTGCCGCGTCGTCGCCGGCGATAGATGCAGCCGTGCCCATTGTCAGAGCCGAGGCACAGCCGGCGGTAACCAGCACGGCCTCGCATTCTAGACGCTTCGCAAGGTAGGCGCCTGCCTTCTCGTGGAGCTCGTCTAAGGGCACAAACTTCGTGGATGCGGCTCGAATCGCTGCAACCACCTCGGAGGGCATGAGGGACGCCGTAAGGCGCGTGTAGGTGCCTGCAGCATTGATGAACGTACGCACGCGCAGTTCGTCGAGAACATCGCGTACGGGTGCGGCCGGCTTGCTACCTTGAGCGGCTTGTAGTGAGCCCGCCGCCAACACGCCTAGTCCCGGCAGACCGAGCATAGAGTGAAAGAATCGTCGACGGTCATTGGCATTCCAAAGCATTGCGATTTCCGCCGACAGCTTAGCAGTAACCGGGGGCGGTCAGTAAGCTACCCAGAAGAAGTTCTATTGGTCGGCCGGGACCGTAGCGGCGTCTGACCAGAAGCCGCTCAACAGCGAGTTAATTTCGTCGGGGTCGAACGGCTTTTGCAATGCCGCCCGGCCTGGGCCCGGGAATGAACCGCTACCGTCGCCGCCGTTCCCGTCAACGAGAAAGATGAAGCGCTCGACACGGTGATGGACACGCTCGTAGACCTTCAACCCACTCATCCCTCGCGGCTGTAGCGCGCAGAAAACCCAATCGAAGTCGACTTGACTACACAGATCGATCGCTTCTTGCGCTGAGCCTACCGGAACGACCCGACAGTTGAGTTCGGAA
Source organism: Bryobacterales bacterium (assembly GCA_965205595.1). Lineage (GTDB taxonomy): Bacteria > Acidobacteriota > Terriglobia > Bryobacterales > UBA6623 > CATQHP01. Next base: position 19,341 of record CBDBHI010000028.1, on the reverse strand, counting down.
AGATGCTGCGTTAGCAACTCCTCGGCCTCGTCGTCGGGCTCACAGATAAGCGCCGAGAGCGTGCGGTCACGATCTTGACCGGCGCCAGGCGGGTTAGCGGTATGCGGGTTGTCCCACTCGCGCCTCGACAGCGGATACTCAACTTCAATTCGGAATCCAAGACTGCTGTCGCGGTCGATCGTGAGCGTGCCGCCCGCTCGTTCGATCAGGGTCTGGCAAACGGTGAGTCCAAGGCCCGGCCGGTCGAGATCGATGGCCTGGTCGTGCCGAGCAGCGGCTCTGATGGATTGTTGCGCGGAACCGGCGGGTACGAACGAAACAATGACCGACTGGTCTGTCACGTTGGAGTAGATCTTCAGACCCGGACTCTCGAGAAGTCCAGCGAAGTGCTCTGCGTGGCGGCCAAGCAGAACCAATACTTGTTCGAGATGGGCGGGGTCGCCCCGGATTAATGGGGTCTCGCGAGATAGTTCGAGTTTTACGCCGACGCTACCACCCTCTTGCCGACGGGTCGCGGCGTTTGCGAATTCCGCAAGGAGCACGTTGACGTCGACGGTTTCAACATTGCCCTCGCGGGGCCGCGTAAACTGCAACAGCCGGTCAAGTGCGTCTCCAGCGTGGACAACCTCGCGAAAAATCTCATCCAATTGGGAATTCTGACTCTCGGGCGGGCCGTCTTCCGCATACTCTGAGCGGTCGCTCAGTTCACCGATGCGCTCGAACGCGCCGCTGAATTCGCGAGCTATGGCGTCGGCGAGTTCACTGATCGCCGCGAGTTTCTCGCTGCGGTGCAGTTGCTCTTTCAGTGCTCGCTGATCGCGTAGCCGGACGCCAACACCCGCGAGGTTGGCCAGGTGTCGTAGGCGGTCTTGCTCTTCGCTCGCGAATCGGCGCACCTTGCGGCGGTCCTCGACTTCAAGTACGCCTAGGCAGTCCTCGCCGACGACGATCGGAAGGTAGAGCAATGCTTTACGCTCGAGGCGCCGTGCGAGGTCTTTGTTGATTCCGGCGGCCTTGGCGGCATCGGGGGCTTCGATGATCTCGCGATTACGCAAGCAGATAACCGGCGCGGCGGGTGATTCGAGGCTAAAAGTCTCGTCCGGGAGGACGTCGCTACCGGACGCGTAATACATCTGGCGCCCACGCGCCAGCAAGAGGTAGCAATGCGTGGCGTCGGAGATCTCCAGCGCCGAGTCGACGACGAGTTGCTCGATGTCGCCGGGGTCGACCGCCACGAGGACGTGTTCAGCGATTTCGTATAGGCGGCCTAGATGGCTGCGCAGTTTCTCGACCCGCCAACTGTAGTACCAACGCAGACCAATTACAAATAGAGCGGATGCGGCGACGACGGCGAATGCCATCCAAAAGACCTGGGCCGCGTTCTGGCGGAACGCCTCTTCTGAAATCGGTTCGAAATTGTCAGCCTGGGCGGCGGCTTGGGCCGCACCTATAGCAGCGAGAAGTGCGGCTTTCGACGCGCTTCTCAAGCTGTGGTTCGAAGTTAGTTTAGCCACGGACAAAAAGAGTATTTGGCGTTCTCGCAGACGTCGGCCAGAAGCATATCGACGCCCGAACACGTGATCTACCACTCTCACGGTAGTGGCGGCATACAACCAAGGTCAATAGGGCGTCTACTTGAGGGCGGGGGTCGGGCTTTCGCTTTAGCAGCCGTCGGACCGAGCCCTCATTTATCACCATTTGGCGAGAATCGCGGGCTCGCGTGGGCGGTATCGTAGAATCTGAGATTCAGTCGTGACTATCGAAGAGACGAAAAGCCGTGACGGGATTGTGGCCTGTTTTCCGGTGATGGTCGAGCTGCGCCCGCAATTTGACGAGGAAGCGTTTACCCGTCAGGTACGCAAGCAGGAGTTGAAAGGATTTCACTTGGCTCGTGGCACGGTGGATGGCGAAGTCGTCTGCGTGACCGGGTTCTGGCTCCGCGAAAGCTTGGCCTGGGGACGTCATGTCTACGTCGACGATTTGGTGACCAAGGCAGAGCAGCGATCCGCCGGACATGGTGACGCGATGCTTGAATGGTTGATCGCTTGGGCGCGAAAACGCGAGTGCGCGGAGTTGCACCTAGACTCAGGAGTTCAGCGTTATGGGGCGCATCGCTTTTACTTGAATCATCGAATGGATATCACCAGCCATCACTTCGCGATTCAGTTGTAGCTAACGCGCGCCGGGCGGCCCAATTTTACCCAACACTTCGTCGAAGAGCGCTTGCTTCGCACTGTCGGGTTTTTTCTTGCCCGCCTTGGCGTGGCGGTACTTGTGAGCGCTGTAACAGGTGCGGCATTCCGTTTGCGCGGGCTCACCATTAACCATCGAAACGACTGAGTGATTCAAGATGGCTTTACACTTCGCGCAGTAGTCATCGATGATGTCGCCGAGCCGTATTTCTTCCGCCATAACCGCTTTTACTTCTTTGCGATGCAGTATAGGTGATCCGCGGTCCTAATGTAGAGTCGATCGTCAACCGCGACCGGGCTCGCTAGCGTGTGGCTGCCAAGCTTGTTGACCGCGAGGATGTCGTATTCGCCGCCCGCTTGGATGACTGATGTCGAGCCCTCTTCATTGGTCGCGTAAATCTTTCCGTCCGCAAGCAGCGGTGACGAACTGTAGGTGCCAGGTTCCAGGCGTTTCCGCTCAATCACAAGGTCGCCGGTTTTCGCATCGAGGACTATCAGAATGCCGCGATCGTTGATGACGTAGATATTTTTGCCGTCAGTCGTCGGAGTCGGGACGTCGGCGCCGAGCGCGTTCTCCCAAACTCTCGCGGTGTCGGTGATCCAACCTTCGCCCCCGGCCTTGAACGCGATGAACGGATTCCCTCGCGTGCTGGGGGTGTAGACGGTATCACCGATGTTGATCGAAGACGCAATCGTGCGATATGCGCGCTGGTGGTCGGGGTTGAGTCCGCCCATTCGCCAAAGTTCGTTGCCGCTTGCTAGATCGTGGCCGGTAACGTAGTCGCCGCCTGAAACGATGAGTTGCTCCTTGCCCTTGACACGCACGACGATTGGGGTCGAGTAGTCATCCGGAGATTCGTAGTCCGCGTCAGTGGGTCGCTCAACCTTCCAGATGGTCTTGCCCGTTGTCGGGTCTACGGCGAAAACGTACGACGGATCGTCGGTTTTCATGCCGTGCAGCACTTGAATATAAAGCCTCCCGCGATGAAGCAGCGGCGTCGATGCGTAGCCGTGGTTGAGGCCGAACGCGCCGTACTCCTGAGGAATATTGCGCTCCCAGTATTTTTCGCCCTTGAAGTCGTGACTACAGAGCGTGCCCGAGCCCGTCATCGTCCAAACACGCCGGCCGTCTGTTACTGGCGAGGGTGAAGACAAGTTTTGCTTACGGTAGATGCGGTTGCCGCCGCCAATGATGGCGTGCCACTTGATCGCGCCGTTGGAGCGATTGATGGCGAGCAGCGATATCTGACCCTTGTCGCCACCCGGCGCGCCTAAGCGCGATGCTCCGCCGGCCTTCTTCCGAGCGGCTCCACCCCGTCCTCCGCGTCCGGATGCGTAGCTTTGTGCGGTGTTGAAGCCCTCTTCCGGGGAGGTGACGAAAATCGTGTCGCCCCAGATAATCGGAGTCGCGGCACTCCAACTCGGCAAGGCGGTCTTCCAGACAACATTCTTTTCTGTATCCCACTCGACCGCCAAGTTTTTCGCGGCGGGATTGGCGCCGTTGTGGTTCGGACCCCGCCACTGAGCCCAGTTCGAGCCTGATCCCTCGCTCCAAGCCGCGACGGCTCCGATCAGGACCAATAGGCATACGCGGAGGATTCTAGACTTCATGGCGTTGATTACGCTCCCGAGCTATTCATACTCTAAACGACGGTGAGTCGGGCCGCATGGAATAGCTACGCTGCGGCACGGCGCGGCGGGGGTTTACCCCTTGCCAGAGTAGGCGGATTGGGCAGGCGGCGGGTTACGGTTCCGAATTCGCGCAGTTCGACTCCAGACGAGGCTGCACGAGTATGACCTGCATTCCGCTGCTGGGCTGTGGCTAGATAAAGGGTGAGGGCCTTGCGATGGCGGGTTCATCGAGCATTACATGCGGAAATTGTCGATTGAAGGCGGTCATCGGCTCTCGGGGGCGATTCGGATAAGCGGGGCCAAGAACGCCGCGCTGCCGGCCCTGGCGGCGACGCTGCTTACGGATGACCGGGTTCGTCTGGGCAGGATTCCTGGCGTCGTCGACATCCGCACCATGGCGCGGTTGCTTGAAAGCATCGGAGCGGACGTGGCCGGCGACGGGAACACCTACACGATTCGGGCAGGAAGTGGGTTGACACCCGAAGCTCCGTACGATCTCGTCAAGACAATGCGCGCATCGAGCCTGGTGCTCGGACCGCTGGCGGCGCGCTGTGGGCGGGCTCGTGTTTCTTTGCCGGGTGGCTGCGCGATTGGCGCGCGCCCGATCGACTTGCACTTGGCTGGTCTCGAAAAGCTGGGCGCCGCGATCCATCAAGACCGAGGCTACATCGAAGCGATCGCCCCGGACGGTGGATTGGTCGGCGGGCATATTCACTTCAAACGAGTCACAGTTACCGGCACCGAAGACTTGATGATGGCGGCGGTGCTGGCGAACGGCGAGACGGTCCTCGACAACGCCGCTCGCGAGCCTGAAGTGGTCGATCTCGCAAACCTTCTGACAAAGATGGGCGCTCGGATCGACGGCGCCGGCAGCAAAACGATTCGCGTGCAGGGAGTCGATCGGCTACATGGCGCTGAGCACGACATTATCCCGGACCGCATCGAGACGGGAACCTTCTTGATCGCAGGCGCCTTAGTGGCCGACGAATTGACGCTTGAGGACGTGGATCGCTCACACCTTGGAGCGCTACTCGAAAAAATGGGCCAGGCCGGGTGTGAAATATCAGCCCCGAGCAAGACCTCGCTAAGAGTGAGAGGTGGTGGCGATCTTCGAGCGGTCGATGTGACGACTCGAGAACATCCCGGCTTTCCTACCGATATGCAGGCGCAATTCATGGCGCTAATGACGCAGGCGGTGGGTCAATCCAACGTCGTCGAGACCATTTTCGAAAATCGCTTCATGCACGCTTCTGAACTGCAGCGCATGGGCGCCGAAATTGAGATTGAAGGAAGCCGCGCGGTCGTGCGTGGCAAGACAGGGCTATCTGGAGCGGACGTCATGGCGTCGGATTTGCGGGCCAGCGCCAGTCTGGTATTGGCCGGACTTGTTGCCGAGGGGAAGACGGAAGTTCATCGCATTTATCACTTGGAGCGGGGGTATGAAGGACTGGCCGAAAAACTTTCCGGCGTCGGGGCGGCATTCGAGCTTAGCGACGAGTAGGCGCGCCGCTTTCCGCCGGGTGTAAACAAATCGCACGAAACGGCGTCTATATTCGTAGAGTTAGTGGAGGCTCGATTCCGCGATGCGACATTACTGCGTTTCTCTACTGTCGCCGGTCGTAGTTTTGCTGGCTCTATGCCTTCCGGCCGCGGGACGCTGCGAGCAGGTGGACGGGCGACTCATGCCGTTGCTGCCACCAGACACTTCGCAAATATCGGGGTTCGATTTCGCTGCTCTGCGACAGACCGATTTGTATCGCCGCTGGGAAAATGCGCTAGGCGATAAGTCGAACGAGATTTGGGGCGATCTCATCGGAAATACCGGTATTGACCCGCGGACAGAATTGAACTCGATCGTGTTAGCAGGTTGGGCTCAAGGCGCGGACCGCAACGAGGACATGCCGTTTGTCGTATTTGCGACTGGAGGATTCAATCGGGATCGAATCATTGAGTCGGTCACCGGCTCGGGCGCTGAGGCCCTCGAATCGAGAGGTCTCAACGTATATCGATTCCCGCGGCAGCGGCCAGAAGGCTCCGACGATCAGCTCAAGATTCCGATTTACGCGATGACATTCATTGACGACTCGACGATTGTCGCGGGCGTTGTCGATCAGGTCATGGCTGTCGTTGAGCGTAACGCGGGCGTGGCAGCGGGCCTGACTGAGAAGCCAGAGTTGGTCGAGCGCGCGCAGCACGTTAGCGCGCTGGGGCAGTATTGGGCGGTCTCTGAATCGACGCCCGTGCCGACCGCGTTGAATGTGCCTGACGACGTTCCCGGGCCTCAAATGCAGATCTTGAAAATTCTGAGCGACATGGAGGAGTCCGAAATCTATCTCGACGTGATGAATGGATTCGACCTCCATCTGCGCGGTGAATGTGACTCGCCGGAAAACGCCCGCGAGCTCGCTTCGGCGGTGAGAGGTTTCGTCTCGATGGGGAAGCTGATGCTAACCCCGGAAACGGGCGAGCTGGGCGCTCTATTCGAACACATCAACGTCCTCGATAGCGGCGACGAGATTCGGCTTGATATTCAGCTCGACTCGTCTGACATGGACACCTTGTTTCGAGTGTTTGAGAGTGCCCGCCCCGCTTCGACCGAGACGCTTTAGGACTTTTTGCGAGTTTGGCCAGAAGTGGCGAAGTAGACTTTTTTCAATAAGCGCGGCCGAATCGAAATGTGCAAACTGCAGTCCCAGAGTGGAACACTGGGATTTGATCCTCCACGCTATGGCATTCTCCCGTTTCACCGCGCCAACACAGGCGATCCTAATAAAAACAATTGAATATCCTTTTCGGACGCGCTAGTCTTGATTTACCCGTGGCCGGCCAGAACATGGCGGCATTATGGAGCAAACTAAATGAGCAGCCCACCTTCACGAGATTATCTTTCCGAATATGACGCGGCTTCGGCGGACGACAAGTTCCCATTGATTAAAAAGTGGATGCACTCCGAGCCGTTGGCTTTGTTCAAGCAGCTTCGCGAGCGTCGCCCAGTGCTCGTCACGCCCGAATGCACCCTCGTGACGCTATTTGCGGACGTTCGCGACATGTTGCAAATGCCGAAGGTTTTCACCGTCGATCTCTACAAGCCGAAGATGGGCGTTACCGACACCGAGGAAGGCTATTTGATGGCCCATGACGACGACGCGCTGCATTATCGCGAGAAGTCGATCATGCAGGGCATGCTGAATCGCGACGACCTGCCGCGCGTGCGTGCGCTCGTCGGGGATGCAGGCAAAGAAGTGCTCGATAGCGCCGGCGGCGAGATCGAGATCGTTAACAAGTACTGCCGCGTCGTACCCGCGGTCTTGGTCCAGGAATACTTCGGGCTTGACGGCGTGGACAAGGCCGAGTTGATTGAGTGGTCGTATTGGAACCAGTACGATGCGTTCCATAATCAACCGTTCGATCTGAATTCGCCCGAGAAATTTCAAGAGATCGTTTCTCAACGCGAGGCCGTGGGCAAGAAGCTGGGCGAGTATATGGCGATGCTGATTGGCCGCAAAATCATCGCCGTAAAGGCCAAGCAGGCAAAGAATATTCTGCTTATCGGTTGGTACGCGGCTAAGGCTCTGATCGGCCGGTTGTTCGGTAAGAAGCCGGAGCCGGCGAAAGACGATATCGTTTCGCGCATGCTCGCGTCGACGTTCGCCAAGGAAGTCGACTTTTCGCTACTTCGTCTGGGCGCGAACGCGGGCGGTCTGTTGATTGGCGCTATCGAGACTACGTCGCAGGCGGTTTCGCAAGTTATCGAGTTCCTCATCGAGCGGCCTGACTTGATGGCGCGTGCGCAGTCCGCAGCCAAACGCGACGATCCGGCTGAGTTCGATTCGATGGTTTGGGAGGCGCTGCGGTTCGTGCCCATAAGCCCATATTTGTTTCGGACAGCGTCGCAGGACTACACAATTGCGAAGGGAACTGAGCGTGAAACGACTGTCAGCGCCGGAACAAATGTCCTTGCGATTACGCAGTCGGCGATGTTTGATAGTTACGCCTTTGAAGATCCGGATACGTTTAATCCGAACCGCAATTGGTATCACCACTTCAACTTTGGCTTCGCCTCGCACGAATGCCTAGGGAAGTACGTGGGCATGGTGATGATCCCCGAGATGGTTCGCCAGGTCGTGCTCAAAAACGTACGCGCCGAAACGAAAATCGACTATAAGGGCACACCGTTCCCAGAGGCATATACACTGCGCTGGGGCTGAGTCGACTAGAGACTTTTCACGTATTCGACGAGAGCCCACTTCTCGTCGTCGGTAAGTTCCGTACCCCACTTGTGGCCGCTGTTCAAGTTTCCTTCGAGCGAGGTGTCGAACGTAAAGCCACCTTCGCTGGTGACGTAGCCGACGTTTATGGGATCGAATGAGCGGCTGCCCATTTTGAACGAAGTGACGCGATCGGCCTCCGTTTTCAGCAGTTCCCATAAATTTGGCACGGAGCCGTTGTGTAGATATGGCGCCGTCGCCCATATGCTGTCCAGCGGCCGAGCTTTATACGAATCGCCGTCGAAGCAGCCGCCGTCGTCGCTCCGTTTGAACGACTCCGACGCCCCCTCCCACTTCGGAATTTTTCCACCGACCGCGCGAAGCACGTCTCCTGGGGCAGCCTCAACGTTCGGCAGCAAGCTGCTCAACGGACGCTCGAGTATTACACCCAACACGGCGTTGCTGAGAATTTCGGAAGCGCACGCCGTGTCGCCAAACTTATCCAAAAGGTTGATTGTTTTCGGGTGCCCTTCTAGTGGACCGGTTTTCCCGACGCGTGACGTGAAATTGCGAGCCATCTTCGGGTCGGTTCCAACGGCGGAAATCGGCGTCATGACGGCTTTGTATTCCGTCGCCGACGTGATTCCGTGACAGCTTTTGCATTTTGCGCTGGTATAGAGCTGCTCGCCTGAAGCAACCTTCGCCGGGTCGAGGGCCGGCAAATTGGTCTCCTTCCACTTCGGCGCTCGCAAATCATTGATCCAATGCTCGAGCACGAGCAGATTTCCCTTTTCAACCGAGGACGGGTAGTGTGGAATCGGTTTCCCTTCGATCTCGACGACTCCAAACACGCCGAGTACTTCGCCAGTGTTGCGTCCAAGCGGTCCCACGATTTTGGGACTATTCTTTGCGACGCCATTCCATTGCACAACGTCGGACTGCCCGATCCCCCATAGGAACGGGTAGGAGACCGGGGCGTCCGGCTGGGCTTTGTTTTCAGGCACGTTGAGACCGAAAACCAGCACTTGGTTTAAGATCTCCCCGAAGGCGTCTAGACGGGCGAAACCGTTCTCGAGATCCGAATGGTTTACGTCGCGTCTGGCGGCGGATTTCGTTGCGAAGTTTTCTAGGGCCTCTCGCGATGGTGGAACCTGCCCGCCCGTGGTCAGGCGGTCGACGAAGCGGCCAAATTTTGCGTCGTCCTGTTCGGTGGCCTCCATGGCGCTAACCATGTCGTTGAAAAATGCCGTGAAGTCAGCCAGCGTGGGGGCGCCGTCGATGAGATACTGCGTTCCGCCGTGTTCGAGGACATTCGTGTGACAAGCGGCGCAGGTCAGCCCTAGCCAGTCCTTATTTCCGCTTGAGCCACCCCTTACGAAACCTATCGGGAGGCCGTCCGGGTTCAGCTCGAATTTCGGAAACGGGATATAGCCGTACTCCCGCATGTGCGATGGGTCGCTGAAAAGTTGTTCGGAGTCCGCGACCTCAAGGGCTAGAAACCACGAATATTGGACTAGATGCGAGCCTTGGGAGGTGAACCAAAACCTCTCCTGAACGGATTGGCTCCAGCCTTGCTGCAGCGTTACGTAGGGGCTTTCGGCGGGTGCAGGAGTTGGCGTAATCCACTCCTCAATGGTTTCGCAGCCCGCGAATACGCAGACCGTCAAGAAGAGCGCCAACTGACACGAAATTACCTTGCCCGGTCGAAAACTGTTCATTTTAGTTCACCCTATTATTGTTCGTCGAAGCCAGGCGCCTACGATGCTCTCGCCTGTTTTGGGAATCGCCCATGAATTATAAGTCTCGTGGGCTATGAAATCAAGGTCGCATTATTGCCGACTTGTCGAGGGCGGATATAAATGCCCCCTAGTTTCTTGATCCACGAGAGAAAATCGTCGGAGTCGGGGCTGTGGGAAGGGGGAAAACCTCACGTTGCTGTCCGGACCCAGCAATCTCGCTCGCAAGGTTTTCCGTGCTTTCCATCCGGCCCGCCAGTTCCATAGCCCCCTTGAATTCGCGGCGCGTTTTTTGGACAGCAGAGGCTGCTTCCAGCGATGATTCGTCGGAGGCTTGTGCGGACGCGGTGCCACTCGTTGCCGCGCCTGTGCCCGCGACGGCTGCAGCGTCACTCGCGCACCCGCCCTAATCGCTTGATTCCTATTCGGCTACAGCAGTTTCTCTGGCGTGAAGCGGGGCCTTGAACTGGTTAGGTTGTTGACTTTTCAGATTAAAAAAATATTTCAAAACCCCGGTACGGGTATTTGGCAGCGTATGTGAGATCCTATACGACCATCCCTAAGGGTGTCTCAAACGCTATGAACACTGCTTTATTGCGAGCTTCGATAATCGCCGCGCTTGGCGGTCTCCTCTTCGGCTTTGACACCGCTGTCATTTCAGGCACTACCGATCAACTTCGCGACGTGTTTGATCTCTCGTCCGGATTGCTCGGGCTTACCGTGGCTTCGGCGCTGATCGGAACGGTGCTTGGCGCGCTGTTTGCCGGAAAACCGTCGGACGTTTTGGGGCGGCGTAAGTCGCTGATGTGGATCGCGGCGCTCTACCTCGTCTCAGCGCTCGGTAGCGCACTTGCTTGGGATTGGTATTCGTTCCTGATCTTCCGATTGATCGGAGGCCTGGCGGTGGGCGGCGCTTCGGTTGTTTCGCCACTGTACATCGCGGAGATTTCGCCGGCACGCATGCGGGGCAGGCTGGTTGCGATCACACAGTTCAACATTGTGCTGGGCATTCTCGTGGCGTATATGTCGAACTATTTTGTTGCGCAATTTGATCTGGGCGCGACGGAATGGCGAACGATGTTTGGGATCGAGGCGCTACCCGCTGCGTTGTTCTATCGACTGATGTTCGCAACACCGCGCAGTCCGCGATGGCTGGTGGCGCAAGGGCGGCGCGACGAGGCCGTAGCAGTGCTCGAATCACTGGGCGCGCCCTCGGTCGAGGCGGAGGTTCAACAGATTGAAGAATCGTTGGCGCTTGAACATCACAGTGTCCAAGAGCCGCTGTTCCAGGCGCTATATAGGCAGCCGATTCTACTGGCTGTGGCGATCGCAACGTTTAACCAACTTTCAGGAATCAATGCGCTGATGTACTATGCGCCTCAAATTTTCCAGATGGCCGGCGCGGGAGCGGAATCGGCACTGCTGCAGGCGGTCGCGGTTGGTGGGACGAACTTAGTTTTCACTATGGCGGCTCTTTTGGTGATCGACAGCTTTGGCCGCGAGAAACTGATGATCGCCGGCTCGATTGGTTACATCGTGAGTTTGGCGGCGACCGCGGCGGCGTTCTACAAGTACGGCACGGAGTTTGACGAATTCGGCGGCACCGTCGTGCTCGTAAGCTTGCTGGTGTTTATCGCGTCTCATGCTTTCGGTCAAGGGGCCGTGATTTGGGTGTTCTTGAGCGAGATTTTTCCGAACCGCGTTCGCGCTCGCGGACATGCGCTGGGGTGCTTTACGCATTGGTTCTTCGCGGCGCTGATTTCTTGGACGTTTCCGGTTATCGCCGAGATGTCGGGCGGGCATACGTTCGCGTTTTACTCCTGCATGATGGTGTTGCAGTTGATTTGGGTTTTGAAGGCAATGCCGGAGACGAAGGGCGTTCCGTTGGAAGAGATTCAGAAGAGATTAGGAATTGAATAGGGCCGCAAGAGGCGCGGCGTGATGGGTTGCGCGGGCGGCTGTGAGGTTATGCCTCGAACGATTCCCTGGTCAGCACTATCGATTCGCCTGGGCTTACGGCAACTTCGATTTCTTGGTTCTGGTAGCGGACTTTTAAGGGCTTTCCTTGTTTCGATGCGATCGTTGCTTCGCTTAGTTGGCCCTGGTCCCATTTGATTGCTACTTCAAAGCCTCCTCTTGCTCTTAGGCCACTGGCGGATCCAGTTGCTAGTTTTGTGGGCAACGCCGGTAGCAGCTGGAGGTAGCCGGATTTTCCCGACTGGACATCGCTTTCGCCTAACGGCGTCCCATGCGGGTCGTGGCTTTGTAGCAACATTTCCGTGATGCCGGCGGTGACTCCAAAGTTGCCGTCGATTTGAAATGGAGGGTGGGCGTCGAAGAGGTTTGGATAGAGCCCGCCGCGGCGGCCGTCCAGGTTGTCGGCGGTTCCTTTGGGCACCGGTTGGAGTAAGTTCGACAGGATTAAAAAGGCGTGGTCGCCGTCGAGCAGACGAGCCCACCAGTTGACCTTCCAGCCCATCGACCAGCCGGTCGCGCCGTCTCCGCGGAACTCAAGAGACTTGCGCGCGGCGGCGAACAGGTCGGGCGTTCCGTATGGCGTGATCTCGACCCCGGGGTGGAGGCCGAAGAGATGCGAGACGTGGCGATGTTTATTTTCCGGGTCGTCTACATCTTCTAACCATTCTTGGAGCTGACCGAGGCGGCCGATGGCGTTGGGGGCGACGCGCTCGCGAAGGGCCCGGAGTTCGGAGACGAAGGTTGGCTCCACGCCCAGGATCTCGGCGGCGGCGATGGTGTTGCCAAAAAGGTTGCGGATGATCTGGTGGTCCATCGTGGGGCCCATCACTAGACCGCCGTTCTCGGGGGAGTTGCTGGGACCGGATATCAGCCACTTGCCGTCGGGCGATTCGACGAGGACATCGGCGAAGAACCGTGCCGCGCCTTTGAGCAGTGGATAAGCGGTCTCGCGGAGGAATGCTTCGTCGCCACTGTAGAGGTAGTGCTGCCAGAGGTTTTGGCAGAGCCATGCGCCGCCGCTCGGCCAGATGCCGTGGTTGGAGTGGTTGATCGGTGCGCTGCCTCGCCAAAGGTCGAAGTTGTGATGGAGTACCCAACCACGCGCGTTGTAGTGTTCTCGGGCGACGTTGGCTCCTGACTCGGCAATCTCTTTTAGAGCTAAGAAGAGCGGCTCTAGGGTTTCTGACAGGGCGGTTGATTCGGCCGGCCAGTAGTTCATTTCGGTGTTGATGTTTACGGTGTACTTGCTGTCCCAGGCGGGCTGGTTTTGGTCGTTCCAGAGCCCTTGGAGATTTGCGGGCTGGCCCTGGCCACGGCTTGATGCGATCAGCAGATATCGTCCGTACTGGAAGAGCAACTCGACCAGATGGTTGTCGTCTGAGGCTCTGAAGTTCTCGATGCGCTGGTTGATCGGAAGATCGGCGGCCGGCGTGCGGCCCAGGTCGAGAATGACCCGGCGAAAGAGCGTCTGGTAGTCGGCTATGTGGCCGGCTTTGAGCTGTTCGTACGGGGTTTTGGATATGGCTGCCAGGCGTTCGCTGCAGCGCAGGTTTGGGTCGGCGGAGACATCACGGAAGTTGACGACATTGGTAGCTCCAGCCAATCGGAGCGTGGCGTGTTTGGCGTCGCGGATGATCAGTTTCTCGCCGCTGAATTCCGTTGTTCCGTCAGTCTCGACCGTAAACGCTGCTGCAAATCGGATTGCGCCATCGGCGACGTTGCCCGAGAGAACTACAGCTCCTTCTCGGTGCTCGATTGTTGCGCCGGCGTGGGCGCTCTGCATTCCTGCTTCAAACGACAGAATTCCATCGCCGGAAGCGGTGAGATGAACTACGATCGCTTGATCCGGATAGGAGGCGAACACCTCACGCGTGTACCGGGTGCCGCCGGCGTTGAAGGCGACCGTTGCGAGGGCGGTATCGAGGTCTAGGGCTCGTTCGTAGCGGGTTGCCTGCGCGGAATCGATGTCTGGAAAGTCGAGCGTGAGATCGGCGAACGCCTGGTACGCTTTTTGCCGTAGCGGGTCGCTCATAAACTCTTTCATCGCGAGTTCTTCGGCTTCGGACTGCTTGCCTGCCGTCAGCAGTTCGCGGATGCGGTCAAGGTGGCGGTGAGCGCCGACGCGAGCGTAGTCGTGGGGTTCGCCCTGCCAGACAGAGTCTTCGTTGAATTGGATTCGCTCCGAGGCGACGCCGCCGAAGACCATCGCCCCTAGTCGACCGTTACCTACAGGAAGAGCTTCGACCCATTCGGCCGCCGGCTGCAGGTACCAGAGCCGGAGATCTGTAGCGGGCTCGTCCGCTGGGTTACATGCGACTGAGGTGAGTCCGGCCGAGACGGCGGCTAGAAATTCTCTGCGGTCTGGATTCCACTGCATTGCGAATCCAAGTGTAAACGCTAACTAGCGGAGCAATGGTTGCGGAGTTCTTTGGCCGTTCGTTGTTAGGATTTGGAAGTGGTGGATGCCGTGTGGGCGTTCGTCGGTGTACGTCCAAACTACTTCTTTGTCGCGGTTGACTTCGATCATTTTGGTGTCGTCCGCGCGTGCCCGGTAGCTTGTGGCGACGGTGTTGCCGTTTGGGAGGCGTTGACCGCCGCAGACGCCATTGTATGGCTCGCCGGGAACATCACTGTTTGAGGCGCTCCAGGCCAACTTGCCTGCTCGATCGAATTCGAACACCGCGTTCGCGCGAGTTCCGGTGATAAGCGAATTGCCGTTCGGTAGTCGAATCGCGGTGAACGGCCAGTTGGGCGTTTTGGCGCGCCAAACGACCTTGCCGGATGGGGTGTACTCGCGCACTTCTTGTTCGGTCATTAGGGGGACCAGGTAGTTGCCGTTTGTGAGTTTTCGCGTCATGCGGCTTTGGGTGTGGGCGTCTTTGTTTTGGCAGTCGAGTTTGAGTTCGAAGACGGTTTTTCCGGAGCGGTCGAGTTCAAGAATGCGCGGATTCGTTCCCGCTTCCGTGAGCAGGATGTTCCCGTTCGCTAGCGGCTGCGCGGTGTTGACTTCCTGCTGGGTCCCCTCATATCGAAAGACTTCTTTGCCCGTGTTTGTGACCTCGATGACGCGGCCTCCGTGCTTGCCTGCAACACGGGTCACCACCATGAGGACATTTCCGCTGGGCAGCAGCCAGCCGTCGCGGGTATGCTCGGGAGATTCCCAAACGGTTTCTCGTTGCTCGGAGACCATGTATGTGTTTGGGCCGAAGGCTATGAATGAATGCCTGATGCCCGAGTCAGGAGCGCCGCGCATCGCTCGTGGCCCGACTAGGGCAAGAAATGCGCCTCCGGCCGTGAGGGCTTCACGTCGAGTTGGGCGAGGATGGATACGGTGGTTACGGAACACTTGGGACAGTGTAACGCTGTGGATCTAGAGCAGTCCCTCTATTGGATGGCAACTGTGGCAGCATCGCCGCTCTTGCTTTCGCCCACGGAGATGACTACCGACGCCGGCCCTGGTTGCAGCCCGCCAAACGGCAAGCGTAGATTGATTTGCAAGACGCCGTAGACGACCCCCGGCGGGGAACCCGCCCATAGGATGTCGGCCGGTACACCGCCGATCTCAACTGCCACGTCGCCAGCTAGAGCGAGTCCCTTTCCCGCAACGACGCTACCGTCGACTGGAGGGGTGATCGTCAGACCTCCGCCGGTGCCAAATAGCGTTACGATCGTGCCGCGGCGGGCGGGATTCGTTTGGCTGTTGAGAGTGCCGTTTCCATTGAGGATCGCGCCCTGCCCTTTGCCGGAGCTGTCGAGTGTGAACAATGACGGCAGGGCCGCTTGAGCGGGTACCAGAATGGATTCCGACATTTTTCCGCGGTAAAGGACTTGCATCTCCACTAACTTCTTGCCCGCGACCGAGTTCGGAACAATGGCGTTGATTTGACCAAACACGACCGCAAGCAAAGGAGCGGGAACGCCGTCAAAGAGCACTTGCGTATCACCCAGGTACGAACTGACCGCGCTGCCGACGGTGTTGAAGACTTGCAGGTCGTTGGGGCCGATGCCCTCGCCAAAGAGGGTGATGAGTTGAGCCGGGACGACTCCGTTCTGCTGGAAGTCAGCGGCACCAACTACGGCTTCAGGAACGGCCTCGGGGTCCGCCTCTTCTGTGTCGACGATGATTTCGACTGACAGCGGTTCGTCATACGTACGGCGCAGCTCTCCGTCGGCGCAGTCGCGCAGATGCACGGTGCCGCCGAGATTGCCAGATAGTTCTGCTAAAGGCGGATCGAGCGTCAGGTCAAAGCTAAAGACGACATCCGTCGGCGGGTCACCCCCGTCCGTTGGTGTAAGCGGACCTGGGAACATGGCAACGGTCGACGTCAGGAATCCATCCAAGGAGGGAGTCAGCCAAACACAGACATCGCCTTCGATCTCGCGAGTGACCGAGAAGTTGATGGTGGTGGTTTCGCCGCCGGCGAAGAGCGCTGCGTCGACGACCTCGGGGTCCCAGAGGATGGTGTTCTCTTCATCTTCCTCGGCTAGCTCGCTCTGTTCTACTTCGCCCTCTTCTGCTTCTACCTCTGCTTCGCCTTCCGCCTTAATGCGGACGTTCAGCGGATTGGCGAGCGTTTTGGAACCTTGCCGGATTTGGACTGTGCCTCCGGCGACCATTGCCGGCTCTTCGGCTACGGTGATCGTTACGTCGTAATCCGTATCGGCGGAGATTGCCGGGTAACTTGCGGGCTCGACGGTGAGATAGCGAGTCAGCGAAAACGTGGGGCGGATTGAGACACCGTCTGGGATATCTTGTGTGCTGCTGTGTGTCAAGGGCGGAGTAAATTTGGACCACTTCGGCGGAGCAAAAGTAGACCAGTTGGTGAAGGGGTAGCGGTTTTCGTGGGACGGCTGGAACGGAGCCTGCGGTCGCCCTTTAGGGCGGCCCAGGCGTAGTGGAGGCCGTCCCACGAAAACCGGGCGAGTGGCCGGTGGGTCAGCCCAAAGAGTGAGCCCGCTTCTTCTTGCTCTGGATCAGACGGAAGCTTTCGCCGTTCATCTCTAGAATATGAACGTGGTGCGTGAGGCGATCGAGCAGGGCGCCGGTCAGCCGCTCGGAGCCGAAGACCTCCGTCCATTCGTTAAACGGCAGATTCGAGGTGACCAGCGTCGAGCCCTGTTCGTAGCGCTGGGAAAACACTTCGAACAATAACTCCGCTCCGGTCTTCGATAGCGGCACGTAGCCCAGTTCATCGACGATCAGCAGATCCTGCTTGGCCAACTGCTTTTGACATCGCAGCAAGCGCCGTTCATCTCGGGCTTCGAGCAGCTCATTGACCAGTGCCGCCGCTGTTGTGAAGCGTGTTCGATAGCCGCGCTGACAAGCCGCCAGTCCCAACGCCAAGCCGATGTGCGTTTTGCCCGTGCCGGAATTACCCAGTGCCGGCACGTTTTCGCGGCGGTCGATAAACTCACAGCGCGCCAGTTCCAGCACCAGCTTCTTGTTCAACGCCGGCAAGGACGGGAAGTCGAAAGTGTCCAGACTCTTGGTCACGGGAAACTTCGCGGCCTTGCTGCGGCGCTCGGTGGCCCGCTGTTCACGGTCGAGCAGTTCCAGCTCGCAGAGTTGTTGCAGGAAGCTCCTCGAATCCAAGCTCTCGGCGGCGCATTGCCGCGCCAGTTTGTCGTACTCGCGCAGGAAGGTTGGCAGCCGCAACGCTTTCAAATGCGCTTCGAGCAGAAGTTTCGACCTCGCCATTACCCCCCTCCTTGTGCCGGCAGTGCCAAATAGTCCGCAGCGGAGGTTTGCTCCACCTGGGCTGCCGGCAGGTGCGGATACTTCGTCAAGTCCAAGCGCGGCGGCCGTTGCTCGATGCGGCACAGCACTAAGTGCCTGACTGCATCCAAGCCAATCGCTCCCAACTCGCAGGCTTGGCGCAGCGCCGCGGCAACGTGCTCGAATCGGAAGTCCTCCAGTCATCGCAATACCTGCACGTACTCGCGCTTGCCTGGCTTTCCCAACCGTGCCTCGAGCAAACGTCTCAAGCACGGGAACTGTTCGGGCAGCTCCCAGCCCGCCAACGGGGCCGCTTGATCGAGCGCGTTGGTCTTGCGTTCCAGCAGTGCTAGGTAATGCAGCGGATCGAAGATCAACTCTTCGCGTTCGTAACTGCGCCGGTGGCGCGCGATCTCTTCGCTGCCACAACAGATCACGATTTCATCGACGTAGCCTTTCAGCAACACCTGGCGATGTCCGTAGCGTGTGGGCACCGCGTAGTCGTTGGCGCGATAGCGCACCAATGACAGCGACGTCACCCGCGTGGTGCGTTTGTCGCAGGCGTCATAGGGCGTGGGCGGCAAGGGCAACAACGCTTGGCGGTCACGCTTGAAACGTTCCTCAATCGTTTCGGTGTGCCGCCGCAAGCGCCGCTTACGATTGTTGAGGCACTGCGCTTCGAGCTGCTCGTTGAACGCTTCCCAGCTTGGAAACCTTGGCGCCGGCACCATGAAGTTCCGCCGGGCATAACCGACCAGTCCTTCCACCTTTCCCTTGTCGTTGCCTTTGCCCGGACGCCCGAAACGATCGGAGAATAAATAGTGCGACTGCAGTTCACTGAACACCCTGGTCCGCTTGCGCCTGCCGTCGCCCAGAATCCTCGCCAGCGCCAAGGTCGTGTTGTCGTAGAGGATGCTGCGTGGCACGCCGCCGAAGTACCGAAACGCTGCGTTGTGCCCCTCGCAAAACGCTTCCGTCGTCGCGGCCGGGAAAGCTTTTACGAAAGCGTCATCGCTAGGCGGCAGATCGACCACCAAGTAGTGCGCCTTGCGCTGTACGCCGTCAATGACCACCAGAGCTTCACCGCAGTCGGCCTGGGCATCGCCCGCCGGATGCACCAGCGGCACGAACATCTCTTGCCCGCCGAGCTTCTTGTCGCGAACATAGTCCTTGACGATCGTGTAACCGCCGGTGAAATCGTACTCGTCGCGCAAGCGGTCGAAGATGCGTTTTGCGGTGTGGCGTTGTTTCTTCGGACGTTCCTGATCGTCGATGAGGATCTGATCGACGATTCCGGTGAAGGGATCCAGCTTCGGCCTCTGCGCTGGTTGGCGCCGCCGATAGCCCGGCGGAGTGGCGTAGCGCAACATCTTGCGCACCGTCCCTCGCGCCAGGCCAAACCGTTTGGCGGCCTCGCGCTCACTGAGCCCTTCGACAAAGACACTGCGCCGTACTTGAGCGTATAGCTCCACGCGATACATCCCTCTCGTGTCCCACAAACACCACAGGAATGTTCGCTGGACCACTCGGACGGTCTACTTTTACTCCGCCCAAAAGCAGCTTCGATTCGCCGCTCTATGGTCTAGTTTCGCTCCGCCGTTCTCAGATACGACCAACCTTGCCGCCCTGGCGGCGGATGTCGATCTTTTTGACCACATTCAATCGATGATGGTTACGACTCTGCCATCGGCTCTGCTCTCGGCGTGCGGCTTCTACGTCTTAGGGTTCACACATCTTCCAACGGCCGCGGCATCGGGTCTTGCCGGCGCTCAACCGCTGCTCAATTCGTTGCAAGATATCTATCACTTCAACGTGCTGCTGTTACTTCCGCCCGCGGTCGTGCTCTACGGTTCTCCTCGACGGCTGCCACCTATACCTAC
>CBDBHI010000027.1:0-19470 GCA_965205595.1 Bryobacterales bacterium | reverse complement strand
ACGCCAGAAGGCTTTCAGGCTTGCGCGCGCGCGGTGAGCGAGTGGTTCCCGCAGGCTGAAACCCATGCTCTGCCGGAGACGAGTCACTCTGCCATGCAGTTGTCGTCGGCCAAGGTGGCGGCGTTGATGGCGGACTTCTTCGACCACCATCCAATCCGATAGCCGCTGCGTCCGAGTCTCAGGCCGCGCGGCTGCTGAGCCGCCCTGTGGCACCCTGAAGCTCAGGCTACGAACTACTTCAGAACTGGCACCAAGAGTTCCGCGACCGGGAAGTTCCAAGTCCAGCCGAATCAGCTTCCCAGCGTGATTCGGGACGTTACTGTTGAGATATCGCGTTCGAACTCTCGATCGCGATGCCACCTCAGCGAAGCTATAGTCCACGTCAAGCCAGCCAACATCAGGCCGGTCCGGCTGTTGTAGCCGGATTAAAATGTCCCCTTTTGCGCCGAATAGAAATGTCCCCTCTGGATCACGTTGGTGGTCGGCCCATTCGCCTAGCAGGCCTATGATGGCGCCGCCGAGGAACCCATCAAGGGTCCGCGAGCCAAGCCCTACGGGCTCGCCCTTGACTGCTCCCTCGCCGTCGCTAAGACATCACTCTGCCAGCTAGGCGAATGGATTCAATCGCTTAGCGCAAAAGGGGACATTTTTACTCGGCTGGCGAGGGGGACATTTCTATTCGGCTACGACAATCAGGCCGGTCCAGCTTGATAAATAGCGGGACTTCGAGCTACGATCTATGCGGCGCCGCGAAGCGGCGGCCACGCAAGAGTGTCCAATATGTTCGGTCCCTGGATTCCCTGCCGGCGCATCCCCCCGAGGCTCGAGGGGGCTGCCGAGGCTCCGAGCGTCATTCCCAGCCCGAAACGGTGCACCGGCTGTTGGACCAATCGTGTAGCCGGTTCCTGTGGTGCTGTAAGCCGACTACACTGCTCATCCAAGTGCAATTTCCGACTGAAAAAAAAGAGGCCTCGGTCGAAACTTATTTGGCCAATGGTTGTCATGGGTTTCCGGCAAGGTCAATTGAAACCTCGGAGCCGGGCGGAGGGCCGAAAATCGGCCTAGCTCACGGGACGGATGGAGGTTCATCCGCAAGTTTACGCAACGAAGGAGGATGGTCATGTGCTCAATTCAGAGAAATATCCCGGCGATTCTGGCTATAGCGGTCGCGCTGCTCGGCTGCGGAGGAGATCCGAATGTCAACCTCATCAATGCCGCGACGACGGGTGACATTGAGGCCGTTGAAACCGCTATAACCGCGGGCGCCGATGTAGACACGGAAGGCATTGGCGGGCGCACGGCGCTCGTTTTCGCACTGGAGAACGGCCAGGCGGAAGTGGCGCAACTGCTCATCGAGAAAGGTGCGGACACGACCGCCAAGTTCGAACGCGGGATGACCGCTCTGATGGTTGCCGCAACAGGTGGCCATGCCGAGGTTGTTCGCGCGTTGCTCGACAAGGGCGCTGACCCGAAGTCACAGTCGCAGATGGGACGCAGTGTTCTTTCGCTAGCCGCGGAGAACGGCCACGGCAATGTGGTGGAAGCGCTGCTCGAACGCGGCGCCGATGTCGATCAGGTGGGCGGCGACGGCTGGACCTCGCTGATGTATGCCGCGGACTCCGGCGACGTCAAGTCCGTAGATGTGTTGCTGGCCAAAGATGCGGACCCGGACGTGCGGGCGGAAGACGGTTGGACCGCCTTGATGGCCGCTGCCATGAACGGTCATGCCGGAGCTGCGGAATCGTTGCTCGGGGGTGGCGCCGACGTGAACAAGACGGCGGCGGGTAGGCAAACTCCCTTGATACAGGCCGCCGCGACTGGTCACACCGGAGTCGCGGAAGTATTACTCGAGCATCGCGCCCGTATGAACTGGGTGGACGCCTCCGGCAAGACGGCCATGATCGTGGCGGCCTCCGGGGGCCATGCTGAGATTGTGAAAGCATTGATCGAGAAAGGAGCCGACGTCGAGGCGAAGAGCCCCGACGGATTGACAGCATTGATGGCCGCGGCCTCGGCGGGGCAGGCGGAGTCGGTGGGCGTACTGCTGGATGGCCGCGCGGCCGTGAATGCGAAGACGAAGTCAGGCGTGTCCGCCCTGTGGGGGGCGGCTTACAACGGCCATACGGAAGTTGCGAAGCTCCTGCTGGACAAAGGCGCTCAGGTCAACGTCAAATCGACAGACGGCAAGACGCCCCTGGCCGTGGCGGAAGAGCGCGGCCACACCGAAGTCGCACAGCTTCTCGCGGCGAAGTGAAAGCGTCTGGAGATCCGTGGAGATCCAGGACGGAGATCCGGGACAGCCTCGCAATAGGGCGACTGAGTTTCGCAGCGACCAACATGGTGACCGTCCCGCGATTCTGAAATTTCTTTTGTCTTTGAAATCAGTAACCTAGCGATACGGTCGGCCAAAAACTGGACACACGGGCCTTACACTATACCTGGAGGATGTGAAAAAGAGGAGGACGCTCGCAAATTTAAAGAAAACCCTGCCAAATCCGGCCACGGGGCGGCATTCATGGTAGGGACTGGGGATTGGCTTGCATGAGCGAGCGAGGAGTTCCTCGTTCTGCTTCGTAGAGTTTGATGAATTACGACTGGTGAGTATGACGGGTGACTCCCTGCCCCCGATTTTTAGAGAAACCCTGCCAAATCCGGCCAAATCCAGACATTTCGACGCTTGAGCTGCGTCCGTTCGGCTTAACCCGAAAGTCCCTTGACACGGGTCTTATCCCGCAACTGCCGACCAAGAAGAGGGCGTTGCGCAAACACCGCGACTGGAAGGGGTAAACACGCGTTACCGGAAGCAGCGCCTGCGAGGCCTCACACATCGAGGCCGCGGATATTTCAGCGTGTGGTTGAGCCGCCAGCGCCCCAGCGCGCGCGCCGGCTACCACCCCGCCGGAACAAACGCCGGCCTAGGAAACTTCCGACAAGCGACGCTTGAGGTAGCGTTGCTCGGCCTTGACGTCAGACAGTTCGATGACGTGGATGGCAACAAGATCGAAGTTTCAGCCGAAATCGAGATAATTGAGAACAACCGGCTCGCCGGTCGCTGGGAACACACCGAGCGCACCCTGAATCTGTGGGGCCGCGGTCTGTTGCGCCAGTAGAATGGAGTTTACCGAGTGAAGATAGACGTTTCGACCTTCAAGCGAGTCGTCGGCTGCGCCCTATTGCTGTTCGTCGCGGCGCCGGCCCAACCCATCAAAGTGACCTTGTTAGGGACAGGAACGCCGAACCCTCATCCCGAGAGATTCGGCCCCTCGACGCTCGTTGAAGCCGGCTCTCAAAAGCTGCTCTTTGACGCCGGGCGCGGCGCGACGATTCGCCTCAACCAGCTACGTATCCCGCTGCGCGATGTTGCCCCCGTGTTTATCACGCACTTCCACTCCGACCATCTGGTCGGGCTAGCCGATCTTTGGCTCATTGGATGGTTGCCGCCAAGCTACGGCCGTCGCCCAGTGCCTCTGCGGATCGTCGGGGCCGACGGGGATAGGCAAAATAACCGCCGGGCTTGAACAAGCCTATGCTTTGGACATCGACATTCGAGTAAAGGACGAGGCGCTACCGCGCTCCGCCGCCAAGTTCGATATCAAGGAATTCGACGACGACGGCGTGGTTTATGAGCAAGACGGCGTTGTCGTGACGGCATTCGCGGTCAACCACGGCGATCTAATCAAGCCGGCCGTTGGCTACCGGATCGACTACGAAGGACGTTCCGTCGTGATCTCGGGAGACACGCGGTTTGACGAAAACCTGATCGCAGCCGCGACCGGCGTGGATCTGCTGATTCACGAGGTCGTTGCGATTCCCGAGAAACTATTTGAGGTCAATCCGGCGATGAAAAGGGTCGCTGCTCACCACACAACCGCCGCGGAAGTTGGCATTGTTTTCTCAAAGGTGAAGCCCAAGTTGGGCGTTCTGTCGCACTACGTGCTGACTGCGGGTCCCGGCATTCCGCCAGTAACGAAAGAGGAAGTCATCGCCCGCGTCAAGTCCAACTATTCCGGGCCGCTGGTTGCCGGCCGCGATCTTATGACATTCGAAGTCGGCGATTCCGTAGCAGTCGTCCCAAACGGAACTCAGTGACGCCGGTTGGCCGCCTTCTTAGCGCAGAATAGAGGAACCATGAAGACCTGCATCGTAGGCGCCGGCGCAATCGGGGGCTTAATGGGCGCGAGACTCGCGCTGGCGGGCGTCGAGGTTACATTGATCGCGCGCGGACCGCACCTGACGGCCATTCGCGAGCACGGCCTCAAGCTTATCGAGGCGGACGGCGAGGAACGAATAGCGCGCAACGTCGCGGCAACCGACAAGATCGGCGAAGCCGGCGAACATGACGTGGTTGTTCTCGCTCTCAAGGCTCATCAAATCGCCGAAGTCGCCGATCAATTCCCGGCCCTGTTCAGCCCTGAGACAGTCGTCGTGACCGTACAGAACGGCATTCCTTGGTGGTATTTCAACAAGCACGGCGGCGAGCTCGACGGCAAGCGCCTCGATTCGCTAGATCCCGACGGACAGATCGAGCGCAACATCGGCGTCGAGCGCATTATCGGCAGTATCGCGTATCCGGCGGCTGAAAAGCCCGAGCCGGGGGTGATCCGTCACGTTGAAGGGTTGCGCTTTCCGCTTGCCGAGCTCGATGGCGCCAAGACCGATCGAGTCAAAGCGATCTCGGAACTATTCGTTCGGGCAGGCTTTCGTTCGCCAGTCCTCAGCGACATCCGCGCTCAGATTTGGCTCAAGGCCTGGGGCAATTTGTCGTTCAACCCAATTAGCGCTCTGACCCGCGCTACGCTTGTTGAGATTTGCCGCTTCCCCGCTACTCGCAATCTCGCCGCCGTGATGATGAGCGAGGCGCAAGAGATCGCCGAGAAGCTGGGCGTCAGGTTCCGCCATACGATCGAGCAACGCATCGCGGGGGCGGAACAAGTGGGCGAGCACAAGACGTCGATGCTACAAGACGTCGAAGCCGGACGGCCGCTTGAGGTTGAGGCTTTGATCGGCGTAGTTGCTGAACTAGGCCGGCTAACCGGCACCGCTACCCCGGCGATCGACGCCGTCTACTCGTGCGTAAAACTGCTGGCGGTCAACCAATTAACTCGACGTTGAAAACGCGAGCCATGATCAGTATCACGGTGAGGCCGGTGAACACCGCGAGACTCGCCCAGCTAAACCAGATTGCAAACCTCGACGGGTAGAACAGCGGGTCGTGCTTCGGGATCACAGTGAGACAAAAATACACGTTCAAAAAGAAAATCACCGGCGCGACGAAAAATGCCAGCGCCGAGGCGACGAGCACCAAATACACCGGCCGCGGCACTCCGGCGATGATCGCGACCGCCGCGACCAGCGAGAAAATCATCGTCGCTCGGTAGATGTTGTACTCAGATCTCCAGTCGGCGCGATGCTCGGGACCAAGATCTTGCGGGTCTGTACCCTCAAGAGCCGCAGTCGATCGGAACAGGTTTCGAGAACAGGCGCCGACGATTCGCGGCCAGCCGTCAAAGTAGTTGAATGCTGTCGAGAAGGTCGCGGCGAAGGCGCCGGCGAGAAAGACGACCATCATCCAGGGGCCGACGCTGGCAGTAAATATTCCCGCGATCTCGCCCATCACCGCGCGCCCTTCAACGGGGTTGGGGTACAGCCACATGGCCGATAGCAACAGAAATATGCTGGCCAGAATGAATGAAACGACGTGGCCGACTCGGAAGTCCCACAACCCGATCTTGAACCAGCGCGCGCAATACTCGCGAACGGACGCAGGTAGCTCGGTGGTGTGAACTGTCAGACTTGCTCTGTCTGGCGCAAAGGGATCGAATGCACCCGCGAAACCGGCCTGCTCCAGCCGTCCTCGGATTTTTCCCATGCCGACCTTTTTCGCCTTGCCCCACTCCGAAGCCTGCAGCGAGACGTCCACCCCGTAGGCAGTAGACCTAGGAACGCCGCGATGATTAGCCACGATCCCTCGGGGAACTCGAGCTGAAAAAAATGTACAAACGCGGATACTGGCGCGGGTCTGACGAAATAGACCACCAGCGTCGAAACGAAAAGAATCCCGGCGAGAATCTTTGTTGCGGTTTCAAGGGCCTGGTAGCTGCCTCTCAGGATGATCACGACGGAAATGCTTCCCAACACCAAACCGTAAACGGCAATTCGAATGTCCAGCCCGAAGAGCGAATTGCCGAGGTAAAACAGCACCGCGGCGGCGGCGACCAGCCTGCCCGCCTGCCCAATCGCGGACTGCAGTATCGTCGTGACCATGACGTACCACAGCGGCCATTTCTTCCAAGCTGTCGCGTAGGCTTCGATCATGCTTTTCCCAGTGGCGTGGGTAAACCGGAAGGCCATTTCGAAGCCGTAGTATTTCGAGATGTAGGCGACGGGAATGCACCACAACAAGGCGTATGCAAACCGCCCACCGGCGGTCGGCGCCGTGACCAGGTGGCTGGTTCCGACCCCGGTCATCATCAGGATCATGCCGGGACCAAACAATCGCACCAGGCTCGCGAGTTCCATCCTCGGCAGTTCGAGATCTGCCCAAGAGCGGTCCTCGGCGTTTGGTTTTGGTGTCATCACAGAAAGGAACTCCCAGCGTTGCGCGAAACAGAAGCATACCAGGGTGGTCGCAGAATCGTTGCCAACCGAGGCCGCGAGAAGAAGCTCTCGATAGCCTGTCTGCATTTCTTACAACGTGGCGAGCGAAATGGCATAGACTACTTGCCCTACTATCAAGCCCGCGAAAATCGGAGGCGCGAGCGTCAGCGAGTGCGGTGGCGAAGAAGCTCCCTGAAATACGTTGACCTTGGTCCTGCTGATCAATTCTCAACAGGACCCGCCTCAACTCACGCAGTCAACGCTCGTTGTTCACGAGGAGTCTACGGGTTCACTGAAAGTGCTCTAGATCGCAGCTTCGAACCAGCCACATTCGGCGCAATGCGGACTGCGAACACCGACGAGAGCTATAACGAGCTCCCTAACGCCGGGAGCCCTTTCGCGTCCGGCCTCTGTCGCGCCCGCTTCGTCTTTGCCGCCCGCCCCGCGCGGGTTGAGAGCTTGGCTTCGTTGGATCAAAGGTCGGGTTGGCCTCGGGAATACCAGCATCAACGCTCGCCAGGTAGGCGTCCAAACGGCTCTCAAGGTCAGCCGTCTTTGCGGGCATTGTCGCGGCTAGATCGCTGCGCTCCCAGGGGTCGCGGCTGATATCAAACAATCTCGGATTCTCTGGCTGCTCGTAGAAGCGAATCAGCTTGTAATCACCCACGAGCATTGCCGAAGCCGGTCCAAGTGGGTCAAAGTCATAGTGCGGAAAGTGGAAAACAATCTCTTCCCTGGACCGTTGAACGACGCCGGCGCCCGCGTTCTTGAGAACGCCGGCCAAACTGCCGCCCTCAATATCGCTCGGCAGCTTGTCAGCTACTCCTGCCAAGTCCGCGACGGTGGGGACCAAGTCCATACCGACCGCACGCGTCCGCGAGACTGACCCCGCTTCGATCCCCGGACCGCTAAAGAATAGAGGTACCCGCAGGCCGCCTTCGCAAACCGTCCCTTTGCCCAGCGTAAGCGGCCGATTGCTCGAGCCTTGCGTCCCGTGATCGGTTGTGTAAAAGACCTAAGTGTTGTCCGCGATCCCAAGTGCCGCGAGCTTGTCGAGCACCATTCCGACCGTGAGGTCCATGTCGTAGATCACCGCCGCCGCGCCTGTGTCGCGCTCCTGGCGATCACGGCTTGAAGGCCAGCTACTCACAATCGAATTCGTGGATTCGCGCGCGTTGGCGGCCCCTCGCCCGCCATAGTGCGACATCTGGATGTAGAAGGGCCTGCCCACGCCGGCGTTCTTTTCGATGAACTCAATCCCCTTTTGAGTGATTCCGTACGCCTGCTTCGGGTTGGGGCTGTCGACGTTCTCCGGGCCACCATTGTTATTCGCTCCATCGTTGTCTTCGAATCCGTGTTCGCGCGGATCCGTCCGGCCCACGTGCCATTTTCCAAAGTGCGCGGTCGCGTAGCCGGAGTCGCGCAGAACCTCCGCGATCGTAGTCTCCTCACGAGGCATCTCAAGCTGCGGCAGGGGCTCTATCACCTTAGCGTTCGCGCCGGACCGTAGACTGACAAATGTCATCCCGAGCATCGCCGGACTCTTGCCTGTAAAGTAAGCCGCGCGTGAAGGCGTGCAGCGTGGTGACGGGGCATAGAAGTTGGCGAAGCGCATGCCCCGCTCAGCCAGCCGTGCGAGATTCGGAGTACGGAAGTACGCATTCTTAGACTCTGAGACCGCAGGGTCCATCAGCACCGACGTGCTATTCCAGCCCTGCCCCTCGCCCTGGATGAAAACGAAATTCGGACGCTCCGCGCCTAACGCAAGCGTCGCAACCAGAAAAATCAAACAGGCTCGAAATCCCATCCGCATCCTCCTCCCTGAACTAACGGCTACCCGACGATATAGCGATCTAACCAAGCCCGCGACTCACTCCGCGACCGCCCCGGAGCGCAGCCTAATCGCATCCTCGGTTGGAAAATCGCTCGGTGTCGGCCAACTCACTTCGCCCCTGGCCAGCCACTCGGCCGCGCGGATCAGCGCCGTCTGGAAGCCGACGCATCGCACTCGATCCGGGATTCCTTCGTCCGAGTTCCAGATGTGACCGAACGATGAGTTGTAGACGCGGCCTTGGCCATACGAGACCACCCATTCAAGCGGCCAATACGTCTCTGTCGCGTGATGGCGGCCATAGCTGAGCACCGTGAGCTGTTCGGCGGGTCCTCGCGCGAACGTGTACACCTCAATATCAGGCGTCAACCAGCGCGCTGGAGTATCACGATTAATTGGATGATCGACTAGGCGGGTCACCAAAGTGTCTTGTCGGGGCCCGTGACTCGTACCCTCGCCCTGGCGCGCCGGAATATGTCGAACGTTGCCTTCAGAATCCAGTTGAATCGCAGGGCCGTGGTCCTTGCCCCGCCAGCCCAACCCAATCATGCGGTTGTACTCAGCCCAATGGTCAAACGCATTGTTTGCCGAGTGGTAAATCAGCAGACCGCCGCCGCCACGAACGTAGTCTTCCAAACCGCGTTCGACAACTCGCGGCCAGCGGATATCCTTCTGGCTAATGTTGTTGCTGTTCTGGATAACGACGTCGTAGTCCGAGAATTTTGGCCTCCAACTTTGCCAACCGGCCGAGTCAACCTGCCCAGGCGACGTGGAAACGTCGACGTCAAACAACTTCGTTTCGTTCAGCGTCGCCTTGATAAATGCCGTTGTCTTGCGCCAGTCGTGATTGCTAAATCCGTCGACGATTAGAGCCTTGATCTTCGGCGTCGAGGTTGGGTCAGCACTCGCGAATCCGACCGTCATGGCAACCAGTATCGCGAATCCGATACAAGGGTCTATCAGAATCCGTCGCGCAATCATGATTCCTATGATCATACGTGTTGCCCTTCGCGGGCCCGTACTTCAGCCGCCAATCGGTGTTTTCAACACCGCCACCTTTATACTGAAACGATGTCTCCTGACGACGGCAACAACCGCGAAACCGCTGCCGCCGACCCCGCGCCTCGGTCCCATTTCATTCGCGAAATTATCCTCGAAGACCGCCGTAGCGGCAAGAACGACGGCCGCGTTCACACGCGTTTCCCGCCGGAGCCCAACGGCTATCTGCACATCGGTCACGCCAAGTCGATTTGTCTCAACTTTGGCCTCGCTCAAGAGTTTGGCGGCAAGTGCAACCTGCGCTTTGACGACACTAACCCGACCAAAGAAGACACCGAGTTTACCGACGCCATCATTGAAGACGTCCGCTGGCTGGGGTTCGAATGGGCCGACCGGCCGCTATATGCTTCCGACTACTTCGAGCAGCTTTATTCGTGGGCCATTGAGCTCATCAAACAGAGCAACGCCTTCGTTTGCGACCTGTCGAGCGAGGAGATGCGCGACTACCGCGGCACGGCAACCGAGCCCGGCAGAAAAAGCCCCTGGCGTGACCGCCCGGTCGATGAAAACCTCGATCTGTTCGAGAGAATGCGCGCCGGCGAATTTGCCGATGGTTCCCGAACGCTACGCGCCAAGGTTGACATGGCGTCGCCGAACTTCAATATGCGCGATCCGGTGATGTACCGCATCTTGCACGCCCACCATCATCGAACCGCCGACGCCTGGTGCATCTATCCGATGTACGACTTTGCGCACGGCCAGAGCGACTCGATCGAGGGAGTCACGCACTCCATTTGCACGCTGGAGTTCGAGGACCATCGCCCACTCTACGATTGGTTTCTCGACAAACTTGGCGTATTTCATCCCCGCCAGTACGAGTTCGACCGGCTGAACCTGAGCCACACGATCCTGAGCAAACGCAAGCTCCTCACGCTAGTTGAGAATGGTCACGTTGCCGGCTGGGACGACCCCCGTATGCCGACTCTTTCAGGCCTGCGCCGCCGCGGCTATACCCCCGAAACGATCCGCGCCTTTTGCGACGAAGCCGGCGTATCGAAAACCCCGGTTGAGATGGAGCTCGCTCTACTCGAGCACCTGCTGCGCAAAGACCTCAACCAAAGAGCCCAGCGTGTCATGGCGATCGTCAACCCTGTCAAGCTCATAATTGACAACTACCCCGCCGACCAGACAGACGAACTCGATGCGGTCAACAATCCCGAGGACCCGTCCGACGGAACGCGCAAGGTGCCGTTTTCAAAAATCTTGTACATTGAACGCGCTGATTTCCTAGAAGAAGCTCCCAAGAAGTACTTTCGCCTGACTCCAGGCCGCGAAGTTCGCCTGCGCTACGCCTATTTGGTCACCTGTACCGGATGCGTCAAGAATGATGCCGGCGAGGTAATCGAGGTTCACTGCACACATGACCCCGCCACTCGTGGAGGCACGACTCCCGATGGCCGCAAGGTAAAGTCGACAATCCATTGGGTCTCGGCTGAGCACGCGCTCGATTGCGAAGCCCGCCTCTACGACAACCTACTGCGCGACGATCAAGCCGTTGGCGAGGAAGATCGCGAGTTCATTGATCTACTGAACCCCAATTCGCTCGAAGTTCGCGAGGTCAAGATCGAGCCCAGCGTGCGCGCCGCCAAGCCGGGGACGAAATACCAATTCGAGCGCGTCGGCTATTTTTGCGTCGACAACGACTCGACCCCAGAGAAGCCAGTTTTCAATCGGACCGTAGGAC
Organism: Bryobacterales bacterium; assembly: GCA_965205595.1. Classification (GTDB taxonomy): domain Bacteria; phylum Acidobacteriota; class Terriglobia; order Bryobacterales; family UBA6623; genus CATQHP01. The sequence continues at coordinate 8,299 of CBDBHI010000027.1, read as the reverse complement.
TGCGAGACACCTGGGCAAAGATTGCCAAAAAGGCCCGGGGTTAGCCCGCGGCACCCGAAAAGCCCTTGACAGCGGTCTTAACCTGAAACTGTGGAGCCACGGCGACCGTAGGAGAAAGGGGGTACCTCGGAACGTCCGCCTGGACGGCCTCGCGCGCGATGGCGTTATCCGGCCATAACCGGCCAAATCCGGCCAATACCGCGGATCGGCGAGCCGGTACGTCGTCAAGCTGTTACCAGTTCGCACGCCGGCCCGACGATGAATACTGTCGAAATTCCCTCTTGGCGAGCGGCAATTCCTTCGCGTGGGGCCAAGTGCGCTCGCTACAATAGATGACGCTCGAAATCAACTTTTAGGAAGGCTTTACGATGGAACCTCTCAAGCAATCAAAAGCAGTTACCCGCCGAAACTTCATGTCTGGCTCGACGAAGACCGCCGCGGCCGCTGGCTTTCAGATCATTCGCCCTGAGGTGTTGCATGGGCAGACCAAAGAAAAGTTGACGATTGGGATCGTCGGCTGTGGTGGACGCGGCACCCGCGGCGTCTCTGAGGCGATTCGCGGCAACCCGAACTACGAACTCAAGTCGATGGGCGATATTTTTGAAGACCAGCTAGAGAAATCGCTGCGACGTCTACGCGACTCCGACGAGTTCGAGCCCGAGGTCCGCAAGCAAATTCAAGTCGCTCCAGAGAACCGCTACATCGGTTTCGATGCGTACAAGAAAGTCATCGACTCCGGCGTCGACATCGTCTTTTTGCACACGCCTCCGGGCTGGCGGCCAACTCACTTTGAGTACGCGGTAAAGGCCGGCAAACACATCTTCGCGGAGAAGCCCCTGGCGACGGACTGCATGGGCGCACAGAAGATGATCCGCCTAGCGAAGGAATCGGCGGACAAGAAGCTGACGGTGATGATTGGCGCGCAACGCCGCTCGCAGAAGGAATACGTCGAATCAGTCAATCGCATTCAAGACGGCGAGATTGGCGACATCGTGGCGACCTACGCCAACTGGGTGTCCGGCCCCGTCATCAAGGGCGCCGACTTCGAAGACAAGCTCGACGCTGATACAGTCGGCTGGCAGCAGCGCGCCTGGTACTCGCACGTCTGGATCTGCGGCGACCAAATCGTCGAGCAGCACCTGCACAATATCGACGTCATCAATTGGGTGATGGGCGACACGCACCCTGAAAAGGTGGTTGCTTCAGGCGGCGCCATCTGGCGGCCGCAGGAAAAACTTTACGGGAACATATTCGACCACGTCTACGCGGATTTCGTTTACGCGAATGGCGTTCGCCTGACCAGCCATTGCCGCCAGTACCCGAGGCGTGAAGACAATCGCCACGTTCGCATGGTGAATGAACTGGTCGTCGGCACTCGCGGCCGCTCAACCATGCGCGACCTCGGCTCACGGTCCGAGACGAGCCCGTACGTCCAAGAGCACATCGACATGCTGGCCTCGATCCAAGGGACCGGACCTTACCAGAACCGCACTCTACCAGTGGCGTACTCGACGATGACCGCGATCATGGGCCGCGAGGCCGCCTACTCGGGTCTAGAGATCACGTGGGACATGGTCATGAACTCGAAGCAAAACCTGATCCCGGACAATCCGTCGTTGAGCAAGAATTTCGGCGTAGCGCCGTTGCCGCGGCCGGGCGAGTACGAGTTCATCTAGACTCTAAGACCTAACTCGGTCGGGGATTCCGAGGCGTGGACGGAAGTCCACGCTTGTCCTTCAAACCTAGATGCGGCTGGTTGGCTAATTCTTGACCGTGTCGCCAACAGCGGGCACCGTATCCCCGGCGAAATTGCCGACGGCCGAGCCTTCGTCGACCTCGGTAATCGTCACCTTGCCGAGAGACTTTTCGATCTTGCGAAGCACCTTGCCGGTCGTCGGATCTTTCACTTCGCGGATCGTGCGTTTGACGTCAAGAACATCACCAACGGCGACACCACCGGCGCTGCCGACGTTGAGAATCACGATCCCCTCGGCGTAGTCGGCGACCAGGCCTTCGATGGCACGCTTCTTTTTAACGATGCGATCGTCGTACGTTTCGAGTTCGCGAGCTAGCGGCACCACAGCAGCCATGACCGCCTCGCCAACGATTGTTCCGGCGAAGTTGGTGCTGGAGTTTTGAATCGCGCCGGCACCACCTGTTCCTCCGCTGCTGCCACCGCCACCGAGGGAAATGCCTGAACGCTTTGATTCGCCGTCCTTGGTCGAAACTCCCAAAATCTCGGCGGTATCGGTATTGATGATGCGAGCCGTGATTCCGGCCACGGCCTTGGCCTTCTTGCGGCCGATGCCACCGACGGCCCGGCCAAACCCTCCAAATCCGCCACCGCCGATGCCCTGATTCTTATCGTCGCGGCCGAACTTCGTAATTGACCCGATGATGATCGCGTCGACCCCGAGGATCTGCGCGATTTGCGCAGCGCTCGCGGGGTTGGCGCGATTGCTGTTCGAAAAATCTTGTTCGTTGAGGACCGCGTCGAGAGCGGCGCGTTCGATGACGGAATAAACTCCGCCCCTGACCAACTCTTCAACGACGAGGTCGCGGATGCCGCGGCCGAGGTCTTAATTCGTCCCGAAGAATGCCGATGACGATGAGTGTACGGTGCTGTATTCAAAGTCGAGCACCGCGACGCGCTTCTTGTCTTGCGCAAAGGCTCCGACATTGAGCGCAATGAGTAGTGAGAGAGCAATTAGAAAACACCGCATGTTTTCCATACCACATCGGCTGGTACACACGTCAAGGGAATAGTGCGGCGTATAATCGCCTCATGCATCGTCGACAGTTCCTTCAGACAGCCAACGCGCTGCCCGCATTCGCGGGAGCAGCCGCCCTCGCCGCCAAAACTTCGCACCGCGTGATGGCGCAAGACAAGAAGCACGTCGCCGCTGTGAATCCCGACGGATCGGTCGATTGGGTTTGGGAGAACGGCACTGTCGCTCACGATATGCACCTGCTCAAAAACGGCAACGTGCTCGTGCCGACCTCGCGCAACACTATCGTCGAAGTGACTCCCGAGAAGGAAGTGACCTGGCAATGGGAGTCGAAGCCGGTGGGCGGATACGACGGCAACATCGAGATTCACGGCTTTGAGCGTTTCGACGACGGTCTGACGATGATTGCCGAAACCGGTAACAAGCGCATCATCGAAGTCGACCGCAAGGGGAAGATTCAGCGCGAGGTGAAGCTCCAGATTGAGAAACCGCACCCGCACCGGGATACGCGCTTAGTCCGCAAGACGCCGCAAGGGACTTATTTGGTGCCGCAAGAAGGTGACGGGTTGCTACGCGAGTACGACAGCGACGGGAAGATCGTCTTCGAGTATCGTATGGAGCTGACCGGCCCCGAGACGCCGACACACCAGGGTCATGGCATCCACCTCTACTCGGCCTACCGTCTACCCAACGGCAACACCATGATCGGCGGCGGGAACAACAACCGCGTTCTCGAGGTGAACGAAAAAGCCGAGATCGTCTGGAGCATTGGCCGAGACGAATTGCCCGGGATCAAGTTTTTCTGGATTACCCAGTTGCAGATCTTACCGAATGGGAATGTGATCATTACGAACACGCATGCCGGTGGCAAGTACCCGCAATTGATCGAGGTCAATCGCAAGAAAGACGTCGTCTGGAGCTTCCTGGACTGGGAGACGTTCGGGAACGACCTTTGCGCGAACTTGTTACTCGATGTCGACGGGGACGTGATTCGGTAGGCCGATGAATCTCAAGCTCTAGTCTCTCGCCACCTACGTCGAACATTCCACCCTAGATATGATTTTGCTGTAGGGCACCGCTCTAGTGGGTCGCACCATCTGCCGACGGTATATTTCGTCTCGGACGCGCCCACCTTGGACTCGGCCCGCTTTGTTCGCCTCGCGTTCTTGCGTTCGAACCGGCCCCACGATGCATTCCTCGGAGAGCGATCCGATCCCGTGGAAGCGAGGCCCGCGAGGACTGACGAGCGACATTCGCCCACCGATCGCGCGGCAAAGCCCTAACGCTTCGAAAACAAATTGGCGGAGAGGGAGGGATTCGAACCCTCGGTAGAAGTTAATGCTCCTACGACGGTTTAGCAAACCGCTGCTTTCAGCCGCTCAGCCACCTCTCCGCGCGAAAGGGCCTTAAACAGACCAACTTCAATCTAACATAGGCCCTCTTTGGTCCGAGGGCCGCGTCTTGTCCAATACAAGATGAGCCTGAAGGGAGGGGTGATTCCAACACAAGATGAGCCTGGAGGTAATTTGGGCAAGGTCGATTAGGAATAGGCAAGCTGTGGGTGATGGGAGTCGCCGTGCAGCAAGCCGAATCGCTGAGTCTCGATGAGATCGAGAGTTTTCTCGACGGGTGTGGGTCTGTCGAGTTCCAGGCCGGAAGTCGAGCGGATAAATACGCGCTCGTCGAAGGCGTCCTGAAGAGGCATCATTATGCCGACCAGAAGCGCTCGGTCAAAGGATTGCTGCGGCGATTCCTGAGCAAACTAACCGGCTTAAGTCGCGCCCAATTGACCCGCCTCATCGGGCAGTTTTTGCGCGAAAAGTGCGTTCGGCCGACAGCCTATCGAAGGCGCCGCTTCCCCACCAAGTACAGCCGCGCCGACATCGTTCTCCTGGCGCATGTCGACCAAGTGCATCAGCGTCTCTCCGGGCCGGCGACGCGGCGCATTCTCCAGCACGAGTTCCAAATATACAACCGCAAGGAGTTCGAACGCCTCGCCGAACTGTCGGTGGGACACCTCTACAACTTGCGCAAACGAGCCGTCTATCGGCGGCACAGTTTGCATCTCGACAAGACTCGACCGACACCCGTGGCGATCGGCGAACGCCGTCAACCCGAGCCGCGCGGGCGTCCCGGATACCTGCGCATCGACACCGTGCACTCGCCCGAACAGGAAGGTGAAAAGGGGGCCTACACCATCAACGTGGTCGACGAAGTGACGCAATGGCAGGCGAGTCGGTTGTGTCGAACACATCAATGAAAACTACTTGATCCCCTTGCTGGAAGGACTTTTCGCGCAATTTCCATTTAACGTGCGTGGCTTTCATTCCGACAATGGCAGCGAATACATCAACCATCAAACCGCCAAACTGCTCGAAAAGTTGCGAGTTGAATTTACGCGCATCCCGGGCGCGCCGTTCGAATGACAATGCCTTGGTCGAAACCAAGAACGGCGCGGTGGTGCGCAAGTGGATGGGATACCAGTTTTTGCCCTCGGACGCGACGCGTGCGATCGATGAGTTCTACCGCGAGTGGCTGAATCCGTACTTGAACTTTCATCGTCCGTGCGCCTTCGCCACCCAGCGGCGCGATCGCCGCGGCAAGTTGCGCAAGGTGTACGCCGAGTGGAGCACGCCGTGGGAAAAGCTGCTCAGCCTGCCCGAGGAAGTGCGTGGCTTACGCGGCGCCCAAACGATCGACGCACTGCAGGCGCAAGCCGACGCGCACTCGGATACGCAGTTCGCCGAACAGCTTGACGCCCGGCGGAACGAATTGCAACGCGTCTGCAAAGAGCTGGCGATCCGCTGGCGCGCGCAATAGACAAGAGCCGCAACTGAGCGGGAGATGCCACCCCAGGCCCAGGTCCGAAGACGGCCATGGAGTCTCGTCTGGGATGCGTGCAAAGGGGGATTGGGGCTGCCGCCCCTTCCCCCTTATGCAATCCCCCTTGGCCCGCCCCACGAAGCCACAAATAGCTGTAGCCGCCGACCTCAACTCACGCTATAATCCCCTCCACCCGCAGCTACTTCGCCTCTCACCTGCAGGCTCATCTTTCAATTGGAAAAGAGGGGGAAGCGTGTTTTCGCCTACGATGATCGATGATCGACCCGACCTTATATTTTTGACGCGACTAGCACTTACTTGCGTAAGTTATGATAAGTATGAGATAAGCCCCGAGGGGTGACGGTGGTCTTGGTCCACTGGAACGGCGTGGCGTTGCGGTTGTAGGCCTGGACAAATTTGTCGATCGCGTCGCGCACCTGCCGGGGCGATGTGAAGCTGGCACCTTGCAGCGCCCGGCGACTTAGAATGCTGAACCATATCTCGATCTGATTGAGCCAAGAGCTCTAAGTCGGCGTGTAGTGAAAATGTACGTTCTTATGGCGTTGCAGCCAGCGGTCATGGCGGGGTTTGTGGGTGTTGAGATTGTCCAAGATGACATGGATTTCGAAGCCGTCGTAGAGATCCGTCAACTGATTCATGAAGTCGAGAAACTCGCGCCGGCGGCGGCGCTGGTAATGGTCGGCGGTAATCCAACCGGTGGCCACCTGCAGGGCGGCGAACAGCGTTGTTGTGCCATGGCGTTTGTAGCCGTGAGAGAAACCGGTCAAGGCCTTGCCGTTGGGCAGCCGCAGCCAACCTTGTGCCCGCTCAAGTGCTTGAATACTGGGTTTTTCATCGACCGCCAACACGACGGCGTTCTCGGGCGGGTCGAGATATAGGCCGACGACAGCGGCGGCCTTGCGAGCAAATTCCGGGTCGGTCGAGATACACCAACTGCGTCGCCGCCGCAGCGAGATGCCCTGCCGCTTGAGCACCCGCCAGACTTGATGATTACTGACGTCGCCCAGCGCCGCGGCCAGCAGCGTGCCCGTCCAGGTGGCATGACCTTCCGGCGGGGGCTGATCGAGCATCGTCAAAATGCGCTTGCAGGTGGCCTCGTTGTAACGCGCCGGCTTGCCCGCGCGGGGCCGGTCGAGGAGGCCCGCCAGCCGCTGCTCGGCAAATCGCAGGCACCACTTCGAAACCCGCGACGGCGCTGTGTTGAGTTGCTGGGCGATGGCGCTGGTGGCAGCGCCCGCGGCAGCCAACAGCACGATCCGAGCTCGCTCGACCATGCGCCGTTCCGTCTTGTGAGCCTGGACCCAGTGGCGCAAGGTCTGCTCTTCTTCCGAACTCAACGTGATCGCGGTCGCGGGTCTGGGCATGCCTCAGCTTATCATACTATGTATTACTTCTGCAAGTAAGTACTAGTCTGCCCGCGCTTTCGCCATGAGCGATCACGCCTCAAATGAGAGCGGCCTGCTGAACAGCGAACGCAATAGAAAAATGTGTTGTGCGACGCCTAGTAAGGCACGAGCGCACAGGCGCTAGTCCTCAGCTAGTCCGACGAAAGTCGCCTCAATGGTCTGAACGGTTGTCCGATCATGCATTATTCTCGCGGATTGACCTTTGATTCTACGTAACCGGCTACTTGAACAGGGCTAGGATGCACGTCTGTCGTCACCTCTACGCACCCCAAGGGCCCCGCCCGCGTGATAGAATCCGGGTGCCATGAAAAACGAAACCGCATCCCCGATCAGCCGTCGCTCGGCCGTAAAAGCAGCCGCATCATTCGGCATCCTATCCGCCGCCACGAAGGTTGGCCTGGCCGCCGAAAATGCGAAAGCGAAGGGCCGCATTAAGCAGTCCGTATGCAAGTGGTGTTTTCGGGATATGTCGTTAGACGACTTAGCCAAAAATTCAGCGGAGATGGGCATCGTCTCAATCGAGTTGCTGACCGAAGATCAATGGCCGACGCTGGAAAAATATGGCCTGACGTGCGCCATCGGCAGCGGTGTCTGCACGATTCCTGACGGAACAAACCGGGTCGAATTCCACAAGTCGATCGAAGAAAACCTTGGCCGTTTGATCCCGGCCGCGAAGAAAGCCGGCGTTCCAAACTTGATTCTTTTCTCAGGCAACCGCCGCGGCATGTCCGACGAAGAGGCTTGGGAGAACTCCGCCGTGATCCTCAATCGTGTCAAGGCTCAGGCCGAAGACGCCGGCGTGACGATCATCATGGAGTTGCTCAACTCCAAGGTCAATCACCCCGATTACCAGTGCGACAGGACGCCCTGGGGCGTTGAGCTAATGAAGCGCGTCGAATCGCCCAACGTGAAGTTGCTCTACGACATCTATCACATGCAAATTATGGAAGGCGATGTGATCCGCACCATCCGCGAAAACATCGACTATATCGCGCACTTCCATACCGGCGGCAACCCAGGTCGCAACGAGATCGACGAAACGCAAGAGCTGAACTACAAGGCCATCGCCACGGCCATCGCGGATCTGAAATTCGACGGCTACTATGCCCACGAATTCATCCCTCTGCGTGACCCGATGACTTCCCTCAAGCAAGCGGTTGACCTCTGTTTCGTTTAGTCGAGTGAGCGAACTCGCCGAAATTCAGTCCGCCCGCGAGGTCATCGCGGGCAAGCTGGTCCGTACGCCGTTGCTCACCGTTCCCCAGTTAGGCGGCGAGTTGGGATGCGATCTGCATTTCAAGTGCGAAATGCTTCAGCGGA
>CBDBHI010000026.1:0-386607 GCA_965205595.1 Bryobacterales bacterium | reverse complement strand
GATTCAACTACAATGTCCCAATGGGTGAACTAGTCCACACGTCCCGCCTCAAGCTTTACCAAGACAAGCCGCCAGAGCGCCGAGCTTACGTCGAGGGCTTCGAAGAGCCGATCGTCTTTGGCGTCCATGGCGGAATCAAACATTTTTACGGCATTGAGCCTGACCGCGACTTACCGGCGACTCTCGACCATATGGTCGGCGCCGTCGGTGCTTGACTGACCGGCACTCTGTCAGGGGCCCTGGCAGTTCGTAAAATCCCAAGCCATCCAGACAAGGTTTGGAGCGAGGTTGAAGGTGACATCGAAAACGTCGACGGCGTGATTCGAATCACTCGAATCCGCGTCCACTATCACCTCAAGATCCCCGCCGGTTCCGGCGATCGAGCGCAACGCGCCCTCGACACACATCAAGCGAAATGTCCCGCCGCGATGAGCGTCAAAGGTGCAATCGATATCGCTATCACCTCGGAAATCGAGGAAGAGTAGCCGCCAGCCCGCATTTCTCACCACGTGGCGAGCGAAAGTGCGTGAGCGGTGCGTCAATACGAGGCGGGCGACGATCGGCGCGCGGAGGCGTACTCGACAGTCCGCTGAGCACTCGCGATCGAGCGCAACGAAGTAGTGGCGCACCTATTGCGCGCTTTCGCCGTCAGGTGGTGAGTAATGCGGGCTAGGCCCGGATTACAGCTCTTTATCAATGTCGCGGTGGTGAAGTTTCACCCCGCCGTGATCGGCTACAAGATGGCCCGCTATCGTCTCCGCTATGAACACCGAACGGTGGCGGCCACCGGTACAGCCGAAGTAGATCGTAAGGTAGCTCTTCCCCTCTTCGACGTAGTGGGGTAGTAGGAATGCGATCAGATCAGTCGTCCGTTTGATGAATTCGTGCGTCTGTGAAAACTTAGCAACGTAGTCCGCGACCACCCGGTCCTTCCCAGTCAGGTAGCGGCAGCCGGGCTCGTAGTGGGGATTTGGCAGGAAACGTACATCAAGAATCAAGTCGCCGTCGGTCGGCACCCCATGCTTATATCCAAAGCTGCCGACCGTGATTCGGAGCGCCGGAGCGCTAGTCGCTCCATCGAACATCGTCTTGATCTCTTGCCGTAATTCGTGAATGTTGTAACGCGAGCTGTCGATGTTGACATCGGCCAGTTCCTCAATCGGCCGCATCAAGTCTCGCTCTTCACGAATACTGTCTTGCACCGAGGCGCCCGGCACCGGATGCGGCCGGCGGGTTTCGCTAAACCTGCGCTGCAGCACGCCGTCGCTCGCCCCGAGAAAAATAAGCTGCGATGGTATTTTGGCCTTTATCTGCCCGTAAATTCGAGGGAAACGAGTCAGCGCCTCGCCTTCGCGAATGTCGACCACCAACGCCGCCCTCGATATTTCATTGGAGTTTCGACACAGCTCCGCAAACGTTGGAATCAAGTCAACCGGCAGATTGTCGACCGGATAGAAACCCATGTCCTCGAAAACTTTGAGAACAGTTCCCTTCCCTGAACCGCTCAGGCCGGTGATGATTACCAGTCGCGCGCCTTCGGCCGATATCGTATCGGCGCCATCCTGATCGGCAGGCATTTCTTACCCCGTCTCAACGAGTTCGAGCGAACCGTCGCGCCGCCGCAACAGCACATGAATATCGCCGCTGTCGGCATCGCGATACGAGATATGGTCTTTACCGCTAGCCTCAAGCTGCATCGCGGCGCCTTCCGCGGTCATAGGTTTCGGGGCGTGACCCTTCGATCGGACGATAGGCGTTGGGCGCCTGGGCTCGTCAGCCGCGGCGCGGCTGAATTCCTCTTCAAAGTCGTTAATCGATTCTGCCACCACTGCGGCAGGCCGGCCGCGCTGCCGTCCCGGCCGATGCGTGTCAATAATCTTATGTTTATTGCGAACCGCTTGTTTCTCGAGCTTTTCTAAAGCTCCGAGAATGGCGCCAAAAGGCTCCACCGCGGAGTTCGTGACCACTAACGAATGCCGCAGCGCCCGAAGAGTGACCTCTGCTTCGCAAAGGTGGCGCTGCCGCGAGAGGATCACGTGCGCTTCGAGGTCTGATCGAAGACCTAACACGCGATGAATTTTGTCCAATTTTCTCTGGACTTTCTTCTGCTCCTTATCGTTTAGTGCTGCTTTTCGGCCCGTGTAGTGAACTTTCATTACCTGCCTTTCGACCTTCCCTATCCTCCCAAATCCGCACTCACCCTTTTCGGCGGCGTTTGTGCGTCGATGGGACACCTAAATCCTCGCGGTACTTAGCAACAGTCCTGCGGGTTACGTGAATACCGTCCTCCTTGAGCATCTCGCTGAGCTTGTCGTCAGTCAATGGTTTTTTTGGGTCTTCGGCCTCAATCATTCGCTTGACCTTGCGCTTCAGTAAGATCAGCGGCATCGACGAGCCGGAGGGCCCCTGCACACCTTCCCAGAAAAAGAATCGCAGCTCATACACACCGTGCGGCGAGTGCGCGTACTTGTTTGCAACGGCACGGCTAACGGTTGAAGGATGTACTCCGATTTCCTCGGCTACATCCTTGATCATCATGGGCCGCAAGTGCTCCAGGCCATTTGCCAGAAAATCGGTCTGGCGCCGCACGATCGCTTCGCAGGTCCGCCGGATCGTCTGCCGGCGCTGCTCGATGTTTCGCAGCAGCTGAAGTGCTGAGCTGTAGCGCTCTTTGACGTAATTTCGAACGTCCTTGTCGGACTTCCCGCGCTCCAGCAGCCTGCGATAACTACGATTAATGCGCAGGTCCGGCAAGTCTTCCTCATTCAGCACAACGCGAAATCCTTCAGCGGTCTTCACGAAGTAGACATCGGGTTCAACGTAACGGTTTTGTGCTTGCTGATATTGTTGTCCAGGCTGCGGGTCAAGCGCCCGAATCATTGCAATCGCTTGCTCCACGTCTCGCTCGGAGGCACGCATGCTCGCCGCGATCCGCGCTGTATCCGCGCGCTCAAGCAGCTCGAAGTGGTCTGAAAGAATGTCAAACGCGAGACAGTTTTCGCCCTCGATCGCGCGAAGCTGAATCAATAAACACTCCCTGAGATCCCGAGCCGCAACGCCCAGCGGGTCAAACTCCTGCACCAACCGTAGGGCTTTCTCCGCCACGCTGGAATCGACCTCGGTAGACTCCGCAACCTCCTCCAGCGACATAGTCAGGTGCGTGTTGTCCGATAGATTTCCGATGATGAACTCGGCTGCCCGATTTACCGCCTCGTCCACTGCCGACATGCCGAGCTGCCACAGCAGGTGGTCGTTCAACGTCGTTGGGCTTGAAAGAAAAAGTTCAAAAGAGGGTCTTTCGATGACCTCCGATGGAGCATTACGAGGTGTGGCGTCAAGATAGTCCTCGTAAAACTTCTCAAAATCGATATCGTCGAGAGCATTCGCGGCTTCGTCGGCCGGTTCGTCAGCAGCCGTCTCGGGTGCTGCATCATCGCCTGCCGCCGCCGTCTGGTCCGCATCGCTAGCCAACTCGAGGACCGGGTTCTCTTCAAGCTTCTGATTGATCTCGTCGCGCAGTTCCAGCTTGTTCAGCGCCAGCAACTCGACAAGTTGACGCAGGCTCTGCGTGAGCACGGGCTTCTGTTGCAGCTTCATGCTCATCCGCTTCTGCATCATCATGGCGCACATATTAGTAGAACCCGTACATCCTTCGCAATTAGTATACCGATCTAAGGCAAGCCCCTTAAAAACAACAAGTTGCGACGTCCAATCAAGATCTCAGACGGCTTCGCCGGCGCTGCGCTAGGCTTGAACCGCCGGAGACGGGCTGACCCGAAACTTGATTTTTCCTCTCTGCGAGGTGGGAAGAAGAACTTTCGGGCCGCGACTGGCCCATGCGATTTCGTAATCTTTCCACCTCGACGAACGCTCGTGTTGCCTGTCCCTACCAAGCCGAACTTGGGCGGAGAGTTGCTACTCACCATGCGTACCCCGCAAAATGGTTCGAGCGAATGTGGCGCTCATACTGTTTGGCGTTCCCGTTTTTGGTGCTCTACGTCACGGTTGGAGCGCTTGTCTTCATCCCCTTCACGTGGCTAACGGGAAACATCCGCCCAATCTACTGGGTGGCGCGCCAAGGCTGCCGCCTCGGCCTGCGGCTCTCGGGAGTTCGTATGCGGGTAGTCAACCTCGAGTACGCCTTCCAGCACCCCACCTCGCTATTCGTGGCGAACCACGTGAGCAACGTTGAGCCGGCGGCACTATTCTCCGTGTTGCCGCGGATCGCGGTGATCCTAAAAAAGGAGCTTTATAAGATTCCGCTGCTCGGCTACGTCATGCGTCTGGGCGGCTTCATTTACGTCGACCGCAAGGTACGCGATTCGCGCAAACATGCGATGCAGCAGGGCGTCAAGACGTTGCAAAGTGGTATCGGGCTAATGGTCTTTCCTGAAGGGACCAGGAGTCTCGACAAAAAACTGTTGCCATTCCGACCGGGTCCGTTTTCAATGGCCATGGACGCCGCCGTCCCAATCGTCCCAGTAACCGTTCACGGCACCGAAAAGCTCATGCCCAAGGGAAGTTCCGCCGTCAGACCCGGCCCCATGGCGCTAGTCTTTCACCCACCAATCGAAACCAAAAACCTGCAAGAGCAAGACCGCCAGCAGTTGATGGCGCAAGTCCGCGCCACCATGGAAGCAACCCTCGACGGGCCAGACCCGCTATCCGCCATGTCGCACTAGGCGGCGAGCACAACAAAGTAGTGGCGCACCTATCGCGCACTTACGGGCCGGGACTGGGCCGACTCGAAGCTTGATTTCACGGCCTGCCTACACGAGCTGCTTGCTGGAGAATACCTGTCGCGGCACCGAGCCGCGCCGCCGTGCGGTGCGGTCCGCCCTGCGACATCTGCACCGCACCGCACGGCGGCGCGGCTCGGTGCCGCGAAGCGCAACGTAACCGCTCTGGTATCTCCAGACAATCCGCCCAGCGCGTGCCACATTCACACGCGCCTGGCCACGTAGAAAACATAACCGAACGACTCGCCATGCCGCTCGTAGAGCTCGATTTCTTCCCGAGTCGCCGCAATCGCGGCAACCAAGTTCCCATCGCCAATCGCACGCGTTTCGAGTGACTTCAGGCGAGCCAGCAACGGAATGTAGTAGTCGTCCCACCAGTCACTAGAAGGCAATACGAACGAATCAATCACCTCGAATCCCGCCGCCGCCAACTGAGTCAAATTACCGCCGCGATCCGTCATCGCGGGATGCCCAGATGCCCAGAAACTAGCGGCCTCCTCGGGTCGCTCGTCGACCAGCCACGTTAACTCGCTGAAGGCAAGCACCGCCCGTGGCTTGAGAAGAGGCCTCCAAGCGCGCAACGCATTCTCGACCCCAATACAGTACGCGGACCCTTCAGCCCAGATCAGGTCAATCGACCCCGGCTCGACATCGAGGCTGTCCATTGACGCATTTGTCGCCTCAACGTGCCCGGCAACGCCCAGCTCACGCGCTGCCTGCCGCAGTTGATCGAGATAGGGCTGATGCAGATCGACCGCGGTGATACGCGAACCCTCAAGAAGTTCCGCAAGCAACAGTGTCTGTTTGCCCGGACCGCAACCCAAGTCAAGCACGCGCCCCGAATCGGGCAAGTCTCCGACCAGGCTCAATGCTCGTCGCAAACTCTGTTCGCTACCCGGCCCTTCGCGAGGAATTCCGGTGTGAATCAGGGTAAACGCCGCCTCCAACATGTCGTTCCAAAATATCAAGCTCTAGAAAAACGCGCTGCTATAATGCGTGCAAGATTCGCGTCGATTCGCGCCTCTCGCCGCGATGAACCATTCAGTATTATGCCCCGCTATTTCACCCTGAGTGAAGCTGAAGCGTTACTGCCGTCGGTGCGATCAAGCCTTGAGTCGGCGATCAGTTCCAAGGCGGACCTAGCGGCAATTGACGCCGAGCTACAAGAGCTGATGGCTCGCATCAGCATGTCCGGCGGCAGCGAAATCAACCCTGCCCAAGTGGCCCGCCGGAAAGTTGAGCGCGCGGCTCTCGTGAAATCGATTGGTGCGGCTATTGAGTACATACAGACTAACGGCTGTGTGGTGAAAGACCTCGATATGGGCCTGCTCGACTTCCCGGCTCTGCTTGGAGGCGACGAAATTTATCTGTGCTGGAAGCTAGGCGAGCCCAGAATCGAATGGTGGCACCGAATCAACGACGGATTCGCGGGCAGACGCCGAATTGGCGATGGATTCGGTGGCCAAGCTCCGACCGGCCGCCCCAACTAGACAAGCCCCATTTGTGCCGTACCGGGGTTTTGAAATATTTTTTCAGCCTGAAGATTCAACGACTTAACCATTTCGACGCCCCGCCAGACCCCCTAAAAACTTGACACGGGGGTGTAGGGTTGAAACAGGTTCCTAAGGGCGTGCAAAGTACAAGCACGGATGCCTATGGAGTTTGCCTGGCTTAAGCGAAAGATGAGACCATCCATCCGGTGTTGTGAAAGCAACATCAAAAAAACGAGGTTTCGGTCCTGGCTGTCCTCGGGGAAAAGAACAACCTAGCAACCCGGCGTTGCTGTCAAAAAGCTTGCCCGCACAACGTCGCCGGTACACGGAGGTTTAGCAACTTGGGAGCTCCCATTTTATCGGTTTGTCGAGTTGAAACTAGCAGGCAAACCAACCGGCGGGGCAGTCTCACCTAGGCTGTCCCGTCCAATCTAACAGCGAAGGGGGAACTGCATCACGGGGCGGCGCATTCCCCGGGGCGGGACTGTCCCATGAGACAACGTAGTCTGCACCGCGAAATCGAACCAACGTGTGGACTGTCCCATCCCAGCGAAGAAACCCACGAACCACCGCCAAGCCTGAGCCCAAAAACCCACATCCACCGTACGGCGTCAACTCGATTTTTAGAAAAAACCGGACAAATCCGGACATTCCGACTCTCCAGACCCACCCCGGCCCCACCCGGCAAACGATCCACGCTACGATCTGATAACGAAGATGGACGTCGACCAAAAGGCAATCGCTGGCATCAAAAAAGCGGTAGCAGAGCGCCACCCCGACCTCCAGGGCGCCTTCCAATCTGTTACCGAATCGATCGACCATGAGGTCAAAGAAATTCAACGCATCTTGCAGGCTGGAGATACTCCGATTCCACAGCTCCACTACGACGAGATCACGCGAGGAGCACTCAACGCCATCGTCGCCGATCAAGTCCGCCGCCGAGGCTGCGTCATTGTCCGCGATGTATTCTCCGAATCGCAGGCCAGCCAATGGAACGACGAGCTAACCGACTACGTGGAGTCGAACAACTACTACGAGCTCGAAAAGCAAAAGCGCGGTCTCGATAAATACTTCAGCGAACTTGCCTCCGATGAACCGCAAATTTTCGGCGTCTATTGGTCCCGCCCACAGATCATGGCGCGCCAGTCCGAGCAACTTGCAAAAACTCGCGCATGGCTCAATCGTCTGTGGGACATCGGCCCCGCGGACTACCGTGAGTTCGATCCCGACCACGAGTGTTCGTACGCCGACCGAATTCGGCGACGACGGCCCGGGGACGACACGCTCGGACTCTCACCACACATCGACGGCGGAACCATCGAGCGCTGGCTTGACCCCGGCTACCAATGGATCTACCGCGACGTCTTCCAGGGCGATTGGCGACGGCACAACCCGTTTAGCGCCACCGGCCGCACCAGCACCCAAGAGATCCCGTCGCCAGCCGTTTGCCACATGTTCCGCACCTACCAGGGCTGGACCGCGCTCACGCCCCAAGGCCCCGGCGACGGCACGCTCAATCTTATTCCCATAGCGCGATCAATGACCTGGATATTGCTACGAGCGCTCATGTCCGACGTAGCCGCCGACGACCTTTGCGGCGCCCAGCCGGGTCGCGCCCTTTCGCTCACTGAAGAGCATCACGCACCGCTACTAAAGGCGCTAGTTCCGATTCCAAAGGTCAACCCCGGAGACACCGTTTGGTGGCACCCCGATGTTGCCCACGCCGTTGAAGACCGTCACACCGGCGCCGGATACAGCAACGTCATGTACATCGGCGCCGCGCCGGAGTGCGACAAGAATCGCGCCTTCCTCACAAAGCAGGCCCAAGCATTTCTGGAAGGCAAATCCTCACCCGATTTCGCCGCCGAAGACTACGAAGTCGCCTTCGAGAACCGCGCAACGCAAGCCGACCTTACCGCCCAAGGTCGCCGCCAAATGGGTCTGCCGTAACCCGGACGAGCAAATGATAAATTGGAGTGCAATCGACGGCCTGGGCAAAGTGTTCCGCGATCTGCAAATACTGCTAACTAGGATTACGTCGTGAGAGTCCTACTTCTCCTCGCAGTAGCGAGCACTGTATTCGCGGACCATACCGCTGAATTAGAAGCCCTGTATCGCCGGGCTCTTGAGCTGCGAAACACGTCACTAAAACCGGACGACTCCGCGAGAGTCAGGGCTAGCGTAAATCTCGCCAATTTCTTACTGAATGCCGGGCGTCCAAGTGAAGCGGAACCACTACTGAGAGAAGCAATCGAGGCCTACACGGCTCAGGGAGATCCGCTGTCGGCGGTCGGCAGCATCGAGTCCTTGGCTCAGGCACGGCTGGCGCAAGGCGATGGCAGCGAAGCGGAAGCTTTGCTGCGGAACGCGATCGCGCTTTACGAATCGGCGGATCCTGAGTCCGACGCCCCCGCCAATTCCATCCTCGAACTTGCTCAGTTGCTCGTGCTCAAGGGAAGCCTCGTTGAGGCGACTAAATCCTACGAGAAAGCGTTTGCGATTCGCCCGACGCTCACAGTCGCCTTGGCGCTAGCGAACGTCTCCGAGACCGTGGGCGACGTCGAAGCTGCGGCAGCGCGCTATCGACAGATCCTCGAGATGGCCCCGGCTACGCCAACCCCACAAGCGCTCTCGCACACAACGGGCTCGGAATGTTAGCGCTCAACAACAGCGATTTGTCGGTTGCGAATAGCGAGCTTTCGCGCGCCCTCGATCTGTATCGCAAGAGCGTCGGCGAGTCCCATCCCGACACCGCGACGACGCTCGATAACTTGGGCAACTTGCGTCGAATCGAGCGACGCTACGAAAACGCCGCCGAGCTATTTAAGCTCGCGCTGGGAATTCGTGAGGAAACCCTCGGCGCGGATCACCCCGACGTTGCGGTGACGTTGAACAATCTTGCCGGCAACTTCCATGTCCAAGGGAATCTAGCGGCGGCCGAACCGCTTTACCGCCGTGCCATCGCAATCCGTGAACAACGGCTTGGTGCGGAGCATCCGGATACCGCCGAAGCGCAGTACAACTTCGCGCACTTGATTGCGGCACAAGGTGACGCCGCGACTGCGTGAATTTGCTGGGCGGCCCATCCCCAGATGGACACCTACTTTCGTTTGTCGACTCGGCGACCGGAGACTTGGCCGTTCGCGACCTGAGGTCCGGATCCGCGCGGCGGCTCACGCGCAACGATCCGCACGACGACGCGGGACAGTTCGCGTATTTCTCGATTTTTTCGAAAGACAGCCGGCAGGTCGCTTATGCCTGGTTCAACGAAGAGGGTTTTTACGATCTGCGCCTGCTGGACCACGACCAGCCGGGAGAGCCCCGTGTGTTGTATCGCAACTCCGAGGCGGGGTTCGTTCAGCCCTGCGACTGGTCATCTGACGGCAAGCAAATTCTGACATTGCTGTTCCGGAAAGACAACATCAGCCAGATCGCGCTGATCTCAACCGAAGACGGCTCGGTGCGGACGCTTCGCTCTCTCAATTGGGTCTACCCCAAGAAAATGTCGTTCTCCCCAGACGGCGAATCAATCGTGTACGACAACTTGTCGACAGAAGGCGCAAACGAGCGGGAGGCGTCAGCGTACATCCTGATGGGCGACGAATTGTGTACGCTGTTGAGACCGGATCGAAGGAAGTGTGGCTCCTTACCAGCGGCATGGGATCGCCGTTATCAGACGAATGAGAGCGGCTGCATTGATCGCGGTCGGCTGTTTGGCGCTGACAGCGGCTGAGATCTGGACACCTCCACTGGGTCTCGACAACTACATGCCGGTCCCGGCGGATAATCCAATCACAGTTGAGCGAGTGACGCTTGGCCGCAAACTATTTTTCGATCCCATTCTTTCGCGCGACCAATCGATCTCGTGCGCCGATTGCCACGACCCCGAGTACTCGTTCACGGACAAAAAACCAAAGGCAATCGGCATCGACCAGAAAGTTGGTACCCGGCGCGTCCCCAAGCTCATCAACCGTGGCTATGGCCGTGCGTTCTTTTGGGATGGTAGGATCGCGACGCTCGAAGAACAAGTAGTCCAGCCAATCATTAACGAGATTGAGATGGATCCGCCGTTAGCCGATGCTGTGAATCGACTGCGTGTTGACGAAGACTACAGCGACAACTTTAGCGAGGCGTTCGGCTCATTGCTTAGCGAAAAGGCGCTGGGTGACGCGCTCGCGAGCTATGTGCGAACGATCGTTTCGGGGAACTCGGCCTACGACCGCTACATCGCGGGCGCGACTGATGCACTCACCCCTTTGCAGAAACGAGGGCTCGACCTTTTTCGCGGCAAGGCGAACTGCACGCTGTGCCATCTGGGTCCGAACCTCATCGATGAGCAATTTCACAACACCGGAATCGGTTGGCGTGAAGGTGCGTTCGAAGATCGAGGACGCTCCGCGATCACCGAAAATGCCGCGCACACCGGCGCCTTCAAAACTCCGACGCTTCGCAACGTAGCGGACTCAGCTCCTTACATGCACGACGGCAGCCTCGCGACGCTCGAAGATGTCGTTGAACACTACAACGATGGCGGCGAGGCAAACCCGCACTTGAATGCTGACATGGTCAAGTTGGAACTGACGACGGACGAAACAACGGAACTGATTGAGTTTTTGAAGGCGCTAACAGGAACGGTTTCAGAGGGATTGCCGCAGGCTGCGAGAACTAACTGAAGTCCGCGTCGACCCGCTGCCTGGCGGTCGCCGATTTGATATTCAAGCTCGATTTACCTCCACCGGCATTGCGAGCGTCGGAGGGTGCGACATGTCGCACCCCTACAACACTGATAACACGCAAGTTGCTCGTAGGGGCGTAACTTGCTAGCTACGCCCGTTTCTCGAGTCGCGGAGGTTTCTTCACACGCCCCAAGGAAGCGGGCCGAAGAGCAGACGGAATTTCTTCAATTCGCGAATTCGGGCTGTTGCAACCTGTCCGCTAGACTGGTTGAACTTCGCCATGAGTGACGACTGGTTCTATAAGTTCGATACGCTCTCGTTGCACGCCGGCCAGCGGCCAGACCCGACGACCGGCGCCCGCGCGACGCCGGTCTACAATTCCACGTCGTTTGTGTTTCCCGATGCGGACCGTGCCGCCGGACTGTTTGATCTACAACAAGCGGGCCACATTTATTCACGTATCTCCAATCCGACTGTCGCCGTATTTGAAGAGCGCATGGCGGCGCTCGAGGGTGGCGTCGGCGCGGTGGCGACCGCCTCGGGTCAGGCAGCGTTGCACTTGGCGCTTGCGACGCTGTGCGGGGCGGGTGACGAAATCGTCGCATCGCGCTCGCTCTACGGCGGCTCGTATCAGTTGCTCGAACACACTCTGCGCAGGTTTGGCATTACAACGCGATTCGTCGATGCCGCCGACCATGCGGGTTTCAAGTCGTCGCTGAGCGAAAAAACTAAGCTCATCTTCGCCGAGACCATCGGCAACCCGAAGATGGACGTACTCGACATCGAAGCAGTCGCCACAATCGCACACGATGCCGGAATCCCGTTGGTGATCGACAGCACGTTCGCAACGCCCTATCTCTGTAAACCGATCGACTACGGTGCTGACATCGTGATGCACTCGGCGACGAAATTTATCGGAGGCCACGGCGTAACATTGGGCGGTGTGCTCGTCGACGGTGGGCGCTTCGACTGGTCGACGGGGCGCTTCCCCGCCCTCTCCGAACCATCGCCGAGTTACCACGGCGTGGCGTTCGCTGAGCATTTCGGTCCGACGGCATTCGTGATGAAAGCGCGGCTTGAGGGCCTGAGAGATTTTGGAGCGTGCATGAATCCCCAGGCAGCCTTCTATCTGCTGCAGGGGCTCGAGACGCTGCCGTTGAGGATGGAGCGCCACGTCGCTAACACTGTTCGCATCGCAACGTTCCTCGACGAACATAGCGCGGTTCGCTGGCTAAGCTACCCCGGAATCGAGTCGCACCCCGACCACAAGCTTGTACGAAAGTATCTGCCCAAAGGCGCCGGAGCCATGTTGACGTTTGGGGTCGCGGGTGGCAGAGACGGAGGCCGCGCGTTCCTCGAGGGCCTAGAACTATTCAGCCACCTCGCGAATGTCGGCGACGCGAAGAGTCTGGTGATTCATCCCGCTAGCACCACCCACCAGCAGATGAGCGACGCCGAGTTGGAACAAGCCGGCGTGGGGCCCGACATGATTCGCCTATCGATAGGGCTCGAGGACCCCAGTGATCTGATCGCGGATCTCGACAAGGGCTTTCGAGGGCTTGAAAAGCAGCAGCGGGGCGGGCGATGATTCGAGTCAATGTGTTCGGAGATCCCGCCTGGTACGGCAACGGCGGGGTCGAGGCGCGTGACGACGGCGAGTGGGTCGTGATGATTCACGGGGCAGGCTGTGATCACAGCGTATGGGCGCTACAAGCTCGTCAATTGGCGCGGAAGGGGTGTCGTGTCGTCGCCGTCGACCTCCCGCGCCATGGAGCGTCGTCAGGTTATATTGTTCGCGCCGTCGGCGATTTTGCGTATTGGTTGGACGCTCTGTTGGGTGAGCTTTCGATCGACGAGCCCGTAACGCTAGTCGGCCACTCCATGGGAGCCTGCATCGCCACCACCTATGCCTCGAAATTTGCAAACCGCGTATCGCGGCTAATCGTACTAGGAGCCGGAAACAAGATGCCCGTGAACAAGGCACTGCTAGACGATACGTTGAACCGGCCTCAACGAGCGCACGCATTCATTGCCGCTTTCGGTCACGGTCGGGCGACCCACTTTGGACGAGCGGCCACTCCCGGCATCTGGAACCTTGGCGCGACGCGTAGTCTCCTAGAGCGTTGCCCGCCAGAGGTGCTGCATGCGGATTTTCAGGCCTCCAATGCGTGGCGAGCGGATGGAATCGCCGAGAAGGTGCGCTGCCCAAGCCTAGTAATCGCCGGTAGCGCGGATCGGATGACGCCGCCACGCTCCGCCAAAGCTCTCGCGGCTGCGCTGCCTGATGCGCATCTTGAAATCATCGACGGCGCCGGCCACCTTATGCTCTCGGAAGCTCCCGATGAGATTAGTCGATTGCTGGTGTCGTTCACCAAAGCGAACGTGAGGAAATGACTCTTAGCCAAACGCCGCTCTGAGGGTTTTGTAGCTCTCGACGACTGCCGCCTCCGCCGGGGCGTTACCCTCCATCTCGAGCGAGACATAGCCGTTGAAGCCGGCGTCTTTGAGAATTCCGGCGATGCGCGGGTAGTCGAGATCGAGCGTGTACCAGACGCCGCCGCCAATATAGGTTTTCGCCTGAACGATGTCCGCGTGAGGCGCTAATTTTTCAATCTGCGGATACGGATCGCCGACGTAGTTGCCGGTATCCATGTTGATTCCCAGCCACGGCGAATCGACCGCCTTGTGGATCTGCAATAAAACATCGGGGTTGGTCGAGAGGCCCCAGTGGTTTTCCAATCCCATCACCACTCCGGCCTGCTCGGCGTGGGGCACGCACTGCTGGATCGAATCGACGCACCACTTGATTGCGTCGTTATCATCGTAGCCCTCGATCGGCGGCTCTTGGCCTTCCGCCGTCATCAGATCGTCAAATGAACGAATCGTGCCCCAGCGCCCGGTGTTGAGACGAATCGCCGGAATGCCCATCTGATGCGCAAGATCGATGCAGTGCTTCGTGTGGTCAATCGCCTCGCCGCGCTTCGATGCCTCGGGGTCGACGAAGTCTTGATGGATCGAGAGCATGATCAAATCAAGTCCGGCTTCGAACGCGCGCCGCTTGAGCGCGTTCATATACGCAGCACCCTCCTCCTCCATCTGCCGATGCAAGATCTCAACGCCGTCAAAGCCGACCTCGGCCGCGTGGTCGATGACTTTCTCGATTGGGTACTTCTCTTCCTTGAAGTGCCAATACGAGTATGACGACACGCCTAGCCGTATTCTGCGGCCTGTTTCCGGGGCCTCCGCGATTGCGGGCTCGGGTTCAGGAGCCGAGCAGCCCGTAGCCAGAGCGCTAGCGCCGGCTACTTGAAGCAGGGAGCGGCGGGTCATAGGTGGCCGATTTGGGAGTGACATCGCTTCAATCTTAGACTACTTACCCTCGGCCGCCCAGGCTTTCATCTGGGCGATGTTCTTTCGGAGCACCTCTCCCTGGATTCCTTTTTGGCCGCTCGAATAGACATCCATGTCGGCGTCGTACACCGATTCCGGCTCCAGCTCGCGGCCCTTGTCCCCGGTTTCGTCTATCCAGCGATCGAGGATACCGGCCAGCTCACGGAGTTTATCTTTTACTTGATCTTCCGACGCTAGATTATTCATTTCCCAGGGATCTTTGTCGAGATCATATAGTTCTTCGTAGGGACGCGGGGCGAAAAAGAGACGATCGATCTCAGGCTTAAGCTCACCGCCTTCGTGGAGCGCGTGCATGCGCTTGATGATTGCCTTGCCGTCTTTGTAGCGGTTGGGCTGCAGGTGCGGGCGCTGGTGTAGATAGTTGCGAATGTACTTGTAGCGTTTGGTGCGAACGCTGCGCATATGCTCGACCGTTTCGTCGCAACGGTCACGCGCGGAAACGACGTACTCACGGGGTTTTGCGTCCGGACCGAACAGCGTGCGGCCTTCCATCCAGCCGGGAATTTCGATTCCGGCGAAGTACAGCGACGACGCGGTCACATCAATATGCGCCACTAAGTCTTCGCGCACCAAGCCCGGCTCGATGCGGCCTGGGGCGCGGACGATCAGCGGAACTTTGATGCCTTCTTCTGTGAGGAATTGCTTGCCGCGTGCGTGGCTGATGCCGTGATCGGTGAGGAAGAAAACGATGGTGTTGTCGGCGACACCTTCGCGATCGAGTCGAGCCATGATGCGACCGACTTCCCAGTCGACGTGCTCGATCGATTCCAGGTATAGTGCCCAATCTTGGCGGAGCTCGGGGTGATCCGGGTAGTACGGCGGCAGTTTTACCTTCTTGGGGTCAATCCCATTGGTGTGAACGCTGTCGCGGTGCTTGAGCGTCCGCTGGTCGCGATTCTTACCGCCGCAGAGATGAACCTGCGCAAAAAACGGCTGGTCGGCGGCCCGTCCCGACCAGTCAGATCCGTCGTATAGCTGACTTGGGTACTCGAAGTTGTAGTCGGTCTTGCCCCTCGCCAGCGACTCATCGTCGCCGAAACGGCCGTTGGTGACGTAATAGCCGGCTTCTCGCATCATTGCCGGCATCAGCCTTACTTCGCCGGGAAGATCGATCTTGATCGCGCCACGGCCGCTGCGGTGATTATGTGCGCCGATCGTCGTCTGATACATGCCCGTTACCAAGGCTGAGCGGGCCGGCGAACAAACCGGCGCGGTCACGAATGCGCGGGTAAACTTGGCGCCCTCGGCCGCGAGCTTGTCGACGTTGGGAGTTTTCGCGAGCGTTTCGCCGTAGGGGCCGTAGTGGTCGGATTGGTCTTCGACGAATATCCAAACGATGTTGGGCTGGCCGGCGGCGGCAGCGAAAGTGGCGCAGAGGCACAGCAACAAGAGGACGAGTGAAAACTTTATCATGGCGAAATCCTAGTTGGCGGGGATAACGGTCGGACATTGGAAAGCTACACCGCTCAACGGGTGAGTACTTCCGCCCGCCTCGCTACGTAACGTTGGCATTCGATGTTTAGCTTCCGCTAAGGCGGTGTACGAGGTCGGCTAGGGCGGCGCCGAAGTCTTTCGGTCTAGCAATCGTGTACTCGACTAGCCCGCGCGATTTCAACGCGTTGCCGATTGCGCCGCGCCACGGGTAGCTGCGCGGATTGCGGTTGTACCCGAAGTGGAAGGTCGGCGGACGCTTTCCGTCAATGTCGAGTAGCTTCTCTGGGATCCGTTCGTCGCGCTCGACCTTCGGCCCGAGAATAATTATGGCATCAGCACGGTCTTCTCCAACACTTAGTGCATTATTGAGAACGCCCGCCAGAAACCGGCCGCCGCTTTCCGGATCACTGAGCGATGAAAAATCAACCATGCCGGCTGCAACGTGTTCCACCGCCTCACCTAGCGCTTTGAAGTCGATGCGGCTTGACCGTGACACGTCATAAACGACTTTCTCTTGATTCGCCGAAATCGCCGTCACGCTAAACAACCCGATACTGGGTTCGCGATGTAGCGCACGCATCATCGAAATCAAACTTTCGAGATCGTGCTCACTCAATTTGGGTTTCATCCTGTCGAGTGGCGAAAGATTGAGAACGATCCGCACGTGCGCCAGCCTTCGACCGCCACCGCTACGCATGACCGGAGGCTCATCTACAAACATGTCGCGACTCTCGACGGCCACCGTGTTGGCGGTCGCCGCAGCCGCCAGCTCTTCATATTTTTCGAGAGAGGCGGCCTTCGTCTCCCAATGGGACGAACAGACGCGTCCGGCGCGGTCGCGCATGAGCCAATCGATCTTATAACGCCCCGGGCCAAGCACGTAGCGGCCAGGCAAGGTTGCGCTGCCGGTTGAGCCCTCTTCGATCGGCGGCACGTTGAAATGGTGCGTGAAGTACATCGCGTCGACCTCGCCGCCTTCGAGTGGACGAATTCTGAAAAGAACTTGCAGGTGGCCGCCGTCCGTGGAAAGCTCGGTCATCGGGACATGGATGAGATAGCCGGCCTGGAACTTCAGCTCGAAATCCATGCGGGGATCGAGAGGCTCTACTCGGCAATCGAGATCGGTGCGATTGGTATCGGAACTCAGGACCGCACGGTCACCGGCGACAATGTTTAGATCTCGGTCCGGGCCGGCACCAAAACGCTCTTGGGCGCTTAGGCAGCTCACCACGCAAATCATCCCAACAAGAACGCGGAGGTAGCTGCTTGAATTTTTGTAGCTGCCCAGTGGCATTGCCGAGAATTATACCCCAAATTCAGCCCGCTGAACAGACTTCTTGCACGGCTTCGACCGCTCGCTCGCAGTCGGCTCTGTCGACATCAAGATGTGTGACCATCCTGATCCGGCCCGGTTCGCTCGCCATCGCCAATACGCCGCAGTTCTTGAGGCCGCCAACGAAGGTGTCGTTGTCGAGGCCCGTACCCGACATATCGAAGAAAACTATGTTGGTCTCCACTGTTGACGGATCTATGGCAATTCCGTCGATCGCAGCCAATGAATCCGCCAGGAACTTGGCATCGGCGTGGGTAGCTGGAATCTTCTGAGGGCTTTCCTCTAGTGCAACGAGTCCCGCTGCCGCCAGAACCCCGGCTTGCCGCATTCCCCCGCCCAGGGCTTTGCGGACGTCGCGTGCCGCCGCGATGAACTCCCGCGAGCCGGCGAGCATCGTGCCGACCGGCGCGCCGAGGCCCTTCGATAAACAGAAGGCAACGGAGTCAACAGGCTCGACGATTTCGCGGACGCTCTTGCCCAGCGCCGCGGCGGCATTGAAGATGCGAGCACCATCGACGTGGACCGGCACGTTTGCGGCGTGCGCATTGGCGCAAATCTCGGCAACCGACTCTGGTGAGTACACTCGTCCACCTGCGTGGTTGTGCGAATTTTCTAGAGCGATCAACCCGGTGCCGCGGTAGTGGTCGCTCGAGCCGCGTAGACGCTTTCGGATTTCGGACCACCCTAGTCTGCCGTCGGCGGCCGGGATCGTTCGAGACAAACAACCCGAAAGGCGGCCGAGCATTCCAAACTCGTACAAAATGATGTGCGACTGATCTTCGGCGATCACCTCTTGTCCGGGTGAAGTATGGACCGCAATTGCGGTCTGATTTCCCATCGTGCCTGAGGGCAAGAACAGCGCGGCTTGCTTGCCGCTGATCTCGGCGGCCTTCGCTTCGAGCCGGTTGACCGTAGGATCCTCGCCAAACACGTCATCTCCGACTTCGGCCTCGAACATTGCCCGGCGCATCGTGGGGCTAGGCTTCGTTACGGTGTCGCTTCGGAGATCGATCACAACTAAAATCCTGGTGGCTAGCTTACAACTGAAACGTCCATTCTCGCACCGCCTCGGGCTGCACCCACTTTTTGATTCCGGCTATCTGACAGTCGCGCCAGTAGGCGGGCCAGTCGATCGATTCAGGGTCCCAGGGGAGCCTTGCGCGGTCGTCGGCGGATACCTCGCTGTAGATGCTTCGGATGTTTTGGGCCTCGAAGACGTATCGATTGTCGAAAATGAATGGCAGATATTCGGCCATCGTTTGTTCTCGAAACGACGTTTGCAACTCCAGCGCGCGCAGTGCGGTGGCTTGTGATTTCATGCCTAACCGCTGAAGGACTGCGCGGCCTCGCTCGATTCGACGGCGCAATTTCCGTCGACGCTCGTCGGCCTGCGAGGGATTGAGCAAACGTAGCCGTCGCAACGGGTCTAACCAGACCGGCGGCGCCGGCGCTCGATTGCCGTTTTGCCGAGCGGCCGCCACCAATAGCGGGACCAACTCCTCCATCGGATATGGGTTCACATCAGAGCCGGCAAGTTGATACACCTCGCGGTGCGTGCCCTCCAGCAAACGTGCCGCGACAGCGAGGGTGGCGGCCGCGATCAAGTCGACTGGAACGACTTCTAGCGAGAGGTCTGGGCGGACGGGCCAGTCGAGCAAACCTCCAAGCGCCATCAACACCAATGGCGCGGCAGTGCGCCCGCCCTCGATCCAGCCAGGAAAGGGATAGCGCAGGGAGCTCTCAACAACTGCCGGTCGAACAATCGCGTAATCAATATCGGACTGGGCCGCGAGGATCTGTTCGCCGAGACTCTTCGAGTAGGTGTAGGTATTCACCCAGCCCCAGCGCGACGAACGGCTCCGGCCGAGCTCGGTCAACGCGTTGGCGCGCCGCTTGCCGTCCAAACCGTCCGCTACGCGAGCAATGGCTTCACGGCAGTCGGCGAGTTCGTGCACCGCGTCGAAGGAGTTTTCTGAAGGGTCGCGGCGGCGCGGGTAAAAGCCGTCAATCGGGTCGGTCTCTTCGACTAAAGCATCGCCGGCGCCGGCCACGTAGCACGTTGAGACGTGCAGCAGTTTGGCCCCGAGCGTCGAGGCTAGCTCAATCAAGCGTTCGACCGAGGTCACGTTGGCGTCGATCGAGCGGTCGACCGGTGGAAAAAATTCGACCAGTCCGGCGCAATTTAGAACGAGTTTGACGCGGCCGCGTAGCTCCTCGACCGCGGAGCTTTCAAGACCCGCAAACGGCCTTGAGGCGTCGCCAGAAAGTACTTGGATTCGGTCTTCTACGGCCGTACGGCTGGTTCGCTCGATCAATGGCTGAAACGGCGGGGAATCGAGCACGTCCGTTCGAAAACGCTCGGCGGCGGGTGTCTGGCCGCGAGGCCGCACTAGTACATTGACCCGCTTGACCTCGGGGTATCGGTCGAGCAGCATAGCGAGCAACACCTTACCGACGAAGCCGTTGGCTCCGGTCAGCAAGATCTCGTTTTCAGCAAGTATTTGGGAAAAGGTCGTCAACGTCGAGGCGAGCTTCCAACCTATCGACGGACCACTGTGATGTCAAGGTTTGGAATCCGCGCCAGCGACGGTCGACTGCTGTTATCCCTGGACGTTCAAGCGGCTAGCAGTAGGCGCCGCCGGTTTCAGGGCCTGCTGATTTTGGCGTCGCCGACGTAACAACTTGAGGTCTTCGCGAGCCGTCTCCCGCCGGGTCATTAGAGGCAGGCGCGCCTGTTCACCGAATGTCCATGCCTCTCTGAGGATCTTCAACTCGTCTGCGTCTAGAGCGCCCTCATCAGCGGCCACAGTGAGCTCGCGGATGATTTTGCCACGTTCCTCGACAAAACCTTGCAACAAGTCGAATTCTTGGTGCGCCAACGCTCCATACATCGCGTGAGAAAGCGCCAACAGGGTATTGATTTGGCTTTCGGAAGGGGTCGGCATCGCTGATCGTCTAGAAAATGTTTTTGTTGTTTTCGGGGTCGAAGAGCACGGTCAACAGACGTTGCTGCGACTCGAGTCCGGCGAGCAACAAATCGGCGGCCGCGAACTGTTGCTCTAGGTTCGCGATCAAACGATCGACGCGTTCGGTCGCAGCCTCGATTTGTTCTGACAGGCGTTTGTCGGAAACTTGAACGAAGTCGAGCGCGGTCTGAATTTGGCTGGATACGGGGTCGGCAAGGCCTTTCAACACGTTGAATGCATTCCCGGCGAACCCGCTACTCGTGTCGCCGATGAACTCGATCGCCTGATCGAGTTCATCGCTATCGAGTGAGTTAAAGGTAGTTTCGTCGAACGTCAAGACGCCACTCTCGTTGAGCGAAAAGCCCAGTGGAGCAAATGATTTGATTTCGCCGCTTCCCACGAATGAGATGATGTCGTGCAGCGTCGACGCCGCCTGGCGGATAATCAGCTCGCCTGAGAGGATTCCCGAACCCTCGCCGATATTTTCATTCAGCCGAGAAACGGCTTTGTTGTACTGCTGGGCAATCGCTGCCAGATCGGCCGCGATTCCCGCGCGATCGGTCGCGGTCGAAACTGTAGTCTCGCCAGGGCCCACGATGGTCAACTTCAGGCCCGGCGCGAAATCGTCAATGGTGTTGCCCGAGTTCGTCACCGCCAGCCCATTGACTGTGAATACGGCGTCGGTGCCCTGATTGGCCGCGGTCAATAAATCGACGTCGGCGACGTCGGTAAGTTTCAGTGTCGTCGCACCGGTGTCGTTGGCCGTGAGCGTCAGGTGATAGTCGGGGTTTTCGGGGTCGCTGCTGGTGTTGATGATCGTCGCCTAAACGCCCAGCGTGCTCGAGTTGGCGTTGATATGGCCAACCAGGCCGTCAAGTGTGTTGGCGAAGCCTGCGACCGAGTGCGCACCCGCCAAGCCCGATACAAAACCCGTACCCTGCGCGGTATCGGTGACCGTGGCGTCGAACGCCTGATCGCCATTGATCTGTACTTCACCGTTGACCGCCGTGAACAGCACTCCGGCGTCGGCCAGCGTCTGGTCGAGCGCGATCTGGGCGTTTAGCGCCGCCGCGATCTCCGCGGCAGAGTGTCCGCCGACCGCGCCGCCGGACTCAAGGCCGCTGACGGTCGTTCCGGTCGAGCTCGAGGTGAAATCGAACCCAGTCCCGGCCGTGTCGCTGACCACGAGCTTCAAGTTGCCGCCTTCGTCGCTGAACGTGAGCTTGCCCGCGAGGTTTGCGTTGGCGCTGATCTGGGTGTTGAGCGCCAGCGCAACGGCCGCGGTATCTTCGCTTCCTGTCAACCCGGCGGTCGTGATCGATTCGTTGATCGAACCGTAATTATCTACTTGACGCAAGGCTAGATGGGGTGATAGTCTTGCGAACATGTCATTCTTTGACTGGCTGTCCTATTGGAAGTTGGCGATTGAAAAGTCTGTTGAATCTACTTGGTCAATTGCAGCGGACAAGCCTTTGCTTGCTTTCGTCTTTGTCGCAATTATTTATGTTGCCACAGCATTTCGGGAGGGAGGCATGAAAGAACTAAAACGAACTTCCCTGGATGCTTGGAAGAGAACTGGAAAGTACATTCTCTTAGCGGCGGCGGCAGTCTTTGTATGGGTGTTATTTCTTGTAACTCCAGCCAGGATCAGCACCGAAGAGAAAAAGCAAAACTCCATGTTGATGTCTGATCTATCCACGTTGAGGGGGGATCTAGTAAACGCCAATACTGAGATTGATCGCTTGAGGGCACTTACGCCCCCGGTTGTGAAGATAGAGTCCAAGTCCAGAGTTGATTTTGATGAAGAGGTAGGACGATTTAGGCTAGAAGTGTTCAATTCTGGACTTGTTGACTTGAAAGATATAAGAATTAGAACACACTGTATCATTGCAAGCTACGCTGATGGACTTGTGCTAAAACTTCCAAATAGTATAAGCCTCAAAGAGTATCTAATCTCTAGCCTTCCTAGTGAGAAACGGGAGTCGTTTACTGTCGATTGCAGTAATGTATTACGCCAGATGAATACCGTGATTACTGATCCAAGCGGACCAGGAGGGACAAGGGTAATGCGAGTTGTCCTCCAATACTCCAGGGTTGTGGACGGAGCCAATTTCTGGATGCAGAGATTCTACTTAATAAGTGAGCCTGGAACAACTTTGTTTGATGAGCGGATGTGGGGTCTAAACATCAAAGGATCAATTCCAATGGATGCTATACGACGACGCTTCGGCGGTGAAGATCAAAAATCTGGGCGACCCTAGAGTGTGTTATGCAACCAAGTCATCATACTTCAGAGATTCAGATCCAATCAACCGCAGCAGTGTATCCCGGAACAGATATGGGTTATCACGATTGTCAAACCGGAACTCAAACTCGTCTAGGTACGCTGGAAGGTGCTTGGTGCTGACTTGATGGTAAGCGCCTACAATCGACCGCTTGAAGAGCGAGAAGGCCCCTTCAATGCTATTCGTATGGACATCACCACGGACATACTCGTCAGCCGAATGGTTCACCGTTTCGTGTTGTGTCTTCTCGTCAGCAATGCCCTTGTAGGCTGGAAAGTCATCAGTGAACACCCGTTTAGCATCTGGGGCAGTATCCTCAATAAATTTGTGAAGTGTCTTTCGGTCCCTTCTCTTTTCAACCCTCAGCCGGATAGAGCCGCCACGCTCAATAGCACCAAGTACCATATCTTTGTTGTCGCGGTACCCTCGTCCCCTACCTCTGATCTTTCCGCCAACAAATGTCTCGTCAACTTCAACAGTGTCGTCAAGAGGTTTGGTATCAGCATCCTTCAGTGCTGCTCGAATACGGTGGCAGAGGTACCACGCGGTCTTGTAGGCGACCTTCAACGTTCTTTTCAACTGGTTAGCCGAAACCCCTTTGCGTGCCTCACACATCAAATAGACAGCGGCGAACCACTTACGCAGTGGCAAGTGGGAGTCATGGAAAATTGTTCCTGCCTTGACGGAGAACTGGTAGCGGCATGAATCACAATCGTATTGGGCACGTTTTACAATCCGTGAAATCTTATCAGAGTCACAACGGGGACAGTGGACGCCATCCGGCCAGCGGAGACCTTCTAAATACTCCAAGCACTTTTCCTCGGAGTGGAAGCGGTCCATCAAAGTCATTAAGTCGATATTGGCAGTGCTCATAGTTATGCCTAGAAAGAAACCAGCGAAGGATCTGACAACGGAAGAAGCCCTGAAAAGGATCTTCCCGAAGAAGGCGCGTGAGGAGCTTCACAGAGTAGCTCATGAGAAGGACTCGAAAGAACTGAAAGAAAAGAAGTTAACCAACTCACAAGACTAGTGTACTACAATGATGACCTTGTGTCAAGTATATGATTACGGATCGCAACCATCCTTCGATACAAACGTGACGCTGACCGTATCACCCGCGCCGATGCCCGACGGTGCGGCAGAGGCGACGAAGAAGCTGTCGAGGTCGGCGCTGATACTTCCGGTCAAACCGCCCGAGAAATCAACCTGCACCGATACCGGCGGAGAGGGTGTGGCCGATCCCGTCGTGCCGGCGGTTCTGCCCGAACCGATCGTGATTAGGTCGATCGTGGTGGTGGTCGCGCCCAGCGTCAGTTTGTAGATGCCATCCGCCGTCAACCCGGTTGCATCGGTATCGGCCAACCCGCTCAAGGCGGTCTCTTGCGCGGCCGAGGCCGCCGACGTCACATCGACAACGAAGCTGGCAACGGCTGGGGTTCCCGACGCCAAAACTGTAGCGACGGCAGTATCGGACGAGCTGCTTGTCGCAGCTCCGCGCGCGCCCAGCAACCCGAGGGCCGCGAACCCATCTTGTAGGTCGCGAACATCAACTGCCAAATCGGCGAGTGCGGTCTGCCGGCGAAGTAGCAAACTCTGCTCAGTCTGGAGGCCTTTGACGGGAAGATTCGCGACCGTGAAACTGCGCTCGAGAATCGTCTGGAAGTCGTCGGCAAACTTGCTAAGACCGGTAAAACTGATGGGTGACAGGCTCATCTTCTATTCCTGTAGCTCGATCTCCTAGACCGTCCAGGCCTGACTCATTGCCAGCTCGTGATCGGCGGAAATGGCCGCTGGAATCTCCTCTAACGTGCACCCGACCCGGCACTCCTGCCAGCCTTCGCTCAGGACCGAGAGGAGCTTGATTACCTCCTTAATTGGTTCGGCTTGTTGCCGCGCATTGGCCTCGCCGAGCCGCTGTTGGCAATAGCTGTAGAGATCCGCGAGGTTCTCGGCGAGCTCCCCGCCCTGCTCGATGTCTATCGAGCCCTGAAGCTCGACAATGATTTCCATGGCGTGGGCGATCGCGTTGGAGCGCCCCGCAATATCTTTTTCTTCGAGGCGTTCGATCGCCAAGTGCAGCTTCTGTATCGCCTTGGCATACATCATGCAGATCAATTCGACAGGGTCCGCGTTGAGCACGCTGTTGTCCACGTAGTCGTCTGTGTACATCGGTCGGTGGTCCTTCTACCTTCCTTCGACTCACTTGCCCTCTCAAACGATTCGCCTAGCCGCAGCCGCGGCTTATGCGAATCGCTCGCCATGTCCTAGTGCGCGCAACGCTTCGGCGGTACGCAGAACCCGTTCCGAGGGTACTTGTAAGATCACCTCATCGGTTACGCGATCGACGATCCGTATGACCGGCTCGCCGCTGCCGCGATCGATTGAGAACCGAAGCTCGCTGCCGGGGCCTGCGCCGGCGCCCTCGTTGATTGTTCGAATCGCCTTTGCGATGTCGCGGTTTTTCACCGCTTGTTCAGGGTTTGTCGTTGACTCTCGACTGGCACCTGATGTGAGCTGCTTCGCGGACTGAAGTTCCGAAATGTTCATGACGTCGCCCCTTCCTTGGTGTGCCGTGTGAAGACTCGCACGTTTGCGGGATTCCATTCCCGTCGCGAGTGACTACCGAGCTTCTTATCGGCCAAACCCGAGAATCTTTAGAGCGCCGACAACATTTCAACAAGATTGTGGAGTGGGTGGGTTGCGCGGTATCCGGATCGTGGCTCTGGAGCTTGCCTCGAACGGAGGCGCTAAGGCAGTCTTGTGACCGGCTACTATACCTAGGGGTCAGATCGTAAGCGTCCGAAAGCCCTCGGCGCCTACTAGGAAACGCCGACCGGCAGCTTCTGTCCGTCCTCGAATCGTCGCGACGACTTCAGATTGAAACTCCGGCTCGTGCCAGCGCTCGAAACCTCTGACGAAGCTAATTTGTTCAGCCTCGGCGCGCGTGGTTGCGCCCTGAGGCTTCGCCGCGCGGTTGTGGAATGGATCGCCGATTACAGCGCCTGAGCTAGACTCGAGCACAAGTTCGGCTAGCTCGATTGGGTCGCACGGCAGAATCGGCGCGAGAGTGCAGTGTGTCTGAATTCCCGCCGCTTCGAGATTCCGTACCGCGCGCAGTCGCTCTCTTATGGGTTCACAGTGCGGTTCGTAGTAACGGCGAACATCCTCTCGATTGGTCGTTATCGAAAAGCTCACTCGTAGCCTGGTTTTGATCGAGAGCTTTCGTAGCAGGTCGATGTCTCTCAGTATTAACGGGCCGCGGGTCTGCACAACGAATACCGCCGGTGGGCGATCGATCAGCGCTTCCAAAATCGGCGGCATCGCCCGCTCGCGCAGTTCGGCCGGCTGATAGGGGTCGACTAGCGGCGAGCAATAGATGATCTGATTGGGCCGCAACTCTTTTGCAAGTAGCTGTGGCGCGTTCTCCTTAAAGGTCGTAAATTTTCCCCAGCGTTGCCAGTCAGCCGGTTTGAGTCCGCCGTAGATGCGCATCGTCGGGACGTAGCAGTAGGTGCAGCCGTACGTGCAGTTGCGTGACGGCGTCAGAGAGTGCGTAAACCCCGCATTACGAATGAATCCGCTCGTACGGCTCAGGATTCCCTTGGAGGCGGCTCGGTAGATTGGCAAATCGGCGGCAACCGACATTCCTTTCCTTTCGTCTTCAACTGTAGGCGACGGCAAGGCAATAAGTTAACCAGCCAACTCTGCTTAAACTTGTGGCCGTAATTGTAGAATGGAAACTTACGGAAGCCCTCCATTAATGAGTGACCCAGCCAACATCAACGCTCCGCGGCTACCCGACGCGGATGCGCCCGAGTCACAGGGGCTTGAAACTCTCGGCCAAGGGGGCAAGGGCGAATCGCTTCGGCAAACTCTCAAAAAGCCCGTGATGGTCGTGGCGATGCTGCTTGGGCTTGGAGTCATCACAGGCGTTTGGTTCTTGCAGACGGGGAGCGGCGCCTTGCGCCTCACCGCACCGGCCGTGTCGTATGAGCTGTTGCAAAACCACGGTCTAACCGAAGGGGTGCCGATCGCCATCACGGTTGGCCCGCTAACGGTTTTTAAGATCAGCGATCCGATGTCCGGCGGAACCGGCGCGGCCAGGGCTAAAGCGGTGGTCGGGAATATTGAGCAGGCGGTTCAAGAACTGATTGAAAGCCCGGGCCGCACAATCACGATTGACTCGAACGTTGAGCAGCAGCTACCGATGATTGTTCAGAAGGCTTCGCCGAACGACGCGACCGGCTTAGAAGTAATCCGGGTCTCGACCGACGACGTTTCACTCGCCGGGGAGGAAGACCCCAAGCAAGTCGCGAGAATCTGGGCAGAGCGCTTGACTGACGGCCTCAAACTCCTTCAGTTCGGCGAACAGCCCAAGTTTACGCGAGGCTCGGACTTCGGCAATGCTCTAGAAACGCTCTACCTCAACTCGTGCAACGAAAATGGCGGGATTTCTACCGAGTCGATTGAAGAGGCGTTTGAAGAGCTCAGCGACGAGCAGAAACTGTCGTTGACGACCTTTCCAATCCCCGAAAAACCTGAAGAAGACGAAGAAGGCGACGACTCCGACTAGCTGTTCGCTGTCGGCGAGCGAGTTCGGGGCTACGCCCCCAGATCGGTGATAGCCACCGGTCTTATGCAGCCCAGGCCCCGGCTGCAAGCGTGAATCGAGACCGAGGGACTTCAAAAACCTTCCTATACATTTGCGGTGCTGGTCGATAAGGCCGCTGTGAGCGCTCCTATAGAAAAACCTTCGACACGGCCTAGCAACGACCGGCGCCGTGGAATGGTTGCCTTAGTGGTGGCGGCGTCCGCGCTAGTCGTGATGGGTCTGCTGGGGCTGTCGGTCGATCTGGGGCGGATATATGTCACCAAGAATGAGCTTCAGAACTTCTCGGATGCGGCGGCGTTGGCGGCGGCGCATAGGCTGAACGGAACGAACGCCGGTATTTCGGCGGCGCGGGACCGCGCCCTGGCGGACACGAACAAGTGGAACTTTGGGAGCGAGTCGGTCAGCGATATTACCGTTGCGTTTTCGACCGACTCCACCGGCACATTCGATGAAACTCCGGCGATTGGATAGGGCTATCGATTTGTGCGCGTCGACGCCTCAGCAGCGTCGGAGCTGATGTTTATGGCGATTTTTCCAAGTGTCGGAAGGTCCCAGAATGTGAACGCCCGGTCGATGGCGGGTCAGGCCGCCGTGACAGGCATGGGCGACGGCGTTTTGCCGTTCTCTCCCGATGCTCACGACGCGAACGATCTAACCGGCAATTTCGGATTTCTACGTGGCCGTAACTATACGCTGCGGTGGGATAACCTCACCGGGAACACGAACGGGCTGCCACCAAATAGCTATATCGAAAGCGTTGACGGACAAAAATTGGTGGGCTGCGACGCTGACATGGATGGCACTACCGCGGGCTTTCAGCCGGGTGAAACTTCGAACAGCCAGCGCGGCTATGTCGACCTGGCCAACCTTGAGCCCATCGATGGCGGCGGAGGTGCGGCGCTTATCCGTAATATCGTCGAAGGCAAGGTATCGTTCGAACAATCAATCGTTCCGTATCAGTACTGGGTGACGCCCGAGCCAGGCGAGAAGCAAACGGTTCTCAGCGCGATGGACGACCGGGTGGCCTCTGACACCGACCCCTCGACAGCGACCTACTATACGACAGCGCAGACCGCACCAGAGACCCCTTCGTCGGAATCGATGAACACGAGCTATCGCTCTAGTTATGAGGTCGCGGAGCCTCGTCCGCCGGCGGGCAACGGCCGGCGGCTCGTCGCGGTGCCGATCAACGATCCTTTAAGCAACGGCGTTGTAATTGGGTTTGCCGGTTTCTTCCTACC
The DNA here is from genome assembly GCA_965205595.1 of Bryobacterales bacterium. Lineage (GTDB taxonomy): Bacteria > Acidobacteriota > Terriglobia > Bryobacterales > UBA6623 > CATQHP01. Next base: position 358,417 of record CBDBHI010000026.1, on the reverse strand, counting down.
ACCGGATCCCTGCGCGGAAGTCCAAATTGGGAATAAGAAATACTACCCGTGCTGCGGCGAGTACGTCGGTACGACACTTCTCAATGGCGGTGGCGGCGGCGCGAATCCCGGCGCCGGAAGTTTCCGGATTGCCCTGTTCGAGTAAGACTCTGAATGCCAACTCGTAACCGCACTCGCAGACGAGGCAGCGCGATGGTCGAATTCGCGTTGGCCTATCCGATATTGTTTCTGGCAATGTCGGGGACGTTTCACTTCGGATACGTGTTTATGACCTATGACAGCTTGCAGACCGCAATCCGAGCAGGTGCGCGGTTTGCCTCCCTCGCGGACTTCGACAGTCCCGACGGAACAGCCTTCGTGGAAGCCGTCAAAGATGTCGTCGTTTACGGCAAGACCGATCCCGATGTAGGTGTGGACCCACCCGTCGTTTCCGGCTTAACCGCGGCACACGTCGCGGTTGATTCCTCCGACCGGGACGGCAGCGGAATGCCGATCACAGTGACGGTTTCGATAAGCGGGTATGCGATCGATACATTCGTCGACTCGTTCTCACTGAACTCGAAACCATCGTCGAGATTCGTTTACCAGGGGCAGTTCAAGTGATACGAGACCCCCGCCGCGGTAGTGCAATTCTTGAGGGGGCGCTGACCTTGACGATCGCGTTAGTGACCTTGATCGTCACTGTTGAGGTCGGCATAACGATGGTGATTTACCAGGGCGCGGCGGAACGCGCGCGACACGGCGCTCGCTATGCCGCGGTTAATCCCACGGAGACGCAGAAGATTAAGAACGTGATCTTGTACGGGACTCCGACGGGTAGCGGGTCGGGGCTGTTTGGGATCACTTCGGACGACATCGACGTGACTTTAGACGAACTCGACAACGAGAACTCGGCGGCCTCGATTGAAGTCTCCGTACGGTCGTACCGAATGTTCACGCGAGCGCTGGGCCCGGGTTTCGAAACGATGACGTTTAGGGTGGCGATTCCGATTGAAACCGGTAGTTGAGGCGAGTCTCCCCGCAGTCTAAGATTCACACGTCGCCAGAATGGCGCGGGACTTGCACATTTTCTAACAACACCCCCCGGCGTCAAGAAACCGAGGCGCGGACGGCAGTCCGCGCTTTCTGAACTGCAGTGGAAAGCGTGGACTTCCGTCCCCGCCTCTGATTCTCCGGATTGAGCTCATCGCTTGTTTACAGATGAATTTGGGTGCCTGGGGGGCTAAACTATGCCTAGGTCGAATAAGGCATGAAACTACTTCGTGGTTTTCTACTAGCGGGATGTGTGTTGGGTGCGGCGTTTGGGCAGCAGCCACAAACCACGCAGCCAATGGCGGATCACCCTGAGATTCGCTCGACGGATCGCCGGGCCGAGCTGTCGAAATTGACGGAAAGCTTGAGTCCCGGTGCTAGGGGCACCTCAACGCCCGTCGCGCACAACAACTACGTTGACGAATACGTTTTCGAAAAGATTGAACGCGACGGTATTCCACATGCATCTCTTGCCAGTGACGACACATTCGTGCGGCGCTTGTACGTCGACCTTACGGGACGCATCCCCACGGGGGACGAGGCTCGATCGTTTGTCGAAGACAGCGATCCCGAGAAGCGCGACAAGCTAATCGACAAACTTGTCGGCAGTGTTGATTGGCGCGACCGCTGGACCCACTGGCATTTGGATCTTTGGAGGTCGAGCCAGAACCGGCTCGGTTGGGCGGGGCGGAACCTGTTCCACGAATACGTCGCCGACGCTTTGCTGCTGAATCAACCCTATGACGAGTTCGTGCGGGAAATGCTTACGTCCGAAGCGCGCAGTAACTGGTACGTCGGCCCGGCAAGCTATCTGGTTCGCTGGGCACAGTTCGGCGATAACTGCACGGAAATCATGCACGAAGATACCGCCGATGAAATGGCCGTGATGATGTTCAAGCACTTCATGGGGATCAACCTGCAGTGCGTTTCGTGCCATGACGGGGCCAATCATCTCGAACAGGTCAACGTTTGGCTGACCGAACGCACGCGCGAAGAGATGTGGGCACAGGCCGCATTCTTTGGAAATACGCGCGTGATGCGTCGGGTTGAACTTCGCAACACGCAAGACGAATATTTGATTGACGACAAGGATAAAACGCGGGTTGGATATTCACGGGCCGCTAAGAGTACCGTCCGAGTGGCGCGACTGGGCGAGGGTACGGTGCCTCCGAGCTTTATTCTTGACGGCGCAAAACCGGAACCAGGTAAGCCCCTGCGAGCCGAAATGGCGCGGCTCTTTACGGCGCATCCGCAGTTTGCTCGCGGCGTGGTAAACCGCTTTTGGGCGGAATTCATGGGCGTAGGAATCGTCGACCCGGTTGATGGGTTCGACCTGGCGCGAATGGATCCCGAGAATCTTCCGGAGGGCTGGGACTTGCAGCCGACCCACCCTCAACTGCTTGATCGCTTGGCACAGCAGTTTATCGATAGCGGCTACGACTTGCAGGAATTGCAGAAAACGATTGCGAAGTCGGCGACTTACCAGCTTGCGACGACTTTTCCGGTCGAGTGGAAGCCCGGCTATGCCAAGTATTTCGCCCGCAAGTTCGTGCGGCGGATGTCGTCGGAACAGGTCTATGACGCTGTTGTGAAGGCTACCGATCTGCAAATCCCCATCCGCGTGCCGCTTACCGATAAATCAGTGAACTACATGGTTCAGATGCGTGGCCCGGGCGACCTTAAACGCTCCGCGAGTCTGGACCCAAAGACCAAGTTAGATCTGCAGTTTTTCGCGGAATCATTCGGTCAGGCCAATCGCGAGTTCAACGACCCCAAGCGCGATGGCTCGATTATCCAAGCCGCGCTCATGATGAACAGTGCCCTCATAAGGGAAAAGTCCAAACCGGCGCAAGGGAGCTATTTGGCGGGCCTTCTCGCCAAAGACAGCAAGGACGATGAAATTGTCGATTCGCTATTTTGGCAATTTTTGACTCGCCCCCCTGACGGCCATGAACGAGATTCCGCGCTGACGTTACTGGCGGATCGTGGCCGCGAAGGCGGGGGCGAAGACTTGCAGTGGATTCTAATGAACAAGGTTGAGTTTCTGTTCCATCGTTAATCTATCGAGGTATATCACGATGAAACGATTCGAAGACCACTTCATCACCCGGCGCCAGATGCTGCGTATCGGCGGCGTCGGCATGACCGGCTACAGTTTCCTACCGCTAGTTCAACCGAAGATTCAAGCGGCCGGCCGCGTCACACCTCGAGGCAGCGCAAAGTTTTGCATCTTTGTAATGCTCGAGGGCGGGCAGTCGCATGTGGACGCGTGGGACCTCAAGGAAGGATCTTGGACCCCGCAGGACTTCGACGTCCAGACCATCCCCGGCGTCGGCAAATGGCCGATGTCGCTCTATCCGGAACTTGCCAAGCGCGGCGACAAGTACTCGCTAATACGCTCGATGGAGGCCTGGGAGAGCCAGCACGGCCGTGGCCAGTACTACATGCAGACAGGCCATCAACACAACCCGGCATTGGCCCCCGAGTTGCCTTCGATCGGATCGGTGGTTGCTTACGAGTATGCTTCTCGGCGCAAGGATAGCGACTCGCTGCCGCCGTTCGTCGGCTTCAATACGTTTCCGCAGGTAGGCCTTTTGGGGTCAGGTTTTCTACCGGCCAGCTACACGCCGTTTCACGTCAATACGGCCTCGGATCTCTCCGCGCTGGCTCCGGCGAAAGAAGAGCTGCCCGAGTTCAAGCGGCGCTGGGAACTCCTCAAACAATTTGATGGCCGCATCCGCACCGACCCGGCGCTTGAGAAGAAGGCCTATCGCGATTTCCATAACCACTACGAAGGCGCCGTCGAGTTGATGTCGGACCCACGTACCGCCGGCATTTTTTCGATCAAGCCGGAAGAACGCAAACGTTACGGCGACAACGTTACCGGCGACGCGTTTATTCTGTCGCGAAATCTGGTAACCGCCGATGCCGGTACGCACTTTGTCTTTCTGACTCATGAAGATTGGGACCACCACGGCAAAATCTACGAGCAAGAGAATTTCTATAAGCGTTCGCATGATCTGGATACGGCCTTAAGTCAATTGCTCGATGATTTAGAGGCGACGAAACGAGACGATGGGGGCTCGGTGCTGGATGAAACACTCATCGTCTGCGTCGGCGAGTTTGGCCGCACACCGGGCGAACTAACGAATATCGCCGGCCGCGACCACTACCAGTACGCGTTTACGGGGTTGTTCGCGGGAGGCGGAGTTAAGCCAGGACAGGTGCTGGGAGCGACAGACGAACTGGGTGCAAAGGCTATCGATCACGGCTGGAGTGCCGGCCGCGGCGTTTATCCAGAAGACATGGCCACGACGATTTATTCAGCGATGGGAATTGACTGGACGAAGAAGATTGTAGAGACCCCGTCTGGGCGGGCTTATTACTACATTGAGATCTTTTCGCCCACGCAGCTGCTGGCCAACCGGGTCGTTGACGAACTGTTCGGCTAGCCCGCAGTTCTCACCACGTGGCGAGCGAAAGTGCGTGGGAGGTGCGTCAATACGAGGCGGGCGAAGGTTGGCGCGCGGAGGCGTACTTTAGCAGTCCGTCGAGCACGGCGATCGAGCGCAACGAAGTAGTGGCGCACGTATCGCGTGCTTTCGCCGTCAGGTGGTGAGAAGTGCGGGCTAGTACTGATCTTGGGGGACGGGCCTCGATCTACATGCGCGCCCTGGTGCTAACGTAGTGCCCTTTGCCTTTGGTGAGTTGAGTTTGCTTGCCTGATTTCAGGTCGAGTATCCAGATCTCCCAGTTTCCGCTGCGATCGGACTCAAAGACGATCTTGTCGCCAGACCGCGAGAACCAGGGATGCCCGTCGTTGCCGCCCGCGTTCGTCAAGTTGCGTGGTTTCGAGCCGTCGATATTGGCGAGAAAGATTTCGTCGCCGTTGGGCTCAACATTGGTCTGCCAGGCCATTAACTCTTCATCCGGCGATATCGCCGCGCGGCGGTGTAAGACCTTGTCGTCGACGAGGACTTTCGCCGTCGTGTCGTTTCCCTTGCCCTCGTAGTAGACCAGCGAAACCTCTCGTGGCACCTGGGCCATATTCTTCTCGTGCATGGCGATGATTCCCATCGAGGTGCGCACCCCGTTGGTGGCCCTCATCGGGAGCTCGAAGGCGTCGCCCCCTAGGTTTTGCCACTGTGCCTGACGATTGCCGCAGTCGCGATGGTAGGCGATGAGGTCATCAATCGGGGATAGCGAGGCGTGATGCAGGGCGCAGGCGGGCTCTTCAGCTATGACCTCGCGCGCGCCCGTGTAGATATTGAGCTTCACCAGACGGGCGCCACGTTCAACGTGTAGACCCGCGCCGGGCGATTCCGAGTACAGCACGTGCTCTTGATCGGCGTACATCGACGCATGTTCGTCGTAGGTGTGGCCGAATGTAATTTGGCGCAGATGCGACCCGTCGGCATCCATGATCCAAAGCTTGCCACCGTGGACAGTCTTGCCAGTCATTTCGTTCAGTTCCTGGCGTTGAAACACCGTCGGCTCTTTGAGCATCGGATGGTCGGCGGCGTTGAGCGCCATCGTGAAAACGACAACTAGCAACGGAAGGAATTTCATGGTTGACCCTCAATCGGCGATCTGGCGGAATACGCGAAGTAGGTTACCACCGAGAAACTTGCGAATGCGAGTTTCGGACCATCCGCGCCGCAACATGCCATCTGTCAGCAAAGCGAGATCGCTGATGTCGTCCATGCCCTTGGGCGGGGTGGGGCCGCCGTCAAAGTCGGTTCCCAAGATCACGTGATCATCGCCTACGAGATCAATTGCGTATTCGACCACCTCAAGCCAATCGTCGACGCTCATGCGAAGCTCCGGCGGAGGAATTGGGCCCACCGACGGATAGCGGCTCTTCAATGTGTCGTCAATCTCGGCCATCGTCATTCCAGCGACTGCCTTCTCAATCGCCGACGTATCCCAGAACGGCGCACCGGCGCGATTGGTCTTCCAGTCGAAAAACTTGCGGCTGTGGAATGAGTGCCCGATGTGAAAGCCGATTAGCCCACCCTTGTCAGCGAGTTTGCGCAGAAGGTTGTCTGGCATGACGCGCGGAATGTCGTTGAAATGGCGCAAGCCGTGGTGCGTTGCGATTAACGGATCGCTGCTGACCTCGAGCGCCTGCTCGATCGTTTGGTCGGCGGCGTGCGAAATGTTGATGACCATTCCGAGGCGATTCATCTCTTGGATGACGCGGCGGCCGTGGTCGTTGAGGCCGTTCCACTTGGGCGGCGCGCAGCACGAGTCGGCGTATTCGTTGGTCCAATTGTGAGCCGGCAGTTGCAGGCTGCGGAGTCCTAGGCGGTACAGGCCGCGGAGCACGTCGAGGTCGCCGTCCATATCGAAGCCGCCTTCGACGTCAAGGATGGCGGCCGTCTTCCCCGCACGGTTGATGCGCTCGATGTCAGCCGCGCTGCGCGCCAGCTCGAGAGTTTCGCGATTGGATTCGATTTGATCGATGGCGAAGTTAATCAAGCGAAGGGTTTGCTTCGTTTCGTAGCGGCCGGGGTAGTAACTCTCAGCGATGCCCAGTGTGAAGAAAAAAGCGTCGACTCCGCCTTGTCGAATGCGCGGCAGATCAACTTGCCCGTCGGGGTAGCGCTCACCGATATTTCCCCCTTGAGCGAATTGCCGATTGGCGATATGAACGTGCGCGTCGAAGACGGTTGCGTCTGCGTGAAGTTTCAGCGCCTCCGGCGACGGTTGGGCCAAGGCCCATACGCTTGCTGCGAGCAGGACGAGCGCGATTCGGTGCTTCACAGGCGCTGCCCCTCGATCTCGCATATCACGACGATCATGCGAGCCTCGTCGGGGTCCATCTCGCCGATAAACTCATCCACTTGGTAAAGGTAGGTACACGAAAAATAACTGTCTAGCAGAGCCCGGATTTCGGCTGCCGTCCAGACTTGCTCGTGATACGGGTTGGCAGACCATCCTTTCTCTTCACCGAGTGGCGTCGAAAGGAGAAGCGTAGACGTTGTCTTGCGGATGTTTTCCAAGAAGAAGTCTAGATTCTTGAGGTGCTCGATGGTTTCAAACGAGACGATCACGTCATAGCGTTTGTCCCACGATTCATGGTCGAGATCGATGATGTATTTCTGACCTAAATCCTCTTTGTCATAGCCATCAACCTCGGTAGCAACGGTACGCAGTATTTCCATTCCGAAACCGGTTCCGCTGGCAATATCGGCGACTGTCTTGCCCTCGCAGTATTGCTTTGCGAACTCGTACCTTGCCAGGTGCTCGCGTTCGATAACGTCTAGGTCGCCATGCGAAATCTCGACACGCTCACCAATGCTAAATCGGGTTCTGAGCCCAGTCGCGAGCTTGACGAGCGTGACCACCACGATGACCACGATGACGGCTAGTATAGTCTTCTTGGCAATTTGTTCGGCAGTCAATGGCAGGTCCTAGTAATTTCAGCTTGGGAACAATCGAGGATGGTGTTCGTCCGATTCGGTACGGGCGAATTGACCCTGGCTTCATGATATCGCCGACGCGGCGCAAAACTGTTCAGCAGCCATCGCGGCTTACGGATTTGGCTTTATAATTGAGGCCCATGCGTCGATTGATTATTTTTCTCGCTGCTCTTTGCTGCGCGGCAGCCGCTGTACCCGACAAGCCCAACATCGTTTTCATCATGGCTGACGATATCGGCGATCAAGCTATCGGCGTTTACGGTGGGCAATCTTACTCCACTCCGCGCGTAGACGCGTTAGCCGCCGCGGGTGTGCGATTTCGCCACGGCTACTCCATGCCGGTCTGTCATCCTTCGCGGATCGCCATCATGACCGGAAAGTATCCGTTTAGAGTGGGTAGTCCGCAATGGGGAACGTTCCCAAAGGCAGAAGAGGCGGGCGCGATTGGAAACGCGCTCAAGAAACTGGGGTACGCGACGGCGGTGGCGGGTAAGTGGCAATTGACGATGTTGCGCGATGAGCCTGATCATCCGCATCGCCTGGGTTTTGATGAGTACTCGGTGTTTGGGTGGCACGAGGGGCCTCGCTACTACCGCCCGATGATTTACGAAAACGGCCGCGTGCGCCCCGACGTGAATGATCGCTATGGTCCCGACGTCTACGCCGAGTTTCTAGTCAATTTCATCGAGCGTCACAAGGACAAACCGTTCTTCGCCTACTACCCGATGGCGCTCGCCCACGACGTGACCGACGATATTGGTTCGCCTCCGCCGCTAGGACCACAGGGCCACTACGACAGTTACAAGGTGATGGTCGAAAACATGGATCAGCGCGTTGGCCGCGTACTCGACGCGGTAGATGCAGCCGGCGTTCGCGAGAAAACAGTCATCATCTTCACGGCTGACAACGGTACGCCGAAGAGCTACTACTTCACAGCCCAGGGTTCGGAGATGATCAAGCAGCCGATCGAATTTTTGTGGGATGGCCAGAATACGAAGGGCGGCAAAGGTGAGTTGACGGATGCGGGAACGCGCGTCGCGCTGATCGCGAACTGGCCTGGTGTCTTAAAGGTCGGCCAGGTGGTCGACGACATCGTCGACTTCAGTGATTGGTTGCCGACGTTTGTTGAACTTGCTGGGGGAACTCCGCCGCCGGGCATCGACGGACAGAGCTTCGCCAGGCTACTTCGCGGCGAAGGGCCGGCCAAACGGAAGTACGCATTTGCCGAACACAATGGAAATCGCACGATTCGAACACAGCGTTGGAAGTTGTACGATGACGGGCGTCTTTTCGACATGTCGATGGGGCGGAAAGAAGAAGAGTTCGTCCCGGTCAGCTCGTCGACCGCGGCGGCTGACGAGGCTCGCATGGAACTCAATCGGGCGATGCGAGACGTGAGCCACTAGGGCTGATAGAATTCCGGTTTGCGAGTCATTATATTTGGTGCCGGCGGCCAACTAGGGATTGATTTAGTCCGCGAATGTCGCTGGCGCGGCCAGAGCGTACTCGCACTGCGGCGGGAAAAACTTGACATCACCGATGCCAAGGCCGTGCTCGAAACGATCGAGCGTTACGTGCCGGACTGGGTGATCAACGCCGCGGCGTATAACAAGGTCGACCTCGCCGAAACCGAGCCCGACGTCGCCATGCGGATTAACGGCATTGCAGTGCAAGGTATCGCCGTTGCTTGCGCCGAGACCGGGGCCACGTTTCTGCAGTACTCGACAGACCACGTTTTTAGCGGAACGAAGAAAACTCCCTATACCGAAAAAGACGAGCCTCAACCGCCGTCGTCGTACGCAGTTTCTAAACTTGCGGGCGAGCTTTTTGTACGAGCGTACTGCGAGAAGCAGTACGTGATGCGTGTGGCGGGCGTTTTTGGGCCCGCGGGACGCTTCACGAACCACGGAAACTTCGCTGAACTAATCTTGCGCAAGGCCGCCGAGCAGGCTCCGTTGCGGATCGTAAAGGACTTTTTCGCAACGCCAACCTACAGTCCGGCATTGGCGTCGAGGTCGATTGATGCGCTGGAGAAGAAGATTCCGTACGGGCTGTATCACCTCGGCGGCAGCGAGGAAATTTCGTGGTATGACTATGCGTTGAAAATTGCCCAGGCAGGCGGGAAGGATGCTGATATTTCGCCCGTAACGCACCGCGAATTTCAGACGGTCGCAAAGCGGCCTATGTACTCGGCGCTTTCTAACGCGAAGATCGAGTCGAAAGGTATCTCGCCAATTCCGAACTTGGACGAATGCCTACGCGACTATATGAAAATGCGAAAGCGCGAGCGGCCGCGACGCTCATAAAACTTGTCGACCGAGAAAACTGACGTTTGAGAATCGCGAGATAGCTTTTCGTATTTCCCGACCCGCGGCGCATGGTGGCGCGGCGCGGGTATGGCAAGAGTGGCCTACGGGAAGTAGCCCACTCGACGGGCACCTGAATTGGAGCTTCACGTTAGAATGATCGGCAGCTCAATGCGTTCGATACTCATGGGTTTGTTGCTCCTAGCGTGGGCACCGCCGCCAACCTTGGCCGAGGCTGTCGACGATCGATTCTTCTCAGAGAAGCTCTACCCGGTTTTTGAGGCCGCCCAGTGCCGAGTTTGCCATAACGACAATGGCGTTGCTTCAGGCACTAGATTCGAGTTTCCAGCGGCAGAGGCTCCGCTGGAGATCGTACAAAAGTTCGGGCGGAGTTTAACGGTTGTCGTTGATTCGAGTTCACCACTCGATTCGCTCCTATTCCGCAAACCTACAAATCGCCTAAAACACACTGGCGGCGAACGGATACGAGTGGGCAGCAACGAAGAGGGGCTATTGCGGAGCTGGGTCGAACATTTGGCTCGCAACGATCTCGCCGATTCCAGTGGGCCAGTAGTGGCAGACGCAGTCATGCCTGTAGGCGTGCGCCGTTTGACGCACAGTCAGTACAACAACGCCGTTCGCGATCTGCTGGGCGAGCTAAGCCGCCCCGCCGATACCTTCGCGGCCGAAGATTTCGTGAACGGGTTCAAGAACCAAACGGACGGTCAAGGGATTCCCCCACTCTTGATGGAGGCCTACAGCGCGTCGGCGGAAAAGGTTTCGGCAAATGCTTTTCGAGGTGGCGACCGCAACGGCCTGATTCCATGCGAGGCGAAATCGGCTGTCGATCGCGAGTGCCTGGCGGCTTTCGTTCGCGAGTTTGGCGAAAAAGTGTTTCGGCGACCGCTCTCTCATTCCGAAATCGAACGCATCGTCGAGTCGGCCCTACCAGTGGCGGCTGAAGCCGGAGAATTTACGTCGGCCGCGAAGTTCGTAGCCGAAGCGATGTTGCAGTCGCCGAATTTCTTGCTGCGCGTGCCTCGGACCCCAACGCATCGACACCGAGGATTCGATATCGCTGAACGCTTGTCGTTTTTTCTTTGGGATACAACCCCGGACGCCGAGCTGCTTAGTGCGGCGGCACGCGGAGATCTCGACACTATCGAAGGTGTTCGTGCGATCGCTCGGCGGATGCTTGACGACGCTCGCTCAGAACCCGCCATGGATGAGTTTTTCGAGCAGTGGATGCGGCTGGACAGGCTGCGTGCAACGATTCGAGATCGCAAATTCTTTCCAGACTTTAATGCCGAACTAGCCGGCGCGATGGCGAACGAGTCGCGTGAGCTGTTCCGCCACCTGGTCTGGAACGATGCGGACTTCAGAGAATTCTTCACCGCTGATTACACCTTCGTCAACGATCAACTTGCCGCACTCTACGCTGCTGAGCTTCCCGCGAAACCGTTTGGGCGCGTCAATTTTTCGCCAGAGTCCAACCGCGCCGGTGTGCTCGGCCAAGCCGCCTTTTTGACCTTGACCAGTAAGCCGTCGGACACCTCGCCAACTGAAAGAGGGCTCTTTGTGCGCGAGCACTTCCTGTGTCAGGTCGTGCCGCCGCCTCCCCCGGGCGTCAGCGCTACTTTGCCCGCCCTCACCGACGAACTGCCCATGACCAATCGCCAGCGCTTGTCGGTTCATCTGACGAGCGAGACCTGCTCAAGTTGCCATCGGCTGATTGATCCGATCGGTTTGGGGCTAGAGCAATTCGACGCGATTGGACGATTCCGGGCAACCCAGCACATCAAGATTTTGCCGACTCGCGATGAAGTGAAGCGAAAGTTGAAGACGAAACCTACTGAGTATGACCTCGACATCGACGCCTCGGGAACAGTAGCCGGGATCGCCGATTCGGACTTTCAAACGCCCAAAGAATTGGGCGCAATCCTTTCTCAAGACGAGGGTTGTCAAAAGTGCATCGTTAAGATGTTGTTTCGCTACGCATTGGGTCGGCACGAGACAGCGGCAGATCGAGCGACGATCGAAAACCTCTTAGCAACGTTCAAGGCCTCGCAATTTCGGTTTCGCGACCTTATAATCGCTATAGCTACTTCAGAGCCGTTTCTCGCCGATCCGACGTAGCGAGTAGACTCCAGGCGCCGACATGGCTTCATCAAACGTCAACAGACGTAAATTCCTGCGGGGCATCGGGCTCGGCGGTTTCGCGGTTCGCGTCGGGCTCCCCGCGCTTGAGTGTATGTTCAACTCGAACGGCACCGCGTATGCCGCAACGCCGCGTGCGAAGGCGAGTGCGATCCCTAAGCGGTTTGTGCTCTGGTTCAACGGCAATGGCATATCGGAGCGTTACTGGATTCCGCGCGAAACTGGGGAAGACTACGCACTAACGCCGTGCCTGCAGCCGCTCGCCAAGCTCAAGAAATACGTCCATGTCATTAGCGGGCTCGACAGTCCGGCGGCGCGGCTCCCAGGTCCCGGCAATGACCACCACCGCTCGATGAGCGCTTTGATGTCCGGGCTCTCGTTTAGCGGACGCGGCGCCGGGGGACCTTCGTTCGACCAAGTCGTGGCCCTAAAGATCGGGCAAGAGACGCGCTTTAAGTCGCTCCAGATCGGGGTGTGCCAAGAATCGTTTGGTGAGAGCGTTCAGAGAAACATGAGCTGGGCGGAGCGCAACAGACCGCTACCACCCGAGATGTTGCCGCACCGGCTGTTTGACCGCGTATTCGGGTCTCGCGGAGCGCAATGGGTCGACCGCAAGAAAAGCATTCTCGATGCGGTTCGATCGGACGCCGAATCGCTGAGCCAGGAACTACCGGCGGGAGATCGAGCGCGCGTCGAGGAATACCTTGAATCGGTGCGAGACCTCGAGCGCTCGATCGAGGGCTTGCCCGCGGAATATCGTGATGTCGTTGAGCGTCCGCCGGAAGGTGGGGATCTAAAGGATTGGCCTCGGATCGCGAAACTGCAGACTGACCTATTGGTCCACGCCTTGCGCACCGACCAAACGCGCGTCGCATCGTACATGCTGACGAAATGCCAAGGGCTGTCTCGATTCCCCTGGCTGGGCCACACCGCCTATCGCCACCACGAATACACCCATGGCTCGGTTACAACGCCCCGAGGCATTCGGATTTTGCGGGACATCAACCGCTGGCATGTCGAAGAGTTTGCGTACTTACTGGCGAAGCTGAGGTCGATTCCAGAAGGTGACGGCACGCTACTCGACCACACGCTGCTTACGCTTGTCCACGAACACGCTGAAGCGAACAATCACAAAAACAGCGGTCTAGCCGTGTTGGTCGCGGGCGGTGCTTCTGAACTCAAAACAGGCCGCCATACCAACGTCACAGGCACCATTGGCGACCTTTACTGGACCCTCGGGGCGGAGCTGCTAAAAACGGATCTGTCGAGCTTCCCCAGCGCGAGCCGCAAACTTCACGAAATCGTCTAAACCTGGTTGCAGGCGAGTCGGAGTCGCACAAGCCGCATCTGCGCCTGACTGCAGGTAGCCGACCTTTGGTGGCGAGAACTGCTTACCCTTGAGCGGTCGCCGGGTCGCTGGTAATCCGCAGAAAGTCCATATTTGGAGGAAGATCGAAATTCGTTTGAACTGCTGAGATCGACTCAGCAATCTGATGCGGTTCGACTTGGCCCATGCGCGCGGCTGCTAACCGCAGGTACGCAATCTTTTCGGGCGAGATGCCCATGATTCGACAGCACGTTTCGTCGACTGCAATCGGGCTGCTGCCGGCGACTAAGACGCCCGCCGACTTTGCGACGCCCTGAATCGGCCCATTACCCTGCATGCCGACAATGCCGTCGACAAGGCAGAACTGGGGTGTCACGTTGAACGCTAAATCCGCGATACATTCGTTGATGCCGGCCCAGTGGAGTACGTTCTTCGGCCAGCCATACACGCCACTCGGCACTACGCCAAATAGGTTCTTCATTGAAAGAGTGGCGCCGACCCAATGATGAGTTTTAAGCTTCGGAAGCGAAATAAGCACGTCAGCGGCGAGCAGAGTTTCCGGCAAATAGAGCTTCGACAGTTTGGAAAACGGCGAGCGCAGTGTAACTTCTCGAATCGCATCTATGTTGAGGTCGACGAAATGAGTTTCGAAATTGGAGATTGCATCGAAATATCCCGCGGACTCGGCAAGGTCGAGAGTGAGCCGGCGATGGCCCGGGCCTTCGGCAACAGTGACGGCCTCCGCGCCGAGGGCGCGGCACGCTTCGAGCACCGCGGAAGTCAGCAGCGGGTTTGTGTTTATCGGTGTCTCTGGATCAAACTCGACTAGGTTCGGCTTGATGACAACACTCTTGCCACGAAGGTCTAAGCGATGTTCTACGAATATTCTTCGCACAATGCCGAGCAGGTCAGCTGAGTAATCCGGAACGGAGACGATACTGACGTCGGACGTCGCAATCGGATCAGCCTCTCGCCCGCATGCCGACGCCAACACCGCGCCCGCGGCGAGGGCGCCCACCTCGCGCCGGTCAAACTTCCTCGCGATTGTTTCTCGATTCGGCATTGCGCTAGCTATCCAGCAGCGGGTTGCGTCCGCTCTCCGCGCAGCCCGCAATTAGGGTCAAAGCAACGTCGACAACGTCACGACAGTAAGATTCGGTTTCAATATCTGGTGCGACTCCGTGCGAAAGTAGACCGATCCGCAGCCAAGCGGCCGCGCGTTGAGAGCGGTGAGAACGGCGGAGCGAAACTAGACCATAGAGCGGCGAATCGAAGCTGCTTTTGGGCGGAGTAAAAGTAGACCGTCCGAGTGGTCCAGCGAACATTCCTGTGGTGTTTGTGGGACACGAGAGGGATGTATCGCGTGGAGCTATACGCTCAAGTACGGCGCAGTGTCTTTGTCGAAGGGCTCAGTGAGCGCGAGGCCGCCAAACGGTTTGGCCTGGCGCGAGGGACGGTGCGCAAGATGTTGCGCTACGCCACTCCGCCGGGCTATCGGCGGCGCCAACCAGCGCAGAGGCCGAAGCTGGATCCCTTCACCGGAATCGTCGATCAGATCCTCATCGACGATCAGGAACGTCCGAAGAAACAACGCCACACCGCAAAACGCATCTTCGACCGCTTGCGCGACGAGTACGATTTCACCGGCGGTTACACGATCGTCAAGGACTATGTTCGCGACAAGAAGCTCGGCGGGCAAGAGATGTTCGTGCCGCTGGTGCATCCGGCGGGCGATGCCCAGGCCGACTGCGGTGAAGCTCTGGTGGTCATTGACGGCGTACAGCGCAAGGCGCACTACTTGGTGGTCGATCTGCCGCCTAGCGATGACGCTTTCGTAAAAGCTTTCCCGGCCGCGACGACGGAAGCGTTTTGCGAGGGGCACAACGCAGCGTTTCGGTACTTCGGCGGCGTGCCACGCAGCATCCTCTACGACAACACGACCTTGGCGCTGGCGAGGATTCTGGGCGACGGCAGGCGCAAGCGGACCAGGGTGTTCAGTGAACTGCAGTCGCACTATTTATTCTCCGATCGTTTCGGGCGTCCGGGCAAAGGCAACGACAAGGGAAAGGTGGAAGGACTGGTCGGTTATGCCCGGCGGAACTTCATGGTGCCGGCGCCAAGGTTTCCAAGCTGGGAAGCGTTCAACGAGCAGCTCGAAGCGCAGTGCCTCAACAATCGTAAGCGGCGCTTGCGGCGGCACACCGAAACGATTGAGGAACGTTTCAAGCGTGACCGCCAAGCGTTGTTGCCCTTGCCGCCCACGCCCTATGACGCCTGCGACAAACGCACCACGCGGGTGACGTCGCTGTCATTGGTGCGCTATCGCGCCAACGACTACTCGGTGCCCACACGCTACGGACATCGCCAGGTGTTGCTGAAAGGCTACGTCGATGAAATCGTGATCTGTTGTGGCAGCGAAGAGATCGCGCGCCACCGGCGCAGTTACGAACGCGAAGAGTTGATCTTCGATCCGCTGCATTACCTAGCACTGCTGGAACGCAAGACCAACGCGCTCGATCAAGCGGCCCCGTTGGCGGGCTGGGAGCTGCCCGAACAGTTCCCGTGCTTGAGACGTTTGCTCGAGGCACGGTTGGGAAAGCCAGGCAAGCGCGAGTACGTGCAGGTATTGCGATGACTGGAGGACTTCCGATTCGAGCACGTTGCCGCGGCGGTGCGCCAAGCCTGCGAGTTGGGAGCGATTGGCTTGGATGCAGTCAGGCACTTAGTGCTGTGCCGCATCGAGCAACGGCCGCCGCGCTTGGACTTGACGAAGTATCCGCACCTGCCGGCAGCCCAGGTGGAGCAAACCTCCGCTGCGGACTATTTGGCACTGCCGGCACAAGGAGGGGGGTAATGGCGAGGTCGAAACTTCTGCTCGAAGCGCATTTGAAAGCGTTGCGGCTGCCAACCTTCCTGCGCGAGTACGACAAACTGGCGCGGCAATGCGCCGCCGAGAGCTTGGATTCGAGGAGCTTCCTGCAACAACTCTGCGAGCTGGAACTGCTCGACCGTGAACAGCGGGCCACCGAGCGCCGCAGCAAGGCCGCGAAGTTTCCCGTGACCAAGAGTCTGGACACTTTCGACTTCCCGTCCTTGCCGGCGTTGAACAAGAAGCTGGTGCTGGAACTGGCGCGCTGTGAGTTTATCGACCGCCGCGAAAACGTGCCGGCACTGGGTAATTCCGGCACGGGCAAAACGCACATCGGCTTGGCGTTGGGACTGGCGGCTTGTCAGCGCGGCTATCGAACACGCTTCACAACAGCGGCGGCACTGGTCAATGAGCTGCTCGAAGCCCGAGATGAACGGCGCTTGCTGCGATGTCAAAAGCAGTTGGCCAAGCAGGATCTGCTGATCGTCGATGAACTGGGCTACGTGCCGCTATCGAAGACCGGAGCGGAGTTATTGTTCGAAGTGTTTTCCCAGCGCTACGAACAGGGCTCGACGCTGGTCACCTCGAATCTGCCGTTTAACGAATGGACGGAGGTCTTCGGCTCCGAGCGGCTGACCGGCGCCCTGCTCGATCGCCTCACGCACCACGTTCATATTCTAGAGCTGAACGCCGAAAGCTTCCGTCTGATCCAGAGCAAGAAGAAGCGGGCTCACTCTTTGGGCTGACCCACCGGCCACTCGCCCGGTTTTCGTGGGACGGCCTCCACTACGCCTGGGCCGCCCTAAAGGGCGACCGCAGGCTCCGTTCCAGCCGTCCCACGAAAACCGCTACCCCTTCACCAACTGGTCTACTTTTGCTCCGCCGAAGTGGTCCAAATTTACTCCGCCCTTGACACATCCCAGGCGAGACCCCACGGCCGTCTTCGGACGTGGGCCGGAGGAGCCGACAACGCCTCGGGTCGGGGCGTTGTCTAGCGCGTGCGCCAGCAGATCGCGAGGTCTTTGCAGACGCGTTGCAGTTCGTTGCGCTGAGCGTCGAGTTGCTCGGCAAACTCGGTGTCGGAACAAGTGTCCGCTCGCGCTTGGAGCTTCTTGAGCGAGCGATCCGCGCGCAGGCCGCGCTGCTCGGCGGGCAGGCTGAGCAGCTTTTCCCACGGCGTGCTCCACTCGGCGTACACCTTGCGCAACTTGCCGCGGCGGTCTCGGCGCTCGCTGGCGAAAGCGCATGGGCGATGAAAATTCAAGTACGGGTTGAGCCACTGGCGGTAGAAGGTGTCGATCGCCTGCGTCGCTTCCGAGGGCAAAAACTGGTAGCCCATCCACTTGCGCACCACCGCGCCGTTCTTGGTTTCGACCAAGGCATTGTCGTTCGAACGGCGCGCGCGAGACTTCGTAAATTCAATTCGCAACTTCTCGAGCAGTTTAGCGGTTTGATGGTTGACGAATTCGCTGCCATTGTCGGAGTGAAAGCCGCGAACGATAAATGGAAATTGTTCCAAAAGGCCTTCCAGCAAGGGAATGAGGTGATTTTCGTTGATGCGTTGGACGCAGCCGACGGCCTGCCACTGCGTCACTTCGTCGACCACGTTGATGCTGTAGGCGCCTTTTTCACCTTCCTGTTCGGGCGAGTGCACGGTGTCGATGCGCAGGTAGCCCGGACGTCCTCGCGGCTCGGGTTGGCGGCGTTCGCCGATCGCCACGGGTGTCGGTCGAGTCTTGTCGAGATGCAAACTGTGTCGCCGGTAGACGGCGCGTTTGCGCAAGTTGTAGAGGTGTCCCACCGACAGTTCGGCAAGGCGTTCGAACTCCTTGCGGTTGTAGATTTGGAACTCGCGCTGGAGAATGCGACGCGTCGCCGGCCCGGAGAGACGTTGCTGTACTTGGTCGACATGCGCCAGGAGAACGATGTCGGCGCGGCTGTACTTGGTGGGGAAGCGGCGCCTTCGATAGGCTGTCGGCCGAACGCACTTTTCGCGCAAAAACTGCCCGATGAGGCGAGTCAATTGGGCGCGGCTTAAGCCGGTTAGCTTGCTCAGGAAGCGTCTCAACAATCCTTTAACCGAGCGCTTCTGGTCGGCATAATGATGCCTCTTCAGGACGCCTTCGACGAGCGCGTATTTATCCGCTCGACTTCCGGCCTGGAACTCGACGGACCCACACCCGTCGAGAAAACTCTCGATCTCATCGAGACTCACTGATTCGGCTTGCTGCACGGCGACTCCCATCGCCCGCAGTTTGCCTGTTCCTAATCGACCTTGCCCAAATTACCTCCAGGCTCATCTTGTGTTGGAATCACCCCTCCCTTCAGGCTCATCTTGTATTGGACAAGACGCGTGGCCGAGGGTGAGCTGTGGTTCGAAGAGAGCATTATTCAAAGCATTTTGAAACAACCCCGGGCGCAGCTCAGCCGCCGAGAAAGCGACCTCGTTCGTTTGCTGGTGCAGGGCTTGAATAACCGCCAGATCGGCGAAAGACTGGGGATCAAGGAAGGTACGGTTAAGGTTTATCTGTCAAAGCTATACGCGAAGACGGGCGCGGTAGACCGATTCGACTTGGCCTTGTACGGGCTCAAAAATATTGGCGAGCTGCATCAGTATATCCCCGAATCGAAGCGGCCCATTCTTGCCGAGATCCCAACCGCACAGGAGCTCGCTGATTCCTCCGGATCGAATAGTTGACTTCTCGCTCGCACAGGTACGACAGACTGGAAAACGCGCCAAGCCGTGAAGTTGATCGTCAAGCTAGATCCGGACGCTCCACCGCCGGCCGCCTCGGTCGCCGGCTATGGCCTGAGCATCGCGGCGCTGATTGCAGAGGACCCTGGGCTGAACACAGCCCCGCGTAGCACGTATCGTTGGGGCAGCTTCCTGGCCTCGGCGGCAATTCACATCGCCGTTATTACCGCCATCGTAGCTTCGGGACAGTTGTTTCCAGGCCTTAGCGACGAAGCGGCGTTAGCGGAGGCGTTGGAGGAATCCGAACGCGAGCGACCGCGCATGATCGTCCTCGATCTTTCCAGCCCGTTTTTGGCGCCGGCGCTCGAAAAGTCCGATGATGCGGGGGGGAACGAGCCAGGACCCAAGAACGACGCCGGTGGTCTAAAGTCGCCCAAAGCCGCGGAACCCGCGGGCACGGCCGGAGGAGCCCAGGGTGATGGCGCGCGAACAGTGGCTCGTTTTACTGTGCCTAATTTGCCTAAGCCGACGCCCGGGGCGAGGCAGACCTTCTTGCTTCCCGACAGTAATCTCCAGGTGGCCGATGAGCCTCTGCCGACTTTGCCCAATCTCGTTGTCCGCAGCCCGGTGAGTCCGGCGCTGCCGAAGTTCGAATACGAGCGGTTCAGCTTCACCGCCGAACCGGACGCGCCAACTCCGGAATCTACAGCCGTGGTCTCGACCCAATCCGCGCCTGTTCTCGATGCACCCGCCGTTCAAGGAGGCGAGATCGATTTCGCGACGAACAAGGTGACACCCTTGCAACCTCTGCCCCCCGAGCGGTTCCGCATGCCGCTGCAGGGCCAGGAAAGTTCGGCTCCCGCGGGTGTTAAGGCGCTTCAGGCATCCGCACCAATACCGTCACTCATCGCCCAAAACCCCAACCCGGCGCCGCTCGGAGGCTTGGTCGTTCTTCCCGGCATGAACCAACTTGCGGAATTCCATACTAGCGACGAGACTAACGGTCCAGGCAGCGGCCGGCCGACAAACCTCGCACTGGTGACCTCCGCCGGGGGCGACTCGGACGGCGCCACAGGTGAGGGGGGCGGTACGTCGCCTGGACAAGCCTCGGAGCCCGGAAGCGGCTCCGGTCTGACTGCCGGCCTCGGCAGCGGAAGCGGCGCGGCCGGGACCGGCTCGGGAGCAGGCGGCAACAACGGACCCGGGCAAGGGCTCGGGGATGGTCAGTCGACGATGGCGGTTTCGCTTGGCGGTGGAGGCACCGGCACCGGGCGCGGCAGCGGTGATGCGTCTGGACTCTCGGGCAGCGGTGGCGGAAACGGTCAGGGCAGCGGCAGCGGCCAAGGTTCGGGAGCAGGGTCCGGATTAGGCAATGGGAGCGGTAGCGGGACGGGCACGGGCGGTATCGGGTCCGGCCTCGGTTCGACACTGGGCGACGCCGCGCGCTACATCGAAGTAAAAATGTTGCATCCCGAAACCGGCAAGCACGACATCGTCGTGGTCCAAGCGTCCGGCGAGGGTGCAATACCCGATAGTGGCGGGATTCTCGACGGAAAGCCGGTCTACACCGTGTATTTGGACGTCGGCGCCCCAAAGGCTTGGATCTTGCAGTACGCGGTACCTTCGCCTCGGGAAACCGCCGCCAATCAGATGGTTGTCCAGTTAGGGAATCCCGCGCCCGTCGTCGCGCCGTACCCGATGGTCACTTACTTGCCGCGCGTAGACGAGGATGGCCGCGAGGGCTACGTCATGCTACACGGATTCCTAGCAATCAGCGGGCGGCTGGAAGAATTGCGTTTGATACGAGGCGGAAAATCCGACCTCGAAAAAGTTCTTGTACCAATTCTCAAGGAATGGGAATTTCGTCCGGCGAGCCGGGACGGGCTCCCAGTCCGAGTTGAGGTTCTCGTCGCAATCCCCCCATACAAAGTTTGAATTTATACCCAAGATCGGATTGTTATGTCATTCGCAACTACTGTAATTGAGAGCGCTGAAACGACCACCGAGATCCCGCGCTACTGTCCAAGGACGCCGGCAACGGTCGATCATATCGACGTCCCGGAATCGCTGATGGAAGACATCTTTCTGCGCCGGCTTTATAAAGACGGGCGCAGCTCGCTCATTTCGATGTCAAACTCGCTTAAAGTATCGATTAGCGTCGTCGAAACGCTATTCCACCGCTTTCGCCACCAACTGATCATTGAGGTCCGCGGTACCGAAGGTGAAGACTACATCTTTGGCCTCACGGAAAAGGGCACTGCGCTTGCGATCGACCGCATGAGAGTGTCGGAATACTCCGGCGCCATCCCGGTGTCGATCAACGAATACACCGTTGCGTGCAATGCCCAAAAGGCCGAAATCGAAATTGACCGCGAATTTCTGGCGTCGGCATTCTCCGACATCGTAGTGACGAACAGTCTGCTGGATAGCGTCGGACCGGCCGTCATCAGCCAAAAGTCGATCTTCTTGCACGGCCCGAGCGGCAACGGCAAGACAACCGTTGCGGAGCGGCTGCTGCGGGTGTACACCGACCCGATCATCGTTCCCTACGCTGTAGAGGTCGACGGACAAGTTATTCTTACGTACGAAAAGGGGGTACACGAGACGATCGATCTGCCCGAAGACGTCGACCTCGATCCACGATGGATAGCGTGCAAACGACCGTCGATCTCGGTCGGCGGCGAGTTAACGGCCGACCAACTCTCACTCCGTCACGACTCTAGCGGCGGATTCTATTCCGCGCCGTTGCAGATGAAGGCCAACAATGGAATGCTCCTGATCGATGACTTCGGTCGCCAAATCAACTTGTCGGCTAAAGAACTACTTAATCGCTGGATCGTGCCGCTCGATCGCCAGAAGGACTATCTGTCACTCAATTATGGCCTCAAGTTTGAAATTCCTTTTCAGTTGATGGTCGTGTTTTCAACTAACCTCAAGCCCAGCGACCTTGCCGACGACGCGTTCCTGCGGCGCATCCAAAACAAGATCTACATCAGTCCGGTATCCGATCAAGTCTTCGACGAAATCTTCGAGCGCGTCGCAACGGCCGAGGACATTCCTCATACGGCCGATACCGCGAGGATGTTGCGCGAATTCTGCCACGACTGCGGCTCGAAAGAACTGCGAGCTTGCTACCCAAGGGATATCTGCGAAATCTTGGGCTCGATAAGCAAATACGAAAAGACCGCGATCAGCGCCGACCCGGAGAGTATCAAGCGCGCGGCCCAGCTATATTTCACAACCGAAGAGCCCGACGAAAATTTCGACTAAGGCGCGTCGACCACATACAATCAATCAAGGGCCTGTCGTCCGGGCAGTCGCCGCACTTTACGGTGGGGAGGAAAGTCCGGTCTCCATGGGGCAGCGTGCCGGTTAACGGCCGGGGGGCGTTCTCGCGAGGGACCGTCTACGGAAAGTGCCACAGAAAATATACCGCCGCGGTCTTCTGGCAGCGGTAAGGGTGAAATGGTGCGGTAAGAGCGCACCGCGCCGCGGGCGACCGTGGTGGCAGGGTAAACCCCACGTGGAGCAAGACCAAATAGGGGACGAAGCGGCGGCCCGCCGCGTTTGGAGTCCCGGGTAGGTTGCTTGAGGCGTCTGGCAACAGGCGTCCTAGATGAATGATTGCCGCTCGTCTTCGGACGGGAACAGAAACCGGCTTATAGGGTGGCAGGCCCGTTTTGAAAGGATGAAATGCCGATGTTGGCGCACAATGTATTTTTCGATTTGGTGGATGGTTCGGACCAAGCGGTCGCCTCTCTACTCGCAGGCTGCAAAGAATTATTGGAGCCTCACGAAGGCGTAGAGTATTTCGCCTGTGGCGGGCGGGTAGTTGAAAACCAGCGGGACGTCAATGATCAAGCGTTCGGCGTGGGCCTACACATCGTCTTCACTGACAAGTCCGCCCACGACGCCTATCAGGTGTCGGAGCCGCACAACAATTTCATCGCAAAGTTCAAGCCGAACTGGGCTCGTGTACGAGTCTTCGACTCGGCTTGGTGAGGCCCTCTAGCCCGCTTCCACTAGACTGAAATCCTCGCCGCAATGAACCTTCGATTAATATGGCTGCCGGCTATTGCGCTTGCAGTGGTCTTAGCGTGGCCGCAGGAGTCCGCCATGCGCATGCTCCATCCCGACCACGTCGTCGTCGATGTCCCCGACGACTTGCCATACCCGTCGGTGAAGATTCAGCTCGAAGCCGATCCGGTCGATGGATTCAACCTTTATTTGGCTGCTGAGAATTTCACATTCACGCCTGAAGCGGTGAATCGCGAACCTGTGCCAAACGAGGGGCACGCTCACCTGTACATCAACGGAGAAAAGACCGCGCGGCTGTACTCACAATGGCGGCATCTTCCTGAAACGCTTTTCAGCGAAGGCGTGAACCGCGTCGAACTGGTTCTCAACGCCAACGACCACTCGACCTGGGGCTTGGCAGGCGAGCCGATTGGCGACGAGGTGCTCATCTACGCGCAGGTGACCGAGGGCAATCCGATCATTTATGGCGACGTTTCGTACCGCGTAAGTTGGGACTGGGGCCAAGCACGACCCACCCCAAACGGGAACGGTTGGACGGTGACGAGCGATCTCGGTTATCAGATACAGGTACGCTCAGGAAAGTTGGTCACTCGCAATCTTGAGCTAGTTCCGTGTCATGCGCCGCCGAAAATGACACCGATGGCCCGGCTGCTGAGAGGATTCGCGCCAATCACGGCATATGCCGGCCACGGCAGCATGTTACCGAACGCGTCAAGAATTTCGAAGTCGTTCGAAGAGGACTTAGCGCGACCCACAAATCGCGACATCGAGGTCCGGCGCGTCCGCGACCCGGAGTACTGCCAGGCGCATTTTTTGATTGCCCGTCCCTCGGGCACGCCGCCGGCAACGACGAGCATCGAGCTGTCTGGTACTTGGCAAAAAGCGGGGGGTGAGTCGAGGGAATTCGAAATTCGCGGCGCAACGGCATACGGTCAGCTCAAAGACTTGGTAAGTTCAACGAGCGGTACGGTCGAACGCCAGAGCATCATTGGCGGAGTCAGCGTCGAGGTCCGGCGTGAACTCCACTCGATGTTTGACGGCGTAGACTTTGAATCAATGAACGAATTGGCGCAGGCCACTGCCGTCGCTCGCTCCATCGTCGGTAACGCCACGCTTCTGGCGGAATAGCGCGTCAACTTCGGCTGTATCCTGATGAACTGTACTCGCCGCGATCGGGCCCAACCATGAATACCGTCCTAATAACAGGAGCAACCGGGTTTCTCGGTAAGCATCTCGTCCGCCAACTACTGGACTCCGACCCGCAACTGCGCGTACGTGCATTTAGCCGCGGCACCTTTCCGACCGCCGGCTTCGATCGCGTAGAAGCGGTCCAGGGTGACATCAGCAACGAAAGTGATGTCGACGCGGCGGTAGCCGGCTGCGAGCAAATCTACCATCTAGCCGGTGTCATCGAGCGGTCGCCCACGGAACATTGGCTGGCCTATCGGACACACGTAGATGGCACCAGAAACGTCTGCGCAGCGATGCGCAAGCACGGCACGAGCCGCTGCGTTGTGACCTCGTCGTCGGGCACCATCGCCGTGAGCACGGAACCGAAGGTGTGGGACGAACATTCGCCATACGCGCACTCTGTCGTTAAAGACTGGCCGTATTACCTCAGCAAGATCTACCAAGAGAAGCAGGCGCTCTGGCACCACGAGCACGACAAACTTCCCATCGTCATCGTCAACCCGAGCTTGCTACTCGGGCCAGGTGACGAGCGCGGTTCCTCGACCGGCGACGTGCGCCTATTCCTCGACGGCCAGATTAAGGTACTGCCTACCGGCGGACTCAATCTAGTGGACGTGCGCGACACCGCGGCGGGACTCATCGCGGCCATGCACAAAGGTCGCCTCGGAGAACGCTACCTGCTTGCCGGCGAAAACATGACTTTTCACGAGTGGATTCGCCGCACGTCGAAACTCTCCGGCGTCGCCGCGCCAAAATTCATGCTGCCGTTGGCGATGGCACGGGCTGGCGCATCAACCTTACGCGCGATCTATCCGCTGCTCGGCAAGAAGTTCGAACTCGATGACGAATCAGTCAAGATGTCGGCAATGTTTTGGTATTGTGACTCGAGCAAAGCGCGCAACGAACTAGGTTTCACGACCCGTCCGGCGGACGAGACACTGCGCGACACCATCAACGATATCCAGGGCCGAAACGTGGTTCAATCAAGCAATGGCCGGTCTTAAAGAAGTTGTCTCATTTGAAGTTCAATCCGACGTCCTCAGCATGCTCGACGCCGCCGCCGAGAAGTACGGCATCGCAAGCCGCGACAAGGCGCTAAGGGCAGTCATGGACTACGTCGCGACCGATGGCGACTGGGACGAGATTTTTGCCAAAAGTCGCTGCAATCGATGTGGCGGTCGACCGGGCTGGACGCCCTCGGCCGATTAGCGATTCTTTACGACGGTGCCCCTTAAGAAACCCGTCGCGGTCGTGAACCCGAAAGCCGGCGGCGGGCGGGCTCGGGCGAAATTGCTGGAGTTCAATCACTTACTCGGGTACTATCTCGGCCACGCGGACACGCTCGTCACCGAACGTCCCAACCACGCGACCACTCTAACGAGAGATGCACTACGCGCCGGCGTCGACCTTGTAATTGCGATTGGAGGCGATGGCACGATTAATGAGGTTGTCAACGGTTTTTTTGAGGGCGGGCAACTAGTAAATCCGGGTGCGGCGTTGTCGATCATTCCGATCGGAACCGGGAGTGATTTTCAACGTACGGCGCGCCTGCCGACCGATATCCGCGAAGCATTGTCGTTGATCGCCAGCGGCGAACGGCGGCCCAATTGATGTGGCCAGGCTTAAGATCGAGGACCACGAGGGGAAGCCGATCGAGCGCTACTTCGCCAATCTCACGAGCTTTGGGATGGGCGGCGACGTGTCGATCTCCGCGAAAAATAGTTTCCTCACGAATGTCAGTGGCAAGGCCGCGTTTCTTTGGGCGACGTTGCAGTCTTTCTAAAGTACCGAGGCAAGACGGTGCGCCTAACCTTAGACGGCAAACGCTTGGACGACGAGTTCGTGATAACCAACGTTGCGATCGGAAACGGCGAGTACCACGGCGGGGGAATGCATCCATGCCCGCGGGCGCGCCTCGATTCGGGACTGCTCGAAGTCACAGTTATCGAGCGCTTAACAACATTCGAGCTGGTCCGAGATATCGGCGTGCTCTACTCCGACGACGTCTACAAGCACCCGAAGGTGCATCATTTTCACGCCAAACACATTGTTGCGGAGTCCGACGAAATCGTGCGGGCGGAGGTGACGGCGAGGCGCTGGGCAAGCTCCCGCTCGAAGCCGAAATCATACCCGAGGCAATCGAGTTGATTCAGAGCCCGAAGCGTTATCTGTAACGCGACTCACACCGCTCCCGCCCCACTCGGCGCGATAAGCTAGTCGCTTGCCGCGCAACAAGTTTATGACCGCCGACCAGGCGGCCGCGCTAGTCCCCGACGGTCTCGCGGTGGGCGTCACTGGCGGAGGCGGTGGCTTAGTCGAACCCGACACTCTGCTAGCCGCCATCGAAAATCGCTTCCTGCAAACCGGCTCACCACGTGATCTAACGCTAGTACACGCCCTGGGTCTAGGCGACCGCGAAAAACGCGGCGTCAATCGCTTCGCCCATGAGAGCTTGGTCAAACGTGTCATCGGAGGCCACTGGTTTGGTCCCCGCGGATGCAACAACTCGCGCGCGACGAAAAGATCGAGGCCTACGTTTTTCCCGCAGGTGTCATCACACAGCTCATGCGTGAAATCGGCGCGCGCCGCCCAGGTCTCTTCACGCACGTTGGACTAGGCACCTTCGTCGATCCGCGTATCGACGGCGGCAAATTGAACGAATGCGCCAAGGAATACTTGGTCCGCCTGACACAAATCGACGGACGCGATTATCTCCACTATCAACCGTTTTCAGGTCGGCGCGGTTTGCCTTCGCGGCACCTTTGCCGACCCTGAAGGCAACGTCAGCCTCGACGAAGAGGGAGCGACGCTGGACGCCTACACACTCGCCCTGGCCGCACATAACTGCGGAGGCAAAGTGCTGGTGCAAGTTCGCGAGGCCGTCGCAAGCGGCTCACTCGCGCCACGGTCCGTCTAACTGCCCGCCGCCATCGTCGACGCGGTCGTTGTCGATCCCAGGCAACAACAGAGTTACGACGGCGGCTACGACGTCACACTGTCAGGGCAAGAGCGCTCGTCTTCATTGGTCCCCGAACTCGGCCCCCTCAGTGAGCGCTTAGTCATCGCGCGACGCGCCGAGCAAGAGCTCCGCGAGGACGCCATCATCAACTACGGCTTCGGCATCCCTGACGCGGTCGCCAAAATTGTCGCCGGAAAATCTGAGGCTAGCCGATACTACCAAACCATCGAGCACGGCACCTACGGCGGCATGCTCCTCGAGGGCACACTCTTCGGATTCGTGCGCAACCCCGAGGCCATCATCCCTTCCACCTCCCAATTCGATTTCTACAGCGGAGGCGGACTCGACATTGCATTTCTGGGGATGGGCGAAGCCGACTCCCGAGGCAACGTCAACGTCTCCAAACTAGGCGGCGTTCCTGTCGGACCCGGTGGCTTTATCGACATCGCCCAAAACGCCCGCAAAGTCGTATTCTGCGGAACGTTCGAGGCAAAAGGAGCCAAGCTTACTTGTGGCGAAGGCGTGTTGCAAATCGACCGCCCAGGCGAAATCCGGAAAATCGTTAACCAAGTCGAGCAAATCACGTTTAGCGGCGCCGAGGCCGTCCGCGCCAATCAAGAGATCGTCTACGTGACCGAACGCGCCGTCTTCCAATTGACCGCTGACGGCGTGCTGCTTAAAGAAATCGCCCCCGGCATCGATCTCAAGGCTGACGTCCTCGACCGCATGGGCTTCATACCGCTCATGCCCACCGAACCCAGCCGCATGGACAGCGCGATCTTTTCCGCCGAGTAACCCAATCATGCAGCCCTGCCGTATCGCTCTGATCGGCGCCGGACTCATCGGCCGCCGTCACGCCGACCTGATCCCCCGCGAGGCCGCCTGCCAACTCGTGGCTATCGCCGACCCTGACCCCGCCGCCGCAGAGCTAGCCAAGTCCTCGCAAGCGACCCTCTACCCCGACTACCTGTCGCTGCTAGACCAAGAGCAACTTGACGGCGTAATCGTCGCCGCCCCTAACGCGCTCCACGCGTCGATCGGAATCGTCTGCGCCCAACGAGGTCTGCCGTTCTTGATGGAGAAACCGGTTACCGACACAGTCGCGAACGGCCTCCAGCTCATCGAGGCAACAAACTCCGCCGGAGTCCGCGCCCAAGTCGGTCACCACCGCCGATTCGACCCCGCCGTTGACGAGACACGCAACATCATCCAGTCCGGAGAGCTAGGTAACGTGGTCGCCTGCTCCGGGGTTTGGTGCTCGCGCAAACACGATACCTACTTCAACGCGGCGTGGCGCACCACAGCTCCGGGCGGAGGCCCGCTCCTAATCAACGTCATTCACGACGTCGACATGCTGCGGTCGTGGTTCGGCGAAGTCGAATCCGTCTACGCTGAAACAACATCTGAGAACCGCAACTTCGCCGTCGAAGACAGTGGTGCGATCCTTCTCCGTTTCAGCGGCGGCCCGCTAGTCACGATCGCCTTTTCCGACGCGACACCATCGCCCTGGGGATGGGAGCGCAACAGCGGTGACAACCCACAGACGCCGGCAAACAACGAAAACTGCTTTCGTATCGTGGGCACACAGGCCGCGCTCGAATTCCCCAACCTTGCCGTGTGGCGAAACGGCGAGTCGTGGCTAGAACAGTTGTCGAGTGAACCACGCCCGACCGGTCCGCGACGCGCCCTAGCCGACCAACTCGCCCATTTCTGCCGAATGATCCGTGGCGAGGCGAACCCGCGCGTCACGCTAGAAGACGGCCTAGCAAATCTAGCGGTGATCGAAGCAATCAAGAAATCAGCAGAAACCGCACTCCCGACAGCACCCGCGTACCACCCGCACTAGAGATTAGATCCCACAGGCGATTTTCGGAGGCACGACCGTAAGAGAGTGCGGTGGCGAATGAGATTTCTAGAACAAGTTGAATCGGGTCCTGCTGATCAGCCCTTGAGGGGGCCCGACGCCTCTCAACCGCGCTCCATGCATTCGCTAAAAACGCCCTAACGGCCAACCCCGCGGCTCAATACCCGGTCCCCTTACAAATTCGCCACCCACTGCAAAATGTGATCCGCAACGCAAACCAAAACCCCATCCTGGTTCGTCACCTCAACCGCAGCTACCGATCGTCGCCGCTCCAAATCCACTGACCGAACCTCGTAACCCACAGTCACCGTGTCCCCTAAAAACACCGGCGACAAAAACCGCAATTTATCCATCCCCACCGCCACCGGAGTTTCGCGTTCATCATCCCGGCAATGCGCGATGGCCATCGTCGACGCTGTCGAAATAAACCCCACCAGCAAAGCCCCATGCGCCATCCGGCGCCCGTAGCGGCTGCGCTCCATATACACCTGGTTCACATGGTTAGGAGAAAAATCTCCCGTGATGCCGGCAAACAAATACACGTCGCTCTCGCTAACAGTCTTAGTGAACGAAACGCTATCACCAACTGACACATGAAAGTCCGCCATCTCTCCGATGGTATTCTACAAACCTTCATGACCGTCGCAGTTGTTACAGGCGGATCCAGAGGCATCGGTCAAGGCATCGCCGCCCGCTTAGAAAGAGACGGATTTCACGTCGCCGTCTGGGACATTGACCCCGGCCCGCCATCACCCGGAGCAATCCAAACCGACATCGCCGACGAGACCTCTGTTACATCCGCCGTCACTCAAACCCTAGACCGTTACGGACAAATCGATGTCCTAGTCAACAATGCCGGGGTCAATGGCCCAACCACCCCCATCTGGGACTACCCACTTCAAGATTGGAATCGCGTCCTTTCAGTAGACCTAACCGGGGTATTTCTCTGCAGCAGAGCCGTCATCCCTCACATGCGCGAACGCGCCTCCGGCCGCATCATCAACATCGCATCCGTCGTCGGCAAAGAAGGCAACGCAAAGGCACCCGCCTATTCCGCCGCGAAAGCCGGTGTCATCGGCCTCACCAAATACATGGCCAAAGATCTTGTCGACAGCGGAGTGCTAGTCAACTGCATCACCCCCGCGATGACCGAGACCAAACTGCTCAATGAGATGACCGCCGACTATATTGAAATGGTCAAATCCAAAATCCCCATGAACCGCCTATGCACCGTGGAAGAAATCGCCAACATGGTCGCCTGGGTTGCCGGACCCGAATGCACATTCACCACCGGCGCTGTCTTCGATCTCTCGGGTGGCCGAGCAACGTAATAGCGAGTCGCTATGCCTGACATCTCCCGTCTTTGTATCCACCAGGTCACCCTGCACGATCAGTGGAACTTTCGCCAATCCGTCGAGGGCCTAGCCCGCCACGAGGTCCACAGCACCGCCGTCTGGCGCGACAAGCTCCAGGAAATCGAAATCAGCGAGGCGCGGAAAATCCTCCAAGACAACGGCATGGCCGTCGCTTCAATCTGCGCCGGCATGCTGCAAAATTCGGCTGACGACAATCGTCGCCTTCTCGAAGACGCCGTCGGCATCGGCACCCAGTCCGTGGTGATGATTTCCGGCGGGCTCAACGAAACAAAAGACACCGAATCGGCCCGCGCTCGGTCCCTCGATTCCATCGCAACCCTAGTCCCTGAAGCCCGCGCCACCGGCGTCAAACTAGCAATCGAGCCCCTTCACCCGATGGTCTGCGCCAATCGCGCTGTGCTCTGCACTCTCAAACAAGCCAACGACTGGTGCGACCAGCTCAACGCCGACGACGCCGTGGGTATTGCGATCGACACCTACTCCATCTGGTGGGACCCCGAAATGCCCGCTGAAATCGAGCGCGCGGGCAAACGCATCTGCTCGTTCCACATCAACGATTGGCTCGTAGACACCCGCGACATCCGCCTAGACAGAGGGATGATGGGCGACGGCGTGATCGACATTCCCACCATCCGAAAACGAGTCGAGCAAGCAGGCTACCAGGGCCCGCTCGAAGTCGAAATCTTCTCCGAACGCAACTGGTGGAAGCGCGACCCCGATGAGGTCGTCCGCATCATCAAAGAGCGCTTTCAAACCGCTGTATGAACCCTGTCCGCCACCTTGATCGTATACATATCAGGGACAGATCGCGGACGGTTGCCGTGGGGGCAACAAATTGGTTGAGGCTGCGTTTTGACTTCGGTTTTGGTGATGTGCTACAAAATCACCATCGCTACGTAACCATCTGATTTTCAGGTGATTACAATACATGGTCGGTCGCGGAAGCGATCGTGGGTTGGAAATGTACAAACAGGGGAGAAAAATGAAAAATTGCTATCGCTTGCATTGGACACTATTCGCACTTTTGCTGGCTTTAGTTGTGACGCCGGCGTGGGCACAACGAACCGCGTCGCTTAGCGGCACGGTATCCGATTCATCTGGCGCCGTAATTCCCGGGGCTTCGGTTCAACTTACCAATGCAGGTACGGGGGAACAACTCTTCGCCGAAAGTAACGAAAGCGGGAATTACACGTTCCCCTTGCTGCCGGCCGGCATTTTCGATCTAACCGTCGAGCAGCAAGGTTTTAAAGCCTACAGCCAGCCCGGAGTCCAGATCTCGACCGGTACGGCGACCGCCATCGACATCGGGCTTGAAGTCGGTGTCATCACCGAAACCGTTACCGTCACATCCGAGATTCCGCAGCTTCGCACCGAGGAGTCGACTGTGGGCGTCACCATCAGGAATGAAACGATCGCCAACATGCCGCTCATCAACCGCCGCGCCGGCCAGTTGGCCCGCTTAAACGGCTTTATGGTGCAGCGTGGAACGGGCTCGAACTTCGCCATGGCCGGCGGCCGCGGTAACAACGCCATGTGGATTATGGACGGCGGAATCGTCCAGAACATGACGCTCGGCGTTTCGACCCTAGTCTTCGACCCACCGGTCGAGTCGCTCGAGGAATTCACGGTCAACGTCTCGAACTACAAGGCCGAGATGGGCCGTTCGGGCGGCGGCAC
The DNA here is from genome assembly GCA_965205595.1 of Bryobacterales bacterium. Lineage (GTDB taxonomy): Bacteria > Acidobacteriota > Terriglobia > Bryobacterales > UBA6623 > CATQHP01. The sequence goes on along the minus strand of CBDBHI010000026.1, from coordinate 326,501 downwards.
GATCCAGATGACCACGAAGTCGGGATCGAATGACGTCCACGGGTCTGTATACGAATTCCTTCGCAACGACGCGCAAGACGCGCGAAACTTCTTCTCCGCGTCGAAACCGAAATTGCGCCGCAACCAATTCGGCACTTCGATCGGCGGCCCCATCACGAAGAACAAGACACACTTCTTCTTCAACGTCGAGATTCAGCGACAGGTTGCCGCGGCCACTCGAATTCAAAACGTGCCTGATATTGCCGAGCGCGCGGGCGACTTCTCCGGGTTTGGCGGGACATTAATGAACCCGCTGACTCAAACCGAAGTGCCTAACAATATCATTCCGATGTCGCAGTTTGATAGCGTCGGCAGGCAGTTGGCGGCTATCTATCCGGATCCAAACGTACCGAACGCCCGGCGTCGCCGCCGCAACTACCGCGTCAATCAAGGCCTCAACGACGACAACAGCTACTGGATCACCCGAGTGGACCATGTATTCGGTCAGAACGACCGCATGTTTGGACGCTTCGTCGCCCGCGAGGACTTCCGAATCAACGACGGGATCTTTCCCACTCCAGGCGTCGATGATTTTGACTTCATTCGTGACGGGAGCTACTTCAATCCGTCGGTGACCTGGTTCCATAACTTCACGCCGACAACCATCATGGAAACGCGCTTTACCTGGGCGCGGCGCAAGTTCATTAACCGTTCAGGTGGCGCCGATGCGGGCTGGCCGGCCCAACTCGGCCTGCTGGGCACGAGCGATCGTTTCTTCCCACGCGTCAACGTGACCGGGCTCACGCCGCTAGGCCGCAACAATCACGAGCGCTTACAAGAGCCGATCCGCACGCGCATGTTGGCTCAGACGTTCACGCACGTAAAAGGCAATCACACAATTAAGTACGGTTACGAGTACCGCATCGCTTCGAATGATGACCGCTTCCGCGGCCAAGCGGGCGGCCGTTTCAGCTTCAACCCGAACGCCACGGGCGATGCTCTCGCGAGCCTGCTCTACGGCCATGTGATCAATGCTTCCCGCGTTGAAACTCTTCTCATTACTAGTCGCGCCAACGCCTATGCGGGCTTCGTGCAAGACGACTGGAAGGTGAACTCGAGGTTGACCTTGAATCTCGGCCTGCGCTGGGATATGGACCAACCGCGCTGGGAACAGAATGACAACCGCCAGAACTCCTTCAACCGCAACGCAATCAACCCGGTCGCCGGAGTACCTGGAATCGTAACCTTCTCCGGCCGCGGTAACGAAAGCAAGTTTGCCCATAACTTCGACAAGAACAACTTTGGGCCTCGACTTGGATTCGCCTACCGGATCGGCGACAAGACCGTCATCCGCGGCGGTGGCGCTGTGATGATCTCGGGCGCTTATGATCAGGCTACTCCGGTCGTCGCCAACTTGGGCTTCAGCATTACCGGTCAGTTCAGCTCGCCGGATGGCGGAATTACTCGTGCATTCGCACTCCAGGACGGCCTGCCGTTCATACCCGAGCCGGATCCGTCACTACTAAACGATTCGTTCGGAGCGGTCCCGGTCGGCGACCCCATCATTTCGGGCGCCGATTTCTTCGACACTGTGCGACGTAATCCCTACTCTTGGAGCGGAAACTTCAATATCCAGCACCAGTTGCCGCACAACATGCTGTTCGAAGTCGGTTACATTACGACCCTCGGGCACAAGCTGGCGGCGCCTGGCTTCCGCGACGAGAACGTCGTTCCGCTGGACGTATTGACCGCAAAGGCCGGCCGTGTGCGGCAGACTGACCGGCGTTACCCGCAATTCGGTAACGTGCGCGTCATCTCCCCGGCGATCGGCAACTCCAACTACCACGGAGTCAACTTCAAGTTGGAGAAACGCTACTCGAGCGGCCTGCACTTCGGCGCAAACTACACATGGTCGAAGTTCCTTGACGATGTGGAATCCCGTGGCGAATTGGGCGGCAATCTTGGCTCCAACGCGTATGCCAACTACTTCGATCGCAGCGCCGACAAAGGCCTGAGCGGCAACCATATCGCTCACCGCTTCATCTGGAGTTCGGTCTATGAACTGCCCTACAAAGGCGGCGGCGCTCTCGGTCAAATCCTGGGCGGGTGGTCAGTCGGGTTGATCGCCGAATTCCGCACGGGTTCGCCGTTCGGCGTTATCGAGAATAATGCCTCGCGCATCGTTCCATTCGCGCCGACGGTTCGTTCGGACGCGGTGGGGTCGTACGCCCGCAATCCTGCCTGGCGCGACAATGTCCTGGGCGAGGAATTCTTCGATACGTCGGCGTTTGCGGCTCCGCAGCGTGGTCAATTCGGCAATCTTGGCCGCACCGTCGCCATCGGCCCCAGCGCCTCCATCGTCGACCTGTCAATCCTCAAGGACTTCCAGATGCCTTGGGAAGGACACCGGTTGCAGTTCCGCACCGAGATGCTCAATATGCCGAATCACCCGAACTTCAACCTGCCCGAGCAGCGTCGAGGCCGCCGCAACTTCGGCGACGTTTCGTCACTGATTCCGGGCAACGCCGCCCGCATCATTCAGTTCGGTCTGCACTACAAGTTCTAGACCCAGCACAAACCGATTAACCAACGCCCGCCGGAGCAATCCGGCGGGCGTTTCCTAATCTAGATGGCATGGATATAGGAACCAGCAAGGTTCTTCTTTAACTCCGCACTACAAAGAAATGCTACATACGTGGCCCAGTATCGCCTTCGATTACGCCTCTACAGTTAGAGTGGGCATACTCACACACCCACACCAGTCGGTCATCAAACCGTCAGGGAGGTAAGCAAATGACTCTCGTTGTTCAATTCCTCGTTTGGACAGTTGCCTTGGCGTTTGCAGCAACGCTGATTCTGACCCTTTGCGGACTCGTGGGAAAAGTCCAAATCAAAGACGGTTATCTTAAGGTGTTGGTCACGATGGGAATCATCGAGGTACTAACACTCGCGATTTTTATAGTCAGGAGTTCTTTCACAGAGTTCGGATTCAACCCAAGCATCGAGGGCACGAAGGTCTATCTCTTCAACGAACAAGGCGAACCTCTTCCTCCCACCGTTCTGAAACTTGGCGGCGAGGTGAAACAGACATTCAACGAAGAACCGCCGGCGTTTCACGTGAGGCGAACGACAGTACTCGACAATGACCAGCTTCAAGTGACTAGCCAATCCGGTGCTACGCTCGGAACTTTGGGGATCAGAGATCTGTCCGAAAAATATTCAGATCCCCTGACGAGCCCCTCCAAGCATTTGGACCTTGGCCTGCACTATGCCGAGGAGGTGGGGCAAGACGGCAAGTCCGGCCGCCGGGACGGCCCTAACGCGGTCAAACACCTGCTCCGCGTTCTCCGAAGCTCGCACGAGAATACTTCGGATCACAAGGATGCGTCAGTTCAACTTTTCTACTTGAAAGAAAAGCTCACGACCTGCCAAGACTTCGAGCTACTCGCTAAGGTCATGGCGGAACACCAAGACGCCGTCGCCCATTTCAAGGAGCTGGGAGACGTATATTTCGCGATGGCAACGCACCTCCGAAACCAAGATGCGGGTAGCGTGGGTTGGGCTCGGCAAGAATCCCTCAGGAACTATTTACTATTTCTCGCCGCTGCAAATTCCGCAGTCGACAACGACGCAATGGCGCAGACGAGGAGCAATTCCGAATTACTTCGAAATATGCTCTTCCAACCTAGCGAGGAGCCTTACAGAAGGATTCAGGAAGGCGGACAGGCCAACTTACTGCATGTAGCTGACAGCCTTAGGGCAGACAGTTCATGCGCGGTCGCTTCAGCACGTCTAGACCACGAACGAACTGACTAAGGGTGACGCCGACGGCCTTCGACGGATAACGCCTCATAAAGCGCTCGACAAGTAATTCCATTGCGACCCCGTTCTAGGCTTGTAGCGGCCCGGCTCGCGACAGGTGGGGTTCGTTGCCGAACTATCGCCGCGAAACCGGGCCTTTTGAGCCGCTATATTGGCTCGGCGAATGCAATGCTCACGGCGACGAGCCGAGTTTGCCCGCTCATACCTTCAGGTGCCGTCCGCGTCTGAATATTGCACCAAAAAGGGGACCGCCGGCCACGAGGATTCCATGTTCGCCTAGGAGGGTGGATTCTAAATCTATTTGCCCATTGCTCGACCTGGCGCCGAAGACAATCCGCGGTAGTAGACTGCCGACGTATGGAACCGTCAACAGTCGCGCGGAAAGCCCAGGTAGACACCCGGTCAAGCAGAGGAAGGGTTCGAAGAGGTATCGGAATCACTTGTACACCTCCACTGGAAGCAACTGCCCGGCCAAACGACAGAGCACTGATAATTCAAGTAGTTAGAGCTTTGTGGCGTTCCTCTCGAGCGACCCAGGGCTACGCCACTGTGTCTCGATAACCCACAATCTTGACACGGCGCTACAATCAGCAAAAACCATGAGCGACGCAGTAAAACCCTTACCGGACGGCTATCATACCGTCACGCCATATCTCATCGTCCGCGACGCCTCTTCGGCAATCGACTTCTACAAGCGAGCCTTCGGCGCCACCGAGTTGGGGCGCTTCCCAATGGGCGACAAGATCGCCCACGCTGAGATTCAGATCTCCGACTCGAGGATCATGCTCGCCGACGAGCATCCAGAAATGGATTTTCTTGCTCCTAGCGAGACGACCAGCCCACCTGTAAGTCTCCACGTGTACGTCGAGGACGTCGATCGAGTCGTAGAAACAGCCGTCGCCGCCGGCGCGAAAATCGAGCGCCCCGTAATCGATCAATTCTACGGTGACCGCATCGGCACAGTTCGAGATCCATTCGGCCATCGCTGGAGCATTGCCACGCGCAAAGAAAACGTCTCGATGGAAGAAATGCAGAAACGGGCCGCCGCCCTATTCTCGTGAGCGGGCGCTAGATGTCAAGGGCGGAGTAAATTTGGACCACTTCGGCGGAGCAAAAGTAGACCAGTTGGTGAAGGGGTAGCGGTTTTCGTGGGACGGCTGGAACGGAGCCTGCGGTCGCCCTTTAGGGCGGCCCAGGCGTAGTGGAGGCCGTCCCACGAAAACCGGGCGAGTGGCCGGTGGGTCAGCCCAAAGAGTGAGCCCGCTTCTTCTTGCTCTGGATCAGACGGAAGCTTTCGCCGTTCAGCTCTAGAATATGAACGTGGTGCGTGAGGCGATCGAGCAGGGCGCCGGTCAGCCGCTCGGAGCCGAAGACCTCGGTCCATTCGTTAAACGGCAGATTCGAGGTGACCAGCGTCGAGCCCTGTTCGTAGCGCTGGGAAAACACTTCGAACAATAACTCCGCTCCGGTCTTCGATAGCGGCACGTAGCCCAGTTCATCGACGATCAGCAGATCCTGCTTGGCCAACTGCTTTTGACATCGCAGCAAGCGCCGTTCATCTCGGGCTTCGAGCAGCTCATTGACCAGTGCCGCCGCTGTTGTGAAGCGTGTTCGATAGCCGCGCTGACAAGCCGCCAGTCCCAACGCCAAGCCGATGTGCGTTTTGCCCGTGCCGGAATTACCCAGTGCCGGCACGTTTTCGCGGCGGTCGATAAACTCACAGCGCGCCAGTTCCAGCACCAGCTTCTTGTTCAACGCCGGCAAGGACGGGAAGTCGAAAGTGTCCAGACTCTTGGTCACGGGAAACTTCGCGGCCTTGCTGCGGCGCTCGGTGGCCCGCTGTTCACGGTCGAGCAGTTCCAGCTCGCAGAGTTGTTGCAGGAAGCTCCTCGAATCCAAGCTCTCGGCGGCGCATTGCCGCGCCAGTTTGTCGTACTCGCGCAGGAAGGTTGGCAGCCGCAACGCTTTCAAATGCGCTTCGAGCAGAAGTTTCGACCTCGCCATTACCCCCCTCCTTGTGCCGGCAGTGCCAAATAGTCCGCAGCGGAGGTTTGCTCCACCTGGGCTGCCGGCAGGTGCGGATACTTCGTCAAGTCCAAGCGCGGCGGCCGTTGCTCGATGCGGCACAGCACTAAGTGCCTGACTGCATCCAAGCCAATCGCTCCCAACTCGCAGGCTTGGCGCACCGCCGCGGCAACGTGCTCGAATCGGAAGTCCTCCAGTCATCGCAATACCTGCACGTACTCGCGCTTGCCTGGCTTTCCCAACCGTGCCTCGAGCAAACGTCTCAAGCACGGGAACTGTTCGGGCAGCTCCCAGCCCGCCAACGGGGCCGCTTGATCGAGCGCGTTGGTCTTGCGTTCCAGCAGTGCTAGGTAATGCAGCGGATCGAAGATCAACTCTTCGCGTTCGTAACTGCGCCGGTGGCGCGCGATCTCTTCGCTGCCACAACAGATCACGATTTCATCGACGTAGCCTTTCAGCAACACCTGGCGATGTCCGTAGCGTGTGGGCACCGAGTAGTCGTTGGCGCGATAGCGCACCAATGACAGCGACGTCACCCGCGTGGTGCGTTTGTCGCAGGCGTCATAGGGCGTGGGCGGCAAGGGCAACAACGCTTGGCGGTCACGCTTGAAACGTTCCTCAATCGTTTCGGTGTGCCGCCGCAAGCGCCGCTTACGATTGTTGAGGCACTGCGCTTCGAGCTGCTCGTTGAACGCTTCCCAGCTTGGAAACCTTGGCGCCGGCACCATGAAGTTCCGCCGGGCATAACCGACCAGTCCTTCCACCTTTCCCTTGTCGTTGCCTTTGCCCGGACGCCCGAAACGATCGGAGAATAAATAGTGCGACTGCAGTTCACTGAACACCCTGGTCCGCTTGCGCCTGCCGTCGCCCAGAATCCTCGCCAGCGCCAAGGTCGTGTTGTCGTAGAGGATGCTGCGTGGCACGCCGCCGAAGTACCGAAACGCTGCGTTGTGCCCCTCGCAAAACGCTTCCGTCGTCGCGGCCGGGAAAGCTTTTACGAAAGCGTCATCGCTAGGCGGCAGATCGACCACCAAGTAGTGCGCCTTGCGCTGTACGCCGTCAATGACCACCAGAGCTTCACCGCAGTCGGCCTGGGCATCGCCCGCCGGATGCACCAGCGGCACGAACATCTCTTGCCCGCCGAGCTTCTTGTCGCGAACATAGTCCTTGACGATCGTGTAACCGCCGGTGAAATCGTACTCGTCGCGCAAGCGGTCGAAGATGCGTTTTGCGGTGTGGCGTTGTTTCTTCGGACGTTCCTGATCGTCGCTGAGGATCTGATCGACGATTCCGGTGAAGGGATCCAGCTTCGGCCTCTGCGCTGGTTGGCGCCGCCGATAGCCCGGCGGAGTGGCGTAGCGCAACATCTTGCGCACCGTCCCTCGCGCCAGGCCAAACCGTTTGGCGGCCTCGCGCTCACTGAGCCCTTCGACAAAGACACTGCGCCGTACTTGAGCGTATAGCTCCACGCGATACATCCCTCTCGTGTCCCACAAACACCACAGGAATGTTCGCTGGACCACTCGGACGGTCTACTTTTACTCCGCCCAAAAGCAGCTTCGATTCGCCGCTCTATGGTCTAGTTTCGCTCCGCCGTTCTCAGCTAGATCTATGCCAACAGATTTACATCAGTTTTAGACGATGTTAAAATAATGGCGTGATTAGGACTCAAATCCAACTTCCCGATAAGCTGTTCGCTCAAGCCAAGAAAGTCTGCCAGGAAAGAGAGATTTCGATGGCGGAGCTTGCCCGACGAGGTCTCGAGTATATGCTCAGTGTTTACCGACAACCCCATGATACAAATGAGGATTGGAGTCCGCCCGTACCTCAATCTCTCGGTTGGATGGGCCTTTCGGACGAGGAAATCAAGGATCAGGCTCAGCTAACGAAGTCTCAAACCTCCTTACGGCAACCCACGCAGGTTGACAGAAAATGAGATCGATCGATACCAACATTCTGTTGCATGCGTTCAATATCGACTCGCCGTCCAATCAGCCGGCGCTAGAGTGGCTGGCATCCATGCACGCGGAAGACGACGTAGCAATTTCGGAATTTATTCTCGTGGAGCTTTACGTTCTATTACGAAACCCGGCAGTGCTTCGCACTCCGCTTAACGAGACAGAGGCCGCCAAGGTGATTCAGATCTATCGGAGTCATCCTCGTTGGCGATTGTTAGGCTTTCCGGGCGACAGCCGGGCGATCCATGACGAACTCTGGAACCTGGCTCAGTCTCCAAAATTTGCCGGCCGCCGGATTTACGACGCCCGTGCCGCGCTCACGATGACTTCTCAAGGAGTGACGGAGTTCGCGACCGTAAACCTGAAAGGCTTCGAAGGCCTGGGGTTTAAGAAAGTCTGGAATCCTCTAAAACCCTGAGCTGACCCGAAACTTGATGTTTCACGCTGCCCGTCAAGCTACTTGTTGGACGCAACCGGTCGCTGTACCGAGCCGCGCCGCCTCGCGGTGCGGTCTTTTCTGCGAAGTGCGTACCGCACCGCACGGCGGCGCGGCTCGGTACAGCGAAGCGTAACCTCGCCTCTCTGGTTGCTGAGCCCGTGGCCGCAACTTCTTACGACCCGGCCACCCGTCGTCCATGGCCTTCCCAGTATTTCTCCCGCAGTTCGCGCTTGAGAACCTTACCACTTGGATTACGCGGCAGCGCGTCGACGAAATCCACCGAGCGCGGCAACTTGTAGCCACCCAGCTTGGTCCGACAAAATTCCAGGATTTCTTCCTCCGTCGGGGCAGACTCGCCCTTGACGACAAGAATCGCCTTCACGCTCTCGCCCCACTGCTCGCTAGGAACGCCGATAACCGCCGCATCGGCCACGGCCGGGTGCTCGAACAAAGCGTCCTCGATCTCGCGGGGATAGATATTCTCGCCACCGGAAACGATCATGTCCTTGACGCGGTCCTGTATGTAAACGAAGCCTTCGTCGTCCATCGAGCCGGCGTCGCCGGTGTGCAGCCAGCCACCTCGCAGGGTCTCGGCGGTCGCTTCCGGACGCCCCCAGTATCCCTTCATCACCTGCGCCCCACGTGCCACAATCTCACCAACTTGGCCGCGGGCAACTTCATGGTCATCACCGTCGACGATCTTCAAATCCGTACCCGCAACCGCGCGCCCCGCGGACAGCAGTAGCCGCTGCTCGCCGGCGACAGCACGTCGATGATCCGCCGCCGAGAGCAGCGTCAGCACCGGCGACGCCTCGGTCATGCCATACGCCTGCACAAACCCACAGCCAAAAACCTCTATGCCCCGACGCAGGGTTGCCTCGGCGATCGGGGATGCCCCATAGACCATCCCGTTTAACCCGTCGTAGCTTCGCTCGGCGACATCAGGTACGGCCTTCAAGCAGGCCTGGATCATCGCCGGAACCAGAAGCGCGAACCCGACGTTTTCCTCGCTGAGTGCCCGTACTGTTTCAGCGGGAACGAAGTCCCGCTGGATGAGCAGCGGATAACCCCAGAACACGGTCCCCCAGCAGACCACCGCTGCCGCCACATGATAAAGCGGCGCGACAATCAGAGTTCGGCCACGCCACTCGTCACGGCAAAGGCCCGCAAACTGGCTGATGTTGACAGTCACGTTGCGGTGCGTCAGGACCACGCCTTTAGGCTTCCCCGTCGTCCCACTCGTATACATCTGCAAGACATCGCCCGAGTCTTCAATCTCGATATCCGGTGCCGACGCGGCGTGCCCGTCAATCCACTCTGAAAAATCGCTCCAGCCCTCGGGAGCTCGATCGCCAATCGCGATCTGTTTCTCTACCAGCGGAAGGTCGCCGCGAATCGAATCCACCGCCTCGCAGTATTCTGCATCCGCAATCAACAGCCTGGAGTCGGAGTCATTGATGATGAACGCCCACTCCGGCGGTGCCAGTCGATAGTTGAGCGGCACGGGCACGCCGCCACATTTCGAAGCGGCGTAGTACATCAGCGCGTATTCGATAGAGTTCTTAGCAAGGAACGCAAAACGATCGCCCGGCGAAAGACCCGAAGCCACAAGTGCATTTGCGAACTGATTCGCCGCGGCAACGGCTTCCGAGTATGTCGGCCGCCTGTCGCCGTGAACCGCAAACTCAGCGTCGGGCGTCGCGGCCCCGTGGTAGTCGAGAAAGGAATGTAACAGCATGGGCGGTTTGATCCGTTATATCATCCGCACGTCTAAGCTGCGACGCTAGTAAACGCCGACGGTAACTGGACCAGCATTCTTGTCCCTGAACGGCCGGACATTCCGTACGCCGTCCCACGGATAGAGGCCGATCGGGGCCTCGCGCTCGCACATGTCGCGTTCGGGGAATCGCGGCATGAAGAACTCCTTGGTCAGTGTTGTCAGCACCGTCCGGCCGGTTTCGCCGTGGGGGACGGGCTGACTGAGGTCGTCCGGGTCGCACACTTCGAGCGCCGCGCGCGGTTGAGGTGGATAGTAGATAATCGCGTAGTTGTCCGCCGGATCAAACGGCTTGTGGCACGCCAGGCCCATCAGGGTGTTGCCGTAGGTGGCAGCAAAGTACGCTCCTTCCAGTAACTCCTCCCGCGCCATCCGGTGAAATTCCGGCGTCATTTCGGTACCACCGCAGAAAACGCCTTTGACGCCGTATTTCGCAATCGAAACCCGATCACAGAGGCCTTCCAACAGCTTTGGGGTGGCGAAAATGCACTTGATGTTGGGGTGGGCGTCAAAGATCGTAATCGCCTGGTCAATGCAGTGCTGCTTGTAGCGCTCCGCTTCCTGGATCTCACCGCGCTTGAGTAGCTTCACCACCCAACGAGGGTCGAGATCGATCGAGAAGCAGATGCCGCCGCGAACTTGCGCCAGGTGCTCGATTGCTAGTCGAAGACGCCGCGGACCGCTCGGCCCCAACTGCAGCCAGTCCGAACCCGGCGGGAAGTGTTCATCATCGAGCGTTTTACTAAACTCTGAATAATCAGTGCGAAAGTCGTCAATGCTAATGCGTGACTTTGGCACGCCGGTGGTGCCTCCGGTCTCAAACACGTGGATCGGCTTGTCGGCCAAGCCTTTCGGAACCCAGCGCCGAACAGGCCCGCCGCGCAGCCAGTCGTCCTCGAACTGTGGAAATTTTTTCAGGTCCTCAAACCCTCCGATCGCGTCGCGCGGATCCCAGTCTAGCTTTTCCTTGGCGTAATCGAGCCAGAATGGGCAGCCGGTATCGGAGCTGAAATGCCAGGCAACGATCTCGCGAACATGCGCGTCGAGAGCTTCCTTTGAGGCAGAGATTTTTTCATCTAGTGTGGACATACTTATTCTCGTGGTGTCGGACGTAGCAAGCTACGTCCCCCTACGCAGCGGGCTCGCTCTGGAACGAACGGGCGTGATAGAGATACTCCACGATATTACCCTCATGTGGCTGCAGCCAGTCGAGCTTGGTCGTGGGCACGGGCCCGAGATTGAGGCGATCGATCAACCCGCAGTCGAGCAATTGACGCTTGAATGTGGGGTCTTCCGTGATGCCGGTCCCTACCAGCGTTGGACCGATGTTGGCGAGCATCTCGTCCTGCGGGCAGTCGACCACGTTGACAAACGGGAACATGTATTCCTTCATCGCGATCGGGTGCTCGCGCGAGGTGCAGTGGACGACGGTAGGCAGAATGTAGGAGCAGTGTTCTTTAATGACCGCTCGGTTGCCTGAACGCTTGGCGTCGGTGAGGTCTTCGGCTCCCGGCGATTCCAGGTCTTTGTCGATCGACGCCGAGATCGCCTCGGCGACGCCGGGGACAGTGAACGCCGCGAGCAATGCGTCTGGATCTTGTGGTCCCAGAGCCTCAACCTTCGCCAGGCGCTCGGCAAGCGCATCGGCGATTTCACGGCCGTGGCGCGGTGCCCAGATCGCGGAACAGTTAATGCAACCGCGCCCGCTGTTGAGCAAGACGCTGGTTTCGAGTACGTCGAGAAAACTTTCCCATTCGTCGACCACGTCCTCGCCGATCAGTATTTTGCTGTAGCCGGGACCGTGCACCTGTACCTTGGGGTTGCCGGCGTTGGCATCGACGGTGGCCTGGCTGCCAAATAGCATCGTCAGGCCGCAGCTTTCGAGCACGACCATACCGACTTCGGCGCCACCGGGGTAGAGCGAGATCGCTTCCTTCGGAACGCCGGATTCAAACAGCGCCTGGGCCATGCGATAAGGGGTCCAGGGCTCTTGCGGACCGGGTTTGAGCACCAGGCCGACCTGCATCGGGATAACCGGCATCCAAAGCGTATGCACGCCGGGTGAGTTGCTGGGCAGCACCATGCCCAACACGTTCGCCTGCGCCTGGTAGCTAAGCAGCCGGCCGTTACCGTCTCTGCCGTAGCCCCGCGTGAGAATGTCGAGGTCGAGGCCGCGCGTGAGCGAGTCGAGCACCTTGTCCATCTGGGTAAGGACGAAGGCGATTTTCTGCATATTCGTGCCGACCATGTGCTCGGGAAGACCGGTGGTGGCGGACTGTTGTTTCACAAAGTCCGCCGGGGTTTGCGGGTCGTCGCCGATCGGCAGCGTGCCGTTCATAAACAGGTCGGCCGCGTTCTGCACCATCTTGACAAGGTCGTTGCACGGGATGTCGCGCAGGACCTCGCGCGCGCGATGCGCCTGGCGCATGTCGCGCCGCACGATGCCCGGCAGCGCCTGGCTGACCTCGGCAACCGGCTCGCCGGTGTCAAAGTGAACCACCTGATCTTTATCAAGGCTGGTGTAGGGGGTCCCCCACCGCAAAATTGGTACATGAATCATATGTGAGCCCGAGAATCCGCACGCCGCGGGACGCAGTGGAGATTGTCACCAGTATAAAGGAGTCGGCGCATACGGCTCGGCGAATCTAGTCCCTCATCCGTCGGCAAGCAGCGTTCGCGGGTGGATGCAATGCGTAGTCGCCTGTAACAGAAGGCCATTCATGTTTTTTTGGGAGATGCATTCGCGATCCCCCGCGGGTGCGGCTCAACCGCAACCCACGGCGGCCGTCGCGACCGGACGCACCCATTTCACTCAAGAACCGAGTGCACATGATAGACGGGTACCCTACTCGATTTCTGCCTCAATACGAAAGTTTTTCTAAAATTGCATTTTTTCTTGAAATCGAGTCTCGTTTGCTCCAATATCGAACTTGAAGGAGAATTTCAGTGGCTAACACTAAAGTCTTGATTGAAGTACGCCGTTCGGAACCCAACGCGTTTCTTTCCCACTCCAGTGCAGTGAGCTCGGACCTAGAAGCTACGAAACAGGCCGAAGCCGCGATCGCGAACCTCGCGGGTTTCGGACTAGAACTCGAAGAGGGCTTCGATCCGGTACCGATGCTCTCCGATGACAAGCTCGATGCTGGGACGATAGACCTTCTTGGAGCCTTCGATACCGACGAGACGGCTCCTGATATGAGTTCGCAGACCACGGTGGTCGCGTGCGAGCTCCCGAGCGATCGATTGAAAGAGCTGAGTGAGCGAGACGACGTCACGGTCTGGCCGAACTCGGAAATGAAATTGATCGACGGCCCAGGCCTGGCTGATTTGCTCGACCTGGCTCCTTCCGATGGCGGAATTGACTGCCGACCGTTTCGCGACGGGGTGTCGATCGACGTAATTCGGCAACTATTGACTGTCGACGCAGTGTGGCGCGATGGATTCCGCGGTCAAAACGTCGTCGTTGGAATCGTCGACGAGGGCGTCAATGGTGAAAATTATCCCGTAATCGGCGGCTTCTCACGGCCAAACGCCCAGCGGCCTGGTACAGCGGACATTACCAGTCATGGTTCGATGTGCGCGGCCGACGTGATGGTGGCGGCCCCCGCGGCAAAGCTTTACGACTACCCTTTCCTCGGTATTCCTAACTCCGGCGGAGCCCTGCGGATGTTCCAAGCCATTCTTGACCAGCGGCGGATTGACGGAACTCCCCAAATCACGAACAGTAGCTACGGATTCATTGGCATTCCCAATCCTATCCAGTTTCCGAATCACGAGGTCCACGACCTGAATCATCCGGTACATCGCAAGGTACGAGAGGTTGTGACTTCCGGCGCCGCGGCGTTTTTTGCGGCTGGCAATTGCGGAGAAAACTGCCCTAGTGGCGCTTGCCACTCAAGCGGTATTGGTCCTGGCCGGTCAATTCACGGTTCAAACAGCCTTGAAGAAGTCATCGCTGTGGCGGCGGTTAACAGCAGGCACGAGAGGATCGGGTACTCGTCGCAGGGTCCCGGAATGTTCGAGGCGCAGAAGCCAGACATCGCCAGCTACTCACACCTCTTTGGTAACTTCGGCCCAGGTCGGCCAGGCGGGCTATCAGCTCCGTTCGACAACGGCACCTCAGCCGCGACACCCGTTGCCGCGGGAGTCGGCGCACGGCTTAAGAGCGCCATGCGATCGGTTACGCCGGCACAGCTTAAGGAGGCGTTGATCGGAGGAGCAATCTCCCTCGGTACGCCAGGATGGGACGCAAATACCGGATTCGGCGTCGTCAACGCCGGGGCCGCCTACATGCGCCTTCGGGCAACGCTTTTGTCGCTAGAATCACAGAAGGCGATCGGTATGTCGGCCTAGCGAAGAGATTGAATTGAAGTGGCTTGTGACGACTCGTCGAGGCGTTGACTTGGCGGCATTGGGTAGACGCCTCGAAGGCATCGGCTGTTCGCTTATAGCGGACCTTGATGCAATTCCTATTGGCGCCGACGAACAGGTTCTTGAGGTCGAGGGTCCCCGTGACTTGCCGGCAAGGGCGAAGCCTGATCATGAGATACTCCAGATTCACCCCAGTTCAGACCTAACTTTGTACTAGCCCGCATTTCTCGCCACTCGCGACGTCGATAGCGATGAAAAACGATTTGTCCGTTCGCTAAGCCTATTTAGACAGGCGCCCATCCGGCATTCCCTTGCGATAAGAAGCCTTGCTGCGGTCGCTCATCGTCAAGTTGAATCCCGTTGACCGGCCCTTCGGGATCGAAAGCGATTTCCATTCCGCCCCGCGGAATTGTTTCGCCAACAAAACAATTTGCCCGACATGCATTCCGTAGTGGGCTATTTGTCGATTGATCGCCTCGATTACCGAGTGCGGCTCGCCACGAATCAGCACTTCTTTTTCGAGATCATCAGGGGTAAGCGACTCGAGCGTCGTTAGCAACGTTAGCCAACCCTGACCCCAAGCGTCTCGTAAAGTTTCGGCATCATCGCCGTCGTCGATTTCGAACTCGGCATCGCGGTTACGAGTCGCGCTTTCTCCGTCGGACGTGAGAAAGTCGGTCCAGCGGGACACCATGTTGCCCGCAAGGTGCTTCATCAGGTGGGCGACACTGTTGCCACCTGCTGAAAATATGCGGAACAATTCATCGCCTTCCAGTTGAGCAATTGCCCCGTTGGCCAGCGACTGCAACCCACGAAAGCGTGCGATCACGTCGTCGAGATATACCTGGCGAATATCCGGCGTCACAGCACCACCTGTTCCTTGTAAGTCCCGAAAGCGTCCCGCAGCGCGTCGGAGATCTCGCCAACCGTCGTCTTGGCCTCGACAGCGGCAAGTATCGCGGGCATCAGGTTCCCGTCCGAACCAGCACGCTCGGAAAGCAGGTCAAGTGCCACTGAGACCGCGGCGCGGTTACGAGCATCGCGCATCGCGACCAGTTCCCTCCCCCGCTGACGTTCTTGCTCGGCGTCAATGCGTAGCGTCGGCACTGGCTCCTCGCGCTCCACCTGGTAAGCGTTGACCCCTACAATCTTTTGCCTGCCGGACTCCACCCGCTGCTGGAATTCGTACGCCGAGTTTTGGATCTCGCGTTGCACATAACCCTGTTCGATCGCCGCCACCATGCCGCCAAGCGCGTCGATCCGCTCAATGTAAGCAACTGCCTGCTCTTCGAGTTCATTCGTCAGACCCTCGATGCAGTAGGATCCGCCGAGCGGGTCGACCGTGTTCGTCACACCGGTCTCGTTAGCGATCACCTGCTGCGTGCGCAGGGCGAGCGTCGCCGATTCCTCGGTGGGCAGCGCCAACGCTTCGTCTAGCGAGTTCGTGTGAAGCGACTGCGTGCCGCCCAGAACCGCCGCCAAGGCCTGAATCGTCGTTCGGACAACATTGACCTGAGGCTGCTGCGCGGTCAAGCTCGATCCGGCCGTCTGTGTGTGAAACCGCAGCTTCATCGAACGCGGATCTTGCGCGCCAAAGCGTTCCTTCATCAAACGCGCATAGAGTCTTCGCGCCGCGCGAAATTTTGCGATCTCTTCCAAAAAATTGCGGTCGCAGCTAAAGAAGAACGAAAGACGCGGCGCAAAATCATCGACCGCGAGCCCGGCGCTTCTGGCGGCTTCCACGTAAGCAATCGCATTTCCCAGCGTGAAGGCAAGCTCCTGAGCCGCCGTGGCCCCGGCCTCGCGCATGTGATAGCCGCTGATCGAAATCACATTCCAGCGCGGCGTCTCGGTCGCCGACCAAGCGAAGAGATCGGTGACGATTCGCATCGATGCGCGCGGCGGGTAGATATAAGTTCCGCGAGCAATATATTCCTTGAGAATGTCGTTCTGAACAGTGCCCTGAAGCGCTCCCCCCTCGACCCCTTGCTGCCTACCGACCGCGACATACAGCGCAAGTAAAATCGCCGCGGTCGAATTGATGGTCATCGACGTTGACACCTTGTCGAGCGCGATACCTTTGAAGAGTTGCTCTATATCCGCGATCGAAGAGATTGCCACACCGGCGCGTCCGACCTCGCCGAGTGCCAGCGAATGGTCGGAGTCGTATCCCATCTGCGTCGGCAAGTCGAAAGCCACGGATAGCCCCGTCGTACCGCGCGAAATCAGGTAGCGATACCGCTCGTTCGACTGCCGCGCGTTGCCAAAGCCGGCGTACTGGCGCATCGTCCAAAGGCGATCCCGATACATCCCCGGATGAATGCCGCGCGTGTAGGGAAACTCGCCGGGACCTCCGATCGACGCGTCTTCAACGGGCGGTTGAGTGGGGTACAGCAACTTCATGCCAGAAAATCGCGTGCTAATCAACGCTGCCGAGCAATCTTCTTCGCCCGTCGAAACGACGTGTAGCCGAACCACGCCCACATCAGCGCACCAGCCCCCGACAGCAGCATGCGTCCGAAACTGCCGGGCAGAGACCGATAGGCCTCGATGAACCCGTAGGGACTAAAGATAAACAACGCTGCGAAGACCCAATAGAAGAAACCAACGATCTCCAGACTCAGTTCGCGACCGATGGAGAACAATTTCGGGCCATAGCCCTGCAGCGCTCCCAGACCGGCCTTAGCTGCCTTCAGCAGACGCATATCAAATGCTATCAAGCCGACGGCGACAGGGCCGAAAAAAAGGCGGCGCCGTTGCTGAAGCGGCACCGCCCTAGGAGTAGATGTAACGTGTGTTTTGTGACTATTGTTCGAGTAGCCCGCCATGACCAAGCGCGGCAATCTCACTCACACCGAGTGGATAGCGCGCCAGCAATGCCGGCAGGATCAGATCAATGACATTCTGCTTAGGTGAACGGAAGCAACCGGGGGCCGCTACAACTGGGATCTCTTCGCGGTAACCCAACAACAGGAGATTGCCGGGTTCAACCGGCGCTAAAAAACTTTCTATACGGCATCCGCACTGGCTCATTGCGCTGCCGACCACATCTTCAGGCCCGGCCGGGGCTGTCGTCGAAGCCAGCAGAACTACGGTTGGGCGAGCACGCAAAAGGTACCGCAGGTTGTTCGCCACGTCCGCAACTGTCTCGATACAACTCAGTACAAATGCCTCGTGCGCGCCGAGCCGGCCGAGACGCGTATTCATAATGTTGTGGAACTGCTCACGCGCCCTGTTCGCATCACGGGGGTCGCTGTAAAGCACCGCCACCGAAGGCCGGCGGATCGGCCGCGCTTGGATGATCGGACCGGCCTCGCGTAGCCATCGCAATTCTTCTTGAAACCGCTTTTGCGGAACAGCAAACAGTGCGGATTTCACCGTCGCGACGCGTTGTCCCGGAACAATGAACGAGAAGTTCGGCACTGTGGCAATCGTCACGCAACTGTTTTCGTTGGTCCGGCACAACCCGACTTCGTCGATAATTACGCAGCCTTGCCCGGTCGCACAGAGGTTTGCGCGCCCACCCGCCGCGCGCCTGATCTCCATCGCGCCACACGCGGCCTGGATTGCGATGGCTTGGGCGGCTTCGTCCTCGCGGACTTCATCGGCCTCAAAGACGGCTACGTTTACTGCCTCGAGTCCAACCGACGTGAGGATATTCACGTCTTCGGTTCGTAACAAGTGCCCCTTCGCAAAGAGTTTCTTCCCCGACGATTGAAATATCGGATCGCAAAGGAGTTTTCCGATTGCCTGATTTGCACTGACTAATTCAGTTCTCAAGTCAATTGCCTCCCGTAGCAGTTGTCCGTGTCCGGGTTCAGAGTAATCCTTCTGTGGCGCTAAATGACGAGATTTATTCTAGCTATACGCAATCATTAACAGATCTTTATGGGGATTTCTTCCGAGTGGGCCTTGAAACTGTTTTACGCGGTTTCCCCCGAGGCTCGGGCGGTCGCCGGCCACGAGCAGGGCTTTTCACGGCTTTTGCCGCACCTTTTCGTGCCGGGCCGGCGCTACTTTTGCGCCTCGAACCGGCGGCACCATCCTTATTGGCCGCGCTGGGGTTTGTCTTACGAACCGATCCCGGTGGGCGAACCCGTTTTGCAGGCCTCTTGGGAGCTTCGGACGGCGAGAGCAACTTGCGAATCTCCGGAGGCCGTAACTCGCGAGCGTGACCGGGTTGCAAATCCCCAAGTGCGAGCGGTCCGATGCGCACCCGGCGGATCTTCTCAATAAGAAAGCCGATCGTAGCAAACATACGGTGAATCTGGCGGTTGAGCCCTTCCCTGATTTCGAGTTCGTACCACGGATTCTTTGCGATCCGCTGGATTCTGATCGACACAGGAACGACGAGCCGCCCATCTAGACGAACGCCCTTTCGCAGCCTGTCGATCAGCTCGGGAGCCGGTGTGCCGTTGACTTTAACCTCGTATGTTTTTGTAATGCGGCTCTTGGCTGAAAGAAGGTGATTGGCGAAGTCACCGTCATTCGTCATGAGCAGCAGGCCTTCTGTGTTGTAGTCGAGCCGACCGACCGGATAGACGCCTTTGCGAACGCGCTTGTCGAGCAGCTCCATCACGGTCCGCCGACCTTCCGGATCATTCGTCGTCGAGATACAGCCCTTGGGCTTGTTGACCGCGAAGTACAGATGCCGTGTCGCCGGTCTGAGCTGATCACCGTCGACTCGGATCAGGTCGCTCTTTAGGTCGGCCTTCGTTCCGAGCACCGTGACCACCTGGCCGTTCACGGTCACGCGCCCAGTTGTAATCAAGTCCTCAGCCTTTCGCCGAGAAGCAATACCAACGCCGGCGATGATTTTCTGCAGTCGTTCCAGCATTCGTTCTGTCTTTGAAGTCGCGACCGATGGGTCCTATGAACTGCCCTCGGCCGATTCCGGCTCTGGCTGATCATTCGTCTCTTGCGGCTCGGCTGCCGGTTCAATGCTGTCCTCGCCCAATGCCGCGCGGCTCAGCTCTTCCATTTCCTTCAGACTGGGCAATTCCGACAAATCATTTAGACCAAACTGTACGAGGAAATCTTTCGTCGACTTGTACTGCATGGGCCGGCCGATGACTTTCTTGCGGCCGGCGGTGGATATGAGCCTGTATTTCAGCAACGTATGAATCACGCCGGCCACATTGACGCCGCGAACGGCCTGAATCTCTGGCACGGTGACCGGCTGCTTATACGCAATCACCGCCAAGGTCTCGAGTGCTGGTAATGACAGCCTCAGCTTGGGCCGCAACGTTTTCACGAACTCCTTGACGGCCTCGTGATGCTGCGGCTTGGTGTACATCTTGTAGCCGGCGGCGACCGCGCGAATCTCAATGCCGCGGTCGGGGGCGGCGTAAGACGCGACTAGACGCTCCAGATCGCCGGTAACTAATTCGACCGGCAATCCGAGGCCCGACGCCAATGTGGCCGCTGTCGGAGGGTCCTCGGCCGCATAGATAACGGCCTCCAGCAGCGCCAGGCGCTCTTCCGGGCTGGGCACAACCTCGGGAAGCATTTGCTGCTCCTCGTGCGTCTCGTTGTTTTCTATGGTTTGTGTTTCTTCACTCACGATTGGTACTCCGCATCGGTCGCCAGGAACGATCCGTCATCGTCGAATGCAGCGTCAAACATTTTATGTTTCTGGATTACAATGTCGCCGAATAACTCTGACTGCCTAAGCGCAATCGCCTGCGCTTTCACCAACTCCAGCACAGCTAAAAATGTCGAAACTAACGCTCTGCGGCCCGACTGTCGCAGGAATATATCCCTCACCGAGATTGGGCCATCTGTGCTCTTTAAGAGGTTTTTAAGAAACGTGATGCGCCCGGCGACGGAAGCTTCTTCTTCCTCGACCTCAAGCGTGGGCCGATTCTTAAATCGTTCAAGCACCTCTTCGAACGTTTGCACCAGGTCGAACAGAGTGACTGCTAACCCCGGCTCCTCGGCGTCTTCTTCGACGAAGTTTTCATCCGCCGGAACCGACCACACGTTCTCTTCGACGATTCGTTTGTGCCTAAGCATCTGCGCCGCATTGATGAACACTTCGCGATCCAGCAGTTGCTTTACAAGCTCTTCGCGCGCGTCTTCCGGCTCCTCGCCAGGGATCGCCGGATCAGTCGGAAGCAACATTTTCGACTTGATCTGGATCAAGGTCGCTGCCATCAGTACAAACTCGGCGCTCAGTTCGACATTGAACTCCTCGGCGCGGCGAATGTATCCGAGATACTGATCGGTGATCTTCGCGATCGGGATGTCGAAAATGTCGACACGATGCTTGCGAATGAGGTCCAACAGCAGATCGAGGGGGCCCTCGAACTCGTCAATGCTAACGTCGTAAGGAGACGGCTCGCGCTGCTCCTCCCGCGGCTCGGCTCCGACCGCCACAGTCGATGTCACCGCGTCGACCGGCGTCTCGGTCTCTTTTTGAATGGAGTCACTCACGTGCAAACGACCAGCCTTGGTGACGGCTCCGCGGAATACATAGTCAGCAGGGTAGCGGCCCTTAAACTAGAGGCCGCAGCGGTCCAGGCTAACTGCTACTGTATCACGGAAGGACGGATGTACCGAACGCAAATTGACCCGAGTGGTAGGACGGTGGTAGGTGCGACATCACAATATCATAAGTTATTAACTTATTTTATATCAATCTATTGCGACACTCTTATAAAGTACTAGATTAGATGGAATAGGCAAGCCCAAAGCGGTCCGCAAGCTGGAAATTGAGAATATTCAGATAGAACTCATCGCTATGCTTGCGAACGTCCGATTCCGCTCGGCTCGGGAATACGAGATGCTCGAGTTCATGCAGAAAGACCGCCAGAATCGCCGAGTGGAAGCGCGTGTCAACAATTTCCTCGCGTGCAGTCGGAGCCGCATCTTCCACCGCCAGCGTCGACAGCGGCCGAGGCTCCCAGACGCGAATCGAGTCGATAGCCAAATCGATCTCACCGACCTCGCCGTCAATCTGATTCGCCAAGCTGTTCGAGCGCTGGCTGAGGTTGGGCCATTCGTGATGGTGCCCGAGGCAGGAACAGATATTTCGAGAGCGCAGTTCTACGACCAACAACGGCGGTAAGCGATCGATCACGGCCCTATACGGGGCAATCGTGTCTTCCGGCAACGCTGGAAATGTGAAGTGGAGAGTCTCGCTCAGCGAGTCCGCCAGATCCGAACGCCCCCGCGGATAGACCGCGTCTATTGGTGGCAGCCCGTTGCGCCCCTCGACCAGAGATTCCTCCACGCCCCTCACTCGGTCCCAAATATGGGCCGATAGGCTCTTGGAGTGAATTCCGGATCGCCTGCGGCGAAGCACGTTGCGGGTCTCCTCTCACTAACAGTACGGCTGATTCCGACTATTAAGACGTGCGTCAAGTACCTGATGTTTCTCGGAAATTTACCTGCAAGTGTCAGGTCAACAGAGTCCGTCGCTCGGAAGCTCTCGTTTCTCTAGTCCAAAACCTGATTTTTCAAGCCGCCCGCCAAGCTACTTGTTGGGCGAGACTGTTCGCTGTACCGAGCCGCGCCGCCTCGCGGTGCGGTCCTACTTGCGAGGTGTGCACCGCACCGCACGGCGGCGCGGCTCGGTACAGCGAAGCGCAACGTCACCTTGCCGGTATCTCAAGTTGCTTGGGTATGCAAAGGAAACAACGAACCGCAACAACTGTGCCGCAACCATCAGGGGCTGTGAAAAATCCTCGAATAGCTCTGCGGTCGTCCGAGGGTGCGACATGTCGCACCCCTACAGCACTGATAACAAGCAAGTTGCTCGTAGGGGCGTAGCTTGCTACGCCCGTTTATCGAGGTCGCGGAGGTTTCTTCACACCCCCACAGGTTGCGACCACTGCACTGTCCGTCGCCTCAATACCGTGCAGCTGGCCGATCGAGCCTAGCCTCGCCCGATCAACCGTTGATGATCCTGCAAAATGCAACGATCCATCACGACCGTCTTTCCCGACTCTTCCATCAACAGCGCCGCCGGTCCATCCACAACGCCGAGTTGCATCCAGACATTCTTTGCCGGGCTGGCGATCACTGCGCTCACCAAGTCCCCAATAAACTCAGAGCGTCGAAACACGTTGATGATGTGGTATTCGTCGGGCACGGATTCAAGCGACGAATATGCGCGTTCGCCAAGCGAGCTTTCGATATTCGGATTGACAGGAATGATGCGATAACCCTGGGCCTGCATATACTGGCTGACGCCGTAGCTTGTCCGCCATAGACTGTCAGAGAGCCCAACTACGGCGATTGTCTTCGCCGCCGCAAGCATCTCGCGAAGAGACTCATCGCTCACAGGGGTCATGGCAGCAGCGTCGTGCCGGTGTCTTCGCCGGCCAAAACGCGCGCCAGAATATCCGGCTCAGTGCCCGCCACGATCGAGACGCTTTTAATTCCGCCGGCCACGGCCGCCATTGCTGAGCGAAGTTTCGCTTCCATCCCACCCTGGGCTACGCCCGATGAAATCAGATCTTCACTCTCGGCGCACGTCAAGGTCGGAATTCGCGCTTGCTCCGCATCGAGCACGCCGCCAACATCGGTTAAGAAGATAACGCGATCGACTCCGAAACCTCGTGCGCATCCGGCCGCCATCTGATCAGCATTTACGTTGAAAATCGCGCCGTCGTCTCCACCCGCGATGCATGCAACGGTCGGCAGATATCCCCGCGCGGTCAGCAGTTCCAAAAGCGAAGCGTCAACGCTCTCAACTTTACCCACAGCCCCCAACTCCGGGTCCATTTGAACCGCGCGAACCAGCCCGGCGTCGATGCCCGACAAGCCAACTGCTTTTGCGCCCGCCTTCTGAAGCTCTGCCACCAGATGGTGATTCACCGACCCGGCCAATACTCGCAGCACCGCGTCCAGCGTTTCCGGCGGCGTCACCCTTAGACCATTCCGAAACTCGCTCTCGTGCTCTAGCGTTGAGAGATAACGGCTCAGTCGCTTCCCTCCCCCGTGCACGACTACAACCCGATGCCCGGCATCGACAAGCGCCTTCAGCTGCAGCGCGAGCGAGTTACGGCTCTCCTCGGACTCCAGCAGAGTCCCCCCAAGTTTCACCAAAAGTTTCATGAAGTTCGTAGCCCGTCTTCGCCCTAGAGCAACGCAGTCGTCTCGTCGTAACCCAGCAAGAGGTTCATGTTCTGCACGGCCTGTCCCGCGGCTCCTTTGACCAAGTTGTCGATCGCGGCAACGATCACAACGCGACGCGTTTTGGGATCAACCGTCATTCCGATATCGCAATAGTTCGTGAGCTGAACTTCTGAAAGATCGGGCAGCCGCCCCTCGGGGTAAAGCCGTACGAACGGCTCGTCTTTGTAGTATTTCTCGTAAACCTTCGTCAATTCAGCGTGCGACATCGGCTCCTTAGTGCGCACATAAATCGTCTCCAAAATACCGCGATGCACCGGCAGCAGTTGTGCCGTGAAGTTAAACTCGTGCTCCTCTAAGTCCGACGTCAACAGCACTTCGGGCACGTGGCGATGGAAGAGCACGCTGTAAGCCGAGAAATTCTCACTCACTTCGCCGAATTGGGTTTTCAGCGAGGGCTTGCGACCCGCGCCGCTGACACCCGATTTCGCATCGCAGACAACACCAACCGCGCGGTCCAGCACACCCTCGACAATCAGAGGCCGCAGCGACAAGTTCGCGGCTGTCGGATAGCACCCCGGGTTCGCAACCAACCTGGCCATCTTCGTCACCTGCCGGAAATACTCAGGCAAACCGTAAACCGCCTCGGTCAGCAAGTCCAACCGGGGGTGCTCAACCTTGTACCAGCGCGTGTAGTTGCTCAACGTGCGAAGCCGAAACGCCGCGCTCAAATCGATACACTTAAGCCCCGCGTCAAGCACCATCGGAGCACTCTCGAGCGAAACTTCAAGCGAGGTCGCCAGGAAAACCAGCTCGACCCCAGAGTCCTTCAATCCCTCGGGCGTGAACGGAAATCGTCGCGCCGTTTCGCCAAAAGGCAGCTCCGAATCCGAGACAGGCCGATGCTCCAACAGCACCGGCTCGACATCCGCATGCCGCTTCAAGATGCGAACCAACTCGGCCCCGCTATAACCGGTAAAACCGGCAATTCCAACTCGCGAACGTTGTGACATCTAAACTTCGATCATACAAACAACCGTGAAATTGCGACCTTCGTCGCCATGCGTTACCGCCCCCGGCTATGCCGCCAAGCCGATCCGCCGCAATAGAGCCTCCGCATCCGGATCGCGCCCCATAAACCCCCTAAACAACTCCTCGGGCTCCTCACTATCGCCCTTGGCCAAAATATTCTCTCGAAATGCCCGTCCAACTTTTGAATTGAAAATCCCCTGCGAGGCAAATCGGGTAAACGCGTCCGCGTCGAGAACCTCCGACCATTTATACGAGTAGTAGCCCGCGCCATAGCCAACGGGGCTCGAAAACAAGCGCGTAAATCCGGCGATCATCGCGTGCTCCCCAGGCAGCGGTACCGGCGCAAATGAGTCGAGTAGCAGGCGAGCGTAAGCCATCACATCACCGTCGGCCGCGGCATCGTATTCCGTATGCAAGGCCAGATCGACCGTGCCAAAACTCAACTGCCGCATCTGCGCATTGGCCGCCCTGAAATTTTTGGCGCGCACCATCTTTTGAAAAAGCTCCGCGGGAATCGGCTCAGCGGTCTCATAGTGGCGCGCAAAAAGATCGAGAGCCTCGCGCTCCCAACACCAGTTCTCCATGATCTGCGAAGGCAACTCGATCCAGTCCCAAGCGACCCGCGTACCGGCCAAGCTCTTAATCTCAACGCGGCTCAGCAGGTGGTGTAGCAAGTGGCCAAACTCGTGAAAAATCGTCTCGACTTCACGATGCGTCAGCAGCGCCGGCTTGTCGCCCAACGGAGGCGTCAAGTTTCCGCAGTTCAATCCCAGATGAGGCGTGAACCCGTCAGGTGTCGGCTCGCCGGTTATAAAGGCGTCCATCCACGCCCCGCCACGCTTGTTTTCACGCGGAAAATAGTCGGCATAAAACGATCCCATCGCCGAATCGTCAGAGTCGTAGACCGTGTAGTAGTCGACACCCTCGTCCCAGGCCGCAACTCCCGACTGCTTTTCGACGCGGATGCCGTAGAGACGCCCGGTGATTTCGAACATCCCCCGCAGTACGCCCTCGTACGGAAAATACGGTCGCAATTCCTCTTCGTCGAAATCGTACCGCGCCTGCCGCATTTTCTCGGCGTAGTAGCCCACGTCCCAGGGACGCGGATCCTTGCCCGCAAACTGACGTAACTCCTCGTTCTCGCGGTCGAACGTTTCGTCGGTCCGCGCTTTCAAATTGCGGACAAACGCCATCGCCTGCTCGCCTGTCTTCGCCATACGCTCTTCAAGCACCAAATCGGCGAAGTTCGCATAACCGAGAAGCTGCGCCTTCTCTTTGCGAAGCTCGAGGATCGCGGCAATATTTTCGCTGTTGTCGAATTCCCCGCCCCGAGCCCGGGTGGAGTGCGCGCGATAGAGCTTCTCTCGCACGGCCGCGTCGTCAAGATAAGTCAATACGGCAACATAACTCGGTGCTTGTAGGGTAAACCGCCATCCTTCGCGGCCCTTGCTCTCGGCGCTCTGCCGCGCCGCGTCGACCGCGCTCGGCGGCAGTCCGGCAAGCCCAGTCTCATCCTCGATGTAGTACTCAAAGGCGTTTGTGGCATCGAGCACATTCTCTGAAAACTTTGTCGTGCGCCGCGCTAACTCGACATTGATCTCCGTCAGCCGTGCCTTACCGGCGTCGTCCAAGTCGGCGCCGCTACGCCTAAAGCCGTCCACTTCCTTCTTGAGGAACCGTGCTTTTGTGCCCCCAAGCGCTAGCGCCTCGTCTGTCGCGGCGAACGTCTTCACCTGCCGCCACAGTCCCGCGTTCAGCGGGATGCTCGAGTAAAACGCGCTGACCCTCGGCTCAACCTTGTTGTAAGCCTCGCGCAACTGCGGGTACGTCGCGACACCCTCCAGATGCCCGACGATGTTCATGGCGTGCTCCAGCTTCTCGGTGACCTTTTCAAGCTCAAGCAACGTGTTCGCGAACGTCCGAGGCGCGGACGACGCGACAAGCTCGTCGAGCGAATTTTGGGCATCCGCCAGCAGCTCATCAATCGCGGGCTCGACGTGCTCGGCCTTAATCTGGTCAAACGGAATTCGAAAACTGATTTTCGTGAGCGGATTCGACATGGCAATCAATCCTTCAGGCTATCAGCGAGTCCCGAGCCCGTATTTCTCACCACGTGGCGAGCGAAAGTGCGTGAGAGGCGCGGCAATACGAGGCGGGCGATGGTCGGCGCGCGGAGGCGTACTTGACGGTCCGTCGAGCACGGCGATCGAGCGCAACGAAGTAGTGGCGCACCTATCGCGTGCTTTCGCCGTCAGGTGGTGAGCAATGCGGGCTAGGACTTGACAGCACTGCTACCCTGACAGCGAGGGCCAAAAGAAAATTTCCCGGCAACCAAATGCGAGATCAGCGAAAAATGCAAAATGACAAAACAAACCCAATTCTCAAACTGACGACCAAGCACTTTAGCTACTTGCAATCAATCACTTAGAGCGAATCAAGCGCATTTTTGGAGCGCCGGAATCGCCAAAAACAAACCCAATTCAAACCCAATTCAAACCCAAAATTTGGTGGCGCGATGGCTCACCGCGCCCCCGCACCACAGCCTCGCAAACTTGCAACACCGTGACCATCCCATTCACCAAAGCCCAAGCCGTCGGCAACGACTTCATAGTCATCGACAAAACCGACCTTGAGTCCGCCGGCGTCGCCAGTTCCGATCTCGCAATCTTCGCCAAGCAAATCTGCCATCGCTACTTTGGAGTCGGCGCCGACGGCCTCGAAGTGGTCAGCGGCTCCGACTCGGCCGAGGCCGAAATCCACCTCTGGAATTCCGACGGCAGCACAGCCGAACTTTCCGGCAACGGCACCCGCTGCGTGGCCGCCTACCTGACCGCGGCGAAGCGCGTAGCCAAGCAGTTTTCCATAGAGACCGACGCGGGCATCAAGCAGCTCGAACTACTCAACGCCAAGCACCCCTCATACGAATTCAAGATGGCCATGGGACAGCCGCGCTACGAAGCCGCCGACATCGACACCACACTCGACGTCGGCGCTAGCCCGTCCACGGTCACACTGCTCAACGTCGGCAATGCTCAATGCGCCATGTTCGTCGACGACTTCGACTTTGACTGGCGCAAGAGTGGCGCGGCCATCGCACAGCATCCGCACTTTCCCGACGGCACCAACGTCTCATTCATCCGCGTCATCGATCGCCACACCATCGACGTGCGTTTCTGGGAACGCGGCGCCGGCGAAACCATGAGCTCGGGTACAGGCTCGACCGGAGCGGCCGCCGCCGCCATCATCTCCAAGAGAGCCGACAGTCCGATCACCGTCACCACCGTCGCCGGCAACATGGACATCGAGTGGACCGACCAAATTTATCTAACAGGCGGCGCGCAAATCATCGCGGCGGGCGACTACAATCACTCGAAGGGGGCGTAGCTTGCTGTGCCCTCACCCGGAGGACTTACACCGATGCCATCTACGAACTTTTCTCGCCGCCACTTTTTCTTCGGCTCGCTGCTAGCCGGCGCTGTGCCCCAAGCCGGTTACGGCAGCGTCAAGTCGCTCAAAGCTCTCGGCTACAAACCCTACTACGACAGGCTCAACGTAGCCGCCGTCGGCTGCGGCGGACGCGGCGCCAATATTCTAGACGAGGCGGCAAAAACCGAGAACATCGTCGCGCTCTGCGACGTCGACGAGCAACGCGCCGCCAAAAGTTTCGCGACGTATGCGAAGCAACCCAAGTACAAAGACTTTCGCGAAATGCTCGACAAAGAAGGCGACAACATCGACGCCTGCACCATCGGCATTCCTGACCACATGCACGCCACCGTCGCGCTCGACTGCATGCGGTGCGGCAAGCACGTCTATCTTGAAAAACCACTCACGCGGACTCCGTGGGAAGCTCGCCTCATGGCCGACGCTGCGAAGAAGTACAACGTCGCCACGCAGATGGGCAACCAAGGCTACTCGCACGAGAGCTGCCGCGTCGCCTCTGAAATGGTGTGGTCCGGAGAAATTGGCAACGTAACCGAAGTTCACGCCTCATCCTCCCCAGGGACGCATCCCACCGGGCTCTCCGAGCTACCTCAAGAATCGAGTATCCCTGCAAGTCTCGACTGGGACCTGTGGCTAGGCGGCGCCGACATGCGCGCTTACACCCCCGCCTACACGCCCTACAACTGGCGCGGGTTCTACGACTTCGGCACGGGCCAACTCGGCAACTGGGGTATCCACATTCTCGGACCGGTCAACATGGCGCTGCAACTTGGCGCTCCATCGAGCGTCGAAATGGTTCATGTCGAGGGAGACAGCAAACTCAGTATGCCGAGCAACGCCGTCATTCGCTACGACTTTCCCGAGCGCGGCGGCTTGCCGCCTGTCTCTGTGTACTGGCATGACTCGATCCGCTCGATGCACGAAGAGGCCTACCACGTTCCCGGCATGGAAGGCGAAAAGATCCTGCCGCCCAGTAGCAACCTCAGCGATAAAGGCCGCCCGATGGACGCGCGTCGGCGGCCCCCCAGGCGCCCGTCTAGCAGCGGTAGTGGCTCCGCACCGCGCGCGATCACCAGCGTCGGAGGCGCCGGCGTTGCGGTCTACGGAGGCGAGGGCCGCCGCGACCCCGCCGAGCCAGGCGTGTTGTCGCAAAATGGCGCCGTTTTCGTGGGCGACAAGGGCATCATGTCGACGGTCGCCCGTGGTGAAGGAGTTCAACTATTGCCCGCTAGCCGCTGGGCCGACTACGAGCTGCCGCCAAAGCTGCTAACCCGCTCGCCAGGCCACATGCTCGACTGGATTCGAGCGGCCAAGGGCGGCGATGCCCCGTGCTCGCACTTCGGAATCTCAGGCCCCTATACCGAGTGGGTAGTGCTCGGCGTGATCGCATTTAGAGTCCCAGGCAAACTCAATTGGGACAGCAAGAATCTGCGTTTCACCAACAGCGAAGAAGCCAATAAGTACGTCAAACCCGAGTTCCGCGAAGGCTGGGATCTCAAGCTCTAGGAGCGTGCCCCACAGAACGAAAATCGTCAATGTTTTTCGATATATTGTGACCTCGCCCACAGCTACTCACATCGTATACTAGTACTAACTTGCGAAAGTAAGGCCTTTAACTGTAAAATGTCGGTATGGCAAGACCGGCAACGGTGATTCGACTGAACGCCGAGGAAGAAGAGACGCTGCGACTCTGGGTGCGCGGCCACAAGTCCGAACGGCGCATGGTGGAGCGCGCTCGCATTGTGCTGCTGGCGGCCGCCGCTACCTCGACCGCCGAGATCGCCCGGCAACTGGGATCCCCGGCGGCGCGCGTGTCGAAATGGCGCACCCGCTTCGCCCAGCAACGTCTGGCGGGATTATGCGATCAAGCGCGTTCCGGCAGGCCCGCGCGGTACGACCAAGCGACGCGCAAACGCATCCTCTGCCAACTCGACGAAGCTCCGCCCGAAGGGCACGCCACTTGGACAGGCGAACTGCTCGCGGAAGCTCTCGGCGACGTCAGCAAGCATCAAGTCTGGCGCGTACTGCGGCAGCTCGGCGTGTCCTTGCGGCGGCGGCGCAGTTGGTGTTTGTCAACCGACCCGGAGTTCGCTCGCAAGGCCGCCGACATTGTCGGACTCTACCTCAGCCCGCCGGAAAACGCCGTGGTGCTCGCGGTCGACGAGAAGCCGAGCATCCAGGCCTTGGAGCGAGCGCAGGGCTGGCTACGCTTGCCCAACGGCAAGGCCTTGACGGGCTTCTCGCACGGCTACAGGCGGCACGGCACGACGCCGCTTTTCGCCGCGCTGGAAGTGGCTACCGGATTCATCATCGCCGGACACTATTGGCGCCGACGGCGTCGCGAGTTTCTCGACTTCATGAACCACATCGCGGCCATCCACGAAGGCCGCGAGATCCACATCATCTTGGATAACTTGAACACTCACAAGCCCAAAAATGACCGCTGGCTGCAACGTCATGCGAACATCCATTTTCACTACACGCCGACCTACAGTTCGTGGATGAATCAGGTTGAGGTGTGGTTTTCGATTCTGAGCCGCCGCGCCTTGCGGGGGGCGAGTTTCACTTCCCCCCGGCAGGTGCGCGAGGCCATCGACAGCTTCGTCCGCGTCTACAACTCCAAGGCTACTCCGTTCGAATGGACCAAGACCGTCGTCGCCCCTCGTCCCCTCGCCAGTAAATATTCTAACTTACGCAACTAAGTACTAGGTCACTTTATCTGTGGCACCGACGCATAGACCGCTTGCCCCACCATCAGGCTAGTGAAATTCGGAGGCGCGACCGTCAGGAAGTGCGGTGGCGTAGGAGATTTCTGGATACGTTGAACCGGGTCCTGCTGATTAGTCGCCAAAAGGACCCGACACAACTAACCGAGTTCATCGTTCACCACAGCACTCGCTGAAAGTGCGGGCCACTCCTACAAAAGTCTTAGCGTCCGAGGCTCGGTACTAACCTAATCCCCCAAGGCTTCCGCCGCAACCTGCGCTCCCGAAAGCTCGATATCCCACAGCCGAGCTTCGTCGATATCAAACCCTAAATAGTAGGAGTCAACCCAGCTTGCGCGTCCGAACCGAGGCGAGATTCCTTCCTTCGGAGTAAACACTGGAAACACCGCAGTCTGGTCCGCGACGCCGTCTAAATAGATAACACCGCGACGGCTAACCGCGTCGAAACTGACCGCGACATGCTGCCAGACACCCGGCGTCAGCGCGGTATTCGAAAGCAACCAAGGCGTCGAACTAGGCAAACCCGAGATATTGAAAATTAACCGCCCGTCGCTGTTCACGCCCAGGTACCAGCCTTGCGCATCACCACCGTACGTCGAGTAAACCAGCCCCCACGCCGACGGCAGCGCGCTCAACCGCAACCAGGCGGAAAACGTGAAATCGTGGCCCGACAGATCCAAGTGCGGCATGATTGACGCAGCATCAGCGACGCCGTCAAACCGGCGCGCGCTGCCAACCTGCCCCGCAATCTGCGTGGTCGTCCCGCCCGTATCCGCGTCATGCCCGCCCGCCCCGTCGGTCAGCATTGAGCCCACATCGTCGAAGCTCCAAGCCGCGATCGGAGCGGGGTCTTGGCGATCGCTGTAGAGCGCATGCTCGGCAGCCATCTCGGCCGCTGACAGATCAGCCGCGTAGAGCGTGGTCTTATCGAGCGAACACTTGAGGTAGTACGAGTTCGTCCAAGAAGCCCGTCCGAATGTCGGCTGAGTGACAGACTCCGCAGCAAACGCCGGAAAGGTTGCGCTGGCTGCGGCAACACCGTCGATATATATCAGCCCCGTACGAGAGATACCCTCAAACGTAAATCCGAGGTGATACCAGCGGCCAATCTCTAGCGCCTGAGTCGACACCAACCATGGCTGAGCGCCGGGCCCCGTCACCGCGAAAATCACGCGACCGTCATTATTCACGCCCGCGAACCAACCCGAGAATTCACCACTAAAAGTTGAGAAGATCACGCCGAAATTTTGTGGTGATTCCTCCATCCGCACCCACGTCGACAGCGTGAACGCCGGTCCCCCGAAGTCCGCGTGCGGCGCGACGACCGCGTAGTCAGGGTAGCCACCGAACTCGCGCGCCGAGGCTGAGACGCCGCCGCGCGCGCTATTGCGGCTCGCGACGGTGACGGCGTCATGAAAGTTGCCAGAGCTATCACTAAGAACCGTCCCCGGACCTTGCCCCAAGTCGTCGAATTCCCAGCGTGCCAGAACCTCCGCATCATTCGGCGCGGTAAACGACGCGAAGTCAGCGGCCACTTCGCTAGCCGAGTCCCTGCCAGGCGTCACCGTCATCTCATCTATAGCCGCGTTTAGGTGATGCCAAGGCCCCCACGAAGCTCGCCCGACGGTGAAATCGCCCGACGTACGTGGCGTGAATCCACCTGTGAATCCGGATTGCTGCAATACGCCGTCGAGATAGATCTGCATTTCCTGGCGCGGACCGTCATAGGTCGCGGCTATGTGCTGCCACCGATTCGAAGCGAGCGGGCTCGTCAACACCGACGGCAAACTCGAAGGCTTGCGCCCCACCGCCAGGAACGCACGTCCATCGGCAAGCATCCCGAGATACCAGCCAGAGAAATCGCCATCGTAGTTAGACGCGATGACGCCCCACTGCGACGGAACGCTAAGCAACTTAACCCAGGTACGCACAGTAAAGCTCGATGGCGAAAGTCGTTCCGACGCGGCACCCAGCGCGAGGCTCGACGTACCGTCGAAACTCATCCCTTGTCCCACGACGCCCGGCCCGGCCGTTCCACCGGAAATCGCCAAGTCGTGCCCGTTGCCTGACCCATCCAGCCCTAAACTCTCCCAATCCCACTCGGCGGAAATGTCCACGTTGGCGCCCGCCGCGGGCGGCGCGAAAGCAGCGAAATCCGCTGCGACTTCGAGCGCTGTCAGCACTCGCGCATGGATCACCGTTTCGTCGACCCCGGCGTTGAGATAGTACGTATCCGCCCACCCCGCCTTGCCTACGGTAAACGGCATCGTGTCATCGGGATCGAGTCCGGGAAAGCCCGCCGACGCGGCGGGAACACCATCGACATAAAGGAAGGCATCGTCGGTCGTGCGGTCGTACGTCACCGTCAGCATGTACCAACGATGCAGATCGAGCGCTGTTGGAGTTACAACCCACGGACTACTCGAAGGAGGCGTTGCGGCCATGAAAAAAAACTTGGCCTCGGAATTCACCCCAAGCAGCCAGCCTCTCGAGTTGCCGCCGCCGAACGCCGATAGAATCACCCCCAGCGACGAGGGCACACTCTGTAGCCGCACCCACGTCCGCACCGTGAACCGCAATGGCGTCAGATCCAACGAAGCCGAACTCGTCGCATGCGCTCCAACGCCGTCAAACAGTCGCGCCAACCCCGCGACGCCGGCCATCGCCGCACTGCCAACACCTTGCGTAACCGCGACATGTCCGTTTCCGGAGACGTCGACAACGCTAAGCCCGGGGCCGCTGCCTAGTTCATTGAAGCTCCATTCGGCGGCCGGCACCGGTGCATTGACGGTAAAGGTGACGCTCACGGAGTCATCAGCCGAACCGCCAGTCAGCGCGAGCGATCCACTGTAAACCCCCGCTGCCAGCAACGCGGCGTCAGCAGTAACGGTAAGCGTCGCCGGTCCGGTTCCCGTGGCCGGTGAAACACTCAGCCAACTGCTGTCCGGCGATGCGCTCCAACTCAAGCCGGGATCGCCACCAGTTGCCAGCGTCACCGTCTGCGACGGAGCCGCCATGCCACTCGGCGCCGAGAAATTGAGCGCATCCGGCTCGACCGAAATGTCGTCTTCCGAGGAATCAGCGGACACGACAATGTTGTCGATGAACCACCCTTCGTGAGCGTTATCCAGCGCGTCGAACGTATCGAACTCAATCCGAAGCTGCACCGTGTTCCCAACGAATCGGCGCAAGTTCAAGCGAGTGTGGGCGAACGCCCCGTTGCTGTTGTGCGAAAACGTAGACGCCGTCTGCCAAGTCCCGCCGCCATCCGTAGTCACAAGCAGGCGCCCGGAATCGCGGTTCAAAAAGCCGCTGAAGTCGTCGCCCGGCAGCGCGTTTGAGCCAAAGCCCTGCCCGACAAAGAACTGATCCCATTCAACAATCGCGTCTGTCGCGGACGTCAGATTGATCGACGGTGAAGTCAAAGTCCCCGCCGTGCGAACGCCCGCGTTGTAGTCGCCACTTGATTCTTGCCCAAACCACCATGACCATGAACCGCCCGCGGCCCTCCGAGTCGTGCGATGCCATTGTCCGCTCGCAACCCAGGCACCGGCCGCCTCGGCATCTTCGCTCAGCACCGGAATCAGAACCGGAGGGCTGCCACCACACGCCGGCGGCAAGTCGAACTCTTCGAACACGCTCACCGCGCTGTCCGCGGCCTGACCGCTTTCGATCAGGTTCACCGCCGCCGAGTGCCCAAAGCCACGCACCGCAAAGGCCTGCCAAACCTGGCAAGCATCTGCGCCTCCAACCCCCGCCGTTAACGCCGCCGTGACGATCGCGTCGCGCGCCTGCAGCATGTCGGGACGAACCGGCGTCAGACTCAGTGCCGACGTCACGACTTGCTCAAACGACGATTGTCCAATTGCCTGCCGCAGCTCCCACAGCACGCTCGCCCAAATCTCGCCATCGCTGTGAACCTGCGTGCCCTGCCACAACGGACCCCCGCCTGGGGCAAACGTTCGCAGCGTTCCAAACTGGCCAAACGTCAGCGAACTAGTCGCATACGAGACGGTCCGGATCCCCGTAGTTGCATTCGTTGAAACGTACTCCCTGACCACCGGATCATTTGTAAATGAGGCGGCATAAGCATCGCTCCAGCCCTCGCTCATCGCCCCGCTTTGCCAGAGATAGAGTCCGGTGACGTTGTTACGCCCTCCGATCAACCGCGTCGTGAGGCCGTGAGCGTATTCGTGAAGAATGATATCCGCGTCGAATGCGCTGTCGCGGCGGACTCCGGCATTCAACCCCAAGTCGATTCGCGCCGCAATACCATCCGGCGCAACCGTGATGCGCGCCAGCGTGCTGACGCTCTCGTGGATGTCGACGCGTACCTCGTCACCACCGGCGGCCCCGCGCCCAAAATTGTCTAATTGGAAGTTCCCCGCTGCTTCATCGAAGCCAAGCTGATAGAGCCAGTCGTGCGCGACATTCGTCCAATAGAACGCATTTGCCAGCGCGGCATCGGCATCGGGCGCGGGATCATTGGTGAGATTGTAAGCGTCGGTAAAAGCAAAATCAAAAACATCGCCGGTAGCCATCGCGCGCCGGTCGCAGAGATTGTTCGAATCGGCGTCAATACACGTGTCTGTATTGTTGCCCGACGTTTCCGACGCCGTCACCCAGCAGGCCTCGCCAACCGAGGTCGGATAAATGCTCGCGGGGCAACCCGGTTCCGTCGGCCAGCCGCTGAACAATTCCAACGTACTCGCCCCAACGTCGGGGTGCGGCACCGCCGGTGCGGCGAACACACGCCCCATCGGCTCGACGCTGCGCGTGAGGCTGCGCTGGAAGAGAACTTCGCCGTTGCTCGAGTCCACCACAACGAGCCGCGCTTGGCCGTTCGATAGCGGCAGATAGACCTGCCACGCCTATACGGCGCGTGTACCTTGTGAGTACCACACTCGTTCGGCGATGGCCTTCTCCTTTCCTACGGAGATCGTCGCCCGGCCGTCAGGGCCATCCCCAACAGTTAGGACCGCCAAGCGTCCATCAAACCGTAATCATATACTTGACACAAGGTCATCATTGTAGTACACTAGTCTTGTGAGTTGGTTAACTTCTTTTCTTTCAGTTCTTTCGAGTCCTTCTCATGAGCTACTCTGTGAAGCTCCTCACGCGCCTTCTTCGGGAAGATCCTTTTCAGGGCTTCTTCCGTTGTCAGATCCTTCGCTGGTTTCTTTCTAGGCATAACTATGAGCACTGCCAATATCGACTTAATGACTTTGATGGACCGCTTCCACTCCGAGGAAAAGTGCTTGGAGTATTTAGAAGGTCTCCGCTGGCCGGATGGCGTCCACTGTCCCCGTTGTGACTCTGATAAGATTTCACGGATTGTAAAACGTGCCCAATACGATTGTGATTCATGCCGCTACCAGTTCTCCGTCAAGGCAGGAACAATTTTCCATGACTCCCACTTGCCACTGCGTAAGTGGTTCGCCGCTGTCTATTTGATGTGTGAGGCACGCAAAGGGGTTTCGGCTAACCAGTTGAAAAGAACGTTGAAGGTCGCCTACAAGACCGCGTGGTACCTCTGCCACCGTATTCGAGCAGCACTGAAGGATGCTGATACCAAACCTCTTGACGACACTGTTGAAGTTGACGAGACATTTGTTGGCGGAAAGATCAGAGGTAGGGGACGAGGGTACCGCGACAACAAAGATATGGTACTTGGTGCTATTGAGCGTGGCGGCTCTATCCGGCTGAGGGTTGAAAAGAGAAGGGACCGAAAGACACTTCACAAATTTATTGAGGATACTGCCCCAGATGCTAAACGGGTGTTCACTGATGACTTTCCAGCCTACAAGGGCATTGCTGACGAGAAGACACAACACGAAACGGTGAACCATTCGGCTGACGAGTATGTCCGTGGTGATGTCCATACGAATAGCATTGAAGGGGCCTTCTCGCTCTTCAAGCGGTCGATTGTAGGCGCTTACCATCAAGTCAGCACCAAGCACCTTCCAGCGTACCTAGACGAGTTTGAGTTCCGGTTTGACAATCGTGATAACCCATATCTGTTCCGGGATACACTGCTGCGGTTGATTGGATCTGAATCTCTGAAGTATGATGACTTGGTTGCATAACACACTCTAGGGTCGCCCAGATTTTTGATCTTCACCGCCGAAGCGTCGTCGTATAGCATCCATTGGAATTGATCCTTTGATGTTTAGACCCCACATCCGCTCATCAAACAAAGTTGTTCCAGGCTCACTTATTAAGTAGAATCTCTGCATCCAGAAATTGGCTCCGTCCACAACCCTGGAGTATTGGAGGACAACTCGCATTACCCTTGTCCCTCCTGGTCCGCTTGGATCAGTAATCACGGTATTCATCTGGCGTAATACATTACTGCAATCGACAGTAAACGACTCCCGTTTCTCACTAGGAAGGCTAGAGATTAGATACTCTTTGAGGCTTATACTATTTGGAAGTTTTAGCACAAGTCCATCAGCGTAGCTTGCAATGATACAGTGTGTTCTAATTCTTATATCTTTCAAGTCAACAAGTCCAGAATTGAACACTTCTAGCCTAAATCGTCCTACCTCTTCATCAAAATCAACTCTGGACTTGGACTCTATCTTCACAACCGGGGGCGTAAGTGCCCTCAAGCGATCAATCTCAGTATTGGCGTTTACTAGATCCCCCCTCAACGTGGATAGATCAGACATCAACATGGAGTTTTGCTTTTTCTCTTCGGTGCTGATCCTGGCTGGAGTTACAAGAAATAACACCCATACAAAGACTGCCGCCGCCGCTAAGAGAATGTACTTTCCAGTTCTCTTCCAAGCATCCAGGGAAGTTCGTTTTAGTTCTTTCATGCCTCCCTCCCGAAATGCTGTGGCAACATAAATAATTGCGACAAAGACGAAAGCAAGCAAAGGCTTGTCCGCTGCAATTGACCAAGTAGATTCAACAGACTTTTCAATCGCCAACTTCCAATAGGACAGCCAGTCAAAGAATGACATGTTCGCAAGACTATCACCCCATCTAGCCTTGCGTCAAGTAGATAATTACGCATCAAACCTAGGCTCTAGAACGCCCAACGCGGCCTCAACAGCCCGCAGCGCATCGACGTCAATCGACTCGACAAAATGCTGAGTAGCCAAGCCACCTGAGCGCGAACGCACCCGCCCGCGCGAATCCACTGCCACCTGGACGTCCCCATCGAAGAGCCGAACGCCATTGCGGCGCTGCTCAAACAGCAGGTGCGTTAGCCCGGCCCTATCACTTCGAACCGATGCGGTCGAAAGTTCGATCGACGTAGCAGCCACTTCCGCGCGTTTTGCGTCAACCCGCTCTAGATAGGCTCGCGCAATCGTTTCGGGCTCGGCGGCCGAGGGCTCCGAAAGCAGGCCAAGTTCGTAGATACGTTCGGCGGCGGCTTGCGAGCAAGCTACCAGCACGACACAAACCAGAAATCGTAAGCAACACATCGTTGCAACCTCATATCGGCCCGGCGTTTGATCTCGTGATGACGTCCCAACGGGCGTCGAAGTGCCAAATTCTCGTCGGCGTCTAAACTGGGATGATGTCTCTTGAAAAACTGGCCCTGCACGGCGGAAGTCCCGTTCGAACAGACCCATACCCGGCCTGGCCACGGCTAGGCGACGGTGATCTAGAACGCGTATCTGAAGTGCTTCGGACGCCCGGCTGGGGCGGCTCAAGCGAGTCGGTCGCTGAGTTCGAGACGGTCTTCGCGCAGGTCCACGACGCCACCCACGGCATCGCGGTTGCCAACGGCAGTCTGGCGCTTGAGCTGGCGCTTTTGTCCGCCGGCGTCGGCCCAGGCGACGAAGTGATCGTCCCGGCCCACAGTTTCATCGCCACCGCCACCGCAGTATCGCGAATCGGAGCAATCCCCGTATTCGCGGATGTCGAGGCAACGACCTACAACCTCAGTCCCGATCGAACGGCGGAGGCCGTTAGCGAGAAAACCAGCGCCGTCATCGTCGTCCATTTCGGCGGCGTTATGGCTGACA
Source organism: Bryobacterales bacterium (assembly GCA_965205595.1). Classification (GTDB taxonomy): domain Bacteria; phylum Acidobacteriota; class Terriglobia; order Bryobacterales; family UBA6623; genus CATQHP01. The sequence continues at coordinate 287,865 of CBDBHI010000026.1, read as the reverse complement.
TGGACCAGTTCGAAGATCTCGCCGCCAAGGAAGGATTCCTCATCATCGAAGACGCCGCTCACGCCCACGGCGCCGAATGGCAGGGCAAGCGCGCCGGCAGTTTCGGCCTCGCCGGAATATTTAGCTTTCAAAACTCAAAGCCGATGACCGCGGGCGAAGGCGGCATGCTGATTACCAGCGATCAAGATTTGGCCTCAAAGGCACGCTCGATTTCAAACGCCGGGCGTTGGCCTGACCGCGGCTGGTTTGAGCATTTTGAATTGGGAACTAACCTGAGAATGACGGCGATTCAGGCGGCAATCCTCTCCAAGCAACTGGAGCGCCTGCCACTGGAAGTTCAACTCCGGGAAGATAACAACGCCGCGTTCGAGCAAGCACTTGATGGCATCGACGGACTCTACTTGCAAGAGGCCCCGGCCGGTGCGTCGACGCAAACGCACTACCTGCGCCCCGGACGCATTCTCGAAGAAGCCTTCGGCGTTAATCGCGATGAATTCGTCGAGGCCATGAACGCAGAGGGCATTCCGGTGCGTCCTTTCTACCCGCATCCGCTCTACGACAACGCACTGTATAAAGACCACGAGCATCGCGTCACTGAATGTCCTGTCGCCGCGCAATCTTCGAAAGACTCGTTCTGGCTACCGATGAATTTGTTCATGGGAAGCAGTGACGACGCCGTCGATGCCGCTAGCGCAATTAATAAAATCCACAAGGCGATGAAACAGAAAACAAAGAAGCCTCACGTGAACGGCTCGGCGGCAACGCTGCCACCCACAGCGAAGGTCAATTAGCATGCAGTCCCGGCCGGTCGCGGTTGCCCTGCGTCCACTATCGCTACGCTAAAGACGGCGTGAGAAAACTGCTCGTACGCGCGACGAACTGGCTGGGAGACGCTGTGATCTCGATCCCGGCGATGCGCGAAATTCGCCGCGCCCACCCGCACTGGCAGATTACGATTCTTGCCCGCCCGTGGGTCGCCGATCTTTACGCGCGTGAAGATTTTTGTGAACGCATCATCGCGTACGAACACCTCGGCGAGCACCAGGGGTTGCTCGGAAAACGGCGCCTAGCGAGCACGCTGAAAACTGAGAATTTCGACCGCGCGATTCTGCTGCAAAACGCCTTCGACGCGGCGCTTCTGGCGTGGGCCGCAAGAGTTCCTCAACGAATCGGCTATGCGCGTCATGGCCGCGGGTTTTTGCTCACGAACAGCATCCCCGTTCCCGATGAGAGCGACACGCCGGCTCATCAGCGCTTCTACTATTTAGAGCTACTACGCCGCGCGGGACTAATATATGACATACCCGAATGCGCCGACATCCGCCTGGCTGGAATTGACTCGGCGGCGCAAGCGGGCCGAGAACAGTGGCGCAAGCGCGGCCTTCCCGAGTCTCGGTGGATCGGCATTTCACCCGGGGCAGCCTACGGCGGTGCTAAACGCTGGCTCCCCGAGCGTTTTGCCGCCGCCGCTCGCGAACTATCCGAAGAGTTGAACGCCTCCGTCGCCCTATTTGGTTCGGCGGCCGAAGCGCCACTGGCTCGTTCGATCGCTAACGACATCGGTGAACGGGCCCACTGCCTGGCCGGCGAAACTTCATTGGCGGAGTTTATTGATTTGGCCGCGACATGTAAGCTCTATTTGACGAACGATTCGGGACCGATGCACGTTGCCGCCGCGCTCGCCGTCCCGACGGTCGCGATCTTTGGCGCCACCGATCACATCGCCACGGGCCCGTCCGCGTCGTGGGCAAGAATTATCCGCGAACCCGTCGAATGCTCCCCCTGCCTACTACGCGAGTGTCCGATCAGCGAGCCGATACCTCACCCCTGCATGCGCGGTGTGCAAGTTGAACGCGTCGTCGCCGCGGCACGCTCACTCGTTGAGGCGGGCTAGCCCGCACGCGGTTTCTATCGTTTGATTTGCGGCAAGGACTTCGCCGCGTCTGATGCAATTAGGGACTGCATCTCGAATTCGCGGTGCAGACGCATGTTCTTAGGCCGCATGTCTGTCCAAACTTTATAGATGTAGTCGAGAGATTCCTGCCGAGTGCCGGTGGTCCCTTCTTCCTCCCAGCCCGTTGGGACCTCCCGATCGGCAGGCCAGATGCTGTACTGCTCTTCATGGTTGATGACGACGCTATAGATAGTTGAGTTCGGCTGCACAACTGCCATGAATTGACGCTCCTTGCTGGGGACTAGTCTGTTATTCGACTGACTTAGAAATTATCACACTTGTGAATCGATATGACTCTGTCGACTTAGCCCGTAGCTCCGTTTTGAGAACCCGAGGCGAAATTGTCCCGAGCTCAGTTGGGGGATAAAGGGCCGGCGGTTCTCAAGCTTGGTTCTCTGGGAGAATCGAGCAAATCTTTAACCACAAAGGAGAACCGCCGTGAAGAAACCGTATCACATTCTTGATTCCGCCAAGCAGCAGCGGCTGAGGCCCGAGGAGCTCACGCGTCTGCTCAGCCAAAACGCGCAGCTCATGCTGCCCCTCGTCGAACTCATCGAACAATGCCAGGGAGCCGTCGACGAGGTCATCGACGTCACCGGCCGCGCCGCCATCCAAGCCGTGCTCGAACTCTCTGCCCAGCAGGTCACCGGAGGCGAACTCGCCCAACCCGGCAAGAAGCGCGACGGCGACGTGCTGCGCTGGGGACGGCAATCGGGCCGCGTGAATCTAAGCGATCGCAAGCTGCGGGTGGCCAAGCCGCGCTTGCGCAAACGCTCCGGCGGCGAGGTCAAAGTGCCCGCCTACGAATCCCTGCAAGACGACGAGCGGCTAGGCTCGCGCATGCTGGATATCTTGATGAAAGGCGTCTCGACGCGTCAGTATGCGGGAGTAATCGGCGAAATGGCCGACACCGTCGGCGTGTCTAAATCGGCGATAAGTCGCGACACCATCGAGGCTGCGGAAAAGAAAATCGACGAACTATTCGCGCGCCGTTTCGATGACGTGGACTTGCTGGTGATCTACGTGGACGGCCTGATTTTCTCGGGACACACGGTTTTAGCGGCCGTGGGGGTGGACGCGGAAGGGAACAAGCACGTACTGGGCTTGCAACACGCGGCGACGGAGAACGCGGCGGCGGCCGAGGACCTGTTGACAGGCTTGGTCGAGCGTGGAGTCTCGCCCGCGAAAAAGAGGCTTTTTGTACTCGATGGATCGAAGGCTTTACGCGCGGCAGTGCACAAAAGTGACGCCCCGGTGCAGTTCGGCTGCAACAACTGCCGAAGGCCGAACAGGATGAAAGCGGCAATTGAAGCGCTCAAGCGCGGCTTGCTGGGCGGGCGACTAGTCTGTTATTCGACTGACTTAGAAATTATCACACTTGTGAATCGATATGACTCTGTCGACTTAGCCCGTAGCTCCGTTTTGAGAACCCGAGGCCGTTCGATTGGCGGTGTGAGAGAGATTGACCCCTATGGGAACTTGCGCTAAATCCGCCTCGCGACAAACGAGTAGATTTCTCCGAAGATGGGGTGGATATCGGCTTGGCGGCCTTGTTAGACCCATTACTTTGTACTCGCCGTCGTTGACTTTGAAACCGAGGTAGGCCGTGATCGTGGAATAGAGTAGGCCCAGTGAATTCGGAAACCTTACTTGTCCGAATAGGTTGATGCGGTCTCGCACGCACTGGCCGTATGCTGTCGTGGCCCATTCGCCAACACCGTCAACGCTGAGTACGGCCGACTCGCCGAACCCCGAGTAGAAGAAGGCGCTTGCGGCGTGCGAGAGGTGGTGGTCGAAAAAGTCGATCGGGCCGTCGTAGCCGAGGCGGTCGCGGATTAGATGCTCCGGTAGATTCGGGTCGCGCCGAGAGACATCGTTGGCCGTGCGGCCTCGGCTATGGGCCCATATCTGCCGCGACAACTTCTCCGGCGGGTTTTCAAAGTAGGCAATGCAATCGATGTCGCCCGGGCAAAGACCAGCCTCGTCCAGGCAGTAGCGGAAGGCTCGTGCGGGTAGACGGGCGTCGTGTTTTACGCGCGTGAATCGCTCTTCGGCCGCGGCCGCTACGAGATGGCCGTCTTGCAGCAGGCAGCAGGCCGACTCGTGGTAGAAGGCCGAGATCCCGATCATGTTCATCGATAACTAGTGCGAGCCCGGAAAAACGTCTGTATACAACCGTAACAGTCAGGGGTATGAGAACCCGGGCTCTGCAAAGCATGAGCTGCAAGAGTTAAATCCAGTAACGTTTTGCCCCGCAACGCCGCCTAGTCGAGTTTGAAGCGGGAGCCCTCAACGGGCGGACCGCCCCAAAGGCCGATCATCCTTGAGTTCTATTGACTGGATTGTTCTGATCGGCTCAATCGTCGCCATTGTCACCTTTGGCTTGCGGCAGGCCAGGGGTGCGGACGACTGCAGCACATACCTGCTAGCCGGGCGCTCGATGCCTTGGTACGTCATGGCGTTTTCGATCATGGCGACCCAGGCCAGCGCCATCACGTTTATCTCAACCACGGGTCAAGGTTACGTGGACGGCATGCGCTTCGTGCAGTTCTACTTCGGCGTGCCGATTGCCATGGTGATCATCGCGTCCATTTTCTTGCCGCGATTTTTGAGCAGCGGAGTCTTCACCGCGTACGAGTACCTCGAGCGGCGCTTCGATGCCAAGACGCGCGCGTTGGTGACGCTGATATTCCTCATCCAGCGGGGCCTCGCTGTCGGAATCGCGATTCATGCCCAGGCTATTGCACTCGCGGTAATTCTTAGTCTGCCCGACCGAGTCACCGGCATTCTAGTGGGCTGCGTCGTCGTTCTATACACGACGCTTGGCGGGATCAAGGCCGTGGCATGGACGCAGTTCGTGCAGATGATCGTAATGACCTTGGGGCTCACCGCCGCCTTCATCACCGCGATCGTCATGCTTCCCGAAGGAGTGCATTTCAGCGACGTGTTGTCGATCGCTGGAGCAGCCGGCCGGCTCAACCCAATCGTCCTCGACTTTTACTGGAACGATCGCTACAACCTGTGGAGCGGACTGATCGGGGGATCGTTTTTAGCGCTGGCGTACTTCGGATGCGACCAAACACAAGTGCAGCGCTATATCGGTGGCCGATCGGAATCCGCCAGCCGCGCGAGTCTGCTATTCAACGCGATCGCCAAGATTCCCTTCCAGTTCCTCATCCTATTGATCGGAGCAACAGTCTTCGGCTTCTACACATTCGTCGAACCACCTATGGTCTTCGAGCCGAGCGCAATGCAGCGCATTGCAGCCGACCATCAAGATTCTGCGGAAATCGAGACGCGCTACCGCCAGGCATTCGAGTCGCGAAGAACCGCGGCGACCAACTTCTTAGCGGACGAAAAACAGGCCGGCGAATACCAGCAGTCGCAGCGCCGGTTCGACGAGATTCGTCACGAAGCGTTTTCTCAGGTGGAGCAGACTAACGGCGGGGGCCGCTTCAACGACACCAACTACATCTTTCTAACGTTCGTTATTGATCACTTGCCGGCCGGCCTGGTCGGGCTGGTGATGGCCTCGATACTTGGGGCGGCCATGTCGAGCATCGCTTCGCAAGTAAACTCGCTGGCCACCGTCTCGGTGGTCGACATCTACCAGCGGCACTGTTTCAAGGGCCGCACGGATCAACACTATTTGCGTGCGGCAAAAATGCTGACTATCGCATGGGGTGTTTTTGCGGTGCTGACCGCTGAGATGGCCGGCGGCTACGGCGCACTGATCGAAACAATCAACATGATCGGCTCGCTTTTCTACGGCTCGCTGCTCGGAATTTTCGTCTTGGCGTTCCTCTTTCCTCGAGTTGCCGCCAACGCTGCGTTCTTCGGTATATTGTGCGGCCAGATCGCGGTTTTTTGGACTGCCGCCACAACGGAAATTTCGTTCCTATGGTTCAACGTAATCGGATGTGGAGTCGTTGTTGCGACTGCGCTACTAACATCTCGGAAGCAACCAGCGGAACGTTTATCGACGTAACCCCGCCGGTCAGACCCGCTCGACGTCCGCTTGCCAGTTCGTGACTTTTTGCTTGATCTGCTTGACGTCGGTAATTCCATCGGCCAAGACCCATCGAATCAGCTCCGGCAACTCTTCATCCGAGCCGAATCGTAGCCCGATGAGTTGCTTCTTGCTCAAGCGCATGATATCGGGGTGCATCTCAGCGGGAAGTATTTCCTTGAGGCGTAGGCGCATTTCCAGACGAATCACGCGGTCTTGCACACCGAGCGCGTAGGTACGTGCAACCCCTAGGCCGAATATCGTAGCGAGACCGCATATCATCGAACCTGTACCGATCAGACACAGTCCCATGACAGACGTGACCTTGAACAATCCCACGACTGTGGTGATCACACCGATCAAGAGAATGAACGTCGCGGTAACGATCCCCTTTGGAAAGACGGCGTGATTTTCGAAATTTTGAGCGCTGGATTCTGACATGGATTTCCTCCTAGACGGACCCGCCATTGTAGCCGGTCTGACCCGGCGCATGAACTCACCTACGCCACCAACGCAACGCCCACAACGACCAGCACCGCGCCGGCCCACCGCCTAGCGCTGATCTGCTCACGCAGCAAGTACTTCGCTAATACTGTTTCCACGGCGTAGCCGGCGGCGGTTGCCGGCACGGCGAAGCTGACGTCGCTGATCGATAGCAGCGCCATGAACGCGAAGAACGAAATGGCGTAAGCGACGATCGACCACCAGAACAGGTGATTTCTCGCAACGGCGGCCGCGAACCCAGAAATCGCGCCCGAACCAAACTCCGCCGGTGCGCCCTGTCGCCGCATTCCAAGTGCCTTGATCAGGTCTCCGGCGACAGTCCCCGCGACAACCAGACTCAGTAAAAATACGATCATGAATTAGCCCGAGCGGTAGCGACCGGCGTCGATCCGACGAGCACGACTCCGGCAGTGATCAGAAACGTGCCGCACCAGCGGCGGGGGGATATCGATTCCCCAAGCAATAGCCAACTCATAACGGCAACGAGCACATAGCCGATCGACGTTACTAGCAGCACATAACTCAAATCCGCCCAACTCAACACGAGCGTGTGGGCGGCAAAATACACGACCAGTAGGACGACCCCAAGCAGTACCCAAGGATTCGCCATGGCTGCCACGCCCGACGAAAACAAGTCAATCGGAGAGAACGACGAGATATCGCCCACTTGGCGCATCCCGTACCCGAGGGCGATGTTTCCGAGCGCGTTCGCAACGACGATTACGCCCAAGCAAATGTTGGTTTTCGTGACCAACGCCCGAGTCTAGCAACTCGTTTTTGCAGGTAGCCACAAAGCCCCAGATTCGTCTGAAAGCATCCTTTGCCGGCTAGGGCGTGCGCTGCGCACGTCGCGGGAAAGAACGTTAGCCGATCAAGTCGAGAACGGTGCGCCGCTCTCGTGCGGCTAGCTGTACCGCCGTGTCCCGCGCCGTTGTCGCACGGCTAAGTTCTTCAATGGCGCTGATTATATCGGTGTCGCGATGCCCCGAAAGCTGCTGCGTCTCGATCGTGGCGGTGTCCCGAATCGCCTGCAACGTCACTTGAACTTGACGTTGGGTAGCACCGTAGAACGCCTGCGCTTGGCCGAGATGCTCGATCGTGCGTCGCACGTCCGCGACTCGTTGCAAAATTGCGTCGGTGTCGTTGGCTTCGAGGTCTTTCCGTAGTTGGTTCACGATACCCAGCACGTTAGCGCTCGAACGCCCGCCAACTCGGTGACTACCTTCGATTCCGGACGCGAACGCCGTGCCGCGATCGAAGTCCACAGCCGTGAACTCGATGTCGACATTGCTGTCAAGCTCAACTTCTCCATCCACAGCCGTGAACCGAACGCCCGCTTGGTTCAAAGCCGGGTTGGAAATGACCTCCAGGTTTAGCGCCGCCGCGATCTCTCCCGCGGAGTAGCCGCCGGCCTCGCCGCCGCTGTCGAGGCCGCTAGTGACGCTACCGCCGCTGATGGACGTGAACGTAAACCCCACGTCGGCGAATTCGTCCACTGTGAGCTTGAGAAATCCGCCGTCATCACTAAACGAAACCTTGCCGGCCAATCCGGCGTTCGCGTCAATCTTTGCATTGAGCAAAGTCGCAATGTCCGCCGTCGTCTCGCCGCCGACGAGGGCGTCGGTAATGATCGACTCCGCGATCGACCCGTCCTTTGAAGTGAACGAAACGGTCACGGTATCTCCAGCGACAGCACCGCCGGTAGGGACCGTAGCTACAAACGGGCCCACCAAGTCGACGCTGATGACGCCGTCAACGTCACCTGAGAATGCCACTCCCACGCCAATCGGCGGAGCAGGCGACGGCGTTGCGATCGCCGTACGCCCCTCCCCGGCAAACTTATCAGGTGTCAGAAACAGGGCATCGCCCGGTCGCGAGATTTGAGCGTCTCGCCGATCTGGAAACGTCACCACGCGATGCGAGGAGTCCCCTAGATAACGAACCCCGAAGGGCTGCGAATCGTCGATCTCAAATGGCGGCGACAAGTTCTGGCGGCCGCCAAATAGATAAGTGTCGCCGTGGGTCGTGTTCGCGATACTGACCAGGTGTCGAAAGATGACATCCACTTCGCCGTTGATCGCGGCAAACGTGGCGGGCTCTTGGGTTCCGTTTGAAGCCTGGGCCGCAAGTGTCGCCGCCCGGTTGAGAACATCGATTGCGGCAAATAGCGAGCCATCGACCGACTGCAACTCCGACTGCACCGATTCGAGATTTTCTCGAAACTGACCCAGCCCTTCAAGCTCCAACTGCAGGCGCACTATCGACGCGGCATCGATCGGCGAATACGACGGCCGGTTGACACGCACGCCCGACGCTATCTTTTCGACTACCTGCTGGTGGCGCGCATTCGATTCGCGAAGGTGGTCTAAGATCGACTGCGATTGTGTCAGCGTGGTGGTCCGAAGCATGGCTCTTTCTACTGCCTCACGATGTTTAAGACGTCTGTAGCCAGACCGTCGAGCACTTGGATCACCTGCAACAGAGCGCGATAGCCCTGTTCGAACCGCAGTAGTTCCACGCCTTCTTCGTTTAGATCGACGCCCGAGAAACTCTCGCGCACCGCGCTAGCGCTTTGCGTCACACGAGTCTGTGTATCGAGGTTCGATCGAACAGTCTGCGCCGCGATGCCGACATCGGCAACAATTCCGGCATAGAACTGAGTACCGGTAAGACCGCCTAGCAGCGCCCGATTAGCAATATTCGCCAACGCGACGCCACTTGAATTTCCAGAGCCGTCCGGAGGATCACCCAATGCAATCTCGTTGGCGGAAATATCCGCGATCGAAACGGTGAGCGCTGCATTTGCGCCGCCGGATGTGTCGCTCACGCCATCGAGCCCCGAGCTGAATCCCGTGGCCGCTGGGTCCGCATCGGTGACGGTGAAGTCAAACTCGATATCGCCATCAAGACGCAGCTCGCCGCTGATCGCGGTAAAGCGGACTCCCGCGTCCACCAGGCCCGCGTCGAGTGCGACTTGTGCGTTCAACGCGGCCGCAATCTCCTGGGCCGACTGCCCGCCTAGCGTTGCGCCCGACTCAAGGCCCGAGGTGAACGCCGGGTTGTTCGTGGTCGAGGTAAAGCTGAATCCTTGGCCGGCCTGATCGGAAAGCACGACCTTAAGACTGCCGCCTTCGTCGGAGAATGAGACGTTTCCAGCCAAGTCGGCGTCCAGCGAGATCTGATCGTTTAAGCGCGTCGCCAGTTCAGCCGTCGTTTCCGTTCCGCTCAGTGGAGCAGTTGTGATGGCCGTGCTGATTTTGCCGTCCGCGCTGGTAAAGCTGACCGACACTTGATCTCCGGCCGCAATCCCGGCAGGCGGCGCCGCCGCAACAAAGAAACTGTCGAGCGAGGCAGTAATGCTCGCCGTTACCCCGCCCGTGAAATCAACTGTGATTGATGGCTGCGGAACCGGCGTCGCGGTGCCCGTGCTCCCGGCGGTCCGCCCCGCTCCATCAAAGAACGACGTCTGATAGTCGAACAACGCCTGCCCGGGAGAACCGTTAAGGTCAGCCCCGCGCGTCAGTTGCTCGTTTACCGCATCAAAAACGTTCTTAGCCAAGCGATTGATATCAGCTTGCAAGGCAGGTATCGTCTCGTTTCGCGCTTCAAGCAGCGCACCCAGCTGCCCACCCCTCCCTTGCAGACTGTCGGTGACGTCATTACCGGCGGAATCAAAGACGCGCAGCCCTTCCGACGTATTTGTGACCGAAAGCGGCCGCACCACGTCGCCAACGCTCAACACCACATTGCCACCGGCGGTCAGCGCGAGCGCCTCATCGGGTCGCTGCACGAGCACTGAAAAATCGATCAAGCCCGACAGCTCGTCGAGTATCTGAAACGTACGCGTCTCGGCCGTCGAGGCGTCATCCTGGGCACGAATCTTCTGTAAATCAGCGACCTGACTCAGAAGCTCGTTGATCCGGCGAACGCTCTCGTGAGCCTCCGTGTCTAGCTGCGTGAGCTCTTCACTCTGAGCCTGATATTGCGTATGTAATAAGCTGGCGAGGCTTGAGGCGGCCGACTTGAGATGTGAGCGAAGGGTTAGATCGCCAGGGTTTACCGCGGCTTCGCTCGCGGCACCAAAAAACTGGTCAAGGCTGTCGCCCAAGCTGCCGCTTCCGTTTAGCGGGAAACCAAGCTCCACACGGTCGAAGATCGAAGCCGTCGTCTGTAGATTCGCGCTAGCCTGCGTGGCGGAGAAGAACTGGAAGTCCAACAATTGGCTTCGCAACGTTGAGATTGTTGTCAGTTCCGCGCCTGAGGAAACATTTGAATTGAGAACCAGCGCCGAACCGATTTCGGGCCGTCGCCGTGCAAACCCGGGCGTCGTAGCGTTGGCGATGTTCTCTTGAATCACCGCCAGGCTCGCGCCATAGGCGGCGAGACTTTTCGTCGCCGCGCCGATCGCAGCGCTGATGCTCATCGCTCAGCCCTCCCCCCGAAGGCTGGCTGGTGGCGCCGTTTTCATGAGCCCATCCGGGCCGTAGGAGCCGTCAGCAACTCGACCTATATCGAGCAAGCCGCGGTGAACCAGGTGCAGATGCTGTGTCACCTCGTTCAGGCGATGAAGATTTTTTCTAACGCCTTCAACCGATTTTGAGTCCGCGGCGGGGACCGCCGCATGTTTCAAATCTTGCAACTGGGCAATGAACGGTTCCAAGCGTGAGACAACACCGCCGACATCATTGAAGCCGCGCCCCGTTAGTACAGCAACCGCATCGTCTAAGTTCGCCGATAGCGCTTCAAGTGGGCCAGCCGGCGCAGTTGCGTCGGATATCTTACCGACCCGCTGCTCGGCGATCACGACGTCGGCTCCTCAGCTCCCGGCGCAAGCAGCACGTCGAGCGCTGTCTCCGACAAGGCGCCGTCGATGATCGAATCCGCGAGTTCCGCGGCCGGCACGTTGAAGTTACCCGCGAGGACTGCCTGGCGGGTCTCTTCAACTCGCGTGATTTCCTGAGGGCTCTCGCTAGCGAGCTGCCTGGCAACCTCGCTGCCGATGGAGGAAAGTTCGACGGCATCGGAGCCGGGGCCGTCGCGCTTGACGCGCTGCTGTGGCTGCAGCCGCGGATCGTTTGCGCGGTTGATTTGACCGGATCGAATATCCGTGGATGCGGCGAACGTGTCTTCTACTCTCATCAGTTCGGCGGGCTCTCGCGCCTGTAGCGCTTATCGGCCGCCAAGCCGTGATTCTTGAGCCCAGACGAATACCCGCCGCCAGGTAATGAAAAATCGGAACTAGCTCAGTGGTCGGGTCTACTTGATCCAAACGTTCGCGACGTTCGATTCGTTTCCACCGACGTTGACGATAATCGGTTGTTCACCCTGTGGAGTTTCCCAAACCGGCGTCACGTTGAGTTGTAGTACGCCCACCAGACCCGGAGCCAGTCCTAGGAAATCGATCCGAGCTTCCCTGCCGCCGATCCAAACGTGGGCTTCAGCCGGCGCGCGCAGCAGCGGCCAGGCGGCGGCCGAGCGGCCAGTCCGCCAGTTCGGCAACACAATGCCTTGGCCCGTCATATAGACCGTCATCGATTCCTGGCGCTTCGCGGGCGCCGTTTCAACCACGAGGCTACCGGCGGCATTAATCGCCACGGCTTGATTGCCACCAAATACGAAGATCCCAGGGCTGTTGCGGACCACCTGAACGGTCACCGCACGGCTGCGGGCCCCGTTGTTGTCGATCACGATCCGAACGAGCGCCCGGCCTTCAACTTCGAACGGAACTTGGAAGTTCGCCTGATTCTCATCAATGTAGATAATCGGAGCTTCGCCGATTAGGTGGTCGAACATCTCGTAGACCAAGATCCGAACGCCGTTGACAGAGGTTGGCAGCATGTCGCGGAAAGCGCCTTCATACGACGTCAGTAGCCCGCCGGCCGGTCCGCCGACGTCCGTCCCAAAGACCGTTGCCAGCGCGCCTGGAGAGACTTGAGTCTTAAAGTTGGCCGCCAGGGTCACGCTGTTGTCAGACAGTTGCGGTGTTGGGAACGGCTGCTCGCTCAGCGAAATGCGAATCGTTAGTTCCACCGTCGGCAAGGTCGTCCCAACGGCGCTGAACTGTACGGGAATACTGTAGTTGCCCGCAGAAAGCCCTTGCGTGTCTACGTGAATCGTCACTCGCGTCGGGGTCGAACCCTCGACGCTCGACAAGCTCACCCGATCGGCCATGTCCGAGCCGACGGACGCTGCCCATACCAGATCACCGTACGCCGAGCTAATCGCGACATCTTGCGAATCTGGGTTTTTCTGCGTCGCCGCTCCGGCGAAACTCAGCGAGTTGCTGTCCAACACAAGTGCGCGCGGCAGCGGGGGTGAGTCGGCGGTCAACAGCGCAAAGTTGTCGATCGCGTTCCACTCCGGTCCTCTGGCGTGCTCGGCGCTGACTTCAACTCGAACGAGTCCCGCAAGTAATGTTGTGAAATCTTCGTCGCCCGCAACGCGTTTCCAGGCGACGCCGCTGATTGGCACCGTCATGTGCGTCCACAGGTTGATTGGCTCTGGCCCGCTCCATTCAAATATGCTTCCGCCTTCGGAATAGATCCTCACGGTTACGGGCGCAACGGTCTCCCACAGAGACTTGTGAATGAAATCGAACTCAAATCGAGGGCTATCTAGGTCGCTGTATATCCCTACGAAGTCCCTGGGAGCCACGAAAACATCGGTCTCGGGAGTCCCCTCGTCGCCTGCTTCTTGTAGCCGGATGAATCCGCCTGGGTTGCCCGGACCCTCGACCCAGCTCAAACGAGAATCGGGGTTGCCAACTGGCGCGCCGGCAAACTCATCTCTCACGCTATAATTGCGCGACCATCGATCGTCTCCGCCGGAGAAACTTGAGACGGTCGGCAGCACGGGTCGCAACGGCGCGATACCGCGTTCTTGAATTCGCACATTATCGAGGCCCACCATACCCGAGCCCGGGACGTAGCGGGCTCGAATTTCGATGCGCGACGGGTTGCTAAACGTTACTTCGTAGTTCGCGATACCAATCTTGCGCCAAAGGTCGCGGCGGATCGGCGCGGAGTAGTCCCGCCAAACGGGATCTACTTGACCACTGAAAAAGTTGAAGTCGGTGGGTATTTTCGGCGCGGCTTGCCCAAGAAACTTGAAACTTCCACCAGGCCCGTGAACCACCACGTCAACGTCGTGGTACGCGAATGAGTCTCCAGTGATCCGGAACAGATCAAACCTAATCCGTCCATCATTGAGCGCCAATAGGTCAACGTTGAAGCTGTCGGGCGCAACGAAATAGTCATCCGGCTGCCCAGTCGTGTGATGAATCCGAACGAAGCCCCCGGGGTTACCTTTCTCCGTGGCGTAGCTGAAACTCGAACCGGAACCACCGGTATCGGTATTGCGCGACCAGCCCTCGGCGTCACTGTCAAATGTGGATTCAACCACCGAATACAGCGAATCAACAGTGCCACCTGAGAACGTCGCGGTCAAACGGCCTTGGATCGCTACGCCGTCGGCCAGTACGTACAATCCAATTTAAGTCGGACCGTCTTGCAACGGTGGGTGCGAATTTCGGGTGATTACGATCTCGCCAACACTGCGGTTGTCCGGCTTTTCGAAAAACTGGGCTCGCCGATTGCCCCGCGTAAAGTCGCCGGTGTCCGCGCGATGAAATACATCGCGTCCGCCTTGTACCAGCAGCTCGACCGGCAAATTCGGGTCTGTCTCGAGGACAATGCGCAACGCCTCTGCCCCGGGCGGCACGAAGACAACGAATCCGTTGTCACCGAACCAGGGGGTGCGGAATGTAGCCTCCGGTAGGTCGACCTCGAAACTGCTCTCATTTGTGAGAACCGTGTTTGCCGCGGCCGGAATAGCGAATAATATCAGGAGAACGACTGCAAGTACACAGCGGCTCCGATCAGGGGGGAACGGTTACCACATCATTGGCTTTTGCTCATGCCTATGGTCCTATTACGTCGCCAAATGGAGATATCGGGGGTTCACCTAAGTCGCTGGGCGGTTTTGACTTACAGGCTCTCCTTGGTGACGGCACGGCGCTCTCGACGGACCTATCTGCCTCTATCGGCAAGCTGCGATGGGTCTGTTAACCCAATGAGCTCAGCAAACGGTTTGACGTCTACGGCCTTCGTCGTAGTGCCCGCCGCGATGGTCGTGGGTTACTCTCGTTGGAGCAATGGAAGCAGCGTCAGTTAGCGGGAAGTCAGCGCTTCGCCTGGCTCTCAAGTGGGTGCTTGCATTGCTTCGCTCTCTGCCACACGATCTCGCGCTCACTTTGGCGGAATGGCTAGCGCTATTGGTCGGCGCCTCAGTCGGAAAATGGTCGGCGGTTGCCGGCCAAAATCTCGCAATCGCCTATCCGGCGATGGACCAGAACGCCAAAAAGCAGCTACTCCGCTCGATGTTCAAAAACCTTGGGAGGGTGCTTCTGACTATCGCGCGGGCTGAAAAACTCTCGAAAGAGGAGCTCCCTCGTTGGATTGACTTCAAGGATCTCGACAACTTTACAGCGGCAAAACAGCGCGGGAAAGGCGTTCTGTTTCTTACCGCCCATCTTGGAAACTGGGAACTCTCGGCCCTAGCGCACGCGATCGAAGTCGGACCCATGAACGTAATGGTGCGGCCCATCGAAGACCCGTGGATCGACCAAATCGTCGAACGCAGTCGGGCTGCGACCGGCAACCGGGTCATCCCAAAAGCAAACTCCGCGCGAGCAGTTTTGCAGGCCTTGCGAGACAACGAGGCGGTTGGTGTTTTAGCCGATCAAAACACTGTTCTCTCAGAAGCGGTATTCGTAGATTTCTTCGGCAAGCCGGCCGCGGCAAACAAGGGCTTCGCTCAGCTTGCAATGCGCTCTGGAGCTGCCGTAGTCCCGGGATTTGCCTGTTGGAACGACCGTGAATCCCGCTACGTCCTACGGTATTATCCCGCCCTTGAGATGGTCTCGACAGGCAATGATGAAGCCGACGTCATCGAGAACACCCGCCGCTGTCAAGCAGCGATCGAACGAGCAATTCGCCAGCACCCGGAGCAGTGGCTGTGGATCCATCGCCGCTGGAAAACTCGTCCGCCGCGTGAAAAGCCGATCTATGACGACGCCTGAGCGGGCCCTGAGCTTACGAAACGCTATACTAGACGCAAGAATGGGTGGTTTGTATTTCACTGAAAGGATGTCCTTGTGAATCAATGTCTCAGTGGATATTTCAAGAGTTCCGCGCTGCTTGCTTTCGCTCTACTAGTGGCTATTCCAGCCCTACCGGGAGCGGAAAACGACGCGGAATCAAAGCCGATTGAGCGCGGCGAGGCTTACTACCACTATTCACTCGGCCATCTGTACCACCAGCTTGCTATTCAGTACGCGCAACGCGACTACATTGACCGCGCGATCGAAGAATACGGTGCGGCGCTGAAGATTGACAGCGAAGCCGATGAAATTCGATCAGAACTGATTAACCTCTACGCCGGGACGAATCAATTAGACGAAGCCGTCAAGGTCGCCGACGAGGTGTTCGAACGCGACCCCGACAATGTGGTAGTCCACAAACTATTAGGTGCGGTCTACCAGCGCTACGCTACCGGCCGTAACCACCAAGTCGACCCCGAGCTCATCAAGAAATCGATTGAGCAATTCGAACAGGTCGCCGAACTCGAGCCGGACGAAGCCGACAACCACTTGGCCCTTGGATCGTTGTACCGCTCGGTCGGGGAGCCGAAGAAGGCGGAAGCCTCACTTAAGCGCGTACTCGAACTCAAACCCCGCCACGCCGATGCTCAGGTCAACCTGGCTTATCTACAGCTCGAGTCTGGCAATACCGAAGATGCGATCTCTGCGCTCGAGAGCATCGCCGAGAGCAGCACCGTTGAAAACCGTCACCTCAGCGCGCTAGCTAGCGCGTACGAAGAAGTCGGACGGTATCGCGACGCCGCAAAGATTTACCAGAGACTAGTCGACTCTGATGGCAACAAACTCCAAGCCATGCGTCGCCTGGCCGAGAATCTGGTTTACTCGAGGCAGTACCGCGAGGCTCTCGAAAAATACGAAGAGCTGATCAAGCTCGAACCCGAAAACGCCGACCATCACCTCAAAATCTCTTTGATCGAACGGGAACGGAAAAATTACGAAGAGGCCTGGAAAGCACTCGACCGCGCCCGCGAGCTCGAACCGGATTCCGTCGAGATCAAGTTCAGCGGAATTAATCTACTCGAGTCCGAAGGGAAACTCGGCGAAGCGGTCAGCGCCGTTGAAGCTCTGCTTGAGCAGACGAAAAAGGACGAATACACGCCCAGCGATCGTCGCAATCGAGCGCTGTTCCTAGAGCAGCTTGGCCAGCTCAACCGCCAGCAAGACAAATTCGCGGAAGCCGAAGAAGCGTTCCGCCAGATCGGCGAGATCGATTCGGGCTCAGAACCTCGCGGCTTATACCAGGTGGTGGAAACGTTGCGGGCCGCTCGTGACTTTGACGCTGCCGAAGCTGAAGCACGCAAAGCCGCCAAGCAGCACCCCAAAGACCTCATGCTTGCCAATATTTTGGCGACGGTGCTCGCCGAACGCAGCAAGGTCAAAGAGGGTGCTGACGTACTGAAAACTCTCCTAACCGGAGATAAAACCGACCTCGATATGCACCTCGCGATCGCGCACGTTTACGAAAAAGGGAAACAGTACGATACCGCCATTGATCACATCAAGAAGGCGAGCGGGTTGGCTGAATCTCCGCGCGAACAGACCAACGTGCTTTTCACCTCCGGCTCGATTTACGAGCGAGCGAAACGCTTCAAGAAGGCGGAAGAGCAATTCCGGAGACTACTCGAACTCGACCCAGAAAATGCCGGCGCTCTGAATTACTTGGGCTATATGCTCGCCGATCGTGATGTGCGCCTAGACGAAGCGCACGACTTGATACAACAGGCTCTCGATGTCGATCCTGAAAACGGCGCGTATCTTGACAGCCTCGGGTGGCTCTACTATCGCCAAGGAAAATTCGAGCTGGCCGCCAAATATCTCGAGCGTTCACTTAAGGAATACGAGAAAGATCCGGTCGTTTTGACTCACCTCGGCGATGTCTACTTTGGGCAAGGTCGAGTGCAAGAAGCAAAGAAACATTGGAGTCTCAGCCTCGAAGAGTGGCAGCGCACCGCGCCGGCCGACCGTGACGACGCTGAGATGGGCAAGCTGCGGGAGAAACTTGCGCAGCTCGAAATGTCAACCGCAAACGACGGCGGTGAAGCGTCCAAAAAGAAGGACCGTAAGGTTCGCCGCTAACCGTAATCGCCCGTTGCCTCGATAGATTCTGCCGCGATCGACCGATAAGATACTGCAGTAGAGGCTCGATTCAACAAAGGGAAGCAGCATGAGAATCTTCATTGATAGCGCTAATATTGACGATATCCGCAAAGCGGCCGCGTACGGCATCATCGACGGTGTCACCACCAACCCTTCGTTGATCGCGAAAGAGGGGCACGACCACCACGATCAGATTCGCGCGATTTGTGGCGCTATCGACGGCGATATCAGTGCGGAAGTCATCTCCACCGAGACCGAGCAGATGCTCGTCGAGGGCCGGGAGTTGGCAAAGATTCACGACAATGTCGTCGTTAAAATTCCACTAATCCGCGACGGGATCAAAGCCGTAAAAATGCTATCCAGCGAGGGAATTCGCACGAACGTGACGCTCTGCTTCTCGCCGATGCAAGCGCTTATCGCGGCAAAAGCCGGAGCGTATCTCGTCAGCCCGTTCATGGGGCGCCTTGACGACATTGCGCTTGACGGCTCGCAATTGATCCGCGAAATCGTCGCCATTTACGAAAACTACGGCTATTCGACCCAGGTACTGGCGGCCTCTGCTCGCAGCGCTTTTCATGTCAAAGAGGCGGCGCTTGCCGGCGCGCATGTCTCCACCCTTCCGTTGAATATTTTCGATCAACTATTCAACCACCCGTTGACCGACATTGGACTAGAGAAATTTCTCGCCGACTACAGAAAAACCCAAGAGACTGTCAGCGTCGGCTAAACTCTGAGGCGTAGCCTCAATGTTTGACCAATTGATGGGTGCGCAGGGCGGTCTCGCCGTCCTCGGGATTTTTAGTGCCGCCGCTATAATCGCGGCGCTTTTTTGGCTGGTCGTTAAGCGACGCCGGTCGCCCGCTGAGCGCGAACGCCGACGCCGGCTCGACGTTCATCGAAAGGGTCGAATTACCAACGGCATGGTCATTGATTTTCGGGTCCGTGAAGCAACCCTCGGCCAAGCAGAAGAACACCTGATCGATTATCAATACGTCATCCGCGGAATCGACTACTCGACCGTACAAGAAGTTTCCGGAATCGCCGAAATCGTGAGAGCAGACCCCGCTGAATTGATCGGCGCAGCAAGCGTAAAGTACCTCCCCGACAATCCCTACAACTCGATCGTGGTGTGCGAAGAATGGAGCGGCCTGCGCGGTACAGCCGAGGAAGGCCAAGCGGAAGCTAGCGCCGCCGGCTAAGCCGCCCCTCAACTGCGCGGCGCTGTCAAATTGACTGCTCAGCCGGTCGTGGCTCAAGCTACGCAAACCTCGTCACCGACGCGGATCACTCCGCCGGTCCGCACCCGTGCCCTCAGCCCTCCGCGATGGCGCAAAGCCTTCTCTACCCCTTCAGCGGTTAGCGACTGCAGATGCCCGCACGGCTCGCAGAGCTTGACTCCCTCGAGTTCAACCCGTCCAATTGAAAAGCGACGCCCGACCAGGTGATTCAAAGCCACACCCTCGGTCAACAAGTTTCGTCGCGAAGCCTCGGGGCTAAGATCTAGATCGTAATCGCGCCTCAGCGCTTCAAGCGCCTCCGACTCAACGAGCGTCACTTCGTTTTTCGGATCACCCGACTTCGAGAATGTGCCTGCACCAGTTGCATAGCGATCGTCGGCCAGCCCCTGACCCGCTAAGGCTTCGACCTCGGGGACGGCGTGAAGAGGCTCAGTTTTCTCTGCCGCGATATAAATTCCTGCAAGCCGGGCCATACCGCTGATGCTAACCGATTTCGCACGGCACCGCGACATTCCATGATTTTGCGACGATGGCCGTAGGCCCCATGCACGAACACGCCCTCATCGGCCTAGCCTCGATTCTATTCCTCGGGATGGCAGCGCGCTGGATCGCATGGCACCTGCACCTGCCATCGATACTTCTGCTGCTGGTTTTCGGAATGGTCGCCGGACCGATGACCGGCTTTCTCGATCCCGACGCACTCTTCGGAGAACTCTTGCTGCCGATCGTGTCGCTTTCCGTCGCCGTCATTCTCTTCGAAGGGGGATTAAGCCTTTCATTCCGCGATGTCCGAGAGGTCGGCTCGATCGTTCGAAACCTCGTCACCATCGGAGTCCTGGTTACTTGGATACTAACCGCCGGGCTAGCCTACCTCTTCTTGGGGCTGGAGCCCGCGTTGGCGGTACTTTTCGGAGCCATCCTAGTCGTGACCGGTCCCACCGTCATCGGCCCACTGCTGCGACACGTACGCCCAGTTGCCAACATCCGCACCATCGTCCAATGGGAAGGCATTCTCAACGACCCGATCGGTGCTCTCCTCGCGGTACTGGTATTCGAGTTCGAAATTGTTCGAGGCGGAACGACGACGAATCTTGGCGACGTCGTGGGCCAGTTCGTTTCCGCGATTGGGATTGGAACGGGTGTCGGCATCGCCGCGGCAATATTCACAGTCGTGGTGCTCAAGTTCTACTGGATACCCGACTTCCTAGAGAACGCGTTTTCGCTGACGATGGTCGTAACCGCGTTCACAATATCCGACCACTACCAAACCGAGTCGGGCCTGCTCGCCACGACCGTCATGGGGATAGTCCTTGCGAACCAGCGTTTCTCGAAGGTCGCCCATATTGTCGAATTCAAAGAGAATCTCCGCGTCTTGATTATTTCGAGCCTGTTCATACTGCTGGCGGCGCGCCTGGAAATCAGCGATCTGGCCGAAATCGGACTCGGCGGCGTAGCCTTTCTCGTTGCCCTCGTCGTCGTGGTACGCCCCGTTTCCGTGTGGCTTTCGACAATCGGCTCAAACCTAACCCTCGATGAAAGAATCTTTGTCAGTTGCTTGGCCCCGCGCGGCATCGTGGCCGCCGCCGTCACCTCTGTTTTCGCTGAACGTCTGGCCGACGCAGGATACGAGTCCGCTGAACGTCTCGTCCCATTGGTGTTCGCGGTCATCATCGTCACGGTAACGCTTTACGGACTTGGGGCGTTTCCACTGGCACGGCGTCTCAATTTAGCCGAATCCAGCCCCCAAGGGGTGCTGTTCGTCGGCGCGCATGGATGGGCTCGAATGCTGGCCAAAGCGCTTGAGGCAATCGGCTTCCGCGTGGCCCTGCTCGATAGCGATATACGCAAGATTGAAGCGGCGAAGGCCGAAAAGCTAAGCGCTCATCACGACAGTATTCTGTCTGAAAAAGTGGTCGACGATGTCGATCTCTATGGCGTAGGCAGCATGCTCGCAGTGACGTCCAACGATGAGGCAAACGCGTTAGCAGCCATCCACTTCGCCGAGGCGCTCGGTGAGCATCACGCCTATCAACTGACACCCGATACCGCCGCGGCGTTCTCGGCCAGTGGTTCTGGAAACTTGCTGTTCGCGGAAGGGATTACCTACGAGTGGATTGAGCGACGCATCGCGGCCGGCGCTGTTATCCGCACAACCAGGCTTAACGAGAAGCTAGATTATGCGGCCTTGAGAAAAAAGCAGGGAGACAGCAGTCTGCTGCTATTCGTAGTCCAATCCGACGGTAAGCTCCAAGTTCAGTCCGCTAAAAAGTCGTCAGCCCCCAAGGCTGGAGACACCGTAATTTGCCTCGTCAGCGCAGCGGTTTCGGCACCCGCACAGGTCGAATTCTAAAGAAACCGCAACCCTCGAACCCCGAAATTAGTCGTGTTGACGGTGGTATCCGCGTGCCTTGAGACGAATGCGGTACAGACTCACATCAACCGTAATATAAAGCGAATTAGCGTCATCGCCCAGGCCAAATTCAACGTTGCTGGGCATCCCCAAGGGCAACGGGTTCTCCTCCGTGGTTCCAACTCCGGTTGGGATAAAGGCCAGCTTCGCGCCGTCCGGATCCAGCACTAGAACACCTGGGCGGGTCGGCTCACGCACCGAGAGATACAAATTCCCTTCCTCATCAACCGTCATTCCATCGCAACCACCCTGGCTTCCGAAGTCATAGACCAGCCGTCGTCGGCCCGCCACCAAGCCATCTGGCCCGAGCGGGAACCCGTAAATCCGCATGAGACCCGGATTGCCTGGTTCGAAGCCCGGCATGCCGTCGCTGCCATTGTTGTTTTCCGCGACGTACAGAGTCTTCTCATCAGGGCTTAGCGCCACTCCGTTAGGCTTGGTCAAGTCGTGTGTCACCTCCTCCACATCGCCCGTGGAGGTCGTACGATAGACCGCTCGAGTTTTTAGTTCCCGAGGCTCATGCCCCGTGTATCGCGGATCCGTAAAGTACAGCCGGCCCTTGCTGTCGACGCAAATGTCATTTGGAGAGTTAAAGCGCATGCCGCCAATCCGGTCAACAACGAGCGTCCGCTGTTTCGTTTGAACGTCCCATTGCGAAACTCGCCGTCCACCGTAGTCAGCACCTTCAGCAGCGTAAAGCTTTCCGTCCGGCCCGAAGATGAGCCCGTTCGACTTGTGACTGTTTTCGGCGAAGACCGTTGTCTCACCAGTTGCCGGGTCAAATCGATGAATGACGCCTGGACCCTCTCCACGCCGAATATCCGAAAAATAAATCGAACCGTCTGGGCCGACCGCGGGACCTTCGGTTAGCCCGCCTTCGAACCGGGCTTCTCGGGTGAAAAGCAATTCAAGCTTTGCGCCGGGATCGACAATCGAATCACCCGACGGGCTCGGGATGTCGGCCGCGGTCGCCAACGAACACAGAAAACTCAGCGCTGCGATCAGTCGAGTTGACATGGCTATCGCGTCGAGAACCGGTAGACCGTTGACGTGCTGTAGGTCTCACCCGGATTCAAGGTCGTCGTCGGGAATTGCGGCTTGTTCGGGGAATCTGGAAAATGCTGCGTCTCAAAACAAAACGCATTACGCTGCTGGTAGGCGTTGCCGCCCTTGCCGACGTGGTGACCATCAAGAAAATTTCCTGAATAGAATTGCACGCCCGGTTCCTCGGTTAACACCTCCATCACGCGCCCACTGTCAGGTTCGTAAACCGTCACGGCGAGTTCCAGCCCGTCCCCTTCGCGGTTGAGCACGTAGTTGTGATCGTAGCCGAGGCCGAACTTCAACTGTTCATTCTCTTTTTCAATGCGAGCGCCAATCGCGGTCGCCTCTCGAAAATCAAACGGTGTGCCCTCTACCGACAGCAACTCACCAGTAGGAATCAACGTGTCGTCGATCGGCGTGTAGCGGTCAGCATTGATAGTGACCTGATGGTTCAGGGCAGTGTCGGCGCCCGCGTCTTTCAAGTTGAAGTACGAGTGGTTGGTTAGGTTGATCACGGTGGGCTTGTCGGTTGTCGCGTGGTACTCGATCTTGAGCGCGTTGTCGTCGCTCCAGGTGTAAGTCACCCGCGAGCTGAGCGTCCCTGGGTAGCCTTCTTCACCGTCGGCGCTCAGATATTCGAGGACCAAAACGTCACCGCCTGCAGCCGGCCTCGCCTCCCAGACAACCTTGTCAAACCCCTTCAAGCCGCCGTGTAGAGCGTTCGGCCCGTTGTTCTTCGGCAATGTATACGACTCGCCGTTGAGCGTGAATGCTCCATTGGCGATGCGGTTGCCGTAGCGTCCGATCAACGCTCCAAAATATGGTGTGTCGGCAACATAGGAATCTACATCATCGAATCCTAGAACCACGTCAGCCAACACCCCTTCTCGGTCGGGAACTCTCAAACTGACAACGATTCCCCCATAGTTCGTAATCGCAACCTGGGCGCCGGACGGGTTGGTCAGGGTGTAAAGCGTCACGGGTTTTCCGTCGACCACCCCAAACTCCGAAGTCTCGATCGCACGGGCGGACTGCGGCTCCGCACTAGGCTGCGGACCGCCACAGCCAATCAGTCCAAATAGTGAAAGTGAAGCGGCAATCAGCCGGGCGCGGTGGTAAGTCATCATAGGAATTCCTAATCTGACAGTGTAGTCCCCTCGGATGATTCTAGTAACAGGCGCCACCGGCTTCATTGGCAACCATGTCGCGCGTTTGCTGCTCGAGCGTGGCGCAGACCTGCGCTTGCTCGTGCGTGAGAGCAGCTCGCGCTTACCTCTCGAGGACCTGACAAGCGAAATCTACGTTGGAGACCTGCGCGATCGCACCTCTCTCAAAGGGGCCCTAGCCGGCTGTCGGCAGGTCTATCACGTGGCCGCTGACTACCGGCTTTGGTCCCCACGGCCTGCGGAGCTTTACGAATCAAACGTAGAAGGAACGCGCAACTTGCTTTCGATCGCCCAAGAATCGGGAGTGGAGCGCGTCGTTTACACCAGTACTGTCGGAACAATCGGACTGCCGGACGACGGAACACTCGGCACAGAGGATTCGCCAGTCTCAATCGACGACATGAGTGGGCACTACAAACGATCGAAGTTTCTAGCCGAGCAAGTCGCCCTGGAATTTGCTGGCGGCGGCGTTCCAGTTGTCATCGTCAACCCCACCGCCCCGATCGGGGAACGCGACTTCAAGCCCACCCCAACCGGACGCATCATCAGCGACTTTCTAGCCGGAAGGATGCCGGCGTATCTCGACACGGGGCTCAACCTAATAGATGTTAGGGACGTCGCCAAAGGACATATTCTTGCCGCCGAACGCGGT
The DNA here is from genome assembly GCA_965205595.1 of Bryobacterales bacterium. Lineage (GTDB taxonomy): Bacteria > Acidobacteriota > Terriglobia > Bryobacterales > UBA6623 > CATQHP01. The sequence continues at coordinate 263,631 of CBDBHI010000026.1, read as the reverse complement.
CAAATTGGCGAACGTTACGTTCTCGGCGCCGAAAATCTCACTCTAAAGGAGATGCTCGACAGACTAGCCGCGATCACAGGGCGACCGGCTCCAACGACGAGAATTCCGTATCCGATCGCCTTTGCGGCCGGATTGGCATCTACTTGCTGGTCCACACTCTCAGGAGCCGAACCACGAGTTCCGTTAGAAGCAGTGAAAATGGCCCGAAAGCGAATGTTCGTTGACTCGTCAAAGGCGTGCCGAGAACTCAGATTCGAGCCAGGTTCTGTTACGGCGGCTCTCTCACGGTCGGTGGATTGGCTTCAACGCCCGTAGGGGCTTCGCCCATATAGCCCTAAGGTGCTAATGATATTACGAAAATAATTGACTTTAGTATACATTCGTAAATGTTTGAGACATCTACGATGACACGGCGAGACTGCGGGCACAAGCGATTCGACGTTGCGAAGTTCTGTCACGAGTGCGGCAAGACCACGACCGTGATGTCTCACGACCATGAGTCGAAAAAGGAAATTTGCGGCAAGTGTAACTCGCACCTGGTAGGCCACAAGAAATACTGTATTTACTGCGGCGAGCCATCACCGCTAGCCGGGCTAGGGAAGAAGCAGGGCGCGATCCACAGATTTGTTAATTCGCCCTATATCCAGGCGACTGTTGTAGGCGCTCTCCTTTTTTTCGCGGTCGGCCCGATCGTATTGCCCTATAGCTACACGTTCACCTCACAAGCGCCCTTCGTGCATATCGTCACCGACGAAGAGTGGCTCCGGAAAACCTCAGCACCACTGCCCGAGCAAATCGCGACGTTCGAAGCCCGCCCGCTGCTTGCGAATGTCGAATCCATTCCCGCCAGATTTCGTGCGGGCGGCGCGGCTGTCGACCGGCTCGGAAACATCTACGTCGCCGACAGCCAAGGCCACAAGGTCTACGTGATTCGTCAATCGGGTCAATGGAAGACCATTGCCGGCACTGGCAAGCCGGGCTCAGACGGGGACGGGGACCTCGCAACTAAGGCGATGTTAAACGCCCCGCACGGCGTTGCGGTCGACGGCTGGGGCAACGTTTTCATCGCGGACAGCGGCAACGGCCTGGTCAGGATGGTTGACGCGAAAGGCGTGCTCCACACAATTGCCGGCGATACCGACAGTGATGATCCGAAATCATCTCAGCGCCTGTGTTCGCCGTCAAGTCTTAGAATTGAAGACGACAATACTCTGTACGTCGGCGAAAACGAATGCGGCGGCGAGACGCGCCGCGATCCGACTGTCTGGGTGCTCTCACGCAAGCTCCGCACGGTCGCCATCAGAAGGTAGTCGGGCGGGTCGATCGAAGCGCTGTAACTCACTCAATCGCGATCTTCGCAATTGGGCTCGATACGCCACCCGATACGACGTTCAGGTCTCTTAGACCCGATTGAGCGTTCAGCGAAACCCTGAAGTTGACCTGGTAGACACCGGTCAGTAACGGCGCGTAGAACCCGCCGAAGTCCTCCATACCGGCATGATCAATCCCTACAGCCGGATCTTCTAACGTCATCAGTGCCGGCACCGGCCCAAGCTGATTCGTTCCAACCGCACCCAGCAACGGGCCCAGCCCGGTCACAAACAGTTGCACGACGCTCCCTTTCTTCGCTGGATTCGCGGCAGTGATCAATTCGAAATTATCGTCTAGCGCCGCCGCGACAGGACCCGATTCCAAGAACACTTGAAAGATCCCCGGTTGGACCGCAGTCGACGCCACCTCGAATGGCTCCGAAACGAACCCGCTGTTCGTGATCACGACCGACATTGTGGCGCCGTTCGCCGCCTCAAAAGGAACCTGTAGATTGATCTGCTCGGAGCCATCGATATTAGCGAACGAATAGAGCGGCGCGTCGACTCCGTTGACCGAGACGCTCACGTCCTGGAACGTCGTCGGGAACCCTTGTCCGGGTATGAACGGGGCCGCGAGCACGCCGTCGACGCCCTCCATCAAGCCTTGTCCGAAAACTGAGCCGACGCTGCCCGCAGTCCAGCCACGCTCGAAGCTCGCACCGTTGACGAACCCGTTCTCGGAAACCATCGGCCGTCTGCCCACCGTCGTGAGCTTAAACGAAACAGTCAACAAAGCCGTGGTAGCGTTGACGCGCAGCGGCCCAAGCGTTGGGCCGGCGTGCAAGCTTACGGATGCTAGCCCTTCCTCATCCGTGATGGCGGTATCCGCGGAGAGTGTTCCGTCTCCCTCAACAACCGCGAACGTGATCTCAGCGTTCGCAACGGCCGATCCATCGTCCTTCGCCGCCTTCACGGTCAGCGGCTCACTTCTGCCGAGCGCCGGTACGGACTGCTCATCTCCCGAAACTACGGTCAAACTATCCGCGCCGGCTAACACGGTGAGCGTGAACTGGGCCATCTGCGAGCCGGCGGACGCGGTGACAGTGAAGACCCCCGGCGTATCCCCCATCCGTACGAGGGCGGAAGCGTGTCCGGAGCGATTCGTGGGTGATGAGACCGATTCAATCGTTGCAGCGGACGAAGGGTCCACCGACCAGGCGACGGCCTGCCCCACGATCGGGGTGCCGCCCGCGTCGCTCGCTCTTACGATCAGAGCCTGGTCGTCTAGCCGTTGCCCGGGTAAGCCTGTTTGGCCGTCACCGGCTTCGCCTACAAGTGACGCCATCGGCCCCATTCGAGTCGTGTACGTTACCGCCACGTCGCGCACTCCGGGATTGACGCCGCCGTAGAGCACGCCCTCAGGGGCGCAACCTAAGGTCACGGTTGTCGACACCGTGGCAGTGCTATCGGTCTTTGTCTCGCTGGGCGAAAAAACCACGTCGCTCTCGTCCGAACTGTAAAACACGGATGCCTGTACGGTAGGAATGTCGAACGTTCCGAGTGCGCGAACTCGAACCGCGTTCGGAATTACGGTCCGTATCTCGACATCGTAATGTTCCTCCGAAAGAAGCTCGAGCCGAGCGGCTTGACCGCTCCAAAACGGCCTCACTGTCATAAAGAATGGTGAGGGAATTCGTCTGATAGGTGAGCCTCTAGGCCCATCAGCGACATCGACGCTCGCAACCACTGGGATCGAGGTAAATCCGCCGCTACACTGGATGCGGCCGATCCCATCAGCGCCCGTAAGGACGAACGACGGGCAACTTATGAGTCCGTTTCTAGCCACCTCGAGTCTGAATCCGATCTGGGGCGCGCCACCGGATGACGCCAATACTTGCAGTTGCTCTTTCGCGGGCGCCGTCGAAGCGATTATCTGATCATCGCCGGCGATCTTAAACAAACCATCTCCGGTCGACGCCAGCACCGTAACCTCAAATGTGACGCTCCCGAACGCGCTGTTGAATCGAACGTTTGTGGCCAGATCGGAAGCAACCGCCGCTGCCTTGCAAATGACAGTTACGCGCCCATCCGGCCCGGTCGTTCCTGACTTTGGACACGACGCGACACCATTTGAAAACGTGACTTGTACCGGCACATTCGGAACGGGACTGCCGTTGTCAAACACGGCGACGATGAGTTCAAATTCCGCTAGAGCGTTGACGTCTAGAGGATTCTCGCTAATTTGAATCAGCGTCGCCACTTGCGGGCTAGGGCCGCTCGCGTCTTGTCCAATACAAGATGAGCCTGAAGGGAGGGGTGATTCCAACACAAGATGAGCCTGGAGGTAATTTGGGCAAGGTCGATTAGGAACAGGCAAACTGCGGGCGATGGGAGTCGCCGTGCAGCAAGCCGAATCAGTGAGTCTCGATGAGATCGAGAGTTTTCTCGACGGGTGTGGGTCCGTCGAGTTCCAGGCCGGAAGTCGAGCGGATAAATACGCGCTCGTCGAAGGCGTCCTGAAGAGGCATCATTATGCCGACCAGAAGCGCTCGGTTAAAGGATTGTTGAGACGCTTCCTGAGCAAGCTAACCGGCTTAAGCCGCGCCCAATTGACTCGCCTCATCGGGCAGTTTTTGCGCGAAAAGTGCGTTCGGCCGACAGCCTATCGAAGGCGCCGCTTCCCCACCAAGTACAGCCGCGCCGACATCGTTCTCCTGGCGCATGTCGACCAAGTACAGCAACGTCTCTCCGGGCCGGCGACGCGTCGCATTCTCCAGCGCGAGTTCCAAATCTACAACCGCAAGGAGTTCGAACGCCTTGCCGAACTGTCGGTGGGACACCTCTACAACTTGCGCAAACGCGCCGTCTACCGGCGACACAGTTTGCATCTCGACAAGACTCGACCGACACCCGTGGCGATCGGCGAACGCCGCCAACCCGAGCCGCGAGGACGTCCGGGCTACCTGCGCATCGACACCGTGCACTCGCCCGAACAGGAAGGTGAAAAAGGCGCCTACAGCATCAACGTGGTCGACGAAGTGACGCAGTGGCAGGCCGTCGGCTGCGTCCAACGCATCAACGAAAATCACCTCATTCCCTTGCTGGAAGGCCTTTTGGAACAATTTCCATTTATCGTTCGCGGCTTTCACTCCGACAATGGCAGCGAATTCGTCAACCATCAAACCGCTAAACTGCTCGAGAAGTTGCGAATTGAATTTACGAAGTCTCGCGCGCGCCGTTCGAACGACAATGCCTTGGTCGAAACCAAGAACGGCGCGGTGGTGCGCAAGTGGATGGGCTACCAGTTTTTGCCCTCGGAAGCGACGCAGGCGATCGACACCTTCTACCGCCAGTGGCTCAACCCGTACTTGAATTTTCATCGCCCATGCGCTTTCGCCAGCGAGCGCCGAGACCGCCGCGGCAAGTTGCGCAAGGTGTACGCCGAGTGGAGCACGCCGTGGGAAAAGCTGCTCAGCCTGCCCGCCGAGCAGCGCGGCCTGCGCGCGGATCGCTCGCTCAAGAAGCTCCAAGCGCGAGCGGACACTTGTTCCGACACCGAGTTTGCCGAGCAACTCGACGCTCAGCGCAACGAACTGCAACGCGTCTGCAAAGACCTCGCGATCTGCTGGCGCACGCGCTAGACAACGCCCCGACCCGAGGCGTTGTCGGCTCCTCCGGCCCACGTCCGAAGACGGCCGTGGGGTCTCGCCTGGGATGGCTGCAAAGGGGGATTGGGGTGCCGCCCCTTCCCCCTTATGCAATCCCCCTCACCCCGCCCTACGAAGCCACAAATAGCTGTAGCCGCCGACCTCAACTCACGCTATAATCCCCCTCAACCCGCAGCTGCTTCGCCTCTCTCCTTCAGGCTCATCTTTCAATTGGAAAAGAGGCTCGCGGCGTTGACGCGGGTGCTCTCGTCACGCTTGTGAGGCTCCGGCGTCGCGCTAGCCTCCCGTTGGTTGGCAATCGATAGAGACCTCGCGCCGCTGACTTCCGCCTCGAGTACAACCCGGCGTTCTTCGATGTCGTACTTGAATATCCGGTCATCCGCGAGTCCTATTAGATGGCGTCCGTCAGCGCTCCCTTTGAGGTCGAGCGTTGCACCGGGAAGCGTGATTTCACTGCGCGAAGTGCCGATGTAGATCGCGAATTCCCGCCCTGGCTGGAATTCAATAAATCCCGCGCCGAGCGGCTGAAGCGTTCTCCTTAGCCATGGCCCAAATTGGTCGCCCGTGGGCACGGAAACCGGCGGAATCGGGGTCTTTGCGTTTAGCAACGAAACGTCGTAACCGGCATCTTGCCCGCCAAACCAGCTACCGGCCGAGGCCGTAGCTGGAAGAGACCGCGGTGTTTCGGGCAGTATGATCTGCTCGCGAGCGATCGACCGCATCTCGAAATCGACCGGCAACAATCGCGTCCCGCCGATCGGCAGGATTAGAAGCTCACCCGATGCGGGGTTGGTCATCAGCGATGCGACGCCGGAATCGACGGCAATTTCCGCGAGGAACTGAAACGTCTCAGTTCCGATCAGGGTGACACCCCTAGCGGTTGCAATCGCGAGAAGCCGTTGCCCCGGAAGATATGCCACGCCCGGTTGCGCATCGGCCAGCGCGGCGGGCAAAGGCAGTCGCCGCAGCAATTGCAACGACTCACTCAGAATCGACACGCCACTATGGGAAATGACCGCAAATCCGCCGTCTATCCCTACCGCCTCACGAGCGCCGAAACCGGCCGGAATGTCCGCCTGGTGGCGAAGCGTCGCCGAATCGAATACCTGAGAAACGGGGCTGGCCGGATCAAAAACGAACACCGACTCCGCGGCGGCAAACCCTTGAAAACAAATAGCGCAGAGGACGAAAAGTAGACCTCTCCAGCGATGACTTATATTCGCAACCATGCAGACTCAATGTAGCGCAGAATTGCCGAATAGAGCGACTCACTTTATGACTGTAATGGCAGCGGATCTACTCTGAATTGCCCCCACACTAAGCGCTATACGTTTTCCGGAACCACGTACGGCTCTCGATACCGTCGCGTCAACATGTCATTTGCCAAGCCGTTACCGACGAACCTGCCACTCTCGCGAGCAACATGAAGCTGCTGCCCCGTCCTGTAGCTAATATTCGCGAGATGACAAAGTTCGGCGGCCGCCGCCCCGATCTGAATGTCGGCGTTCAACGCGTGACTATTTCGCGAACGGACTGCCTCGACGAAATTCGTCATGTGCGGCCGCGGATCCCAAATCTGATCCTCGTGCGGCTTTTCGTCCATCACCTTCTCGTGCTCATCACCCTTATAAACTTGAAACCCGTAGGGGTCGACGACCATGTAGCCTTCGTCGCCGAAAATGATATTTCCTACGAAGTTCGCGCCACGGATCGGAGCACTGCCCTCCGGAGGACTCGATAGATTGCGCACGTCGAACACAATTTCCGATTCATCAAAAATAAAGTGCGATTGCTGCGTATTCGGTGTCTCCTGATCGTCCTTCCAGACGAACTTGCCGCCGGTCGACGTGATTGATTTTGGTCGACGATATTCGCCCAGGGCCCAGCGGCAGATGTCCATCTCGTGGACGCCCTGGTTGCCGATGTCGCCATTACCCGTGTCCCAAAACCAATGCCAGTTGTAGGCGAACCGATTCTTAGAATACGGGCGCATCGGTGCCGGACCCAGAAAGAAATCCCAGTCAAGCCCCGGTGGAATCGCCTGTTGCGCCGTGTGGCCAATCGACTTCCGCCTCCGAAAGCAAAGACCCCGCACCATGTAAACCTGCCCGATCACGCCTTCGCTGAGTAGCCCAATCGCGTGCCGTTTATGGCCGATCGAACGACTCTGCGAGCCGACCTGCACGATTCGCTTGTACTTACGAGCAGCCTTGACCATCTGCTCGCCCTCGAAGGGGTTGTGACTGGCAGGCTTTTCGACGTAGACGTCTTTACCCGCTTGGCAGGCCCAAATCGTTGTCAAGGCGTGCCAGTGATTCGGGGTCGCCACCGATACTGCTTGGATGTCATTGTCTTCGAAAAGCGTTCGCATGTCCGAATACTCTTTGGGCTTGTGACCCTGAAGTTTTTGGACCATCGCCGACGCCCGCTCGCGCGCCTCTTGGTTGACGTCGCAGATGGCCGCAAGCCGGACGCCCGGCACATCGGCGTAGTATCCCAAGTGTCCACGTCCCCGTCCACCGACACCGACAACGGCGAGGTTCACGCTATCGTTCGCTCCACGGACCGGAAACGCCTGCGTAGCGACGACGGCCGCCGCCCCTTTTACGAAATTGCGGCGAGTATCAGACATCATGGCGACCAGCGTACTACAGTGCTGAATCGAACGCGACGCTTGCACCATGGCCCGATCCGTCTGCAAGCACCCGTCGCAAAGCACCGGCTCAACTAATCGACCGGAACTACAGGCCGTCAATCGCTTGGGTATGATTGATGGCGATGAGAATTGTTCTAGTAGTGCTGCTTGCGTCGTCGTGCTGCCTTCTAGCGGCTCAGAACGTTCCGATTCTGGTGCCGCCTGATCTTGCTGCCGAGATCAAGGTCACTTCCGACGAAGCGTCTGTCACGGTCGCATGGAAAGACGAGGCCAACCGAGATTGGTCAGCCGTGTTTCGGCGCGATCCCAGCAAAGCGCTCATCGCGGCCATGAGCGTCGGCGGCCAGCTCGTATTGCGAGACGCGCGGCCCTTCTATCAGGCCGAAACAGGCAAGCGGCGCAAGGGCTGGGACGCATTCTTCGACTACCCGCCGTCTCATCCCGATGGGACGCAGCACTGGAACGGTTCCCTGGATCTCAAGTCGATTCGCGTTGAAGCTGTCGGCAACCGCGTCCGCGTCGTTTGCGACGGCTTCAAGATGGGCATATTTTCGGGCGAGCTGAGCTATACGTTCTATCCCGGATCGCGGCTTGTCCAGCAAGAGGCGGTACTGTCGACGGACGTGCCAGACACCGCGTACTACTACGACGCCGGGCTGGCGTTCGCCGCTCGAGAACACCGTCAGCCGGGCAGGAATATGAATACCCGCTTCGCGTATTACGACACTGAGGGCCGTTTGCAATCGTCCGTCGCAAATGGCCTGCAGAATGAGCGGATCAACTACAAGGTGCGCTACCGGGCGCTCGCCACGGCGGCAGTTAGCGGCAGCGTTGCGGCATTCCCCACCCCGCATCAGTATTTCTTTCCCCGAGATTTTACTTCGAACTTGGGGCAGAATTGGCATCGCGCCCGGCGGGACGAGGTCTCGTTAGGAATTCGCCAAATCCGCGACACGAATTGGCGGTTCTACCCCTGGATGAACGCACCCCCAGGCAGCCGGCAGCGTATGGGGATGTTCTTGTTGCTCAGCGCCGAATCTCCGGAGAATGCGCTCGAAGATACCTTGCGCTACACAAATCGAGACCGCTTCCCTGCCCTCGATGGATACAAGACCTTGGCCCCGCATTGGCATTTGGCATATACCGAGCAAGCGGTCGAGAAAGGTTTCGGCTGGACTCCGCCATTCAAAACGGTCCTGCAAGACATGGGTGTGGATGCAGCAATCATCATGGATTTCCACGGCGATGGGCATCCAAGAGATTTGACGGAGTTGCGGCTTAAAGAACTCGATAGTTTCTTCAAGGCTTGTCGCGCGCAGTCAGATGACAAGTTCCTGCTGATGCCCTCGGAGGAGGCGAATGTTCACCTGGGGGGCCATTGGGCGCTGGTCTTTCCAAAGCCTGTCTATTGGTGGATGAACCGGCCCGAGGGTGGAAAGTTTGTAAGCCGGCACAGCAAGTACGGAAAGGTTTACAGTACCGCTGATGCGGCGGAACTTTTGGATCTGGTGCGGCGCGAAGACGGCTGGATGTACCAGACCCATGCGCGAACGAAAGGATCGACCGGCTACCCCGATGCGATTCGAGAAACGGCGCATTTTCAAGACTCGCGCTATTTCGGCGCGGGTTGGAAAGCGATTCCTTCAGACCCATCTTCGCCCCGTTTAGGCGAACGGGTCCTCAAACTACTTGACGACATGCAGAACTGGGGCCTCAATAAACGGGTCTTCGGCGAAGTCGATGTGTTCCAGTTTGACCACACCCACGAACTTTATGCGCACATGAATATCAACTACGTTCGTGCGGATAAGCTGCCCAGCTTCGACGACTATGGGCAGTTGCTGGAGCCCCTGCTGCGTGGTGACATGTTCGTCTCGACCGGCGAGGTGCTTCTACCAGAATGGAACATCACGGGCTCAAGCGACGAGATCAAGGCCGGCGCAAAAGTTCGATGGACGTTCCCGTTAAACTTTGCCGAAATCGTTTGGGGAGATGGCGAAAAGACCCACCGCGAGATATTCGAACTCGGTTCAACGGGGTCATTTGACGAGCAAGACTTTGAGTGGAAAACGAAAGCGCCGGGCTGGAAGTGGGCCCGCATCGCCGTCTGGGACATCGCCGCCAACGGCGCCTTCGTGAACCCGGTACGACGCTAGCCCGCATTTTTCATCACGTGGCGAGCGAACGTGCGTGAGAGGTGCGTCACTACTTTGTTGCGCTCGCTGGCCGTACGAGTGCGCAACAAGGTCCTCGGCCTCGACATTGCCATTTTCGAATCCATCCGACAGCGTTCGTGTACACTTCGATACGTGCGCCTTCGTCTTGTCCAATACAAGATGAGCCTGAAGGGAGGGGTGATTCCAACACAAGATGAGCCTGGAGGTAATTTGGGCAAGGTCGATTAGGAACAGGCAAACTGCGGGCGATGGGAGTCGCCGTGCAGCAAGCCGAATCAGTGAGTCTCGATGAGATCGAGAGTTTTCTCGACGGGTGTGGGTCCGTCGAGTTCCAGGCCGGAAGTCGAGCGGATAAATACGCGCTCGTCGAAGGCGTCCTGAAGAGGCATCATTATGCCGACCAGAAGCGCTCGGTTAAAGGATTGTTGAGACGCTTCCTGAGCAAGCTAACCGGCTTAAGCCGCGCCCAATTGACTCGCCTCATCGGGCAGTTTTTGCGCGAAAAGTGCGTTCGGCCGACAGCCTATCGAAGGCGCCGCTTCCCCACCAAGTACAGCCGCGCCGACATCGTTCTCCTGGCGCATGTCGACCAAGTACAGCAACGTCTCTCCGGGCCGGCGACGCGTCGCATTCTCCAGCGCGAGTTCCAAATCTACAACCGCAAGGAGTTCGAACGCCTTGCCGAACTGTCGGTGGGACACCTCTACAACTTGCGCAAACGCGCCGTCTACCGGCGACACAGTTTGCATCTCGACAAGACTCGACCGACACCCGTGGCGATCGGCGAACGCCGCCAACCCGAGCCGCGAGGACGTCCGGGCTACCTGCGCATCGACACCGTGCACTCGCCCGAACAGGAAGGTGAAAAAGGCGCCTACAGCATCAACGTGGTCGACGAAGTGACGCAGTGGCAGGCCGTCGGCTGCGTCCAACGCATCAACGAAAACCACCTCATTCCCTTGCTGGAAGGGCTTTTGGAACAATTTCCATTTATCGTTCGCGGCTTTCACTCCGACAATGGCAGCGAATTCGTCAACCATCAAACCGCTAAACTGCTCGAGAAGTTGCGAATTGAATTTACGAAGTCTCGCGCGCGCCGTTCGAACGACAATGCCTTGGTCGAAACCAAGAACGGCGCGGTGGTGCGCAAGTGGATGGGCTACCAGTTTTTGCCCTCGGAAGCGACGCAGGCGATCGACACCTTCTACCGCCAGTGGCTCAACCCGTACTTGAATTTTCATCGCCCATGCGCTTTCGCCAGCGAGCGCCGAGACCGCCGCGGCAAGTTGCGCAAGGTGTACGCCGAGTGGAGCACGCCGTGGGAAAAGCTGCTCAGCCTGCCCGCCGAGCAGCGCGGCCTGCGCGCGGATCGCTCGCTCAAGAAGCTCCAAGCGCGAGCGGACACTTGTTCCGACACCGAGTTTGCCGAGCAACTCGACGCTCAGCGCAACGAACTGCAACGCGTCTGCAAAGACCTCGCGATCTGCTGGCGCACGCGCTAGACAACGCCCCGACCCGAGGCGTTGTCGGCTCCTCCGGCCCACGTCCGAAGACGGCCGTGGGGTCTCGCCTGGGATGGCTGCAAAGGGGGATTGGGGTGCCGCCCCTTCCCCCTTATGCAATCCCCCTCACCCCGCCCTACGAAGCCACAAATAGCTGTAGCCGCCGACCTCAACTCACGCTATAATCCCCCTCAACCCGCAGCTGCTTCGCCTCTCTCCTTCAGGCTCATCTTTCAATTGGAAAAGAGGCCTTCACAAGGAGAAATTGCCGCGATGATCAATAAAATCAAGTGGTTCGCGGCCCCGATGCTGCTTCTGACCGTGGCCACGCAAGCCTTTTCAGAAACAATCGGCAAGTGGGGGCTCATCGAAAACAAGCCGGGCGCATTCATCGGCTACACCCTCTTCAAGCCCGCCAAACAGACCACTGCATTCCTGATCGACATGAAGGGCCGCGTCGTCCATCAGTGGGACAACGGGCTCAAACCGGGCATCTCGCTCTACCTAGTGCCCGACGGTCGTTTGCTCAGCGCCGCCCACGTTGACGACAACCCCGTATTCGGAAATCCACCGTTTGGCGGAGGCCGCATCCAAATCCTCGCCTGGGACGGCACAGTCGAGTGGGACTACAAAATTTCTAGCGAGACCCGCTATCAACACCACGACATCACCCCCATGCCCAACGGCAACGTCATGGCCTTGGTCTGGGAATTGAGGAGCGAGCAAGAAGCAATCGCGGCCGGGCGAATTCCCGAGAATATCTCCGAGGGCAAGCTCTTTCCAGATACGCTGATCGAGATCAAACCGACCGGAGCGACAAGCGGCGAGATCGTTTGGCAATGGAAGTTGTGGGACCACCTCGTTCAAGATCACGACAAATCAAAAGACAACTACGGCATCGTCGCCAACCACCCTGAATTGCTCGACATCAACTGCGTCGAGAGAGCTGTGGCCGACTGGAATCACGGTAACGGCATCGCATACAACGAGCAGCTCGACCAGGTCATCATTGATTTCCGAGCGATGAACGAGTTTTACGTGATCGACCATAGCACCACCACAGCCGAAGCGGCCGGCCACAGCGGCGGTCGGCAAGGGAAAGGCGGCGACTTCTTGTATCGCTGGGGGCACCCTGCGATGTACGGACGCGGCGACGAATCCGACCGCAAGCTATTCCTACAGCATCATCCACACTGGATACCCCCCGGTCTCCCCGGCGCGGGCAACATCCTTCTCTTCAATAACGGCAACGGTCGTCCGGACGCAAACTACTCATCCGTAGAAGAGCTCATCCTCCCAATCTCCGCCTCCGGCGGCTATCGAATCGAAACCGGACGGCCATTCGGACCTCGCAAACCCGTCTGGTCCTATCAGTCCGATCCCACAAGCGATTTCTATTCGTACTTCATCTCTGGGTCGCAGCGATTACCAAACGGCAATACCCTAATCTGCTCCGGTGCTTGGAGTCGGTTTTTTGAAGTTACACCCGAAGGTGAAATCGTCTGGGAGTACCGCACGGCAGTCGGCCGACCCGACGGCCCGAAGTCCCTGGGCGGCACGCTCGAACCCGGCGCGGAAGCCCCGACCGGACGAGAAGCCCTCCGCGGGGTCGGAGTCTTTCGCGCCCTGCGATATGCGCCCGACTATCTCGGCCTAGCCGGCAAGCAACTCACGCCAATCCAGTAAGGCTCGCCCACCGACTCGCGATGTATAAGTGGACAAAGAAACTTCACATGTACGCAGGCCTGCTGACCTTCATGGCCTTCGTCGTGTGGGGAGTCGCCGGTGTCGCCGCGACGTTCCTTCCCGCGCCGATCAACCGCCAGCCACGCGAGCCCGAAGTTCACTACGTTGAGTTCAAAGCCGACGGCAACGCCAACGATCAGCAAGTCACCAACGCGATGATCGAGGCCTCGGGTCTGCCCTTCATCCAACAGGGCCGTAAGCCGAATCGAAACCCACAAGGCCTGCTGCAAGTCCGCTACTTCCACCCGAACGGAACCCGCCTGATCGTTTACGAGGAGAAGCAAGCACGTCTGCGCATCGAGAAAGTCAACAGCACGCTCTCGGGATTCATGAACACGCTGCACATGCAAACATTGACGCACCACAACCCCGGCATTGAAGCCCAATTGTGGGGTGGCTACAACGTCATTTCCATGTGGGCGGCGATTTTCATGACGCTATCAGGCGTCTACCTCTGGATCGCCTCTCGCCCGGGCCTACCCTGGGCCCAATGGACGTTCGGAATTTCCACCGCGGCAGTCGTCGCGATGTACTTCGTGCTGAGGTAAGCCATGTATCAATTGATGCGCAACGTTCATCTGATACTGGGCCTGGTGTTCGCGATCACGATCAGCATCTACACGGTTAGCTCCGTACGGCTCGCCCATCGCTCATGGTTTACGAACAGCCCAACGATCACCGAGCAAACCTACAGCGTCGATCCAACCCAGGCGAAGACGCCGCGCGAACTCGGTCTCTACCTGATCCAAGAGCACGGCATTCGCGCCGAAATCTTCCGTATCCAGCCGCCCAAGGGAGATCAATTTCAATTCCGCATGCGCCGCACCGGAACCAATTTCGTCGTCGACTACACGCGCGGCGCCACGGAAGCAAACGTAAAAACGACACAAGCGAACTTCATGGGAATGCTGACGAGCATGCACTTCGCTCACGGCCTGTGGCACGACGACCAATCGATAAACGCCTGGGGAATCGTCCTGTTTCTGACTTCGATCGCGCTTTTCCTCGTAGGCGCAACCGGCATCTATCTTTGGTTCAAGACCTACGAAGAGCGAGTCATCGGCTCGATTTTGCTAGCCATCGGGCTAGTATTCTCCTTGGGCCTAATGATCATCGTTCGCGTTCAGGGTTAAGACGATCGAGCAATCTGGAGTTCCGAAATCGCGATAGAGTATTCCTCACAGCCGAGCCGCCCGCTCACTCGACAAAGCGACCGTACCCGACCTGAACTTTCGCGTCAGCAGTCCGTACGACAATAAGGAAATGGCAGAGCCCGAAGAGCAGCAGCAAGACCCGTTCGCAACACGCAAAGCCGCGCTGATCGCCACGGCCGTCGCAATTGCGTCAGTCGTTGTCCCGGCCTGGTTCTGGATGGACACCTGGTTCGGCCGCGAGCTAAGTGACGACCAGATCCAAGAATACCTCGCCGACACCGAATACCCCCGGAAGGCACAACACGCGCTGGCCCAAATATCCGAACGCTTGGCAAACGGTGACGAGTCCGCCCGCCAGTGGTACCCCGATGTGCTCGCGCTGGCCAATCACGAGCTGCCGGAACTACGTCTAACGGTCGCCTGGCTAATGGGCGACGACACCGAAAACCAACAGTTTCACCAGACGCTGCTGAAACTGCTGCGAGACCCGTACCCGATGGTGCGCCGCAACGCCGCCCTGGCGCTTACGAAATTTGACGACGCCAGCGGTCTCGAAGAAATTCGCGGGATGCTCAAGCCCTATCGGCTAATGAGCGAATTCGAGGGCGTCGTCAAAAACCGGCTACAGCCTGGCGACAGTTTCGATATCAACGCGCTGCTCGTGAGAATCGAGCAAGACGGCGAAGACGACCCGCGAGACCTACGCGCTCCGCTGCCTGGGATTGTCCAAGAGCAACTCCACCCCGACGGATCGCGAATCAACGTGGGCGATGAGGTCACCGTGATTCGACCCGAGTCCGTCCACGCCATGCAAGCGCTGCTAGGGCTATACATTGTGGGGACGCTCGAAGACATCGATCTCATCAAGCCCTACCAACGTCAGCGGGATGACTTCGACGCCAACGTCGCGCAACAGGCCCACCTCACGGTCGAGCAAATTCGAAAGCGCGCGGCCGGCCGCGTGGCGCCTCAGCCGGCGACTGCAAATGCCAGCGACGCCATCTGATCAAGCGTCAACGTTTCGTAGCAGCTCGGGTCGTTCATTATCCGTCCAACGAGCGCCGCGTGCATCGCATGCCCGGCGCGCGTCGCGACCAGCCGGCCCAGTAGGGGCCGCCCCAATAATGCTATATCTCCGATGAGGTCGAGCAACTTGTGGCGGCACGGCTCGTCAGCGAAGCGCAGGCCGCCCGGGTTGAGCACCCCGTCCTCGCCGAAGCACACCGCGTTTTCAAGCGTTGCGCCGCGAATCAACCCCATGTCACGCATCGCATCGAGGTCACGCTCAAATCCAAATGTGCGCGCGGGAGAAATTTCGTTCGCATAAACCTCGGCAGTCAACTCGAGATCGAGCCTTTGCACGCCAACCAGGCCATGCGGATAGTCGCTCTCGCAAGCGACGCTAAACGATTCGCTGGGTTCGATCGAAACCCGTTTGTCACCTTCGACCACTTCGAGCCGATGCTTCACTCTGATATAACGCCGCGGCCGACGCTGCTTGCGTACTCCTGCCTGACGAAGGAGTTCGACGAAGGGCAGCCCGCTTCCGTCGGCGATAGGCACTTCTAAGTTGTCGATCTCGACGCGAACATTGTCGATTCCCATCGAGTAGAGCACGCTAAGCAGATGCTCGGTCGTCGACAACAGCACACCCTGGCGCATCAAGCTCGTCGCGTAGCTAACCCTGGCCACATGCTTCCAGCTCGCGGGAATTTCGAAGCCATCGAGGTCGGTGCGGACGAAGACTACGCCGGTTCCGGACGCCGCCGGCAGCAACCGAATCGAGACTTCGACGCCGCTATGCAGGCCTACACCCGAGAGTCCGACCGGCTCGGCGATTGTGTGTTCAAACTCGTTGAGAATCATGAGCGTCTACATCTCTACCAAACCAAGGGCAATCTGTTAACGGTTGTACAAGTGGTTGAAAACAAATACAAAATATCTATCCGAGTGTGTCGATTATACAACACTCTTGGGTAGGGGACAGGCAGCACGAGGGTTCGTCAAGGTGGAGAGATTACAAGATCGCATGTGCCAGTCCCCGCCCCGGAGGTCATCCTACGTTCGTCACGTGAAGATTGAAGTTTCAGGCTAGCCCGGCCACCGCCCGCCTTGGTAGGTCGGATCATTCAAGGGTGAAACTTGAGATACCAGAACGGTGACGTTGCGCTTCGCAGTACCGAGCCGCGCCGCCGTGCGGTGCGGTACACACGTCGCAGAGAGGACCGCACCGCGAGGCGGCGCGGCTCGGTACTGCGAAAGTTTCGTCCAACGAGCAGCTTGGCTGGCCGCTCAAAAAATCAAGTTTCGGGTCAGTATAAACGCCTGCCGACAACGGAGCCACAGCCGTGAGGCTGAGAGGTCACAGTCGATGACTCAATCAAGCGAACCCGACGTAGAGCGGACTTCGAAGGCATGCAGAAATTGAGTTTGTTTTGCACTTTTTCGTTTGCGCCTTGCGCTCGGCTTGGAGCTGTTCAAGTTGCTTTCGGGTGCGCTCGTAGCGTTGCCCTAGCCGATTTTCGTAGACCGAAAGCTTCGAGAGAGCATTGTCGTGGTCAGCGTCGGCGATCATCGCTTGGCCTATCAGCAAGGTAGGATTGACCGGTCTCGAGGTCTTGCTGAAAAATTCGATGCTCTGTTCGACGCGCGCGCTGAGCAGCGACGAATCGATGCGCAGGGCGCGCCGCATGCGGTGTTGGGTGGCTGCTAGTTGAAATACGAGATCGCTCTCGATGGGATTCCGCGGCTGGAAGTGCTGCTCGTAGGCATCGACTAGCGAGTCGAGCCTGTCGCTGTCTTCGCCGTAGAGGAGCGCGTCCCGCCCGTAGGCGTTTCGCTTGCGCGCATTTCCGCCGACCCTGGCTTTTCCCCGTGAAGTGCGCGGTCCGGTGCTTTTCTGAGCATTGCGACGGTTTGCTTCAATTTGTTTTTCTGTTGCCATATGCGTGTTTTTTCGAGGTCGCATTCAGGCTACCAGTGCTGTCAAGTGTTGCTGGGTGGGGGTGGTTGGAAATGACTGATGGTTTTCGTCACTGGATTGGGGAGGCTTGCGTAGAAGTTGGGTCGACGTCTAGCCCGCATTTCATCGCCAAGCCCAAGAAAAAACTGTTACTGAGCGATCAGACAGGGGAAAATCGACGCGCGGCTGAAAACGCAAGACCGGGGAGCGGGGCAGTTCGGCGTCACTTCCGCGTCCCCGAGTTGCAGCAGGGGCCTATGGATTCAGCTTTCCTCGTTGGCCCTTGTTCCCTTCGTCAGACAGTGCACACCATCTGTGAAAGTCCCTAGAACGAAAACCGCAATAAGAACCGGAACCCTCGACCGTCGTTAACCGTGTTCGTGATCTGGCCAAAGTTTTCTCCCGACAGTTCGGCTCCGGGCTGGGCGAACTGTGCCGTGTTCAAGAAATTGATCGACTCGGCGCGAAATGTCAGCGTCTTCTCAGCTGCGATTTTCCAGCCTCGCGAGATAGCGAAGTTGATGTTGCGGATGCCGTCTTTGCGAAACGTATTGCGCCCAAGATTGCCCGCCAACTCGCCTAGCTGAATGAACTCAAACGCCGACCGCGGCAACTGTGCGGGCGCCCGATCGGGGTGGTCCACGCTGTTCCCCAGGATCGAAGGATCCAAGATATGCATGCGTTCGCCGAAAGCGCCGTCGACATTGCCAAACCCCGGACCGTCCGAGCCCGAGCGAAGCGTGAACGGCGTCCCCGCTTTCAACAAAACGACAGAGAACAGCTCCCATTGGCCGAGCATCTTATTCAGCAAACCTTGCGGCCGGCCGACGCGCGGGCTCTTATACGTGAATCTCCCCAGCGCGGCGTGCGGTTGATCGAAATCACTGAGGCTTTTCACATCTCCATGGACATCGAACTCAGTCTGGCTGCGGCCCGCGAATCCGTCCCGCGATCCGGCATTGCTGGCGTAGTGCGCACCCAAGTCAATGGCCTTGCTGTACCAATAGGAAAGCTCCATCGAAAGGCCGTGCCATTGGCGTACGCTCAGGCTGGCTTTCGCGGCGTCATAGTATCCCCGCGAGCCATTGAGAATATGGCGAATATCGAAATATCGCTGGTCGGGCCGGCGTTCGTTTATAGTACTCGTGGTAAACGGAATTCCGGGGACAGGGCGTGCCCGATTCAGGTTCCACACGCCGAGCAAGCGATGCGTGCGGCTGCCAACATACCCGAGACGTACGATCCAGTCCGCGGCGGGCTCAAGTTCCCAACTGAAGTTGTATTGATGGGAATACGGCGCGACCAATTCGGGCGCCAACTGATAAATGCTGCTTCTGGCGTTGGCATCGAGGGCGCTCAGAGACACGCCCGCCAAGGGGTTGATCAGGTCGGGAGCCGCCACGCGGAGGTTCAAATTTTGCGGCGGATTGAATCGCTCTTGAGTGTAGGTCGCAGTAAAAATTTCGCCGTAGTGAATACCGTAAGCACCACGTAGTACGCCCCAGCCACCACCCGGCCGGTATGCGAAGCCGAAGCTCGGCGCGAAATTGTTGCAGTCGCATTGATAGGGCACTTGCGACAATCCGTCAACTTCAACTGGACTCGTCGTGGGTTCGTAGCGTAAGCCGAAGTTCAACGTGAGGCGCGAACTCGGCTTCCATTCGTCGGCCAGGAAATATTGCATGCGCCAGCTACGAAAGCCGCGATGCGTGTTTCCGATTCCCTTGCGATAACCGCTCGGCGTACCGAGCCGCAAATTTGTGATGCCGCTGCGGGGCCGGCCAAGATCGTCCAAGAAGTCGCTTCCAAACATGAAGCTGCCGATATGCCCCGAGCTTTCGGTGCCGTTGAGCTGCTCGCGAAGCAGTTCAAAACCGGCGGTAAGCGAGTGGCTGCCGCGATTGTGGCGAACCAGCCCGGCGTAGCGAAACTGGTTGCGAGCGCGATTAAACGGAATACTCGATCCGCCCCCAAGACTCGCTAACTGGCGGCCGGTGTAGATCGAGGGGCCGAGGGCGGTCTCGTCCTGCACAATCAGCGAAGTGACGCGGTTGTAGCCGATTGAAATATTCGATGTAGTGGCCGCCGACCAGATACGACTCCAGGTGATGCGGGCGTCGTGTGAGCGAGTCGTCGTATTTGGGTTTTGTCCTCGTACGAGCTGAAAGGCATCCACGTTCTGGGTCTTGAAGCGGTAGCTCGTGAGCAGGCCGTCAGAGTCGCCGAGGTCTTGATCGAGCCTCCCGCTAACGGCATCGTTGTTGATCGATTGCGGTGCATTGGTGTTCAGCGCCCGACGATTGATATCTGTTCGATTCGGCGCAACATCGGGGTACGACTCGAGGATTTTTGTCACGAATGCGCGAGTCTCCGGGTCGGTGGCGAGCGGCTTTCGCTCCTCTGGGGTGAGCACGAGCACATTGCCGTTCACGTTGCCGCGATCGCGTTGCTGACTTGCGTCAACGGTAAAATTTGAGCCACGCCACAAGGGGCTACTGATCACTCCACCGTAGTCATTCGCGCGGGCAGGTTTGACGCCGCCAACCTGAAAGAAAGAGCGCGCCGTGAAAAGGCTGTTGCTGTGGGACTCGTAGACATTCCCATGAATTCCCGCCCCGCGGGTCGGCGCTAGATGGACTTGGCCCGCCGGTGATCCGCCATACTCCATTCCAAAGTAGCCTTTGTCGGCCTTAAACTCCGAGACAATCGTCGCGGTCGGACCCATTCGGGTATTTATTTCTTTCAGAACGTTGTTGTCGATCAGGGTGATGTTAACGTTCTCATTGCGGCGGCTCTCTCCCGAAGAGGAATCCACCTGGCCGAGCAAGTTCAGCTTGGTTCGGTCCGCGCCGGACGTCGGCGTCAGCGAGGGGCTTGCAGCGGAGTCTGCTTTTGGGGCCGGCTCGGAGGCGGCGGCCGTGGCGATCGCCTTGGCTTCTGCTTCCGCGGCGTAAGCGACCGAGCTAAACACAACTCCCGCGAACACAATCGCCGGGAGAAGGCGCGTCATTCGAGACCAGCGGAGCCTAGTGCGCATTTCTCACGCACTTTCGCTCGCCACGTGGTAAGAAATGCGGGTTAGTCAGATCTGTCAAGAATGATCAACTCATCAGCCGAGTCCATCTCACCCGACTCAAGCTGCTACTTAGAGTAACGCGGTCGGCGACGCTTTGCCCCTAGTCAGCGGCAAATACCTCGCCGACGAACTCAAGAGTTTTCTCCAACTCGTCATCACTGTAGGTTGTGGTCACATCGCCGTGGGTCCAGGAACTTGCGGGCCCCGTGTCTTCCGGCCGCTCGGCGAACGTTCGCAGCACGGGCAACTGCCCGCGCAACTCATACCAACGCGGCAGACCCGCCCTCGACGTCGCGGCGATGCCGACGAACAGCCCATGGTCCTGAGGTCGAACGGTTCTCACTTTCTCGGAGGTTAGACTGCGCAGCGCCGCGGCACTTAAACTTGGGTGGGACTCGAAGCGCGGAGCAACCGCGAGCCCAAGTCCGTCGAACTCGTGGCACGAGCCACACGGCGCGATGCGGCCGGCGTCGAAGAACAATGCTCTTCCCGCATGCCTAAGCCAGGGCCGATTCGGATCTAGTGCCTCTCGTTGCGAGCGAGTCGATACCTGCAGTCCGATGACGTAATCGATGACGGCGGCCAACTCAGTCGCCGATAAGACGTTTTTCCAGCCGGCCATGTTGGTGTTGGCGACACCTTCTGAAACGATGTGGTTGACCTGCTCTTGCGACAAGCCCTTCCCGGCGACGGCGGGCGCGGCGCCGGCCAACCCCCGCGAACCGTGGCAATAGATGCTGGCGCAGGTCTTCTCGAAGACCAGTGAGCCGGCGCGGCGGATGCCCTGCCCCGCTAGGGGAGCCTGAAAGACCAGCACGCCACCGATTACTAGAAGGCATCGAATACGCCGGCGGCCATCGAACCCGGTCATTCCGCAGCCTCCGGCAAGGCGAAGACAAACAGCGCTCCGCCGGTCCGCGCTAGCTCGGGGAAGAACGAGCGCACGCCACCGCCCATCGAGCCCCAACCGCTCGGTGTCGCTATGTATTGGCGTCCGTCAACTTCGTACGAAACCGAAGACCCGCGGTGTCCCGAGCCGGTCTTGAACTTCCACAGTTTTTCGCCGGTTTCGGCATGCAACGCAAAGAACTCGCCCTCGCCGTCACCCGCGAAAACAAGCCCGCCCGCAGTGGTGAGAATTGACGAGAGGATGACGTATTTGTAGCTGTACTCCCACTTCTTCTCTCCGCTCAGCGGGTCGAAAGCAGCGATGCCTGACGGGTGCTCCAGCCCGGCTGGCGCGCGCACAATTCGCCAGAATCCGCCCGCGTAGCCTCTTCCCTCGCGAGGGGCTTGCGGACGAACATAGTAGTCGCTGCAGAACCGCATCAGCGGCACATAGAGCAATTCGGTTTGCGGCGAAAACGACGCCTGATTCCAACTTTTTGCTCCGCTGATGCCGGGGCATACGTTGTTCTCTTCTCCAACAACCAGATCCTTGCGGCCGACCAGCTTGCCGTCTTCGGTAATGCCGCTGACCCAGGTAATGTCCTCGACCGTGCGCCAGGCGCCGACGAACTCGCCGTTCGTGCGGTCTAGCACCCACACGAAGCCCGTCTTGGTCGGGTGCACCAAGAGTTTGCGCGGCTTGCCGTTGACCGGCAGGTCGACCAAGATCGTCTCGTAGGCCGAGTCGTAGTCCCATGTTTCATGTGGGACCTCCTGGTAGTGCCAACGCAGCTTCCCTGTGTCGGGCTCGAGCGCGATGACGCTTGCGGTGTAGAGGTTGTCGCCCTCGCGAGCCGCGCCGTCGAGATCGGGCGCGGCATTGCCGGTGCCCCAAAAGATCAAATCGAGTTCGGGATCGTACGAGCCGGTCATCCACGGTGAGCCGCCGCCAAATCGCCAGGAATCTCCGGCCCACGTCTCGTTGCCGGGCTCGCCGGGAGCGGGCGTAATGTAGAAGCGCCAGGCGAATTGCCCAGTCTCGGCGTGAAAGGCGGTGAGGCTGCCACGGTGCGCCGCGTCACCACCTGTGCCGCCGACCACGACCAGGTCTTTCACCAGCAAGGGAGCGGCGCTGATATTGCAACCGCACTGTGCCGGATCTTGCACCCGAACCCGCCAAACCTCGCGGCCGGTTTTCTGTTCGAGCGCCAGAACGCTGTTGTCGACGGTGCCGAGAAAGACCAGCCCATGCCCGAGCGCGACGCCTCGATTCTGCCTAAAGAACGCTGCCGAGATCGGGTGGTGCCCGTCGTACTCGTAGCGCCAGATGATCTCGCCCGACACCGCGTCGAGGGCGTAGATCAGGTTCGTACCGGTTGAAATGTACATCACGCCATCAACAACGATCGGTGTCGACTGCAGACCGCTCTCGTAGTCTCCGGTCTGAAAAACCCACTGCGGGACGAGCTGCGCGACGTTCGAGGCGTTGACCTGGTCGAGCCGGCTGTGGCGCCAAGCGCTGTAGTCGCCGCCGTAGGTTGGCCAGTCGGCGTCGGTTCCTTGGGCGATGAGATTCGCTGGGTTCGCTAGCACCAGCCACCCAAGCAAAAAAAGAATCGTCGATCTCAACTTTGAACTTCCCCTTTCCCCGCCTATCCAAACGGCAGTCTTCGCAATGCCGCTCAATTCTAGCTGGTCGCCACGACAACGACCAGCAAAACCAACAACCGTCGGACGCGTGCGCTACGCGTTGAAGTCCGCTCTGGTCATCCCCGAGCCGCGCCGCCGTGCGGTGCGGTCTTCACGCCCGATAGACCCACCGCACCGCACGGCGGCGCGGCTCGGCGCTACGGTAGACCCACCCACTGCCGCAACACATTAGGTTTCTCCCCCGGAGCGACCCCGGATCTCGAGGTCGTAGGCGTTTTCGCGCTCGGGTTGGCCGGATTTGGCAGGAATTTCGTCAGATTTCCGTAGCGTGTCCATCGATTGGGTGCGGCCCTAGATAAACCTTACACCACGGGTGTATCGTTTTCGGGGTGTTTTAGGGTTAAGTTGTTGATTTCACTGGATTGAAATGACAGGACGGTCGATTTTGGGGTGGTCCGAAGTCGGGTTGGAGCGGGGCGATACGAGGGTTTTTGATGGTGTGGAGATTGCGGTATCTCGTGTGGCCGTCCGCTAGCGGGGGATTTTTTTCGTTCGTTGGGAAGAGTTGAGGTTTTGGGTTAGCGGTGCCACCGGCGGGGCCGGATCGGTCTGGGTGTGAGCGCTTCGTGGGTGCAGTGGACGCAAATTTACGATTGCGGCACCGGTGAGGATGTTAGCAAGCCAGGGTAACAGCACCTCAAACCGCAACATCGGTGCCGCAACCGTCAGGTTGCGTTGCCGGTACCCACCTTTTCGACGCTGAACCTCGGCTGGGGGGGGACAGGCAACACGAGGGTTTGTGATGGCGTGGAGATCGCGGGATCTCATGTGCCAGTCCCGACCGGTGGATTTTTGTTTCGCTCGTTGGGATGGGTTGAAACTTTTGGCCGGGGGGGGGGGGGGGGGGGGTGAGCGGTTCGTGGATGCAGTGGGCGCAATCTTACGATTGCGGCACGGTTGCTCGCAGTCGATTGGTCCTTTTCACACTCGTGACGCTCGACGTTTCACGTTGGTCGTCGCGGAGTGATCAGCGGGGCCAAGTTTCCTTCACCAACGCACTTGCTTACGCGCGTGCCACCGATACTTGGTGGCGGCTAGGGCCCATCTTATCGATGAACTCTTCGACGCGTGGGTGATCAAAGGGGATTTCGTGGATCGACAGGATCAGCCGGAAGAGTCGCATAAAGTACTCTTCCTGTTTTCGAAAGTCGCTCGCCACGATTCCTTGAAAAAGCGGCGGGAAACACTTCTTGCGGGTGCCCGAAAGCAGCAGTGGCCGAATTCCGCCGCGTCGCGACTTCTCAACGAGTCGGTTGCTGATCAACATGATCTCTGCCCCTACGACCGGATCGCGATCCTCGGCCCTGTGCTTCTCAAGGTAGAGCGGGGTCCCAACAGCAACGACGATCTTAGCCGAGTCGATCAATTCGACGAACGGAGCCAGAGTAGACCCTTCAGGACAATCCCAGCGGTCTAGGATGACACCAACGTCCGCCTTGCGGAGGTCTCGCGCAAGAGTGACCACCCATTTTTCGTGCTCGGCGACGCCCCAGGCGTAGCTGATGAAACAGCTCGGGCGCTCTTCCGATTTGCCCTGGTCACGGCGGTAGGCTTTAATCCACACCAGAGCCTCTTCGAAGGCCGTGCGCCGGTCGGCGACCGCCACCTCGGCGTCGGCGATTTTGGCTTCGGCGGGTGGCGCTTCGCCGATCTTCGACACCGCCGGGGTGTCGATTCCGTTGCCGCAGTTGTTGCAGCAGAATTTTTCGGCGTTGGCGTCGATCTTCTGCAGTACCGTCGCTCGTGGCTGTCGCTCGCCGCACTTGCCGCAGGCGACCATGGGGATACGCTCGACCTCGACCTGCCGCTTGCTCAAGAAGCGCTCGAATGTCGTCTGGAAACGGCTACGTTTTTCGTCCGGCGTTTTGGCTCCGTAGTAGAGAGCGATTTCGATTTCGCCCGAGTCCTCTCGTGTTTGCTCGAATCCGCAGATCTGTTCGGCGTCGACTCCGAACTGGGCGTGCTTCTGCCAGCGGTGTTGGTCGCGCTCAAACTCGTCGGTGTAGCCGAGTTGAACGACCAGCGATGCGTAGACGTTCTCGACCGAGCCGCTGATGCGGTAGGAATGACCCTCGCCGCAATCCGGCCGTTCGAAGGTTAACGTCTACCCGAAATCTACCCGGCCCCGGTGCGGTAGTATCGAGGGCAATGCTGAGATCCTCCGGTTATTGTTTGCTGTTACTCCTGCTCGGCGCCCCCTACGCGAGTGCGCAGTTAAATTTCAGCGGCTCCCAAATCTGGAGTCAGGCCACCCCGGCATCGTCGGCGCCCGAGAAGAAGGCGACCAGTTCGGCGAGGCTCTAGCCGCCGGCGACTTCAACAACGACGGTTTCGACGACTTGGCAATAGGTGTTCCGGGCGAAAGTGTCGGCACTGAAGACCTGGCCGGCGCAGTCAATGTGATTTACGGCGGTGCCAATGGGCTGACCGCCACCGGCGACCAACTCTGGACTCAAAATAGCGAAAGCATCGATGGCGAGGCTGAAGCGATTGACCTGTTCGGACACGCGCTTGCCACCTGCGACTTCAATGGGGACGGCTTTGACGATTTGGCCATCGGCGTCAGCGGAGTGAATAATCTTACCGGTGCAGTGCAAATCCTATACGGCGCGCCGGGGGGTTTAGAGGCGGCCGGCAATCAACTATGGAGCCAGGCCTCGCCCGGTATTCAAGGCGCGCCCGAGGAAGGCGACCGATTCGGATCGTCGCTAGCGTGTAGCGATATTGACGCGGACGGCTTCGCCGACTTAGCGATCGGTGTGCCTAATGAGTCCGTCGGTGAACTTGCGAGCGCGGGAGCAGTGAACATCCTCTACGGGAGCGCCGCTGGGCTGGTGGCGGCGAGAGACCAAATATTTACCCAAGACACCGAGGGCATCGGTGGGGTCGCGCAAGCGGGCGACCTGTTTGGTTTCGATTTAGCGTTCGGCGACTTTAACAACGATCGCTACCCCGACCTAGTACTTAGTTGCGTAAGTTAGAATATTTACTGGCGAGGGGACGAGGGGCGACGACGGTCTTGGTCCATTCGAACGGAGTAGCCTTGGAGTTGTAGACGCGGACGAAGCTGTCGATGGCCTCGCGCACCTGCCGGGGGGAAGTGAAACTCGCCCCCCGCAAGGCGCGGCGGCTCAGAATCGAAAACCACACCTCAACCTGATTCATCCACGAACTGTCGGTCGGCGTGTAGTGAAAATGGATGTTCGCATGACGTTGCAGCCAGCGGTCATTTTTGGGCTTGTGAGTGTTCAAGTTATCCAAGATGATGTGGATCTCGCGGCCTTCGTGGATGGCCGCGATGTGGTTCATGAAGTCGAGAAACTCGCGACGCCGTCGGCGCCAATAGTGTCCGGCGATGATGAATCCGGTAGCCACTTCCAGCGCGGCGAAAAGCGGCGTCGTGCCGTGCCGCCTGTAGCCGTGCGAGAAGCCCGTCAAGGCCTTGCCGTTGGGCAAGCGTAGCCAGCCCTGCGCTCGCTCCAAGGCCTGGATGCTCGGCTTCTCGTCGACCGCGAGCACCACGGCGTTTTCCGGCGGGCTGAGGTAGAGTCCGACAATGTCGGCGGCCTTGCGAGCGAACTCCGGGTCGGTTGACAAACACCAACTGCGCCGCCGCCGCAAGGACACGCCGAGCTGCCGCAGTACGCGCCAGACTTGATGCTTGCTGACGTCGCCGAGAGCTTCCGCGAGCAGTTCGCCTGTCCAAGTGGCGTGCCCTTCGGGCGGAGCTTCGTCGAGTTGGCAGAGGATGCGTTTGCGCGTCGCTTGGTCGTACCGCGCGGGCCTGCCGGAACGCGCTTGATCGCATAATCCCGCCAGACGTTGCTGGGCGAAGCGGGTGCGCCATTTCGACACGCGCGCCGCCGGGGATCCCAGTTGCCGGGCGATCTCGGCGGTCGAGGTAGCGGCGGCCGCCAGCAGCACAATGCGAGCGCGCTCCACCATGCGCCGTTCGGACTTGTGGCCGCGCACCCAGAGTCGCAGCGTCTCTTCTTCCTCGGCGTTCAGTCGAATCACCGTTGCCGGTCTTGCCATACCGACATTTTACAGTTAAAGGCCTTACTTTCGCAAGTTAGTACCAGCCCTAGGAGTGCCGGGCCAGAATCTTGGCGTGTTCAGTAATGCAGGGGAGGTCATCGTACTGATGGGCACGGCCGCCGGGCTAACCGCCGACGGAGACCTCCGACTGCGTCAAGGTGAGATTTTCGCGGGTGACATCGTAGAACCGGGTGATTTGTTTGGGATCTCTCTCGCCGCCGCGGACTTTAACAACGACGGTTTCGATGATCTCGCTATCGGAGCATCGGGCGAAGACATTGGCGAAGCCTTAAACGCCGGCGCGGTAAACGTTGTCTTCGGAAGCGCGGCCGGCCTGACACCCATTGGCGCGCAATTTTGGCACCAAGATGTGCCCCGTTTTCCCGGCGTAACTGAACTCAATGACAATTTTGGCCGCTCGCTGGCCGCGTGCGATTTTGACAATGCCGGGTTTGACGATTTGGCCGTGGGCGTACAAAACGAAGGTTTAGGGACGATCCCAAACGCCGGTATCACCCAGGTGCTGCAGGGGCGTTCGGCCGGTCTGATGACGGCTACGCAAACCTGGTCACAGGATACGGCCGGGATCGATGATGAAGCGCAGGCCGGAAATTGGTTTGGCGAGGCGCTCGCGACGGGCGATTTTAACCGCGATGGCTTCGGCGACTTGGCAATCGGGGCACGCCGTGAAGATGCAGGCTCGGTTGCGAATACCGGCCTCGTCCACATCATTTATGGTGGCCCCCCAGGTACACGACCGGCCAACTTAAGCCGCCAGCGACGCGCGCTGGGCGGAGTATTGAACCGCCTGCAACAGCGATTCGACGAGTTGCCGTGACCGCGCCACGGATTGAATCGCTACCGACCGACTGAAGGAGATTGACGATGCGACGAATTTTGCTTTCGATTACCGTGCTGATGGCAAGCGCTTTTACGAGTGCCGCCGCGGACAGTGCCGGCGCGAAGAACGCCTTTATTCTTCCGGGCGACACGATCATTCCTCAGATCGCCAACGGCGGCGGGTCGTTCTTCATGACGTTTGAGTTCATGGGAGTCACCGATAGCGCGGCAACCGTTACGCTTTCATTTTTCGACAGCGCCGGCAATCCGATGAGCGTCCCCTACATCCAAGACGGCACGGAAGTGACGGCGACGACTATGATTGAAACGGTAGGGCCGAAAGGGATCGAGTTCGCGCGCACGAAGCTCGATGCGGAGACCGTCCAGATCGGCTACGCCCGCGTCAGCAGCGCTCCCGAGAATGCGGTGGCGGTTAGCGCTTCGTTTAACCAAGTGGTCCCGGGTCGGCCGCTATTTCGCGCGTACATTCCGCTCGATTCCGTATTGCACAGCGCGTTTTTCGTTCCGGCGATTAATTCTGGGACACAGACAGCATCGATGGCGATTGTTTCTTTGCTCGAACAAGACGTCGCGGTAGTAGCTCGCAACACCAACGGCGTCGAGCTTTGTAGGGTCGATCAGCAATTCAATGCGGGACAGCACATGGCGTTTCTCGTGCGCGATCAACTACCTTGCACGGCAGGGATCAACGCTATTGTCGAAGTCGCCGCCGGCGATGAAAACGGGTTGGCAGGCTTTGGTCTCACCGCCGAAGATTCCGGAGCTTTCAGCACACAGCCGGTATATGGGCCCTTGCCGTAGCCGCCGTTCGCCGCATCAGCGGCGATGGTGCGTTAGTCGACCTCAGGCGTCTGGTCCGCCCTCTGCGACGACTGTTTACTGTTTCGGCGGCGACTCACCCTTGATCAGCGTTGTATATCGGCCAAGCTGTAGGCCCGTCCACTCTTCAACGTCGCCGCCGTTCCAGTAAACGCGCGCGTACTCGACGGATTCGTCATCCCCGAGCCCAACTAAAACGCGCGGGTCGTTGGCGGAAAGGTAGCTGCCGTCAGCCTGCACGCGACGCCAAAGCGTCCTTCCCGACGAGGTCTTGATCTCGACTCGCGAGTGCAGCGCGTCTCGCCCAGCGCTGCTCAACAATAGTCGCAACCCGAGCCAGTTTTTCCTGCTCCCAATTTGGTTCAACAGAAGCTTCGCCGGGCCGCTGTTGTTGAATATGACGACGTCGATATCGCCGTCATTGTCGACATCGCCAGCCGCCGCCCCGCGACTGACCTCTTCAACAGCGAACGCGTCGCCCGCCTGCGCCGACACTTCCACGAAGAGCCCCTTACCATCATTGTGAAAAAGCTGATTCGGTTGCTCGAGGGGATAGCTATCGCCTTGTCGAAACTGCCGGTCTTGCAGCCTGACAGCGCCGTTGAGTATCAGTAAATCGAGCCAACCGTCGTTGTCGTAGTCGAAGAATCGCGTACCGAATCCGGTATAGGGCAAACTCGCCGCGTGGAGTCCAACCTGTATCGTCGAATCTTCAAAAAAGCCGTCGCCGACATTGAGGTATAGCGTGTTTGACTCGCCATCGAGATGCGTCATGAAGACGTCTAGGTCGCCATCTCCGTCGATATCCGCGACATCGACTCCCATGCTTGCTTCGGCCATTCCGACAGCATTGAGCGCGAGACCCGAGAGCATAGCCTCGTCGCTAAATGTTCCGTCGGCTTGGTTGACCCAAAGCTGGTTGGGATCGCCGTCGTTCGCGGCGTAGAGGTCGAGCAGGCCGTCGTCGTTGAAATCAGCCGCGACAACGCCTAGCCCGGCGCCGTAAGCCTTTGCGATTCCGGCGGACTCGGTGACATCTTCAAACGTGCCGTCGCCGCGATTGTGAAACAGCCGATTGGCAACGGCTTTGTACGCATCGGGCCCGCAGTAGTCGGGAGCGCTGGTCCGCGCGAAGCACTCCACCTTGCCTTTGATCGAAAAATCAACGTAGTTGCTGACGAATAGATCGAGCCGGCCGTCGGAGTCGTAGTCGACAAACGAAGCACTAGTGCTCCAGCGCCGATCATCGCAGCCTGACTCTGCCGCAACATCGTCAAAAGTGCCGTCACCGTTATTGCGGAGCAGGTAGTTCGAACCGACGTTCGTGACGTATAGATCAATCCAGCCGTCGTTGTTATAGTCACCGGCGGCGACGCCCATGCCGAAGCCCAAGGCTGCGATGCCACTCGCCTCGGTGACATCCGTAAACCGGAGCTTGCCGGCGGATAGGTCGTTTCGAAAAAGACGGTCACCCGGCTGTCCATCACCAAGCCAGCGTAGCCCCGGCGGCTGCTCTGCGTCGTTCAGCCTTGCGCCTTGCACGACGTAAAGGTCGAGATCGCCGTCGTTGCGTAGTCGAAAAGAGCGCCTCCCGCCCCGGCGATTTCCGGGAGCATGTAGCGTCCCGTAAAGCCGTTGAAATGGGTGAATTCGATTCCGGACGTCGCGGTGGCATCGACGAATAGATCCGCCGACTGGGCCCCCGGCGATAGACACAGCGCGCAGGCCGCGATGCCGACAAATCTATACAGCATCTCGACGGACTTAGTAGATAAACCCTCGACCACTTTGATCAGGATACCGACCCGGCGCTAGGCCGCGGCTTTTGCCGGCCCCGAGCAACTACTGGATCGTCTTCATCCACTCAAGCCGCTCGGCCGTCGAACCGGAGTGGCATTTCACGACCCATTTAGGAGCGTGGGTGTCGTTGCCGGGCCAGTCGGGCGGAATCTGAAAGGCGTGGAATGTTCCGAGTTTCCGCGAGGCTTCTAGTAACTCGATTTCTGTGCGCGGGTCGAGATTAGAAAACAGTTTTGAAACAACATTTGGACACTGCTCGACGCTGTCGGAGTGGCCAGTCTCTAAGTCGTCGATAGTTGGCTGCCAAAAAGCGAATGAAAACTCAACCTAATAACAATCGAATTTCTCAGTGATATTGAATCCCATCAGCGTCTGAACCAAGAGCGGATCCAGGTCGGCAACTGCATCGGCGAGACTGCGATAAATCAACCTGTAGGCAGCGTAGCACCGATTAATCAACAGGTAAATCGAGTGCGGGATTTCGATCGAAAAAGTCGAATGGACGCAGCTCGAAACTGTGCCATAGCGTCGGCATTACCGGCCAGTCTTCGGCGCGCACGAGATGCTGCATGCCAATCGAATGCCAAAGTACGAGATCGGTATCGTCGAGGCTGCGGTCGCCGGCGGTCCAGTTCGGCAGGCCTTCGCCGGGCTCGCTTAAGGTTGGGTGCTCGCCGGCCGCGTAGCGCTCATCGGGGGCATGCGGTGTTACCCATAAATGATGATCGAGAAAACCGGCGCGGCGGCGCGGGAAGTCGTCGGGCGTCATCAAAGTCATCGTATTCTTCCCGGGCATGAGGTGATAGCTCGCCGGGTAGCCGACATGGTTTTTCGAAGCCGTGCTGATCACGCGCCATAGCGTGGGCTTGCTAAGGTCGATATTCATTTTGGCTTCGCTTTCTTTGTGAATCTGCTCTTGCTGCTGTACCCAGATGCTCCGACGCGGATGTTCTGCCGGAAGCTTCTTCGTCACGAGCCGATCGGCCACAAAGTTGTTTTCGGTACCGTCGACATCGAGGTCCAAACGGAAGTTGAAGTAGTGGTCATGATTGACGGCGACGACGTGCGGGTCGACGAAACGGCCATAGGCGTCAGCCGATCCGCCGCTCGACGCGTCTCTCTGTTTCACGACCTTAGCTTCAGCTTCTCCAGTCGCTCCGACCCGGACGCGAATCGTGCCGCTTTGCAAAAACACCCAATCGAAAATGTAGTCATAGTTGCCGACCACAGCAATCGCCCGCACAACGAGATCGCGCTGCTTGCGGCTCTGCGGTTCGCTGGCTGTGTAGTGTCGCCAAGCCATATCACCGGGCTCTTTTTCAAAAATGCAGGCTACGTTTTTTCGTGTTTCGGGCCGCCCATTGTCGAGAGCCACGAGGCCGTCGATATAGACGGAGTTGTCGGGGCAGTCGAGGCCCTTCAGCATTGGCTTGGCGATGCCGCCGTGGCTGAACTCGCCCATATCTAGGAAATTGCGCTGGTACCAGTTGAAGGCCGGGTCCATGTAAGGGACGAACATTTCAGAAAGATAGCCCTCGTAGAGCACCGGCCGGGCGCGCCCGCCGTCCTGGTAGGTGACCGTCGACACAACTAGGCCAACGCGCTGGTCATGCCGAATATGAAAGCGCCAGTTCTGCCACTCGACTGTACTTCCGTCAAATTTGAAACCTGGTCCAAGCGGTTGATCGATTCGTATTGGGCCCGGCACCTCGCGGGTTTCACCGATCGAAGTCGGATCGTAGTCAGCGACCGTATCGGGGATCGGAACGACGCCTTCGTCTACTACGCGCAAGACCTTCTTGGCGTTGAGGTCGACGACTATGGTCAGGCCTTCAATGCGCCTGGGCCAGGTGTTGCGGACATATCGAGGGTCCCGACAGGTAACATTGCCGACTCGCCGGCCACGCTGTTCATCGGTTCCGTAGTAGCCGGGCGGCCCGACCTGGCAATCGATGAACGTGAAATCCTCGATTCCGCGAGCCTCCATTGCGGTAATGAAATCGGGGTGCTTCTTGATCTCCTTCTTGAGCACGCTGTGTTCTTCACTGAGCCAGTTCGGTTGGATGTTCTTCAATTCCTTCCAAGAGGTCAGCTTGTTCGAACGGAGATCAACGATCGCCTTGTGGGTCTGCTCGCCCTGACGCACGAGAGCGAAGGCCGATCGCGGGAAGTTCTCGCCTTTATTCCACTTCCAAACCAACTCCTTCGGCGGCTGAACCATGTTGACGAGAGAAAACCTCGTCTTATCGTCGACGTGCCCGGCGTCGCGCAGCACGTCGAGCACCTGCCAGTACTCCTGGAAGTTGAGCGGGTCGAGTGGGTGTTCGACCTTCGGGCCGGCGACTAGTGGAGATCCGGCAAACGCAGCGACCAAAATGAAGAGCACAAGAGATCGGGACGTGGACAAAGTGTTGTTCATTGAATTTCTCCCATCGGCCGGCGTCTAGCAGCCCGTGGTAAAAGTCACGCGGGCCGCGTTAGGCGCTTCTGCACTGGATTGAGCACTTGTGGCTAGTATCATCGTATTCATCCGATTGTTTCATGTCGAGGTCGTCGAGCCACCTAACCCGTGGGGCGGCAGGCAATTGCGGCCGTCGGCCTTGTCATTCGTCGGAGACCATCACCCCGATCGCCGTCCTCCTCACTCCGCGCCGAACGGTCACAATTGCCTGCCGCGCGACCCACGGGACTTTTACCACGGACTGCTAGGGCGCTGAACCTAACTGCCCATTTATCGCACTCAAACTTCCGCGCCGCAACCGCGAGGTTGGGCGTCGATTCGACTAACTCGGGTTCACGCTCACAACAAGCTTGCCCAAGCAGCTCAAATTTTGAAGTCACGCCCGCCACGGTGCGGTGAAAATGGCGCTTTAGACGCGTGTTACGATGCGGCCAAGATGTCAGAACTGGCGAAGAAAAGATGCATCCCATGCCAAGGCGGTATTCCCGCGCTCGAGGGGCAAGAACTCGACGCGTTCGCCACCGAAGTCCCTCGATGGACCGTCACCAACGGCCACCATCTTGACCGTGAGCTGACCTTCCCCGACTTTCGACAGGCGCTCGATTTCACCAACCAGATTGGCGAGTTAGCGGAACAAGAAGGCCACCACCCCGACATCTACCTCGCCTGGGGCAAAGTCGGACTTAAGATCTGGACTCACAAGATTGACGGCTTGACCGAGTCTGACTTCATCCTTGCGGCCAAAATCGATCAACTGTAGCCGAGTGGGACCGCTATACTAAGCTTGTCGCGCAGCTCGCGCTGACCGCGCCCTAGCATGAAAGATCTTCGCTGGCTGCTGCTGATTGGCGCTGTTGTCATTGCATCATCGATCGTCGGCGGTCGCTTTGGACGCCGCATCGGCACCAACGGAAATCTCATCGACACTGGTCCGTTAGAGCACTATGTGGAAAACATTGAGGCGCTAACGCGCCTTTTGGACGATCGGTTCGTGGACCCAATTGATTGGGATGGCGCCATCTATTCCGGTGCAATTCCAGGCATGCTCGCGAAGCTCGACCCGCACTCGACTTTCTTCGATCCGGAATCATTTAACAAAATGCGCGAGGACCAGCGCGGCAGCTACGCCGGCGTTGGAATGCAGATCGTCAGTTTCCAACGCAAGACCGTCATCGACTTTCCGTTTCCGCATACCCCTGCCTTCAACGGTGGCGTTCTGCCAGGCGACACGGTCGAGATGGTCAACGAACAGCCCGCCAACGGACTCGGTGTAGTTGACGTTGCGACGATGGTGAAAGGGCCGCCGGGCACGACAGTCCATCTAAGCCTTTCGCGCGAGGGCACTGAGGGCTGGATCGAGCTCGACCTCGAGCGCGCGAATATCCCCCGGCCGACCATCCCGATTCAGACAATGTTCAGCGGCAATGTCGGCTACCTTCGGGTGGACAGTTTTGGCGATACGACCACTCGCGAATTGAATCGCGCCATGGACAGCCTTGAGCAGCAGCAAATCGAGGGCTTACTGCTCGATCTACGAGACAACAAGGGCGGGCTGTTCACCGCCGGTGTTCACATGGCGGGACGGTTTCTAGAAGAAGGCGCAAGCGTTGTGTCGCATCGCGGCCGTGCTTCGCGCGAACGGCTCTACGATTCGCGCGTCGGCAACGGTGATTTCAGCTATCCGGTCGTCGTGTTGGTCAACTGCAATTCAGCGTCGGCATCAGAAATTGTCGCCGGCGCACTGCAGGATCATGACCGCGCGCTAATTGCCGGAACGAATACTTTTGGCAAGGGCTTGGTGCAGTCGGTGTTCGCGCTGCCGGAGTCGACCGGGATGGTTTTGACAACCGCGCGCTACTACACACCGACCGGCCGTTTAATCCAACGGCCCTACGAAAATATTTCGCTGAACGAGTACTACCGCAATCCGTGCGGTGAGCACTACAGGCCGGCCCAGGGCGAGGCTCGTTTGACGCCCAACGGCCGCAAGGTCTACGAGCAGGGCGGAATTACCCCTGATATTCGAATCGACGAGCCGCGTTTAACGGCGGTACAGCAAGCGATCCGTCGCCAGCGAATCGTCGAGCGTTTCGTCACCAAGCTGCGAGCGACGGGCTTCGAGATGAGCCGCGACCAAATGCCCTCAGAGCAAGTCATCTCGCGCTTAGAAGATTTCATAGTTAGCGAGGAAGTCGTTAGTCACCGCCGGCTGCTAGTCGACGACCGTGAGTTTCTGAAGCGTTCGTTGGCGACTCATCTGCATATTTCGTATTTCGACTATGACGAGGGGCTTCGCGTTTTAGCGCAGATGGACCCGGTCGTTCAACAGGCACAGTCGTTGCTTGGTATCGCCGAGCGTATGCTTCACGGCGAATTGAACTCGCTTTCTCAGTACGAATCTCAGAACTCTGCACCCGAGAGGTCGAACGCAACGCAGTAGTTCGACACCCGCCGGAGCGCTTGAGCGAGCAACTTGAGCTGCGGGTAAGTCGCCTGAGTTATTCACCTTCTAAAACCGCAAGGCCCACAAAAACCGTGCCACCGCTAATAGCGGAGCCGTTGGAGACAATAGTCAAAATGAGAACCGACGGACGCACTGCCGACCAACCCCGCCCAGTTTCGATCACACCTGACTACATGCCGACCGCCGAGGGCTCAGCGCTCATCGAAGTTGGCAACACCAAGATCATCTGCACCGCCTCGGTCGATGACGGTGTGCCCGCATTCATGCGCGGCAGTGGCAGAGGCTGGGTCACCGCGGAGTATGCCATGCTGCCTCGCGCCACGACAACTAGAACGCAGCGTGAAGTGAGCCGCGGACGTCCCTCGGGCCGCACCTCTGAAATTCAGCGCCTCATCGGCCGCTCGCTACGAGCCGTCGTTGACCTTGACAAACTCGGCGAACGAACTATCTACGTCGACTGCGACGTCATTCAGGCGGACGGTGGGACGCGGACCGCTGCTATCACCGGGGGCTGGGTTGCGATGGCCGCCGCCATAAAGCAGTTGCACGATCACAAGGCGATCAAACAACTCCCATTGAGCCAATATCTCAGCGCCATCAGCGTCGGCGTCGTCGACGGCGTCCCGATGCTCGATCTCTGCTACGAAGAAGACTCGCGCGCTGACGTCGACATGAACGTTGTTATGACGTCGGCCAATGAGTTCGTCGAACTTCAGGCCAGCGCCGAAGGCCGCACGTTCCCCAACAGGCAACTCACTGACCTGCTGTCGCTGGCTGAAATGGGAATCAAGCAGTTGATCGAAGTGCAACAGACCGTTCTCCAGATCGGGAACAATGATTGAACTTGTTTGCGCCACGGGCAACAAAGGCAAACTTCGCGAATTCGAGGAGGCATCGGGTGACAACTTCTCGGTTCGTGGTTGCCCGCCGCTAGACTGCCCAGAAACTGGGAATAGCTTTGAAGCCAACGCCCGACAGAAGGCGCTCTGCTACAGCAACCAAGTCGAGGCGGAGTGGTTATTTGCCGATGACTCTGGGCTGGTAGTCGATGCTCTGAACGGCGAGCCAGGCATTTACTCCGCGCGATACGCGGGCGAGCCGAGCGACAACCAGGCCAACAACGAATTAGTACTCGAAAACCTTCAGGGCATCGCCCGCGAGGAACGAACGGCTCGTTTCGTCTGTGCAATCGCCCTCACGCGCTTCGGACAAGCGGCGGCATGTTTTCAAGGCACGGTTGAAGGCTATATCCTCGACGGCCCCGAAGGTGACGGCGGCTTCGGCTACGATCCGCTGTTCTACTTTCCCCCGCTAGGCACCTCATTCGGCAGCGCCACAGCGAAAGATAAGTGGCGCTACAGTCACCGCGGAAACGCGTTTCGCCAGATGCTCGCTTGGCTGAGCGCGAACACATGAGTGAACCCGCGCACTACCTCGTATTCGAAACCGGCGGCACAAAACTTGTCGCCGCCGTAGCCGGCCCCGATCAGCGCATGGTTGCAACGGAAGTGATCTATCGCGACGAAGCTGACCGCGCCCCTAAGAGCTTCGAGCGAATCGTGAGTGCGGCCGAGAAGCTTTACGCCAACCACGTCGCCGACGGAGCAAAGTTTCAAGCGATCGGTTTCGGTTTCGGCGGCACCGTTCGTCGTTCAACCAACAGCCCGCATCTGTGCCTGCACGAAAAGGGCTGGGAAACAATTGACGTCGCGGCCGAACTCAACGCACGCTTTGGCTTGCCGGTCTACCTCGAAAACGACTGCAAGCTCGCGGCTCTAGCCGAGGCCCACTTTGGCTCGGGCCTTGGCGCCGATACGGTGTTCTACGTGACGCTGGGAACCGGCGTAGGCGGCGGCCTCGTGCGCCAAGGCCAAATCCAACAGCTCGGCGACATTGGCGAAGCAGAGATCGGCCACATCGTTGTCGACGTTGAAGGCCCACCGTGCTGGTGCGGCGGACGCGGCTGCGTCGAATCTGTTTGCTCCGGGCCCGGTATGAGCCAGTTAGCAAAATTGCTTGTCGAACGAAATCCCGCCGCTTGGTCTACATCGACACTGCGCTCTTCGGGCCCAGCGGGAAGCAAAGCGATCATCAAAGCCTGGCAAGCACAAGACGGCTTCGCGTCAATCGTTATCGAAAGCTTTGCCGGCTACCTAGCCAAGGCGCTAGCCGCCGCGATCAATCTAATGGCCCCCGAACGGGTGGTCATTGGCGGCGGCCTTGGCACGGCCAGCCCGGCTTTACTCGACCTCGTGCGCGCACGAACGGCGCCGCTCGTTGTGCCCTACTTTCGCGATAGCTATGAAATCTTGCCTTCAAGCCTACAACAGCAGGTCGTCACTCAAGGAGCGGCGATCTTGGCCGCGCAAAAGACCGCGGGTAGGTAAGGAAAACCGCCTCAACCGGCGACGGCTGGACGCAGCTGGTTTCCCGAAGGACTGGCGGATTCTGTTCTACCTTCGAGCGAATCCGCGGCAATCGATTTTGCCAGCCCTTCGATTGCACGCCCAAGAGCCGTCATGCGACCAATCCGGCTGTGCCGCGCGATTGATCTAGATACCGTCAGATATTCATTCGGCAGTTCTTGAGAAACCGGCAGTCCGACCACGGTTTCGATATCGGCCGGCTGCAAACCTCGATAGTCCCCGGTACGATTCATCAGCAGCCTTACTTTGTCTCCATCGACGGACAACCTTTTAAGTTCGTCGAGCTTCTTTGCCGCAAGGTAGAGCGAGTTCAGCTCTGGTGTGGAGACGAGATACACGCGATCCGCGATCGCCAGAACTTCTCGCGTTGATCCGCGTGATGCCGTCGGCAGGTCAACCAGCACCAGAGAATGTGTTTCGATCATCTGCTGAACGAGCTGCACCAGTGGCGGCATTCCCGCCATCTTGAGCGAGCTCGACGAACGCGGAGCGGCAATCAATTCGACGTCATCGTAACGGCAAACCGCCTGTCTCCAGTCCCCGGAGGACAGTTTTCCATTGGGACCTAGATCCGCCAGATTGAACGCCGGCTCCACTCCAAAACGTTCGGCAACGATGCCGGAGTGAAAATCCAAATCAAGCAATAAGATTTCACCGGGACGATCGAGTCCCAACGACAAGGCCGCCTGACTACCAAGCGTTGACGCCCCGGCAGCGGATTGCGCCGACCAAAAAACAACCAGCCGGCCCAGTTTTTTGGGAACGCTTGTCTGGGCCTGAAGACCTCTCAGGTAACCTCTGCGAACCCCTACCTGAGACGCTGTTGTCAGAACTTCAGACGCGCCGGCTCGAATCGCCGTCATTACGAACTCCGATTGGGAGGGCTTCACGATTACAACCAGGTGGAGATGCGCATAGCGGCGCCGTAGCAGCGTGATCAACGTCAGTGACCGCGATCGCTCAGCCACAACCAAGAACACTGCTCGACAATGCGTGTCGGGGCAATCAATCAGATCGCGAACGGTCGCCGGCACCGCATCGTGGCCGCACGATTCCACGACCGGCTCGCCCTTAAGTTCGGCCAACGCCGCGCGAATCTCGGCGGCAACGCCCATCTCCTCCGACACAACTAGTACTTAGTTGCGTAAGTTAGAATATTTACTGGCGAGGGGACGAGGGGCTACGACGGTCTTGGTCCATTCGAACGGAGTAGCCTTGGAGTTGTAGACGCGGACGAAGCTGTCGATGGCCTCGCGCACCTGCCGGGGGGAAGTGAAACTCGCCCCCCGCAAGGCGCGGCGGCTCAGAATCGAAAACCACACCTCAACCTGATTCATCCACGAACTGTAGGTCGGCGTGTAGTGAAAATGGATGTTCGCATGACGTTGCAGCCAGCGGTCATTTTTGGGCTTGTGAGTGTTCAAGTTATCCAAGATGATGTGGATCTCGCGGCCTTCGTGGATGGCCGCGATGTGGTTCATGAAGTCGAGAAACTCGCGACGCCGTCGGCGCCAATAGTGTCCGGCGATGATGAATCCGGTAGCCACTTCCAGCGCGGCGAAAAGCGGCGTCGTGCCGTGCCGCCTGTAGCCGTGCGAGAAGCCCGTCAAGGCCTTGCCGTTGGGCAAGCGTAGCCAGCCCTGCGCTCGCTCCAAGGCCTGGATGCTCGGCTTCTCGTCGACCGCGAGCACCACGGCGTTTTCCGGCGGGCTGAGGTAGAGTCCGACAATGTCGGCGGCCTTGCGAGCGAACTCCGGGTCGGTTGACAAACACCAACTGCGCCGCCGCCGCAAGGACACGCCGAGCTGCCGCAGTACGCGCCAGACTTGATGCTTGCTGACGTCGCCGAGAGCTTCCGCGAGCAGTTCGCCTGTCCAAGTGGCGTGCCCTTCGGGCGGAGCTTCGTCGAGTTGGCAGAGGATGCGTTTGCGCGTCGCTTGGTCGTACCGCGCGGGCCTGCCGGAACGCGCTTGATCGCATAATCCCGCCAGACGTTGCTGGGCGAAGCGGGTGCGCCATTTCGACACGCGCGCCGCCGGGGATCCCAGTTGCCGGGCGATCTCGGCGGT
Organism: Bryobacterales bacterium; assembly: GCA_965205595.1. Lineage (GTDB taxonomy): Bacteria > Acidobacteriota > Terriglobia > Bryobacterales > UBA6623 > CATQHP01. Next base: position 223,844 of record CBDBHI010000026.1, on the reverse strand, counting down.
CGAGGTAGCGGCGGCCGCCAGCAGCACAATGCGAGCGCGCTCCACCATGCGCCGTTCGGACTTGTGGCCGCGCACCCAGAGTCGCAGCGTCTCTTCTTCCTCGGCGTTCAGTCGAATCACCGTTGCCGGTCTTGCCATACCGACATTTTACAGTTAAAGGCCTTACTTTCGCAAGTTAGTACTAGAACGACATTTCGACATTTCGCATGCTATTGAAACTATCTTATTGCGGGCGCTACATATGGCGAAACATGGCGGAACCTTAACGCGAAATAAGAGTTCCCTTAGCTTCATCGCGGAAATCCTACTGTCCTACAAGTGTCGTTGCATATTGCTCGGTGTGTGGGCGCTACAACACTGGGCCAGCCGGCATTGGCCGGCCTGTCTCATCAAGTGGCGAGCGAGAGTGGCTGAGAGCCGCGTCGATAGCCGGTGGCCGACGTTGGCGCACCGAGTCGTACTCTTCTCAGTCCGTCGACCACAACGAAGTAGTGACACAACCATCGCCGGCCTTCGTTGTCGGCTGGTGAGAATTGCGGGTTCACAACGGGTGAAGAGAAAAAGCTCCGAGCCGCCGACGCCAAACGAGCAATATCCTCGGAACGGCCGGAGTTACAATATGGACGCACGGTTTTCACTATGAAATGTCTTCTGAGCGTCGTGACGCTCGCCCTGTTTGCCAACAACCTAAGCGCCGCTGACCCGGTTAGCTATTACAACGACGTTCGCCCGGTGATACAGCGCTATTGCTCGGGTTGCCACCAGCCTTCGAGCAAGATGAGCAACCTGCTGCTCACCGAGTACGCCGGCATTCTCAAGGGCGGCGCGAAACACGGCAGCGCCGTCGCAAAGGGGGCTCCCGATAACAGCCCGCTGGTGCAAATGATCAGCGGCAAAATGGAGCCTGCGATGCCTTTGGGCGGTCCTAAGCTACCCGAAGATGCTGTCGAGTTGCTGAGCCGCTGGGTCAATGAGGGCGTGGTAGACGATACGCCGGCGGAAGCGAAGGCACCGCAGGTTCCGAAAGAGCCTCCGAGCTACACGCAGGCTCCGGTGATCACTGCGATGGCGTTTTCGCCTGACGGCAAATCGCTGGCGGTTGGCGGATTCAAGGAAATCATCGTGCACAAGGCCGACGGCTCAGCTATCGAGGCGCGGCTGCTCGGACGGTCGGACAAAATTCACTCGCTAAAATTCACGCCCGACGGTACTTCGCTAGTGGCGGTCGGTGGCACGCCCGCGCGCTTTGGCGAAGTGCAGGTCTGGGACGTCGAGTCAAAGAACCAAGTACGCTCATTTGTTGCTACCGCCGACACACTTTTCGCCGGAGACATTTCGCCCGACGGCAAGTTTGTCGCTTTTGGCGCGGCGGACAAAACAGTACGCGCGGTAGAGATCGCGACCGGCAAAGAGCTCTACAAAGCCGGTCATCACGAAGACTGGGTTTTGCAGACCGTCTACGGAATTGACGGTAAGCGCATCGTTTCCGTCGGCCGTGATCGCGCGGCGAAACTAGCTGATGCGGACTCCGGGGCCTTTCGCGAGAACGTCAATCTGCTGCGTGAGAAGCTCTACGCCATCGCGCGCCATCCGCGGCGCGACTACGTGTTGATTGGTGGCGAAGATCGCGTGCCCTATCTCTACACGATGGACCGTCCGCGAGCGTTGAAGATCGCTGACGACTCGACACTGATTCGTAAGTTCGAAGAACAGGAGGGCAAGATTTTCGCCCTTGCGTTTAGTCCCGACGGTTCGCGAGTTGCAGTTGGCGGGATTGGTTCAGAGGTTCCCATCTACGACTCGGAAACCGGCGATCGCGTCGCGACATGCAAGGGTCATGGTGGCGGAATTTTCACGCTTGTTTTCCACCCGGATGGCAAGCAGCTCGCGGCGGCGGGCTTTGACGGAACTGTACGACTCTACGACGCCGCGACCGGCGACGAGCAAAAAGCGTTCATTCCCGTACCGCTTGAAGGATCTGATCGTGAGGCGGAATAGAGTGATGCCAAACATGCTTCGTTGCAGTTTGCTTCTGTTAGCCACGTCGGCCCTACTCATCGCGGGCGGCCCGGCGCTTACGCGCGTGGACCCACCGGGCGGGCGGGCCGGCACAGCACTCCGGCTGACGTTGGTAGGCAACGGGCTTGACGGCAAATTGACCGTTCATTCGAAAATTCCAGGCGTGCTAACGCAACTCAGTTCCGCCGACGAAGGCAAAGAATATTTGCTTGAAATCGACGGCGAGGCGGCGGTAGGCGCCTACCCGCTGCAAGTCGAGTCGGAAGCGGGGCTTTCAAATACTCTGCTGTTCAGCGTTTCATCGTTTCCCGAGACTGTCGAAAAAGAGTCGACCCTCAAACGGCACCTACCGGCGAACGATAGCGCTCCGAACGCCGAGTCACTCGTTGTGCCGGGCACCGTAAATGGAACGCTCGTCGGCGCGGATCGCGACCTCTATAGACTGCAGCTTGCTTCGGGCGACAACCTGACTTTCGAAGTCGAGTCGCAGCGCCTAGGGTCGGCAATCGACCCGGCAATTGTCATAACTGACGCCGATGGAAAAACGCTGGTACGCAACAACGATGCCGCCGGTGTTGGGGCTGACGCCAGGCTGCGGTTCGTGGTCCCAAATTCAGGAACGTACTTCGTTGAAGTTCACGACGCCCGCTTTAGTGAGCAAAAGACTAATTTCTACCGCCTCAAAGTTGGCCCCGTGGAATTCGCTGAGGCGATATTTCCGTTGGGTTGGACAAGTGGCGAAAAGGTGGCCGTCGAACTTTCGGGCGGCTCGTTGACTAAGCCTCAACGAGTCGAAACCACTGGAGACCGAGTTCGCGTTCCGGGTAAAAATGTTTCGCTGCCACTGCCGTTCGTTCGCGGCGAGGGACAAGAGAAACTCGAACCAACCACTAAGGGCCCGCATCGACTGGCGGACTCGCAAGTTGTCAACGGACGCATTTCGAAAACTGGAGAAACCGATCGCTACTCGCTAAACGTTAAAGAAGGTGAAGAGTGGTTGATCGAGACGCAGGCCGCCGGACTTGGAACGTCGCATCTCTACACACTGCTCACCCTCCACGACCAAAACGGCAAGAAGCTAGGCTCGGCCGGCGACCAGGAGCCTGAAGAATTACTGTCGTTTATTCGCGCACGCGACGAAACGTTTGGCGATCCGCACATCGGCTTCGAGGTGCCGAAGGGCGTTTCGCGAATCGACCTCACCATGGAGGATCTGCTTGGCCGTGGCGGTCCCGGCTACGGCTATCGGCTGGTGGCTCGCAAACAGCCGGGCGACTTTGTTCTACGGCTGGACGAAGCGGTCGTGAACATTCCACAAGATGGCAGCACGTCACTATCCGTCACGATGGACCGCCGCGGCTATGAGGGCGCGGTACGACTGGTAGTTGAAGGCGTTCCCGATGACGTGATTGTTGAGGGCGGCCACATCCCCGCCGAGTTCGGCGGTATGACGACGGCGAGGACCTCGCGGACCGGTCGTCTCACGCTTACCTCCAAACCGGGCGCGAAGCCGCGGCCCTTCAATCTGACTGTTTATGGCGAGGCGCAGCTGCCGTCGGGCGAGACGATTCGGCGACGGGCGCTGAGCTCAACCGTCATCACGCGCATTGCGGGCAAAGGCCAGAAGCCGCTACGAATTGCCTCGAACGAATCGTCGATCGAGGCACGGCTCGCCGCTCCGGCGGCGGCTGTACTTGAGGCGTTGACGCCGCGACGGTTACGCACAATTCAAGGAATGGCGCACGACATTCGCTGGCAGTTCACGGGGCGCGATGCGGGCGTCCGGCCAAGCGAGGCTGTCTCGCTCATCAACGGCCCCTCCGTGGCCAACCTACGCATCCTGGGCTCAGCGCTAATCAAGAAGGGCGATACCAAAGGCGTGTTCGATTTGAACACAACGATGGGAACGCCCGCGATGACGTTCGACTTAATCCTCAAAACTGAAATTGAGCGCGACGGCAGAACGCTAGAAGTCGTTTCACCAGCGATCACGATTGAAGTCGTGCAAGGCTACCAAGTTACAGCGCCGGAAAAACCAGTAGCGGTAACGCCAAATCAGCCCTTCGAAATTAGCGGCGCATTCCAGCGCGAGGCAATTTTCGAATCCGAAGTCGTGGTCGAGGCGGAAAATCTGCCTCTAGGCGTAAAATGCCAGACAGCTACGATCGCCGACACTCCAGCCACCTACTCCCTGCCCTGCACGGCCGACGCGGTTGAGCCGGGCGAACACCAAATTTCCATCGCGCCCAAATCGGTGCTCGCGAGCCGCGACAAAGAAGCCGTGCCCTACAACATAACGCCGGTTAGCGCGACGCTTGTTGTCGCAGTCGGGCGTACAATAGCAGTGGCTAAGTAATAACGAACAAGCCTGACGGTCGTCTTAGAGAAAATTTTATGAAAAGCGTCAAATTTTTCCTAGCCTTTTGCGTGATGGGGCTCTTGTTACCAACGCTAGCGGTGAGCGCCGAGCGGCCAACCAACTTCATCCGCGACATTATGCCGGTGTTGAACCGCACGGGCTGCACGGGCGGGGCGTGCCACGGTGCCGCAAAGGGCAAAAATGGCTTCAAGTTGTCGTTGCGGGGTTATGACCCCGAGTACGATTACCGCGCGCTGTTGTTCGAGGTTTCAGGGCGCCGCTTTAATCGCGCGGCTCCGGGCGAAAGCTTGATGCTCGCAAAGCCGGCGATGCAGATTCCGCACGAAGGGGGTCTCCGCTTCGAGGTCGACTCGGATTACTACAAGACGATCTACAAATGGATATCAGAAGGCGCTCCATACGGCGAACCCGCCCTCGACGCGGTCGCCGAACTGTCCGTCGAGCCGGCCGAGATTTTCATGGAGAAGCCCGGCGGTGACCTCGTTCTCAAAGTCATGGCGAAGTATGGCGACGGCTCGACTCGCGATGTCTCGGGCGAAGCTGTAATCGCTAGCAACTTGACGAGCACCGCGAAGATCAACGACGACGGTTCGGTGCATGGTGAGCGCATCGGCGAAGCGGCTGTTATGGTTCGCTACGAAGGCAAGTTCGTTACAGTCCCCATCACCATCTTGAATCCCGAGCCGGGCTTCGAGTGGCAACAACTTTCGCAACACAATTTCATTGACAAACATATTGACGCCAAGCTGAAACGGCTAAAGATTCAACCTGCGCCAGAGGTCAACGACGACAGCTTCATCCGTCGAATTTACCTCGACCTCACGGGAATTCCTCCGACACCCGCACAGACTCGTGCTTTTCTCGCGAACACCGCCTCATCCGCGACAAAGCGCGAGCGGTTGATCGACCAGCTCATTCGCTCGCGTGGCTTCGTCGATCACTGGGCGCTCAAGTGGGGCGACCTGCTGCAGTCCAACCGCAAACACCTGGGTGAAAAAGGGACCTGGGCGTACCGCCAGTGGATTCGTGACGCGATCGCTTCAAATCAGCCCTACGACGATTTCGTGCGCGAGATTCTGACTTCGGTCGGCAGTACTTTCCAAACGCCCGCGTCGAACTATTTCCGCGTGAACGACGACCCGAAGATCGCGATGGAGACGACCACACAAGTTTTCTTGGGTGTCCGCATGGTTTGCGCACAATGCCACGATCACCCCTTTGAAAAGTGGACGCAGAATCAGTACTACCAACTCTCAGCGTTCTTCGCAGCCGTCGGTATGAAGCCGGGCTTCGACTCCGACGAGCAAATTGTTTACCTAAAGCGCGACGACAACAACATCAAACATCCCAAGACCAACAAAGTTGTCGACGCCAAGTACTTGATAGCGTCAGCGGGCTTTGCTCCGATTACGGACTTTAAAGATCGTCGAACGGCTCTTGCGGGATGGTTGACTTCGGAGAAGAATCCGTTCTTCGCGAAAGCGATTGTCAACCGCGTTTGGAGCTACTTCCTAGGGCGTGGCATCATCGAGCCGGTCGACGATATTCGCGGCTCGAACCCGCCGATCAACGCGGAATTGCTAGACGCTCTTGAACAGGATTTCGTTGAGAGCGGGTTTGACTTGCAACACTTGATCCGCACGATTGTCGCCTCGAGAACTTATCAGACGGGAATCGAGACCAACAAGTGGAATGAGGGCGACGAACTGAATTTCTCGCGCTACGTACCGCGGCGCTTGCCCGCGGAATCGCTGCTTGACGCGATTACCGTAGCTACCGGATCCCGGCCGAACTTCCCTGAGGTTCCCGAAGACTTTACCGCGCAGCAGTTGCCCGATCCCCACGTTGGCAAAGGCGGCTTCCTCGACATGTTCGGTCGTCCCGATCGCGAGTCATCATGCGAGTGCGAGAGGCGCAACGAGTTGAGCTTGCCGCAGGCGATGAACCTCGTGAATGGGCCCACGCTGGCGGAAGCGATTGCCGATCCCGAGGGTCTAATTGCCGAAGCAATTGTCGGCGGCAAGTCGGATCGCGAATTGGTCGAAGAGTTGTATCTCGCAACCTACAGCCGCTTCCCAACCGGTGCCGAGATGGATCAAGCGTTGACGTACATGCGCAGGGAACCGGGCCGCACCGCGCAGGCACAAGATTTACTCTGGGCACTAGTGAACTCGAACGCGTTCTTGTTTAACAGGTAGGCCTCATCCGCAATACAGAGTGTTTGAGCCGCGCGCGTGAGCGGCCGTGAAAACATCTCGCTTGGCTTCGCGACCGTTGTGGGGCTGACGCAAGGTCGTGCAAGTCTCGGTCGGTTACGTTGAACGGCTCGACAAAACCAACCACAAGATCCCCAACGCGAACGCTATGGCCGCCGCGGCCCAAGCGCCGGTTCCAGTCGGAGAAACGATCAGAGCGATCGCCAGAGCGGCTAGCACGGCGCGTTCAAGTAGTCGAAGAGGTCGGCGCCACCAACCAGCCAAGGCAATGGCCCAGCCGGCCGTCGCAACCGTCAGCGACGCGAACGCCAGCAGCACCCAAAGGGCCGAACCCTGCCCGAGCACCCGCGGGTCGAGTACGAACGCTATCGGAATCACAAACGATACGGCACTCAGCCGAAATGCGTCGAGCGAAGTCGACATCGTACTCGCACCCGCAATGCCCGCCGCCGCATAAGAGGCCAGCGCAACCGGAGGCGTCACCATTGACAACACGCAGTAGTACATCACGAACAGATGCGCCGCCAACTCGTTGACGCCAAACTCGATCAGAGCCGGAGCAAACAAGATCGCGCCGATAATGTACGCGGCCACCGTCGGCAATCCGGCTCCCATGATCAGACAGCCGAGCGCTATAACGCCCAGAGCACCGGGCAATCCTCCGCCAGCCTGCGCGATCAACTGTGTGGAGAATTTCAGCGCCAAATTAGACTGCACGGCAACGGCGATGATCACGCCGATTGCGGCGATCGGGGCCGCCACCAATGCCGCCTGGCGCGAGCCATCTTCGATCGCCGATCGCCAGTCGCGTAGCTTCAAAGCGGTGCTCCCGCGTAGATAACAAACGACGACACAGAGCCCCGTCGAGAATGTCGCTGAAAGCGACGCCGAAAATCCGGCAACCAAAAACGCAATCAGCGCGATGGGAGGAATAAGCAAGTGCAATCGTGGCGCGAGCGGATCGATGCGCCGTCCGGCATCGAGATGCCCAACGCCATCGCGGCGTGATTCCAGGTGCACAACGACAAACAACGCGACGTAGAAAGCGACCGCCGGCGCCAGCCCCGCCAGCGCCACCTGGGAGTATTCGATTTGGAGCATCTCGGCGATGACGAACGCCGCTACGCCCATCACCGGCGGCATCAACTGGCCGCCGGTCGAGGCCATTGCTTCAATAGCGGCGGCTCGCGTCGCCGAGTATCCCGATTGACGCATCAACGGGATTGTGAAGACGCCCGTCGCTGAAACGTTTGCCACCGCGCTTCCGCTGATCGCTCCCATCAGGCTGCTCGCCGCCACAGCGGCCTGAGCCGATCCGCCCTGGCGGCCACCGGTCACACTCAACGTCAAATCGATTAGCAAGCGCCCACCGCCGATCGCTCCATAGACGGCACCGAACATCACGAAATAGAAAACGAACTGCACCGAAGTCTCGGTGGTTATGCCGAGAATGCCGTACAGCGTCATCGTGAGAATTTCGACCAGCTCGATAAACCCGAATCCGGAAAAACCTAACCAACCAGGCAGCCATGGCCCGACGAACGCGTAGGTCAGGAACGCCAGGATGACGCCAAGCAACGACCAGCCGACTATTCTGCGGACCGCTTCAAGCAGTAATACGATCAACAAAATTCCGCAAACGAGATCAACGAATGTAACCTCGTCGACCCCATCGATACGATTCGAAAGCCGGCCTAGCGAAACGAGGTAGTAGCCGCCGACGACGACCACTCCGAGAAGCAGCGCGACATCGAACACCCTTCCGCGTGGCCCGCTGAGTGGTCTCCAAAGCAGCCCTAGACCCAGTGCAAAGGTTAGGTGTATTGGATGAGCGACTAGTGGCGCTAGCGGGTCAAAAAGGTTTAGGAGTTGAAATAGAATCCAGGCCCCGCCCAGCGTCAGACCCATCGCCCGGCGCCACTTTTCGGCGGGCGCCGAATCCGATGAATTCATTCGAGCCAGCCCTGTTCGCGGTAGTAACGTTCGGCGCCCGGATGTAGCGGCGCGCCCGTTTTTTCAATACGCCAGGCATTTGTAGGATCGAACGAAGCCCAGGCCTTATGCGCTTTGGCCATAGCCTCGCGATTTTCGCAAACGGTCTTCGTTATCAAGTACGCGAGGTCGTCTTCGAGCGCGCGGTTGGCGATCAACACCGTGCCCATATCAACGGACGGTACTGGGCTCTTTTGACTAGGAAACCAGAGCGGCATTTCCGTGAGCTCGACGCCGGGGCCCTCAAGCCGTTTGCGCACGATGGGTGGCACGTCGAGAAAGCGTACGGGGACGGTGGTGGCGACCTCGGTGAGGGTTGGATGGCCGCGTACCCCGGATTCGAAGTAGAGATCGGCGCGGCCATCACGCATCAACCCCGGGACCTGGCTCGCCGAGACCTGGATGATACTTCCGCCGTTTGAACGAATATCGTCGCGAGTTAGCCCGAAGGCTTCAAATGCAAGATCAACGAAGGCCGGCACCGAGCTGCCGCGCGGCTTCACGACAATGCGCACCGCATCACCCGACGTCAGAACTGCCTCGAGCGTCTCATTGCCGGTTCGCTCGATGTAGGCCTCACTGAGCACGCCGATCATCCAGACGGAATTTAAGCCGCCGACCAGCGCTCGAATATTCTCGGCAGGCTTATCGTAAACCTCGACGCCGGCCGTGGCCCATGCGGACGTCGCGGCTTGGGCGATGGCCACCGTAACCTCTTGACGGTCGACCAATATCGGATTGCCCACCCCTCCCCCTCGGGGTCGGATCTCAACGCGAACTTCATCCGGCAACGTTTCAGAAAGAAGCTCTGACAGAGTCGCGGCAAATACGTACCATGACGTCCCCGGTGGAAGCGCGCCGATCGTTACCGTCCTCGTTGGCGGCGCACCGCAGGAAACGCCAACTAGCGCCAGGGCAATAAGCAGCGAGACCGCGCGCGACATGTTGTGCCGCTAGGCGGCGTCAGCGGCTTGCGCCGGCGCAAGGTTCGCGGCTCGAACCGCATTGCGAATGCGTTCCCGAGTCGCGGCGTCCGGCGTCTCGATTGGCGGACGGGTCCGATCGGATTTTAGACGTCCAGCCAGCACCATCGCGGTTTTCATCCTGGCGTGAGCGTCACCCGAGGGCTCGTCATGGTCGTAAACAACCGCTTTCAGTAAATAAATCTGATTCTGAAGACGCTGGGCGAGCTTCAAATCTCCAGCCTTAACGGCGGCATACAACGCGGTTAGCAACTCAGGGACGAACGATGCGAAACCGACTAGAGCGCCGTCGACGCCCTGCACCATCGACGCCAAAACATACTCATCATGGCAAGTCAGAATCGTTGCCTTCGGGTTCGCCGCGCGAATGGCCCGAATGTCTCGATCATACTTCGACATCTCCCTCGTCCCAATCTTGAAGGTCGTTACGTGCGGCAAGTTCGCTAGCTCCGCCAGCAACTCCGATGAGTATGCTGCCTTTGTCCAGGCGGGGTAGATATGCACGACCAGGTTGATGTCGGTCGCTCGGGCGATCGCGTGGAAATGTTCGACGACGTGGTTCGGACGCATGCCGAAACGCAACCAGTAGTGGGGCGGCATCACGAGCAAGCCTTGCGCTCCCGCGCGCTGTGCCTGCTCGGCATGGCGTGCCGCTTCGTCGACGCTCTCGCAGCAGATACCGCTAACCACGGGAACAGTTTTTCCCGCCTCGTCAGCGACGATGCGAGTCACCTCGGCGCGTTCGTCAGCCGACAAAGCGAACACTTCGCCAGTATGGCCGTTGGTAACGAGTCCGCCAATACCCTCGTGCGAGGCAAGCCGGCGGGCGAAGCGCCGCAACTCCGTTTCGTCGATCGAGAGGTCTTCCCGGTATGGCAATTGCATCGCCGGCAGAATGCCGCGGAACGGTTCAATCAATGGCATCTGAAAGTCGAGAAAAGTCTATCACGAGGACGCGGCGTTATTCCCAGGCCTTGATCACCGCACTGTTGTCGGCGGCGCCGTAGCCACGCTGTTCGGCGAGTTCGAGTAGTTCAAGATGCAATTGCGAGAGCGGCAGCTTGGCGCCCGAGCCGGCACCGGCCTCAAGGATCAGCCGCACGTCCTTGAGATGCTGACTTAGGCGCGCAGCCGGATCAAACTCCTGCCGCACCATCTTTTCGCCCTTCAGTTCCAGCGCCGCCGAGTTCGAGGGCCCCGCTCCCAGAGTCTCGAGTACCGCCTCCAAGTCCATGCCTTGGCAGCGGGCGAAATTCAGTGCTTCCGCGAGGACCGCGCGATTGAGACCGATGACCAGGTTCATCACGAGCTTCATGCGGGCTCCGGCACCCCACGGCCCAAGGTGGACGACCCGCTTCGAAAACAGTTCCAATAGCGGCTTGGCCCGTTCGAAGCCCTTGTTGGTTCCGCCCGCCATCGCAATCACTTCGCCTCGTTTCGCTTGTTCGCTTGAGCCGCCAATGGTCGCGTCCACAAACTCCACGCCGCGCTCGGCCAGGCGCGGGCCGAAAGCGGCAACTTGATCGGGACTGCCGGTGGTCGTATCGATGAGCAGCGAACCGTGCTCAAGGTTTGGCTCGATTTCATCGAGAACAGCGGAAGAGACGTTTGAATTTGGAAGGCACAGCAAAATCACTTGCCGATCTCGAACCGCGTCAGCGGCGCTTGGAGCAGATTCGAAACCGGGCGGCGATGCAACTTCGTTTCGAACCGGCTCGAGGTCGAATCCTCTCACCTGAATGCCGGCCTGATCGAGACGCGACGCCAGCGCCCCACCCAAAAGGCCCAACCCGATACTCGCGACGCTTTGTTGGTTGTCAGCCACCGGTCTATGGTAATCCGCCAGGCGAGCCCACACGTCGGTGCGGCTCGGTACTACGAACGCTTTTTTCCAACAAGCAGCTTGGCTGGCAGCTCGAAAATTCAATTTTCGGGTCAGCGGGGCCAGCGGCGAGGGCCGGATCATCCGTGGCAGAAATTCGCTGTGTCATCAGCTTGGCAGGGGACAGGAAGGTGTGAATGAATTCAGAATCTGGTCGATTTGGACGACCTAAGTCCTTTCGAATCAGCGCTGAAAAATCGGACAAGGCGATTTCTTCACACCTTTCAGGCATCACGAGGGTTTGTCAAGGTGTGGAGACTACGGTTTCTCGTGTGCCAGTCCCCGCCCCGTAAGTCATCCTACATTCGTCACGTGAAGATTGAAGTTTCAGGTTAGCCCGGCCACCGCCCGCCTTGGTTGGGCGGATCATTCAAGGGTGAAACTTGAGATACCAGCGAGGCGACGTTGCGCTTCGCGATACCGAGCCGCGCCGCCGAGCGGTGCGGTGCACACGTCGCAGAAAGGACCGCACCGCGAGGCGGCGCGGCTCGGTATCGCGAACGGTTTCGTCCAACAAGTAGCTTGGCGGGCAGCTTGAAAAATCAAGTTTCAGGCTAGAATCAGCAACCGTTGACACGACATTCGAAGGGCCCAGGTGGGTGCATTCTCAGCGAGTTCTTACGTCAAGATGTCTTGCGTGAATGCCATCGCTCCGGCAGCTATACCGGCTTCGAACATCCGGCCTTTTTCGTCCCGGCAAGGTAAATGGTAGCGATAGGTCAACGTGAAGTAATATTTTTTTCTTGGCAAACGGTCTTATCGAAAGTACAATCGGACCAGACTCGAATCCTGAAGGCTCGGAAAGCCACGGAAATGGCAGACGCCATCGTCACTCCGACAGCCGATTTCTGGGGTCGACTGGATTCGCGCGCAAGCCAACTTAAGGCAGTATTCTACTAGGCCCAGGTTTGAATTCAACTCAAAATTGGGCAGAGAGCTTTGGAGGTCGATTGAAATGGCGCTTTTTGGACCGTGGTGGAAACTCAACTCTGTCATTCTCGGGCTGGCACGGATCAATCGGTTTCGTGCCAACTATCGCAAGCATCGATTGCATGACATGTCAAAATTCATCCCGTCGACCGGCGATTTTGAACCGCTGCCGCCGAAGCCACCTGACGACGAGCGTTCCGCCGATGGCTCATATAACGACCCTAATGATCCGCGCATGGGCCGTGCAAACACGCGGTTCGGCCGGAACGTTCAACGGAACGATCAATTTCCCGATCCGCCGGATCAGATCCTGACTCCTAGCCCGCGAGAAGTCAGCCGCCAGCTCATGACGTGCAAGGAGTTCAAGCCCGCGACGAGCCTCAACTTGCTGGCAGCGGCATGGATTCAGTTTGAGGTCCACGACTGGTTCAGCCATCGAACCGACCCCCATGCCAAACCGCTGGAGGTTCCACTGAAAGACGGTGATCCTTGGGGCGAGAATCCGATGAAGATTCATCGCACTCAGAAAGATCCGACGTTTAAAGAAGATGGTCACACGCACCCCCCCCACATACCTGAACACCGAAACTCACTGGTGGGATGGTTCGCAGCTCTATGGCAGCAGCCTCGATATCCAGAAGTCGGTTCGAGCAGATGAAGACGGCAAGCTTGCGCTGACAGCCGAAAACCTGCTTCCCCTCGACCCCGACAAGAAGGTCGACCGAACAGGTGTGAATGCGAATTGGTGGGTGGGGCTGAGCATGCTGCACACGCTTTTCACTAAGGAGCACAACACCATCTGCGAGAATCTTAAGCGCGAAAACCCGACTTGGCGGGACGAGAAGCTATTTCAGAAGGCGCGTCTGATCAACGTCGCCTTGATGTCGAAAATTCATACCCTCGACTGGACCCCTGCGATCCTAGCGCACCCAACAACTGTACGCGGACTAGAAGGCACATGGTACGGCCTCGGCGGCGTTGAGGCGTTTCGTAAGAATGGCCGACCCGACAACCCCAATGAACTCCAAAATGGCATTCCCGGAACCCGCCAAGAGCACCACACCGCTCCATATGCCATGACGGAAGAGTTCGTCTCGGTGTACCGCATGCACCCGCTAATGCCCGACGACTATCTGTTTCGGCGCGCCGCCGACCACCATGAGTTGGAATCCCGGACCCTTCCCGACGTTGCCGGTCCCGCGGCACGTAGCATCATGGAGAATCAGAGCCTGAGCGACCTCTTTTACTCGTTCGGCGTGTCTCATCCCGGCGCCATTACGCTTCACAACTACCCTAAATTCCTTCAAACCCTGGAGCGGCCCGACGGCAGGACGATTGACCTCGCCTCGATCGACATTATGCGCGACCGGGAACGCGGAGTTCCGCGTTACAACCAGTTTCGGCGCCGTGTCTTCAAGGGCGCTTATACGAAATTTGAGCAGATCACAAAAGACGGCGAGGTAGTCGAGCAGCTGCGAAGCCTCTATGACAACGACATCGAGAAGGTTGACTTGATGGCCGGACTCTTTGCGGAAGACCTTCCGCCGGGTTTCGGATTCAGCGATACCGCGTTTCGCATCTTTTCGCTAATGGCCCCGCGTCGACTCCAGAGCGACCGCTTCATCACCGATTCCTATAGTGCCGACGTTTATACCGCGTCGGGAATTGAGTGGATTGAGAACAACAATTTCAGGAGTGTGTTGCTACGTCATATGCCGGAGCTCAGAATCGCTTTGAGCGGCGACGCGAACCCATTCGCGCCGTGGCGGCAGGCTGACGCCTGAAGTCGGCCTTTGAACCGCCGACGAAGCGAATCTCTCGTGGCCCATTCTCAATGGGGCGAGCCCGGCTGGACGCGATAGGCTCCTCCGTGAGCCGAATCGTAAAATCTCCGCGAATTCCGATCGGCCACCAACTCGCTTACTGCCATCCGAACGTGGCGCTTCTTCTATTGCCGCTTAAGGTGCCCATGCAACGAGCAGCGCCACGGATTTAATCAGGCGTTTGCCGCATCCGAGTCTTGGTCCACCTCGCCCTCAGCCTTTTTCAGTGCTTTAAGCAGTACAGGTCGCTGACTCGCTTCGGTTATCGGACCGTCTTCGTCACGCCACTCGAAGTCCTTCCAGCCGTAGTTCCAGGCGATGCGTGGAACGCGCCAAAACTTCTTGCCGCCGATACGCACGCCTAGCCATCGAATTGGCGCCAATATAGGGAATTTCGACGTTTCCCAAATGCAGTTGAAGAACTCTGCATCGGCTGTGCGCCGATCCTCCTTGGGGCCTCCTTTCCAGTAGGCCCAATCATGCTTGATGCAGCACGCGGATTGGTCTAAATCGGATACCACACTACAGCGGTCCGTCGTAAAGGGTTCATCCATTTTCGAGTGCCTTTCGTTTTTGTAGAATGTGTTTCTCTTTAACTAATTTAGGTAGAAACTCGACTCGCGCATGCCGACGTCTGAATCGTGCCACTCTGCTGTATTCATTAAATACCAAATCTCTCGCCGCGCCGCATCCAGATAATTGGAGGTATCGAGTGTGTGGCCCTTCAGCGAGTCCGTTGCACGGCGCCACACCGCCGCCCCAACCCAATAGTCGGCAGCCTGTAAAGAAAACGCTATGACTTATTGCGTCCTATGGTTATAATTCCCGCAGACGAGATTTCAGGCGATCAATATGGTCCTTGTTTCCCAGTCCATCGGGCAAAGCAGCGCGAGAAGCTTGGTCGCGGCGTACGGTTACGGCCGAATTCCCGTGGCCGCAGTCACGACATCGCCGCCGCTACCAATTTCAGAATTTAGGAGAAGAAAATGATTACCGCTCTCGCAGACCGCCCGTGCCACTTGAAAGATTCGTACAAAGTGATTGTCGTCGGGTCGGGGTATGGAGGGTCAATCACCGCGGCCCGGCTCGCCTCGGCCGGCCACGAGGTTTGTCTTCTAGAGCGCGGCCAAGAGTGGATCCCCGGATCGTTTCCGGATACCGCGCGCGTAATCGTCCAGAACCTGCTCGGAAACAAACGACCTCTGGGTCTGTACGAATATCATTCGTTTTCTGACATCAACGTGTTTCAGGGGTCGGGTCTAGGTGGTACTTCGCTGATCAACGCCAACATCGCCATTCGTCCCGACGCTGATCTATTCACTTACTACGACTGGCCGAAACCGATTCGAGACTTAGCGAAGAGCGGTGGGATCTGGGATTATTACAAAAAAGTTGAAGACGTTATCTGTCCAGAAACTCACCACGGCGTCAAGACGGACGACGGTGGGTCTCTGCGCCCTCTTCGTAAAGTTGAGGCCATGGAACGCCACGCAGACACGCTTGGAAGCGATACAAAGTTTCATCGCTCCCTACCCTTGGCGGTGAATCTGGACGAGTGCAATACCAATACATATGGAATGCCACAAGCTCCGTGTATCAATTGCGGTGACTGCTTTTCAGGCTGTAACGTCCGAGCCAAGAAAACGCTTTACATGAACTACCTTCCCTTGGCCAAGAGCGAGGGCGCCCGAATCTTTACCCACATGGAGGTCGAGCGAGTCGAGAAAAAGAACGATGGAAAGTATGCAGTCCACTATATTCGGCACCACAACGACAAGAACCGCAGCGTCGGTGTTCTTGAGGCTGAAAACGTCGTTCTCGCGGCCGGTTCGCTGGGTTCAACCAAGATTCTGTTGCGCTCCAAGCGGGCAGGTTTGGCCGTCTCGGACGCGCTTGGATCAAGGTTTAGCGGAAACGGCGACTTCTATGGCGTGAGCTACAACGGCCAAGACGTGACCGACATCATGGGCTTCGGCGACCACGAGTACGACGTCAAACGCGCTGCCGTGAAGGCAGGTCCATCGATCGTGTCCGCCATTCAGTACGGCCACACCGACTTTGACAAACGGTTTATCGTCGAAGACGCCTCGCTGCCTCGCGCCTTGGTAGCAATCGCCCGCGCTGGTCTGCGAACAGTCGGCCCGCTTGGGAAGGACTACGGCAAGGACATCTGGAAACAGAAGAACAAACAGCACTGGCGGGACAGTAAATGGCATGCCAATGGCGCGCTGAATCACTCGCAAGTGTACTTGGTAATGGCGATCGACGACTCCGGCGGCAAGATCTCGCTAAAAAACGACAAGGTGAAGATCAGTTGGAAGGGCGTAGCCAAGCAAGAAATTTTTAAGAGAATCAACCAAGCTCTAACGGAACACTCAAAGACCGCAAAGGCAAATTTCGTGAGGAATTTCGGCTGGTTAATTCAAGACCAGCTAACGACAGTTCATCCTCTGAGTGGATGCCCAATGGCGCCAAGTGGAAAAAAGGGGGTCGTCAACGGGTTTGGATCGGTGTTTCTTGGGGACGGTACCCTCTTTTCCAATCGAAAGATGAGCCTGAAGGAGGCAGGCGAAGGTAGCTGTGGGCCGGAGGAGCCGACAACGCCTCGGGTCGGGGCGTTGTCTAGCGCGTGCGCCAGCAGATCGCGAGGTCTTTGCAGACGCGTTGCAGTTCGTTGCGCTGAGCGTCGAGTTGCTCGGCAAACTCGGTGTCGGAACAAGTGTCCGCTCGCGCTTGGAGCTTCTTGAGCGAGCGATCCGCGCGCAGGCCGCGCTGCTCGGCGGGCAGGCTGAGCAGCTTTTCCCACGGCGTGCTCCACTCGGCGTACACCTTGCGCAACTTGCCGCGGCGGTCTCGGCGCTCGCTGGCGAAAGCGCATGGGCGATGAAAATTCAAGTACGGGTTGAGCCACTGGCGGTAGAAGGTGTCGATCGCCTGCGTCGCTTCCGAGGGCAAAAACTGGTAGCCCATCCACTTGCGCACCACCGCGCCGTTCTTGGTTTCGACCAAGGCATTGTCGTTCGAACGGCGCGCGCGAGACTTCGTAAATTCAATTCGCAACTTCTCGAGCAGTTTAGCGGTTTGATGGTTGACGAATTCGCTGCCATTGTCGGAGTGAAAGCCGCGAACGATAAATGGAAATTGTTCCAAAAGGCCTTCCAGCAAGGGAATGAGGTGATTTTCGTTGATGCGTTGGACGCAGCCGACGGCCTGCCACTGCGTCACTTCGTCGACCACGTTGATGCTGTAGGCGCCTTTTTCACCTTCCTGTTCGGGCGAGTGCACGGTGTCGATGCGCAGGTAGCCCGGACGTCCTCGCGGCTCGGGTTGGCGGCGTTCGCCGATCGCCACGGGTGTCGGTCGAGTCTTGTCGAGATGCAAACTGTGTCGCCGGTAGACGGCGCGTTTGCGCAAGTTGTAGAGGTGTCCCACCGACAGTTCGGCAAGGCGTTCGAACTCCTTGCGGTTGTAGATTTGGAACTCGCGCTGGAGAATGCGACGCGTCGCCGGCCCGGAGAGACGTTGCTGTACTTGGTCGACATGCGCCAGGAGAACGATGTCGGCGCGGCTGTACTTGGTGGGGAAGCGGCGCCTTCGATAGGCTGTCGGCCGAACGCACTTTTCGCGCAAAAACTGCCCGATGAGGCGAGTCAATTGGGCGCGGCTTAAGCCGGTTAGCTTGCTCAGGAAGCGTCTCAACAATCCTTTAACCGAGCGCTTCTGGTCGGCATAATGATGCCTCTTCAGGACGCCTTCGACGAGCGCGTATTTATCCGCTCGACTTCCGGCCTGGAACTCGACGGACCCACACCCGTCGAGAAAACTCTCGATCTCATCGAGACTCAGCGATTCGGCTTGCTGCACGGCGACTCCCATCGCCCGCAGTTTGCCTGTTCCTAATCGACCTTGCCCAAATTACCTCCAGGCTCATCTTGTGTTGGAATCACCCCTCCCTTCAGGCTCATCTTGTATTGGACAAGACGCAGGCCGGCGAAGCCGTTTCTTCGCGGGAATCGACTGGCCAGTCGAACCTTTCCGCAGCCGACGCCGCGGCTACCGCCGCTAAAATCGCTCGTGTCGCCGGCTTCGAGCGGGCGATCCTCACGACCGGTCCCTCGAGTCGCTCGGTCTATTTTGAAAATCCTACCTTCCCCGGCGACCCCATCATCGTCCAAACGGTCGCATTTCCAGAGACTCTCACCTCGGCAATCCCAGCGTTCCGCGTGTTCGTCACGGCGAGCAAAACCGCCTCATACGAATTGCTGATCTCCGCGGTTGACGCCGCGCTATTGTTTCGCGCGAACCTCGTCAGCAAAATGGCCCAAGCGCGAGTCTGGAAGAAGCCGCCCATAGCCGGCGGGTCCAGCCAGATTCCCTACGATATTGCCGCGCTATGGCGAATTCTAGCTGCCCGCGGCCTCGGCTTTTCGGCGACGGGCATCGATGGCAACGCTTCGACTCAGGTGGTCACGGTCAATGCTGCATTCGACATGCCGCCCACGCAGGGCGCCAACCAAAACCCGCAAGTCAACGGGCTTCCCTCGGGCCTCGTAGAGTACTTGGCTCAGTTCAGCTACCAGATCGATGCCCAAGACCCCGACGGTGACGCGTTGAGCTTCAAATTGCTCGACGGCCCGGCAGGAATGAGCGTCACTGAAACAGGCCTCGTTCAGTGGCTGGCGACGCAATTCTCAATTCCACGAGCCAAGATTGAAATCGCCGACGGAAACGGGGGTCGCGTTCTGCATAATTTCACGCTCCCGGTAACGGCTGTCCTCGAACCCGGAGTGCCGGTTGAGATCAGCTCCTTCCAGAACCAGCCGGGCCGCGCCGTCTTCACTCTTCCCGAAGGAGCAAACGTGGCCCAGATTCGTCTCCGATCCGAGGACGAAATGGGTGATGCCGACATGGTCGTATTCGGCCCACTCGGCCAGTTCGGCCTCTCAATCCGCGACGGCTCCAACGAAACTCTCGCATTCGCCCAACCCTCGGTCGGCGAATGGGAAGTTACCGTCAACTCGTTCGTCGACTATCAAAACGTTCGCCTGTCGATCGAGCTACCGGAACCTACGGAATTGGAGCCCGACAAGGCCCACGGTCCGTTCGGCGATGTCACAAGCAGCCAGACCTATTACAAATTTGTCGTCCCGGATGGAATCGATTCCGTGACGGTTACGGCCGGACAAGGCAGCGGAGACGCCGACGTTTACCTAGCGAAAGACATCGCGACGTTCGTGGCGGCGGTCGACCTAAATGACGACGGGAGAACCGACCTGGCGGTCCCGAACCTTACGAACAACAGTGTTAGTGTTTTTCCGGCCGCTGGGGGTGGGACATTCCAAACGCGCGCGAGCTACAGAGCGGAAATGTTCCCGAGTAAGCTTACGGTTGGGGATTTCAACGGTGACGGCGAGCCGGACCTGGCAGTCGCGAACAGCGCTGCTAACAGCGTCGGTGTATTGCTCGGTGCCGGGGCTGGAAGATTCCAAATGGACCAGACCTACAAGGTCACGGGTACGCCAACTTCAGTCGGGACGGCGGATTTCAACCGGGACGGTCTGGCGGACATATTCGTCAAAATCGTCTTGGACAACAATGGTGCACCGACCAGCAGCATAGAAGTGCTTCTTGGAACCTGCGGAAAAAAACCAACGACGAGCGGTACATCAGGACCTTGGCCCCGCCAAGCGGGCTGCATGCAGTCTGGCAAATAAACTTAGCTGAACTGCGGCATCAGCACATTTTTTCCTAGCATACGTGCGCAAATTCGACTAGACTCTTCTTGAGGAGAATCCGCATTATGCCCCAATTGTCGGTCCCAAACTGGTTTGGAGATATCGTTTCTCACCCCACGGTCGTCGCCAAGGCCAAGACTGCAACGGGAATCGCACGCATCCTCAAGAACAAAGACAAGTACCCCTCTCCCGTACGCGCCTTCGGCTCAAATCACTCTACCGCGCCGTGCACCACGGCGGATGGCGGAACCATGATTGAGATGCGAGGAATGAATCGCATTCTTGAAATCACCCACGACACTGTCACCGCGGAAGGCGGAGCAATTCTATACGACGTGGCGCACGAGTTGAAGAAGCGCGGCCTCCAATTCTACGTCAACACCGAAATCGGGAACCTCTCGATCGGCTCTGCCGCCTGCGCCGGCACCAAAGATGGCTCCATGCCCGCCGAGTACGGTCAGGTCAGCTCGTACTGCACGCGGATCAAGATGGTGTTGCCCTCGGGCGAGATACTCGACGTGAATGAAGATAGCGACCCCGATCTCATGAAGATCCTGCGCTGCAGCTATGGGACGTTCGGCATTGTGACGGAGGCAACTTTTGGCATCCGGCCCATTCGGCCGATGGAAGTTTTTCACGAGACTTTTAGCGTCAAAGAATTCGCCCAAAAGCTTCCTGAATTGTGGGCTCGCAACTACTCGATGATGTACTACATGTTCCTGTTCGACGAACTAGTCACCGTCGAGTTCCGCCGGTACAACCCGAAGGCAAGAGGCAAGCCAGACGAGCAGTCCTGGGAGGTTCGGAACAGGCTCTGGTCCGACGTCGGGCCGCAAACCTGCTTCCGACTCGAACGAGACATCGAAAACCGGGCCATACGATACAAAATTATCGACGGCTTTGGCGCCTTTTGGCGATTCGAATTGGAGCACGTGATCAAGAGCAAAAAGACGATCGCGACCGATCAGATTATCCGCTATCCGGATGTTTCAGACGACCGCCGCTATACCTTCAGCTTGTGGGCTTTTCCTGAAGAGAACTATGGAAACATTCTGCAGCAATACACCAAGTGGGTGAAGAATTACGACAAGAAGAAGAAATATAGAGTGAACTTGCTGCATGTCGGTTACCGTATCGCCGAGGATCAGCAATCGTTGCTGTCCTATTCCCACGGCGGAAACGTAATGACCATTGACCCGGTGTCGACCGCCAATCCGGGCTGGCCGGAGTTCCTGGCGGATTTCAATACCTGGTGCGGCAAACGGGGAGGCGCACCGCTGCCCAACCAAACATTCGGATTCACCAGGGCTCAGGCCAAGAAAGCGCTCGGGAAACGCCTGGACGCGATGGCGGCCAAGCGAGAGGAATTCGACCCAGAGAACCGCCTTCTGAACGGATTCTTCCGCCAACTATTCGGAGTAGAGTCAAGCTAACGCCCCCCCCCGATCCAGTCCTTCGAGGCAAAGAATCAGAGGCGTGGACGGAAGTCCACGCTTTCAAGTGAACTATCGATCAATCCCAAGAAAGTTCTAGCCATCCGTCCTACCCTCTCTCCATCCCAAGTGAGGTCATCGGCCATCAATCGAAACGATCTGCGATGAGAACGCACCCCGGACCCATCAGATATCCCACGAAGCAATGTCCGAGCCGGCCAGCAAGGATCGCGGCAGCACCCTAGGGGATACGCCGGAGCGCGACTATTCCTCCAAACTCTCGCTATTTTTCCGAGCCGCCGAACCCGAGCTGCGACGACTCATAGCCGAACTAAATATCGCAACCGGATCGCGAATGCTAGACGCTGGTTGCGGCGCGGGCCAGACAACGCAATTGCTCGCCGATCGAACTGGCGCAACCGGACTCGTGGTCGGGTTAGATCTCTCACGTCCACACCTCGCAGCCGCGCGCCAAGGCGCTCGCGGGAACTGGCTCCAAGCCTCATTGAGCGAACCGCCGTTTTCCGCTGGGTCCTTCGACACGATCTGGTGCTTGAACGCGATCCATCACGCGCACGACCCGCTGCGCGCGCTCCAGGCGTTGCGCCAAGCCCTCCGCCCCGGAGGCACCGTCGCCGTTTGCCAAAGTACTCTCCTCCCGGACATGGTCTTCGCCTGGGATAGCGAACTGGAATCCGCGGTCCACGCCGCGTGCAGACGTTTCTACCGCGCGAAGTACGCCCTCGGCAGCGATCAGGCGGCCGCTTGGCGGCGCGGAATTGGCTGGCTGCGCGAAGCAGGTTTCAAAGGCCCACGGGCCAAAACCATCGTTGTCGAGCGAACGGCGCCGCTCGACGATGCCACCCGTACCTACCTCGAAAAAGCACTATTCGCCGGCTACTGGGGACCGAAGATCGAAGCTCACCTAACGGCCGATCAGACGCGACAACTTCGCAACTTGACCGATCCCGACTCCGCCCACTACGCACTGGCGCGCCCGGACTTCCACTACATCCAAACCCTAACCTGCTTCACCGCCCAGCGCTCCCAGTAGCGACCGCGGGCTCAATCATTTCTCGGATAGAAATCTTGCCGCCGGCAATTCCGCTCGTCGACACTTGTAGTAACCTTGTCGGCGGCGGTCACGCCAATTCAACCGCGCATCAACCACGTTTAGATAAGCTCAACAAGCAAGGAGATCGAACAGTGCGAAACATTCTGAGAATCGCGATATTTGCCGGGATAGGCACACTCTCGCTAGGCGCGGCCGACCCGCTGAGCGACGAGGCCCGTCAGGCCTGGAACAGAACCTCCAACAACATCGTCAAGGCCGCCGAGAAAATGCCCGCCGAGAACTATGCCTTCAAACCCGCGCCCGAGAGCCAAAGTTTCGGCGATCTGGTAGCTCACACCGCTAACGCGGCCATGGGCACATGTTCCGGCATAGGTGGCGATAGACGCCGCGCCGGAGTCGACGGCTCATCGTCAAAGGCCGAACTGGTCGCGGCCACAAAAGCCGCTACCGCCGAATGCGAGAAAGCCTACGGTGCGCTGACCGACGCGAATGCGGTGGAAATGATCGCCGGCAGGCGCGGCAGTCGGTCGAGGCTTGGAACGCTTTACGGCAACACGATCCACATTGAGCATGAGTACGCCCAAATGGCGGTCCACATGCGCCTGAAAGGTATTGTGCCGCCGTCGAGCGAAGGCCGCTGAGTCACGATATCCGCGCGATTCCCGTGCCCAGCGCTGAGCGGGCTATTATAGGTCCGAGTTCCAGCCTTATGCTTAGAATCACACTGACCGTTCTCGTCGCGGTCGGCGTCCTCGTCGCGCAAACCCCCTCCAAGGACCAACTGCAACAGGAGGCGGCCGAACGAGTTGAGGCCCAGGCCAAACAGGTTCAAGTGATGGTCGACTCGATCTTCAGCTTTGCAGAGCTGGGATACTCCGAAGTCGAGACCGCCGATTACGTCACTGGGATCCTAAAGAAAAACGGCTTTCGCATCAAACGTGGGCTCTCGGACATGCCCACGGCATTCGTTGCCGAGTGGGGATCAGGCAAGCCTGTGATCGGCTTAATGGCCGACATCGATGGTTTGCCCGAAACCTCTCAAAAACCAGGGGTTGCGTATCACGATCCGCTGATCGATGGAGGTCCTGGACACGGCGAAGGCCACAACGCGGGGCAGGCCGTGAATGTGACTGCCGCGCTTGCGGTCAAGGCGATCCTCGAACGCTACAAACTGCCGGGAACAATTCGAGTCTATCCGGGCGTCGCCGAAGAGTTGCTAGGCAGCCGCACCTATATGGCTCGCGACGGACTCTTCGATGACCTCGACGCCATGCTCAGCAGTCATGTATCGAACACGTTCAACACCTACTACGGCGTTCGCGGGTTGGCGCTGGTGTCGACGCAGTACTCCTTTCACGGCGCTAGCGCTCATGGGGCGGGCTCGCCGTGGCGCGGACGCAGCGCGCTTGACGCCGTCGAACTCATGAACACCGCGTGGAATTTTCGCCGAGAGCATCTGCGGCCGCAACAGCGTTCGCATTACGTCATCACCCACGGCGGCGACCAACCCAACGTCGTCCCTCCGGAGGCGACAGTCTGGTATTTTTTCCGCGAGCTGGACTACGAAAACGTCAAGCGTAATCACGACATCGGCACAAAAATCGCCAACGCCGCCGCCATCATGACCGACACGACCATGACCGAGCGCGTGATCGGCGCCGCCTGGCAGGGCGACTTCAACCGGCCGTTGGCCGAAGCACTTTACGCCAACATACAGAAAGTCGGTATGCCGACTTGGACGGACGACGACGAAAAGCTCGCGCGGGCGATTCAAAAAGAAATCGGATCCGAGGTCATTGGATTGCGCACCGAAATCGGAGAGCTCTTGAGCAGCTCCACCGCCTCGGGCTCGGACGACATCGCGGAAGTAAGTTGGACAGTGCCGACAGTGAATCTTCGCTATCCGGCAAACGTCCCCAACCTTACGGGCCACCATTGGTCGTCCGCGATCGCAATGGCGACCCCAATTGCTCACAAGGGAGCGCTAGCCGGAGCCAAAGCGCAAGCGCTGACGGCCATCGAACTTTTCACAGACGCCGACCTGCTCAAGCGCGCACAAGCGTACTTCCAAGAGCAAACGAAAAACACGCAATGGGAATCGCTGATCCCCGACGGTCTGACGCCACCGATCGAGATCAACACTGACCGCATGGAACGCTACCGCCCGCGACTGCGCGAACTACGCTACGACCCCGAGAAGTACGACAGCTACCTAGAACAACTCGGCATCGATTACCCAACTGTCCACTAGCCAGAAACTTGGGCAAGTCAAGCTGCTAGGTGGAAGATGCCGTTCTGAGTAGGTGGCCGGTCTTGAACCCCCATCGGGGGTGACGTTTAAATTAGCCCAGGGTGAAACCCTGGGAATTGAGGCCCACCGCACGGCGCCAGGGTCTACCGCAAAGTGAAAAGGGACGCAGCGAAAGCCGCGCCCCTTTATGAATCGAATTTCCGCCGAACGTTAATCGCCCGTCGGAATAACCGCGGCATCGGTATGCAAGTCCTCACCGACCGCGGCGCCGAGTTCGAGCGGCGTATCCTCGCCGTAGCCCGGAATACCGCTGAGATACTCGACCTCGGGAACCATCTCTTCGGCCTCGTCTTCGCCCACAATCTTGACTCGCTGATAGGTTTCGAGTCCCGTACCGGCGGGGATAAGACGGCCGACGATGACGTTCTCCTTGAGACCACGCAAGTGATCAACCTTGCCGCTGATAGCAGCCTCGGTGAGTACTCGGGTTGTCTCTTGGAATGACGCCGCCGAGATGAACGAATCGGTCGCCAGTGATGCTTTGGTAATACCCATCAACAGCGGACGCCCGCTCGCAGGCGCGCCGCCTTCTTCCTGAATCTTGAGATTGTTCTTGTGGAAACGGAAGCGATCCACAATCTGATCGAGCAGGAATTCGGTGTCGCCAACTTGCTCAACCTTGATCCAACGCATCATCTGACGCGCAATCACTTCAAGGTGCTTGTCGTTGATATCGACGCCCTGCAGACGATAGACCTCTTGGATCTCGTTGACCAGGTACTTCTGGAGTTCCTTCTCGCCAAGTACGGCCAAGATGTCATGCGGATCACGCGGTCCATCCATCAACGGCTCGCCCGCGATCACCTTCTCTCCCTCTTGGACGTTGATGTGAACGCCGCGAGGAATCGAATACTCACGCTCTTCGCCGTTGTCGG
Source organism: Bryobacterales bacterium (assembly GCA_965205595.1). Classification (GTDB taxonomy): domain Bacteria; phylum Acidobacteriota; class Terriglobia; order Bryobacterales; family UBA6623; genus CATQHP01. Next base: position 198,190 of record CBDBHI010000026.1, on the reverse strand, counting down.
CGGTAACGGAAATCTTGCGCTGCCCCTTGCTCAATGCGCCGTATTTGACAGTGCCGTTGATCTCCGACATGACCGCCGTCTCTCGCGGACGCCGTGCTTCGAAAAGCTCAACGACACGCGGCAGACCACCTGTGATGTCCTTTGTCTTAGTGGTCTCGCGAGGAATCTTCGCAACCACATCGCCGCCATGAATCTCATCGCCGTCACGAATCATCAAGTGAGCGTTCGTGGGAATGAGGTATTTGCGCTGGACCTTACCCTTCTCGTTGACAACCTCGACGCGCGGTTCTTTTTTCTGGTCCGGCGAATCGGTGACGACCCACTGCGACATGCCGGTAACTTCATCGACCTGCTCTTGCAGCGTGACGCCCTCTTGCAGGTCGCAGAACTGACAATTGCCGCTAACCTCGGTGAGAATTGAGAACGTATACGGATCCCACTCAAGTAGCACCTGATGCCTACTGACAGCGGCTCCATCTTCGACACGCAGCCTGGCGCCGTAGACGACCTGGTAGCGCTCTTTCTCTCGACCCTTGTTATCAACGATCGCGAAAATTCCATTGCGGTTCATCGCAACCAGCTCGCCGGCTTTGTCACGAACCGCATTGATCTCGATATACTTCGCGAAGCCGTCCGACTTGGAATCTTGCGTCGACTGCTCAGAGACTCTCGTCGCCGTACCGCCGATGTGGAATGTCCGCATCGTGAGCTGCGTGCCGGGCTCGCCGATCGACTGCGCGGCGATTACGCCCACCGCTTCACCCAGCTCAACTAATCGGCCCGTTGCCAAATTGCGGCCGTAGCAGAGACGGCAAACACCGCGTTCGGTTTCGCAAGTCAGCACCGAACGAATCTTGACGCGCTCGATGCCGGCGGCTTCAATTCCCGCCGCCAACTCTTCGCTAATCTGCTGATCGACGCCGACGATCGTGGCGCCTTCGTAGTCTTTGATCTCTTCGACCGAGACGCGGCCAACAATGCGGTCACGTAATGGCTCGATGATCTCGCCCGACTCGACGATCGGCTCAACCCAAATGCCGTCGGTAGTTCCGCAATCGGGCTCGGTGATGATCACGTCTTGGGCGACATCAACCAAGCGGCGGGTGAGATAGCCCGAGTCGGCCGTCTTCAAGGCGGTATCGGCCAGACCCTTACGGGCGCCGTGAGTCGAGATGAAGTACTGCAGAACGTTCAAGCCTTCACGGAAGTTCGCCGTGATAGGCGTCTCGATGATCTCTCCACTCGGCTTCGCCATCAGACCGCGCATACCCGAGAGCTGACGGATCTGTTGCTTCGATCCGCGAGCGCCGGAGTCAGCCATGACGTAAATCGGGTTAACTTGCGCGCCCGAGTCGTCCGCTGATTCCATGCTCGCAAACATCTTGTCGGAAACGTTCTCCGTAACCTTTGACCAGATTTCGATGATCTTGTTGTAGCGCTCACCGTGGGTGATCGCTCCATCGAGATACTGCTGCTCGACGGCCATGACGTCCTTCTGCGCTCCGGCCACTAGGCCCTCTTTGGCGGCGGGTACGACCATGTCGTCAATGCCAATCGAAATTCCCGAGCGAGTCGCGTACAAGAAGCCAAGGTTCTTAAGCTCGTCAAGCATCACGACCGATTTCTCGCGGCCCAGCTTGAGATAACAGTAAGACACCAGTTGGGTCAGACCCTTCTTCTTGAGCAAACCGTTGACAAACGGCATCTCATCGGGAAGGCTATCGTTGAGAACGACGCGGCCGACCGTCGTATCCATGTGCTGCTTGGTGTAAATCACCGGCTCGGCCTGCATCAAATTCTGATTGTCGAACGCAGTCGACAGGTCGATCACCGGGCCACTGTAATAGAGCTTGATGATCGATTGTGTCTCGACCTCGCCCATGTCGTAGGCCAGCAAGACATCTTGACTACTGCCGAAGCTGCGGCCTTCACCCTTAGCCGTTTTGCGGCCTTTGGTTAGGTAATACATGCCCAGCACCATGTCCTGCGACGGCGTCGTAATGGGCGTGCCGTTCGCGGGCGACAAGATGTTGTTCGAACTCAGCATCAGCACGTGAGCTTCGATCTGAGCCTCTGGCGACAGCGGAATGTGAACCGCCATCTGGTCACCGTCAAAATCGGCATTAAACGCTGTGCACACCAGCGGATGAACCTTGATCGCCTTGCCTTCGACCAACACCGGCTCGAACGCCTGAATACCTAAACGGTGCAACGTAGGCGCGCGGTTGAGCATCACCGGATGGTCTTTGATCACCTCTTCGAGAATGTCCCAAACGACCGAATCCTGCTGCTCGACCAACTCCTTGGCTTGCTTGATCGTCGTGCAATGACCGCGCTGCTCGAGCCGCTGGTAGATGAACGGCTTGAAGAGCTCCAACGCCATCTTCTTCGGCAGACCGCACTGATTGAGCTTCAGGTCGGGACCAACAACGATCACCGAACGACCGGAGTAGTCAACACGCTTACCGAGAAGGTTTTGCCGGAAACGACCCTGCTTACCTTTGAGCGTGTCAGACAGCGATTTGAGCGGGCGATTGTTGGCGCCGCGCAAAAGGTGACCACGGCGTCCGTTATCAAACAATGCGTCAACAGCTTCTTGCAGCATGCGCTTCTCGTTGCGCACGATCACGTCCGGCGCGTTGAGATCCATTAACTTCTTGAGCCGGTTGTTGCGGTTGATTACGCGGCGGTACAGGTCGTTGAGATCAGACGTTGCAAAGCGGCCGCCATCGAGTGGCACCAGCGGGCGCAACTCAGGCGGAATCACCGGGATGACTTCGAGAACCATCCACTCAGCCTTGTTGCCCGAGCGTCGAAATGCCTCGACGACTTTGAGCCGGCGGGCGTGCTTCAGCTTTTTCTGAATCGACGTTTCCGTCTTCATCAGCTCGCGCAACTCTCCGGCCATGGTCTCGATATCGAGCTTTTTGAGGATCTCCCTGACACCCTCGGCGCCCATCAAGGCGACGAATTCGTCTGGATTGTCGATATCAAGCTGACGCTTCTTTTCATCGCCGATGATCTCGCCAACTTTTGCGTCGATTTCTTCTTCCGCTTCGACGACGATGTAGGCCTCGTAATAGAGCACCCGCTCGAGATCACGCAGCGTGACGTCAAGCAACTGACCGATACGACTCGGCAGCCCCTTGAAAAACCATACGTGCGAGCACGGCGAAGCCAACTGCACGTGACCCATTCGCTCGCGGCGGACGCGGCTGAGCGTGACTTCGGTGCCGCACTTCTCGCAAATGACGCCGCGATGCTTCATGCGTTTGTATTTGCCGCACAAGCATTCCCAATCGGTCACCGGACCGAAAATCGCCGAGCAGAAAAGGCCTTCCCGCTCCGGCTTAAAGGTGCGGTAGTTAATCGTCTCGGGCTTTGTGACTTCACCGAAAGACCAACTGCGGATCTTCTCCGGTGAGGCGAGTCCAATTCGAATCGCATCAAAGTCAGTTGTCAAGCTTACACGGTCGTATGGGCTAGAGCGAAACAATGCATCCTCCGTAAGCTAGTTGCGCGGCCGCGCTAATTTCGAGCAATTCGCTCGGCCACTAATTCTTTACCGCGCCCCGCCCAGATGAGCAGGACCAAAATATTCCGTCGCGATCAGTCCGCCTCAAGAGCGGTTTGAATCACTTTTCCTTGAGCCTTGATCAGCTCGACGTCTAAGCAAAGCGATTGCAGTTCGCGGATCAGTACGTTAAACGATTCCGGCACGCCGGGCGACATCGCCGACTCGCCTTTGACAATCGATTCGTAAATTTTGGCGCGCCCGTATACATCGTCGGACTTCGCCGTCAACAACTCTTGCAAGATGTGCGCCGCACCGTATGCTTCAAGCGCCCACACTTCCATCTCACCGAATCGCTGCCCACCAAATTGCGCCTTGCCGCCCAGCGGCTGCTGCGTAATTAGCGAGTACGGTCCGATCGAGCGGGCGTGGATTTTGTCGTCAACCAAATGGCTGAGTTTGAGCATGTAGATAATGCCAACGGTGACCTCTTGCTCAAAGGCATCGCCCGTAAGTCCGTCATGCAGGGTAGTTTTACCCGATGTCGGCAAGCCGGCGGCTTTGAGCTGAGACTTGATCATCTTTTCGCCCGGACCCTCAAACACCGGCGAGGCGAACTTCACACCGAGCACGTGCCCGGCCCAGCCAAGATGGGTCTCGAGGATCTGACCGACGTTCATACGAGAGGGAACACCCAGGGGGTTGAGAACGATCTCAACCGGGGTGCCGTCAGGTAAGAACGGCATGTCCTCTTCCGGCAGAATACGAGCGATAACGCCCTTATTGCCGTGACGGCCGGCCATCTTATCGCCGACGGAAAGCTTGCGCTTCATGGCGATGTAGACCTTGACCATCTTGGTCACGCCCGGCGATAGCTCATCGCCCTTCTTGAGCTTGGCGATCTTTTCGTCGGTAAGCTTTTCGAGAACCTGGATCTGACGAATCGTCATCTCCTCGATATCGTCGATACGCTCGTTCAAGTCGGGCTGCTTGCCCTTGAAGCGCAGGCGCTTCAGATCGCGGGCACGCATGCGATCAAAGTGTTCCGGCCCGAGCTTGTCGCCCTTTTCGGCCAGCTTGCGGTTGGTTTTCTCGTCGTGAAGATCGGTTAATACGACCTCCCCTCCGAGCAAGGATTGAAGGCGACTGGACCGCTCGTCGAATAGAATCCGCTTCTCATCGTCGAGGTTGCGCTGCAGCCGCTCAATCGCTGTCGACTCGATCGACATCGCCCGCTCGTCCTTTTCGACGCCCTTGCGTGCGAAAACACTGGCGCCAACAACGATTCCGGTGATGCCCGGCGGACAGTAGAGCGACGCATCCTTGACGTCACCCGCCTTCTCACCGAAGATTGCGCGAAGCAGTTTCTCTTCAGGGGTGAGTTGAGTCTCGCCTTTTGGCGTGACCTTGCCTACGAGAATGTCGCCTGGGTTGACCTGCGCGCCGACGCGGATGATCCCGCTATCGTCGAGGTTGCGTAGAAAACTTTCCGAGATATTCGGAATATCGCGCGTGATCTCTTCAGGACCCAGTTTCGTGTCGCGAGCTTCGGTGTCGAACTCTTCGACGTGGATGGAGGTGTAGTAGTCCTCCTTGACCATCTTTTCGCTAACCAAGATGGCATCCTCAAAGTTATAGCCGCGCCATGGCATAAATGCCACAAGAACGTTGCGGCCCAGGGCCAACTCGCCCTTTTCCGTGCAGGGTCCGTCGGCAAGCACTTGACCCTTGGTCACGCGCTCGTCGACCTGAACGATCGGCTTCTGGTTAATACACGTGTTTTGATTCGAGCGACGGAACTTGGTGAGCTGGTAAATGTCCGCGCCAACTTCGCGCGACATTTGACCCTCATGGCCGGCGCCTTCGACCCGAACGATGATGCGCTCGGAATCGACGGAGTCAATCACACCGGCGCGACGGCAAATCACTACTGCGCCAGAGTCGCGAGCCGCGATCCTCTCCATACCTGTTCCGACAATCGGGGAATCGGCGCGCAACAACGGAACCGCTTGGCGTTGCATGTTCGAGCCCATCAACGCGCGGTTGGCGTCATCGTTCTCGAGAAACGGAATCAAACTCGCCGCAACTGAAACAAGTTGCTTCGGACTCACGTCGAGGTATTGAATTTCAGCCTTGCGCTTCAACTGGAAGTCGCTGGCAACGCGGCAGTTGGCAAACTCCGGGACAACCCGCCCTTTGTCGTCGACCTGCAGGTTCGCCTGCGCGACCACGTATCGATCTTCTTCCCAGGCGGAGAGATAATCGCAGTGCGTATCATACTGCGCCGGGATCCCGGGCGCCTTCACCGCTTTATTTGCCTTCTTAGCTTCGGCGCGACGTACCACCTGGCCGGCACTAAGCGCCGTATCGCCACCAAGAGTAATGCGAACTTCGTCCACGATCACGCCGTTCTCGACCTTGCGATACGGGCTTTCGATAAAGCCGTACTGGTTGATCCGCGCGAAGCAAGAGAGCGAGCTAATCAGCCCGATGTTCGGCCCTTCAGGGGTTTCAATCGGGCAGATGCGGCCGTAGTGTGTCGGGTGCACGTCGCGCACCTCAAAGCCGGCCCGCTCACGAGACAGACCACCCGGTCCGAGCGCCGACAAGCGTCGCTTGTGGGTGATCTCCGACAATGGATTGGTCTGATCCATGAACTGCGAAAGCTGTGACGAGCCGAAAAACTCACGAATCGCAGCCATTACCGGCTTGGCGTTAACCAAGTCGTGCGGCATGGCGGTCGACAGCTCCTGGTAGACCGACATCTTTTCCTTCATCGCCCGCTCCATGCGGACCAGGCCGATGCGGAACTGATTCTCGAGCAGCTCACCAACCGCGCGCACGCGGCGATTACCGAGATGATCGATATCATCGACGTCGCCAATGTTACGGCGCAACTTGAAGAGATAGCCGATCGTGTCGTAGAAGTCCGCCGCTTCGAGCGTGCGCAAATCAAGCGAAGTTGCGGCCATGTCGCCCTTCAGCTTGATGTTGAACTTCATGCGCCCGACGCGCGAAAAGTCGTATTTGCGGGAGTCGAAAAACATCCCGTGGAAGAGCTGTGTTGCGGTTTCGAGCGTTGGCGGGTCGCCGGGACGCAGCTTGCGATAGATCTCGATCAGCGCTTCCTGCTGCGTCTTGACCGTATCTTTTCTGAGCGTTTCAGAGAGCACTACGCCGCACTCATCCGTCTCGGGGAAGATCAATTCGAATTCGTTAATACCGGCTTCTAGCACCGCCGAGATACGATCAGCAGTGGCGGCACTGTTGGCCTCGCCAAGCACGTCACCCGTTTCGGTGTTCACCACATCGCCGGCGAACACCGCGCCCTCGAGTTCCGACGGCAACGTCGGCAACTCTTCAATACCCGCGGCCTGGACCAGTTGCAGTAGATGCGGCGTGACTTTACGGCCCTTGCGGCCTAGGACTTTCGTGCCGCTCTTGATGTCGCTCGCCAGGCGCGTGCCCAGCAAATTCTCCGAGACCTTGCGCGTCAGTTTCGCGCCGTCAACGACGCAAATGGTGTCTGTCTTGTAGAAGCGCTTGAGAATCTCGTCGTCAGTCGTCAACCCAAGCGCGCGCAGAAAGACCGTTCCCAAGAACTTGCGCTTGCGGTCGATACGAACATGCAGCAGATTCTTCTGGTCGTACTCGAACTCGACCCAGCTTCCACGGTACGGAATGATCTTCCCCAGGAAGTAGGTACGCCGATTGGCCGACTCGAAGAATACGCCCGGTGAACGATGAAGTTGCGAAACAATCACGCGCTCGGTACCGCTAATGATGAACGTGCCGTTCTCGGTCATTAGCGGAATTTCACCGAAGAAGACTTCTTGCTCCTTGATGTCGCGAATCGATTTCTCTCCCGTATCCGGATCTTTTTCGTAGACAGTCAGACGAATCGTCACCTTGAGCGGGGCGGCATACGTCATGCCGCGCTCTTGGCATTCATCCACGTCGTACTTGAGCACCAGACCAACCGGATCGCCGCACTTTGGGCAGAACGTGACGTTGTTTGACGTCAAACGCCCGCAGTCACCACACATCACCTGCGGGGGACCCATCGGATTTGTCTGGATCGTTTTCGCGCAACTCTCGCAAGTCGTACGCAGATGGTGCAGTCCACGCAGGTAGCCGCACTTGCACTCCCAGTCGCCGATCGAGTAATCGACGAACTCAAGCTTGCTCAGACCGCGAAAATCAGTAATCGGAAAAACGGAGTTAAACACCGCCTGCAACCCGATGTCGTCCCGCTCACTCGGGAGCATGTCCATTTGCAGGAATCGGATGTAAGAATCGCGCTGAACCTCGATCAAATTCGGGATCGGGATCGCCGTCCGAATTGAAGAAAAATCTTGCCGCGGAGCCAAAGCGGTGCCAGCGACTGAGGTAGTAGCATTCGGAGCCATCGTACGTTTCACTCCCGACCCGAGTCGACCGACCGGTTACAGTCGACGGGTCCGTTAGTTACGCTTGTCGCCGTCCGTAAGAGCCGGATATCATTACCGGCATGAGACGACAACTTGCTTGTGAAGAGCCACAGAGTTCGAAAACTCCAACTTGATCCACGGATCCAAGTGCGTGTAAAGATTCGGTAGCGATAGAAGGGCGCACCGGAGCCCTCCTGAGTGCCACCTTCCTCATCAACACGTAGATATCTTTGGCAACCGTAGAACGCTCAAGCCGGAAGCGACCAGACACACCTGCACCGACTGTGTAAAGTCTAACAAACTCTTACACTTAGACGCAAGGCCCGCGACCAGGACAAAAATCCCAGTCACGCCTGGTTTGATCGGCGGACGCATTAACAACCTTAAGGCTGTTTGCCGCCTATTTTATCTCGACTTCCGCTCCAGCGTCGGCGAGTTTTGTCTTTACCTCTTCGGCCTCTTCTTTCGTCGCCGCCTCTTTAACAGCCTTCGGAGCGCTGTCAACAAGGTTCTTCGCTTCTTTCAGTCCCAAACCGGTGATCTCGCGTACCGCTTTGATCGTTTTGATCTTGTTGGCGCCAGGGCCAGTCAAGATGACGTCAAACTCGGTCTGCTCTTCAGCCGCTTCCGCGGGGCCGCCGGCCCCAGCGCCTGGGGCAACCGCGACTGCCGCCGCAGCCGAAACGCCCAAGTCTTCCTCTAACTGTTTCACCAAGTCAGCGGCTTCCATCAAGGACAAACCCTTGATCGATTCCGCGATTGCACTAATATCCGCCATGGTCATCACTCCTTCGGATTACAAACTCAAAAAATTCACTAAAACTCTTGATCCGCCACGTTAAGCGGCGAACTTATTTTCTTTCACACCTTGGTCGACCACGATCGTCAGATCGCGCGCGGGTGCGTTGATTACGCCCATCAACTTCTGTGCCGGGGCATTAATCAGGAACAACAACTTCGAGTACAGGCCTTTGCGGCCCGGCAGCTTCGACAACTCATTGAGCCCGTCGACGTCGAGAACCCGACCCTCAACGACGCCCGCCGCAAACTGTAACGCCGGGTTGCTCTTGGCGAACTCGACAAGCGATTTCAGCAGATCAATCGGATCATCATCTGAAAAAGCAAGCGCCGTCATGCCGCGCTGCTCCGCAAGCGGAGCCTCAAACGCCGTGTCCTTCGCCGCCAACTTTGCCAGACGATTGGGAACCACCCGATACCGCGCGCCCTTCGCCCGGATCTCGTTCCGCAAAGCTTCATCCTCGGAAACTTTCAACCCCTCGAACTTGCAGATCACTACCGCCGGGGACTGCTCGAATTCACCGCGCAGGTAGCTAAGCTCCTGCTCTTTGATGGCTTTCGCTTTCATTGCCTTATCCCCTGCTACTTCTCGATGTCCGCGATATCCAGAACCATTGACGGGCTCATCGTTGAGCAGATCGTCACCTTGTCGATGTAGCGCCCCTTTGCCGCCGACGGCTTGGCCTTAACCACCGCCGAAATCAGCGCCGCCGCATTCTCGACGATATTGCCCGACTCGAACCCCAGTTTGCCGACCGGTGCATGAATGACCGCGCCCTTGTCGACTCGAAATTCTACCTTGCCGGCTTTGATCTCATTGACCGCCGTCGTGACGTCCATCGTCACCGTGCCGGTCTTCGGATTCGGCATCAAACCCCGAGGACCCAGTATGCGCCCCAGTTTGCCAACAAAGCGCATCATGTCCGGGGTCGAAACGACCGCGTCGAAATCGAGCCAGTTTTCCTTCTGAATCTTATTGACCAGCTCTTCGCCGCCAACAAAGTCAGCCCCGGCCGCTTCCGCTTCCTTCGCCTTATCGCCCTGCGCAATAACAACTACGGTATTCGACCGGCCCAACCCATGCGGCAGAACGATCGTGCCGCGCACCATCTGATCAGCGTGCCGCGGGTCCACGCCCAGTTTCATGTGCACTTCGACGGTCTCGTCAAAGCTAGAGATTTTGTTGTCTTTTAGGACGCCGACCGCCTCGCTCAACTGGTAAGGGCGGTCCTCAAGCTTATCCGCGAATGCGCGGTATTTCTTTCCTGCCATTTTTCACCTTGGTGCGAACGGCTCGCGCATATGCGTTGAGCCTCCCACGGGATTGAACTTCCTACTATACCACTTCGACGCCCATGCTACGGGCCGTCCCTTTGACGCACTCCACCGCCTGCGCAACGGTGTTGCAGTTCAGGTCGGGCATCTTCTGCTGGGCGATGTCCTCAATCTGGGCAAGCGTTAATTTTCCGACCTTTTCGCGGTTCGGCTCGCCGGAACCTTTAGCCAAATTCGCCGCGCGCTTAATCAGCACAGCGGCCGGTGGCGTTTTCGTTATAAATTCGTACGTCCGATCGACGAAAACCGTGATCACCACGGGCACGATCAGGCCCTCAAGCTCGGGCTTGGAAGTCCGCGCGTTGAACGCCTTGCAGAAATCCATGATGTTGACGCCCGCCTGGCCAAGCGCCGGACCCACCGGAGGTGCCGGCGTCGCTTTGCCCGCCATAATCTGGAGCTTTACCAGCCCTTGTACTTTTTTCGCCATCGTTGTTGTCCTTGTTGCCGGCTGACGCTAGCTTTCCTTCTCTACCTGGAAATATTCCAATTCCACCGGAGTTCCGCGCCCAAATATCGTCACCATCACCTTGACCGTGCTGCGATCTTCGTTGACTTCCTCGATCGTTCCCGTAAAGCTCGAGAACGGGCCGTCGACAATCTTGACGCGGTCGTTGCGCGTAAACTCCATCTTCGGTCGCGGCCGTTCCGCCGACGTCACCTGACGATAGAGAATCTGATTCACTTCATCGGCCGTCAGCGGTTGCGGATCGTGTCCGCCGCCAACAAATCCCGTGACGCGCGGCGTGTTCTTAACGACATGCCACAGTTCGTCATCAAGCAAAAGCTGTACCAGAACGTAACCCGGGTAAAGCAGCCGCTTCGAGGTGATCTTCTTGCCGTTGCGCATCTCAACCACATCTTCGGTAGGGATCAGAATCTCGCCGATCCGCTCCTCAAATCCGAATGCCTCGGCGCGCGTTCGCAGGCTTTCCTTGACCTTGTTCTCGAAACCCGAGTAGGTGTGAATGATGTACCAATCGACTCCCGGAACACCCGGTGCGGCTTCGGGCGCCTCGACGGCGCCGTTGGCGGCCGTTGCGGGCTCGGCCGCCTCACCAGATGCAGCCTCATCCCCAGCCTCGACGGTTTCGGCGGACTCCCCTGCCTCAGCAGTCTCGACCACAACCTCGACCGTCTCATCGTCATCTTCTTCGACAGCCGCCGCGGCTTCGTCCCGGTCCGGTGCCGGCACATCCGCCTCGACTGCGGCGTCAGGCTGCCCATCGACTACCACCGCGTCCGCCTGCTCCGTGGTGACCTCCACCGCGGCAGGCTCAATAGCGGGCTCACTCGCCTCGGCCACGTCGGCGGCAACCATCTGTTCTTCCTGCTCTTCGACTGTTTCGGGACTGGAATCACTCACGGTCTTGCCCTCAATTCCCTACGAAAACTAGTTGTAGATCGAACGCTGGGCGATAGCCAAGACGTAGTCCACGACACCAAAAAATACGGCAAACGCGAATACAGTGATCAGCACAACCATAGTGGTCGCGCGTACCTGCTCTTTGTTCGGCCATGTGACGAGCCGCAATTCGCGCATCACACCGTCAAGGTAGGTGCGTACACGATCAGGCAGCGCAGCCTGTGCCTGCTGCTTCTTTGCGACCTTTTTCTTAGCCATAGCTTAAATTAATTCCTTTTTAACGCTTCGAACCACTCGCGGGCAGTTCTCCACTAGGCCACTGTCAAACGGAAAAACTGGCAGGGGCGGAGGGAATCGAACCCCCAGTGGCGGTTTTGGAGACCGCTGGTTTACCGTTAACCGACGCCCCTCGATCCGCCAGCCTTCCTTAGCTTACTTCACCTCGCGATGTAGCGTGTGCTTGCGGAGCCGTGGCGAGTACTTCATCAGCTCCAGCCGACCCGCCTGGGATTTCTTGTTTTTCGTTGTCGTGTAGTTCTTATCTTTTGTCTCGGTGCACTGCAGTGTGATGGTTTCTCTTGCCATTTCTCTTGTCCTCCCGATCCTAGTTATTCAATGATTTCCGAAACCGTGCCGGCGCCGATGGTGCGGCCGCCTTCGCGGATTGCGAAGCGTAGGCCTTGTTCCATCGCGATCGGCACGATCAACTCGATCGCCAGCTCGACGTTGTCGCCCGGCATCACCATTTCCGTGCCTTCCGGCGTGTTCGCCACGCCCGTCACGTCCGTCGTGCGGAAGTAAAACTGCGGGCGATAGCCATCAAAGAACGGCGTGTGCCGGCCGCCCTCGTCCTTTTTCAAGACGTAAACTTGACCCTTGAACTTCGTATGCGGCGTGATCGATTTCGGCTTCGCGACAACTTGGCCGCGCTCAACCGCTTCCTTGTCCAAACCGCGCACCAACAGGCCGACGTTGTCGCCCGCTTCGCCGCGATCAAGCAGCTTCTTGAACATCTCGACGCCCGTGATCACTTTCTTGTGCGACTCGCGAATGCCCAAGAACTCCATCTCGTCGCCCACGTTCACCACACCGCGTTCAATACGCCCGGTCACAACCGTGCCTCGGCCGGAGATCGAGAAAATGCCTTCGATCGGCATCAGGAACGGCTTGTCGACATCGCGCGCCGGCGTCGGAATGTAGTCGTCAACGGCCTGCATCAACTCGTCGATCATCGTCTCGGCGCCGGCGTCGTCGGAATCAAGCGCCTTCAGTGCCGACACCTTCACCACTGGAATGTCGTCGCCCGGAAAATCGTATTCTGAAAGCAATTCGCGAACTTCAAGCTCGACCAACTCGAGCAACTCTTCGTCGTCAACCATGTCGACTTTGTTGAGCGCGACGACGATGTAGGGCACGCCAACCTGACGCGCCAGCAAGATGTGCTCGCGCGTTTGCGGCATCGGCCCATCGGTAGCTGCAACCACGACAATGGCGCCATCCATCTGCGCCGCGCCGGTGATCATGTTCTTGATGTAGTCGGCGTGACCAGGACAATCGACGTGCGCATAGTGGCGGTTCGCCGTCTGATATTCGACGTGCGCCGTGGCGATCGTGATGCCGCGCTCGCGCTCCTCGGGAGCGTTGTCAATCGAATCAAACGAACGCGCCACGTTCGACGAATCGTGCTTCGAGAGCACTTTCGTAATAGCCGCCGTCAGCGTCGTCTTACCGTGGTCAATATGCCCAATCGTCCCCACGTTTACGTGCGGCTTCGATCGATCAAACTTTTCCTTCGCCATCTCTCTTGTTCCTCGTAATGACTCAAGTGCTTCTCAATAAATCTGGTGGACGGGGAAGGATTTGAACCTTCGTAGGGCGTAGCCCGACAGATTTACAGTCTGTTGCCTTTGACCGCTCGGCCACCCGTCCGTATTCAAACCCTTCGCCGCACAATTTCTCCGTGACCACAGGCGTGGCCAAGCCACAAAATCAAACTAAACGGATGGTTCCGACCCGACTGCCGGCTGGCAGCTAGACCCAACTCTAAAGATACTCCACCAAACGGTGGGGCCGCAAGAGTCCCGACCACCCTGCAAGACAACGCCAGCCGAATACCGAACGCAGAAGGACTGCCCGGTCGGGGACTGGCACATGAGATCTCGAAATCTCTACACCTTGACGAACCCTCGTGTTGCCTGTCCCCCACCAAGCCTCGATACAACGAGCTTATTCTCTGAACAATCCAGCGCCGGCGCTCCCAATCTCCACCAAAACTCAGCTAAACTCACCAAAAGCCCAAAATGCCAAAGGTATTCCTACGCTACAGCCGCAAAGACGAAACCCTTGTAGAAGAACTCTACCGCCGCCTAACCCGCGACGGCGTGGATTGCTTTCGTGACATAGAGTCCATCGAATGGGGCAAGAACATCGTAGATGAACTCGAAAAAGGAATCGACGAGAGCGACATCTTCGTGCCCATTCTCTCGCCCGACTATTGCAACTCAGAGTGGGCCAACCGTGAACGCACCAGCGCGATGTTTGACGGCCCCGAAGGTCAAAAACACCGCCTGCTCCCGCTCCTGCGCCAACCGTGCAAGAAACTTCCTCGCTTTCTCCGGCCCCTGAAGCATATCGACGTCACCACCGACGCCCTCTTCAAGAAGCATTACCCAAAAATCTGCCGCGACCTAGGCGGCTCCCCCCGCGAAGAGCCGCCCCCCGCAAAACGAGGCGAACTCCCACCCGAGCGCGAACTCCCCCCAGGCAGCCGCATGTCGCTAAGGTCCATGGGCGATCGCTTCATAGGCCGCGTAGACGCGCTGTGGGACCTCCACGATCTACTCTTCAAAAAAGACATCGCCGTAGTCTCAGGCATCGGCGTAATCGCTGGCACGGGCGGGTTAGGCAAAACGCAGCTCGCCATCGAGTACGTGCGCCGGTTCGGACACCTCTACCCGGGCGGCGTCTGGTGGGTCGAGGCCGACCAGGGTCTCGGCGCAATGATCACTCTGGTGTCCGAAGCCGCTGATGTTAAAGTCGACGGTACGCTCCCCGAACCAAAGTAGCTCGTGGCGCGCGCCTTCGGCGGGCCGCGTCGACCTCAGGTCGACGTTTTTTAGCCGTACCGGGGTTTTCAAATATTTTTTCAACCTGAAGATTCAACAACTTAGCCAGTTTGAGCCCCAGCAAGACCCCCGAAAAACTTGACACGCTGGTGTAGTGTTGAAACAGGTTCCTAAGGGCGTGCAAAGTACAAGCACGGATGCCTATGGAGTTTGCCTGGCTTAAGCGAAAGATGAGACCATCCATCCGGTGTTGTGAAAGCAACATCAAAAAAACGAGGTTTCGGTCCTGGCTGTCCTCGGGGAAAAGAACAACCTAGCAACCCGGCGTTGCTGTCAAAAAGCTTGCCCGCACAACGTCGCTGGTACACGGAGGTTTAGCAACTTGGGAGCTCCCATTTTATCGGTTTGTCGAGTTGAAACGAGCAGGCAAACCAACCGGCGGGGCAGTCTCACCTAGGCTGTCCCGTCCAATCTAACGGCGAAGGGGGAACTGCATCACGGGGCGGCGCATTCCCCGGGGCGGGACTGTCCCATGAGACAACGCAATCTGAACCGCGAAATCGAACCAAAGTGTGGACTGTCCCATCCCAGCAAAGGAACCCGCGAACCACCGCCAATCCCAAGCCCAAGAATCCAAACAAATCGCTCCACGCCAACTCGTTTTTTAGAAAAAACCGGACAAATCCGAACATTTCCGGACATTCCGCCATCTACGAGTCGGTAGTCCGCGTAGCATCAATAATTTCAAGCAGGATATCATCCTCGCTGCGGCCTTCGGCATGGGCATCGAAGTTCAAAATAATGCGGTGCCGCAGCGAGGGCAATGCCAACTCTTTCACATCGTCGGTGCTCACGTTGAGGCGACCGCGCATCAGCGCCCGCACCCTCCCGCATTGCACCAATGCCTGGGCGCCGCGAGGCGAACTGCCGTAGCGGATATATTTTTTCGTAACCGCGTGCGCTTCGGCGTGCTGTGGCTGCGACGCAAGCACCAAGCTGATGGCGTAATCCCTGACGTGCGGCGCCACCAAAACTTCACCGGCCGCGGCGCGAAGGTTTAGAATTTGCTCCCGAGTCAGCGCCGCCTCAACCACCGGCTTGTTTGATGATGAGGTTAAATCGACGATCGCCGCAAGCTCATGACGCGCCGGATAATTCACCAAAATCTTCAGCAAAAAGCGGTCGAGCTGAGCTTCAGGCAGCGGGTAGGTACCCTCCATCTCAAGCGGGTTTTGCGTCGCCATCACAAGAAACGGCTCGTCGAGCCGATGCGTGGTTGTGCCGCTGGTAACGGTCTTCTCCTGCATCGCCTCAAGCAGAGCCGACTGCGTTCGAGGCGTCGCGCGGTTGATTTCATCGGCGAGAACGAGGTTCGAGAAAATCGGCCCGGGATCGAATCGCAGCGCCTTCCGGCCGACTTCGTCGCTATCCATCACCATGCTGCCGAGAATGTCGGCGGGCATCAGATCAGGAGTGAATTGAATGCGTGAGTAGTCCAGATGCAGCGCATCGCCCAGAGTACGTAGCAGCGTAGTTTTGCCCAAACCAGGCACGCCTTCGAGCAGCACATGCCCGCCGGCTATCAGTGCCGTGACCACGCCCTCGACGACGTTTTCGTGCCCGACGATAACCTTGTGAATCTCGTTGCGAACACTGTCCAGTTGATCTGTCGCCTCTTGGACGTGGGCTTCGGTGGCTGTCATCTACTTGTCGTTCTTTCTCAGGATCTCGAAATAATTCTGAATATAAGTACGGTACGCTGCCGGGATCTCATCTCTACTAACGTCGCCGCCGCGATCGGAGTGTGTCGTCGTTCGGTTGTTAAACGGCACGCTCGACGATTGCTCGGCGGAGTGAGTCTCGATGGTAACTTCGCCGGTCATGTTTTCGGCGCGTTCCATGAATAGCTCTTCGAGTTCGCCCATGGCTTCCTCTTGCTGCGCTTCGGCTAGTTCCTTCGAACCGTCGTTGCTGCCCGCCGCGGATGCGTTCTCACCGCTACCGGGTTGTTCGTTCGAGTCTTCCCCGCCCTCGCCCGGCGCTTCGCTCGATTCGCCCGCCTGATCAGTCGGCTCGCCGCCTTCCATCTCAGCGCTCGAAGCTTGTTCGCCCGGCATGTCGGATTCGCCTTCGCCGGGCTCGCCGCTTTCGGAGCCTTCCTCGCCGGACTGCTCACCCTCGCCTTCGTTGTCGCCGGGCTCACCGCTCTCGGTAGACGCCATGTCGAGGGTCTCGATCATGTTTTCAAACGCTTGCTTGAGCTTGTCGAGCAAGCCCTGCGATTCTTCGTCCCACTCGTCGGGCGATTCGGCGGGCTTTTCAGTCGACCCGGCGTCCTCGCCTTCTTCCGCGCCCTCCTGGGCACCCTCTTGCGGGACCTCGAACGGCAATTCGTCACCCGCGATGTCATCCTCGGGGTTAACGGTCAGCCCTTCGACCTCGGGCTTCCACTCAGGGTCATCGGACGGCGGCTCGAACTCTTCGTCAGGCAGAGGCGCCGTGTCAAGCAACGCTTCGGCTTGTTCGCCGGGTGGCGGCATGCCGTCATCGGCAATAGCCGCGTTCTCCCTGTTGTTTGTCAGCTTACCTCGCTCGATAGTGGCGTCATCTCGCTGATTCCAGTCCTCGCCAAAGATTGCGGCCATGATGACCGACGGCAGCGGCGGCTGAAACGATAGCTGCGGCTGCAACAAGGCGCGCACGCCAAAAAACAGCAGCGCCGCGACCGCAAGCATCATAGCGACGCGAACGGTTGACGGCGCTTCATCGGGAAAAACGGCATCAAGCTTGACCGACGATGCCGCTCTGCTGGCGAACTCATACTGGGCGCCGACTATCGGCCCGCCCACGCCCGTGGTTCGGAAGTGATAAGCGGTCGCGAGCTGGTCTTTGAGCCCCTGGCGCGAGTCGACAATCTGTGCAATTTCATAGGAGCGGGGCTCGCGTTCACGCTGGCGATTGTACGCAAGATAGACCCCAAGGCCCGCCACCAGTAGCACCAACAGCACTGGGAAGAATGCGGTCCCGAAAAATAAAAGTCCGCAAACACCACCAAGCAAGAACGACAGCGCGAGGAATCGCTCGCGTTTGGCGATCTGCGAAACGACTCGTTTTCGGCCTTGGTCGACGATCGACTCGACGACGCCTAGATTTGCGGGGAGTGTGGCCATTCGGCGGGGCGGGAGATTTCACCCATTATAGTGGTCAGAGTCGGGTCTGCAGCGTAGTCCTGACGCAACGTTATGGGTTTTCGGCCAGTACCGAACGCGAGTTTCGCAATACTTTCTACCATTGTGGCGGTGCTGGCCGTGGCTCCGGCCTGTGCGCAAGAGCCCCGCGAGCTTACGGTTATCGATGCCGTCGAGGCGCTACAGAAGGGTAATCCCAAAGAAGCAGTCCGCCTGACGACCGAACTGCTGAGCGCCAATGATCCCAACACGTCCGCATACTGGGTACGAGCGAAGGCGTATGAAGCGCTCAGTGAATTTGGATCGGCGGTCGACGACTACGCGGCGCTGCTTGAGCACCGTCCAGACGACCCGCAACTTCTTAACGCGATAGGGTCCGCCGCTTTCAAGAACGCCGACATGCGGCGCTCGATTGAGGCATTCGCCGCGGCGATCGAACAAGAACCCGCGCAGGCGCCGCACCACTGGCAACGCGGCATCTCGTATTACTATGCGAAGCAATTCGAGGATGGTGAGAAACAGTTTCAGATTCACCGCACTGTGAATCCGCAGGACGTTGAGAACTCGGTCTGGCATTTTCTATGCGCCGTACCGCTGATCGGAACGGTGAATGCACGAGCGCAGCTCATTCCGATCGACAATGACGCGCGGGTTCCGATGATGCAAATTTATGAACTGTTCCGCGGCAAAGCGAGCGAAGCAGACGTGATGGCGCGTGCAAGTGAAGCTTCGTCAGATGCGGAGCGGGCGGGTCAGATGTTCTACGCGCACCTATATTTAGGGCTCTATCACGAGGCCTACGGCCGCAAGAAATTAGCAGCCGAGCACATCGCGAAGGCGGTGCATGACTACTCTGCAAACCACTACATGTGGCACGTAGCGCGGGTTCACGAGCAGATCCGAAAAGGCGGCTGAAGCCGACGCTCGTTCTGAAAGCCTGTCTGGACAGAGCCTGCGAACTGCGCTCGCAGTAGCGTAGTGCCCGCTCCAGGTCGGTGGTACGATATCGCAAAATCACTATGACATTTGAACATTCAGATAAAGTTAAAGACCTACAAGCCAGGCTCACGGCGTTCATGGATGAGCACATCTATCCGAACGAGGAAACATTTCGCAATCAGATCAACGAAGGCGATCGCTGGACGCACCCACAGATTCTCGAAGATTTGAAGCCCAAAGCTCGCGAAGCCGGTCTATGGAACTTATTCCTGCCGCATAGCGATCTCGGAGCCGGTCTGAACAATTTAGAGTATGCGCCGCTATGCGAAATTATGGGGCGCGCCCCGATGGCGCCCGAGGTATTCAACTGCGCGGCGCCCGACACCGGCAACATGGAAGTGCTGGTCCGCTACGGCAACGACGACGTCAAACAGACGTGGCTCACGCCTCTGCTAAATGGCGAGATCCGCTCATGCTTCTCGATGACCGAACCGAGTGTGGCCTCATCCGACGCCACAAATATTCAGTCGAGCATCGTGCGCGACGGCGACGAATATGTGCTCAACGGTGAGAAGTGGTGGTCGTCCGGCGCCGGAGACCATCGCTGCAAGGTCTCGATCTTCATGGGGAAAACTGATCCCAACGCCGCGAAACACAAGCAGCAGTCGATGATTGTCGTGCCGTTAGACTTGCCCGGCATCAAGATCGAGCGGATGCTAAGCGTATTCGGCTACGACCACGCCCCACACGGTCACGGGCAGATCACTTTCAAAAACGTGCGCGTGCCGGCGTCGAACTTATTGCTCGGCGAGGGCCGCGGTTTTGAAATCGCGCAGGGACGCCTGGGCCCGGGCCGCATTCATCACTGCATGCGCTCAATCGGTATCGCCGAACGAGCTCTCGAGCTCATGTGCAAACGCGCCAAGTCTCGCGTTGCGTTCGGCAAAACTCTTGCGGAGCACGGCGCATTGCGAAAAGATATCGCCGACTCGAGGATGGAGATCGATCAACTCCGCCTACTAGTCCTGAATGCCGCCTACATGATGGACACCGTCGGCAACAAAGTCGCACGCCAAGAGATTGCCCAAATCAAGGTGCTGGCGCCGAACATGGCGCTGCGGGTAATTGACCGCGCGTTGCAAGCGCACGGCGCCATGGGTGTCTGCCAAGACACGTTCTTGGCGTCTGCCTGGGCGAGCCAGCGGACCCTACGTTTGGCCGATGGGCCCGACGAAGTTCACCGCGAAACCATCGCGAAGTTGGAGTTGCGCAAGTACGAGTAGCCCGCATTTCGCCGCGGTTTCTCAAATATCGCGAACGCAGCGAAATCCCAAGTTTGTCGTCGAACTGTCAGGCGTGTTCGAGGTGCGCGCCGCCACGCGATAGCGATTGCAATAGGACGCGTGGCAGAGGAAAGAACCGCCCTTCATTACGCGTGCTGTTCCAGATGAGGGCCCCACTGGGTTCGACCTGGTCGCCGTCACATGATAAGTCGGGTGGAACCAGTCGGCGCACCATTCCCACACGTTGCCAGTGATTGAGTAGATCCCGTAGCCGTTGGGCGGAAAGGCATCGACAGGGCACGGACCTTTGTAGCCGTCGGCGCCGCTATCTTCCTCGGGGAAGCGGCCCTGCCAGACATTGCACAAATGCTTGCCGCCGGGCTCGAGTTCTTCTCCCCACGGGTAGGTGTTCTGTTCGGCTCCTCCCCTTGAGGCATACTCCCACTCGGCTTCAGTAGGCAGGCGCTTGCCGGCCCAGTCGCAGTAGGCGATAGCGTCAGCGTATGAAAGGTGGGTGACCGGATGGTCCAGCCGCCAGCCGACGCTTGAGTCGGGACCCTCGGGGTGCGCCCAGTCGGAACCGTCGACCTTGCACCACCACTCGTGACCAGCGACCGTGTCGTCGACCAGCCTGCTGTAATCGCCATCAGCGATCTGCTTGTGAAAGACGAACGACCACCCGAAGCGCTCGGCTTCGGTCTTATAATCGGCACCCTTGACGAACTCACCGAACTGCTCGACGGTCACCGGGAACGTGTCGATGTAGAACGGGTCGACGTGGATTTCGCGAACCGGGCCTTCGCCATCGGCGGGAAATCCTAGGTCGGTTTCGGTACCCATCATGAAGCGTCCGCCTTCGAGCTTGATCATCTCGCTGGTTGAACCTTTAGAGGCCTTGTGGCGGCGCTGCGATAGGGACTTTGATTCCGCCAAAACTTGCGCACGATTGATGCTCGGTACGCAGCATGGATGCGGGCCGGCTATCGGAATCGGCGTGCTGATCTTAGTACTCACTCCTAGGTTCCGGTGACAGTTGTGACGTTGATCGGGGCATTGTCTTCGACTGTTGCTTGTTCGCGAAGTTGGTCTACCACGGCCTCGAGCGCTTTGGTCTGGCGGTCGTTCATCAATTCTTTCTTGATATCGGGCTCGACGTCTTTGAGCGGGCGCAAGCCCTCGGGTCTGCGATCGACCAGCTTTGCGATGTGAAAACCAAAAACAGTCTGGAAGACTTCGCTTGTCGCGCCGACCTCCATCTTAAAAACGACATCTTCGAATTCCGGCACCATTTGCCCGCGAGGAAAATAGCCGAGGTCACCGCCGTTGCCGGGACAATCTGACTGCTCATCAGCGATGTCTTCAAACGTCCGGCCCGCTTGCATCTCGGCAAACAGCTTGTCGATCGATTCCCTCGCGTGTTCTTCGGTGACGTCTTTTTCGACGTGTTTGACGATGTGGGCGGCGCGCAATGTTTCGGGTGTCTTAAAACGTTCCTTATTCTTGCGATAGAACTCAGCCACGTCTTTGGGTTTAGGCGGCTTCGCTTTTGCCGTAATTTCGGCGATGAACGCATCTACCCGCAGTCGGGTTTCTATATCCGAGCGAATCTGTTGCTGATCAACTTCGGCCTCTTTGAACTTCTCCTCCCCGCCATAGCGCTTAACGGCCTCGGCGAACGCCGCTTCAACAGCCTCGGCAGCCAATGGCTTTTCGTCCTTTATGGCTTCTTGGCGAAGCAACGTCTGCTCAATCACGTTTTCGCGCGCCCATTCGACGGCGCGCTGCTCGATCGCCTCGGGCGTTAGCCCGTAAGCCTGTTGTTCTTGCTCTGACAATTGACCAAAGCGCTGACGCAAACTTTCCGCTTCACGCGCCAACACGGCGTCGTCAACTTTTTCACCATTTACAACTAAGGCCATCCCGGTAATTGTAGCTTTCGGTGAACAAGGGCGTCGCCGGTGTAGCCCGCATTTCTCACCACGTGGCGAGAGAAAGTGGGTGAGAGGTGAGTCATTACGAGGCGGGCGACGGTCGGTGCGCGGAGGCGTACTTGACAGTCCGTCGAGCACGACGATCGAGCGCAACGAAGTGATGGCGCACCTATCGCGTGCTTTCGCCGTCAGGTGGTGAGAAATGCGGGCTGGGTCGCGAATGGTTTTGTCTACTGTTTGCGCGATGCGACAATGGGTTGCTATGGATCCCGCCGAACTGCGCTCAAAACTGGAAGGCGTGATTTCCTTTCCTGTTACCAACTTTAAGGCTGACTACTCGCTCGACATCGATGGCTATCGCACCAACGTCGCCGAAATGACGAAATTTCCGCTGTGCGCGATCGTGGCCGCCGGCGGTACGGGCGAGATGTACTCGCTGACGCCCGACGAGCACAAGCAGATCGTCGAAGCTACTGTCGCGGAGGTTGGCGACAAGAGCGCCGTCATCGCCGGAGTGGGGTTCGGTGGCGGATTGTCGGTCGAGCTAGCGAAGCAGTCGGTCGCCGCCGGTGCCGATGGCATCTTGATGTTTCCGCCCTACTATCCAAACGCCGACTTCGAGGGGCTGCTCAGCTACTACAAGGCGATCGGCAACGCGGTCGATGTCGGTCTCTTCATCTATAGCCGCGATTGGGTGAACCTGACGCCACCGCAAGTATCACGGCTTTGCGATGAGATCCCAAACCTGATCGCTTTCAAAGAAGGTCAGGGCGACCTCCGCAACTACCAACGCGTCATGGCACGCTGCGGCGACCGGCTTCACTGGATAGGCGGGATCGGTGACGACATGGTGCCCGGCTACTACGCGATCGGGGTTCGCACCTACACCTCAAGTATTGCGACGATCGCGCCGCGCTTGTCGATGCAGTTGCACGAGCGCGCGTCGATGCTCGACAACGCTAGCCTGACCCGCCTGATGACGAAGTACGTCCTGCCGCTTTACGCTCTGCGCGCACGGCGCAAAGGCTACGAGGTCAGCGTCATGAAGAAGGCGATGGAGATACTCGGCAAACCGGCAGGGCCAGTGCGTCCGCCGCTGCCGGAAGTACGTCCTGAAGAGGTCAAGGAAATCGAGAAGCTACTTGAGCGCTATGAGCCGGTACTTTAGCGGGGTTAGCCCGCTAAGTTAACGGCCTAGTAAGCGCAAAAGATTGCCGCCGAAAACAGCCTGCGCTTGCTCGCTGCTGAGACCCAGGGTCCACAGCGCCTCGGCTTGCACCTCAAATACGGCCCGATTCCAGCCGCGCGGGAAGAACGAAGAGTCGGAGCCAAACAGCAGTCGCTCGTGGCCTACGACATAGAGCGCTTGCTCGAACACCTGCGTCAAAGTCGGGCGAGGCGTCAGATACTTGACCCAACCGTTACTACTCGACGTATCCAAGTACACATTAGGCGCGAGGTCGCATAGCACCAGCGCTTCGCGAAAGTAGCCCGCACCGAAATGCGGCAGGACGAAATTGACGTTCGGGTGCTCCAGAGCGACGCCATACAAATCCATTGGATTCGAGAGACTCATGTCGAATTTCGACGGCAGCCCTAGCTTCGCCCTAACACCTACCGTCAGTACGCCCATGTGGACGAAGACGACGCGGCCGGGCTGCTCGGACGCAAGTTCGAAAAGCGGGGTCAGACGGGAGTCTTGGACCGAAAACCGCAACATCGCCGGGAATAGGCACAGCCCTTTTAGACCGGATTCTTCAAAGGCTCGCCGGGCCCTCTCGACGGCGTCATCGGCCAGTGGATTCAGCATGAAATAGCCGTGAAAGCGATCGGGCGCCGCTCGAACGACATGGGCGGCGGCAGTTTCATCGCCGGGCACGCTGGCCATGAGGACCGATGTACTCACGCCGTGGCTGTCGAGCTCGGTCACCCAGCGTTGAGCTAGTTGGGCATTGTCTAGCGGCGGCGTTTCCCAGCCCAGCGACTCGACCATAGCGGGGACATCGTCGGTCCCTTTCTGTCGTGCGAGCGCCGTAAAAAACGAATAGGAAAACAGGTGCGCGTGCGCGTCGTGAACGGCGATATCGCCCCATGGTGTTTGCATAATTATCCGCCGGAAATCGCCGCCAGGAAATGGATTTCGGAATCTTCCTCAACATCGTCGAGCATCCCCATCGTGCTAATCTCACCGTCAATCGCGATGGAGAGATTGCCTCGCAGTTGGCCGTTCTCAAGCAAACGGTCTGCCAAGTTGGGGTAGCGCTCGATCAGGCTGTTGATGACTGCGCGCACATTGCTCCCGGCGACGGAGACTTCGGCGAGGTCGTCGGCGAGCGGCCTTAGCAATGAGGGGATGAAGACAGTTGGCACCAGAACCTCATGTTAAACCGAGTGATCGTTCGACAGCCCACCACAGGCCGACGGCGGCGATTGCCACCGAGCATGGAACAACGACCCATTTGCGATAGCCGGGCAGAGCGCGAAACCTGCCGACAGCCAGCACCGCCAGCGCGACGACTGAGAGCTGCCCTAGTTCAACTCCGACATTGAACGCGACTAACGCCGTAACGAAGCGGCCCTCGGGAAGCCCTAGTTCTTGCAGCACTCCGGCGAAACCGAGTCCGTGCAACAAGCCGAACAGAAACACCACGGCGACGCGCCACGGTTTCAGCTCGGTCGTGGCAACGTTTTCGATAGCAACGTATACGATTGACGCCGCGATCAGCGGCTCGACGATTGACGAGGGCAACGAGATGACCTCGAACATCGAAAGTGCCAGCGTGACCGAGTGCGCCAGCGTAAACGCAGTGATTTGGTAGAGCAACGGCCTCAAACGCGTACTCAGTAGAAATAGCCCGAGAACGAATAGAATATGGTCGAGACCCTTGGGCAGGATGTGCTCGTAGCCGAGCAGGGTATAGCGCCAAAATACACCCTCGGTGAGGGCTGTTTGCTCACCGCCGGCTAGTTGATAAGGCGGGCTCGTCTCGCCAGGTTGCAGCAGGATTTGAAGGGGCTCGGGCGCGGACGCCCCTAGAATGCGCAGGTCAATCGTCTTGTATCGAGCGGCCGCGGTAAAGGTTAACTCGCGGGCGCCCGGCGGCACTCGGCCACTCAGGCGGGCTATAGTGCCCAGTGCCGTCGGCGGGTCGGCGTCGCTGGCCGCCGCGGTTCCGTAGTGAGGAAAAGCTACGTCAAAATTCGCGGGCGTGCCGTCGAAGCTGAGATCTATTTCTCGCTGGATGACTGGCCTAGCCATCGCCACTGCGTTCTCGACACCGGCGTCGGAAAGCTCTGCCATTGTGGCGGCAACAACTTCGGCATCGGTTTCGAGAGGCAAGCCGAGCGCGAGAGCGTCCGCGTCGAGGCTGATATCGGCCCGGTAGCTGCCGTCCCCGAGAAACATCAGCGCCACGGAGGTGATATCGAACTCGTGGGGAGTCGCGACGGCGACCGCCAGCAACATTCCGGTCAGCAAGCGACTGAGCACAATTCGCGAATTATCTCACTTTGACCGCAAGAATCGGATAGTCTCGCAGACTCGCGCGACGTACATTGGGATCATGTCTCACATAGATTCGCCGCGAATTGAAGATTGGCGGCGGGCTGTTTCGGCCCGCGACGCGACCTGGGACGGGCGGTTTGTGTATGGCGTCACATCGACTTCGATATTCTGTCGCCCGTCATGTCCGTCTCGCCGCCCACGCGCTGATCGGATTCGCTTCTTCGTGCATCCCGGCCAGGCGGCGGACGCCGGTTTTCGCGCTTGCAAGCGCTGTCTACCCGATTCGTTCGACCCGCGAATCGCATCCGTCGTCGAGGTTTGCCGATTGATCGAGGAACACTCTGACGGAGCGATAGAACTGCGCGATCTTGCCGCGGCTACGGGACTATCCGCGACACATCTCCACAAATCGTTTAAGTCTCTGCTGGGAGTCACGCCGAGGCAGTACGGGGCAATGGTTCGGCGAGGCGGATTTGAACGGCTGTTGCGCCAGGGTGTCCGCCCGACGGAAGCGGTCTACACGGCGGGCTATGGCTCGGCTCGCGCGGCGTACGAAAATGCGGCCGAACACTATGGAATGACTCCGGCGACGTACGGCGCCAAAGGAAAGGGCGCGACGATCCGCTATGCGATTTCCGATTCGCCGTTGGGCAAGATGCTGGTTGCCGCGACGGATAGCGGGGTCTGCGCGATTCGGTTCGGCGATAGTCACGACGAGCTCGTTGCAGCCCTGCGCGGGGATTTTTCTCAGGCGCTGATCTCTAAAGCCCAGACGAAACTGCGGTCGACCGTCAGTAGAGTTATTGCATGTCTCGAGGGCCGCGCGCCCGACTTGCGGTTGCCGCTGGATATTCGCGCGACGGCGTTTCAACGACTCGTGTGGCAAGAACTTCAGCGCATCCCAATGGGCCAAACGCTCTCGTATTCGGAAGTTGCTAACTCGGTCGGTCGGCCAAAGGCTGCGCGCGCGGTTGCTCGCGCCTGCGCATCAAACTCCGTGGCATTGGCCATCCCCTGCCATCGAGTCGTATGTGAGAACGGCGATGCCGGAGGCTATCGCTGGGGCGTTGAGCGCAAGCAACAAATTCTCGAAAACGAGCGCCAGATCAGCGACAATCGAAAGCGATGAAAACGATCCGAATCGCGATGCTTGGCTCCGGCTTCGTCGCCGAGTTCTACATGCTCGGCCTCGCGAACGTCAACGGACAGCAGGTGGTCTTGAACTACTCGCGTTCGCAAAAACGCGAGCGAAGTTTCGCCAAGAAATGGAGCATCGAGCAGTCGACGACAAGTCTCGACCGCGCCATCGCACGTGACGACATCGACCTGTTCATCATCGCCTTGCCCAATGAGGAGCATCAGCCGACGGCACTTGCGCTCGCGAAAGCTGGGCGAAATCAAGTCTGCACCAAGCCGTTGGGGCGCGATCGGCGCGAGGCCAAGGCCATGTGGCGGGCGGCCGAGAAGAGCGGCGCGATGCATGGATATGCCGAGACAGAGGTGTTTGCGCCGGCGGTGGTGAAGGCCCGCGACGTAATCGAGAACGGCGGAATTGGGCGCGTGCTTTGGGTGCGATCGCGCGAGTCTCATTCGGGGCCGCACTCGCCGCACTTTTGGGACGTCAAGAAAACTGGTGGCGGCGCATTGAACGATCTCGGCTGCCACTGCATCGAGGCCGCGCGTTACTTCCACGGTAAAGACGACCAGGTCGTCGAGGTGATGGCTTGGGGCGATCGGCTGGTGCATCACAAGAAAACCGAGGGCGAAGACAACGCCCTGCTGATGTTGAAGTTTTCGAGCGGCGGCATCGCGCACTGCGAATTGTCGTGGACGACGCTCGGAGGCCTGGATTTACGAAACGAAATTCACGGCTCTGAAGGGTCGATTTTTACCGATGTCACACGCGGCACACCGATCAGGACATTCACCTCGCAGCCGGCCGGCTACGTGATCGAGAAGGCTGACATTGACTTCGGTTGGACTCAGCCGCTTCCCGAAGAAGCTTTCACCTATGGATACCAAGCAGAGATGCGGCATTTCGTCGAGTGCGTTCGCGACGCTGAAACGCCGCGCGAGACATATCACGACGGCTATATCGTGAATTCGATTCTCGACGCGGGATATGACTCCATGCGAAAAGGCAAGTGGGTTCGCGTCAAGAGCTAAACGCGCCGTCACGTTAAACTCACTGCTAGGGAACAGGCTATATGCGAAACGCTGTAATCGTCGACTGTGTTCGAACCGCCGCCGGAAAATCGCCGCGCGGAACCTTGCGAGCGATGCGTCCCGACGACATGGCCGCGGCTTGCGTGACGGAATTGCTCAAGCGCTGCCCGTCGGTGCCCGTCGACGAAATTGATGATTTGATCATCGGCTGCGCGATGCCCGAAGCCGAGCAGGGCATGAACATGGGGCGCATCGTCGCCATGCGCGCGGGCCTGCCTGACGCCGTGACCGGCATGACGGTAAACCGTTTTTGTAGCTCAGGGTTACAAACCATTGCGCTGGCCGCCGAGCGGGTGCGCAGTGGCGGCGCCGAGGCCGTTCTCGCCGGGGGCGCGGAGTCGATGAGCTTGATTCCGCCGGCCGGTCATAAAATGGCGCCCAATCCCTACCTGACAGAACATTTGCCCGAAGTCTATATCAACATGGGTCTGACGGCGGAGAACGTCGCGCGTAAGTTTGAGATCGCTCGAGAGGATGCCGACGCTTTTTCGCTGGCGAGCCATCAGAAAGCGGCCGCCGCGCAGGACGCAAACAAGTTTGACGACGAGATCGTCCCGCTGGATCTCGAATTCACCACGGTCAACGGGTCAGGGCCACAGACGAAGAAGCTCACGTTTCAAGTCGACGAGGGCGTTCGCCGTGACACTTCGATCGAGGCGCTGGCGGGGCTACGTCCCGTCTTTCACGCGCGAGGACAGGTGACGGCGGGAAACTCATCGCAAACAAGCGACGGTGCGGCGATGGCACTAGTCATGTCGGAGGACCGCGCAATCGAGCTGGGTCTAAAACCCAAGGCGCGGTTTTTGAGTTTCGCTACCGGCGGGGTGCCCCCAGAGATCATGGGCATCGGGCCGGTTGTCGCGATTCCGAAGGCGCTTGCGCTGGCTGGGTTGAAGCTAGAAGACCTCGGCCTCTTTGAGCTCAACGAGGCCTTCGCCGCGCAGTCTCTGGCAGTGATTCGCAAAGCGGGTCTGAACTCCGACATCATTAACGTAAACGGCGGAGCGGTCGCGCTCGGACATCCACTCGGTTGCACCGGGGCGAAGTTGACGGCCACGATCTTGCGCGAGATGGAGCGCCGCGAAGTGCGCTACGGCATGGTCACCATGTGCGTGGGCGGCGGCCAGGGAGCGGCGGGAATTTTCGAGCGGATTTCTTAGCCCAAATTTTTCACCGACGCGCTTGGCTCTTCTATCATCAATGGAAACCTCATGCGTCTCCTCTCGTTAGCCGTCCTGTCTCTATCCTTCGTCATTTCCGCCTCGGCGCAAGAGCGATTCCGAATTCTCTTCGGTGGCGCGGAAGCGGAGGTTCTCGATTGGGCCGGTTCGCTCTCAGCAGAAAACGGTGAGGCCGAGATCGTTGCGCCGTTTCATTTCGGTGCGGGCGAATCTTACGACTCCACTAGTTGGAAAGCTAAGAACCATTGGGAAGGCAACTTTAACCTCACGCCCCAGGAAGACGCCACCTGGCCGGACACTCGCTGGAAGGGCGTCGTTGTTGATTTCAGTGGCGGAACCGCGGGACAGATCGCCGTCGACACCGCGCAGGGCAAGGCTAGTTTCCGGCCGGCGTCGATTCGCTTTGGCGAGCCGGCAACGCTGCTGGGTGGGCGCATCCAGGTCGAACGCGTCCCTCATTCGCAGCGCATGGGCGACGGCTCTAGCGAAGACGACTACCCGGCAATGACCGTCGCGCCCGACGGCCGAGTTTGGGTCGCCTGGGTTGCCTACCAAGACCAAAAAGACGTCATCAAAATTCGCTCAAGCGCGGACGGCGAGAGCTGGAGCGCGATCGAGACGATCTCCGATTCGCCGGGCGACTACTATCAAGTCGCTCTCGCTTCGACCGCAAATGGCCAAGTTACCGCGGTGTGGTCTGCGATCGTCAACGGCGTCGTCGGCCTCCACTCGCGAGAATACTCTGGCGGACGATGGGGCGCTAGCGCCAAGCTGACCAACGACCTCGGTCCGAATACGTTCCCGCGTATGGCGGCTGCTCCTAATGGAAAGCTGTTCCTCGTTTACCAGTCGGGCGCGGCCGGCCACACCGACGTTTCGATGATGGTTCGCGACGCTGGTCGCTGGGGTAAGGCGGTCAAGATTACAGAACACCCGGCGAGCGACTGGGAACCCAGCGTGGCCGTCAATTCGCGTGGCGAAGCCGCCATTGCGTGGGACAGTTACCGCCACGGCAACTATGACGTTTTCTACCGCTCGTACTCGAACGGCAAGCTGGGCGCGATCAATCGCATAACGACGAGTCCTGACTTCGAAGCCCACGTGTCGATCGTCTACGACCAGCGCGATCGCCTGTGGTTTGCCTGGGACAACGGCGGGTCGAATTGGGGTAAAGATTTCTACGGCATCAACGGCATCCATCGCGGCGAGAGCGGACTTTACTTCAAACGCAAAGCGCAGGTTCGCGTGCTCGAACGCGGGCGGCTGTTGCAGCCTGTCGAACCGCTCGACGCCAAGATGCCTTCGGGAACGATGAAGCCGGGCCGAATGGGCTTGGGCGTGGTGTTGGCCAACGAGGTGTTTACGGAATATCCCGTGCTGCAAGTCGACGGCAAGGGCCGGGTGTGGGCGATCGTTCGTACCCGCACGATTGGCCGCACCAATCCGCCGAGTCTCTCGAGCCGCGCGATCATTCCTTATTGGGTGTTTCGTGCCACCATGTTCGACGGCCACGGCTGGACCGAGCCAGTCCGCATCCCTTTCTCTGAAGGCCGCAACGAGCAGCGCGCGGCGGTCAGCGTCGACAAAGACGGCTCATTGTGGATCGCGTCGCAGGCGGACAATGCCGGTCTGCTGCCCGGCGACGAGCGCTACCGCCGCTACGACCTATGGGCCGGCAAACTCGATTCCCAACAAGTGCCCGGCGGGCCGGTTGATCGCGAATTCCTGGTCGCGGCCGATGATCTGCGCGCTCCTCTTGAAGTCCGCGACAGCGATCCCAGCCCCAAGTCGCCGCTTTGGAAGACGTATCAGATGGATGTCGGCGGCGAGAAATATTCCGTCACCTGGGGCGACTTGCATCGCCACACTGACCTGTCATTTGACGGCCATGGCGACGGCAGCATGTACGACGTCTACCGCTACGCCATCGACTCCGCCAAGATGGATTTTCTGGGTCCGTCAGAACATTTGCTGACGACGAACTACATGTCAGACTACACCTGGCGGATGGTCGACAAGGCTGTCGATCTCTACAAGATCCCCAAAACGTTTTACCCGCTACTGAACTACGAGCGCACCGTGCAATACCCCGACGGCCACCGCAACATTGTTGCGATGGGGCGCGGTTACCAGAAAATCCGCATCAAACCCGGAGACCGTCCCAACGGCGCCGCCGAGGACGACATGTTGATGCTGTGGGAGAAACTGCTCGGAGGCGCGGAGAAGCCGACGTCGATTTCGATTCCGCACACCAGTGCCACTCAGATGGGCACCGACTGGCGCTATAACGACGAGCGCGTCGAGCGCCTGGTAGAAATGTTCCAGGGCAACCGCGATTCATACGAATACTACGGCGCGCCACGCGCGGCCGTCGCCGAGAGTTTGCTAGTCGGCGGCTACATCACGTCGGGCGAAATCCGCCGCGCGGGTTACATTTGGAATGCTCTCGCGAAGGGCTATAAGATGGGCTTCATCGCCAGTTCCGATCACCGCTCGACGCATATGTCGTACGCGGCCGTCTACACGCCGACGCGCGCCTACTCCGACATCTGGAACTCGCTCTACGAGCGCCGGACTTACGCGGCGACGGACAACATCATCGTCGACTTCCAGAGCGAGGATCACGCGATGGGCGAAGCGTTTGCTTCAAGCAACGTACCGAAACTCGAGATCGGCGTTATCGGCACGGGCACGATCGCACAGATCGACATCATTAAAGACAACAAAATCGTTTACACCGCGCACCCCGATGTCGAGGAACTCTCGATGACCTACGAAGACCGCGACGCGGAAGCGGGCGAGCACTATTACTACGTACGTGTAATCCAAGCGGACAACAACATGGCTTGGGCCAGTCCGATTTGGATTGACTACACGCCGTAGTCCGCATTTCTGGAGCCAAGATTCCTCTGTCCAAATTCGGAACGGCTTTCTGGAACAAGTTGAGTTTGGACCTACTGATCATTCCTCAACAGGTCCCAACTCGACTTTCCCAGCTAACCCCTTCGCCACCGCACTCCCTTACAGTCGCGCCTCCGATTCTCACGGGCTAAGCGGTTCATGCTATTCCCGAAAATGCCCTAACTTCGGTTAATCCGGCAAGGCAAACGCGCCGTAAGCGCCCTTGATCTCAACTGCGGTCGCACGTGTCAGTCCGACCTGCGCGGCCGCGCAAAAGAGCACGTACTGGCGTCCGTCAACTTCGTACACCGCCGGGATTCCCTCAAGCGCCGCATCGACTTCGTGCTCCCATAAAATCTCTCCCGAGTCGGCGTCAAAGGCGCGCACCTTCTTGTCGCGCGTTCCCGTGAATATCAACCCGCCCGCGGTCACTACCGGTCCGACTTTTGGGTATGACGAGCCGGTGTTCTTGATTCCCTTTGCCGCCAGTTCTGGAACCTCCCCCAGCGGAATCTGCCATTTGATGGTTCCCTGATTCAAGTCGTAAGCGGTGAGCGTTGACCAGGGCGGGCCGATCGGCGAAAGGCCGTTGCTCGCTCGAACCAGGCCGAATCCGCTAACGAAACGAGCGCTATTGGCGAGTTGTTCCTGCTCGACCGGCTGCGGCGTTTCATCGACGCTCGGATTCTTGACGTACGCGGTCAACAGATCTACGTCGGGCTTTGAAAGCGACGGGAAACCAGGCATCGGCCCCTGTCCCTCGCGGATGACGTTCGCAATCCGCTCGTCGCTCATCGTGTCGGCGATGCCGGCGAGCGACGATCCCGCTCGTGGATTCACTTGTTCGCCGATCGAATGACAGCGATGGCAGTGGACGTCGTAGAAATAGCGGCCGCGCAGGGCGGGCTCATCGGGTGGAGGGGCTTGTTGTTCGCCGTCTGGATCAAGCTTGAGAATTGCGGGATGGTCCTTCGAAACGACGTAGAGCATGCCGGCGGTTGGGTTTACCGCCGCTCCACCCCAGTTTGCGCCGCCGTTGTTGCCCGGCATCTGGATCGTGTCGCCACGGCCGGGCGGCGTGAAAAGCCCCTCGTTGCGGGCGCCCTGGATATAGTCGCGAAAACGCGCCCGCTCAGAAGCGTCGAGGTAGGGATTGAGGTCATCCACGGTAAACGACTGGCGCGCAAACGGCGGCGGCTTTGTTGGGAAAGGTTGCGTCGGCCAGAGCGTCTCGCGCGGCATCTCTGAGCCCTTGGGTACTTCCCGCTCTTCGATCGGCCACAGCGGTTCGCCTGAAACACGGTCGAAAACAAAGACGAACCCCTGCTTAGTAACCTGGGCGACGATATCGACCTCGCGGCCTTCGTGACGTACTGTCAACAGCTTGGGTGCTGTCGCGGGGTCGTAGTCCCAAATGTCGTGGTGCACGAATTGGAAGTGCCAGCGGTGTTTTCCTGTGCGGGCGTCGAGCGCCACGAGGCTGCCGCTGAAAAGATTCGATCCAGCGCGATCGGCCCCGTAGAAGTTGTACTTGGCGCTGGCGACCGGCAGGTAGACGATGCCGCGTTCCACGTCGAGTGAAAACTCGGTCCACACGTTCGCGCCACCCACTGTTTTCCAGGCGTCTTCGGGCCATGTCTCGTAGCCGAACTCACCGGGATGCGGAATCGTATGAAAGCTCCAAGCGATCTTGCCGCTGCGTACGTCGAAGGCGCGGACGTCGCCAGGCGCGGAACCATAGCCCTCGTTCGTCGCCGAACCCAGAATCAGCAAGTCCTCGAAGACGCGTTCAGGGGAGTGCGATTGAACCAGTGACAGCTTCTCCGGATCGCGGCCCAGCCCTTGCTTGAGATTCACCTGGCCGCCGGCTCCAAACGATGCGATAGTCTTGCCGGTCTGGGCGTCGATTGCGCGTAGATAGTGGTCACTAGCGTAGAGCAGCCGCCGCTCGGAGCGGTCTTCGCTCTCCCAGTAATGGATGCCGCGATTGGTGATTGCTCGGGTACCTGGCGCGGGAGTATGGGTCCAAACCTCACGGCCCGTCTTGGCGTTAACCGCGACGATCGAATTGTTTTTGGCGAGGACGTATGCAACGTCGTCGACCACGACCGGATGGAAGAAGTACCGGTTGCTGTCGCCGGTTGAAAAGGACCAGGCGGGCTCGAGCCGGCTCACGTTCGAGCGGTTGATCTGCTGCAGCTCCGAGTACTGAGCCGCATCGGCCGTGCCGGCGTAGTTCCTCCACGTCGAATAGTCGGTCGTATAATTTTGTGCCGGCGCAGGCGCCGCTGTTGCGAATATTGCCCACGTGCAGACGGCCACGAAAACATCTCGTTCTGGTCGAAGCCTCACCGCAATCGAAACCCCTGCGGGAGTTGAGTGCTTAGCCCGCATTTCATTCATAGCCACTACAACAAGCCTACGGCCGCCGCCGATCAACGCAATAAGTGTTCCAGCTCCACCCGGGCGTCGGTCTTTTCATCGCGGTACTTCACGATCACCGGCGCGTATAGCGAGAGGTTCCATTCTTTGCCTTGACCGGCCATGATCGGGCGTGAGCCCGGGACGACGACGGCGCCTTCGGGGATGACCAGCGGGCCGGCGCCGTCGGCCTTGTGTATGGTGCCATTGACGATGTCGTAGACCGGTGTCGAGCGCGTCAACACAGTCCCCGCCCCGAGCACCGCGGACTTCTTCACGATGGT
Organism: Bryobacterales bacterium; assembly: GCA_965205595.1. Taxonomy (GTDB): domain Bacteria; phylum Acidobacteriota; class Terriglobia; order Bryobacterales; family UBA6623; genus CATQHP01. Next base: position 163,823 of record CBDBHI010000026.1, on the reverse strand, counting down.
TCCCTCATAGACGCCGGTGTTGCCGCCGACTAGGCAGTTATCTTCGATAATCACGGGCAGCGCGCCAATCGGTTCGAGCACACCACCGATCTGAGCTGCCGCACTCAAGTGGCAATTTTTGCCAATCTGCGCGCAGCTACCGACAAGAGCGTGCGAATCGACCATCGAGCCATCGTCGACGTAGCCGCCGACGTTGATGTACATCGGCGGCATGCAGGTAACACTTCTGCCGACATAGCAGCCGTCCCGCAGGCTCGACCCACCCGGCACCACCCTGACGCCGTCGTCGACAGTCAAGGTCTTGGGTGGATAGGTCGACTTATCTAAAAAGGCAAAGCGACTACCTGAATCGGACATATCAACCGTGCGGCCCATGCGGAATCCGACCAAGATGCCACGCTTGACCCAGGCGTTCACGCGCCAGCCATGGGGCGTCGAATCGTCAGGCTCAGCAGCCCGCGCTGTCCCTTTGTTGAGAGCCTCTTTGAACTCCTGAAATGTCTCCAGGTCCTGGTGGTTGTACGTCTCAGGGTTCTTTTCAAACAGGGCGTCGATTCGCGATTCCAACATAGTCAACCAATCCTAGCAGCGTAGCGAGGCCCTCACGGACTCGATGCTAAAATGAAGAAATCAACGCATTTTTATGAGTAGATTTGCACGAAATCGCTATCGTGGCAAGCTCATCATCGTCGAGGGAATCGACGGGTCGGGCAAGTCCACCCAGCTCTCGCTACTGAGCCAGTGGCTGCGCTCAAAACAGATCGCGGTCTCGTTCAGCGAGTGGAATTCCTCTGACATGGTGAAGGGCACGACACGCCGTGGCAAGAAGAAACAGATGTTTACGCCGACGGCATTCAGTCTGATCCACGCCACTGATTTTGCCGATCGCCACGAGCGCTACATTTTACCGATGCTCAAGGCCGGGGCGGTGGTTTGTGCCGATCGCTACGCGTACACGGCGTTCGCCCGCGATGTCGCCCGCGGCGTAAGCAGAACTTGGGTGCGCAACCTCTACAGCATCGCTATTAAGCCAAACTTGGCGTTCTATTTTCGAGTACCGCTCGATGTCGCGCTCGACCGCATTCTCGGTGGCCGCGCGGCGCTGAAATACTACGAGGCTGGGATGGATCTCGATCTCAGCCCTAATATCGTAGAAAGTTTTCGAATCTTTCAAGCCCGCATCCTCGAAGAATACGAGGCTATGACTGACGAAATGGGCTTTCACATCATCGACGCCACGCAATCGATCGAGAAGCAACAGCAGCAGATGCGCCAAATCGTGATGGACCAGATCGGCGAGTCGCTGGAAAACGACATACTGCGCTCGCCGCTGGAGGTGGACCGTGCCCGTTAGGCGCAAACCGCTCCAGTTTTATGAAGAGCCGCTACCGGGGGTCGACTCGTCAGATCTGCAGGGCAAGCTCATCGTCGTCGAGGGACCCGATGCCGTCGGCCGCACGACGCAAATCCAGCAGCTTCGGTTTTGGCTCGAACAGAGCGGCTACGCGGTGGTCGACACGGGCATGGCGCGCTCGGCTCTGACCATGAAGGGGATCCAGGACGCGAAAAACGGGCATACGCTGGGTCCGCTAACCATGGGCCTCTTTTACATGACCGACTTCGCCGACCGGCTTGAAAACGTTGTCATTCCGGCATTGCGCGCCGGCTTTGTCGTGCTGACCGATCGTTACATCTATTCGCTCATCGCGCGCTCGGTGGCTCGCGGACAGGATGCTCGCTGGCTCTCAAGTGTCGCGGGCATAGCGCTCGTACCGCACGCGACGTTCTATCTTCGCGCCGAGGTGAGCGACCTAGTCACTCGCGTTGTCTGCGGTCCGGGGGAATTCGACTATTGGGAAAGCGGCATGGACGTGCCGTATGGCAAAGACCGTTGCGACAGCTTCATCAAATACCAGACGCGGCTCATCAAGATTCTCGACGGCATGGTCAAGCAACACAACTTCAAGGTCATCAACGCCCGCAAGAAGCCGGACCTGATTTTCCGGCAACTGCAACGGCAGATCACCCGCATCTTGGCGAAATAGAGGGAAGCGAGTTGTTGCTAGTTGCGGACTGATTTTGACCTCCTCGTTTTCGATTTAGACGGCACGCTAATCGATTCCGCGCTCGACCTGGCGCTGGCGGTGAACGCTACTCGCGATCATGCCGGGTTGGGACCGCTCGAACATCCGCTGATCTATTCCTACGTCGGCAACGGCGCACCGCTGTTAATCAAGCGCGCGCTCGGGCCGGAAGCCTCGGACGAGTTGAATGTGGCGTGTTTGCAGTACTTCTTTGAGTACTACCGCGATCACATGCTCGACAACACCACGCTCTACCCCGGCGTGCGTGAAGCCGTCGACGGCTGGCAGGCCCGTGGCAAAGCGATGGCGGTATTGACGAATAAGCCGATCCGTTTTAGCGAGGGCATCGTCGAGGGGCTAGGACTCAGCGGTCACTTTCAGCGGGTGTATGGCGGCAACAGCTTCGACACGAAGAAGCCGGACCCCTATGGCCTGAATCTGATTATGGGAGAACTTGGATTTCCGGCGGAAAAAACCTTGATGGTAGGCGACAGCTCGGTTGACGTGCTGACGGCGCGCAATGCCGGTACAGCCAGCGCCGGAGTAACATTTGGCCTTCGCCCCGAAGACTTCAAGACCCATCCGCCCGACATCCTCGTCGACGACATGCGCGACATCGTCGTCGCATAATCCCCAGGTTCCGATAAGTGCCTGAGCCAAATCTGTCCATAATCGAATTACTGGACCTTCGGATTGCCGCGGAAACTGAACCCCGGTTAGGGGTGACGTTTGTATTAGCCCAGGGTGCAACCCTAGGATTCGAAGTCGACGACGCGCCGGGATTTCCCCCTGCCCCGCCGGCGCTTCAATGGTGTGGCGCCCTCGAACAGGGGTAGCATTATTGGATGTTGAACTCGCGCCGTAGTTTTTTGGCAGGATTGGGCGGAGCGCTGGCCGGCTGTCAGTCGGCGACCGAGATTCCCAGCGAAGTCGAAACGCGCATGCCCCTGGCGGAGTTTGAACCGCGCAGCATGCTCGTGGCCGAGAGCCATCCGGTCAGCCGCGCAAAGTTTCCCGCGATCGACGTTCACGCACACCTGATTTTCGCGGGTGGACTTCGCCGCGAACCTGATCGCTCCGAGCCTCCGACTGTCACGCCGGCCGGCCAACTGCGACAAATCGTTGGATGGATGGATGAGTTGAACCTCGAAACGCTGGTAAATTTGACCGGGGGCTGGGGCTACGAACTCGACTACTCGGTCGAAGCGCTGGCCAAGCGACACCCTGGGCGGTTTTTGGTCTGCACCGAGCCCGGCTATACCGAGATACAGCGCAGCGAATACGCGCAGTGGCAGGCTGACGAAATCACGCGAGCAAACGCCTCGCGCGCGGTTGGCATCAAGGTGCTCAAGACGCTCGGACTGTATCTGCGAGAGAACATCACCGAGGGCAAGTTAGTAACAATCGACGATGCGCGCTTCGACCCCATGTGGGAAACCGCCGGCAACCTCGCTATGCCGGTGTTCATTCATACGGCCGATCCGGATGCGTTCTTTACTCCTACCGACAGGTTTAACGAGCGATGGGAGGAACTTGGAAACCATCCGGATTGGTCGTTCTACGGCGAGGACTATCCCTCGAAAGCCGAACTACTGGCGCAGCGCAATCGCGTAATCGAGCGTCACCCGAACACAAAGTTTGTCGGTCTACACGTCGGCAACCATCCGGAGGATTTGAGCGAAGTTGCGGAATGGCTCGATCGCTATCCCAACTTCTTCGTCGAAACCGGCGCAAGGCTCGGCGCGCTGGGTCGCCAGCCTCGCGCCGCGCGCCGTTTCTTTGATCGCTACCAAGATCGAATTCTTTTCGGTACCGACGCGGGGCCGCTGCCACAAGGAGAACAGACTCCGCAGCAGGTGTTGAAACCCGAAATGTTTCAGGCGTATTTTCGATTCTTCGAAACCGAAGATGAGTATTTTGACTATTCGCCGGCCAAGACGCCACCACAAGGCCGCTGGAAAATTTCAGGCATCGGCTTACCGGACGAGATTCTGCGAAAAGTCTACGCCGAGAATGCGCGCCGGATTCTGGGTCTCGCCGAAGCTTAGGGCAAATTCAGGAATGGCATAAACCGCTAGCCCCAGCACCAAGCCCGTGAAAATCGGAGGCGCGACGGTAACGGAGTGCGGTGGCGCAGGGGCTGACTGGATTACGCTGAGTTGGGACCTGCTGATCATTCCTCAACAGGACCCAACTCAACTTTTCCAGTTCACCCTTCGCCACCGCACTCCCTTACCGTCGCGCCTCCGATTTCGGACAGCGGAATCTAGTCTCAAGGAATTGCCGGCTTCACCGCTTTCTATTCAAGAACGGTCTAAGCCGTTACTGAAAATGCTCTAGTAGTCCCTATTAAAAGTCCCGTAGGCCTGCGTGACGTTTACCCCGGGGCTGCTAGGGAAGATACAGGATGCCTTTTGCTAACGCGATTAACGCCACGACAACCACGCAAGCGACGACCAGGCCGTTGATATCGACCCGGAATCTTCGGTAGAACACATTCAGCCCTTTCGAAAGGCCGAGGTCAAACAGGTGCACAAATAGCAAGTCGTGACCCGGTTCGTGGGAGTCCTTCTCTTCCCCGGTTGCTTCATCGAGATACGAAACTCTGCCGAGTCGCTCGTAGAACGGTTTCAGCCGTGCGTCCGATTCCGGCGGTGTCGCTAGGCTGACGACGTATAGCACGAAGAAACCAATCAGCAGCGAGATACCGAAGTTCGCCGCTTCCCAATAGAGCAATTGGCCAAAATCGCGGTAGGTCAGCCAGAAAAAGACCGCCGATGAGACCACCAAACTGGCCAACGCTCCCCAGCGGTTCGATCGACGCCAACAGATCGCTCCGAACATACTGACACCCATAAACGCGGCGATCGTTTCGGTGAAGAGGAAGGCTTGGAGGACATTGCCGACGAACAGCCCAAACATAACGCCCAGAGCGGTCATCGCGAGTCCGGCGAACCGGCCGGCCCATAGATAGTGACTGTCGGTCTCTGTTCTTTTAATGTATCTGCGGTAGAAGTTTTGCGTGAATAGCGCGGCCCCGTCAACCATAAACGCTGAGCCCGTCGACATATTCGCGGCCAACACACAGGCAATCATCAGTCCCACTGCTCCGGGGAAAAGAAGCTCGCGCGTGGCATAGCCGAAGGCGTCTTCAGGGTCGACTAACGCGCTTTCGCCGCGCTGGATGATCAACACCGCGACGATGATGCCAACCAGCGCCCAGCCGATCGTACAGAAGCGCTTTATAAAATTGCCATACGCCATTCCGATCCGGCATGAGCGTTCGTCTTTCCCGGTTCCAACGCTGGCAAGTATGTGCGGCTGGGACACAATGCCTATCAATCCATTGATCGTAAGCATGAAGATCGTGAATACACCGACGTCACCCGGCGTAACCATCGACAACATTTGAGGGTCGAGCGCCTCTCGAACGCCGCTAAAGCCGCCGATTTCGCGCAGGCCTAGAGGGATCAAAAGGTAGCTCAAGGCAATGATGAAAAAGCTCTGGACAAAGTCGGTGTAGGCCGCCGAAACGAGGCCGCCAACAAAGCTATAGATCAAGAACGTGCCGGTCATCGCGAGTACGACCATGTTCGGCGTGACCACGTCGCCGGAAGCGACGCTGACGAGCTTCCCTGCCCCTTTCAGCATCGCGCCCATGTTGAAAATAAAGTACGAGAGCGCAAAGACGGTATAGACCGTGCCCATCCAGTCGCCATAACGATCTTCGTAAACCTCGCCGGTGGTGGTCCGTCGAAAGCGGCGAAACAGCGGGGCCAAGATCCAATAGAACGGCGTGATGAACAGATTTTTCCACTGGTACCAGATGCCGGCGTAGCCGGATTGGTAAACCTTGCCGGCGAGTGAGACCGGCATTTCGGCATGGGTACCGACGCCAAAAGCTTGAGCAATGATTAGCCAGACGCTAAATCCGCGATTGCCGAGAAAGTAGTCTTCGGTTCGTTTAACCTTGCGCGCGACGAACAGGCCGATCGCAACGATCATCGCGAAGTAACCAATGATCACGGCCCAGTCGATAGTTTCTAAAGTGGATCCCATGCGTAGCCGCCTATTATAGGCTTGCTAGCGATTAGAAGTATCAGTCCGGCCGGCATCGATCGCGAAGACAGCGGCACTGACGACGATGCCCGCCGCGACGGGGCTGAGCAGACCAAAGCCTTCACCGGCCGTCGCGTAATGAACGAGCGCAGCCGTCGTCAGCGAGAGTCCGATCGACGCCAGCGCCGTCGACTCTCGGGCTTTCGATGAGAATAGCCCGGCAAGCAGCGGCACGCATAGCGTTACCGTCAGAAGCCCGTAGAAAAACGACAGTACGGCGAGTATCGATTGAAAGTGAAGCGCCAGGAATATTCCGACTGCGCCGAACGCCAGCGCGGAAACTCTGGCGGCTTTCAACCGCCAACGATCGGAGCGACTCGCCGATTGCAGCGGCTCAAGGATGTCTTTCACGAGAGAGGTCGACATCATGAATAAGACGGCGTCGGCTGAACTAACTTCCGCCGAAAATATCGCCGCCAACATCAGCGCCCCGAGCCACAGCGGAGTCGCTTCGGCCAACAGCTTGAGCAACGCGATCCCTGGCTGCTCCAGGTTGCCGAAGTGGGCCCTGGCGGCCATGCCAAGCAGTACCGGCATGAAGGCGTAGCCCAACAAGCAGAGCGATTGCAGGCCCACGCCCTTGCGAACAGCGCCTACATCTTTCGCGCCATAAAGTTTCTGGATGAGCCCCGGCGAGGTAAAGAACGCGGGTGCCAGCATCAGCAGCAAGCGGCTCGTGCCGTCGAGTCCGGCGCCGCCGAGCGAGAGGTACTCGGGGTTTGGCGCCGCGTCAGCCAGAGCGTCCCAGCCACCGACGGAATTGAGAATCCACGGAACGGCGATAAGAAACCCGGAAACCTTGACGACGACCTGAGCCAGATTAACCCAAGCGGCTGAGCGCAGGCCTCCTAGTGAAAAATACGCCGTCGCCACCGTTCCGCCAAGCACCGCGCCCCACGGCTCGGGGATGCCCGCGACCACGCGCAACACCAGACCCATCGCGATGATCTGCCCCGCGAGTATGGCCGGAGCGCCGCACTGCAATATGGCCGCCGCGACGATGCGCGTCAGGCGTCCATAGCGGTGCTCGAGATAATCGCCGACCGTGTAAAGATTGTGGCTCTTCGCGACATTGTAAATCCGCGGCCCAACGACTAAGGCCAGGACGAACGAGCCGATTCCCGCCGACCCGACCCACCACCAGGCGGACAGCCCACTGGTGTAGCCAAACTCAGCAGCTCCAACAGTGCTGCCGGCTCCAAGATTCGCGGCAAGTAATGTGGAAAAAAGCAGGCCGGGCGAGAGCGAGCGCCCAGCGATGAAGAAATCTTCGGCCTTCTTGACGCTCCTTGACGCGTACAGGCCAATCGCGAGCAAAATTCCGCAGTAAACGATTAAGACGACCAGCACGGGCGCTCGAAGCCAACGTAGCGAGCCGCAAGTCTAGCACGGCTTGTGACAGTACCGTACCGCGTACAGTTATCCGCGCGCCGGCGCTCAACGCCTACTATCTCGGGCAACTGTTTTACTTTTTCGAGTACGCCCGTTTAGTTTCCGGCACATTGCTCGGCGTGAATCCGTTTGATCAACCGGGTGTCGAGGCCTACAAGAAAAGCATGTTCGCTGGATCGGGCAATTCCTGATACCACGCTACTTGCACTTTCCGGCGAATACGATCGACCTTTCCAGGGCCGCCGACTTCGCATCGATGCTGCACCGAGGTTCCACCTCGATCTCGTCATCGCATCGGAACCGTTCTGAAACCGCCATTTCGAGCACCCTAACGGATAGATGTTGAAAATTTATTTCACACGAAGCTGACGACCACCTGGAATCGCTCAGAACCCTATAAACAGGGCGTTAGAGCGCTTTGGCGGGGGGTTTGGCATGCCCTCGAAGCATCGTTTGTGGCAGCGTTTGTTACCGACACTTATTCTCGCTGCTGCACTCACAGCAAGTGTTGCCGAGTTCAGCCCGCCGTGACAAACCCGTGACATGACCATGAAGCGGCCGTGATCCGACGGGCCTAAGATAGGGTCGTGAGATGGGCTGGTAGACGGGCCATACCCTTATTGCTGGCTGCTGCGACGCTGGTTCCGATCGTTGCGCTCGGATGGCTGAGCGCGCGCATTCTGCGACAGGATCGCGCCATCGAGAGGCAGCGCCGAGCCGAAGACCTAACGTTAGCGGCCGGGCGATTGGCCCTGGCAGTGGAAGGTAAGCTCGCCGACATCGAAGGTCAACTCGCCAGCGGACAAGGGATTCGATTCACCGAGGAAGGGTTAGGTCCGGGTGTTCTCTATCAACCAGAAACGATGCCAATTGGGCACGCCCCCCCAGCCCTGTTCCAAGAGGCTGAAACTATCGAACTTCAGCGCCGTGATTTATCTGGGGCGGCGCGAAAATATCGTCGCTTTGCGGAGTCACCCGATCCGGCGATCCGTGCGGAAGCACTCGTGCGGCTCGGCCGGGTCCTTCGTAGTCAGAACAATCGAAGCGGCGCCCTGCAAGTTTACGCAGAATTACAGCGGTTGGGCTCGGTTCCAGTGGGTGGACAGCCCGCAGAGATGATCGCCCGTCAGGTGCGCTATCGGCTTTCCGAGAAGCCCGGCGACCGAGATGCGTTTCGCCAGGCCCTCTATTCCGGCATGACGAGGATGGATCGCGTCACCTTTGAGTTCTATCGAGATATGCTCCGAAACTGGGGCGGACCAGCTCCGCCGCCCGACGAAGTGGCGCGCACCGAAGCAGCCATCGCCTTGTGGACGCGCTGGAAGACGGGCGATCTGCCGAGTCGCGGCCATGAGATTATCGGTGCCGGCGGACATACCTTGGCGATCTGGGCTGACGGTACGGACAGCGCTACAGCACGGCTAGTACTAACTTGCGAAAGTAAGGCCTTTAACTGTAAAATGTCGGTATGGCAAGACCGGCAACGGTGATTCGACTGAACGCCGAGGAAGAAGAGACGCTGCGACTCTGGGTGCGCGGCCACAAGTCCGAACGGCGCATGGTGGAGCGCGCTCGCATTGTGCTGCTGGCGGCCGCCGCTACCTCGACCGCCGAGATCGCCCGGCAACTGGGATCCCCGGCGGCGCGCGTGTCGAAATGGCGCACCCGCTTCGCCCAGCAACGTCTGGCGGGATTATGCGATCAAGCGCGTTCCGGCAGGCCCGCGCGGTACGACCAAGCGACGCGCAAACGCATCCTCTGCCAACTCGACGAAGCTCCGCCCGAAGGGCACGCCACTTGGACAGGCGAACTGCTCGCGGAAGCTCTCGGCGACGTCAGCAAGCATCAAGTCTGGCGCGTACTGCGGCAGCTCGGCGTGTCCTTGCGGCGGCGGCGCAGTTGGTGTTTGTCAACCGACCCGGAGTTCGCTCGCAAGGCCGCCGACATTGTCGGACTCTACCTCAGCCCGCCGGAAAACGCCGTGGTGCTCGCGGTCGACGAGAAGCCGAGCATCCAGGCCTTGGAGCGAGCGCAGGGCTGGCTACGCTTGCCCAACGGCAAGGCCTTGACGGGCTTCTCGCACGGCTACAGGCGGCACGGCACGACGCCGCTTTTCGCCGCGCTGGAAGTGGCTACCGGATTCATCATCGCCGGACACTATTGGCGCCGACGGCGTCGCGAGTTTCTCGACTTCATGAACCACATCGCGGCCATCCACGAAGGCCGCGAGATCCACATCATCTTGGATAACTTGAACACTCACAAGCCCAAAAATGACCGCTGGCTGCAACGTCATGCGAACATCCATTTTCACTACACGCCGACCTACAGTTCGTGGATGAATCAGGTTGAGGTGTGGTTTTCGATTCTGAGCCGCCGCGCCTTGCGGGGGGCGAGTTTCACTTCCCCCCGGCAGGTGCGCGAGGCCATCGACAGCTTCGTCCGCGTCTACAACTCCAAGGCTACTCCGTTCGAATGGACCAAGACCGTCGTAGCCCCTCGTCCCCTCGCCAGTAAATATTCTAACTTACGCAACTAAGTACTAGTGACGTCTCCAGAGCTTGAAACGATGCTTGGCCCACTCGCGCAGGCTCAGGGGCTCGAGATCTCCTTCAGAGACGGTCCGCAAAGCGAAGGAACAATCGTTTTGACGCCGGGCGAAACGCGGCTTCCCTTCTTGCTGCGGGTTTCGGCGTCTGGCGGACGGTTGGATGGGAGTACGTTTGGATCCGGACGGACCGTACTGATCACCGGGCTGGCTTTTACCTTCGCGTTGATGCTGGCGGCGGCTTACGGTCTCTATCGAGCCACCACGCGAGAAATGGCGCTGGTGCAACAGCAGACGGATTTCATCTCCGCGGTCTCCCATGAGTTCCGAACGCCGCTTACGTCGATCCGCCACTTGGCTGAGCTGCTCGCCGGCAATAAAGTGTCGAGCGAAGAACGCAAAGCGCAGTATTACAGCTTGGTGGCGCACGAGGCCGAGCGGCTGCACCGCATGGTAGAGAGCCTGTTGAGCTTCGGCCGCATGCAGGCCGGCCCGTCCGCGTGGCGACTGGAAACGGCCGACGCGCATGACCTTGTGCATGGCGTCGTAGAGGAATTTCGCCGGGACCCGCGTTTCCGAGGCAGAACAGTGATATGCGAGGCGGATGACAGCCTTCCCCTCCGCGCCGATCGTGAAGCGGTCTCGCGGGCCATCGCGAATCTGCTCGAGAACGCCGGAAAGTATTCCGAGCCCGAGACTCCGATCCGGGTACTGGCACGGCATGTCGGAGATTCGATTCAAATCGCGGTGACAGACGAGGGCCCCGGCATCTTGCGTGAGGAGCAGAAGAAGTTGTTCGAAAGATTCGTCCGCGGCGATGAAGCGCGGCGCGCGGGAGTGCGCGGCATCGGTGTCGGCCTGGCGCTGGTGAAATCGGTGGTCGAGGCTCACGGAGGCTCGGTGGAGCTTGACAGCGAGCCCGGCCGGGGCAGCACGTTCACATTGGTGATCCCATGTCACGAATCCTGATAGTGGAAGACGATCCGGCGATCGCAATTGCGCTGGAAGACGATTTGCGGCTGGAGGGGTACGCCGTCGAGGTGGTGCGTGACGGCGAGGCGGCGAGCAGACGCGCTCGCGAGACTCCGTTTGACCTGATCCTGCTCGATCTGATGCTGCCGAAGAAAGACGGGTTCGAGGTCTGCCGCGAGTTGCGCCGGGCGGGCGTCTCCTCGGCCATCCTGCTGCTGACCGCGCGCACGCAAGAGACCGAGAAGGTGCTCGGGCTGGATCTGGGAGCAGATGATTACGTGACGAAGCCGTACAGTCCGAAGGAGCTGCGTGCCCGCATCCGGGCGCTGCTGCGGCGCGGCGCTGGCGCGGCGGGAGAGGCGGAGGTTGTGCGTTTCGGCGATTGCGAGTTGGACTTCGCGCGGGCGGAGCTGCGACGCGCGGGCAGGCCGGTGGGCGTCACGCCGCTCGAATTCAAGTTGCTGGGCCTGTTTGCGCGCCGCCCGGGACGTGTGCTGACGCGGCAGGTACTGATCGATGAAGCATGGGGCAAGGAGACGATGATCACTGAGCGTGTGGTGGATAACCAGGTCGCGAACCTCCGGAAGAAGATCGAGCCCGCTCCGGCTCAGCCGCGTTACCTCAAGAGCGTACGCGGAATTGGATACCGATTCGATCTCGAAGACGTGACGAAATCATGACGTGCTCGTGGAGCGAATATGACCTACTGCGAGTAACTTCGGTCTTGGAGGCAAAGCAATGAAACGAGTCATAGTCGCGATGCTGACCGCTGTTCTGGTGGTCGGTGCGCAAACCAAGAATGAAGCAGAGCGGATGTTCAAGGTCGCCCAGAACGCCGAGGTGGTGGACGGTGATCTGCAGGCGGCCATCGAGCAGTACGACACGATCGCGTCCAAGTTCAGCAAGACCGACCGAGCCGCGAGCGCCGACGCGCTCGTGCGGATGGCGGAATGCTACACGAAGCTTGGTGACGACAAGGCGCGGAAGATTTACGAACGAGTGGTCCGAGAGTATAGCGATCAGAGGGAGGCCGTCGCCGTGGCTCGCGCCCGGCTGGGCGGCAGCGAATCCGCCGCGACCGGAAGTAGCGTCCGCGCTGTGTGGACCGGCCCCGATGTCGACATCTTTGGTAGGGTCTCACCGGACGGCCGCTTTTTCAGCTATGTCAACTGGAACAACGGCGACCTCATGATGCGTGATCTGGTCAGCGGCGCCAATCACTCTCTGACCAATAAGAAGTCGTGGGAGAACCAAAACGGTGCGTTCGGCTTATATTCGGCTTTCTCGCGAGACGGAAAGCACCTTGCCTACGCCTGGGGACTAAACCCAGATCGCGCCGAGCTGAAAGTGGCGGCGCTGTCGGGTACTGCCCTTGGCGAGACGAGGCGTCTGCCGCTCGGCGATGAGTACCCGAAGGTTCGCCCCTATGACTGGTCGCCCGATGGGGAATGGATCGCCGTTCATCTACGGCGTGCGGACCAGTCGGGGGTGGTCGGCGTGGTCGCAGTGGAGGATGGGTCCGTACGCGCTCTTCGTTCCACTGGATGGAGAGATCCGTCCAATATGGCTTTCTCCGCCGACGGCCAGTTCGTCGCCTTCGACCTGCCGGCGCGCGACGGCGTGGCACAACGTGACGTATTCGTCCTGGCTATCGACGGCAGCCGCGGGGGCAAAGCTGTGGAGAATTCCGCTGACGACACGCTCGTGGGCTTTTCGCCCGACGGGAGGCAGTTACTTTTTACCAGCGACCGGACGGGGGCCAGTGCGCTTTGGGCTCAGCCTTTCTCCGATGGGAAGCTACGGGGATCCCCGGTCAAAGTCAGGCCCGACTTCGGATCCCCTTGGATCCACGGCATCACTCGCTCAGGCGCGTTGTACATCACAAAAGCGGTGAACGACCAGGATATCTACGTCGCCCCGATCGATCTGGCAGCGGGAAAGCTTACGGCGGCTCCAGTGGGAATCCAAGCATTTCCAATGCGAGGCCGACCCCAATGGTCCGCCGACGGCGAAGAGCTGTCGTTCATCGATTGCGGTTCCTTCGGCTCAGGCCCGTGCGCGCTATTCGTACTCAACATGAAAACCAGCCAGACGCGGCAAGTAAGGCACACGTTGCACTATGTCATACGTCATCGGCGGTCGCCCGATGGGCGGTGGTTCATCACTCCATCGACTGATCTCAAGGGGCGGAAAGGCATTGTCAAGACTGACGCGGTAACGGGTGAGACTACACCCGTTCCCCTCGTTCCCCGCAGCGCAAACCCGAACTGGTCGGAGGACGGGCGGAAGATCATATACGCCCATGAAGGACTACTCCGGGAACATGACTTAGCGTCCGGCGATGAGCGAGAGATTTGCAGCATCCCGGCTGACCTCGGTGGTCTTTCCGTCTCGCCAGGAGGACAGTCGATTACCTACATCAAAGAGAACAAGGCTGACGGGACGTCCAAACTGATGATGATGCCAACCGACGGTGGCCCACATCGCGAACTGATGCGCGTCCGCGAGCCGGAATCTTTCCGGAGGCTCTCCTGGGCGCTCGGCGGCAGCGCGTTGCTCGTCGCGAAGGGATTGACCACGGACAAGAACGGTGCCTGGGAGTTCTGGTTGGCGCAGGTATCCGGCGACGCCCCTCGCAAACTCGACATCGACGTCAGCAACTGGAGCATGGTCGCGAGGATCAGCCCCGACGGCAGCCAGATTGCGGCCATGATCGGGAAGAGTTCCCTGGAGGTCTGGGCGCTGGAAAACTTCCTGCCGGCCCCAAACGCGAGCGAGTGATGCCGTTGTTGCTGGCGGTGGTGCTGGCGATTCCTCTAGGACTGGACCTTTACCTGCCATTCCCGGAGGAAAACCCAATCACATCCGAAAAGATCGAGCTGGGGCGGAGGTTGTTTCATGACCGCCGCCTCTCTCGTGACAGGTCCATCTCCTGTGCCTCCTGCCACGATCCTGAGCGCGCCTTCTCCGATGATCGGACAGTCGCCGTCGGCGTGTTCGGGCGGCGAGGCAACCGCAATGTCCCGGCGATCATTAACCGCGGCTACGGCAGGGCCTTTTTCTGGGACGGTCACGTGGACAATCTGGAGGAGCAGGTTATCCAGCCCATCCTTGATTCCAAGGAGATGGACCTGACGCTAGCGGAAGCCTCGGACCGCGTCGGCCTAGCTCCAGATGAGATCGCCAATGCTCTCGCCACCTACGTCCGCAGCATCCTCTCCGGTGACTCGCCCTACGACCGTTTCATAAAAGGCAACCGCGACGCGCTCACCGCCGAGCAGCAGCTCGGTCTCCGGATCTTCCGTGGGAAAGGCAATTGTACCGCCTGCCATGTCGGCCCGAACTTCACCGACGAGAATCTGCACAACACCGGCGTCGCCTGGCGTGACGGCCGCCTTGCCGACACAGGCGGTGGCCGCGGCGACTTCAAGACCCCGACGCTCCGGGAAGTTGCCCGTACGGGACCCTACATGCACGACGGCAGTCTGCCGACGCTCGAAGATGTTGTTGACTTCTACAGTGACGGTGCCAGGAAGAATCCGTATCTCGATCCTGAGCTACGCCCACTCAAGCTGAGTGACGACGAGAAGACAGCGTTAGCCGCATTCCTGCAGTCGTTGACAGGCAAACTGATCGACGGTCGATAGTCCTTCGGCGAAGTGTGGGTCCACGGCTGAGAGATCCGTGTGAGAGCCAGTCGCGCCTCGGCGCCGAAGTTCTCATCGGACGGCCGCCATGTGGCCTACAGGTCCGACGCACATTATCCAAAGTTGGCACGCCGGGTTCAAAGACCGAAAACGCGACTAAGCACCTATAAAAAAGAGACTTAGAGACTCGTCCACAGTTAGATGTTGATATACCGCCATCCAACGAACGATCTCGCTCCTGATCCCGGCTGAGGCGCTGGTTCGGCGCTGGATGCCGCGAATGGAGTACAAGAAGGCGATCCGGGCGATTGCGCATCGCTTGTGCCGACTGATCTGGAAGATCTTGCCGCGGTATCCGCTATATCGAATACGGAGAAAAGGGTAGCCCGCGGGACCAACGCCTGTGAGCCCAACGCATGGCTCGCCAACTCCGCAAGCTCGGCGACCAGATCATCGAACCCCCTGAGATCCGCGCCCCCACCTAAAGTGCGTTTTCGACGGAGAACTGGGAACACTCGAACACTTGTCGTCCACGAATTTTTAGTAAGACGGCTTCTATCAATATCATGGGATCGGATTACAGTGCGGCCCAGGGCCTCATGTGATGACCGCCGCACATCAGAACGCGCTAAGTTGAAAGTAGTCGACGCGAAACCGGAGAGGCTGCCGCTCGATCGCAAGCTGACCTTGCGATCCCGACTCACTTACCAAACGATGACACCCAAGAACCGCATTGCCGAAGATCTCGATCCGCCCGAAACTCATGAGTGGATCGAAGCCCTAGACGAAGTCGCCCGCGACGTCGGTGCCGACCGCGTCAACTTCCTGCTAAAGACCCTTGAAGAGCGAGCACGGACCCATGGCATCAACACCACACGCTCGCTCACCACGCCGTACATCAACACGATCCCACCTGAGGCGGACCTGCCCTACCCCGGCGACCGTGAGATAGAGCGCCGCATCAAGAGCATCATTCGCTGGAACGCGATGGCAATGGTCGTCCGTGCAAACAAGCTCGATCCGGGCATTGGCGGGCACATCTCCACCTTCGCTTCGCTCGCAACACTTGTCGAAGTCGGTTACAACCATTTTTTCCGCGCAAAGATCGACGACGAACCCGGCGACTTTGTCTACTTCCAAGGCCACGCCGCGCCCGGCGTCTACGCCCGCGCCTTCGTAGAGGGCCGGATCAGCGAAAAACAACTAGAAAACTTTCGCCACGAGTTGCGCGACGAGCCCGGACTCTCGTCCTACCCCCACCCGTGGTCGATGCCCGACTTCTGGCGCTTTCCAACCGTCTCTATGGGCCTTGGCCCGATCAACTCCATCTACAACGCGCGCTTCATGCGTTACATGGAACATCGCGGGCTCATCAAACCGACCAATCGAAAAGTATGGGCATTCGTCGGCGACGGAGAAAGCGACGAGCCCGAGTCGCTCGGCGCGCTAACTCTAGCCTCTCGTGAAGGCCTCGACAATCTCATCTGGGTCGTCAACTGCAACCTCCAGCGCCTCGACGGACCCGTTCGCGGCAACGGCAAGATCATCCAAGAGCTCGAAGGCGCGTTCCGAGGCGCCGGCTGGAATGTAATCAAGGTCCTCTGGGGAGCCGATTGGGACCCGCTGCTGGCCGGCGAGCACGGCCGCCGCCTCTTGCAACGCATGGACGAATGCGTCGACGGCGAGTACCAGGCATTCAAAGCAAAAGGCGGTGCCTACATCCGCGAGAATTTCTTTGGCGCATACCCGGAATTACTCAAACTCGCCTCAAAATTCAATGACGACGAGCTCGGGCATCTTCGCCGTGGGGGGCACGACACGGGCAAAGTCTACACAGCGTTTCGCAAAGCCTTCGAGACCACCGGTCGTCCGACCGTTATCTTGGCGAAGACCATTAAAGGCTACGGCCTGGGAGAAGCCGGCGAAGGGCGCAATATTACTCACCAGCAGAAAAAGCTCAACGAAGAAGAGCTCGAGCACTTCCGTGGACGGTTTGAGATTCCGGTGTCCGACAGCGAGGTCAAGAAAATCTCGTTTTATCGCCCGCCTGAGAAGTCGCCCGAAGCCGAATACATCCGGCAGAGATGTGACGCGCTTGGCGGAGGTGTCCCGCAAAGGAACACTAAACCCATCGAACTTACGGCTCCACCACTAGAGCTGTTCAAGGATGCACTCGCAGGCTCGCGCGGGCGCGACGTCTCAACGACCATGGCGTTCGTAGCCCTGCTCAGAGACTTAATGCGTCACGACGAACTTGGCAAATACATCGTGCCAATCATTCCAGACGAGGGCCGGACATTCGGCATGGAGGCGCTTTTCCGCGCCCATGGTATTTACGCCAGCCGGGGCCAACTGTACAAGCCCGTAGACCGCGAAATGCTGCTCTACTATCGCGAGGAGCAGAACGGTCAGATCCTCGAAGAAGGCATCACGGAGGCAGGTTCGATGGCCTCGTTTACCGCCGCCGGAACAGCCTACGCCAACTACGGCGTGCCGATGATCCCGTTTTTCATCTACTACTCGATGTTCGGGTTCCAGCGCATCGGTGACCAGATATGGGCTTTCGCTGACTCGCGTGGCAAGGGTTTCCTATGCGGTGGCACCGCCGGCAGAACAACGCTCGCCGGCGAGGGCCTGCAGCACCAAGACGGCCACAGCCTAGTCCACGCGTCCACAGTCCCGACCTGCATTGCCTACGATCCCGCCTACGCATACGAGATCGCCGTCATTGTGCAAGACGGCATTCGTCGCATGTATCAAGATGGCGAGGACTGCTTTTACTACCTCACGTTAGAGAACGACAGTTACCCGCATCCGGAAATGCCCGCCACCGACGTTCGCCAGGGAATACTGCAAGGCGCGTATCGGGTTAGCCCACCACAAACCGACGACGCGCCCGCGGTCCACCTATGGGGCAGTGGCGCGATTCTCAACGAGGCCTTCCGGGCCCAAACACTCTTAGCGGAAAACTACAACGTTGCGGCGGACGTCTACAGTGTCACTAGCTACGGCGAGCTGCGTCGCGAGGCGATGGATATCGACCGCTGGAACCGCTTGCACCCAACTGAAGAAGCGAAAAAGCCGATCATCGCGCAAATGTTTTCGAATGACTCCGCGCCAATTGTTGCGGCCAGCGACTTCATGAAGTGCCTGCCCGACTCGCTCTCTCCCTGGCTGCCGGACCGAATCACCAGCCTAGGGACGGACGGCTTCGGGCGCAGTGACAACCGCGAACATCTCAGACGATTCTTCGAGGTGAGCGCGGAAGCCATCGCGGCCGCGGCGCTATCGCGACTTGCGAGATCCGGTTCAGTCCCGGTGGAATTGGCGATCAAGGCGTTTGACGAACTTGGCGTCGATACAGACAGCCCAAACCCGTCCCGAATCTAGAGCAGTTTCAGCTCAACGATCGATCGATCTTGGATAAATCCCGGGAGCGTCAACAGGCCACGAGTTGGATGCCTATCGTCCGCCAGATCATGGGGTCTATTTGATTTCTGAAAATGCCGTCGAGCCGGTCCGCGGTACAATTCGTGCTCGGCTTCACGATCAGCGACTACAAGATCCTGGAAAAGCTAGATCTCGCGGCTTGGGCCGACCGCACGGACTGAAGAAATGCCGCTGAGTTCGACGAGCAGCGCCTAACCTACTGACCGGGAGAAGTCGAATGCGATTCAGATTCGATTTCGTCTGTGCCGTTGTCTCAGTCCTCCCGGCGGTAGCGGTCATCGAGCCCGAGGCCTACCCCGCGGTTCGCCTCGACACCCCGTACAGGCTCGAAGTAGTGGCCGCTAACCTCCGCCTCCCGTGGTCACTGGCTTTCTTGCCGGACGGGCGCCTATTGATAACTGAAAGGCAGGGACGGGTACGAGTTGTCACCGAGGGAGTCGTGCTTAACGAACCGGCCCTTGAGATGACCGTGCCTATCCGATCAACCAACGGATTCCTTGGGCTGGCCGTCCATCCGCGGTTCGACCGAAATCGCTACGTATACCTTGCTCTGAACGAACTGCAGGGTGACGGGCCGAAGTTGAAAATTGTCCGCTATCGCGAATCGGGCAACCGCTTACATGACCCTGAAGTGATCCTCGACAACCTCCCGGCCTGGTGGAACCACACGGGCTGTCGACTCTTATTTGGCCCTGACGGAAAGCTCTACGTCACCGTGGGCGACGCCAACGAGCCTGAGCTAACGCAACGCCTTGACCTACTGAACGGCAAGATCCTGCGGGTCAACGATGACGGCTCGGTTCCCGAGGACAATCCTTTTGTTGGCCGTCCGGGTGCGCGACCCGAGATTTACTCCTACGGGCACCGAAACTCCCAGGGAATTGACTTCCATCCGGTCTCGAACGTGCTTTGGAGCACCGAGCATGGCCCAGGGTTTCTAGACGAGTTCAATCGTGTACTGGCCGGGGCAAACTACGGCTGGAGCGTGATCGAGGGATTGGAAGAGAGAGAAGGGATGCAGTCGCCCGAGATCAGCATGATCGATCGCCCTGCTCTCGCGCCGTCTGGTATGGCGTTCTACCGGCACACGGCATTCCCTGAGTTGCGGCACAAGGCTCTGCTGGCCATCATGCAAGGCCAGGGCCTGATGACCGTCACCATTGACGAAGGTAATGTCAGCAAAGCCGAGATGTTGTTTGGAAGAAAGTTCGGGCGAATCCGCGACGTGGCGGTCGCCTCGGATGGAAGCATTTATTTTTCCACCGGCATGTACGGTAGCCGCGGCCTGAGGATAATGGCGCCCCCCGATAACTACGACATGGTTGTGCGCCTTGTCCCCGCCAGTTTCCCCCAAAGCGGGCGCACCATATTGCCGAACGATTTCGCAATCGATTCCCCTAAAGATGCCGCCCGCATTGCTGCTTCCAAGAACGAAAAAACGACGGCCGATCTTATCGCCCTGCACTGCGAGTCTTGCCATGGCAAGGGCCTTGCAGGTGGGCTGCAAAGCAGCTTGGTCGACGGAAACTGGCTCATGGCACACGATGACGGTTCGCGATACTTCTTGATCGCGAACGGCCTGCCCAACAAGAGCATGCCGGCCTACAAAGATGAGCTGACACCACAGCAGATCCACGCCGTGATCGAGTACGTCAAAGACCACGAGACGCAGTAGCGGCGTCGTACAATCTTTCGTAATGACACGGCGAACTTTTCTCGGCACACTTGCGGCCGCGATACCGGCATCGGCCGCGTATGGGCGATTAAAGATCGAAGACCTTGAGATCTGGCGTCTTGACGGAGCATTCGACGGCCGGGTTGGAGCGAACCGTCAGCACCAGGTTCGCCCCTTGCACATTTACGATTCCGAGAGACCGTCTCCATATCGCGACTCGCCAGGGGAGCCCGGCGAGATTCGCAAAACGGCAAACTATCTGGTCATCAAGACCGATCAAGGCCTTGACGGAATCTATGGACCGGTTGACTCCGAGGCATGCGTCGTCGTTCACCGCCAGTTGCGGCCCTTCTTAAAAGGCCGTGACGCCTTGCAAGTCGAGACCCTGTGGGATCAGATGCACCGCTTGAATCGCCACTCCCGATCGGGTCATTACCTGATGGGGGTCTCGGCGGTGGATAACGCGTTGTGGGATTTGCGCGGGCGATTCTTCGAAACGCCGGTATACCGGTTGCTAGGTGGGCCGACACGCGAGAAGGCTCGAGTTTACGGTTCGACACTTGGCTTCTCCGTTGAGCCCGGTAAGGCCGGGCCGAGGGCGGCGGAGCTGAAGCAGCGAGGATTTCAACATCAGAAATGGTTTCTGGCGTATGGCCCAGGGGACGGAGCGAAGGGCCTTGAGCTCAACATCGAACTCGTTCGCGAGTTGCGGGAGGCTGTTGGCGATGATGTCGACCTGATGTTTGACGCATTCATGGGTTGGGACCTCAACTACGCCATGGCCTGGGCACGGGCGGTCGAGCGATACCGCCCCCGCTGGATCGAAGAAGCGTTTCACGTTGACAAACTAGAGAGCTTCCGCGCTCTAGCTCGCGAGACGACAATTCCTGTAGCCACGGGAGAGCATTTCTACGGCCGCTGGGAAGTGCGGCGCTTTCTCGAAGCCGAGGCGATTTCGGTGGTCCAAGCGGACCCGGAGTGGTGCGGCGGGACCAGCGAGTTGCAGAAAATAGTTCAGATCGCTTCCGCTTACGACGCCCACGTGATACCCCACGGCCACAACGTTCACGCGGCGCTACACGTGGTAGCCGCGAATTCGCCGATGACTTGTCCCTTAGTCGAGCTGCTGATCAACAAGATGGAGACCTACTACTACTTCGACAAATACCCTCCGCTCCCATCGAACGGAACGCTCGAACTGAGTGAGAGGCCGGGCTTCGGAATGGAGCTGGACGACAGCAAGATCGAGAACAAGACGCGACTGGAGTGGGCGTAGAGAATCCGATTCGCAAAGACTCGTGGGGACTGTTGCAGTTAACCCGCATCTCTCACCAGGCAGCGAGCGAACGCGCGCGGAAGGTGCGTCAATACGATGCGCTCGCGGGCTTACTCGGCAGTCCGTTGAGCACGGCAAGCGAGCGCAACAAAGTAGTGACGCACCTAACGCGTGCCTTCATCGTTGGCTGGTGAGAATTGTGGGTGAGCATCCATGCTGCGCCGCGGTTCCGCCTCGATCTCGCATCGCATCGGAATCGTTCTGAAACCGCCATTTCGAGCACCCAAACGGACAGATGTTGCAACTTTTTTTCACGCTAATCTGACGCGCCGCCGAAACCACTCAGAGGCCTATAAACAAGGTGCTAGATCCGTTTGGCGAGGCTTTTGGAGGGCTCTTGATAGAGAGTTTGTGGCACCGTCTTGTCCAATACAAGATGAGCCTGAAGGGAGGGGTGATTCCAACACAAGATGAGCCTGGAGGTAATTTGGGCAAGGTCGATTAGGAACAGGCAAACTGCGGGCGATGGGAGTCGCCGTGCAGCAAGCCGAATCAGTGAGTCTCGATGAGATCGAGAGTTTTCTCGACGGGTGTGGGTCCGTCGAGTTCCAGGCCGGAAGTCGAGCGGATAAATACGCGCTCGTCGAAGGCGTCCTGAAGAGGCATCATTATGCCGACCAGAAGCGCTCGGTTAAAGGATTGTTGAGACGCTTCCTGAGCAAGCTAACCGGCTTAAGCCGCGCCCAATTGACTCGCCTCATCGGGCAGTTTTTGCGCGAAAAGTGCGTTCGGCCGACAGCCTATCGAAGGCGCCGCTTCCCCACCAAGTACAGCCGCGCCGACATCGTTCTCCTGGCGCATGTCGACCAAGTACAGCAACGTCTCTCCGGGCCGGCGACGCGTCGCATTCTCCAGCGCGAGTTCCAAATCTACAACCGCAAGGAGTTCGAACGCCTTGCCGAACTGTCGGTGGGACACCTCTACAACTTGCGCAAACGCGCCGTCTACCGGCGACACAGTTTGCATCTCGACAAGACTCGACCGACACCCGTGGCGATCGGCGAACGCCGCCAACCCGAGCCGCGAGGACGTCCGGGCTACCTGCGCATCGACACCGTGCACTCGCCCGAACAGGAAGGCGAAAAAGGCGCCTACAGCATCAATGTGGTCGACGAAGTGACGCAGTGGCAGGCCGTCGGCTGCGTCCAACGCATCAACGAAAATCACCTCATTCCCTTGCTGGAAGGCCTTTTGGAACAATTTCCATTTATCGTTCGCGGCTTTCACTCCGACAATGGCAGCGAATTCGTCAACCATCAAACCGCTAAACTGCTCGAGAAGTTGCGAATTGAATTTACGAAGTCTCGCGCGCGCCGTTCGAACGACAATGCCTTGGTCGAAACCAAGAACGGCGCGGTGGTGCGCAAGTGGATGGGCTACCAGTTTTTGCCCTCGGAAGCGACGCAGGCGATCGACACCTTCTACCGCCAGTGGCTCAACCCGTACTTGAATTTTCATCGCCCATGCGCTTTCGCCAGCGAGCGCCGAGACCGCCGCGGCAAGTTGCGCAAGGTGTACGCCGAGTGGAGCACGCCGTGGGAAAAGCTGCTCAGCCTGCCCGCCGAGCAGCGCGGCCTGCGCGCGGATCGCTCGCTCAAGAAGCTCCAAGCGCGAGCGGACACTTGTTCCGACACCGAGTTTGCCGAGCAACTCGACGCTCAGCGCAACGAACTGCAACGCGTCTGCAAAGACCTCGCGATCTGCTGGCGCACGCGCTAGACAACGCCCCGACCCGAGGCGTTGTCGGCTCCTCCGGCCCACGTCCGAAGACGGCCGTGGGGTCTCGCCTGGGATGGCTGCAAAGGGGGACTGGGGCTGCCGCCCCTTCCCCCTTATGCAATCCCCCTCACCCCGCCCTACGAAGCCACAAATAGCTGTAGCCGCCGACCTCAACTCACGCTATAATCCCCCTCAACCCGCAGCTGCCGGCAGCCCAGGTGGAGCAAACCTCCGCTGCGGACTATTTGGCACTGCCGGCACAAGGAGGGGGGTAATGGCGAGGTCGAAACTTCTGCTCGAAGCGCATTTGAAAGCGTTGCGGCTGCCAACCTTCCTGCGCGAGTACGACAAACTGGCGCGGCAATGCGCCGCCGAGAGCTTGGATTCGAGGAGCTTCCTGCAACAACTCTGCGAGCTGGAACTGCTCGACCGTGAACAGCGGGCCACCGAGCGCCGCAGCAAGGCCGCGAAGTTTCCCGTGACCAAGAGTCTGGACACTTTCGACTTCCCGTCCTTGCCGGCGTTGAACAAGAAGCTGGTGCTGGAACTGGCGCGCTGTGAGTTTATCGACCGCCGCGAAAACGTGCCGGCACTGGGTAATTCCGGCACGGGCAAAACGCACATCGGCTTGGCGTTGGGACTGGCGGCTTGTCAGCGCGGCTATCGAACACGCTTCACAACAGCGGCGGCACTGGTCAATGAGCTGCTCGAAGCCCGAGATGAACGGCGCTTGCTGCGATGTCAAAAGCAGTTGGCCAAGCAGGATCTGCTGATCGTCGATGAACTGGGCTACGTGCCGCTATCGAAGACCGGAGCGGAGTTATTGTTCGAAGTGTTTTCCCAGCGCTACGAACAGGGCTCGACGCTGGTCACCTCGAATCTGCCGTTTAACGAATGGACGGAGGTCTTCGGCTCCGAGCGGCTGACCGGCGCCCTGCTCGATCGCCTCACGCACCACGTTCATATTCTAGAGCTGAACGGCGAAAGCTTCCGTCTGATCCAGAGCAAGAAGAAGCGGGCTCACTCTTTGGGCTGACCCACCGGCCACTCGCCCGGTTTTCGTGGGACGGCCTCCACTACGCCTGGGCCGCCCTAAAGGGCGACCGCAGGCTCCGTTCCAGCCGTCCCACGAAAACCGCTACCCCTTCACCAACTGGTCTACTTTTGCTCCGCCGAAGTGGTCCAAATTTACTCCGCCCTTGACACTCTTCAGGAGGGTTCGACGGAATTCGTCACGTTTTCGAACGACAAGAGGCGAACTCCTGCGAGGCGGCTGACTGCGAGACAACCGCGACTGCGTAACTCCGTACAACCGCCAAATGCAGAGTCTTACTCGATCGTGGGAACTTGTCGTAGTCGCGCTGCTCGGGATTTCGTTCGTAGCGTTGATTCCGTGGCTCGAGTCTAGGGCGGCGTTTCCCGCCGAGCCATTCGATGTTTCCGTAATTTACCGGAGTCCTGCTGGGGACATCGAATACTTCCCTCTTATCGCTCAACTGTCTCGCGGTGAAATCACGGACGGAACAATTAGAGAATCCGAGGGTTCGCGGCTACGTTCCTTTCCCCACGCTACTCTGCTTCCGCACGCCATGTGTTTTGCAGCGTTTGGCGCCTATGGTTTTGTGGCTGCGGACATGATACTTTCCGCCGGTTACTTCCTGGTATTGTTGCTTTTCTTTAGGACGCTTGGCACGACCGCCGCATCAAGTTTAGTCGCGGCGCTGGTTCTGGCACTACCCATTCCCACCACTCTAAGCGTCCACTTCGAGTTGGGATCGATGAACACGCTGGTCCCGTTGATCACGGATGTATGGGGAGGCCGGATCCCGAGGCCATTCGTCTCGGAGATATATCTGCTGCTGGCCTTTGTTGCATCAATGCGGCTGTTGTCCAGCCCCGCGCAAACTTCTCGCTGGATTGCGTGTGCGGTTGCGCTCGGGTTACTGCTTCAGGGCGATTTTCATTCCATGATTGTGTTTGCTCTCGCTGGCCCAGTTCTCGTGTATCTCATCGTGCGGCACCAAGGATGGTCGCGAACGATAAGGCAAGGCGGTTTCGCCTCGCTAACCTTTACGTGTGTGGTTGCCCTTTTTGTGGCGCAGCGTCTTCTTGAACATCCCGATATCCCCGCTCGCTTTGGCGTTTTTGAGCTTGACCGCCTAGCGGGTCTCGCTCGAATGACATGGCAACAATCTTTGAGCCCTTTGCTGATCACGGCTTGCGTACTTGTGACTGCCTGGAGAATCAGGCAAACAAGGCTGAAGGACGGCATAAGGCAATCTGAAGCGCCGATTGAGCGCCTGTCCATCTACATATCCGCTGTACTGATGGCGTCGCTGTGTGGTAAAGCGCTTTCGATTTTGATCTTGGGAAAAACGGTTCAGCCTTATCACTTCGGGAATCGGCTATCGATACTTTGTACATATTCCCTCATTGGCGTAGCCGTGTTGTGGGTAGACCATGTTGTTCGCAATATCGAGATCGACACGCCAACGCTTCGGAAGGCGGCATCCATTGCGCGACCTGCCCTTTGGATTGTGGTTCTGACGATGTTGTCGGGCGTCAGCTTCTACAAATTGCACCTTCGGCGCCAGCCTTCTGTGTTTACATCTCATCTGAGGCCGATTAATCACGGCTACGCTGTGCGCCAGTCTCCGTCGTATCGTGAGAGTTTTTCTGAATTGGCATCGTTCTTGAAGACTACGATCCGGAGCGACTCTGTCGTAGCCTCGTTCGATCATCAGGTGTTTGCCTGGTGGCTGACCTTCAGCGATGGTTACTCGTTTCTCGCCGAGCCATTCGTCTCAGCCACTCCAGATAACGAACTGGAGACGCGACTAGCATTGCTATGTAAGTTGCTGGGAATGTCGTCCGCGGACTATTCGGAGTTCATACAATTGCCAGCTACGCAATGGTTTTGGATGGGTGCGGCTAAGTACCAAGCATCGAGCTGGTACACCTACTCATCGCTCAGTGACTACACGCGTCAGCAAAGGGAATTTATTCTCCAGTCCGATTATTCCTGGCAAACTTTCGTCCCACAACGCGAAGTGCAGCGACTCCGAGGGCAGTTTGAGAAGTTGTCGTTGAGCGAACTTGGCAGCCGATCACTCGACGTCATTGTACTTACAAATAAAGATCGTGAGGCTGGGTTGATGCCGCCGCTGAAAGGTTGGCAACAAATCTTTTAAAACGAAGCATTTCTCGTTTACGGGGCAGCAAACTGACGACTCGACTGCATCGAGAGGAGTATTCACCTGGGGCTTCAAGTAGGCCTCCGAAACGAGCGGCAACGTCCGTGGGTAACCTTCTCGTCGATCCGCGGTGCCAACATCCAAGCTAGGGATGCGGGCTATTCCCCCTTTGTTCTGTTATATATGTTGGGTGGCTGTCGACAAGGACCTCCGCGAGTGAACCGCTACTGGATTTGCATTCCCGTCTTCAACGATTGGGCCGCGGTAACCGAAGTCATTCGTCGAATTGATGTCGTCGCCTCCAAGATCAGAGCTCAGTTTGGCATCGTTCTAGTTGATGACGCCTCGACCGACCCCGCGCCTTCGGAACTCGACCTTACGCTGAGCAAGATTGAGCGGATAGCTGTGCTCGGGCTTCGCCGCAACCTAGGACACCAACGTGCGATCGCCGTTGGTCTCTCGTACATCGATCAGCATCAACCGTTTTGGGGTTTGATCATTATGGACGGCGACGGTGAGGACCGTCCAGAGGATCTTCCTGCGCTCATTCGTCACTTCGAGAAGAACGAAGGCAGGATGGCGATCTTCGCGAAACGCGGACGTCGGACAGATGGGTGGTTGTTTTTTGTCTCCTATCAAATTTATAAAGTCATTCATCTTGTCCTCACCGGTCGGCGCGTAGAAGTTGGGAATTTCAGCGTTCTCCCGAAGGCTCATGTTGAGTCGCTCACGGTAACCTCTGATCTTTGGAACCATTTCGCCGCATCAGTTGTCCGCGCTCAATTACCCGTGGAGACGATTACTCTCGACCGCGGAATCAGAATAGCCGGGAAGTCGAAAATGAACTTCCACTTGTTAACGATCCATGGCCTCAGTGCGATGGCGGTTTACTCCGACAGGATCGGAGTCCGGCTGTTGGCGTTTACGGCTGCGCTGTTGGCGACCAGCTTGATCGCCCTGATTGCCGTTCTTTATACGCGATTCGCAACTGAAATGGCTATTCCAGGCTGGGCCACGACCGCCGCGGGGTCGCTTTGCTCGATTGCGCTTCTGCTCTGCATGATTGGCTTGGTACTAGTCTTCGTGGTTCTGAACGATCGACAGCACGCCGGTTTTTTGCCCGTTCGAGATTGTCCGGTATTCATCTCGCGCGTATCGGAGATTCGTGGCCGCGAACTATGAATACCAGGGCGATGAACTCGAAATATTCGCCCATGCCTCGAACTGGAAGGCTTATTTCCGTGAGCGTCTATCGCCGTACATCAAGGGTGACGTCGCTGAAATCGGCGCCGGCCTTGGCTCAACCCCGAAAGTGCTTGCAGCCTGCTCGCATGATTCTTGGGCGTGCGTCGAACCCGACCCGTCGCTAGCCGCAAAGTTGATCCAAAATACGGCGTCGATCAAACCAAGAGTTGTCATGGGGACAATCGAATCCCTTACAGAAAAAGTCGATACGATTCTGTATATCGACGTATTGGAACATATCGAAAACGACGAAACTGAGGTTCAGGCTGCTGTCGACCGGTTGCGTCCCGATGGGCATTTGATCGTGTTGTCCCCGGCTCACCAGCAACTGTTCAGTCCGTTCGACAAGGCGGTGGGGCACTTCCGACGTTACTCTCGCGCTTCGCTCGAACGACTCAGTCCACGGGCCGCGACCCTCCAGCGAATTTTCTACTTGGACAGCGTAGGCCTCCTGGCCTCCGTCGCCAATCGTCTTCTCCTGCGGCAGGCGCTTCCTACCAACCGGCAAATTGCCACCTGGGATCGCTGGATGATCCCCGCTTCTAGAATTTGCGACCGCGTACTGAACTATCGACTGGGCAAAACCGTCGTTGGAATTTGGACAGCAAAGGGGACGACGCCCGCTCTCGAGGCTAGAAATTTGCGAGTACGGTAATTCATGTAGAATCAGCATTTTAGACCGCCAAGTCTTGGCGTGCGGCTCTAGCCGTGTCGCAAGTGAGACCGTCTGCTGAGCCGTATTTCATTGATATATTGTGAGTTACAGTCCAGACCGCTGCCGGTAATGGGCCTTGTCCCCTTTTCCCCCGGTTGAAAGGTCTGTCGCGTTCAACCGGCCCGCATTGACCGTGGCCCGCATTATTGCCCACAGGACGGCGACTCGGCTGTCGATTCAATAGCAGTCGCGCATTACGCGCCCGACACCGTGGGTCCGGTTAGATAGTATGTGTTAGCGCAGGCCGTACAGAGGCTTCCCGGGTTGATGGCCGCCTCTCCAGAGAGCGGTCCCTGAGGTGTGACAGATGAATGAGATCCGAGTGAGAACCGCGCTTGAGGCAGAACGCCCCCGCGTCGTAGCGGCGCTGGTGGCGGGTTTCCTGAGCGACCCGGTAGCCCGTTGGTGCTGGCCGGAGCCGGAAGCGTACTTGGCGAATGCAGCTAAGTTTATGAATGCCTATGGCGGTCGGGCTTTTGAAAATGGCTCCGCCTGGACGGACGAGGCGTTTCGCGGTGGGGCGCTGTGGCTTCCGCCCGGCGTCGCTCCTGACGAGGAGAAATTGGGGCATGTTGTGACCTCGACTGTCGCGGAGGCAAAGCAGGGCCACCTGTTTGCGGCCTTGGAGGAACTGGGCTCCTATCATCCGAACGAGCCACACTGGTTTTTGCCGCTCATTGCTGTTGATCCCATGTGCCAAGGCCGCGGAATTGGTTCCGCGTTGATGAAGCATGCTGTTGCCAGATGTGACGAAACTGGTGCGCGCGCATATTTGGAATCATCCAACCCGCGCAACATATCGCTATATGAGCGACATGGATTTAGGGTGACTGGGGAGGTGCGCTCCGGAGATTGCCCCGTATTTACCGCCATGCTGAGGGAGCCGGGAGCCTGACATAGTCCGCGGAGTGTTCATTGAAGACGAGCCCAGAGATGCCTACCGCCAAATAGCGCCGCTACAACGCGCACAGTCCGTCGAGCACTCGCGATCGAGCGCAAGCGCACCTATCGCGTGCTTTCGCCCTCAGGTGGAGAGAAACGCTGGTTAGCATCTACGCTGCACCGACGTACCGCCTCGATCTCGTCATCGCATCGGAATCGTTTTGAAACCGCCATTTCAAGCACCCTGACGGATAGATGTTGAAACTTTTTTCATGCTAATCTGAAGCGCCGCCAAAACCGCTCAGAGAGCTATAAATAGGGAGTTAGAGTGCCCTGGCGAGGCTTTTTGAGGGCTCTGGATAGAGAGTTTGCGGCATCGTTTGTTGGACGAAGCCGCTGGCGCGGCAGTGGGGAGGCGAAGGTCCGTAGGCTTGGAGGATTTGAGGCTTCCTTGAAGTAGCTGAATAATGAGCGACGAAAAGGAGGTAGTTCATGACCAAGCTACGTCAGAGGATGATTGAAGATTTGCGGCTGCGCAATTACTCGCCGCGGACGATTCGGACTTACACCAAGGCTGTCGAGTATTTCGCCCGCTACTTCGGCAAGTCGCCGCAGGAACTGGGTCCCGAGCAGATGCGGGAGTACCAGCTTTACTTGATCGAACAGAGCAAGCTCTCCGCCGCGACGTTCGGGGTGCGTACGGCGGCGCTGAAGTTTCTCTATGGCCAGACCCTGCGGCAGCGCTGGGTAGTTGAACGCATCGCCAGGCCCAAGAGGCCGCGGCGCTTGCCCGTTGTGCTGAGTCGCGAGGAAGTCACGGCGCTGTTGGACGCCGCGGTCAATCTGAAGCATCGCGCCATCCTCGCAACGCTCTACGGCGGCGGCTTGCGTCTCGATGAAGGATTGCAACTCGAACTCGAGGACATCGACTCGAAGCGGATGCTGATCTTGGTGCGCCAAGGCAAGGGACAGAGGTCGCGCCAGGTGATGCTGTCGCCCAAGCTATTGCGGTTGCTGCGTCTGTACTGGCGCTGGGCGAAACCGACGAAGTTGCTCTTTCCCGGCCGCGTCCCCGGCGCCAAGCTGACCGCCTCGGGAGTCCGGCAGATGTGCGGCAAGCTAGGCCGCAAGGCGGGCATCCGCAAAGTGGTCACGCCGCACAGTCTGCGCCATTCCTTCGCCACGCACTTGCTTGAATCAGGAACCGATCTGCGCACCATCCAGGTCTTGCTGGGACACGTCAGCCTCAAGACGACGGCGCGCTACCTGCATGTCTCCGAACTGCGCCTGCGGGGAATCTCGAGTCCTTTGGAAGAACTCGAGATTCGTGAAGTTCTCACTCACGACGGCGACGGACGCCGAAGATGAGTCGGCATTGGCTGGAAGTCGCCGATGTCATCCGTCAACACGAAGGGGAGTTGCTCGAGCGCTGGGGACGGCGGCTCAACAGCCGCCAACGCAAGACCCTTCACGACATCGGCTCGTGTCGCAGCGCCGCCCTCGGCGCGCATATCGAAAAGTGCGATTCTTGCCCCCAGAAACGGATCGCCTACAACTCCTGCTCGAACCGCCACTGCCCCAAGTGTCAGTCGGCGGCTCGCGATCGTTGGCTGGCCGCACGGGCCGAGGAACTGCTGCCCGTGCGCTACTGCCACGTCGTCTTCACCGTGCGGCACGCACTCGCTGCCTTGGCCTTACAGAACCAACAACTCTTCTACGGTCTGTTGTTCGACGCAGCCTCTCAGAGCATGCAACAACTGGCTCGCGACCCCAAACGCTTGGGCGCCGAGATCGGTTTCTTCGCCGTGCTGCACACCTGGAACCAGAGGCTGCTCGCTCATCCCCACTTGCACTGCGTCGTGCCGGCCGGCGGCATCGCGCTTGACGGTAGTCGTTGGATCTCGTGCCGTAAGAAGTTCTTCCTGCCCGTGCGGCCCCTGAGTCTCTTGTTTCGCGGCAAGTTGCTCGATGCGGTGCGGCGGGCGTATGAGCGCGGCAAACTCGAACTCGAAGGAGAGCTAGCCCCGCTGCGCAAACCCGAACGCTTTCACGCTTGGCTGCGAGAGCTGCGGGCGAAAGAGTGGGTGGTCTTCGTCAAACCGCCGATGAGCGGACCCGAACAGGTACTCAAGTACCTGGCTCGATACACCCATCGCGTCGCCATCTCCAACGGCCGCTTGCGCTCGCTCCAACAGGGCCGCTTGCGTTTGCGCTTCCGCAACTCGAAGAACAACAACCGGATCGAGACGCTGGCGCTCGGCGCGGTCGAGTTCCTACGGCGCTTCTTGTTGCATGTGCTGCCGCGCGGCTTCATCAAAATCCGCTACTACGGTTTCTTGTCTCATCCCAAACGCGCGGCCGGGCTGGCCCGTTGTCGGCAACTGTTGCACGTGTCTCCGACCGCCGCAGCTTCCACCGCCGTGTTGAGCAAGGTGCAACGCCGGGCCGTTGAGCGTCGTTGCCCGCACTGCCGTAAGGGAAGGCTACACATCGTCGAATGGCTCTCGGCGCTCGAACTCGAACTGCGCATCCGCAACTTCGCTCTGCCCGACCTATCAAGGCCCGAGGCCATCGATTCCTCATGAAATCTCTGCGTCTACTATTCAAGTCAATGTCGAAACACAGCGCCCCACGACGGCGCTTAGTCTTCCTGCGCCCAGCTCCGCACCCGGTCCACATTCGCCGGGCTTCGACCAGCTCATTCCTTCATCACAGCGAAGAAATTCCGCCAATCCGAGCCACGTTCGACGCCCGTAAGGTGCACTCCTCCCGCCCAACGACCGAGTCCATCCCTACAATCCACATAGCTAGACCCGAGGCCGGCTTCCTCCAACAACCCGTATCTGCAATTCGGCGGAGCGGGGCTTTTCGGCCCTCCTCAGGGTCTTTTTTGCCGCCAAACTGCAGATACGGTCCTAAAGTGTTAAGTGTTAAGTGTTAACGTGTTAAAGTGTTACCCCTATGTTTTTGGCAACTTCACTTGGCCCACTTCGGCGGTTTATTTTGGCCCCCCTGTAAACGGGCCTCTAAGTCATTGATTTCAGGTCACCTCCTTTCGTTTTTGGGGACGTGGTCCGGAGCGGAGCCCGAAGGGCGAAGCGCAGGACGATGTCCCCAAAAACGAGCGCCCTCCTTGCTACCGCCCTCGCTTCTTCTTCGCCAGCGTCCTACGAAAGCGGTAGGACTCCTCGCCCGTCTCGATGATGTGAGCGCGGTCGGTAATGCGATCCAACAGCGCCTTACATAGCCGAGCGTTCGGAATCACCTTTGTCCACTCGGAGAACGGCAGGTTGGTCGTCAGCATTAGAGCCGCCTTTTCCGCGCGATCAGCGATGACTTGGAACAAGAACTCTGCTCCCACCTCCGCCAGCGGCACGTAACCCACTTCGTCGATCGCGATCAGCTCGTAGCGCGACCAGCGTGCGAGCACTCGACTCAGCTGCATTTGCTGCTTGGCTTCGACGAGTTCGTTGACCAGCGCCGACGCCGTGGTGAAGCGCACCCGCCGTTTCTGCAGGCAGGCCGCCACGCACAGGCCCGTCATCAGGTGGGTCTTGCCCGTGCCGCAATCGCCGAGAAACAGGATCGGTTCCGAACTCTCGATGTAGCCGCCTTCGGCCAACTCGGTTAGCTGCGGGGCCGAGACCGCCTTCGTCTCGGAGAAGTCGAACTCCTCGAGCGTCTTCATGCGAGGCAGCCGCGCTTCGCGTAAGCGACGATCCACCGTACGTCGCTCGCGCTCTTCCAACTCCGCGCTTAGCAGCGCTTCGAGATAGCCGACCGGCGTTTGTCTCTCGCGTATGGCTTGTTTGGCCAACGTCTCGAATTGCGCGCCCACCGTCGGCAGCCGCAGCAGCTTGCACTGTTGTTGGATGGCCTGCACCGCCAGGCTTTCGTTGGGGGCGCTGGATTTGCGGGCGCTCATTGCACCGCCTCCGCCGCCAGCAACTGATCGTAGTTCGTCAGCGTCGGCAAGGGCCGCTCAAAGCGTTCCAGCTCCGGCGCCACCAGCGGCGGCTGAGCTAGCCGTTCGAGGCACTGCGAGGTCAGCAAGTAACGCACCGCCGCCTGATCGCAGCAGCCGCACTCGAGCGCTTTCTCGATCGCCTCGCTCAGCTTGTCCCAACCGTGGCGTTTGCCCTCTTGCAACAGCTCGATCATCTGTTGCGTCCCCGCTTGCTTGTCATGGCGCTGGATCAACTTCGCCCATAACGTGTCGTAGCTCGCCGGCCAACGCCCGGCTTGGCGCCATTGTTCCAGCGGCGTCGAGCCCGCCAGCGCTCCCGGCTTGTGGGCCAATACGTCGAGGTAATGCTCCAAATTAAAGATCTTCTGCTGCCGAGAGTAGCTGCGCTCATGTCGCGCGATGCGACGACCTTCGTGCCAGACCTCGACCGACTCGGCGTAGATCTTCGCCTGCGCCCTGGTTCCCGGACGCAGCGGCGTCGAGTAGAAGTTCGTGCGCACCTTGACGCAGCCTGTCGCGTCAACCTTCGGGAAGCTCGACACTTCGATCTCAAAGCCTTCCGCCGCCAACCCCAACAGCCGCTCGCGTTCGATCAGCATTCCCTCGCCGACCGTTTGCGCCCGTCCGGCGACCGTGCGCGCTTCGTCTTCGCGGCAGCCTTCGAGCAGCTTGCTGTTGAGCTCGTCCAGCGTCTTGGCTTCAGGCAGCGGCACCCAGTGGTTGCGGCGGTAACGTCTCACCTCGCCTTCCACGCCCCCTTTCTCGTTGCCTTTCCCCGGCGTGCAGAACTCGGAGGCGAAGCGCCAATGCGAACGAAAAGCCACGAAGCGCGCCGTCTCCTCGCGTCGCGCGCCGCGCAGAATCCGCTTCACCGCCGAAGAGAGATTATCGTACCTCAATGTCCGAAACACCCCGCCAAAGTAGTCCAAGGCCAGCTCGTGCGCTTCCAGAAACGCCTGCTGCGTCGCGCGCCGATAGGCGCGATGAAAGGCCGCGCCGCTCGCCATCGAGCGCATCGTGAACACTTGCAGCTTCACGCGCTCGCCGTCCATCTCGGCCCACGACTCGTACCAGTCCACCTGCGCTTCTTGGCCCCAGTCGTAGCTTTGCGGCACGAACGTCTCGCGCTTCTCCAATCCCAACTCGCGCTTGCGCTCTTGAACGTACTGCCGCACCGTGCGCTCGGCCACTTCGCAACTGGTTTCCTCCCGTATCCGGTTCCAGATACGGTGCGCCGTGTGACGCTGCTTACGCGGCGCCTTGCGGTCCTCTTTGAGAATGCGGTCGATGAACCCCACCGCCGGCGCCAGCTTGGCGCGCCGTCGCGCCGGCTTCTTGCGCGGCGGCGGCAGCGCGCTGGCTACCGCCTCGCGCACCATCCGCCGGTGCACGCCCAGCTTGCGCGCCACCCCCTTGATCGTCCCCACGCCGAATTCGTACTCGCGTCGAATCTCTTCGAATAGTTCCACTTTGCTCCTCCAGTCCAATTCGTTCCTCCGTTGCGGGCGATTCCCGCAAACAGAGTATCCGTTGATTGTTCTAGGGGGGCCAAATCAGGGCGCCGAAAGGGGCCAATTCAGAATGCCAAACTCACCCCTATCTGCAATTCGGCGGAGCGGGGCTTTTCGGCCCTCCTCAGGGTCTTTTTTGCCGCCAAACTGCAGATACGGTCCTAAAGTGTTAAGTGTTTCCTTAACGGGTAAAATCGACCCATCTTGATTGGGGCGACCATCAGTCATTACAAGGTCATCGAGAAGCTCGGCGAGGGCGGCATGGGCGTGGTGTATCAAGCCGAGGACACGAAGCTCGATCGGCCCGTGGCGCTGAAGTTTCTGCGCAATCACCTATTGGGTGACGAGGAAGTCCGCAAACGCTTTGAGCGTGAAGCCAAGGCGGCTGCAGCGCTTGATCACTCCAACGTATGCACGGTCTACGAGATCGACCAGGCCGACGGCAACACGTTCATCGCGATGGCATTGGTCGCGGGCGAGTCCCTCGACAACCGAATTTCTCAAGGCCCGCTGAAGCTCGATGAGGCCCTCGACGTAGCCCAACAGATCGCCAAGGGCCTTGAAGCCGCCCACAAGAAGGGCATCGTTCACCGCGACATCAAGCCCCAGAACATCATGGTCGGCGAAGACGGTCACGTCACCATCATGGACTTCGGGCTAGTACTTAGTTGCGTAAGTGAGAATATTTACTGGCGAGGGGACGAGGGGCGACGATGGTCTTGGTCCATTCGAACGGAGTAGCCTTGGAGTTGTAGACGCGGACGAAGCTGTCGATGGCCTCGCGCACCTGCCGGGGGGAAGTGAAACTCGCCCCCCGCAAGGCGCGGCGGCTCAGAATCGAAAACCACACCTCAACCTGATTCATCCACGAACTGTAGGTCGGCGTGTAGTGAAAATGGATGTTCGCATGACGTTGCAGCCAGCGGTCATTTTTGGGCTTGTGAGTGTTCAAGTTATCGATGATGTGGATCTCGCGGCCTTCGTGGATGGCCGCGATGTGGTTCATGAAGTCGAGAAACTCGCGACGCCGTCGGCGCCAATAGTGTCCGGCGATGATGAATCCGGTAGCCACTTCCAGCGCGGCGAAAAGCGGCGTCGTGCCGTGCCGCCTGTAGCCGTGCGAGAAGCCCGTCAAGGCCTTGCCGTTGGGCAAGCGTAGCCAGCCCTGCGCTCGCTCCAAGGCCTGGATGCTCGGCTTCTCGTCGACCGCGAGCACCACGGCGTTTTCCGGCGGGCTGAGGTAGAGTCCGACAATGTCGGCGGCCTTGCGAGCGAACTCCGGGTCGGTTGACAAACACCAACTGCGCCGCCGCCGCAAGGACACGCCGAGCTGCCGCAGTACGCGCCAGACTTGATGCTTGCTGACGTCGCCGAGAGCTTCCGCGAGCAGTTCGCCTGTCCAAGTGGCGTGCCCTTCGGGCGGAGCTTCGTCGAGTTGGCAGAGGATGCGTTTGCGCGTCGCTTGGTCGTACCGCGCGGGCCTGCCGGAACGCGCTTGATCGCATAATCCCGCCAGACGTTGCTGGGCGAAGCGGGTGCGCCATTTCGACACGCGCGCCGCCGGGGATCCCAGTTGCCGGGCGATCTCGGCGGTCGAGGTAGCGGCGGCCGCCAGCAGCACAATGCGAGCGTGCTCCACCATGCGCCGTTCGGACTTGTGGCCGCGCACCCAGAGTCGCAGCGTCTCTTCTTCCTCGGCGTTCAGTCGAATCACCGTTGCCGGTCTTGCCATACCGACATTTTACAGTTAAAGGCCTTACTTTCGCAAGTTAGTACTAGCTCAGCTCACCCAGGCCAGCCTGCTCACCAGGCCTGATCAGACGATGGGGACGACGTTCTACATGAGCCCTGAGCAGACAGAAGGGGCGGGCACCGATCACCGCACTGATATTTGGGCGTTAGGTGTGGTTCTCTACGAGATGATCACCGGTCAGCGGCCTTTCAAGGGCGACTACGACAAGGCGGTGATGTACTCGATCCTTAACGAAGAACCCGAGCCGATCACGGGGCTGCGAACGGGCGTCCCCAAAGATCTGGAGGCGATCGTCGTCAAGTGCCTTGTCAAGCCGCCGGACGATCGCTATCAGCATGCGGATGAATTGATTGTCGATCTGCGAGCGGTTGCCAACCGGCGCGAAGAATCCTCGACGCCTCAACCGCCGATACCGACGCCACAGGCGTGGCACGAGACGCCAGTCAAGTTGCTGGCAACGGCCTGCTTGGCCCTCATCGGCCTCTCGGCTTACCTTTGGAACGCCGATCGAGGTCCGGGACCGACTCCTCTCCGGCACTTCGTGATCGAGTCAAATGAGTCGATTCACAGCCCTGTGATCTCACCTGACGGGAGGTACATCGCGTACATCGTTCTGGGTCGCCCGAGGCAGCCGGTGGCTTACGGTGGATACCGAACTGGGGCCCTCTGGATTCGCGACCTACGAACGGGCGAGAAACGACAGATCGAAGAGCGGGCGCTGGCGCCGTTTTGGTCGCCCGATAGCGAGCAGATCGCTTTCAATTCGTCAGGTTCCCTGATTCGGACGCCAGTCGACGGCGGCTCGAGCCAAACCGTGGCTCCCACTCATCCAACTAACTTCTACGGTGGATGCTGGAGTCCCGATGGCCAGACCATCATCTACAGCACTGGGGGGCCGTCACGCCTCTACCGGGCAAGCATCGGAGGAGGCGAGCCTGAGCCGCTCTTTGAGACGGATCGGTTCACCCAAGAGCATTGGTTAGCCCACCCCAGCTACCCGTTTGGGAGCGACCATCCCAACAAGGTTGCTTTCGCAGTCTACGACGCCCTCACTGACTCGGCTACCTTGCTGATGTCGGATCTCGAAAGCGGTGAGATCACCGAGATGGAAGAAGGTAACCGACACGTGTTTTCTCGCGAAGGACACTGGGTCTTCGAACGCTACGATCCCAACATTGGTTGGCAGTTGCTTGCCAAGCGAGGGAAGACCGGAGCTGACCTGCTGAGCGACCAGCACACCCTGCTGGGCTCCAACATCGCATACCCAAGTGTCTCGACGAATGGGACGCTGGTCTATGCCGGGCTAGGCTCCACATCTCAGCAGCTTGTATGGGCCGATCGCAAAGGCCAAAGGATGGGCATGATCGGCCAGCCGCACGACCAGATAGATGCGCCGAGAGTTTCACACGACGGGACAAGAGTAGTCGTGCACGGTACGGACCGCGGCCAAGAAGATATCTGGGTGCATGAGACCGATCGCCCCGTCAAGACGCGGCTCACGTTCTCTACGACAATCGACCGTGGTCCCCGCTGGTCGCGGGACGATCTCCAGATCGCCTTTAACTCATTGCGGGCCGGAACGTGGGGGATTTACGTTAAGTCAGCGGGTGGGGCCGGCGAAGCGTACAAGATTTTCGATACAGCCGAGGGGCAGAACGTTGGAGATTGGTCGGACGACGGGCGTTACTTCCTCGTAAACCAGGAGGGTGACATTCTGTACCTGCAGCGCTCGGACGACAGCACGTGGGAGCCCCATGAGCTTATCGCCACCGACGCCAGGGAGATAAACCCGGTCTTCTCTCCAGAAGACCGGTACGTGGCCTACCAGTCCGACGCCTCCGGTCGCAGTGAAGTGTACGTGACGACGTTTCCCGATGGGTCGAGGCGCTGGCAGGTGTCCGAGAACGGGGGCCAGTCTCCCCGTTGGGTCGGCGACGAGCTGTTCTATGTCGGGGACGAGCAACTGTATTCCGCACGGGTCTCTCTCGACGGGGGCTTCCGCGTAATCTACGCCGAACCGTTGTTTCGAAATCCAGGTCTGGGGAGCGGCTTCACCAGCTACGACGTAGCCCCAGACGGGCAGCGCTTTGTGCTCGTCGATTCGATAAATAAAGGGCCAGTGTCAGTCCTCCATATCGTTCAAAACTGGACCGAAGAATTACGCGACCAAGAGTAACTGCTAATCCGCTGAGAACAATTTCTTTAGGCCACCTTCAGCACTTTAGTGTTGTGAAATCTGAGTGTTGTACAGCAGGCGACCGGACCGAAGGAGCCTCGCCGGGCGACAGATTTAGGCGCTTGCGGTACAACGATTTGAAGGGAGCCTGCAACGCGCCTTGGCAGTCTATGCGTTTTGTATTTGGCGAGCGGGCAGGGGCAAGGCGACAACGAGAAGGCTTCGGCGCGGGGAGAACGTCGGCGAGGAGTGTTTGCGAGCGCTGATGGGAAGGGATAAGGCAAGATTGGGCGGTCCGAGAGGCGACTGAAGCGTGCCGGAGCGCCTGGAAAGCCGAGC
Organism: Bryobacterales bacterium; assembly: GCA_965205595.1. Classification (GTDB taxonomy): domain Bacteria; phylum Acidobacteriota; class Terriglobia; order Bryobacterales; family UBA6623; genus CATQHP01. The sequence goes on along the minus strand of CBDBHI010000026.1, from coordinate 125,099 downwards.
CCAGTCGCACGGGGACGGCGCACGCCGGAGCGCGGCAGCGGTTCGAGCTGGGATGCGCCGTAGCATCATGCGGCAACGAGAGCGGGCGGAGCGCGAGCGAGCAGTTGAGCGGCAGTGAAACGTTCGACGACGCGCAGGCGGCCGCCGCAGCGAGGACAGCGCCGGTCGTTGCCGTGAGCGGGTTCGTCAGCGGAGTAGGAGATCGTGCGCGAAGGGTTGACGCGAGCGATCAGTCGACGGCACAACGGCAACAGCTTGCCGCGTTTTGAGTTGGTCAGAAAGCCCCAGTAGCGAATGCGGTGGAAGCCCGAGGGCAGCACATGCAACAAGAAGCGGCGCAGGAACTCGTCGAGATCGAGCGTCAGCAGCCGTTGCTGGTTACCGTGAGCTGAATCGCGCCAGCGAAACGTGACTTGGCCTTCTTTGAACGAGACCAGGCGTTGGTTCGAGATCGCGACCCGGTGGGTGTAACGACTCAAGTACTCGAGAGCCTTGCCGGCACCGCCGAAGGGCGGCCGCACTTCGACCACCCAGTTGGTGCGATACAAGCTCCGCACAAAGGCCTTGAAGTTGCGCTCTCGGTTGAGCGGCGCGAAGCGCCCATGGCAATGCAGCTCGCCTTTGGCAAAGGCCTTCCGTAAGCCGTCGACGAACTTGCCGCGAAAGACTTCCGCCAAGACCCACTGGGGCAGGAAGAAGTTCTTGCGCGGCGCGTCGATCCAGCGGCTGCGGTCGAGCGCGAGGCCGCCGGCGGGAACGACAAGGTGGGTATGCGCGTGTTCCTGCAAGCGTTGATTCCAGGTATGCAGGATCGAGAGGAAGCCGATCTCGGCGCCGAGCCGGCGAGGATCGCGAGCGACTTCGAGCAACGTCTGGGCGCTCGCTCGCATCAGCAGCGAGTAGAGCAGCTTTTTGTTCTGCAAGGCCAACTGTGAGAGCACTCGCGGCAATGTGAAGACGACGTGCAGATAGCGCACCGGCAGCAGCTCTTTGCGGCGAGCTTCAAGCCGGCGCTTGCGGGTGCCGGCCTGACACTTGGGACAATGCCGATCCAAGCACGAGTTGTAGACGAGGGGCGGCGAATGGTCGCAGTCGTCGCAGCGCAGGCGATGACCGCCGAGCGCGGCTGTACGGCAACGGGCGATCGCCGACAACACCTTCACATGCTGTGAGCGAAGCCACTTGCGGCTGTGGACAAGGAAGCCTTGCCCGGCGGCGCGAACCAGATCGGCCACCTCCAGCGGCGGCCCCTGCATCTAGCTTGTCTCGGGATCGTCTTTCTTCGTTGCAGTCAGCTCCAAGGAATCCAATGGGCTGGCGACCTCGCTCAGACGCATTACCGACAGATGCAGATACCTGGCCGTCTCTTCGAGATCGCGATGACCGAGCAGCATCTGGATGCTGCGCAAGTCTGAGCCGGCTTCGAGCAAGTGCGTCGCGAAGCAATGACGCAGAATGTGAGGGTGGGCGGGTTTGGTGATGCCGGCCCGCTTGGCGGCATGGCTGCAAGCGAGCCACGGCACGTTGCTCGTGATGGGGTCATCGCTGGTGTGCCACTTGCCGCCGGGAAACAGCCACTGCTCGGGTCTGCGCCGCAGGCGGCGAACGTGCTCGCGTAGGTTGACCAGCAACTGTTGGGAGAGCATCACGTCGCGGTCTTTGCGGCCCTTGCCGCCGCGAACGTGCACGACCATGCGCGCGGAATCGATGTCGTGGATGCGCAGATGCGTCAACTCCGAGCGGCGTACTCCGGTGGCGTACAGCGTCATCTGTCAAGGGCGGAGTAAATTTGGACCACTTCGGCGGAGCAAAAGTAGACCAGTTGGTGAAGGGGTAGCGGTTTTCGTGGGACGGCTGGAACGGAGCCTGCGGTCGCCCTTTAGGGCGGCCCAGGCGTAGTGGAGGCCGTCCCACGAAAACCGGGCGAGTGGCCGGTGGGTCAGCCCAAAGAGTGAGCCCGCTTCTTCTTGCTCTGGATCAGACGGAAGCTTTCGCCGTTCAGCTCTAGAATATGAACGTGGTGCGTGAGGCGATCGAGCAGGGCGCCGGTCAGCCGCTCGGAGCCGAAGACCTCCGTCCATTCGTTAAACGGCAGATTCGAGGTGACCAGCGTCGAGCCCTGTTCGTAGCGCTGGGAAAACACTTCGAACAATAACTCCGCTCCGGTCTTCGATAGCGGCACGTAGCCCAGTTCATCGACGATCAGCAGATCCTGCTTGGCCAACTGCTTTTGACATCGCAGCAAGCGCCGTTCATCTCGGGCTTCGAGCAGCTCATTGACCAGTGCCGCCGCTGTTGTGAAGCGTGTTCGATAGCCGCGCTGACAAGCCGCCAGTCCCAACGCCAAGCCGATGTGCGTTTTGCCCGTGCCGGAATTACCCAGTGCCGGCACGTTTTCGCGGCGGTCGATAAACTCACAGCGCGCCAGTTCCAGCACCAGCTTCTTGTTCAACGCCGGCAAGGACGGGAAGTCGAAAGTGTCCAGACTCTTGGTCACGGGAAACTTCGCGGCCTTGCTGCGGCGCTCGGTGGCCCGCTGTTCACGGTCGAGCAGTTCCAGCTCGCAGAGTTGTTGCAGGAAGCTCCTCGAATCCAAGCTCTCGGCGGCGCATTGCCGCGCCAGTTTGTCGTACTCGCGCAGGAAGGTTGGCAGCCGCAACGCTTTCAAATGCGCTTCGAGCAGAAGTTTCGACCTCGCCATTACCCCCCTCCTTGTGCCGGCAGTGCCAAATAGTCCGCAGCGGAGGTTTGCTCCACCTGGGCTGCCGGCAGCTGCGGATACTTCGTCAAGTCCAAGCGCGGCGGCCGTTGCTCGATGCGGCACAGCACTAAGTGCCTGACTGCATCCAAGCCAATCGCTCCCAACTCGCAGGCTTGGCGCACCGCCGCGGCAACGTGCTCGAATCGGAAGTCCTCCAGTCATCGCAATACCCGCACGTACTCGCGCTTGCCTGGCTTTCCCAACCGTGCCTCGAGCAAACGTCTCAAGCACGGGAACTGTTCGGGCAGCTCCCAGCCCGCCAACGGGGCCGCTTGATCGAGCGCGTTGGTCTTGCGTTCCAGCAGTGCTAGGTAATGCAGCGGATCGAAGATCAACTCTTCGCGTTCGTAACTGCGCCGGTGGCGCGCGATCTCTTCGCTGCCACAACAGATCACGATTTCATCGACGTAGCCTTTCAGCAACACCTGGCGATGTCCGTAGCGTGTGGGCACCGAGTAGTCGTTGGCGCGATAGCGCACCAATGACAGCGACGTCACCCGCGTGGTGCGTTTGTCGCAGGCGTCATAGGGCGTGGGCGGCAAGGGCAACAACGCTTGGCGGTCACGCTTGAAACGTTCCTCAATCGTTTCGGTGTGCCGCCGCAAGCGCCGCTTACGATTGTTGAGGCACTGCGCTTCGAGCTGCTCGTTGAACGCTTCCCAGCTTGGAAACCTTGGCGCCGGCACCATGAAGTTCCGCCGGGCATAACCGACCAGTCCTTCCACCTTTCCCTTGTCGTTGCCTTTGCCCGGACGCCCGAAACGATCGGAGAATAAATAGTGCGACTGCAGTTCACTGAACACCCTGGTCCGCTTGCGCCTGCCGTCGCCCAGAATCCTCGCCAGCGCCAAGGTCGTGTTGTCGTAGAGGATGCTGCGTGGCACGCCGCCGAAGTACCGAAACGCTGCGTTGTGCCCCTCGCAAAACGCTTCCGTCGTCGCGGCCGGGAAAGCTTTTACGAAAGCGTCATCGCTAGGCGGCAGATCGACCACCAAGTAGTGCGCCTTGCGCTGTACGCCGTCAATGACCACCAGAGCTTCACCGCAGTCGGCCTGGGCATCGCCCGCCGGATGCACCAGCGGCACGAACATCTCTTGCCCGCCGAGCTTCTTGTCGCGAACATAGTCCTTGACGATCGTGTAACCGCCGGTGAAATCGTACTCGTCGCGCAAGCGGTCGAAGATGCGTTTTGCGGTGTGGCGTTGTTTCTTCGGACGTTCCTGATCGTCGATGAGGATCTGATCGACGATTCCGGTGAAGGGATCCAGCTTCGGCCTCTGCGCTGGTTGGCGCCGCCGATAGCCCGGCGGAGTGGCGTAGCGCAACATCTTGCGCACCGTCCCTCGCGCCAGGCCAAACCGTTTGGCGGCCTCGCGCTCACTGAGCCCTTCGACAAAGACACTGCGCCGTACTTGAGCGTATAGCTCCACGCGATACATCCCTCTCGTGTCCCACAAACACCACAGGAATGTTCGCTGGACCACTCGGACGGTCTACTTTTACTCCGCCCAAAAGCAGCTTCGATTCGCCGCTCTATGGTCTAGTTTCGCTCCGCCGTTCTCAATCATCGCAATGACGCGATAGAAAGGAGTGTGGGCGGCATCGATCAGACGAGCGACCTCGTGGGGAGAGAGGATGTTGGGCAGTCGGCGCGGTCTCTTCGGGTAGGGCACCCGATCCAGGTTCCACTCTTGTCCCAGCGTCTTGATGTAGAAGAAGCGCAGCGCCGCCACGCGTTGCGCCACGCTGTTGGCGGCGAGCTTGCGGTCGCGAAACAGGTGCGCTTGATACTGGCGGATGTGCTCCGGCCCTAGCTGGTCGGGCCGCCGCTTGAAATAGCGCGCCAAGTCCTCGACCGTGCGGATGTAGGTGCGAACCGTGTTCGCGGAATAGTTGCGACGCTCGAGCTCCTCGAGCATCTGTCGGCGTAATTGTGTCATCGGACACCTCCTTGTTGGTGTCCACGACGTTACTCTCGACTCTCGCTCTTTATTACTCGCACGCGAGGCGTCTGCCGAAGGCTTCGTTCAAATCCCGATCCTACGAACGATCAGAAGTCCTGCCGTGGCTAGCGGCGTAGCCCCTCAAATATCTGGGGGCGGCGAGCGTTGCAGCGAGGGTGGAGGCTGTGCGGTGAGGCTCGGCTAGTCGTTGATGAAGCCCAGGAAAGCCTTCAGCGCATCGGGCCGAGCCAGTGCGTTGTGCCCAACATTCGGGAGCCACACCACCTCCGCATCAGGGATCATCCCGTACTGCCACGCCAGGTGATCGCGCTTCACGAAAGGCTCTCTTTTTCCGATGACGAAGAGCGTCGGTGCTCTGATGCTCCGCAACTCGTCGTCGGTGGGCCTTGAACGCGTCTTCCACCAAGTCTCGAGTCTCTCGGGAAACTTCATGTTTGCGGTGGCGTCCCAGAACGAGCCACTCAGCCCATCGACAGAGAGATCCCCTGCTCCGAGCAGCAAAGCACGCACGCGCTCGGGGTGGTAGATGGCCATATGCAAGGCGATGCTCGCTCCATCGCTATGCCCACCGACGTAGGCGGATTTAATCTGCATTTGATCGAGCAGGCCGATCATGTCCGAGACCATCAGGCGGTAGCTCAAAGGTTCAGAGGTATCGCTGCTACGCCCCTGAGCACGGCTATCGGGCGTGATCACTCGAAAATACTGCGTCCACTCGGGGAGAATAGGATTGAAGCCCTCTGCTGAGCCGCCTCCGCCGTGGAGCAGGAGGAGCGGTTCTCCTTGTCCCCGCACTTCGTAGTAGAGCGAGATCCCATTGATCTCGACGAACTGACCCTCCGAGCATCCTTCCTCAATCTGGCGGGAGCTGCATTCGGCGTGAACCGGCTCTGTTCCGGCAAGAACGGTAATAAGCGCAACAACTGCTCTGCTCACGGCTAGCATCCCTTCGATGCACTCTATCAGATGATAGCCCTCTTCCACTCCTGGACCACCCAGCGCCGCGGCATGCTCCAACTATCCAATGTCGTCGAGAAATGGCGAGAAGAATTCCCCTCCAGCTGATTGGTCTAAGCAACTCAAAACAAATAGGTTAGAATCAGTCCGTTCCTTTGATGTCGTGAAATCTCGTTCGCTTGAGGTTCCGCCCCGAGCCGGTCACCCCATCGAAATCGTTTCGAAGCCGTCAATTTGAACGTTTGAGCCATAGCCACTATAAATTATTTTCCGACCCACCTAACCGCACCCCAAAATCGCTCCAATCCCTATAAATAGGGCGTTAGAGCCATTTGGCGGAGGTTTTGGCAGGCCCTCGGAGCATCGTTTGAGGCAGCGTTTGTTGCCGCCACCTTTCGAGCCATCATCGATTGAGCGGTAAAATCGACGCATCTTGGTACGTTCAACCATCAGTCACTACAAGGTCCTAGAGAAGCTCGGCTCCGGCGGGATGGGGGTGGTCTATAAGGCCGAGGATGTCAAGCTAGGTCGAACCGTTGCGCTGAAGTTCCTGGCGCCGCACTTGGTTTCCGACCCTCTGATCCGCAGGCGTTTCGAGCGCGAAGCGCGCGCAGCCGCCTCTCTCGATCACCCAAACATTTGCACAATTCACGAGATTGATGAGGTCGACGGCGAGACCTTCCTGGCCATGTCGTTGATCGAAGGCCAGTCGCTCGAAGACCGCATCGAGAAGGGTCCTCTTCCGCTACAAAAGGCCGTGGACATCGCACGGCAGGTGACCGAGGGCCTTCAGGCGGCCCATGCGAGGCGCGTCGTCCACCGCGACATCAAGCCAGGGAATATCTTGGTGACACCCGAGGGGCGAGCCGAGATTCTAGACTTCGGTCTGGCGTTGCTGGCCGCCGGCTCGAAGTTGACCAAGCTGGACACGACAGTCGGGACGGCGTCGTACATGAGTCCGGAGCAAGTGGAGGGCTTGGAGGTTGACCTCCGCACGGATCTCTGGGCGCTGGGCTGTGTGCTTTACGAGATAGTGTGCGGCAGGCAGGCGTTCAAAGGAATCTACGGTCAGGCGAGTTACTGGATCTGCCACGAGGACCCGGAGCCACTGACAGCGCTGCGAACGGGAGTGCCAATAGAGCTCGATCTGCTGGTCAGCAAGTGCCTAGCCAAAGACCGCGAGAACCGATACCAAAGCGCCGCGGAGCTGATCGTCGATCTGCGAGCGACAGCCGAAAATCTCAAGTCGGGCGGCTCGAGATTCCAGGCTACGACCCAGGTGGACATAACACGCTCGCCTAGAACCCCGCACGCGCCCAGTTGGTCTCAGCGGCTGCCCTGGGCGCTCGCTGCACTTTCGACGTTCGTCTGCGTGGTGCTCGGTTATGCGCTCTTGAGTAGGCCCGCGCCGGAGCGGCCGACGTTGCTGTTTTCGGCGGGACCTGTCGGCGTAGGAAATCAGCACCTAGCGATACGGTCGGTCGAAAACCGGACACACGGGCCTTACACTATATGTGGAGGATGCGGAAAGCCCTGCACCGAGGCTCGAAATTTACAGAAAACCCTGCCACATCCGGCCACACGGCGGCATTCATAGTGACGCCTGGGGATCGATTTGGATGAGCACGCGAGGAGTTCGACGTTCTGAAGTGTGGAGTATTACGGAATACAAATAGCGTGTATGGCGGATCTCTCCCGGGCAGCGATGTTTAGAGAAAACCGGACAAATCCGGACATTTCGATTTTTTGGCGAACCTACTCCCGGGCGGCGCAGCCAGAAAAATCCGTGACACGGGCGTTGTCGTGGGACTGCCGACTGCGGAGCGAGGGTTGTGGCAACTAGAAAGGGGAAACAGGCGCTGACGGAAGCCGCCACCGGGAGGGCTCGCGCGTGCCGGCGTTATCCGGCCACAACCGGCCAAATCCGGCCAATTCCGCTGCTCGAACGCTCCACCGCGCTGCCAAATTTTTCATCGAAACGACCCTTCGCATCTTGGAAGTTTGCGAGGTCAACTCATGGAAGCTGCGGCGATTCCTTGTGATAGTCAGTGCGTTCGCCGCGCGGACGATTCTTGAACTCGCGGGCAAGCCTCACGAATGCGTCGACAACCGCCTCGAAGATCGGCTTTCCTTTGTCCGCGGACCCAAGAGTCGGGTCGCCGTAAGTTCCGCTTTTACTGAACCGTGTCCACTCATCCATCACGCGCACGGGCGGGGCGTCCATTAGGTCCATCCAGATAAATTCAGATTCCGGCATCCCCATCTCTTTCACGGCTTTTTCCATCAGGACATTGTCCGGCGCCAAATGGAGGTAAACCGACGTCTCGAGCTCGCCGCCATGAGCCATGCCGCCGCGTCCGGATTCTCGTTGCCGGTTGATCTCGTCGCGCGCCAGGCTGGGCCAAATGAAACAGCCGCACAGAGCGTCAGTTTCGAGGATGGTTCGACGCGCCACCAAGTCAAGGATTGGCATGTTCGACCCATGCCCGTCGGCAATCAGGATGCGTTGAAAACCGTGGTGGGCAACGCTCTTCGTAATGTCGAGAACGAAGTGCAGTAGGTGTTCCTGCTTGACGTCGATTGTGCCCGTGAAATCCATGTGGTGCGTCTCGAAGCCGTATGGGATCTGAGGCAGTAGCAAGATATCGCCGTCGGCGCGCTTAGCCGCCTCCTCGCAAATATTCCAGATCAGAAAATTGTCGGTGTCGAGCGGCAGGTGGTAGCCGTGGTCTTCGACCGAGCCAATGGGCAACACGACCACGGGCTGCTCTTTTACGCGGCCCCCGAGTTCGGGCCAGGTGTGGTGTTGGTAGAGATACGGAATCTTCGGCATGGGAATCAACCTTTCACGCGCCGCTCGGGGTCGATGAAGAACCACAGCAACGCGCCTACAAGATACACGATTGCAGCCGCCACGAACATCGAATCAAACGATCCGAACCTGGCGGTCAGCCAGGCGGCGGAAATTGGCGAGAGCATCGCGGAGACACTCGACGCGGTGTTCATAAATCCGGTCGCCGTTCCGCCATAGCGATGGCCCACGTCAACGCAAACGGCCCACGCCACGGGTAACGTTAGATCTTGCGAGCCCTGAGCGAAGGCCATCCACAGAACCGCTGACAATGCGTTGTCGGCGGTCGCGGCGAACGCGAACCCTACCGCGGCGAGGCCGAAGCCCACGATCCCAACCAGCCGGCGCCCCCATCGCAGGCCCAGACGCTTGACCAGCCAGTCGGAGCAGACGCCGCCTGTTACACACGCAACGGCGCCGGCTAGCAGCGGAATCGCCGAGTAGAAACCTGATCGCTCGAGCGTGAGGCCGTGCTCGTCCATTAAGTACGTCGGCAACCAAGTTACGAAGAAGAAGAAACCGTAGGCCGAGCAGAAGTACATGGCGAACAGCGTCCATAGATTGCGGTCCGTCAGCATGGCGCCCCAGGGAATCGAGGCGGGCTCCGGCTGGGGGGCGCTACCGGACCGGATGTAATCCAATTCCGCTTCGTTGACGGCGGGGTGATCCGCCGGATCGTCGCGATACCAGCGCCAGAAAACCCAGCACCAAACCAGGCCCAAGACGCCGAACGAGGCAAAGCTCGGCCGCCACCCGACGGAGCCGATCAAGAGCGCGGCAACCGGCGGCGCCAGCGATCCGCCGAGTCGGGCCCCCATCCACATCAATCCGGTCGAACGGCCGCGCTCGCTCGGCGGAAACCAGCGCGCCAACGCCCGAGCGAGCGTGGGAAACACTCCGGCCTCTGCCGCGCCGAATAAGAACCTCACGGCGAGCAGCGCGGCGTAGCTGCGCACCACCCCCGTCAACACGGTGAACAGCGACCAGCCGGCGACGATCCTGGTCAACAGCCGGCGCTGCCCGAAGCGGTCGCCGAACCAACCCATTGGGATCTCAAATATCCCGTAGGCCAGTGCGAAAACGCTGAAGACGTAGCCCATCTGCATGCTGCTGAGACCAAGGTCCGCGGTCATCGACGGCGCGGCGACCGAGATGCAGACCCGATCGAGGTAAGTGATGAATGCCGCTGATACCGCCAGGGCAAGAGTGATTTGGCGGGCGTTGGTCGCTTGCGTCACGCGGGCTGCCGGAGTCTAGCACGGCGCTCGCACTGTCATGTTCACAACCGCAGGCCGGCCGGCCCGGTTTCGTCTAGAGAAATTTTCTCTGGAGACCGTACACGGCCTAGGCGCGATCAGCTACCGTAGTGTCGGCGAAATGAAAATCACCGACGTAGAAGCGATTTACCTTCGCTCCGAACGAGTTAAGGAGCAATGCGACTCCGGTCAAGACGCATTGATTGTCCGCGTCAGCACTGACGCCGGAATCACCGGAATCGGCGAGGTCGACTCGAACCCGATGGCCGCCAAGGGGGCGATCGAAGGGCCGTTCTCGCACACGACGGCCTGCGGGCTGCGCGAGTTGGTCATTGGCGAAGACCCCTTTGAGACCGAGAAGATCTGGCACAAGATGTACCGCGGCAATATTTACGGGGGCCGCCGGGGCGCCGGTCTCCACGCCATGAGCGGCATCGACATCGCCCTGTGGGACATCAAGGGAAAGGCGCTCGGGCTGCCCATCTGGAAGCTGCTCGGCGGTGGATTTCACAAGCAGATTCGCCCCTACGCGAGTTCCCTGTGGGGACCGACGCCCGAGGCAACCTGCGATCTCGCTAAACGCTACGTTGATCGCGGGTTCACTGCGGTGAAGTTCGGCTGGGACCCGATGGGCCAAGACGAGCAGACCGATATTGCGCTCGTCCGCGAGGCACGCCGCGGACTGGGCGACGCGGATCTTCTCGTCGACGCCGGCCTCGTGTGGGACGCCAAGACCGCCATCCAGCGCGCCCGAGCCTTTGATGACTACGACATTTTCTGGCTTGAAGAGCCGCTGATGCCTGACGACTACGACGGCTACCGGAAACTCAGCCAGGCAGTCGATACGCGCATCGCCGCCGGGGAAGAGGAGAGCAACCGAGCGTCGTTCATCGACCTGATGGACCGCGGCCAAATCGACATCGTCCAGGTGGACCTGACGCGAGTCGGCGGATTCACCGAGGCGATGAAGGTCGCTTCGCTGGCTCAAGATCGTGGCCTGCCGGTGGTCAATCACGGCTTCACGACCTATATCAATGTGGCCGCGGCGCTGCACTTCCTTAATTCGATCTCGAACTCGTTCATCGTCGAGTTCGTCGCGGAAGAAGAAACCACTCTTCGGGATCACATCACCAAGCAGCGCATCACCGCCCGCGACGGCATGCTCGACATTCCGCAAGAACCGGGACTTGGCATTGATTTGGATGAAGAGGCCATCGAGCGCTATCGGATTTGAGATCGCCGCAGTTAGGTGGCTGTCACCGATCTCTCCCGATCTCTGACCGCAGTTAGGTGGCTGTCACCGATCTCTGGTCACCGATCTCTGTCACCGATCTCTTTCGCAGCGAGCGGCCCGCGCCTGGATCGACTTCGAGAGAAAGCGCGCACCACATGGGTTGAACTCTAGGTCTCGCCTCAGACGGTCAGCGAATCGTTCTCGCTAAGCCAGTTGCCGATGCGGAAACAAACCAGTATCTGTATCGTCGAAAACTGGTACGAAGAATTCCGCGATCAAGAATAGCCTAACCAACAGATCAGAAATAACTTAGGCGGCATCCGTGCCATTACTGTCGGGAAATCTCGTTTCGCCGAGGTTCCGCCCAGAGCCGGTCACCCCGTCGGAATGACTCCGAAGCCGGCATTTCGACCGTTCGAGCCGTAGCCACTATAAATTATTTTCGACCCACCTGACGGTACCCCAAAGTCGCTCAAAGGCCCTTAAATAGGGCATTAGAGCCAATTGGCGGGGGTTCTGGTGTTCTCTTGACGGAGAGTTTGTGGCAGCGTTTGTTCCCGCCATGTATCGGTCGGGGTAGAATCAGGGCGTTCTAGGGCCGTGGAATCAGGCAGTTCCAGAGTCGCGCGCTTCGGCGTGTTCGAAGTAGACTTCGACGGGCACGAACTCCGAAAACGAGGTGTCACGGTCAGGCTCCAGGACCAGCCCTTCCGCGTGTTGGAAGCGCTGCTTGAGAAACCGGGCGAGGTCGTCACCCGCGAGCAGCTCAAGGAGCGCCTGTGGGCCGAAGATGAGTTCGTCGAGTTCGACAAGAGCCTGAATACTGCTGTTCAGAAAATCCGCCAGGCGCTCGGTGATTCCGCTGAAAGTCCGCGCTTCTTGGAGACCGTGCCTCGGCGGGGATATCGATTCGTGGCCCCCGTTGAACGCCCTGTCTCACTTGACGCAACCCGGCCTCCGCGTGGACGACGTCCGCTCTGGCTCAAGATCGGCGCCGCAGTCGCCGTCGCCGTCGGGACAGCGCTCTTCGTCACTTCCAGGCCCTTCAGTAAGGATCGCTCCGAACCGACCCGCCAACCGGTCCTAGATCAGCTAACCTTCGACACCGGCCTCACGACCGCCCCGGCCGTATCCCCCGATGGAGCCCTGCTCGCCTACGCATCTGACCGCTCGGGCGGCGGCAATCTCGACATCTGGGTGCAGAAGCTGCCGAGCGGCGAACCGGTCAGGCTCACCTCCGACCCGGCGGAGGACACGGAGCCACACTTCTCGCCCGACAGCGGGACGATCGTCTTTTCATCGGCACGGGAGGGCGGTGGGATCTACACGATCCCTGCCCTGGGCGGCAAGATCACCCGCGTTGCCGGCAAGGGCGTCCGGCCGCGGTTCTCCCCCGACGGTTCTGTTGTGCTCTACTCCGCGGGCTTTTATGACGCAACAGACAAACGCGAGGTGGAAATTGTCTCGTTGCGCGGAACCGGGTCCCGACCCGTCGCGCCGGGGATCGCGCCAATCTGGGGGCCGGACGGGGCGTCGGTCATCTCATCAGTCAACAGCGAGGGTGGCGACTGGGTCTTGACAGACCTAGAGACGGGAGAGTCCGTTCCCCTCAAAATCGCCGAATTCTTACGCAGCTCTGGACTTTCTCCTTCTGCCTACTCTGGGAATTGGTTTCGGCCGTCGCTTCTCGATCGTCAGACGCACGAGGTTCTTTTCCCAGCCCGGCTCAACGACGGCCTAAATGTCTGGCGGATCGGTCTCGATCGGGACAGGTGGACACCGACCGGCGAGCCGGAGCGCCTGACGTTCGGGATTGGCGACGATACGTCTCCCGGGTTGTTGCCCACTGGTGAGCTCATATTTGCCCGCTCGACCTCAAACTTCGATGTGTGGGCCCTGCCAGTCGATACCAACTTGGGCGAAGTACGCGGAGAAGCTTACCGGCTCACGAACGACCCCCGCGACGAACTTAGCCCTTCTGTTTCCCGGGACGGCACGCGGCTTGCCTATGGACTCCACCAGGGTCGTCAGTGGTCCGTGTGGGCCAAAGACCTCGATACGGGCCGGACGTGGTCAATAACAGCAGAGCCCTCGGTGCGTTTTTTCCCATCCATCTCGCCATCAGGAACGAAGGTGGCCTACACGGTACGGGCTCCCGGACAGTCCAGGCAGCGAACTCTGTTCATCGCACCCTTTGTCGGTGGACCGCCGAAGCAGGTCTGTAGGGATTGTGGTGATCCGCGCCAGTGGACGCTCGACGAAGTAGCGATGGTCACCGAAGAAGGTGGCAAGGTTAATCTGGTCACGCTGAATGATGGTACGTGGCGCGTGCTCGCCGACCGCGAGGACGACCCGGCCGTGTACGACGGCAATCTTTCACCCGACGGCAAGTGGGTAGCGTTTCACCAAGTCGTTGGCGCGACAGGGCGTCAGATCTTCGTCTCCCCGGTTCTGGAGGACACGTCAACGACGCGACAGGACTGGATGCCTATCACAGACGGCTCCTACCTGGAAGGGAGAGCCACCTGGTCGCCCAACGGCCAACTGCTCTACTTTCTCTCCGACCGCGACGGCTCACATTGTATCTGGGCTCAGCGCCTGGACGCAGCAACGAAGCAGCCGGTCGGCGCACCGTTTGAGGTGTACGGGATCCACGATGCCCGCCGCCGCCTGCTTGGCCGGACCAACTTCGGCGGCATCGGTCTCAACGTACTCGAAGATCGCTTGGTCTTCAGCATCGACGAGACGACGGGCAATATCTGGATGGCGCGGTATCAGTGAGAGTCACCCAAGCCCGCACTACCCACGCATACCAATCTCCGCTAAGTCCAGTTGCGAAATTGGCTACGCCGCTGACCTGCTACCAGGAGCTGTGCCAAAGCTAGGGTGAGGATTCTTAATTCGAAGACGTCGAAGGCGAACAGCGGGGGCGCTCTATGCACATCGTCGAAAATTGGCACAAAGAGTTCCGCGACCGCGATCAAGGCTAACGAATAGATCAGAAAGAAGTTAGGGGTCGATAGCCCGGTTCCTAATGTGAAATCGCATTCAAGCTCCGCATCCGTTGCCGCGGCGAGCCGCGTCTGGACGGGGTGCGCTACTCACGAATCCGCGCCGCGCCCTCTCTCTAAGACCCCTCTTAATCAGTGTTCTCCGTGCAGGAAAACCAACTTTTCAACCCGTCCGAGAGCGTCGATCGAAGCCCTGTCGGCTTTTGCGACATGTCCGCATCAGCGCGCGGCGCCCAGGACTACCCGCCGCTTCCAAGTTCCGTCGCCCAGCTTCTCCGCAGAGCCAGACCCCAAAGTAGTGCGGGCAGCAGCAGTGCGATGCCGAGTCCAAGCGCACCGGTTCTGGCCGAGACCCCGGCGTCAATCAAGTGCCCCACCAAGAATGTCGCGACGGACGCGGTAACCATAAACATGCCCATATCGGCGGCGAACACTCGTCCGCGGAAGCGGTCTTCGGCGTTAAGTTGTAGCAGCGTCGTCGAGAACACCCAAACCAGCGCGGCGCCGCCATGGGCCAGTACGAGGCATAGTCCCGCGAGCGGTAGGAAACTGATGCGACTGAATAGCACGTATCCCAATGCGGCCGCCAGGTAGCCAGTGAGTACAGCGAAACGCATACTTGACTGCGAATTGGCGATGCGACGGCCGACGATCAACGGCCCTAAGATCGAACCTAGGCCCTGGAACATGAATAGCGCGGCCATCCCTAACGACGCTTGTCCGTCGATCGCAAACTCACGACTGCCTAAGATCGTGACCAACACCACGCGGGCTCCCAAAATGCCAAGTCCAAACTTCAACGTCAGAAGCGCCGCCAATCGCCAGTCGCGCGCGACGTAGCGGAAGCCCTCAACGATCGGAGCGTAGCCAAGCACCTCGCCCCAAGGTTTGTCGCGATGTTCGGCCACGTGCGCTTCGCGGACGATGAGACGGTACACAAACCACGCGGAGACCAGGAACGACGCCGAATTTGCCAGGAAGACAGTCTGGCGGCCCAAGTACGCTACCGCCACGCCGCCAATTGCCGCACCGGCCGTGACAGTCACCGACCAAGTCGTAGAGCCGATCGCATTGGCGGTAGGAATATCATCGCGCGCAACGAGGCTCGGAACAATGGCATTACGCCCGGCCTCAAAAAACGCCGCTGTCCCAATTTCGGTTCCAAGCAGAATGTAGAGCAACCAGATGCGGTCGGCACTGTCGATCCAAATCATTCCTAAGACGAGGATGGCGCGAACCAGATCGCTGAAGATCATGACCTGCCGGCGGCTGATGCGGTCGCTAACCGCGCCGGCGGTCGGTCCGAGCAAGAACATCGGAAGTATTTGCAGTATCGCCGCAAGGGCGACGGCCTCGGCTCGACCGGTGAGTTCGAGCAGAAGGTCGTAGATAGCTACCGAGTAGAACCAGTCGCCAGACCCACTAATAAGCTGCGCGATCCACAGCCGGCGATAGTTCGTATTGAAGAGATCGGTGACAGCCACCGAACTCATCTCAGATCTACTCGATAGCGGCATTTTTCACTGGAGTGCGCACTGTGTGAGACCCCGAAATAAGGGACGGGTTGCCGTTGAGGGGTGAGGGAGCGGGTGCCATTTACCGACGGACGATTACCTACACTACTGATTCTAAACGAGTTGCTGATCTTAACGGCAGTGCGTGCAAAGAAGGGGTCTGCCCCTTCAGCCGTTGGTAAGTCAATGCCCTTGGGCTACTGGCCACCGCTCGCTTGCGCTTATGGCGCAGCGGTACGGAAAACGGTCGTTCGGAGGTCTATAAATATCGAGTTCACCTCCCCTGACGACAAGCCGTTCGCTTCGATCGTGGCTAGGCGATTCGTGCTGATGAGCATGATCGTCCCGTCTTCGGGCACTCTGCCATTCGGAAAATTTGCCAAGACTCTTGGCGAAACAGTTATCGATCCGCTCCCGGCGTCGGCGGTGCAAACAAAGCTGGCGTTAGCGAACTCGCTGCCGTTTGATGCGGCCCCCACGAGTACCACTGTTTGGCCCGGCACGCGCCTCTTTTCCAATTGAAAGATGAGCCTGAAGGAGAGAGGCGAAGCAGCTGCGGGTTGAGGGGGATTATAGCGTGAGTTGAGGTCGGCGGCTACAGCTATTTGTGGCTTCGTAGGGCGGGGTGAGGGGGATTGCATAAGGGGGAAGGGGCGGCACCCCAATCCCCCTTTGCAGCCATCCCAGGCGAGACCCCACGGCCGTCTTCGGACGTGGGCCGGAGGAGCCGACAACGCCTCGGGTCGGGGCGTTGTCTAGCGCGTGCGCCAGCAGATCGCGAGGTCTTTGCAGACGCGTTGCAGTTCGTTGCGCTGAGCGTCGAGTTGCTCGGCAAACTCGGTGTCGGAACAAGTGTCCGCTCGCGCTTGGAGCTTCTTGAGCGAGCGATCCGCGCGCAGGCCGCGCTGCTCGGCGGGCAGGCTGAGCAGCTTTTCCCACGGCGTGCTCCACTCGGCGTACACCTTGCGCAACTTGCCGCGGCGGTCTCGGCGCTCGCTGGCGAAAGCGCATGGGCGATGAAAATTCAAGTACGGGTTGAGCCACTGGCGGTAGAAGGTGTCGATCGCCTGCGTCGCTTCCGAGGGCAAAAACTGGTAGCCCATCCACTTGCGCACCACCGCGCCGTTCTTGGTTTCGACCAAGGCATTGTCGTTCGAACGGCGCGCGCGAGACTTCGTAAATTCAATTCGCAACTTCTCGAGCAGTTTAGCGGTTTGATGGTTGACGAATTCGCTGCCATTGTCGGAGTGAAAGCCGCGAACGATAAATGGAAATTGTTCCAAAAGGCCTTCCAGCAAGGGAATGAGGTGATTTTCGTTGATGCGTTGGACGCAGCCGACGGCCTGCCACTGCGTCACTTCGTCGACCACATTGATGCTGTAGGCGCCTTTTTCGCCTTCCTGTTCGGGCGAGTGCACGGTGTCGATGCGCAGGTAGCCCGGACGTCCTCGCGGCTCGGGTTGGCGGCGTTCGCCGATCGCAACGGGCGTGGGACGGGTCTTGTCGAGATGCAAACTGTGACGTTGGTAGACGGCTCTTTTTCGCAAGTTGTACAGCTGGCCCACGGACAATTCGGCCAGGCGTCGAAACTCTTTGCGGCCGTAGATCTGGAACTCGCGTTGGAGAATGCGGCGGGTGGCCGGCCCCGAGAGGCGCTGATGAACTCGATCGACGTGCGCCAGTAAGACGCTGTCGGCGCGTGTGTACTTGCTGGGAAAACGGCGCCGCCGATAGGCCCTCGGACGGACGCAACGCGTGTGCAAGAACTGTCCGATCAGGCGGGTGAGTTGCGCGCGGCTTAAGCCCGTGAGCTTAGCGAGATAACGCCGCAGGAGACCCTTGACGGAGCGCTTCTGGTCGGCATAGTGATGCCGCTTCAAGACGCTTTCGACGAGCGCATATTTGTCGCTTCGATTGCCGCCCTCGAAGGCGACGGATTGGCACCCGTCGAGAAAACACTCGATCTGCTCCAGACTCAGCGATTCGGCTTGCTGCACGGCGACTCCCATCGCCCGCAGCTGCTCTGTTCCTGACCACCCAACGGATCCCCGTCAGGCTCATCTTGTATTGGAATCGCCCTCCCCTTCAGGCTCATCTTGTATTGGACAAGACGCGCCGCCTTGCCACAGGGCGTCGAATCCCTGGTCAGCGTTTACCTGAGCTAAGTCGTCCCGATTGGTCCATTGGACCGGAACGGGCAAATTGAGATCGATGCCGAATGTGCCTACCTGCGAGCCGCCATCAGACTGCAGGCGATATCCGCCGGGCTCGAAGAATAGCGGAGTTGTCTCATCGTCGTCAGGCAGGCCGCCGCCGAATGTGCCGCCGTCGCCGTCGAACCTGATGATGCGCTGCTCCATGTCGGCTGAGCGCACCATCGTGACTGTCGTACCAGCGTCCACGGTTGTCGGCTCTTGCATCGTCGAGTCTTCAAGGGTCAGTTGACCCCCCGCTAAGCAAGTGCCTAACGGAGGCAGGTTGATGAGGGAATTAAAGCCGGGCCCCGGAGGTGCGGCGTTCACGAATGTCGCGGAGCCGAGGTCGATGGCGAAATCGCCGAACGGAGCATCGAGGTCGGCGCGCGAATCGCCCGACAGACGAAGCAGGGTTACGGCTCCAACGATTCCGTCGCCGGCCGGGCCGGCCACCGGGGTCGTGATCTGTGGGCAAGGCAAGCCCTCTTGCGCCGTCGCGATCGTGACCGTATTCGAAGGAATTCCATTGGCGAAAACGATCAGCGAAGTGCTGCACCCCACCTCGATGTCCGCGGGCAGTACGAACACAAGCTGATCAAGCCCTGAAAACTCGGCGCTCCGACCGGCATAGATGACGTTGGTCACTAGCTTCCCGCCAACGTAAACCTCCAGATTGACGCGGTCTCTCACATCGGCGACCGCGCCCACATCGAGCGGACGCTCTGCGTCGGACCCGGCGATTCCCCCCAGACCCGTCACCCAGGCAATCATCACTTGGCCCGGTGCCGCCGGCCGCGCCACGTTGTTAAGCGGTTGATCGAGCTGGGTAATGAGATTCGTGACGCTTCCCTGGCCAAGTCCGATGCCGGTCGCAGTGAAGATGCCGACGCCCGCGACGACCACGCGCACCGGCGCTACGTTGCTGGTCTGGCCGTTTAAAATGACCTCGACAGCTACGTAGCCGACGGGGATGTTCGATGGCATAATCGCGTTGATCTGCCCCCTGCCGACAAAGAGCGGGATAGCGCGGTACTCGGTGGTGGCGGTGAAGACGCGAATCTCGACGCCGCCCAACTCGGTGCCCAGCGGAAACGAGCTGACGGCGACAGCAGGGTCGGGCCCAATGTCGCTACCGAAGATTGTAAAGATTGACCCTTGCGCGATGCCTCCGGCCGGCATGACGCGGTTCACGAAACTTGCGGCGCTGACGATACCATCGAGCGGTATCTCGGGCGCGGCTGACTGGCGAACCGCCTCCGGCGCTTTTGAGGACGCCGCTCGCGGCATCGGACGGTTCCGGTACTCCGGGAATCCCCAGCACTTGGGATCGCGGCCTTCGATTTCGAGGCATTCACAGGCCGAGGTGTCGATCGGCGGCGCGTCTGGGGAGCTAAAGCGTTGGGGGCCGCGACAGCGCAGGCCCATTGCAACCTCAACGGTCTCGGCTTGCTGGACCTGTCGCTCAAGTTGGCCGAGCGGCCCGTCGCAACCACTGAGGAACATCGCCGCGAGAAACACGAAAATAGCAGCCAGTGAGGAATGGCGTAGCAGCATCAGGGCATCGTAGCAAACAGGTATTCGCCGGTTTTATGTGTGATATTT
The DNA here is from genome assembly GCA_965205595.1 of Bryobacterales bacterium. Classification (GTDB taxonomy): domain Bacteria; phylum Acidobacteriota; class Terriglobia; order Bryobacterales; family UBA6623; genus CATQHP01. The sequence continues at coordinate 105,754 of CBDBHI010000026.1, read as the reverse complement.
CGAGGCGTTCGCGGACGGAATCTGAGTCGCAAATATTTCGGGGAGTCAATTTTTTTTCGGAACAGGGGCAAGCCCGCGCCACGAGGCGGCACGGCTCGTGTACGTCGGCGACGGGCGAGCAATTTCACACAGACATCGAGCGAAAATCCGTGTGGTCCGCTGTCGGCAGGAGTGCCGACATGGCCGCTCTACGGACCTGCTCTACTTGGCTCGCTCTGCAATACTCGAAAAATGTTCGGGGGATACGACGCGGTGCTCGTCCTTTCGTTTGGCGGACCTGAAGAGCGAGAGGACGTGATTCCGTTTCTTGAGAACGTCCTTCGTGGGAAGCGGGTTCCTCGGGAACGCATGCTTGAAGTCGCCGAGCACTACTATTATTTCGACGGGCGCAGCCCGATCAACGATCAGAACCGGGCCCTGATCGATGCTTTGCGGCTCGAACTCGCGGCGAACGGCCCTGACCTGCCCGTCTATTGGGGCAACCGCAATTGGCACCCGTTGTTCACCGACACTCTTCGCAAAATGCAGGCCAACGGCGTTACCAACGCGCTAGCGTTCGTGACGTCTGCGTTTAGTTCGTACTCCGGGTGCCGACAGTATCGCGAGGACATCGATCGTGCTCGCGAGGAAATCGGCGACGGCGCACCGAGAATCGACAAGATACGGGTGTTCTTCAACCACCCCGGTTTCATCAACGCCATGATCAGCCGGGTCCGCGATGCGATGCGTGTGTTCACCGACGGCGAGCGATCAGACCTCAAGCTGATCTACACAGCGCACAGCGTGCCGACGTCGATGGCCGCCGGTAGTGACTACGTCGCGCAACTCGAGGAGGCTGCCCGCATCATCAGCGAAGATGTCTCGGTCCGCAATTGGGAACTCGTCTATCAGAGCCGTAGCGGTCCGCCGACGCAGCCCTGGCTTGCGCCCGATATTTGCGACCGGCTGCGAGTCCTTCATTCTGAAAACTGTCGAAACGTCTGCGTCGTGCCGCTCGGATTCATCTCGGACCACATGGAGGTTCTGTTCGACCTCGACACCGAGGCAGCGGCGCTCACCACCAAGTTGGGCATGAAAATGGTGCGCGCCGGGACGGCAGGTACGCACCCGGCATTCATCGCGGGAATTCGCGACTTGATCGCCGAACGCGTCAGCGGAAGCTCCAAACGGACGGTCGTGGGGCGGCTACTTCCCTGCCCCGATGTTTGCGCCGTCGACTGTTGCGCGGCACCCGCGCGGCCTGGCAGCCTGCGGTAGAAATCCCGTGGGTCGCGCGACGGGCAATTGGGGCCGTTCGGCGCGGAATGAGGAGGGCGGCGATCCGGGTGATCGTCCCCGACGAATGACAAAGCCGACGGCCGCAATTGCCCGTCGCCCAACGGGTTACGCGCGGACAAACGGTTTCACTAAGAACCTTGAATATCGCTGTCCCGTAGCTCTGTGTATTGATCGATTCGTTCGCGCAGCGCGTAACGCGGCCCGCGTGATTTCTACCACAGGCTGCTAGCGTCCAAAAATAATCCGCTCGCGCTTGAACAGGCGTGTCGTCGCCGTGAGCAACACGGCCGCGAAAAGTAGGCAGCTCACCGCGGTAAGCGCCGATCCAATCGGGTCTACGGAGTTGCCGGTCAAGATGTCCGTGACCAACAAGTGGTGAGCGAGGCTCGGAACAGCGTACATCCACAGCTCCGGGTCGATCGGCTCGAACATGCTCATCATGCTTGGTAGCCCGGGCAAGACCGCCATCATCTGGAGGTAACTCAGCGCTTCTTTAAACGAACGCGCAAAGGTCGCAACCAGCAACTGAAGCGCGGTAGCGGGCAGCACGAGGGAAAACATGACGGCTAAGGCAGCGAGCGATTGTTTGACGCCGAGGTCGAGCTGTGAGGTCTGCGCGCCCATCGTGTCGGTCGGTTGCTGAAACACAAACGCCATGCATACGAAATAGAGGCACAGTCCGGCTGAGGTGAAGAGTACGACGGCGAGCCACTTGCCCGTAACGATGCCTGCTCGGGAAACCGGAGTCACAAGCAGCGGCTCCAGCGAACCACGCTCCCTCTCGCCGGCGGTAACGTCCGTCGCAAGATACAGCCCGCCCATGAAGGTCGAGATCATCAGAAATAGCGTGAGCATCATCGCGCCGATATTCAGCCGCTCGGAGGGCTCGGAGATGTCGATATTGACGACGCGAGTGGGCCGCGCTACCGCCGGCGCGACACCACGGGCGATGAGACGCAGGTCTCCCATGGTGCGGTTGTACGATGCGATTACGTTTCGTACTTTCGCTACCGCGACCGCGTCTTTGATGACGCTCGAATCGTAGATCAGTTGCAGTTTGGCCGTCTTCGCCGCCGCGAAGTCATCGGCAAACTCCTGATTGAGGCGCAGCACCCAGCGAACGTCGCCGTCGCGAACGGCTTTGACCGGATCGGTGTCAATCTCAGTCACCTCAACGGACACCTGACCGCTCAGCCAATTAACGAAGTGCGGCGCGTATTCGGCTCCGTAGACGTGCAATTTCACTTCGCGCGATTGCTGCGTGATAGACGATTGATTCTTTAGAACGACTCCAAACAACAATGCTGTGACGATCGGACCCGAGATGACCGAAATCACGGAGCGCCGATCGCGAATACCATCCCACAGTTCTTTCGCGAGGACGATCCGGATCGTTCTCGAAAGGCTCGTCACAACGCGGCCTCTTCCCCGACAAGCGTCACGAAGGCTTCTTCGAGGTCTGTATGGCCGGAGAGTTCACGCAGTTCGTCGGGCGTGCCGCGAGCGACAACCTTGCCGTGCGCGAGCATGACAATCGAGTCGCAAAGGGCGGACACCTCTTGCATGATGTGGCTCGAAAAGATAACGCATTTGCCTTCATCGCGAAGGCTGCCGATAATGCGCCTGACGGCGCGGGTGCTCATCACGTCGAGACCGTTGGTGGGCTCGTCGAGCAGCACGTTGTTTGGCCCGTGGACAAGAGCGGCCGCGAGCGATACTTTCATCCGCTCGCCGTGGGAGAAACCCTGGGCACGGCGCTCGGCAATCTCGCCCATGTCTAGCTTTTCAACCAGAGAGTCGATGCGGACCTCAAGGTCTGAGCGCGAGAGGCCGTGGAGCTGGCCGAAGTATCGCGCGTGCTCGCGCGCGGTCAATCTCGGGTACCGGCCATGGACGTCCGGCAGAACTCCTAGGCGTGCACGAGCGCTGCGTGGCTCTTGCGCGACGTCAATGCCGTCAACCAAGACCATTCCACTATCGGCTTCGACAAGGCCGTAGATCACTCGCATGGCTGTCGTCTTGCCTGCTCCATTTGGCCCCAATAGGCCGGTGACTCGACCGTCCGGGGCCTGGAACGTAACTCCGTCGACCGCCTGGACAATTTCGCCCTTGTTGGTGGTGAAGCTCTTTCTAACGTCGGAAACTTCGATCATTGTGGCTTCCGAGCGGGATCAGCGGGCGGCTCTGGCAAGGGGACGGCTCCAACCGTGCTGGCGAATATCGCCGGGCGCGAAGATGCCGCCGCGCATTCTACGTCAAGCTTGTCGACATCCGGATCTTTAATGAAATCTTCGATCATGGCGGAACCGCACGGAACCATCTGAACACCGTGTCCGACGCCCGCGAGCACGACGTGCTTCGAGTTAGTCAGGGTCGCGGCGGCCTCGTCACCCCAACGGGGGGGAGTCGCCGGATCGAGTTCGCCAGACAACACCAGGGTCGGTATGTCTGAATGGATCGGCTCGTGATAGTCCTCGGGAATATCGCCTCTCGGCCATACCTCGCAGTCGGCGATCATCTCGCGCACGGCAGAGTGGCCTAAGAATGTATTTGAGTACGCAGTCGCGTCGTTGTCGACAAACGGCACATCTTCAGCACAGACGACCGACAGCCGCATGCCGTAATAAATGCTGTTGCCCAGGTCGGCGGTGTTGCTGATTAAAGCAGCGAAGGGGGCCCAGTCGCCGCGGTGCGCAGCTTCAATCGCAAGCGGAATCAGCGACGAGAAATTTGCGCCATAGAGTGATGCAAATACCCAGCTCGCGATTTGATCGCGGCCAATCGTTATCTCGCGGACCTGGCCCGTAGAAGCATCTGTCGCGCTGACGCGGCGCGGAGTGCTGAATCGCTCTAAGAGTTCGGCGAACTGCCGCTCAAAATTCGGATAGCCGGCGTTGCAGTCAGGCTGTTCGCTGCAAGCCTTCACGAGCAGGTCGAAGGCCCGTTGTGAATCGGCGGCCATTGACTCGGGAAGATGCAAGCTCATCGGCGCAACAGCGTCGAGCACGACGGAGCGGACGGTTTCGGCGTGGCGGCGCATGTAGACAAGGGCGGCGCGCGTACCGTAGGAACCACCGACCAAATTGATGAGGCCGTAGGCGAGAGCGCGGCGGACGGCGTCCAAGTCGTCCATCGCAATCGACGTTGTATAGAAGCGGGGGTCGGCGTCGACATCTTCCAAACAAGCACGGAGAAGGTCGAGCCGCTGCTCTGTTTCCAATGGCTCAGTCGCTTCATCGTCTTGACCCAACTCGCAGTCGAGTGGGTTCGATTTTCCGGTCCCACGTTGATCGACAAAGACGAAGTCGCGGCTAATATTGACTCGCGGCATCACGTTGGCCATTGCCGCGGCGAGGTCGGTCGCTGCTTGGCCGGGGCCGCCCGCGAGGAAGAAGACCGGCTCAGAGCCTCCACGCCCGGAAGCCGGTAGGACTACCACGTTCAGCGAAATTCTTCGGCCGTCCGGCTGCTCTCGATTCTCAGGCACTTCAACCGCGGTACAGCGGGCGTCGATTGGATAGTCTGGTTCGGTACAGCGATTGAGCGTAACGGTCGGCAAGGGTTCCGGCTCTCCGCAGCCGAACAACAATGCGGCTATCGCGGCGAGAGCGCCGGCCACTAGTGCTCGACCAATATTTGCATGGAACTTTGACACCTAGAGACTCAAGAGAGCCGAGATAAAGCGGTCAGCGTTCGATTGTTGCCTCTCGTTGATGGGACTACCCGGAACCCGAGAACGGTCTTGACCGAATCGCAAATTGACTGCTTCTTACCTATGATGACGGATCTGCTCAGAGCTTCGTCTGAGGAAAACTATTCGGATCGTCGAGGAAAAGACCCGACTCGGCCCAGACCGGAAGTGCCAAACTTGCCGGGCCTGTAGACTGTCGGAAAGGATTTGTTACGAATGCGCACGTTCCGTGCACCTGGCCGCGTAAATTTATGCGGCGAACACACCGACTACAACGACGGGTTCGTCCTGCCCGTGGCGTTGGACGTTGAGTGCCGCGCTAGCGCCGAGCCCTCCGAAACCGGGCTATTGACATTCACTAGCGCTCAGCTTGGCCTCGGAAGTAGCTGCCGCCCTCAAGACCTTGCCTCGATTTCTAGACAAGGAGTCTGGAGTGACTACGCGCTCGGAGTCGCCAAACAGCTGGCCTGCGTTGGAATCGAACTGCCGGCCGGGACGATTTCTGTTGACAGTACCGTACCGGTTGGCGCAGGGCTTAGCTCATCCGCCGCACTCCAGGTGTCGGTTGCGCTGGCGCTGTTGGAACTTGCCGGGCGCGAGCTACCGCAATTGGAGATCGCCAAAATATGCCAGGATTCCGAGCGCAACTTCGTGGGCATGAAGTGCGGAATTATGGATCAATTCGTGGCACTTTACGGCGCTGAGAATCACGCGGTACTGCTTGACTGTCGGAGCCTCGAGCACCGCCTGGTTCGGCTGCCGTCAAACGTCCAGATCGTCGTGGTCGATTCCGGGGTGAAACATGAGCTGGCAGGCAGCGCCTACAACGATCGCGTGACGGAATGCCGGCAGGCTGCGGACACGTTAGGGGTCGAGTCGTTGCGCGGCGTTTCGGTCGATGAATGGCTGGCGGCCGAATTGCAATTGCCGGAGGTTCCGCGCAAGAGAGCCCGGCACGTGGTGCATGAGAACAGTCGGGTCCTCGAATTCGTTAATGCTTGCGAACGGGGGAATTTAGCCGCATTGGGCAGAATTATGCAGGCCGGTCATCGCAGCCTCGCTGAGGACTATGAGGTAAGCTGCACGGAACTCGACTTCCTGGTTGAAGCTGCGTCACGCATCGATGGGGTCGTTGGCGCGCGGATGACAGGTGGCGGCTTCGGCGGCTGCACTGCCAATCTCGTAATGACAGAGGCCGTCAGCTCGTTCTCAAACGAAATAGAGCAGCGCTATCGAAGCGTCTTTGGCTTCTCGCCGAGCGTATACTCCTGTAAGGCATCGGCCGGCGCGGGCGAAGTTCCGAACTTCGACGCGGCGTAACGCAGAGTTGCGATCTGGTGTCTAAAATTAGAGGGCGCGTCCCGGCAGCCGATGGTCCGATCATTCCTCCAACTGTTTCTAGCTTTGGCGCTGGTTCTTCCGATATGCGCCGAGCCCAGCCTCCCGCCGCTACCGGACGATGAGGCATCGCGCAACTTGATCCAAAATTGGCGCACCCGCCAGGTATGGCTAGCGGACACGCAACTAAATTTTCTTGGTGTGATCGAAGGAAGCTCGACCCTGATGGATCTCGGCAAGGTCGGATTCATTCTTGAGCAAGTCGGTTCTCGCGCACGACGTTACTTAAACAGAGACGATCACGAATGGGTGTTCGAAGCCGTCGAACGACAATCAGCAGCCGAACTGGAACGAAATCTCCCCGCGATCGTGACGTATCTTCAACTGGGCACAGCCTCGGAATTGTATTGGCGCCACGCGAAAAGCAACAAGCCCCCATTCGGTCAGCGCAAGGGCTTGACGGAAATACGTGAGATCGCGAAGAGCGTCTTTGATTTTCGAAATGAGCAAGTTGACAAGGTGCGCAGAGGACACATCGCACCAGACCGGGTGCTAACGGCCCGAAACCTTAGCGAGTTTGGAGACCCGCAAAGGTTGACAACCCTGAGGGGGGCCTTTCATGTCGGCCAGGCGCAGTTCACCAATCAGCGAAATCTCGTAATTCTATTAGCGCTTGGGATCGAGTTATTGATCAGCCTGTTTATTGCCCTAGCGTTCTTGCGGCCGCGCCCCGCGGTCATCATCGAACTCAACGCCAGGTTCCAGGAACCGGCTGCGACAATCTGACCCCCAAAGCGACGCTCGAGCTGCCTAGTTTTCGTCCATCCAGTTGGATATGAATTTCAAGTTGAAGGCGCGCTCTAGTAAGTCGTCGCTTAGCTTGTACGGGAGCTTTTCGAACTTGATCAGATCGACGGCCACGCTTAGGACATCGCGGGGATGGCAACGGCGGAATCCCTTGTCGCCGGCCTTGTAGTGCTTCGCAATCATTTTCTGCACCAAACTCAATTCGCAGTCCAACTTGATGAGCTTGCAGTAGTCGCGGAAGATCTTGATAAACTCCGCCTGCGTTGGGTTCTTCAGGTACATCTTGTACTCAAGTCGACGCAGAAATGCTTCGTCGCCCAAGTCGTTGGGATTCAGGTTTGACGAAAATATCAAGAAACACTCGAACGGAACGTCGATCTTCGTGCCGGTGCGAAATGACAGGAAGTCGCGACCGCGGTCGAGTGGGTAGATCCAGCGATTTAGAAGTGCAGCCGGCGATATCTGTTGGCGGCCAAAATCATCGATGAGATAGATGCCGTTGTTGGCCTTGAGCTGATAAGGCGCGTCGTAAATCTTGGCGCCCGGGATATACATCAAATCAAGCATGCTAAGCGTTAGCTCGCCACCGGTAGTCAAGAACGGTCGTTTGCACTTCGCCCAGCGCCGATCGAACGGCTGATCTTCGGTCAAAAAAACAGACTGTTCGTCGTTGTCTACGCGCTGGTGGTACAGCGAATCGAAAACCTTAATGAACTGGCCTTCCTCTTCAATCACGTAGGGAATATAGATTGGGTCAGTGTCGATTCGCGTAAGCTGCTCGGCCAGGTACGTCTTGCCGTTCCCGGGCTTTCCGTACAGAAGCAGCGATTTGAACGAGTTCACCGCCGGACCAAAATTCGCAAAAAAATCGTCGGTTACGACGGTGTTCTCATAAACTTTTCTTAAGTGCTCGCGGGTCATCCAACCCGGTTCTAGCGCCTGCGCCGCTACCGCCGCGGTGTAGGTGCGCAACGGCACCGGTGCGGGGCCGAGAAATTGGTTGTTCTCGAGATATTCTTTTGCGCGTACCCGGCCGGTATCCGAGACCGCAAATACGCTTGAGACGGTTCCAAAACCAGTCGCGCGTTTCGTCTCGACCAGCCGTTCCTGCTTGAGAAATTCGATGACGGGCTCAATGACACTAAACTGCAGGCCGACGGTTTTCGCCAGGTCTCGACCCGATATTTCTCCACGGTAGTGAAGGTTCTTGAGGATCAGTTGCTCAACGAGGCTTTCGGAGACACCGGCCTCTTCCAATGAAACCGCCGGAAGCGGCATGAACTGATGGTCGCTGGAAGTCCCAGCCTTTGGCGCAGGCGTCAGTGTTGCGGTTCCCATGGGTTTCTTTCGAGTACGATCATCTCCCGCAAGCGCTGAGACGTCTACCAGTGAAAACCTTGGAGATTACCAAGGCGGATACCCTACCCCCGTAGCCCAATGTGACTAGTCCGCATTTTTCATCACGTGGCGGGCGGAGATACCAGAGCGGTGAGGTTGCGCTTCGCGGTACCGCGCGAAACGTTTCGTCCAACAAGCAGCTTGGCTGGCAGCTCGAAAAATCAAGTTTCGGGTTAGAAACGTTTGCCCTTCAGCCGTCTGACGTCAAACGATGCCGTGTGCGCAACGGCCATTACCGCCATGACCCCGGCCTGCACAGGATCGCTAACGACGAGGTCGGCCGCATCGGGTACTGATCCGGCCATGTTGAGCGAAATCACGACTAGGCCCTTCGCCTGTACCTCACGAACGGCCGTTTCGATCTCTCCGCCCATCATTGCGCCAGCCAGCACCACGGCCTGAACTCGAGGCAGGCGGGCGGTGGCGCGGACAGCCTCGGCCAAAGCCTGTTCGCCAACTAGCGGAATCGTGTCAATCGAGATTCGCTCGCCGCGCAGATTGTGGCGATCGGCCTCGGAGACGGCGCCAACCGCTACCTGGCCCACCTGCGATCCCCCACCGATAATTATGATGCGCTTCCCGAAAATGTGGCCGAGAGTGTGCTTCTCAGCAACGGAGATCACGTTGGGCAAGGTCCGCAATGAGTCGACAAGTTCCGCTGTCGACTCGGCCCCCGTTACTTCGATAAAAACCGTCTCAATCGGTTTGCCCGCGTCGAGGATTGAAATCCAAGTAATCTGGAGACCATGCTTTGCGACCGCGCCTGAAATTTCACGCAGCGATCCGTTTTCGTTGCGCGCTTCAATCGCCAGCGCGTGGGTTGGCTGCTGTTCGGAGTCCGACATCTGAATTGCCCGCTCTAACTCAGAATCGCATAGGTCGATCAACAGTAGGTCAATTAACCCAGACCGGACTCGATATAGCCTTCTCGCCGTCGTCTTGAACCAGGTCGACGTAATAGTACGCAGACTCGCCATTCGCATTGCGGTCAACGAACTCGAAATCGGTCTGATCCGCGGGGGGATCAACGGAGTAGATAATCTCGCCGCTCTTGACGACGCGTACCATTTTGAGCCCCGCGGTTCCGGCGACTGACACCTTGAGGGAAATATTCGCATTAGCGCGGATTTCAGATCCCAACGGCTCGCCCGCAACGTCAAACCTCAGAACAATGCGCTCGCCGGTCGTAGCATACGTGCGGCGGTGGTAGATGCCCTGGAAGATGCCCTCGCGGTCGAAGTCATCGGCAAAAACCCCCATCAGGGCAGTACCGCGCTCCGCCGGGCTGTATCGAGAATACAGCGCGCCATCGGCGCCCCGTGCTACCGATTGACGGCGAATTCCGTAGCCGGCATTTCCGGAATGGTTATCAGTCGATGCCACGACTCCAACGCGGTGGCCCTTTTCGAGAAACGTCGCAACCCAATCTTCGGAGCGCCGATGGTCCGAAAAGACCTCAATCCCTCGCTGCAGTTTGTTGTTGTGCCAGGTCGGATTCCCCGGCCTTCCGCCAAAGTGCGGGATCGTCAGCAAATTCTCGTCGCGGAAATTCTCAGAAAGCATTCTGAAGAGATCTTCAACATGGCCGGCTTGCCGCCGCGGGCCATGATAATTTCGGTAGTTCGAGTAGCGATACCGCAAGTAGCTACGAATCAGCGGCATGTCGTCGCCGGTCGTGTAGACATTGTGATCGCCGCCCACTTCGCTAGGGCCGCTCCACTCGTAACCGAGAAAGGTCACGTAGTTCCCCGGCTCGTTGAACTCCTTGGTTGCGCGCTTAATGTCCTCCCACATCTCGGGCGTCGTGATGAAGGCGTGGTCGCTCACGGAGCAAAAATCGAGGGCCGCGTAGCGCTTGCCGAAATCGTATGTTTCAGCCGGAGTACCGCGGCCGTCGGAATATTTCGTGTGCGTATGTAGATCACCCCAAACGATCGTCTGTTGAGGGAGTTTCTGGTGCACGACGATCGGGTTGCTCGTAGATTCCCGGCCGTCCCGGTCGCGGGCGACGATACGATAGGTACCCGGCCGATCGAAGCTGACGCCGGCGAACCGATGGGCACCCCGATCTTGTTCGACGTAGGCGTGGGGCTGTGGGAGTTTTCCCGTTCCGGCGGGATCCGCGAGGGTGACGGTTCCGCGATAGCTTACCGCTGGATTCCCCAGCCCGTCATCCACCCAGACGTTGACCCAGCGATCTTTGCCGACCTCCCAGTCCGTTGGCGCAATGACGATCAGCTCTTTCGGCTCGCCCCCGACGATCGTAAGCTGTGGATTGTTTTTGAGCGGCAGAAACTCGCCCTTGCCAAACGCATCAACATAGACTTTTTGCTCAAACGCAGATTCGTCAATCGGCTGAATCAGAACGCCCGGCGAACCCGCCGACTGATCGCCGAATACCAGCTCGATAAAGTCCCCTTCTGAGAGACTAGCGCCGGTCAAGGTGAATTGATTGATGCGCTGCCAGGGAAAGTAGCCGTCCTCATTTGGCAGGAACTTCCAGCGCAGTGCGACACCGCTCGACGTGCGGTACGTAAGAAAATTTGGGGCGCGCGGGCTGCGCGTCTGGAGCATCGTTCCACCCCACATGTCCCATTGAAAGTAGTGCTGCGTTGAGAGCCGCAACCCGCCGCCGGTCGCTATGCCGGCCTTCCCGACCGTATAGCGTAGCTTCAGTTGCGTATATTGGGCGACCGTAGCTTGCGAACTTTCGACGAACTCCGCGACGCCGATCCCCAACGCCTCGCCGCGAGCCGCCGCCTCGGCTTCATCCGCATATTTCGCCAAACTTTCGAACGCGGATTGGCCGGCCAGAATTGGCGTCGAAGCGGACAGCGCCAAGACGAGCGCAACCGTTGACAGGGTCATTGCGACCGATTGTAGCGTCGTTCAAAGTGTTTGGCGACTGGCGTCAGTGGAAGCCGGTTTCGCTACACTACGGGGTCCCGATGGAAGCGGCTCTCGAACATCTATTCGCCGAACTTCACGGGGGACTGCTCGCCCTCTCAATCGCAATAAGCCTTTACGTATTGGGCAAAGGTGCTGATTGGCTAGTCGACGAGGCCGTAGAGCTTTCTGAGCAGCTCAAGATCCCCCAAATGGTTGTCGGCGCGACGATTGTGAGTCTCGGCACAACTGCTCCCGAGGCTGCCGTTTCAGTGTTCGCGGCGATCCAGGGGTCCCCGGGGCTGGCGCTTGGAAACGCCGTCGGCTCGGTTATTACCGATACAGGATTGATCCTCGGCCTCGCCTGCATCATTGCTCCGCTTCGGCTCGACCCAAAGATCGTCAATCGCCAGGGCTGGATTCAGTTGGGAGCGGGTTTTCTGTTGGTGATATTGTCCATTCCGCTCGCGAGCGCGGGCGATGTTTTTGTTTTGGGCGGCCGTGTTTCACAGCTTTCAGGATTTCTGCTGATCGCGTTATTGGCAGCGTATTTATACTTCTCTGTGCGCTGGGCGCGTGGCGGTAGAGAGGCCGACAATGAGGACCACGAGAGCGGTTCGCCGCCCTGGAAAGCAGTGCTGAAGCTGCTCGGCGCAGTCGCGGTAGTTGTCGTTTCCGCGCAAGTGCTGATACCGGCAGTCAACGAAGCTGCCATGCGCTTGTCTGTCCCTGAAAGCGTCATCGCCGCGACGCTCGTGGCGTTCGGAACCTCACTGCCCGAACTAGTGACCGCGGTTGCCGCGGCCCGCCGTGGTCATGGCGAGCTTGCAGTCGGCAACGTAATCGGCGCGGACATTCTAAATGTACTTTTCGTGGTCGGAATGGCGGCGGCGGTGACCCCGCAAGGGTTGGAAGCCGGCACCAACTTCTTCACCGTACTCTTCCCGGCGATGTTGTTCATTTTGATCATGTTCCGGGTCGGCGTAGTCGCGTCAGGCGAAATTCTGCGGCGACCCTTCGGCTACATGTTAATAACCGCTTACGTGGTCTACATGGTGGCCGGATACTACCTGCTACCTGGCGGAGCGCCAGGCTAACAAGTTACCTCGGCGACTCGCTCGCGGACGCTCGATTGCCGCGCGGTTTCGCGTGACCCCAGATCTACGCAGTCCTCCGGAATGTTTGCTCATTTTGTCGGCGAACGATGCCCGTCCAGCGGCCAGTAGTAGTGACTCCGCCGAGTCGGCGTCCGCTGGAGATTGGGCAAATCCAATGGAAAGCTGATTGTCAAACGAATTCGCGCCAAGTGGGTCAAGCTCGTCCGCGGCAGAAAGTTTTATCCGTCGAATCAGCCGGTCTAACTCGCGCTCGCTGGAGCCTCGCTGCACGACGACGAAATGATCGCATCCAAGCCGGCCTACGAAATCTTCGCCGGCATCGGTTTCGCGCAAGATCCTCAAATACAGCGAGCCCAGCAACTCGTCCCCAGCCCTGTGGCCGAGATGGGCGTTGACCATACTCAAATCGTCGACATCTATGTATACGACGCTGACCGTCGTGCGCAAAGCGCGGGCTGACGTTAGACATTCACGCAGATACTGAAGTGTTTCGCGAGGACCGGGCGCATCTGTAAGCTCGTCTTTCGAGTCTTGTTCGCTGTGGTCAAAACTCCACGAGCGATGCAGCGCTTCGCCGAACGAGGGTGCGAACGCCTCCAAGATTGCAACGTCCGCTTGATCGTATGCCGATCGTGACGTCGAGTAGACGTTCAAGACGCCGACGACTTTTCCTGAGCGCCAAAGCGGTGTAGCGATCATCGATGAAAGTCCGGCGGCGCATGCCACGCTACCTAGTTCGCCAAACTCCGCCGTTGGGTCAGCGTTTAGCAGCGTTTCACCGTGAGCCGCCGCCCAGCCGGAAGGCGTGTCACCCAGCGGAATTCGAATTCCACGGAGCTCATCGCCATCATCGGAACTGAAAAACACCGGAACTAGCTCGTGGGCGTCCATCAGTAGCACCGAGCAGTTCTCAAACGCGGTCGATTCGCGCAAGACCGGCAAGAGGAAGCCTAGAATTTCAACGGGTGTTAGCGTCGGACCCGCCACCTTGAGCAGGCGTGAGTACGCAGTAAACTGCTGTGCGAGCGGATTCTGACGACTCGATACGCGATTCTGCTTGAGACTCTCAATGCGTTCTTGGTGGGTCAGCGATGTCTGATCGAAGTGCTTTGGTCTATCCAACGCAATAGCCAACGCCGAGATGTCCGCGATGCGGCCGGACTCAAGCGCCTCGATTTTGGACTGCTGCTCGAGCGCCGGCAGTAGCTCGATCAGCGCGTCCGCCACGACCGGGTCAAACGCCTGCCCGCTGCGATCGCGAATCATCTCAATCGCCTCAGTTACGCTCATCGCGGCGCGATAGGGGCGGTCGGTCGTCAGCGCATCGAACGTATCTACGACACTCAGTATCCGCGCGGTGATGGGAATCTCATCCCCTCGAAGATTTCGCGGGTATCCCGAGCCATCCCAGTTTTCGTGATGCGAAAGGACAAGTTCCGCCACCGGAAATGGAAATTCCACGGCGGAAAGGATCTCTGCGCCGATTTGCGGGTGCGTCGCCATCTGACTAAATTCATCCGGCGACAAGCGTCCTGGCTTTGTGAGCACGACGTCGGGAACAGCAATCTTCCCGATGTCGTGAAGCAGTGCGCCAAACTCCAATGCCTGCAGCTCGGCCGCGCTACAGTTCAGCGCCTTGCCGACCTCAATGCAGTATTTCTGGACGCGCTTGACGTGATCGGCGCTAACGTTATCTTTGGCGTCCATTGCGATGGCTAGGGCCTGGACTGCTGGGGCATAAAGTTCGTGTAGCTCGTCGGCCCTACGCCGATCGACGACCATGTCGCCGTGGCGGACGTCGATATACCAATACACACCGATCAGTAGCGGGAAGCAGACCCATACCATAGGGTTCGCCTGAGGTTCCGTAGCCTTCACCAGCACTAATACGACCGGCACGAAAACCGCGGCGCCGAGCAGCGCTTGCCGAACACTAGAGGCCACGTGCCTGCGCCAGTGCGGTAGGCGGCCGGCGATGCTCTCGGCGGCGCTGACCGACGTCAGATACCACACGGCTAGCAAGGTTAACCCGGCCAGCCCCGCAACTCCTCCGGGGACCGCTGCAGTCAGGGCAAGGCCCGAAATCGCCGCTAGGCCCGACGCCGAGATTTTAACCGAGAACTCAGTCCAGTCCCGATCAGTCTTCTGTTCCAAAACGGCGCGAGCACCCGTGGCGCACAAGGCGAAGAATCCACCCATCAACGGCGAGGCGGTCGGCAATACGCTAACAACCAGAAGTTCGCTTAGTGGAACTTGTGTTTGAAACTTACCGACCTGTAAACGCAGATCAGCAAACGCCAAAGAGGCAAGCAAGAGCAGTAGCGGGCATAACCAGCCCTGCGTATCCTGCGCGGCAGAAGCTGTGCTCACCAGAAGGTAAGCCGCAATTGCAAGCAGTAGTAGGTACGATATCGACCCTAAGCGCCTAACAGCCATACATTCACATCAAGACGTTCGTTAGCTCGCTGCCGCTATAAGGGGAGAGCCTTGAACCATGACAGAGTACATTAACTCCACAAAATGTACTAGTACGACTACAACTACAGTACTATTAGCCGCTCGTCAATACCCCTCGCACGATTATTTTCGGGCCGGTCACGGGCCGCAACAGTGGGACGAGAGATAAAGATGGAAAAACTAGACCAGATGTGCTACCATCCCTAGTATTCCGATAGGGATTAGGAGAACTCACGCGACCATGGCAATTTCAGCCGCACAGGCCGACGCAATCAAAGCGTCCGGCGCCCCCAGCTACCAAGCCTCGTTCCGACAGTTGAGCGATCTATATCTGCTCGCTGAAGGCGGCTACAACCCAGTACAAGGCTTTTTGAACGCCAAGGACACATCCTCGGTCGCCGAAACGATGCACCTAACAAGCGGGGAACCGTGGAGCATCCCGATTATCTTTCCGATTGATGCGGATGCAAAGCAACGGATTGGTTCTTCGTCTCAAATCATTCTAAATGATGGGGATGTGGTCGCCGGCATCCTCAATGTCGAAGAAATTTTCGAGATCGACAAGGCCCATTATGCCAAAAATGTCTTTCGGACCCAAGACGGCGAACACCCGGGAGTTGCCTGGCTACGGGACGCGGGCGAATTCTCAGTGGCCGGAACAGTCGAGGTCGCGGCGGACTGGAAGTTCGATATCCCAGGAACACTTCCGATTTCGCCTCGTGAGACAAGAGCAGTCATCGCGGAGAAAGGCTGGAAGAAGGTCGTTGGTTTCCAGACTCGCAATCCGATCCACCGGGCACACGAGTTTTGCACGAAGATCGCGCTCGAAACCGCTGACGGGCTTGTTATCCACCCGCTGCTCGGCGAAACGAAGGTCGATGACACGCCTGCCGAGGTGCGCCTGGCTTGCTACGACGTGCTCGTGAAAAATTACTACCCGGCGGGCCACGCGACCCTCGCCGGCTTCCCGGCTTGGATGCGCTATGCCGGTCCGCGCGAAGCTGTTTTCCACGCCCAGGTGCGTAAGAACTACGGCATCACGCACTTCATCGTGGGTCGCGATCACGCCGGTGTTGGCGACTACTACGGCCCGTTTGACGCTCAGCACATTTTCTCGGAATTCGCTGCCGGTGAACTGGGCGTCGATGTGATTTTCTTCGACTTTGTCCACTTCTGCAAGAAGTGCGGCGGAATGGCTTCGACGAAGACCTGCCCGCATCCGAAAGAGGACCACGTGCATCTAGCAGGTAGGGCAGTTCGACAGATGCTACGCGAAGGCAAGACGCCTCCTCCCGAATTTACGAGACCCGAGATCGCCGAGATTTTGATCAAGGCGGAACAAGCGGCATGAGCTCTGCCCGCGCCAAGTTCACCTGGCCCAAAGCGAACGCGTCCGCCGAGGACGTGTTGCGCTGGGGTATTGGAGAATTCGGTAGTGGGCTTGCGATCTGTACGAGTTTTCAGGCCACGGGGACGGTCATTCTCGACATGGCGGCCTGCCTCACGGCGGGCAAAGTCCAGGTGTTTAGCCTCGACACGGGTAGACTTCACGAAGAGACGTACGAACTCGTCGAAAAAGTCCGTAGCCGCTATGGAATCGTTATCGAGATGGTGACGCCCGATAGCAGTGAGCTAACTTCGATGCTTACGAGCCACGGTCCGAATCTATTCTTCGATAATCCGTCGAAGCGCAAGCTCTGTTGCGAAATCCGCAAGGTTCGCCCGCTGAAGCGTAAACTCGCATCGCTCGAGGCCTGGGTGGTAGGGTTGCGCCGCAACCAAAGCAACAGCCGCGAGCAGATCGAACGGGTTTCGATCGACGAACAGCACGGCGGCATCGTCAAGCTCGCGCCGTTGGCGGCGTGGACCGAAGAGCAAGTATCGGACTACATAAAACGTAATGATGTGCCGCAACACGGCCTGTACGCAAAAGGCTTCCCCAGCATCGGCTGTGCGCCCTGCACTCGCGCGATCGAGCCGGGTGAACACCCCCGTGCCGGGCGCTGGTGGTGGGAAGAAGAGTCCGACAAGGAGTGCGGCATGCACGTCTCGCCGAAGGGCGATGTGCGCCGAGACTTCGACGTGCTGTTGGACGAAGTCCTACCGACCCGGCGCCCCTATCTTGTGAAATAACCGCCGACAAACGCGCGGCTCAACTCAGAAACGAAAGAAGCTATGGAACATAAAGGAATTACTCTCTGGTTTACCGGACTCTCGGGCTCGGGCAAATCGACCGTCGCGAATATTCTCGTCGATCGCCTCAAGAACGGCGGCGCGAAGGTTGAAGTACTCGATGGTGACGTCGTGCGCACCAATCTATCGAAGGGATTGGGTTTTAGCAAAGAAGACCGCGATGCAAACATTCGCCGCATCGGCTTTGTCTGCAATCTTCTCTCACGCAATGGCGTGGTCGCGATCGCCGCTGCAATCTCTCCCTATGCGGAGATCCGTGACGAGGTGCGCGGGGCCGCGGAAAACTTCGTCGAAGTCTACGTCGAGTGCCCGCTCGACACACTGGTCGAGCGTGACCCCAAGGGCCTCTACAAAAAGGCGATCGCTGGGGAGATCAAGAACTTCACAGGCGTGTCGGATCCGTACGAAGCGCCGGAAAACGCTGAAGTAACCTTCAACTCAAGCGAGTGCACGGCTGAAGAAGCCGCCGACAAGATTTGGAACTACTTGGTTGAGCGCAAGCTCGTCGCTGCGTAGTCCGGGGTGGCTGTAACAAACTGCTCTTTGGCGTTACTCGAAGTTTAGAGACAGGACGCTAGCTTGGTAGGGGCAGGCAACACGAGTGTTCGTCAATGTGGAGAGATTACGAGATCGCTTGTGCCAGTCCCCGCCCGATTATTCTCAAGTGGGTGGCGTAGACTTGTGCCACTCCGTCGCTAGTTGAAACGCGTGGCCCACGTCGAGCAGTGCTGCCTCGTCGAAGAGCGGTGCGATGAGCTGTAGGCCGATTGGAAGGCCGTTGGGATCGAATCCGCAGGGCACGGACATTAGCGGTAGGCCCGTCAGGTTTAGCGCGCGGATGTTGCGTGTCATCGCAAGGCGCACGTTCTCCGTTTTGCCCTGCACTTCAATTTCGAGTTGACCGATTTTTGCCGCCGTGATTGGGATTGCCGGCGTCGCGATCAGGTCCACGTTCTCAAGTAGTTGATTGAACTCTTGGCAGATTTTGCGACGCTTACGTTGGGCGTTGAGATAGTCCGTCGCCGTTACGAACAGACCTTGATCAAGCAACATCCCGACGTCGTCGCCAAAATCTTCGCGCCGCTCGCGCAGCCGTTTCTGGTGAACCGACGAGGCTTCCGCGAGCAGGATCAGGCGGTGCAACGTGTTGTAAGGCTCGATGTCAGGCGCTTCGATCTCGACGATCTCGGCGCCCAGATCAGCGAGTGCCGCGATTGCGCCGCGGCAGCCAGACTCGACGCCCGGAGCGAGTCCGTCGAAGTAAAAATTGCGGGGAACACCGATGCGCTTGCCCACTAGGCTCGGCTCGTTAAAAAAGACGTGAGCTGAAAGCGGACGATTGAGCGAGCTGTGGTCGTTGCCATCGTGTCCCGCAATTGCCTCATAGACACGCGCCGCATCTTCGACGGTTCGACCAAACGGCCCAATGGTGTCGAGCGTGTGGCCCAGCGGAAATACGCCGTGGCGACTGACCCTGCCGAACGTCGGTTTGAGGCCCGTAAGGCTACACAGTGATGCGGGGATACGAATCGAGCCACCAGTGTCGGAACCCAGCGAAAAGCTACACAGTCCGGCTGCCAGCGCGGCGGTGGAGCCGCCACTCGATCCACCTGGAACGCGATCGGTATCCCACGGGTTTCGCACCGGCCCAAAGTGCGGGTTGCTGCTGGTCACACCGTAGGCCCACTCGTGTAGGCCGGCCTTCCCAATCATTACGGCGCCGGCTTCGTTGAGCTTCTCAATGACGGTGGCGTCATAGTCGGGGACAAAGTCGTCGAAGATCTTCGAGCCGACTGTTGTGCGAATGTCCTTCGTGAAAAGCAAATCTTTTGCGGCGTAGGGAATTCCGTGCAGCGGCCCGCGAATATTACCGGCGCGTATCTCAACTTCGGCACGGCTCGCCTGCTCCAGAGCAAGCTCCGCGGTCACGGTCAGATACGAGTTGATGGTTGGGTCGATGCGCTCGATTCTGGCGAGCATCTCACGGACGACATCGACGGGGGAGAGTTCGCCCGATCGATAGAGGCGGCCCAGTTCGGTGGCGGATTGAAAGCTAACCGAATCCATTCTAAGGGCCGAGTATCGCACGGACCTGCTGGTTGCCGTCAGCAAGCGACGGATTGAGATTGAGCGCCTTACGCAAGTGCGTCAAACCGTCGGCGTCGTTGCCGCCGGCGACGAGTAGAATCCCGAGGTTGTAGTGGGCTTCGGCGTAGTCCGGCTGCGATTTCAGAGCCGAGCGATAGTGCTTGGCCGCGTTGGCGCTGTCGCCGAGCATCTGTAGAGCGATGCCGTAGTTGTAGTTGAGGTGTGGATTATTCGGAGCGATGGAGAGCGCTTTCTGGAAAATCTCACTGGCCTTTTCATACTGCCCCAGCGAACTTAACGTGAAGCCCAGATTGTTGTAGGCGTCAATGTACCGCGGCCGCAGAGCGATCGCTTGCTCGAAACTTCTAACAGCATCTTCGAGGCGACCTTGCGCACTGAGTTCGACGCCGAAATTGCTATGCGCTTCAGCGGAGTCGGGGCGTAGCCGCAAAGCCTCGCCATAGTGATTTAGAGCCGTCACGGTTTGACCCTTAGAGGCCAACGCGAGGCCAAGATTGCTGTGCGCCACCGCGGCGCTCGGCTCGAGGCGGATCGCCTCTTCAAACTGCGCAATCGCCTCGTCGACGCGGCCGACCGCGAGTAGCTCGCTCCCCAGGCTTTCGTGAGACTGCGCGACGTTAGGGTTCGCCTCAATCGCGTGCATAAACGACTTGATCGCGGCTTCACGATTGCCTTGAGCCGCAAACCCGCGCCCGATGATGTCGAACGCTTCGGAGTCACTCCCGAGCACGGCGAGTGCTTGCTCGGCTATCCGGCTGGCCTCCTCCGGCTTGCCCGCCCACGAATATACGCGTGCAAGATTTCTCAGGGCGACCCCGTGGGCGCGATGGTCGATCGTCGACAGCACGTTGGTGCGGACAGCGTCGATGGCGGCGGAATCCCAATTGCGGCCGGGGTCAACGACGCCTTGCTGCGTAAGCGCCTCGAGAAGAGCAAGCCCCAGTCTGCCGTAACCGTCGATATCTAGGTGGACATGGTCCACAAACTGTTCGTTCCCGGGAATTGGGGTTCCGCGCGAGGCCATCGCTTGATCGTTCACCATGCGCTCGAAGTCTACGAGGGGGACGTTGTGCTCGGCAGAAACCTCTCTAACTGTGTCGACTATTTCGGATGTCGCCCGCAATGGGCAGACATCTTCGTCACGAGCACGGCGAAAGGCCGCGTCAGCTTCACGAATCCGATTGAGCGAGAGTAGTGCCCTGCCCCGTAGGTAATGCGACTGGGGATGCCGAGGGTCGATGCGCAGCGCTTCGTCAACGAACTGCAGCTTTTCATCAGGCGAGTCTGTTGCGGCGGACGCCCGCAGTAGGCCGGCGATGCGGTCGGCCTCAGTGGCAGTGAGGCCATCGCTCAGCTCGCTTTTGAATGGACTGCAGTCTTCCAAATTTGAGGCGGGCGTTACCAGCACCACGTCGGCGCCGCCAGCCTCGGCAATTTGAATCATCCGGGTGAGATTGAATCGGAAATGGCTAATGACTCCGCGGCGGAAATCATCGTCGCGGTGATAGTCCGAGGGCCCGACTGAATTCGCCAAGATTGTGTCGACTTCCGAAGCGAGTTCAGTCGGTTTTGCGGTTTTCTGGCGAAAGCGGGATAGGAGTTGCCGACCGGCCGAGTATGTGCGCGTGTGGCTGAGCAAGCCCGCGGCGGCCGAGACGGTCTCACCGGCCTCGAAAAAGCCTTCGTAGGTCCTTCGCTCCAGAAACTCGTTGTGACCGGTGTAGATCACAAACATGTCTGGTTGGTAGTCGACGAGCTCTTCCATCAGGGCGGCAGCGCGGTAACTCGCATAGCTCACGCCCCCGGCGTTGATAACTTCCCACTTCCGACTGGAATCGGCAGCGGCAAGATACGTTCGCAGCCAACCACTAAACGAGGCACGATCGTCGTAGGGGCGGCCGTGAGTTGTCGAGCCGCCAACGCTGAAAATGCGATAGGTGTTTGCAGGTTTGGGATCAACAAAGCGTTGCCGGTTGAACCAGCCGTGCTTGTTTTCGGCCGTAACTCGCTCGCCGCCTTGTTCGACAAACAGCGGCAAGTATGCAGAGAATCCGACGAACGGGTCGCTGCCGCCGGCGGCGGTACGAACCCCCAACGCGGCTAGGCCGAGTTCGAGGCAAACAAAGAAACCGGCGACCGCTAACAGTGCAAAAGCTGCCCGCTTGATTCCGCTGAGTTGCGGCGACTTCTTCACAAAAAGCTTGATTCCCAGCGTATGGGAAGCTGAGTCATGCGTACGACCCGACGCCAATTCTTTACGACAGGCGCGGCTCTTAGTGTAGCGCCGGCCCTCGCTGCCGGACGGGACCGCCCGAACATACTATTCGCGATTTCTGACGACCAGTCGTTTGCTCATACCGCAGCGTCGGGAGACCCCGTTGTGCGCACGCCAAACTTCGATCGCGTCGCGGCGGAGGGCGTCCGCTTCAGCCAGGCGTACTGCTGCTCGCCCTCATGCACGCCGTCGCGCAGCGCAATTTTGACCGGCCAAGAGCCTTACCGGTTGGAAGAGGCGGGCAATCTTTGGAGCACTCTACGATCGAAGTTTGACGTGTATCCGAACATGCTTGAGGCCGCCGGCTACGAGCTCGGATTCACTCGAAAGGGCTGGGGTCCGGGTATCGACACCGCAGGAGGTCGAAGCCGCAATCCGGCGGGCGATCGGTTCGATGACTTTGGAACCTTCTTTCGTCAGCGCCAGAGCGATCGGCCGTTCTGTTTTTGGTTTGGCAGTCAAGACCCCCATCGCGTCTACGAGAAGGGATCGGGATTGCGAGCGGGGATGAATATCGACGACGTCAGGGTCCCAGATTTCTTGCCGGACGTTCCCGAAGTTCGATCCGATATCCTCGACTACTTTTTCGAGATTGAGCGTTTTGATCGCGAGTTGGGCGCCATCCTAAAACGACTTGAACACGCGGGAGAGCTCGACAACACACTCGTGATCGTCACCAGTGACAACGGCATGCCATTTCCTCGGGCGAAGGCGAATTTGTACGATTATGGTGCTCGCATGCCACTTGCGATTCGTTGGCCCGAACGCGTACCCGGTGGCCGCGTGGTCGACGATTTCATGAGTTTTGCCGATTTCGCGCCGACGATCCTCGAGGCTGCAGGGGTCGAGAGATCGACGCAGATGACGGGCAAGAGCTTGCTCTCGACGCTAACCTCGAACGCGGCGGGCCGAGTGGATAAATCTCGCGACCACGTCGTTGTGATGCGCGAGCGTCACACAATCCGACGCGCCGGCGGCGTCGGTTACCCGATGCGGGCGATCCGCACCTACGAGCATCTCTACATCCGCAACTACGAGCCCGAGCGGGGGCCGGCCGGCGAGGCTCCAAGCTTTGCTGAAATCGACGACTCGCCGTCGAAACGATATCTAATTGACAATCGCGACTCAGCGGGCGTCAACCGGTACTTCGAAATGGCCTTTGGGAAGCGTCCGGGAGAGGAGCTTTACGACATGGCGTTTGCCGGCCAACTCGCCAACTTAGCGGGCCAAGACACCTACGATCCCGTAAAGGCTGACTTGCGAGCCCGCCTGGACGCTCATTTGAAGAGGACCGGCGACCCGCGAGCAAGCGGCGCGGAAGCGAAATTTGACGGCTACCCGTTTTTTTCGCGGAGCGGTATTCAGCCGGCGAATGCTCGTCTATAAGAGGGCGAAATTACCGACGGTGCGCCGCTGGTACTAGGTAGAAGTAGCGGAATAACCTAGGTTCTCCGCAGCGTGTATGCATCGCGCTATCCGGCGCATAGTAGTGGCTAGAAGTCCGACATAAATTCTGATGGAGAAAACCCCTCAACTCCATAGCCCCCCGGACTATGCGGATAGGAGACGATCACCTCGATCAGAGGTGTTCGGCTGCCAAAAACTGGCGGTCAGCTTCTCAGAGAAAGGCACTCGCCGGGTCGTCGAGACCACACTTTGCGATTTTAGTGACGAAGGGCTAGGGATGGAAAGCCGAACACGATTCGTGATCGGCGAAAGCATCGAGGTCACAGGACGCCTGGTGAACGAAGCGTACTCTGTGGAGCTCAAAAGTGTGGGCAGAGTTGTTTACTGCCAAAAGACCGGAGCTAATCGCTTCCGCACGGGCGTCGCGTTTAAGGAAGTTTCGATGAGGCCGATAACAACACGGTCCGACCGCGCCCAGTAGCGTCGGTCAATCGCCCCGCTATAGCAATCGGAAATTGACCTGAATCTGAGCGGCGACCTTAACTGGTTTGCCGTCTTTCTTACCCGGCGCGAAACGCCACTGCGTGACCGCGTGCATGGCCTTCTCATCGAGGCCTAGGCCTAGACTGCGCAAGATTCGAATGTTGTGCGCGATGCCGTCTTCCCAGACCTCAACCGAGAGCATTACCGTGCCTTGGTACTTCGCCTTGCGAGCCTCTTCGGAATATTCCGGCTCGACCTTGTGAAGTAGGCGCGGGCTTGAGACGCCACCGCCGATGCGAAAGACGCCGCCACCGATTCCGCCGCCGGAACCAGGTCCTACGCCGGAGCCCGTTCCCGAGCCAACGCCGGTTCCACGCCCAGAGCCAATGCCGCCACCTGAACCGGGTCCGGCGGACGGAGGACCATTGGCGCCCATGGGATCACCAAATACCGACATGTCCACTTGAGGGACATTCATGTTGGGTGGAACTCTCACCGTTGGCTCAACCGTTAGTTTGGGGTCGTCATTGCGAATGATTGGAGTAGGAGGAGCCAACTGTGGCTCCAACGAAAAGCGCGGCAAGCGACCTTTGCTGGCAGGGAGCGGAGAATGCGCACCGCCACCGCCACCGCCTCCAGAGTCGCCCGCCGGCGCCTTGAGTGCGTTTAACTGCGCCAAGTATGGCGAGATGTCGACGGGGACGAACAAGGTCACCGAGCTGGAGCGCGCCTCGACGATCTCGCCGCCTCGAAAACCGAAGATCGAGAACACCAGTAACAAGTGCAGAACCGCCGCCGCAGCCAAACCTTGGCGGCGGAAACTGAATCCGCCCCAGATCTCTTTGACCGCGACGGGTTCGAACGTGAGCTGAAGCGGCGGAAGCTTCTTAATCTCCGCGGAAACCTTGAAAAAGTCGATGATGCCAAGGAACCAAGGCAGTGCCAGCGTTTGCAAATTGAGAGGAGGCAGATCGAGCTCTCCCTCGAGCGCCTCGCGATACTGCGGCAGCGGCGGTAACTTCTTAGCCTCCGCCATTGCCCTTAGTGATTCTGGGATGCCCAGCCACCAGCCACGGCTTAGCGACGGCACGTTCGCATCGGGAAGATCTAGCTCGCCTGGAAGGGCCTCTCGGTAGACCGGGAGCGGAGCGTACTTTGGCGGATCGAACATCTCGCCGACTTCACGCAAAAAGCTCGTGTGCCAGGGCTCCGAGATCGAGTCGAGCAGCATCGGGCCCATCTCGACGGGATCGGCCGCAGCAAGGCTCTCTGGTGCTTCGTTGGTCGGGCGTTCCATCGTGGGGTTCGACATTCGGGCGCTCTTGTTCTGAATGACGGGTGACTCGCTTAAACCGTTTCAACTTTTGGCGCTGGACGCCCCGAAAGTTTCAAATCCCTTAAGCGTGCTCCCCAAATAGCAAGAGTCCATTCTTATGGTAGCGATGCGTCCAAGCGCACGCAAGATTTCCGCGGGCAAAAATTCTAATCGCCACGATAGGCAACGCAGTCGATTTCGACCTTCAAGCCGGCGGCAGGCAGGGTCGCCTGGACGGTGGTTCTGGCAGGCTTGGCTTCGCCAAAGTATTCCGCATAGACTTCGTTCATAGCCTTGAAGTCGCGGATATCGGACAAGAACACTGAGCACTTGATGACATCCGCTAGTGAGGCACCCGCAGCTTCCAAGATCGCCTTGATGTTCTCGATCGTTCGGCGTGTTTCGCTGGCCACGGTACCTATTTCGAATGCACTTGTGTATGGGTTTAACGCTGCTTGCCCCGAAACGTAAATAAAGCCGCCGGCCTTTACGGCGTGCGAATATGGCCCCTGCGGATTGGGTGCGCCTGAGGCGGTCACTCGTTCGATCATTTCTACTCGTCTCCTACTGATTTGGGAAAGGTGATGCTGGACAAGAGCTGATTACGGTCCACGCCGTCGATGTTGAAAACAAGCGGTTTACTGCAGTTTACCGCGGCCTTCGACTCTCCACACTTCCTCGATTGCCTCGCCGCGGATGCCGTAGATTTTCTCATGCATGTTAACGGCGACGCAGACGTGATTGGGGACGATGCGTAGGCGATCGCGGATGCGCACCTTGCGTTCAGCGTCGCGGATGTCAAGAAATCCGTGCTCTTCGCTCATTTTGTGAAATCGGATGGCCGGCTGCTCGGTGACGCGGCCGTAGCTGTCGCCACCGTCGGGGCGAGCCAGGTCTGAGGTGAACGTTTTCGACCCGCCATCGATAATCGCGGCACCCTTGCGCGGCGTCGAGATCACGGTGGTCATGATCGTCACGGCGCAATCCTCCCATTCGCAGGCGCCCATCGCCACTTGAGTGCAATCGTTGAAGGCGTATGTGCCCGGCCGGATCTCGCTAAGCCCCGGCAGATGATGCGAGTGGAAGAGGGTCGGACTTGAGCCGCCGCTGACAATATTCAGCGGCAGACCGGCGCGCTGAAAATCGCCGTAGATGCCCTCGAGATCACGCCCGACTTTTTCAAATGCAGCTTCACCTTCTGGGTTGCTCAAGTTTACGTGACCGGGATAGAACATTAAGCCGTCGAGCCGCAGACCTCGCATCGTCGAGACTTCCTTGGCAAGACTTAGCAGCGCGTCGCCGGGTTCGAGGCCGCAGCGCCTCATTCCCAAATCAGCCTCGACTAGGATGCCGATTTCGACCCCAGCAAACGCTCCGTGCCGGGCAAGGCCGCAGGCGGACTCAACGTTGTCGAGCGCCACGGTGACGTTGGTGATCTTGGCGACCTCCATCAGCCTGGCCCACTTCGACTCGCCCAGCACTGGGTAGGCAACTAGCAAGTCAGGGGTACCGCTGGCGACCATGATTTCGGCCTCGCCGACTTTGGCGACAGTCAAGCCCACGGCGCCGCGGTCAAGCTGCATCCGGCCAATGTCGGGAGTCTTGTGCGTCTTTACGTGAGGACGCAATCGAATATCGTGCTCGGAGCAGTAGTTGCCAACTCGCTTGAGATTGGCCTTGAGGCGGTCAAGGTCAACAAGTAGGGCGGGTGTTTCTAGGTCCCAGATAGTCATTGCGATGCGAGGCCAGCGGGAATTTTTTGAGTCGATGGTTGGATCGCCATGACACAGCTTATCAGTGGCGCGTATGGGCTGGTGCGCATCGATCAACACGTGATGAGAATTGCCGACCAGAGATCCTCGGTATCGACAAAGCTAAGCTCTAGCTCCGCTCCACCGACCCTGCTCGTTTGGCGCGAGCGGCAACTGGGGCAGTGGTACTCCTCGCCGATGACGGTGAATTCCAAGCCGCACTGCCGGCACCTGTGTTTGCGAGGGCAGGGCTCGATCTCGACATCTAGTGACGCCATCTCAGTCCCACTCGTCAGCGTTTCGAATGAGCGCTCGAGATCTCGCGGATCGACGTCGGTTAACTCGCCGACCTTGACGAGCAGCCGACGAACCTTTGTGCCTGGGCGAGTCGCAAGCTCCTCACGAAGCGCCTGCAACATGGCATGAGCGATGCCGTCCTCTCGCACCTTGCCGCCGAGTTTAGCACCACCCAGACGTACAAAAGCCGCGGGACGAGTCCCGCGGCTTTTGGTTTGATGGTTCGTTTTTGAAGCAGCTAGTCCTTTGGACCAAACACCCACATCATTCCCACTGTGAAGGTGTTTTGACTCTTCTCGAATCCCGAAGCGCCACAGCTGCTGCAGCCAAAGAAGTCGACGTCGGACCAGTCACGGCGATACTCAAACCGCGTCAGGAAACGGGGATCATCCTTGACCGGCTGAATTTCAAATGTGAAGGTATTTTCCTTCAGGGTCTGCTTGACGCCCGTTGAGCGCGCTTCCTGATCGTCCATGAACTCGAAGCGGTTGGCGATGCGAACCTGGTCGGTGAGGTGGACACGGGCATATCCACCCATGCCCCACGAAGTGGCGCTGATGCCGGACGGGTCGTTCGCTTGGATGTAGTCGAGATTGACCATGAGCTCAAACCTCTCATGCACGCCGGCGTAGGCGTTCCAACTTAAGTTTTTCAGCCAGCCGTCGTTTGTGAGCGAATTTTCCGGACCGTTGATCCAGGTGAGAGTCGTGTTGAAACGATCGTTCGGAGCGAACGAGCCCTGCAGGCCGTACGACTTTCCAGTGTTTTGATCGAATGCATTGTCGAAGCCGTTGACCAGCAGGAAGGTCGTCGTGAAGGTGTCGGTGACCGGTACGCTAAGCTTCGCGCCGAGGTGCGAGAAGGGCTCGTTCCAGGCCCACAGGATGCCGCGCGTGTAGTTCCAGTTTAGGTGCGATTCGGCGACTTCGAGACCGGCGATCGTGCCGAACAGACCGACGTCGAGTTCCGCGCCATTACCAAACTGATAGTAGCCGTATGCCTGCTGCAGGTAGATCACGTCTTCGAGCGGTCCCGGTTCGAGGCCGTCGCGGAACAGACGCGCGCCCGAACCAAACCAGATGTCGGAACGGAAGCCGACTGGACCGTCGCCGGAGGCATCGATTTCGAGTTTCGCCTGGTTGAGGCCGAATCCGCGCGAGTTCGGGTTGGTGTAGTAGAGAGTGTTTTGGCCGTCGTCGGGATTGTTGGAGTTGTACGTGTAGTAGGTGTCCAGAAGGCCGGTAAAGCTGATCGACTGGCCGCCGCTGCTGGCGATGCCGACGGGAATTTCGTCAGCGGGCTCGGCATCGGTGACGATGTTTGGCCGGATGTAGACGTTATTTTCCAACCCATCGAGGTTGACTTCCTTGGCGGGTAAGGCAGCGGCGACGATTGGTGCTGACGGCGCGGCAGCCCGCTCAGTTGTATTCATCTTTTCGAGGATCGCTTCGAGGCGCAGTAAGCGTTCCCTCAACGAGTTGACCTCCTCGCGAAGTTCGGCATTGCCGGAATCGGATGCGGAGGTTATCGTGGGCACCGGCGCGGCCACTAGGCCCATCGCGCAGACTCCAACGATGAGTGTTGTCGATAGAAACTTTATCACGGGTTCCCCTTCAATCTGGATCAACTAGCGGCCGCTAAAGCTTGAGAAAACGAAAGCGACACAACTATTTGTTTGTCATCGGACACGAATGAGCGCAACGACATGGTGCGCCGTAAACATCCACTCTAGGAAAGGCCCCTGTAGCAAGCAAGAAGATAATTTTTATGGGGCGGATACGAATTCTTTTGGTCGATTAAGCGACCCGCAACGCGTTGATAAATCAGTCGTTTGGGGAGACGAGGGGGCTCTGTTGCATGCGGTCGCAGTGCTCGGGAAGCACACTGGATGAGAGGAAATTTCGAGCCGAATGCAACAGGTGGCGTTGATCAGTCGTCTCGTGACCGCAGCGGCACAGCAGGTGCGCGAACTCATGAGCGAGTGGCGAATAGAGCTCGTCCTTGCGCGGAATCCAATGGGCTTCGAAGCCGATCCAAGCAGTGTTGAGATAAGGTACTCGCGTGTTGGCCGGGTCATCACTTCGATACGATCGCGCTAGCGATCGATCTCCGTCGACCCGGCCGATTAGAAAGGCCACTGGATAGTCGACAGCGGCTGGAAGGTGTTCGGAGAGCACCCGCACGTTGCGGGGTACTTGGCTGCCGGATTCTACGGCTTCGACGTCGATGACGCGCTGTGGCTTAGGAATTTTAACCCTCCCAAGCCACACCCGACCAAGGCCAATTTCGCAGGCGCGGAACGTTTCGGCAGTCTTGCGGATCTGCCGCAGAGCGCGAGATTCGCTCCACGCGGTACCACGGGCGAAGACGACCGTAGCGTTGAGCGTGAAGTTTTTAGGCCGGTCGAGCTTGGGATAGATTTCGGACTCCGAGACCGAACGTAGGTCTGCCTCGGCGAAGCGCGCTTCGCTCCACGGCGAGAACTGCGCGTTTAATGCGACCGCCAGCAGTCCGAGTAAGACAGTTGCTCGAAACGTCAGTCTAGTCCGCACTGCGACACGTCTGAGAGTTGGGATTTCTGGCGACGACGCTTTCGAACGACGGCAGATCGTGGTTGAAGTCCGCGAGCGCTTTTCAGAGCCACAACACATCGACGTTAGCAAATGAGACGCTGCGACCATTTGAGTTTCCGAGATACATTCGCGACACTCCGCGGCTACGCTCCGTTGCCGCGGAAGATCTCGCGTTTGTGCCGCGCGCGGCTCAAACGCAGCTCACGCCGGATTTGCGCGGAAATTGCGTATATAGATTCCTTACGGACAGAATTGAGACGCACATCCGCCGGCCTCGGTCGACCCGTTCCGTTCGCTACAATAAGCAGCTCGCTTGAGGTTCGTATGAATAGACGTGATTTGATCAAAACAGCGCTGGTGGGAAGTGGGGTCGCAGCCGCGACGCAGGCCGCTCCGCACGTTACGCACATCGCGGCCGCACCGGCAGCCGCGGCGACGGCCGGCACAGAGGCTTGGACACCGTTGCTATTCGATGCGCACCAAAACGAGACGGTCATTGCGCTTACCGAGCTGATCATCCCTGAAACCGATACTCCTGGAGCGAAGGCGGCCAAGGTCAACGAATACGTCGATTTGATGCTGCACGACGTTGAGAAAGACAAGGGTCATGCGTTCATCAAAGGGCTCGGCTGGCTCGACGGGCGCTCGATCGACCAGCACAACGCTCCGTTTGTGAGACTCGACGAATCACATCAGGTCGCCATGCTGGAATCTCTTGACGGTTCGGAAGATCAGGAACTCAAGACCGGCGCCGAGTTTTTCGCGCGCCTCAAGCGTCTGACGATTGAGGGTTATTACACCTCGAAGATCGGAATCGACGAGCTGAATAAGAACGGCGTCCCCGATACGTTTGCTTGCACTCACGAATCGCACGCTTAGCGGGCGTTGGGTTGAGGCCACGCTTTCCCCAGTTGCTGTGGTTTCAGAGGCGTCTCTGGTAATCGAGCAGCCTCACTCTTAGCTGATATTCTTGTCAGCGGCATGACGCGACGAAGCTTTCTCTCCCTTGTCCCCGCGGTTGCCGTGGCGCAGAGCCGGCCGCTCAATGTTGTCTTTTTTATGACTGACGATCACGGCGCTTGGTCGCTGGGGTCGTACGGCTGTGACGAGATGCACACTCCGAACCTCGACCGCCTGGCCGCCGAGGGCATGCGATTTACTCGTGCCTTCGCCTGTACGCCGGTGTGTTCCCCGTCGCGCGCGACGTATTACACCGGAAAGCTTCCGTCACACCATGGCGTGCAAGATTTCTTGTTGCCGGATGATAGCTACGGCCCGAAGAGTACTCGCTTCCTCGCGGGCCACGAGACTTTCGCGGATGTCCTAAAAGCTAAAGGCTATACATGCGGACTCGTTGGCAAGTGGCATCTTGGCCACGACACGACGGCGCAGGCGGGGTTCGACCACTGGAACACCGCGCCGCGAGGTGGTGGCGGCTACAAAGACACCGAGTTTTTCGTGAACGGGACTAGCGTCAAGGAAACTGGCTACAAGACGGACTTTGTCGGTGACGGCGCTATCGACTTCATCGAGAAACACCGCGACGGCCCGTTCTGTCTGGTCGTGCCATTTTTCGCTCCTCATAGCCCGTACGACTATCAGCCGGAAAAATATCGTCGTCACTATGACGACTCCGAATTCGGATGTTTTCCGCGTATGGATCTGCATCCGCAGCGCCGCGGCCGATTCGAAAGCAACCACGGCAACCGTGAGTCATATACGAGTTATTCCGCTCTGGTGAGCGGCGTCGATGCCAATGTCGGCCGGGTGGTTGACAAGTTGGATGAACTAGGAATTCGCGAGAACACTGTTGTTGTGTTTTCGGCCGACCAAGGTTTCAACTGTGGGCACCACGGAGTCTGGGGCAAGGGAAACGCGACGATCCCCTTCAACATGTTCGAGGAGTCGATTCGAATTCCACTGATCTGGAATCAGCCTGGTCGAATCGAAGCGGGGCGTGAAGTGTCGGCGATGGTCTCAAGCTACGACTTCTTCCCTACCCTGCTCGACTATCTTGGCGCTAGCACCGAGAGTTCCACTGAGCGCGTGGGGCGCAGCTACGCGGGATTCTTGAGAGGAGAGTCGCCGACGTGGCCGAACGAACTCTACTTCGAGTTTGGATACACGCGCGCCGTGCGCACGGAAAACCTCAAATACGTCGAGCGCGCCGACGGTTGGCCAAACGAACTATTCGATCTGGAGGACGACCCGGGCGAAAGTATCAACCGAGTTGGAAAACCCGAATATCGCGAACGAAGGCTGACGATGCAGAAGCGCCTGCGTGGATTTTTCGATGCCGCCGGCGCGCCGACCATCGAAAACTGGCGATCGACGACGAAGCAGATTATTCCTACAGATATTGGGTATTACCGCTGGAAAGACGACTAACGGGGAACCTGTAAACGTTCGGCACATCGCGCCTATCCCCCGTCGGCGCTGTCTTTAAGACTCTCTTTAGGGATGCCATAGGCTCGGTGTACGTCGGACAGCGTCAGCGTACCGACCATGTAGTTGGGGTTAACGCGGCTGGCCACCGGCAGTACCGGATAGACGCCGAGTTTTCGAAGCGCTTGGTCCAACGGGAGATCCGGGTAGGTCCGAATTACCGAACGTGTCGGGATGGCATCTTTGATCAATTCCGCGCGCTGCCCGCTCTTGGCGGCGCGCTCTAGGTCTCGACGACTGACCCAGATCCAGCGTCCGTAGCTCGAATCGATTAGGATCGCCGAGGCGCCATCTTGGTCGAGCTTGTCGAGTGCCTCGCCGACGGTGGCCCCCCTGGCGGGAACCACGCGCCCGCCGTCCCTCTTCATCGCGTTCTCAACGCGCAACACGGGTGCCTCGCGCTGTTCCTCAACCGATGGAAGATCTAGTCCGTCTTGGTGGCCCAAGATGTGGAAAAGCGAGTCAGGCTGCATTCGCCGCGAAATTTGATACGAGATGGTATTCGCGATCATGACCGGCAGGATGATCACGTAATTGGCGCTGATTTCAAACACCATGAAGACCGAGGTCATCGGCGCGCGAAACAGGCCGGCAAAAAACGTGCCGATCCCGACCAAAACGTAAGCGCCTGTCGAGCTGGTCGGCATGGGCCAATAGAGGTCGGCCATTCCGCCAAGACCGCCACCGATCATTGCGCCGATAAATAGTGCAGGAGCGAACATGCCACCGGGTGTCCCGGCGCTGAGACAGAGCGCTGAGGTCAGGATCTTGAGGCCACCCAGCAGCAGCAGAAATTCCCACGTAAATCGATCATGCAAGGCACTGTCGATTGACTCGTAGCCAGCGCCGAGAATACCGGGAACCTCGTAACCGATGACCCCGATAAACAGGCCGGCGGTCATCGGTAAAACGAACTTGACCCACTGCCTCTGCCTTAGGACGCGTCCTCGCAGGGCAGTCGCGTATCTTGTGTACAAGGCCGAAAGACAGCCACCTGCGACTCCGATTGCGGCGTAGACGAACAGTTCAGAATAGTCAGTCAGCTCAAATTCCGGAACACTATAAAGTGGGTCATCACCTAGAAACCAACGGCTGACCACAACCGCCGACACCGCTGAAAGCACGATCGAGCCGAGCACACCGGCATTCCATGAAGACATCACCTCTTCCATCACGAAGAGCACCGCGGTGATTGGAGTATTGAACGCCGCACCGATGCCGGCGGCAGCGCCGATCGGTGCGATCAAGCGCATATGGTCGCGGGTCAAATGAAAGACACGCCCTAGCAGCGAGGCAATTCCGGCGCCCATCTGTAGCGCGGGATCCTCGGGTCCCATTGGATTGCCCGAGCCAATCGACAGGGTGCTGCTCAAAAACTTGCCGATGACGCTGCTGAACGGAACGTAGCCGTCAGAGGCATACACCCCGGCCTTTGTGTAGTTGACGCCGGTGCCGCGAGCGGTTGGGAAGACGAAGTAGACGAGCAGGTAGGCGGTGCCACCTCCAATCGCCGGCCAGACGATTCTCCAAATATCGCTCGATCGGCCAAGAGAGTGGATCGTATTCCAATTTAGGAATTCAATCGAGATGTGAAAGCAGACGACTGTTAGGCCTGAAAAAATCCCGATAACGATCGAAAGCAACAGAAATCGCTGAGCTTCCTCGAGGACGGGGCCCTTGCGGCTGACGGCCCAAACTCCCTTTGCGAGTTTTCCAATTGGGTTCATCGCGAGAGCTTCGCCAGTACGAGCCGTAAGGGCTCGTCGTCATGATCGATGCCGGCGCACACCGCTTCTCGGGCATTCCAGGTTTCCTCGGCCAAGAGAATGTTGGCCTCGATGTTTTCATCGGTTGCGCGCTGACGGGTCTTGCTGTCTAGCAGGTCGAGAGTTCGGCCAAGTGGGCCGGCGAGCTCCTCTGGAACGCCGGGAAGAGCGCCGACGAAATCGACGCCTGCTGGATTGCGACAGTAGTTCACAAATACCGCGCTGCGCTCGACCAGTTCCCTGCTGCGCCTAAGTCTCTCTTGGGTCGTGATGGCGCGCCGCGTTGGATCAAGTTGGACGATGCGGTTGCAGAGGTCGATCCGCTCCGTGGCCAACGGGTCTTCGCTGACCTCATTCGCCCAGATAAAGTGTGACCTTGCCGTAATGTAATTGCCCAGCAGGAACTCTGCCTCGGCCCGCCCGACAAGTGCCTCGCGGTCTTTCCGATCGCCGCGAAGCAGCTCTTCATATAAAGCGGATGCCCGATCGGCGACTTGTGTCTTGAGCAGCAAGCCCGCCAGTTGAAGCTTGATGCCGCGATCGTCGGGCGCAACATCGAGCAACTCAAGCAACTCGGCTGTAAGCTGACGAGGGCGCTCGTTTTCATCGAGCAAGTCAACCAGTTCGAGTCGCGAACGCAATCGCGCTTGCTCGGCATCGCCGCCCCATCGACCGTAGATCGCCGTTCTGTAGTAGGTGACAGCCTCGTCGATCCGCTCGTCGTCGGCCGCGAGGCGGGCCAACAAGCGGTTGACGATTCCCGAGGTTGGGTCGTCGGGCCGCAGCTCCATGAGGTGGTTTTGTGCCTCGATATAGCGCTCGGACTCGAACAACGCTAGCGCCAGGCCCAATCGGTACTCCGAGTTGTCCCTCGAGTAGAGCAGCGCATCGCGATAGTGCTCGGCGGCCTGCTCGTAATCCGCAAGTGCGGCTAATGCCTGGGCGGAGGCGTAGTGTTGGCGTCCACGGTCGCTACTCTCGCGATTGAACGATCGCGTATAAAAACCGGTAACGACGAATAGCAGCGCCATCACGCCGAATACGGCGACGAGAATGCGCGGCGTCGCCCCTTCCGCCAAGAACGAGCGGCTCTTGCAATAGGGACACTCCGCGCTGGGATGCGCGATCTCGTTGTGACAAATTAGGCAGACGAACCGGGCGGACATTTTTAAGCGGACAATGGGAAAAGCCAGACGGCCTTATTAATCAGAATACGGAAACCCGCAAATTGCTGCCCAAGTCCCCGCCAATCTGGGGTTTTCGATTGCCGGCCGCCGCGGCGCCTAGCCTTGCGCCTTCCAGGTCAAGACAATTATTCCTGCGAGATAGCCGAGAGCGGCCTCGTACTCGCGATTTTTGCGGTACAACTCCGCGCTGAAACCGACATCGGAACGATAGTGCGTGGTGAACGACGGAACAACCCGAGGGACGCGCTTTTCGTAGTCCTCATAGCCCTTGAGGATTTTGCGAAGATGCGCCTCTTCTTCTTCAATAACAGGCAAGTAGAGAGCCAGGAAAAAGACGACTAACGCGATGCCAATCGCCGGATGCGCGCCCGCCAGCGCAAAACCCCCGCCCACCGTCAAAGTGCCCACGTAAAGCGGATTTCGTACGTAGGCGTAAGGGCCGGAGACGGCTAGCTCCTGATTTTTTCTCAAATGGCCGGCCGCCCACGCCCGAATAAGCAGACCGTCGAGCGCGATAACTCCGCCGACGACAAGTGACACTATCGTCGGCCTGGCGAGCCACA
This sequence comes from Bryobacterales bacterium, assembly GCA_965205595.1. Classification (GTDB taxonomy): domain Bacteria; phylum Acidobacteriota; class Terriglobia; order Bryobacterales; family UBA6623; genus CATQHP01. The sequence continues at coordinate 70,417 of CBDBHI010000026.1, read as the reverse complement.
AAAACAGCGCGCCGATGACGAAGCCCAAGGGCACCCGTGCCCTGGCCGCGAACTCTGCATACTTTTTGGGAAATGCCACTAGAACAATCGCTCCGCCGGCCGCAGCGTGCCAAATGAACCTACGTTGGCGATCGATATTCCGATTCTGAACTGGTTATCGCTGCGGACGCGGCCGATCGATAGACGGCGGTATTCCAAGCTAAAACCGCAACAGTCGGTGTTGTAGGTGGCCTGCGAAATCGAATACAAAAATAGTTGCTGGCGATAGTCGTAAACGTTCGTCAAAGCTAAATTCCAGCCGCGGCGATTGAAGTCGCCGTAACGGATGTTCGCCAACAACTGGTTGCTGGCGGGCGACAACACAGTTGGGACGCGTACTGCCCGATGCCCGGCCGAGATAGAAGCCTTGGGACTGATCTGGACATTTGCATCGACCGTCGTGTTGACGATCTTCCCTAGTAACGGGTCATAGTCGTTGCGCCAACTCAAACTGTAGCGCCAGTGCGGATTCACTTTAAACGACGTCGCGATCGGCGAGTAGCTACGGGGCTCGGCTAGAAAATTAAACGGTGAAAATTCGAGACTTGAGCGCAAGACATTGCGGCGGCCGGGAACGACCGCGCCACCAAAATCGGAGTCGAAGTATCGCCGCTGCCAGACCTCGAGGCTGGCCACCTCGCGCACCGTTCCTGTCGAATCATTTTTTGCGTAGAGCCTGTTCGTAATCGAAATCTCAGCCTCGTTGGTGTTGTGGATTAAGTCGCGATCGTCGAAACGAATCACGCGGTCGAAAGTCTCGACGCCCGTGGTGTAGCGATAGCGGGCGCGCGGCTCAATCACGTGCTTCATTCGATCGCCCATCCAGCCGGGCGCCTTGTAGATCCGCGCGATCGACGGCGCGACGACATCAAGCGAAACTTCGCCCGTCCGCCTGTACAGGTTTTCACCCACGAGGCCTTCATCGCGGCGACTTTGTCCATAGGCTGAGGCGCGGGCGCCCAGCGTCGGCGTGATGTGAAAACCTTTAAGGAACAGTTTGGTCGAAACCTTGGGAAAGAACTCACCGCGCTGAACGAATCGCCGGGATTGAAAAGTGCGCTGCGTGCGGCTTACGAACTCGAACGATGAGTCAAAGCTCAGCCAAAGCGGCAGCTTGCCCGCCACCAACTGGCGGTCGTGACTGTTGAATTCGAAGCCCGGCAGTTTGCGCAAGACGACGGTGTCGCCTCTGGTCACACTCTGGAAGTTCTCGTTTCGAAGTAGCGAACTGTTGAAACTGAACGTCGAGAAATTATTCGTTACGAAGCCGATTGAGCGTACCTGAGAAAGCACAGCTTCCTCGAATGTCTGCGTAAACGCTTGCCTGAACTCCAGCGAGCTTAGGTATCGCAAGTCAGCGACGCCTCGAAATCCGCGACCGAAACTCGTCTGGCCGCGCATGTCAAACGAAACGCCGCCTTGTTTGAGACGGCTACCATCGTCAAGTTTCTGACCGCGATCGTTTACCCCAAAAAACACAGCGTCGAAGTTGGAGCTTTTCGTTGGTCTGCCGCGGAAACTTAAGTTCGACGTCAGTCCACGGTCGGTATACCAGTTACCGCCGATGGTCGCGTCGTAACTGCGATTGATTGCCCAGTAGTAGGCCTGGCCGAGCATCACGCCAAACCGTGAGCTGTTGCCGACGTTTGGGGTTAGGAAGCCACTTTGGCGAGGCATGCGTTCCAGCGACTTTTTGAAATAGGGCATGAACATGATCGGTACGCCGCGCATACGCAATACGCCGCGCCGGATGGTGGCGCTCTTCCCGGGAACGATCGTGGTGTGCGGCGACCGCATGGTCCACCACGGATCCTCGGGGTCGCAGTTGGTCACCCGGCCGTCGTGGATGCGATAGTGTTCGCCCGTCTTGTGGACGACTGATGCCTCGATCTGGAAGGGGTTATCAGTTGTCAGTATCCGTGCGCCGCCTTGACTTGCCGATGAGACGCGGCCCCGCACTTCGTAGAACGTGCCCAGCTCGGTATCTGTGTTGTAAGACATGCGCTCGGCGCGAATATCCTCTTGGCCGTCGTCGGTGCGATAGTGCACGTTGCCACGTGCCTCGAGGTCGGCCGTCTCTTCGTTGAAATCCAATTCATCGGCAGTGAGGATGAGCGAGTTATAGCGCAGCTCGACGTCGCCGCGAGCGAGCCGCATGGCACCATCCCTAACCTGGGTATCGGAGAGAATCTCAAGCGCACCGCGCTCGCGAACAAGCGGCGTATCCACCGCCTGCTGAGCGCTCGCGGCGGGCACCAAGACACACAGCACAGCGAGCGAGATTAACAGCAACAAGATTGCTTCGAAACGGGGTCCGAACCCGAAACGTAGCACGGCCAAAAAGGACCCTGCAAGCGAGCAACGTAAGTGTTCGCAACCGGCATCGTCGTCGGGCCGTCAATGATATCTTGGAGGTATTCTCCAACTAAGATAGATATGCCTAACATCTGGTCACGCCGGTCATTCTTGATTTCGTCCAGCGCGCTCGGCGGAATTGCGTCGAGCGGCCGCTCAATCGCCCAATCCACTTCGCGGATCATGGCTGTCGAGAATCTTCTCAATGACGGCAGTCAGCAGTTTCTCGAACTCATCCAGTCGGTTCGTGAAGACGAGTGGAACTTCCGCATCCGCCAAATACGGCACACGATAGGCGAAGAGGATGTGCTCAAGGAGTTTTTCACGGAAAACGTCGCCGAGTCGTTTCGGGCGAAAAAGACGCTAATCAACGTCGAGGAGATCCTCGAATACTATGCCAAAGCCAACCGCGGCTTGATGCGGCTTCTTGCGTCCTCAGAAGGCCTTGGCGAGGCCGTTCACAAGCACCCCAGCGAGAAGATTGGCAACCTAACAGGACTGCAGTGGTTTTATTACATCGCCTACCATCGGCTGCGGCACATAAACCAGATTAAGGCAATCATGGCGCACGCGGACTTTCCGCGCCGCGTACGTCCGGCGTAGCCCTACGCGACCACGGCTAGCGCTTGCGATACGGAATGTCCGGCTCTTCCTTGGTGATGAATTCGATGAGCGCCGCCCGGCCTTCTTTGGTCGACTGAATTCCTCGCTCAAGCGCGGCGCGTATATCACCGGGCTCAGAAATCCGTTCGCTGTAAGCGCCGAGTCCCTTGGCGACTTCGCTGTAATTGCCCGTCGTGAAGCGGGTATCGAACTTTTCCGAGGCTTTTGGGATATGCGTGCCGTAGTTACCCATCGCCGAGTTGTTGAGCATCACGGTGAGGATTGGAATTTCCTCGCGTACTGCTGTTTCTATATCCATCCCAACCATGCCGAACGCCGTGTCGCCAGTGAAATTGACGACGAGCTTTTCGGGACAAGCCAGTTTCGCGCCCATAGCCGCGCCGAGCGAAAAACCAAGCTGGGTGGAGTGGCCCCAACCTATATATCCGCGCGGAGTGACAGCCTCGTACAACGGCACCAGTTGATCGCGCGAACCGCCGGACTCATGCGTCACGATCGTATCGGCGGCATTCGTTACCTCCATAAAGTCTTTCATTACGCGGTAGGGGTTAAGCGGCGTCTCGTTCGAAGTTTGCAGTGCAACCCAGCGCTGCAGCCAGGTTTTTTTGACCGACGCGACATACGCTTTTACATCGTCGATCCCGGCTCGGCCCCGACCGTCCGTTTGGGAGCGGATTTCGTCCGCAAACTGCGACAACACTAGCTTCGCGTCGCCAACAAGTCCGACGGTGGCGACGCAATCCTTGTTAATGTCCGTTGGATCATTGGTGGCGTGGATAATCTTCGGTCCAGTTGGGATGGCCGAAGCAAAAATCGTCTTCGTCAGGCCCGTACCAATTCCGAATATAGCGTCGCAGCGGCTCAGATAGTCGGGCACCATCCCGGCTTCCGAAAGCGATCCCGTGCCTAGCGCTAGCGGGTGCGATTCGTTGAAAGCGCTTTTCCCCAACAACGTGGTCATCACGGGAGCCGCCAGCAATTCGGCGACATCGGTCAACTCGTCGGTCGCGCCCGCGTAGATAACACCCTGACCACAGCGAATCAGTGGCCGTTCGGCGGCTAGTAGGATCTTGACCGCTTCTCGAACGGCCGCCGGATCAGCGGCGGCACGGATCGGCGCCACGGGTTGGTAATCGAGTTCGCCGTCAAGTTCACCGACCGCTACATCGCGAGGAATTTCGACCAAAGCTGGGCCTGGACGGCCGCTCCGAAGCGCGGTATAGGCGCGCCGCATGTGTTCAGACACGGCCCGGACGCTCGATATACGCGATGCATGCTTCGTCACACCGCGGAAATTCTCAACCGCGTCAAACGTCGGGCGGACACCCACTTTGTCATGCCCCGGATGGCCGGGAAGAAAGAGAATCGGGCTCGAATCAGTATTCGCTTGCGCAATGCCCGCGAAGCCGTTCTCGGCTCCCGCGCTGTCTTGTACCGACACGACGCCAATCCGCTTCCCGCATGAGGCGCGCGAAAATCCGTCTGCCATATTTTCGGCAACGCGCTCTTGGCGCGCCACGATTGGCCGGATGTCTTCATCGGCAAGCGCCTCGAGTATCGGGGTAAGCGGAAAGCAGAAAACCTGCTCAACCCCTTCGATCTTGAGAATGCGGGCGATCGCTTGTGCTCCGGTCAACGTAAAATCTCCTTCGTGGCGATCTCCGATTCTAACGGAAGCGGCCATGGCTGATCGCCGCTCCGCGTTCTCCCCCGTTAGGACCGCACCTCGCGCTAAATCCCCTTTACGTGGTAAGCCGACAAATTAGCCACTAGAAGACCCTCGAAAAACTAGAGGCCGGGGGGATGTGTGAGGTTTGGCTCCGCGAAGAGACCAAGCTCGATCGCAGGGTGGCTCTGAAGCTCCTTGCGCCCAACTTGGTCACTGACGAGGAACTCAGCAGACGCTTCCAGCGCGAAGCCGAAGCGGCGGTCGGGCTGTCGCACCCCAACATCTGAACCGTCCACGAGATCGACGAGACGGATGGAAACTCGGAGCCGCTCACCTCGGTGCGTGACGGAGTTCCGACGGAACTCGAAGTCCTAGTGGACAAATGCCTGGCGAAGAAGGCCGACCACCGTTACTAGAACGACTCAGAACTCGTCGTCGACCTCCGTACACCAGGTGACGAACTCAATTCCGCAAGGTCAACGATCCTCACAACGACCACCAATTGAGTTAGGTTATAGGAAGTAAACGAAATACTTCGCGCAACGGAGTGGGAATCTCGAAGTGTGGCGGAATAAGTGCCTTCCATTGCGGACGAGTGATTAGACTATTGTCATTCAAGAATTCCTCGACGACCTCACTTACGACTTTGAGTCGTTCGCGACTGTCCAAGATGTCGGTAGGCAGTTCCTCGCCGGATGGACCCGAAATACTTGCCTTTCGGATACGCGTTTCAAAACTCTCCATTTTTTCAACGCTCGCCTTTTTCAATTGCGAGTCAGCCTTAAGAATGAGATTGACCATGTCGCTCTGGTGAAGTTTTCCCGCAATACTTCGAAGAGCAACTTCAATTTCTGGATGTTCGTCAAGGATCTCAGCTCGCGCCAAGGGCAGGGCTTGGTATAACAGTCGCACGCTGTTGCTATCAAGGAATGTTACGTACTTTTCATCTGCGTTGGCTTCAAGAAGTTGCGGTCGGTTTGGTAGCCAACAATCACATCGCGTGCACCTTTTTCAAGCAGGTTGTAATTTTCAACGTGGTTATCTGTAGTCACTTTTGTAGCGAAATTAAAGCCATAGTGATCCTCTAAATAAGGCCACCAGTCCCGTCGCGTAGAGAAGAATGGAGGAAGTCCGAGCAGAATAGGCTTATTTTCCAGTATCGATGCTACTACTAACTTGCGAAAGTAAGGCCTTTAACTGTAAAATGTCGGTATGGCAAGACCGGCAACGGTGATTCGACTGAACGCCGAGGAAGAAGAGACGCTGCGACTCTGGGTGCGCGGCCACAAGTCCGAACGGCGCATGGTGGAGCGCGCTCGCATTGTGCTGCTGGCGGCCGCCGCTACCTCGACCGCCGAGATCGCCCGGCAACTGGGATCCCCGGCGGCGCGCGTGTCGAAATGGCGCACCCGCTTCGCCCAGCAACGTCTGGCGGGATTATGCGATCAAGCGCGTTCCGGCAGGCCCGCGCGGTACGACCAAGCGACGCGCAAACGCATCCTCTGCCAACTCGACGAAGCTCCGCCCGAAGGGCACGCCACTTGGACAGGCGAACTGCTCGCGGAAGCTCTCGGCGACGTCAGCAAGCATCAAGTCTGGCGCGTACTGCGGCAGCTCGGCGTGTCCTTGCGGCGGCGGCGCAGTTGGTGTTTGTCAACCGACCCGGAGTTCGCTCGCAAGGCCGCCGACATTGTCGGACTCTACCTCAGCCCGCCGGAAAACGCCGTGGTGCTCGCGGTCGACGAGAAGCCGAGCATCCAGGCCTTGGAGCGAGCGCAGGGCTGGCTACGCTTGCCCAACGGCAAGGCCTTGACGGGCTTCTCGCACGGCTACAGGCGGCACGGCACGACGCCGCTTTTCGCCGCGCTGGAAGTGGCTACCGGATTCATCATCGCCGGACACTATTGGCGCCGACGGCGTCGCGAGTTTCTCGACTTCATGAACCACATCGCGGCCATCCACGAAGGCCGCGAGATCCACATCATCTTGGATAACTTGAACACTCACAAGCCCAAAAATGACCGCTGGCTGCAACGTCATGCGAACATCCATTTTCACTACACGCCGACCTACAGTTCGTGGATGAATCAGGTTGAGGTGTGGTTTTCGATTCTGAGCCGCCGCGCCTTGCGGGGGGCGAGTTTCACTTCCCCCCGGCAGGTGCGCGAGGCCATCGACAGCTTCGTCCGCGTCTACAACTCCAAGGCTACTCCGTTCGAATGGACCAAGACCGTCGTCGCCCCTCGTCCCCTCGCCAGTAAATATTCTAACTTACGCAACTAAGTACTAGCTTCGTTAGCGTCGGCTGCGAGTTGCCCGTGCCAAGGGTCTGCCCTAACCAAACGTGGTCGCGCATCATTACGAATACGAACCGGCTTTCGAAACCAAATGGCTCCAGGGCCCTGAGATGACCACCCGGCTCGTCCTGTCGCAGAAGATCGTTTAACTGGCTTACGTTGCCCAATTCTTTAGCACCAGTACCGGAACTCTTTTCTTTCCGAATAGCCGAGAGCTGGTCTTGGACTGCCCCTGGGTAGCCCGGGTACAACTGGGTCTTGTTTAGAAGCAGATTCGTGAACAGATCTTCAGGTTCATCGATATCGCGATGGACTTCAAAGTCTGGAGACGCCGACTCAAGCACTTGAGCCATGATCTCGACCAAGAGCGTTGATTCAAGTCGTTGCTGCCCTGAAATATGTATTGTCTGCCTGTTGACGAGCGGATTCAGTATCCATCCGGCCCACAAGATCACAGTGCACAAGAGAATCTGAGGAACAAGAATCCAGTCCCGATACGAGACCGCACGAACCTTGCGATTCTGCGACCCTTGGAGTGATCGGACCAGCTTATCCGGTGACTGCTGGCAGATGGGAATTCGGATATTAGCAGCGATATCGGGAGACATAGTAAATATCGGCGTCAACATCTTGTGGCTGATGGCATAACCATGGCTCACAAGGGCCTCTCGCTCGCTCCGCGAGAATCTATCTAGATCTGTGCGAATGTACTTCATGTGCATCTGTGCGGCCTCAGGCATTCCGCCATCGCTAGCGGATACGGGACAAATGTCCGCAATGTCGAGTCTTACAAGAGCAGGTGACGCCAACTCCGGCTCTCCGCGCCGATCTATTCGTTCCCTCTCCATCTCGTGGATACGCTTCATCAAAATATCGGCTGCCCTTAGAGCAGTGCCGACAAGCCCGGTCATCTTGGTAAACCATCGATCGTTGAAGGCGCCGCCGGCATCACTGACAATCAAATGCGTCAGCGAACGGCCGTCTCCTCCAGTGTGCTCGATCTCCTCGGCGACTTGTGTCAGCCTTCTTATTGCGAGATTGTCAAAAACGCCGCCATCTGTAAGGATCGGCGGACCCGTAGCAGGTAGTTCCCCCCTGTGAACACCGATCAATTCGGCTTCAATCAGGGCAGGAGGAAACATTCCAGGGAATGCGGCGGAAGCGGAAACAGCGAGGGAGATCGATGTATTCACGTTCTTGATCAGCGAATGCTCTTCGCCGTTTTTTAGCAATAATCCTTCCCTAGTAAAAGAGCAGAGTTGGCCGTCCTTCATATTCGTGGCGAGCATCTGAATACTTGGCTCTTCAGGTAGCAAGTGCATAAGCCGTCTATGGAATAGCTGCGAATCCAATTCGGCGCGAAATTGCTCAACGCGCGAGACCGGGAGATGTAAGAACGTTCGAAGTCGTTTCGGAATCAGTCGCTTCAGAATAAGAAACGGTAATCTGCGCAGAATTCGGCCACGAATATCCCGCTTCGTGCAATTAAGTAGCTCACGCTCTACCTTTTCGAACTGCTCTTGAGCGCCGGTGTAGGCCTCCCAGTTCAGAACAAGATGAGCGGCTAGTACACTGCCCCCAGAGACCGAACAAATGTGGCTAACGTCCTCCAACCGCCTAGTGTCCCGCAGGTAACGAATAACGCCAAGATGAAACAGAGTCGCTCGAAAACCGCCACCCGATAACGCAAGTCCGATGCTCATTACTGGTCCATCTTACTCGATCGGTCAACGAAGCGTAACAATTCTGAGGTGACGCGCGCGGCACCGGTCCGTATATCTTAATGCGTAAAAATTGCTGATTGGGGGCCAATCGAGATATTTCCGCTCCACCGATCTAAGTCACGAGGGGTGATTGCGCTCGAAAGACTCGCGATTCCTTGGCGGACCCCCGTTGAGTAGGCTAGCGGACCCAGTCCCCGCGCTGAGCTACGCCGCGGCCAGGCGCTTCAACATCGCCTTGATCTGGTCCAGCGCCTCGGCCCCGTGGTAGTCGAAGCCTGACCACTCGAACTTGCCGTCGGGCGAAAACTTCGCCCCTTTCTTCGTCGCGACAAAGCGCATCAAGCTGTTAGGGTCAATCTTTGAATCCTCTCGGAATGTCATCACCAAACGACTCGCCTTCCTTTCGACAGAAGCGATCCGGAGGGCTTCGGCCTGGCTCTTGATAATCGAGTAGTCGAGTAGATTTCTAAGCGCCACGGGCAAAGTACCATAGCGGTCCTTCAATTCACCGGCAATCGATTCTTTCTCAGCTTCACTGGCAACTTCGGCCAACCGCTTGTAGGCTTGCAAGCGCTGCGTCTCATCGGTAATGTAATCCGTCGGAATATGCACATCCAGTTGCAACTTGAGATTGGTTCGAACGACTGTCTCGACTTTTTCGCCTTTGAGTTTGCGCACTGCCTCGTCGAGCAATTGCGTGTAAGTCTCGAATCCCACGGCGGCGATCTGCCCACTCTGTTCGCCACCTAGTAAGTTGCCCGCGCCGCGCAACTCGAGGTCGAGCGCGGCGATCTTGAACCCTGAGCCCAGTTCACTAAACTCCTTCAGGGCCGCTAGGCGCTTGCGTGCGATCTCGGTCAACTCGCGGTTCTCCGGAATCAACAGATACGCATAGGCTCGACGGTTCGAGCGCCCGACGCGGCCGCGCAACTGATAGAGCTCCGACAGCCCGTACATATCGCCGCGGTCAACAATCAGCGTGTTGGCGAGTGGTATGTCTAGGCCGTTCTCGACGATCGTTGTCGCTACCAGCACGTCGAATTCATGCTTCATGAAGCCAAGCATGGCCGCCTCGAGATCTTTTTCGCCCATCTGCCCGTGGGCGACGCCGATACGCACTTCGGGGAGTGCCTGTTGCAAGGCCGAAGCGACCTCGTAAATCGAGTCCACGCGGTTGTGAATGAAGTAGACTTGCCCGCCGCGAGCAGTCTCTCGCCGGATCGCCGAGTAAACGAGGTAATCGGAATAAGGGGCGACCACGGTTTGGATCGCCAGCCGATCTTTGGGCGGTGTCTGAATGATTGAAATGTCCCGCAGCCCTACCAGCGACATGTGCAGCGTGCGCGGAATCGGTGTTGCCGTCATCGTTAACACGTCGACGTTCTTGCGAATGTGCTTCAGCCGCTCTTTGTGCGCCACGCCGAAGCGCTGCTCTTCATCGACGATGAGCAAGCCAAGATCGCTAAACTCGACATCTTTTGAAAGCAGCCGATGCGTGCCGATTAAAATGTCGATCTTGCCTTCTCTAACTCGCTCGATAATTGCCTTCTGCTCTCGCGGATTGCGAAAGCGGTTGAGCATCTCGACCTCGACTGGGAACGCCTTGAAGCGCTGTTTGAAGGTCTCGAAATGCTGAAAGCAAAGTACCGTGGTCGGCGTTAGAATCGCGATCTGCTTGTCGTCGCCCAGAGCCTTGAACGCCGCGCGCATCGCGACCTCGGTCTTGCCGAAGCCGACGTCGCCGCAGACGAGGCGGTCCATCACCTGGGCCGACTCCATATCGCGCTTGATGTCGTTTGTCGTATTGACCTGATCGATCGTCGGCTTGTAAGCGAATGCCTCTTCAAACTCTCGCTGCCAATTGCTATCGGGTGAGAATGAGAAACCTACCGACAGCTTGCGTTGAGCGTAGAGCTTGAGTAGCTCTTCGGCCATATCGCGTAGACGCGCCTTGACGCGGCTTTTTGCTTTTTCCCAGGTCTGCCCGCCCAGCCTGTCGAGGTGCGGCTTGGGTCCCCCGGCACCGTGATATTTCTGTACCAGGTCGAGCCGCGAAAGTGGCACATACAGCTTTGACGAACCTGCGTACTCAAGCAGCATGAAATCATCGGCGCGGCCAGAGTTCTCGATCTGCCTCAAACCTAGGAATTGCCCCACTCCGTGCTGGGCGTGTACGACGTAGTCGCCTTCTTTGAGGTCTTCCAGATTCGATAGAAACGCCGCCGCCGCGCTCGCTTGCTTACGGGGTTTGGCGACCAGGTCGGAGTGGCCGAAAACGTCATCGGTGCCATAGATGACGGCCTGCGACTCTGGCAACACGCAGCCCTTCGCTATGGCGGCCTGAACCAAGATCACCGCCGCGACAGGACCGGCCAGATAGGATCTCTCTTCGAGATAAGGGCTCATTCCTTGCGGCCGCTCTTGCAGCCCCAACTGATACGAAATATCAAACTCATTAAAAATATCGGCCAAGCGCTCAAGGTCGCCAAGCGAGGCTGCCGCCACGAGCACACGCGAGCCCGCTGTAACATGCCCTTTCAATTCCTGCATGCAGTGAGTAATGTTTCCTCGGAAACTTGGAGTCGTTTGGCTGCGAATCTGTAACGGGCCGGCGCCGTCGTCAACGCTAAAAGGGTCGAGCCCCAATTGATCGAGAACGACTTGATCGCGGCGTTGCGCGGCCGATCGCAATCGACTGAGCGGCAAGTAGTAGTCCGCCGCGTCGCCTTCAGCGCGCTCAGCCGCCGTTTCCAAGCGCTCCCAAAACTTTCCAGCTTCGTTCTCTAGAACGTCTGGCTCATTCCAAACAACGATCGCGTTGGGAAGCATGTCTAGCACGCAATGCGAGCGAGCCTCGCCGCCGATCGCCGAAAACTCCCAGCCGGCGGCCAACACCGGGTTGGCGTCACCGTCCACCGCAGTCACCGGGTACTCGCTCAACGGCAACAACGAAGTCTCGTCCAGCGTCCGAACCGAGGTTTGAGTTTCAGGAGCGAACTCGCGGATCGACTCAACTCGATCCCCAAATAGTTCGATACGGACCGGGTATGGCGCCTCGGGAGAAAAAACATCGATGATCCCGCCACGCACCGAAAACTGGCCGACCATTTCGACCGGCTCTTGGCGGGTATAACCGACCGATGCTAGGCCGGCTTCAAGGTCTTCTAGGAAAAACTCGTCGCCGACCTCAATCTGCCAGGCCAGGTGCTTGTAGAAATCACCGGGAGCCGTTTTCAGCAGCGCCGCGCCGATCGGGACGACCACGGTCGAAGCCGTTCCCTCGGTCATACGCCAAAGCGCGATGCCGCGCTTTTCGCTGATATCGGCATGGGGCGAGAGCCCGTCAAACGGGGTGACGTCGTGGGCCGGCAATACGCAAGGCGCTCCGCGGCCCGAGGAGATCTCGAGCTGTTCGAAGATCGCCGTCACTGTCTCGTTGAGTTCTTCGGCTGTTCGGTTGGTGTCGACCAAAAGCACGACGGGCCGGTCGGTCAGCTTCTGCAACAAAAGCGCATAAATCGCTCGTGCGGTCTCGGTCAGCCCGGTTAGATCGACGACCTCGCGTTCCGAGCCGCGCATCGCGGCCAGCACTTCAACGAACGCGGGATGGCGCCCCAAGCGGTCGAAATAATCTCGTAGGCCGGGGTGCGTCAAACCGAGTGAATTTCGAGGATATTCTTCACAACATCAGTCGTCGAATATCCGGGCTCAACTGGGATTGGAAATACCTGTCCGCCGGCCGCTTCAACAATCTCGCGACCGGCGATCCAATGCGACCAATCCGCGCCTTTTACTAAGACGTCGGGAAGTAAAACCTCGAGGAGTTCGCAGGGTGTTTCCTCGCCGAAAATCGTCACGGCATCGACGGCCGCAAGCGAGGCCAAGGTAGCCGCGCGCTCATTCTCGGGGATGACGGGACGCGACGGCCCCTTGAGGTCACGCACGCCGGCATCGCTGTTCACGGCGACGACTAATTTGTCACCGTGACTGCTTGCTGCTTCAAGCAAGCGTACATGCCCCGGATGTAGTAAGTCGAAGCATCCGTTGGTGAAAACGACGGTCGAGCCGTCGTTGCGCCACTGTTTGCGCAGGTCGACCAGCGCCGATCTTGAGAGCACTACCCCCATCCCGAGTATTGTAAGCCGCGGCGAGTACTGGCCTCGCGGGCGAGCCCGCATTTTTCACCATATGGCGAGCTAGTCCCCAAATACAATTTCCGCGATAAATAGGTTTGGCATCGTCTGATTCCAGCCCTCTGGAATCGCATCAAACGCCAGCCGAAACTTTGACTCGGTTCCCGGGGCCAGGCCGGCGTTCGATCTGACGATCGTCGAGCGGACTCGGTCTAATTCGATGCCGTTAATTTCGTAGAACACACAGTTCAATCTGACGCTCTCGATCGGTCTCTCGCCGATGTTGCCTATCACGCCCGTAATCTCAACCAACGTGTGGCCAAGCGCGCTCTCGGTGGCAGCCATCTCGACCGAATGCAAATCCAGCTTCGGCAAGTAAGCCCGCGCTTCATCGGTGAGCACGAGCTCCAACGGAAGAGCTTCCGCATCAGCCTTCCACTCGAAATAGCCGACTACCGCGAGCCCCCCGAATAGAACCAGCGCGATCAATATCGGAACCGGCCTTAGGCCACCGCCCTTAAGCTGTTTTTCCGTCTCAAGCATCTTCTCTATTGTCCGGCAATCGTCATCTTTGAAATCTTGATGGTCGGCGCGATGGTTGCGCCACGCCGGTCTGGGTCGTCCCCAATCATCTCGATGCTTCGAAACATTTCCGCCAGGTTGCCGCCGATCGTGACCTCCGATACTGCGTGCGTCAGACGGCCATTTTCTATCCGAAACCCGGAAGCTCCCCGCGAGTAGTCTCCGGTCACCAGGTTTATGCCAAACCCGATCAGTTCCGTCACGTATAGGCCATCTTTCACCGAAGCGATAATTTCTTCGCGCGACGATTCACCGGGCACAATCTCAAAATTCGCCTGGCCGATGCCCGCCGCGCCCGCCAACCCGCGCGAGGCATTGCCAGTGGTCCGCAAGCCCAGCTTTCGAGCCGAGTAGCTATTGAGTAGGTAGCTATCGAGCCGCCCTTCGGACACGACCGCCGTTTTTCGACCGCGCACGCCCTCATCGTCAAAAGGAGAACTTCCGAAGCCGCCCGGCACCAACGCATCATCGAAAACAGTTACGTTAGGCGCGGCAACGATCTCGCCTAGCCGGCCGGCCAAAAACGAAGACTTGCGATATATTGCACTGCCGCTTACCGCTCCCATCAGGTGCCCCAACAGCGACTTCGCCGCCCCAGGCTCAAAGATGACAGGAGCTTCCATCGTCCCCATTTTGCGCGGGTTCAGCCGCCTCACGGCCCGCTCCGCCGCGGTCCGCCCAATCTGCGCGGCACTCCCTAAGTCTTCAGGACGGCGCCCGACGCCATACCAAGAGTCGCGCTCTTTCAGACCATTCGCTTCCGCCACCGGAGTCGCCACAAGCGAGCAACTGCCAGTTTTATAGCTGCCGGAAAAGCCAAGCGAGTTGGCGAATGCCCAATAACCCCAGCCCGACGAAAAACCCGCGCCTTCGGAGTTCGTAATCGCCGGATCGAAATCGAGCGCACCCTGTTCGCACTGCTTGGCGAGATCGATCTTTGTTTCGGAACTCAGGGCTAGCACCGCGGCATCGAACAGCCTGAGGTCGGTGTCGGCACTACCGAGGTCGGCCTCGTCGGGCAAACCGGCAAATGAGTCCTCCGCCGTAACCCCGGTCGCTTCGATCGCGGACAGCAACATTTTTTGCAGGCCGTCATCGCTGAAATCAGAGCTGTACGCAGATCCGCTCGACTTGCCGCGGACGAGCTGAACGCCGATCCCTTTAGAGCCTGAGTCGGTCAGCTTCTCAATTTCGCCGAGTCGCACCCGCACTGAAAACCGAGAGCCCTCGCTAACCATGCACTCAACGGTATCCGCCCCGAGCAATCGCGCGCGAGCCACAACGTCTTCGGCAAGTGATTGAAGGGGAAAGGTTTCTGACATACACGTAGTCGCTTAGCAGTCCGTGGTAAAAGTCCCGTAGGTCGCGCGGCGGGCAATTGTGGCTGATCGGCGCGGAGTGAGGAGGACGGCGATCCGGGCGATCGTCTCCGACGAATGACAAAGCCGACGGCCGCAAGTGCCCGCCGCCCAAAGGGTTACGCGCCATTCAAAGATTCCTGGTGCGCTCTGTCTGTTGATTCGTTGAGGCACTCGTCTAGTACTCAATCCGCCCCATAGGCGCGTGACGCGGCCTGCGTGACTTTTGCCACGGGCTGTTAATGGGGCCTCACTGATATAATCGCAGGCATGTCGACACCGACGCCGGCCCGCCTCGCGACCGTCTTTTTTTTATGCAGCGCGGCTATATTCGCTCAAGGCCTCGCCAGCGTCAACGATGTCTATGTCTGGCCGATGCAGTCTTCATTTGACCAGTACTTAGCGCAGGAACTCGCGCGCCAAGGGGCGTTCCGGATCGTCGTCGATCCGAAGGACGCCGACGCGATCCTCACCGAGCGCATCGACGAAGCGTTTCTCGAGCGTGTAACCGAAATGTTCGCCGAGCCGGAGCCTGAGCCGGAACCCTCAGAGAGCGACGATCAAGAAGCGGAAGTTCCCGCGGTGGGTGAGAGCATCGAAGGCGGCGGCATTAAGATGCGCCAGACGCGAAGTTCGTTTGGCCGCTCAAAGGGGAATATTTTTCTAGTTGATGTCGAAAACCGCAGCGTGATTTGGTCGACGTACCTCAAGGAATTCGATCGCGCACCCGACCGGCTGAACGAACGTGCGCGTGACGTCGTCCGAAGGCTCTTGAAGAAATCGGGAACATCCGATTAGCGCCGAGCACTTCCTGGTAAGAACTTCACTCGGTCGAATTACTTCTCCCCTGGTTCATCGATCCAGCTCTTCCGACTTTCGCTCCCCATTTCGCGGAAGTTACAGCCAGCGGCCGACCGCGATCCGGCGAGACGGGTGCATTTTGATCCCTGGCTTGGGTCGTTTCCAATGCGCGGCATCACGCGACTCTTTCGATGAACGGTACTCAAACCCAGGCCGGAGACGGTCGATCTTTCACCCAAATAATGTAGTCCGACCGCGGCGGCTCGCCTCCCAGCGTTCGGAGTCGTGTAGCGCACTGAGCGCGGTGCCCGTTGCTGTGCAGGCACACTTGTGTGAGGGCTTCGCCTACGGCAATTTGCCGGCCCGGAAAATACTGCGTCTCCAATAGTCGTCCAATGTCAGACGCCTCGAGCTGATCGAGCCAGGCGAGTTCCTGCATCTGAGTAGCTTGGAACCGAGCGACGATCTCGTCGAGAGTGGCGGGAACGACCTTCTCCGCTTCGACTGATAATGGGAGTGCTTGGCAGAGGTGAATCCAGAAGCGATGCGCTACAAGAATGTGATGAAGGAGCTGCCGTAATTCTTGATCGTTCGAGGCCATTGGGTGTGCCTTGATCGCCATGAGCATCGACGCGTCAGCATGCGCCTGATGGCGAAAGAGTTCTCGGAAGATCGCAGCCATTCCCGAAGTGTAGCGGGCGTAGTCGTTGCGAATATTCTATGCCGGAAGAAACAGACAGATCACGATCAACGGCGTAGCGTAGAGGATCGGCCGAAAGCGTAGGCCGGAACGCGCTATGTGAGTGACTTCCGACATGTCCTGCGAGTTCAACCGGACAATGCAACACTCGCAGTAAGTCGTTTAGCTGGAGTGTCCGAACGCGGAGAGGCACAAGTGGCTTGCCTCCTAGCCGAGGCCCCAACCGCAACCGCGTAACTCGTTTAACTTCAACAGCGTTTAGAGGGAAGTGCGGCATCCTCGCGGTTACCCTTTTCGTTTCTTAGGCTTACACTTCACCTTTCCTTCCAAGAAAGGTGTTGCGTCGACCCATTGAGACCACCCCGGTTCGCGGAAGCCTAGAACCTAGTCCGTTTACCATCAATATTCGGCTCCACACGAATGGCATCTACTAGGCGCTTTCGATAGCGATCTTGCTGCCGACCGCCACGAAAGTTCCGCCGGCGACTCGACGGAGAATCCGCAATTTGCGATGTTGCGAACGCCAGCCACTCGTGATTCTGGCGGCGAAAACAGCCAGGGCCAGACACCAACTGGTTCCGATTAGGAGGAACAGAGACCCCAAAAACAGGAACGATGCCGTCTGGTTGGGACTGTTGGGTGAGATGAACTGCGGAAGAAGCGCTAGAAAGAACAGAGCGACCTTGGGGTTGAGCAGATTCGTGAGGGCCCCCCTTAGGTAGATCGCGAGAGTCGTGGCCGGGCCGCTCGTAGCTGCGATCTCCCGCGTTTCGCTTCTGTCGTCGCAGAGCATCTTAACCCCGAGATAAATGAGATACGCGGCACCGACGTACTTCACGACAGTGAACGCATAGTCCGAGGAAGCTAGTAGCGCCGAAAGGCCGACTGCAGCGGCGATGACGTGAGCCAAAGCGCCGGTAGCGATTCCTAGAGCAGACAAAACGCCGGCACGTCTGCCTCCAGCAATACTCCGCCCTAGGATGTAGAACGTGTCCTGCCCTGGTGTGATGCTCAAGAGGATGCTTGCCGCAGTAAAGGCGGCGAGATTGTGGGTTCCAAACATGACGGCCCGATGATCAGTATCGTCGATCGCGAGGAGCACATGGTGGACTCTGCGCGGCTCTCAAGTTTCGAATTTTCCTGGCTTCTCACATGTCTGAGTGTTGTACCGTAAGCGACCCGAACGAAAGAGGCGCGCCGGACGACAGATTGAGTCGCTTACGGTACAACACTCAGACTTGCCGGAACCCGTCCTCGCGGAACACTTCGTTCGGGCTACGAGTAAAACGACTCGAGGCCCCACGGATGGTACGGAGACATTCCTTTCAGGTATCTATCAGGGCGGCATCAAAATCACGGGAGGCGGACCATACACGTTCGGATCAGGGACTTACATCATCGATGGATTAAACGTTTCTGGGGGGTCGATTTATGGAGACGGTGTCACTTTCTTTAATACTGGCGATGGGTATCGGAACATCCAAATCACAGGTGGTACCCACGTCGAACTCAGCCCCCCTAGTAATACGGGAGGGCCCTACGACAACATTCTGTTTTTCAACGACCCGGATATTCAAACAGGGAGTGACCCCTACGACGTGTTGATCGCCGGCGACAGTACATCTACATTTGAGGGCGTGCTGTACTTTCCATCCGTCGAAGTGGAGTTTGGCGGGAACCAAGACACGACGCTCGACCTCTTTACCCAGATCATTGGCGACACCGTCAACTTGCACGGAATTGCCCAGGTCAGCAGCAAATACGGGTATGCAAACCCTGATCGGACACCGACCACGAATCGCGTGGCATTTGTCGAGTAGAAGGAGTTAGATATGATCACTCGACAACGAATCGGAAATCGCGGCACGGCTCTGGTCGAATTCGCGCTCACGGCGACGCTGCTTATCTTGCTGGCCGCCGGAGCCGGCGACTTTGGGCGGATTTTCACCGAGGCAATCGCGGTCAAATCGGGATCCGCGACTGGGGCCTTGTTCGGCTCGCAGCAAATCGCTCGCACGGGCGATGTTGCGGGTATGACAGAGAAGGCCGAGGGCGACTCCAGCGACGTGGGAAGCCTCACTACTACGGTCGAACAATACTGTACCTGCCCAGTCGGCAACGGCAGCACTAACTGGGCTGAGATTCCGTGCGGCGACTTCTCCGCGACGGTCTGCAACAACGGGTATGGAGATCCCAGGGCATATGTCAGGGTCAACTGTCAAGGGCGGAGTAAATTTGGACCACTTCGGCGGAGCAAAAGTAGACCAGTTGGTGAAGGGGTAGCGGTTTTCGTGGGACGGCTGGAACGGAGCCTGCGGTCGCCCTTTAGGGCGGCCCAGGCGTAGTGGAGGCCGTCCCACGAAAACCGGGCGAGTGGCCGGTGGGTCAGCCCAAAGAGTGAGCCCGCTTCTTCTTGCTCTGGATCAGACGGAAGCTTTCGCCGTTCAGCTCTAGAATATGAACGTGGTGCGTGAGGCGATCGAGCAGGGCGCCGGTCAGCCGCTCGGAGCCGAAGACCTCGGTCCATTCGTTAAACGGCAGATTCGAGGTGACCAGCGTCGAGCCCTGTTCGTAGCGCTGGGAAAACACTTCGAACAATAACTCCGCTCCGGTCTTCGATAGCGGCACGTAGCGCAGTTCATCGACGATCAGCAGATCCTGCTTGGCCAACTGCTTTTGACATCGCAGCAAGCGCCGTTCATCTCGGGCTTCGAGCAGCTCATTGACCAGTGCCGCCGCTGTTGTGAAGCGTGTTCGATAGCCGCGCTGACAAGCCGCCAGTCCCAACGCCAAGCCGATGTGCGTTTTGCCCGTGCCGGAATTACCCAGTGCCGGCACGTTTTCGCGGCGGTCGATAAACTCACAGCGCGCCAGTTCCAGCACCAGCTTCTTGTTCAACGCCGGCAAGGACGGGAAGTCGAAAGTGTCCAGACTCTTGGTCACGGGAAACTTCGCGGCCTTGCTGCGGCGCTCGGTGGCCCGCTGTTCACGGTCGAGCAGTTCCAGCTCGCAGAGTTGTTGCAGGAAGCTCCTCGAATCCAAGCTCTCGGCGGCGCATTGCCGCGCCAGTTTGTCGTACTCGCGCAGGAAGGTTGGCAGCCGCAACGCTTTCAAATGCGCTTCGAGCAGAAGTTTCGACCTCGCCATTACCCCCCTCCTTGTGCCGGCAGTGCCAAATAGTCCGCAGCGGAGGTTTGCTCCACCTGGGCTGCCGGCAGGTGCGGATACTTCGTCAAGTCCAAGCGCGGCGGCCGTTGCTCGATGCGGCACAGCACTAAGTGCCTGACTGCATCCAAGCCAATCGCTCCCAACTCGCAGGCTTGGCGCACCGCCGCGGCAACGTGCTCGAATCGGAAGTCCTCCAGTCATCGCAATACCTGCACGTACTCGCGCTTGCCTGGCTTTCCCAACCGTGCCTCGAGCAAACGTCTCAAGCACGGGAACTGTTCGGGCAGCTCCCAGCCCGCCAACGGGGCCGCTTGATCGAGCGCGTTGGTCTTGCGTTCCAGCAGTGCTAGGTAATGCAGCGGATCGAAGATCAACTCTTCGCGTTCGTAACTGCGCCGGTGGCGCGCGATCTCTTCGCTGCCACAACAGATCACGATTTCATCGACGTAGCCTTTCAGCAACACCTGGCGATGTCCGTAGCGTGTGGGCACCGAGTAGTCGTTGGCGCGATAGCGCACCAATGACAGCGACGTCACCCGCGTGGTGCGTTTGTCGCAGGCGTCATAGGGCGTGGGCGGCAAGGGCAACAACGCTTGGCGGTCACGCTTGAAACGTTCCTCAATCGTTTCGGTGTGCCGCCGCAAGCGCCGCTTACGATTGTTGAGGCACTGCGCTTCGAGCTGCTCGTTGAACGCTTCCCAGCTTGGAAACCTTGGCGCCGGCACCATGAAGTTCCGCCGGGCATAACCGACCAGTCCTTCCACCTTTCCCTTGTCGTTGCCTTTGCCCGGACGCCCCAAACGATCGGAGAATAAATAGTGCGACTGCAGTTCACTGAACACCCTGGTCCGCTTGCGCCTGCCGTCGCCCAGAATCCTCGCCAGCGCCAAGGTCGTGTTGTCGTAGAGGATGCTGCGTGGCACGCCGCCGAAGTACCGAAACGCTGCGTTGTGCCCCTCGCAAAACGCTTCCGTCGTCGCGGCCGGGAAAGCTTTTACGAAAGCGTCATCGCTAGGCGGCAGATCGACCACCAAGTAGTGCGCCTTGCGCTGTACGCCGTCAATGACCACCAGAGCTTCACCGCAGTCGGCCTGGGCATCGCCCGCCGGATGCACCAGCGGCACGAACATCTCTTGCCCGCCGAGCTTCTTGTCGCGAACATAGTCCTTGACGATCGTGTAACCGCCGGTGAAATCGTACTCGTCGCGCAAGCGGTCGAAGATGCGTTTTGCGGTGTGGCGTTGTTTCTTCGGACGTTCCTGATCGTCGATGAGGATCTGATCGACGATTCCGGTGAAGGGATCCAGCTTCGGCCTCTGCGCTGGTTGGCGCCGCCGATAGCCCGGCGGAGTGGCGTAGCGCAACATCTTGCGCACCGTCCCTCGCGCCAGGCCAAACCGTTTGGCGGCCTCGCGCTCACTGAGCCCTTCGACAAAGACACTGCGCCGTACTTGAGCGTATAGCTCCACGCGATACATCCCTCTCGTGTCCCACAAACACCACAGGAATGTTCGCTGGACCACTCGGACGGTCTACTTTTACTCCGCCCAAAAGCAGCTTCGATTCGCCGCTCTATGGTCTAGTTTCGCTCCGCCGTTCTCACGCTGCCGCGAGTGCTCTCACAGTTGGCCTTGCAGAACAAAAAGCTGCTCTACTCGCTGCTGATGCGAGCGAGCGCCCAGACGTTGCTCGCAGTCGCTCGCGATCCTCGCCGGCTCGGCGCCGAGATCGGCTTCCTCTCGATTCTGCATACCTGGAATCAACGCTTGCAGGAACACGCGCATACCCACCTTGTCGTTCCCGCCGGCGGCCTCGCGCTCGACCGCAGCCGCTGGATCGACGCGCCGCGCAAGAACTTCTTCCTGCCCCAGTGGGTCTTGGCGGAAGTCTTTCGCGGCAAGTTCGTCGACGGCTTACGGAAGGCCTTTGCCAAAGGCGAGCTGCATTGCCATGGGCGCTTCGCGCCGCTCAACCGAGAGCGCAACTTCAAGGCCTTTGTGCGGAGCTTGTATCGCACCAACTGGGTGGTCGAAGTGCGGCCGCCCTTCGGCGGAGCGGGCAAGGCGCTGGAGTACTTGAGCCGCTACATCCACCGGGTGGCGATCTCGAACCAGCGCCTGGTCTCGTTCAAAGAAGGCCAAGTTAAGTTTCGCCGGCGCGATTCAGCTCACGGTAACCAGCAACGGCTGCTGACGCTCGATCTCGACGAGTTCCTGCGCCGCTTCTTGTTGCATGTGCTGCCCTCGGGCTTCCACCGCATTCGCTACTGGGGTTTTCTGACCAACTCAAAACGCGGCAAGCTGTTGCCGTTGTGCCGTCGGCTCATCGCTCGCGTCAATCCCTGCCGCACGATCGCGCTTCCCGATCACGAACCCGCTCGCGGCAGCGGCCGGCGCTGTCCGCGTTGCGGCGGCCGCCTGCGCGTCGTCGAACGTTTCACTGCCGCTCAATTGCTCGCTCGCGCTCCGCCCGCTCTCGTTGCCGCATGATGCTACGACGCATCCCAGCTCGAACCGCTGCCGCGCTTCGGCGTGCGCCGGCTACTCGTGCGACTGGGCTCGGCTTTCCAGGCGCTCCGGCACGCTTCAGTCGCCTCTCGGACCGCCCAATCTTGCCTTATCCCTTCCCATCAGCGCTCGCAAACACTCCTCGCCGACGTTCTCCCCGCGCCGAAGCCTTCTCGTTGTCGCCTTGCCCCTGCCCGCTCGCCAAATACAAAACGCATAGACTGCCAAGGCGCGTTGCAGGCTCCCTTCAAATCGTTGTACCGCAAGCGCCTAAATCTGTCGCCCGGCGAGGCTCCTTCGGTCCGGTCGCCTGCTGTACAACACTCAGATTTTCACTACGTGGTGAGAAATGCGCGTTGAGCACTGGGTGGCCCCCGTCCGTCAAGGTTTAATCGCGGTTTCGAAGTGCCCGGCTACGAGCGCCGCGACGAGCCGGTTGCCTGCAACGTTTGGGTGAATTCCGTCTGGTTGATTGAGTTCGGGGCGACCGGCGACACCTTCCAGTAGGAACGGAATGAGCGGGACGTCCAGCTCGTTCGCGATCTTCGGGAATATTGCCTCGAACATCTGTACGTACTCAGTGCCATAGTTCGGTGGCAAGCGCATACCCGCCAGCAAAACGTTGACATCCGCTTCGAGAAATCGCTGCACGATCGTGCGCAGATTTGATTCCAAGCGTTCCGTAGAGAGGCCCCGAAGTCCGTCATTTGCCCCGTACGCCACAATTACCCAGACCGGTTTACGGGAAAGAACAATTTCGCTTCGGACGAGGCCTTGCGCTGTCGTTTCTCCACTAATTCCCTCGTTGATGACGTTGTAGTTGAGCCCTCGATTGTCGAACTCCTGCTGTAGAAAATCGGGAAAGCTCGAGCCCGGGGGAACCCCGTATCCCGCGGTCAAGCTATCCCCGAATGCGACGACGACCTGGCGCTCATCGGTCGGCGGAGGCTCAAAGGAATTTTCCGAAGAGCCCAGGGCAGGGGACTCGACGATCTCACTGCCACAGGCGACGAGTGCGAACAACACGGCGCAAATGACCCAGGCTAGATGCCTCGGATGAATAGCCGCAGGCGAATCTTCACGATCAAGAATTGTAGTGGGGGCCACCTTGCCATAATAAGTTTCTTTGGAGACTGATGTCGAATCCTAGCCCGCGTTTCTCACCACGTGGCGAGCGAAAGTGCGTGAGAGGTGCGTCAATACGAGGCGGGCGACGGTCTTCGCGCGGAGGCGTACTTTTGCAGTCCGTTGAGCACGACGATCGAGCGCAACGAAGTAGTGGCGCACCTATCGCGTGCATCCGCCGCCAGGTGGTGAGAAATGCGGGCTAGATCTGTCCTGGCGGTTCGCAGGCTATACAAGTCGATCCACAGTGGTACCCACCAGGTTGAGATTCTGCGAGGAATTGACTTTGAGATCCCAGCCGGCCAATTTGCGGCCATCGAGGGGCCCTCGGGGAGCGGAAAAAGTACACTACTCGGCTTGCTGGCCGGACTAGACACGCCCAGCTCTGGCGATATCTCCATCGACGGTGAATCGATTGTCGGCCTTTCAGAGGACCAGATGGCAATCTTGCGGGGTCGAAAAATCGGCTTCGTCTTCCAGTCGTATCAACTCGTTCCGACTCTCAATGCGATCGAAAATGTGACTCTTCCGCTGGACCTGACAGGTTTAGCGGGCGCCGACTCCGACGAGCGGGCGGCGGAATTACTAGAACAAGTCGGCCTGGGAGATCGCCTTGACCACTACCCGGTACAGCTATCGGGCGGCGAGCAGCAGCGAGTGGCGCTCGCTCGCGCCTTCGTCAGCAGACCGCCAATTGTGCTGGCGGACGAGCCCACAGGCAACCTCGACAGCCGTAACGGGGACCTCGTGCTTGAGATGTTGCGCTCGCTTAACCGCACCGAGGGCACGACGTTGATTCTGGTCACGCACGACTCCTCGCTGGCTTCACAAGCTGACCGTCGCATCGTATTGCGCGATGGATTGGTCGTTTCCGACGAGCTAAGCGATGCGCCCCCAAGGGCGTCTGTAGGGTAATTTCCCCGCCCGATTGCTGCGAACTCCCAAGGGAGCAAAATGGCGCCCCCACCGTATCTATTTGATTAGGAGCGAAGGCTTTAGGCCTACGTGACCCGACCGCTCCCCTGGTGTGTCAATGCAAAATCGATCCCGAAAACCCCCTCTTTCGGCAAACAAAGTGCCAATAATCCTCCCGCGGCTGGTAGTCGTGCTGTTGTGCCTGTGCGCGACAATCGTTGCGCAGTCACCCGACCAACCTCCGGTTGAAGCTTGTAAGCCGGGGAATTTCACCGTCATCGGCTATCCCGACGAGTTCGGCCCGCTCAGCAGCCAATCGTTTCGCGTGAAGATCGACGAAGGCTTTCAAGGCGAATTTCAAACCAGAGAGCGAATCTGGCTGCCCGCTATTACCGCGGCGCTGGACCAGTGGAACGCCGTCTCCGGCTCGAACTTCCGGTTTGAGTTCGACGGACTCACCAGCGATTTTCCAAACCCGGCCGACGGTGTGCTCAACATTCTGCCCTGCGGAGTCTTATTCGGTTGCCCCGATCAGCCCCCTCCGACCGACCCCGGTGGGCCCGGGCTGCCCCCAGGGACAGTCTTGACGCAAGGCAGCTCCTTCGAAACCGCGCTTGCCGTCACGTTGATCTTCGAGGATTCGACCATCGGTAAGGGCGTCTCCGACGCGATTATTGAGTTCAACCCGCTGCTGCCGTTTAACGTAAACCCACAGAGCAACGAGTTCGATTTCAACACTGTACTGCTCCATGAGCTGGGGCATTCGTTTGGGCTCGGCCATTCCGACAATTGCAACGTGGGCCCGACGATCATGGAATAGGTAGTCGACTTCGGGGCCGGCGACAGGACGCTTCAGCCGGCTGAAGTGGAAGGCATCAAATTTCTCTATCCTTCTCCCGAGCAACCGGCTGTCCGCATCTTTGAACGCGATCGGTCACTTCGATTCGACGTGGTGCATGGCGCTATACCAGAAAGCCAAAGCGTAGAAATTCACGGCACTCGGGCCAGCCGCTGGAGCGCGAACGTGTCGGGCGATGCCGCAAGCTGGTTGTCGGTAAATCCGCCAAACGGAACCTTCACTGGCCGCGGCACCTCGATTGAGTTACTGGTGACAGATTCCGGCCTTTCCGCGGGCTTGCGAACCGCCACCGTTGAAGTCAACGTCGAGGGATGGGGTGGGCCTCCAGCCCGCCTAGAGGTGGAGCTGAACGTCGGCGCGAACCTCTCCGGCCCGATTCCGTTCCTGACGAGTGAAGGAATTATCAACGGCGCTAATCTCCTAAACGCGCAACTTACACGAGGGTCTCTGATCTCAATTTTTGGCGTCGATTTGGCAACCAAGACGGAGCAGGCTTTGGGATTTCCGCTGCCCACGAATCTGGGTGGAGCAACCGTGGTGATTGATGGCACAGTCGCACCGATCCTTTATGCTTCCGGCGGACAGATTAACGCGATTGTTCCTGCTTCGGCGAACCCCGGACCGAGTGGCATCATCATTCGAACAGGATTCGGTGTCAAGGGCGGAGTAAATTTGGACCACTTCGGCGGAGCAAAAGTAGACCAGTTGGTGAAGGGGTAGCGGTTTTCGTGGGACGGCTGGAACGGAGCCTGCGGTCGCCCTTTAGGGCGGCCCAGGCGTAGTGGAGGCCGTCCCACGAAAACCGGGCGAGTGGCCGGTGGGTCAGCCCAAAGAGTGAGCCCGCTTCTTCTTGCTCTGGATCAGACGGAAGCTTTCGCCGTTCAGCTCTAGAATATGAACGTGGTGCGTGAGGCGATCGAGCAGGGCGCCGGTCAGCCGCTCGGAGCCGAAGACCTCCGTCCATTCGTTAAACGGCAGATTCGAGGTGACCAGCGTCGAGCCCTGTTCGTAGCGCTGGGAAAACACTTCGAACAATAACTCCGCTCCGGTCTTCGATAGCGGCACGTAGCCCAGTTCATCGACGATCAGCAGATCCTGCTTGGCCAACTGCTTTTGACATCGCAGCAAGCGCCGTTCATCTCGGGCTTCGAGCAGCTCATTGACCAGTGCCGCCGCTGTTGTGAAGCGTGTTCGATAGCCGCGCTGACAAGCCGCCAGTCCCAACGCCAAGCCGATGTGCGTTTTGCCCGTGCCGGAATTACCCAGTGCCGGCACGTTTTCGCGGCGGTCGATAAACTCACAGCGCGCCAGTTCCAGCACCAGCTTCTTGTTCAACGCCGGCAAGGACGGGAAGTCGAAAGTGTCCAGACTCTTGGTCACGGGAAACTTCGCGGCCTTGCTGCGGCGCTCGGTGGCCCGCTGTTCACGGTCGAGCAGTTCCAGCTCGCAGAGTTGTTGCAGGAAGCTCCTCGAATCCAAGCTCTCGGCGGCGCATTGCCGCGCCAGTTTGTCGTACTCGCGCAGGAAGGTTGGCAGCCGCAACGCTTTCAAATGCGCTTCGAGCAGAAGTTTCGACCTCGCCATTACCCCCCTCCTTGTGCCGGCAGTGCCAAATAGTCCGCAGCGGAGGTTTGCTCCACCTGGGCTGCCGGCAGGTGCGGATACTTCGTCAAGTCCAAGCGCGGCGGCCGTTGCTCGATGCGGCACAGCACTAAGTGCCTGACTGCATCCAAGCCAATCGCTCCCAACTCGCAGGCTTGGCGCACCGCCGCGGCAACGTGCTCGAATCGGAAGTCCTCCAGTCATCGCAATACCTGCACGTACTCGCGCTTGCCTGGCTTTCCCAACCGTGCCTCGAGCAAACGTCTCAAGCACGGGAACTGTTCGGGCAGCTCCCAGCCCGCCAACGGGGCCGCTTGATCGAGCGCGTTGGTCTTGCGTTCCAGCAGTGCTAGGTAATGCAGCGGATCGAAGATCAACTCTTCGCGTTCGTAACTGCGCCGGTGGCGCGCGATCTCTTCGCTGCCACAACAGATCACGATTTCATCGACGTAGCCTTTCAGCAACACCTGGCGATGTCCGTAGCGTGTGGGCACCGAGTAGTCGTTGGCGCGATAGCGCACCAATGACAGCGACGTCACCCGCGTGGTGCGTTTGTCGCAGGCGTCATAGGGCGTGGGCGGCAAGGGCAACAACGCTTGGCGGTCACGCTTGAAACGTTCCTCAATCGTTTCGGTGTGCCGCCGCAAGCGCCGCTTACGATTGTTGAGGCACTGCGCTTCGAGCTGCTCGTTGAACGCTTCCCAGCTTGGAAACCTTGGCGCCGGCACCATGAAGTTCCGCCGGGCATAACCGACCAGTCCTTCCACCTTTCCCTTGTCGTTGCCTTTGCCCGGACGCCCGAAACGATCGGAGAATAAATAGTGCGACTGCAGTTCACTGAACACCCTGGTCCGCTTGCGCCTGCCGTCGCCCAGAATCCTCGCCAGCGCCAAGGTCGTGTTGTCGTAGAGGATGCTGCGTGGCACGCCGCCGAAGTACCGAAACGCTGCGTTGTGCCCCTCGCAAAACGCTTCCGTCGTCTCGGCCGGGAAAGCTTTTACGAAAGCGTCATCGCTAGGCGGCAGATCGACCACCAAGTAGTGCGCCTTGCGCTGTACGCCGTCAATGACCACCAGAGCTTCACCGCAGTCGGCCTGGGCATCGCCCGCCGGATGCACCAGCGGCACGAACATCTCTTGCCCGCCGAGCTTCTTGTCGCGAACATAGTCCTTGACGATCGTGTAACCGCCGGTGAAATCGTACTCGTCGCGCAAGCGGTCGAAGATGCGTTTTGCGGTGTGGCGTTGTTTCTTCGGACGTTCCTGATCGTCGATGAGGATCTGATCGACGATTCCGGTGAAGGGATCCAGCTTCGGCCTCTGCGCTGGTTGGCGCCGCCGATAGCCCGGCGGAGTGGCGTAGCGCAACATCTTGCGCACCGTCCCTCGCGCCAGGCCAAACCGTTTGGCGGCCTCGCGCTCACTGAGCCCTTCGACAAAGACACTGCGCCGTACTTGAGCGTATAGCTCCACGCGATACATCCCTCTCGTGTCCCACAAACACCACAGGAATGTTCGCTGGACCACTCGGACGGTCTACTTTTACTCCGCCCAAAAGCAGCTTCGATTCGCCGCTCTATGGTCTAGTTTCGCTCCGCCGTTCTCAGAAGCTGGGTTCGCCCGCTTATTAGGTAGGTTTTTCGCGGCGGGGCGGGTTCTGTCCACTGCGCGTCCGTAGGACGCGGCGCAGCGAACGGTTGACAGGTTCCGCGGCGGCGCGTACGTCGACTGTACGCGGGCGAACACGGCGCTCTCCCGCGGGGGAGTTTCTGCTTGTCAGTCCACGACGACTACCTTGCCGAATCGCGTCATTTGGCGCCGTTCGAAAAACGCGGCCAGACATCCATTTGCCACCTCGGGCGCCCGCAAGTGTGATCGCGGGCGCCGTCGCGGAAGATTCAGTTGAGGCCCAAAAACTAGATCCCGCCAGCCCCGAAACAGGCAGCATGGCGTCTACTCACCCGTGGGCTTTCACGCAGTCCCCTTCGTGCGGGGCCCGGCGGGAAATCGTCGTTTCCAACTCGTTACTCGCGCTTCTCGTAGCCCGTGGCCACGGCGTTCGACCGCCAACAACAGCGCTACCAGCTTGCGCGCTAGCGCCACCGTCGCCTGGTTGCGGTGGCCGCGCGCGACTTCGTCCGCGTGCAGCCGCGCCAGTTGGTCGTTCCAGCGCGGCGCCAACTTCGCCGCCTCGATCAGCACGTGTTGCAAGTGTCCGTTGCGTTGTTTCGACAGCGGTCCGCGGCGCGACTTGCCGGCCGACTCGTTCAGGCGCGAGCACAGTCCGCAGTAACTCACCGCCTCGTCGATCTTGCCGAAGCGCTTGACGTCGCCTATTTCGAGTGCCCAGGTCAGCGCGGTAATCGCGCCGACTCCGGGGATCGTGCGCAGCAACTCCACGCGCTTGGCGAGCGACGGGTGGGTGAGCAGCTTGTTCTCGATCTTGCGCACGATTGCGAGTGTTGCTTCGACGCGATCACGGCTGACGCCGAGCAGCAGCAGGTCGGTTTCGCAGGCTTCGAGTCGATCGACGAAGGGCTCGAAATATCTCTTGGTGTGCAGTTTCGATTTGGTGTAGGGTTCGCCGAGTTCCATCAACAGCGTGGCGATGCGGTTCTTGTTCCAGACCGCTTGTTGGACGAGGCGGTTGCGAAAGCGCAGCAGGCGGCGCAGCTCGCGTTGTTGGCGCGGCGGCATCCAGACACGCGGCACCAGGTTGGCGCGGGTGAGGTCGGAAAGTTTGCGGCCGTCGAGCTTGTCGCTCTTCTTCTTGGCGCGCGTGATGGCCTCGAGCGACGCCGGATGAGCGACGGCCAGATCCACGGCGTGGGGCTTGAGAGTGTCGTAGATCCAGCCGCTGAACATGGTGGCTTCGAGCGTGCCCTTCCAAGGCGCGGGCCGCGCGGCGGCCCACGCCTCAAGCTCGGGGCGCAGCGCCTGGATCGTGCCTTCGTCAACGATTGTGCCGGCGGCGGTCTTGGCGCAATAGGCAATGGTTTTTTTGTGAACGTCGAGTCCGATAAAGTGCATTTTGTCCTCCTGGGTCTGGGTTTCGGTTCGCCTGCTTGCCGCAGCCGAGCCCGACTTATTATTCCCGCCAGGAGGACGCTTTTTCTTAATCACCTATGCATTGAAACAGGCAACACGAGGGTTCGTCAAGGAGTGGAGATTGCGGGATCTCATGTGCCAGTCCCCGACCGGCGGATTCCTGTTTCGTTCGTTGGGAGGAGTTGAAGTTTCATGTCAGTAGCGCCACCGGCGGGGGCCGGACTCGCGGCTGAGGAAGCCTACTTGGACTCGGCGGAGAGGGTGAAAGTTTCTGGGGGAGTTACTCCGGCGGCTCGCATCACTTCGCGAATTGCTGCCTCGGCCTTGGGTTGGGGTCTGAAACTTCTTGGCCTTCTGTATCCCACCGCGATGGCTAGGGGCGTCGAGCCGTACTTGTTGTCGCGATTCCAGAGTTCTATCTTTGCGCCTTTTTCGGCGAGGAATCTTATGGGTTCAGGCTGATCTTTGTAGGCCTTGAAATGCATCGCCGTTTCGCCGTTGTCGTTGAGCGCGTCGACATCGATGCCGAGGTCGAGCGCGAGCTGCATCGTCTCGATCGCTTCGTCGGCTGTTCCGATCCTCCTGCCAGCCAGCATCAATGCCGTGCTGCCGTTGTTATCTGTCAGCAGTGGATCGGCACCCAGATCGATGAGCGTCTTCATGAACTCAATGTCGGAACTCTGTGCAGCCGCCAAGAACGCCGTCGGTCCAAGAATGATGGAGCCGAGATTGACCGTGCCCGATCCGTTCATCCGCGCATTCAAGTTCGCGCCATGAGTCGCCAGCTTGCCGACGAACTCGAGACTGGTCATGTTTCCCGACGGCTCGGGGGGAGGATCCGCATCGCCGAGAGCGACCTTGCGCGTCGCGGATATCGCGTGAAGAGCCGTATAACCGGCGGGGTCGGCGGCATTCGGATCGGCACCTAATTCCAATAGGTATGCCGCCAGTTCGAAATGACCGTTTTCGACCGCCACGTGTAGCGGAGTCGCGCCGGGCCGTAGCTGCGCGCCGTAGCCCATATGATGCCATTCCGGCTTCGGCTCGATGCGTTGATTCACGTCCGCGCCCGCCTTCACTAGCGTTGTCACAACACCGGAGTGGCCATTTCTCACGGCGAATAGGAACGGCGTAAACCCCGACTCCAGAGTCGTCTGGAAATCGGCGCCGGCCTTACTCAGCTCAGCAACTACCTCGGCGTGGCCTTCGGAGGCGGCCCACAGCAAAGCCGTCTGTTCACCTTTGGTCTCAAAATCAAAAATGGTGGGATCGGCCATGCGAGCTAAAAAGGCGTTGGCGCCGGCCCCTTCTTGGCGTCCCATTCCATGAACTGTTCCGTGAACGTCCGCTCCGCGCGCCAACAGCGCCTTCACAGGCGCGAGCCTACCGGTTCGAGACGCCGTCATTAATGCGGTTTCGCCCCCAGGAAGAGTGGCGTTCGGGTCTGCCCCCGCGTCGAGCAACAGTTCGACGAGCGCGGCGTTTCCGTTGGTGCAGGCCAGAGTGAGCGGCGTCACGCCATAGCGATTCGCGGCGTTTGCGCTGGCACCGGCTAGAACTAGGAGTTTCGCCATTTCAAGGTCATCGTGACGGGCGGCCCAGTGCAGAGCCGTCATGCCGTCAACCTGGGGCGCGTTCACATCGGCGGACTGTTCGAGCAAGGCCTCGAAACCGTGCCGGTCCATGTTTTCGGCGGCATCCGCAAGCGGGGCTTTGGCGGCGGCGACGAGGGTTGCGGCGGACAACAGCCAAACCGTGGTCCACATGCCGAATTGCTTCAAACCGAATTTCTTCGAAAACATGGCTGTCGTCCCCTTGCCGCATCCACCACCAATCAAATCGACAAGAGTTCGTCAACCCTGCCGCGACTGTCGGCGAACGAATCCATGCGGACACCCGCCTTTTCGAGCAGCGTCAGGTGCAGATTAGCTAGCGGAGTCGGTTCGTTGTAGCGAATGTGGCGGCCGCCTTTCAGGTTGCCGGCACCGCCACCGCCCACCACTATGGGTAGGTTGGTGTGGTCGTGCGCGTTTGGATTTCCCATGCCGCTGCCGTACAGATACATGGAATGGTCGAGCAGAGAGCCTTCACCGTCGGGAGTGGCCTTTAGTTTTTCGAGAAGATAGGCGAATAGCGAGACGTGATACTCGTTGATTTTCGCCATTTTGGCGATCTTCTCCGGATCGTTCCCGTGATGTGTGAGCGGGTGATGCGGCTCTGAGACGCCGATCTCGTTATAGCTTCGCGTGCTGGTTTCGCGGGCAAGCTGGAAGGTAATCACGCGAGTGATGTCAGCCTGGAGGGCGAGCACCTGCAGGTCGAACATCAGCCGGGCGTGATCAGCGTAGGCCGCGGGTACGCCGACGGGCCTCTCGTAGTCAGGCGTCGGGTTTTCAGTCACGCCCGCCTCAGCTATTTGAATGCGCCGCTCGACTTCTCGCACGCTTTCGAGATACTGATCGACCTTGGTACGGTCGTTGGAGCCCAGCTCGCATTGCAGGCGCGAAATGTCGGTCTTGACTCGATCGAGCAGACTGGCTTTCTTTTTTAGAGTTTTGGTTCGCTCTTCAGCGCTGCCGCCCTCGCCGAACAAACGCTCGAAAACCTTGCGGGGGTGAGCCTCATAGGGAAGTGGAGTCGTCGGTGATGACCACGAGAGATTGTTTTGGTAGACGCAAGCATAGCCGTCGTCGCACTGCCCGACTATCTCAAGCAGGTCCATGCCGAGTTCGAGCGACGGCAACTGTGTGCCCTGGCCGATTTCCTTGGCTGCAATCTGATCGACCGTGGGTCCTAGGTAGTAGTCGGTGCTTTCGGTCAACTTCGCGGTCGCGCAGCTTAGGTAGGCGGAATTGGAGGTGGCGTGAGTGCCCGGATAGGCGTTCTTCAACTCCATGTTCGTCACCGCCGTGACGTAGTCCTTCACCGGCTCAAGTGGCCGCAAGATTGGCGACAGCTCGTTCAGCGAACCCTCGCCCGCAGGAGTCCAACGAGCGATATCCGATCCCATGGGGATAAAAATGTAACCCAGACGGCGCACAGGCTTGGCCGGCGTGGAAGCCAAAGCGGTCGCCGCCGGTACCATCGCATCGAGTAGCGGTAGCGCCACCGCAGTGCCTAGTCCCCGCAGGAATGTCCGCCGCGGGAGTGACTTCTTGGTGATGATCATAATGATCTCCTCATCTGAAACGGTTTGCTTTTAGCAATTCCAACAATCAGCGACGAAAAACGTAATTCTTCTGAGCGAGCATCTCGCACGATTTTGCGAACGGCCGGCGCATCGTAGTGCTCGACCACCCTGCCTAATGAGTATGTCAGAAGTTTTTCGATTAAAGTACCGACAAACATCTCGGGCCGGTCAATCAGAGCTTTTTCGAGGCCCGATACGCCTTTGAATTCCGCACCGCCTGGAAAATTACCTGCAGCGTCAATTGGCTGCTCGTTTTCAGCATTGCGCCAGCTGCCGACGGCGTCGTAGTTTTCCAGCGAAAAGCCCACGGGATCCATCAGGTTGTGACAGCCCGCACAGGCGGGATTTGCACGATGCTGCAGCAGGCGTTCCTTTACGGCCAGACTCCCATTGATCGCCTTGTCTTCCAACGCCGGAACGTCCGCCGGCGGTGGTGGCGGCGGCACGCCCAACAGATTTTCGAGCACCCAATGGCCTCGGATCACCGGGGAGGTGCGAGTGTTATATGACGTCACCGTGAGAATGCTTCCGTGGCGCAGTAGCCCGCCTCGTTTGCTAGCGTCGTCGAGCTTCACGCGGCGGAACCAGCTCCCGTATATATGCGGTATCTCGTAGTGCTTGGCTAGCCGCTCGTTCAAAAACGTGTAGTCGGAGGTAAGTAGATCGAGGACGCTTCGATCATCGCGGATGATGCTTTCGAGAAGTAGTTCCGTCTCGCGGCGCATCGCCTGGCGGAGATTGTCATCGAAGTTCGGGAACGCGCGCATGTCGGGGTTTACGGACTTTAGATTGCGCAAATGCAGCCACTGGGCGGCGAAGTTCGTCATCAGGGTATGGGAACGCCGATCAGCGAGCATTCGCCTCACCTGGCGTTCCAACACGTCGGGCTTTCTCAGGTTCCCCTCGATCGCAAGATCTAGCAGCTCGGCGTCTGGAATGCTGCTCCACAGGAAAAATGACAGGCGCGATGCTAGTTCCAGATCACTGATTTGGTAGGCCGTTCGCGGCAACGTGGCAGGAGGGTCTCGCTCGATGCGGAATAGAAATTCGGGACTGACCAAGATCGATGAGAGGGCCATCTCAATGCCGGCTTCAAACCCATCGTCCGCGGCGCTTGATCGACCCTGGCGGTAAAATTCCAGCGGACTTTCGAGATCCCGCTCGGTGACCGGACGCCGGTAGGCTCGCCGCATCAGCGTTGTAAGAATGCGCCGGACGCAGTTCTCGTCATCGGCAGCTCCCGCGGGCCTGCATGCGAAAATTCGGTCTCGGCTAGGCGTGTTTCCAGGGCCCTCCGCGTTGTATGGTCCAGTGATCGATACTTCGTAAACCGCCGGCTGAACCCGCGGATGCCGATACGCATTGAAATGGGCGAGGTAGGGCTTGCGGTCCGTTTCGAGCACTCCCCAAGGTTTCTTGAGAAAAGTCACACCGAGCTGGTGCGGCCCCGCCGTGATGGGCACGCGCACGTGGAGATGCTTGTCGACGGCTGAATGGTCTCCGACGTGGCGAGGAGGAACGACCTCGAACAGGCGCACACGCTCTTTGTCGAGGAGCAACTCTACCTGGTGAGTCTCTCGCAGCCCTTCGACTTGCTCGTCGCGGTCTCGAGTTAGCCGGATGACGATTTCGTACTCCGCGTCGAGGGGAAAGGCGTGGGGGAAAAGCGTGCCGCCGCGAGTGCCTATGGGGAGACCGTCGACGTGCCACTCCTGGGTGAGGTCTGGCTTCTTTTTGATGGTCTCGACGGCAAGCGACGGGACCGGCCGGCCGACCGCCAGGCGAGAGATTTTGTCCGCCGCTGAGACGTAGCTTTCGAGCAATGCGGGGGAGAGGTCCCCGACTGTAATGTTGTCGAACCCCTGGCTCGATTCATCTCGCGGCAGCAAGGCCGAAAGGTCTATGTCGAGGGCAAGCAGATCGCGGATGGAGTTTTGATACTCGGTTCGTGTCAGTCGCCGGAAAGTGTCGGTGCGGCCGGGGTTGGTGTTGGCCTCAGCCGCGCTGTCGAGCGAGGCAGCGAGTGAAGATACGACGGCGTCGAAAGTTGCTTCATCGGGCCGCGGAAGCCCTACTGGAGGCATCTGGCGCGCGCGAAGTTTGCGTATAACTTTTTCCCAGATTTCAGAATTTTCGTCGACTCCACGAGCGCTAACGGCGTCGAGAGCGAGGCCGGCCGTTTTGACGTTTTCGTTGTGGCAGGACGCGCAGTATTGATCGACGAGAGCGCGGTGGGGGGGCGGATGCGACCCGTTCTGCTGCGCCCCCAAGGTGGCCAGAAACCCGCCGGCAACGAGCAAGCCCGCAAGCCTGCGACTGAGCCGTAGCGTCCGATTGAAAATTTTCGTTTTAGCGCCCTCGACACTGTCAGGATAGCTGAGCTAGGGCTGGGGCGCAATGGGTTACGTGGTGATTTCGCAGGCGTTTGGCCTTATTTTTCGACCGCCTGGATGCATTCCGAGGCCGCCCGCCGGAGGAATTTCACGAAGAAGTCTGTTGCGGCCAGATGGCCCGCCTAGCCACTGTTTTTCGCTTAATACAGATAGTCCGGCCTTTGGACTATTTCGGCACTAGTACTTAGTTGCGTAAGTTAGAATATTTACTGGCGAGGGGACGAGGGGCGACGACGGTCTTGGTCCATTCGAACGGAGTAGCCTTGGAGTTGTAGACGCGGACGAAGCTGTCGATGGCCTCGCGCACCTGCCGGGGGGAAGTGAAACTCGCCCCCCGCAAGGCGCGGCGGCTCAGAATCGAAAACCACACCTCAACCTGATTCATCCACGAACTGTAGGTCGGCGTGTAGTGAAAATGGATGTTCGCATGACGTTGCAGCCAGCGGTCATTTTTGGGCTTGTGAGTGTTCAAGTTATCCAAGATGATGTGGATCTCGCGGCCTTCGTGGATGGCCGCGATGTGGTTCATGAAGTCGAGAAACTCGCGACGCCGTCGGCGCCAATAGTGTCCGGCGATGATGAATCCGGTAGCCACTTCCAGCGCGGCGAAAAGCGGCGTCGTGCCGTGCCGCCTGTAGCCGTGCGAGAAGCCCGTCAAGGCCTTGCCGTTGGGCAAGCGTAGCCAGCCCTGCGCTCGCTCCAAGGCCTGGATGCTCGGCTTCTCGTCGACCGCGAGCACCACGGCGTTTTCCGGCGGGCTGAGGTAGAGTCCGACAATGTCGGCGGCCTTGCGAGCGAACTCCGGGTCGGTTGACAAACACCAACTGCGCCGCCGCCGCAAGGACACGCCGAGCTGCCGCAGTACGCGCCAGACTTGATGCTTGCTGACGTCGCCGAGAGCTTCCGCGAGCAGTTCGCCTGTCCAAGTGGCGTGCCCTTCGGGCGGAGCTTCGTCGAGTTGGCAGAGGATGCGTTTGCGCGTCGCTTGGTCGTACCGCGCGGGCCTGCCGGAACGCGCTTGATCGCATAATCCCGCCAGACGTTGCTGGGCGAAGCGGGTGCGCCATTTCGACACGCGCGCCGCCGGGGATCCCAGTTGCCGGGCGATCTCGGCGGTCGAGGTAGCGGCGGCCGCCAGCAGCACAATGCGAGCGCGCTCCACCATGCGCCGTTCGGACTTGTGGCCGCGCACCCAGAGTCGCAGCGTCTCTTCTTCCTCGGCGTTCAGTCGAATCACCGTTGCCGGTCTTGCCATACCGACATTTTACAGTTAAAGGCCTTACTTTCGCAAGTTAGTACTAGTTGTCTTTGACTTTGAGGTGAGAACATGCAGGTCAAGATTGAAAAATTCGACGTTGGTCCGATACTCGGCGCGGTTGCGCCCGACTCGGCCCGTCTGTGGGGCCGCGGACGAGAGCGGCGA
The DNA here is from genome assembly GCA_965205595.1 of Bryobacterales bacterium. Taxonomy (GTDB): domain Bacteria; phylum Acidobacteriota; class Terriglobia; order Bryobacterales; family UBA6623; genus CATQHP01. The sequence continues at coordinate 33,906 of CBDBHI010000026.1, read as the reverse complement.
TCGGAGGGGACACTTCGGCGGGCTTTTGGGGCCGCTCACGTTAGGCAGGCTGGTAAACCATTCGGCCCAACGCAGTACTTCAAGCTAAACCCGATTTTCGACCTTACCGGTGTGACGGTTTTTCAAGGCCTTCGTCCTGACACCGATTATGACTACGAGATCGGTGCGTTCTTTGCCGATGCCGAACTCGAGGATCTGCCAAAGGCGGTTCAACCGAACTGGGATGACGCTCACAAGACGACGTTTCGCACCGCATCACGCGACCGGAACGCACCGCGGTCATTCGTATTTGGATCATGTCGATATTTGCTGCGGCTCTTCGGAGGGTCGTTGTTCGACGGTAGAGGCGATAAGACCTTCCGGTCGATTAACGGCCAAATTGACAAGGGGCGACGCACCGACCAGGTCCTGATGTTGGGTGACCAGATCTACGCCGACGATCTCAACTTCCTTGGGGCTGACAGCAGCGTCGATGAATACTTTAAGCGCTATCGGGAAGTTTTTTCCAAAAAGCATTTCGCTAACTTGGTCAGCCGGATTCCGACCTACATGACGTTGGACGATCACGAAATCGAGGATAATTGGCCCGCTCGAGCGACGGGTCAGGACTTCATGAGGAAGTTCCCAGCCGCGATGCACTCCTACCTTAGCTATCAACTCAGCCACAGCCCGCTTTTCCCTGTTGGCGAGAACGGAAGGCTCATTGAGCAGCCGGATCACTACTGGTATCAATTTCAGGACGGGTGCTGTGACTTTTTCGTGATGGATACCAGGACCGAACGCTTCTACGATGACGGCAAACGAGTTCAGGTTATTGGCGACACTCAGATGGATGCATTGAAGGACTGGCTCTCCGATGGCTCCCGTCGGGTGAAGCTCATAGCTACGGCGATCCCCTTCTTTCCAGACCTCAACGGCAGCGGGGGGGATCGATGGGACAGCTTTGCCGACCAGCGAAATGAGATTCTCGACCACATTTTGGCCGAGAAAATCCGGCGGGTGGTATTTCTGTCCGGAGATGTTCACAGCTCAATGACGGCCGAGCTTGACCACCCAAGCGACCCCAAGTTTAAGGTGATCTCGATCATCTCGTCGCCATTTTATTGGCCATATCCGCACAGTTCGGCACGGAAATTCGTCGTGAAGGGTGATTTGGCGGGATCGAATGGTTTTCGCGTGCGAGGCGGCCCGATTCATTCAACAGACAACTTTGCGCGGGTGACCGTCGAGCCCGAGCGGGTACGGGCGCAGTTCTTCAAGCGAAAAGGCGCCGCGTTGGGAGGCGTCAGGAGACACAAGTTCTAGGTGTCAGGGCGGCGACGTTATAGTTGGCAGTATCGAGCTGCGCCGCTTGGTCTTGGGAGACACGCGTTAGGTCATCGGCTTGGTATGGGACAGGCAACACGAGGGTTCGTCAAGGTGGATAGATTTCGAGATCGCATGTGCCAGTACCGGCCCGAAAGTCGATCAACCGGGCCTTAAGGGGCGGTACCGGCGGCGCGTTTTGGGTATGGCGATAAACTCTGTCGCCGTACTTGAACTTCAGGTTTCTCTCGCGATCGATCGGGCGCCGCCCGCAGCCTAAAACACGCGTGATAAAGTGCTAGAAAGCGCGTTTTCCCTGAATGAAAAAAATCGGCCGGTATGAAATCGCCTCGGAGTTGGGGCGAGGCGCGATGGGTATCGTCTACCGTGCCCGCGACCCCAAAATTGGTCGCGAAGTTGCGATCAAAATGATCAAGCTCGCTGATCAGGCCGATGAGGACGAGATCGTCGGCCTAAGGGAGCGACTTTTTCGCGAGGCGCAGTCCGCCGGCCGGCTTTCTCACCCTGGGATCGTCACAATCTTTGACGTTGACGAGCAAGACGGCATCGCCTACATCGCGATGGAGCTGGTCGAGGGACAGACGCTTGACCAATATGTCGCGGATGATGGCGGCACGGCACGTAGTCTTGATTTCGTGTCCGATCTTTTATCGAAAGTCAGCGCGGCACTAGACTACGCGCACAGCCGCGAGATCGTTCACCGAGACATCAAGCCTTCGAACATCATGATCTCCGCCGACGGCGTAAAGATCATGGATTTCGGCGTGGCGCGTATCGCTTCGTCGAATCTCACGCGTACCGGCACGGTGATGGGTACGCCGAACTACATGTCGCCCGAACAAGTGAAGGGCGAGAGTATCGACGGGCGGTCGGATCAGTTTTCTCTCGGCGTCATCATCTATGAGTTGCTGACCGGCAAGAAGCCATTTCAGGGCGAGAATCTGACCTCGACCATCTTCAAGATTGTTTCTTCGAACCCGGTCGGACCGCGGCAGTTGAATCCGAAACTTTCGCCGGCACTCGACGAAGCCGTGCTGCGGACGTTATTTAAGGACCCGACCGAGCGATTCGAAACTTGTAGCGATTTCGCCTCCGGATTCGCCGCCGCTGCGAATCGCATCCTTTCCGGGGAGGAAACGGTCATATTGACCGCCGGCCTTCCAGTGCTCGGTGATGGGGACGAGACTGCAGGTTCGATCCCAGTTCAGCAAGACGTTACCCACTCCCAGCCGCAGGTGGAAGAAACGCTTCAGGGTGACGTGGTTTCCGGCGAGGCCGCACTCGCGGCTGGCGATGAGACGGCCGAGTACGATGCTGCCGCGGAAACTCCGGCGGTGGCGGCGGAGGAGGAGGTTGGTGCGGCGGTCGAGGAGCAGCCGATTGCCGACGAAGCGCCGGCCGCGGAGCCCGATTCGGAAGTCGAAGTCGAGCCCGAACAAAGTTCGCCTATTCTTCCGGAGCCGACCCGTAAGCTGCACACCTCGGAGTTCGGGCTAGGCTCGACGACGATCACCGAAATAGCGAGCGGCTACGAGCCTGAACCAGAGACGAAACGGCGCTGGCCGCTGGTAGTCCTCTTGCTGCTTGTCGTGGCGCTTGGCGGCCTGACGCTGCTGATCGTCAACAACCCCGCTTATCTCAATGATCCGAATCTATTGCTGCAGGCCGTTTTAGGTCAGGCCCCGGAGCCGGTTGACGAAGGGGAAGTGCTCGAGGTCGACCCACAATCGCCGACCGAGCCCGGCCCGGGTTTGCTTGAGCCGGAACCCATGCCCGGAGAGGGCGCAGGTGGCCCAGGCACTGGGCAGACGGAAGCGCTAGATCCAGAGCCGGCGCCGGTTCAGCCCGCGCCCGAGCCGATTCCCGCAACGGTCGAGCCCGCGGTAGTTCCGTCCACTCCCCGCCCAGCGGTCGCCCGCTTGCAGCCGGTGACATTTACAACCAATATTGCCGGCGCTGCGATCATCATCGACCGAAACGCCGAATGGACTTGCTTAACACCTTGCGAGCCGATGGAGCTTCCTCGCGGGAGGCACAACGCGATCGTCACGCTCGAGGAGTTTCGACCTCAGCGGAAGTCGTTTGACGTTGAGCGAGCGCCGTTAGAAGTTTCGTTCTCGCTGCAGGCGATACAAGCCACACTAGTAGTGAGCAGCGTGCCGGCAGGCGGTCAGATATTCGTCGATGGCCGCGACACCGGTCAGACAACCACTGCCCGAGTTGCGGTCACTCCGGGCTCGCACGTTGTGCGAGTCGTCAAGGGAGATCTGGCCGCGGAGCAAACGGTCGAGGTTGCCGGGGACGATCTCCGCCAGCTCGGCTTTAGGTTGGGAAATCAGTAACCCAGCACGCAACGAATGCTTAGCCACATCAGCGTCCGCGGAGCGCGGCAGCACAACCTGCGCGATCTCCATCTGGAGATTCCGCGCAACAGTTTGACGGTTGTCACCGGCCTGAGCGGGTCGGGCAAATCGTCGTTGGCATTCGACACGATTTACGCGGAGGGGCAACGGCGCTATGTCGAGACTCTTTCGCCCTACGCCCGACAGTTCCTCGACCAAATGGAGCGGCCCGATGTCGACTCGATTGATGGTTTAAGCCCAGCGCTTTCGATCGAACAGAAGACCACCGCCCGGAGTCCGCGATCGACGGTCGGAACGGTCACCGAGATCTACGACTACTTGAGGTTGTTGTATTCGTCGGTCGGTACTCCCTTCTGTCACAAATGCGACCTGCCGATCGAACGCCAGACATCCGACCAGGTAGCGGCGAGAATTCTTGCCGAGCAGACAGATAAGAACGTGATGGTGATGGCGCCATTCGTGCGCGGCCGCAAGGGGCACTACCGCAAAGAGCTACAAGGCTTTGCCGCCAAGGGATTTGTAAGAGCGCGTATCGACGGGGAGATGATGCATCTCGAGGACGATATTCACCTCGACCGCCAGAAGAGCCATACGATCGAAGTGGTCGTTGATCGCGTACACATACGCGAAGGCGTTGAGCAGCGTCTTGAGAATTCGATCCGCACAGCTTCAAAGCTGGGCGATGGCCTTGTGTTGATCGCTGAAGTTGATGGTGAGGAGACGCTGTATTCGGAGAAACTCGCGTGCAAAAAGTGCGGCTCGAGCGTGCCGGATTTCGAGCCTCGCTCGTTTTCATTTAACAGCCGCTACGGTTCGTGTCCAAACTGCCACGGGCTGGGCAGTCTGTGGGATTTCGATGTCGACAAGTTGATTCTCGACCGGACCCGGCCTGCCTTCGACGGCGCGTTGCCGCCGACTTGGCTGTGGTGGCATATCGTCCGTGATGTCGAGAAGATCGCCAAAGCCAAGAAGATCGACCTCAAGAAGCCCTGGATCGAACTATCCGAGGAACACCGAGATTTTCTGCTCTATGGCTCGCCGGAGAACGAAAAGCTGCGGTCGTTGCGCGGCTTCACTGGAATTCTCAACCAGATTCGTTCGCAGTATGGCGAGGACGCCGCGGAAGATCAAAAAGACCACGTTCTGAAGTACATGTCGGCGCAGCCTTGTCCCGAATGCCGCGGGCAAAGATTGAAGCCCGAGAGCCTGGCGGTGCGAATTTCGGGCCTGTCGATTTCGGAAATGTCAGCGCTTCCGCTAAAGCGGCTGACTTCATTGATGGCTGATTTAGACCTCGGCCCGCGGAGAATGCTGATCGCCGGTCGACTGATTAGCGAAATCTCAAAGCGACTAGGATTCTTTGAAAACGTTGGGCTCACTTATTTGAGTCTGGACCGCTCGGCCGTGACGCTGTCAGGCGGCGAGGCTCAGCGCGTGCGGCTGGCGACACAACTCGGAACGGAGCTGAGAGGGGTTCTTTACGTGTTGGACGAGCCGTCGATCGGCTTGCATTCGCGCGACAACGGCCGTCTGCTCGACAACCTCGCGCGGCTGCGAGATCTAGGCAACACCGTGATTGTGGTCGAGCACGACCAGAAGACGATCGAGCGTGCCGACCACGTAGTCGACCTGGGGCCGGGCGCGGGGCGCCTCGGCGGCGAACTCGTCGCGCAGGGCACGCCCAAACAGATTGCCCGATCGAAGAAATCACTGACCGGTCAGTATCTTTCCGGCAAGAAGGAAGTTCGTTCACCCTCGGTTCGGCGAGCCGCCACAGAGCGCCGTTTAGTTGTAAGAGGCGCGTGCCAGCACAATCTGAAGAACATCACGGTCGAATTTCCGTTGGGCACGTTGACCGTTGTCACTGGCGTGTCAGGCAGTGGAAAATCTACGCTCGTCAACGATATTCTTTACCCCGTGTTGGCAAAAGAAATTTATCGAAGTAAGGGCGAAGCGGGCAAGCACGACGGCATTGATGGCCTTGAGCTGACCGACAAAGTTGTTCGCATCGACCAATCGGCTATTGGGCGCACACCGCGTTCGAATCCGGCAACGTACACGCAGGTGTTTACGCCAATCCGCTCATACTTTTCAGAGTTGCCGGAGTCGCGAGGCCGTGGCTACAAGCCTGGGCGTTTCAGCTTCAACGTAAAGGGCGGCCGTTGCGAGGCATGCCACGGCGACGGCGACAAACGCATCGAAATGAGCTTTTTACCCGATGTATTCGTAACCTGCGACGTGTGCCGGGGGCGGCGCTACACCCAAGAAACACTGCAGGTCAAGTTCAAGGGTTACTCAATCGCGGACCTGCTTGAATCGACCGTGGAAGAGGTCTTGCCGGTGATGGAGAACATCCCGACGGTGCACGCGAAGCTAAAGACGCTGGCCGACGTCGGGCTTGACTACATCCATCTCGGGCAGTCATCGACTACGCTATCTGGCGGCGAGGCGCAGCGCATTAAGTTAGCGCGAGAACTGAGCAAACGACAGACGGGCAAGACCGTATACATACTTGACGAGCCAACTACCGGCCTACATTTTGACGATGTGAGAAAGTTACTCGAGGTGCTTCACCGACTGACCGATCTCGGCAATACGGTAATCGTGATTGAGCACAATCTCGACGTCGTCAAATCAGCGGACTGGGTAATCGATCTCGGTCCCGAAGGCGGCGAGGAGGGTGGAGAAGTGGTCGCGAGCGGAACTCCGGAGACCGTCGCCGCGGTAGCTCGAAGCTACACCGGCCAAGAGCTCAAACGGATTGGGATCGGATGAGCGAAGATCCGCACCTTGCGGCGGGGGAGAGCGAACTCGAACGGCTCGACGACCTTGGCGACCTGGGCGAGCTGACGAACCAGGCTCCAATTGGCGACGATCGCCCGCACTGGGCTTATGGTGAAGTCCTGCTACTCGTGATGGTGGCCGTCGTGGCACTCATCGCGTCCGGCCAGATCGGCCTGACTCTCTATATGAGGACGGTCGGTGGGACGGACATGCGAGCGGCGATTACCGCCATGAGCAGCGACCCCTACTGGGCGCTAGCCGTGCAGGGCGGAGCTTGGCTGCCTGTCTTTCTCTACATCTATTTCGTCGTGGTCCGCAAATACAAACGACGATTCCGCGAGGGGGTGGGCTGGTTGGCGCTACGGCACCCGGCCACACATTACTTCGGGGTCGGTGTATTCCTAGTTTTTAGCGTGACGGTGATGGCGATGGTCGTCGAAATACCTGACAAGGCCTACCCGATGCTAGAGCTTTTCAAAGACCCCGACGCACTGTGGGTACTGGGCGCGTTTGGAGTGCTGGTCGCCCCAGCCATCGAGGAAATCGTTTTCAGGGGATTTCTTTACGCGGCGTTGGAACACGTCCATGGCACTGGCGTAGCCGTGATCGCTACGAGCGCACTGTTTTCATTTGTTCACGGCTCGCAGTACGGCTGGCAATGGCAAAACCTGCTGATTCTGCTGTGGGTGGGCTTGATTTTGGGCGCGATTCGCGCTCAGACACAGTCGACAAAAGCAACGACGCTTGTACACGCGTCGTATAACGGCCTGCTCTTCGCAATCCTGATCTTGGCCCCAGATCAAGTCAAGTAGACTGGGGTGTTGATCCCAATTTTCGCATGGTAAATACAATCGAATGGACCGATGCCGGCGTCGTCATGATCGACCAGACGAAGCTGCCGGCCGAAGAAACTTTTGTCACCTGTACGACTTACGACGAGGTCGCTGATGCGATTCGTACGATGGTCATCCGAGGGGCGCCGGCTATCGGCTGTGCCGCCGCGATGGGCGTTGCGATCGGCGTTCAAAAGGCGACCGACGAAAACCTCGATGCTCAGGTAGAAGACATCTGCGAGACCCTGGCCGCCACGCGCCCAACAGCGGTGAACTTGTTCTGGGGGATCGAGCGGATGAGAGGTCTCTACAAGACCCTGCGCTCGGAGGGTATCGAAACCGCGCGGGTCCGAGAGCTCCTGATCGACGAAGCGAAAGAAGTTCTGCGCGAGGACATCGAGATCAACAAAGCGATGGGTCGCAACGGCGCCGCGCTACTGCCCCAAGGCGGAACGGTGATGACGCACTGCAACGCCGGCGCGCTGGCGACGGGTGGATACGGGACCGCGTTGGGCGTGATCCGTGCAGCGGTCGAAAGCGGCAACCCAGTCGCCGTCATGGCGAACGAAACTCGGCCCTTTATGCAAGGCGCCAGACTAACGGTTTGGGAGTTGCAGCAGGACAATATTCCCGTGACCCTATTGACCGACAACATGGCCGGCCACATGATGCAGCGCGGCGAAGTGAACGCGGTCGTCGTCGGGGCGGATCGCATCGCCTCGAATGGCGATGTAGCGAACAAGATTGGGACCTATTCGGTTGCTGTCTTAGCGAAGGAAAATGGGATTCCGTTCTATGTCGCCGCTCCGATTTCGACATTGGATATGAATCTCGAATCGGGTGCTCAGATTCCTATCGAAGAGCGGGCGGCGGACGAGGTTACGCAAATCCGTGGACATCAGATTGCACCGCTCGAAACTCAGGTGAAGAACCCGGCCTTCGATGTGACGCCAAACCGCTACGTGTCGGCGATTATCACTGAGCGCGGCGTTGCTCGCGCACCGTTTTCACAGACGCTGCTAGAACTGGCGGAGTCATAGGCAACGCATCATGAAGTTCTCCCAACTGCTGGTCGACACGATTCGGAAGTCCGAGATTCCGCTGCGCTTCGAGCCCGGCGCGGAAGAAGCGGTTGCGGAGCCCGTAATCGAGTTACTAAAGGCTTGGGTGGCCATTCACGACCCTGACTCGGCGACTGGCGATTTTGAATATGGGCAGAAGGCGCTCGTCGTTAAGCTACTGGATGAACTCGACGATCGGATCGATTTACCAGTCGCGGACGCGTGATAGCCTAGCAATCTGGAGTTCACATGAAACGTAGATCTTTCGTTGCCGCCGCTTCAGCAGCGGCTGCTTCCTCGACATTGGCCGCCCAAACCGCGGCGCCCAAGAAAATTCGTCTAGGTGTCATTGGTTGCGGCCGCAGGGGCCGAAACAACCTGCGTTCGGTGCTCAAGCTGCCCGATGATATCGAGGTCGTGGCGCTTAGCGAAGTATATAAACCCAATCTCGAGCTGACGCTAAAGATGGTGCCCGAGGCGAAGATCTACCCCGATTTTCGCGATCTAATTGCCGCCAAAGACATCGACGCGGTGCTGCTCACTACGCCCGACCACTGGCATGCGTATATGACCGTCGAGGCGTGCAAGGCGGGTAAGGACGTCTATGTCGAGAAGCCAATTTCGGTGACGGTCCATGAAGGCCAGATGATGGTGAAAGCGGCTCGAAAGTATAATCGCGTCGTTCAAGTCGGTACCCAACAGCGGTCGGGAAAACACTTTCAAGAAGTTGCTGATATTGTTCAGAGCGGCAAGCTCGGCACCATCAGTTTCGTCAAGACTTGGAACTACGGCAATCTCTACCCGCACGGAATCGGCAATCCGCCCGACACCAAGCCGCCCGCCGATCTCGATTGGGATATGTGGCTTGGACCCGCCGCCGAGCGCGAGTTCAACAAAAATCGGTTCGGGGTGAACCCCTACCAGTACGCGCACTTCCGCTGGTTTTGGGATTACGCCGGCGGCATGATGACCGACTGGGGAATCCATCTGCTCGACATCGTGCTGATGGCGATGGCCGAGCCCGGCCCGCGCTCGATCTCGACCTTTGGTGGGAAGTACGCGCTGACGGATAACCGCGAGACGCCCGATACGATCATGGCGTCGTATGAGTTTCCGAACTTCGTCTGCACCTACGAAAACCGCGTTGCAAACGCCTATTCCGGCGGATTGCCAAATTACGGCATCTTGTTTCACGGCACGGAGGGGACGCTCTTCACGAATCGCCAGTATTGGGAGATTTCGACCGAGGTCCGACGTTATAGAGAGCCCACGCCGCGAGTCGAAGCTCGCATGCAGGCGTCACGGGGGGATGCAAAGAATAACTCCACCGATGATCACTGGGTAGACTTCGTGGCTTCGATACGCGATCGCTCGAAACCAATTTGTGACATTGAAATCGGCCACAAGTCGACGGCGATGGCGTTGTTAGGCAACGTTTCGCTGCGGAGTCGCCAGCGCGTGGATTGGGATCCTATGAACGAAACGACCGAGAACAAAGAGGCGCAGAGCTATCTGCAAAAAGAATATCGGGCGCCTTGGAAGCTCGAACTCTAACCCTCAATCAAAATTGAGGCGTAGTATGTAGGCAGAGTTGTGTCCCTGCGCTTCGCGATCTGCGCGCTGATTTTACCGGCTGGGTTGGCAGCCACGGCTGATGTGCGAATTCGCGTCGTCAACCCTCTCGACGAGCCTATCAAAGCCGTGAGCGTTCGGCTCTTAAAGATGGGTGAGCCGCACGAGCAGGTGACTCCGTTTTTGTTTCGCACAAGCGAGACCGGCGAAATCGACGTTGTTCGGCTTGAGCCAGGGCGCTATCAGGCACGCATGGTTGCCCCTCGCCGCAAGCGCAAGCGGCTGGTTAGTGTGCGCGAGTTCGAGATTACCGAGGACGCGACACTGCAGGCACACACGTTTGTTCTCGGGCTTGATCCGCCTATGGGTGGCGAGCTGCAGTTTCGAATCGCAGGGAAGATGATTGGCGAGCGCCGCCAGCAGAATTCCCTCTATTGGCTCGTTTTTCGCAGAGTCGGCCGAGACGACGATCCGGTGAAGGGTGTGATGCTGACCGGCGACGGCAGGTTTGCCGTTCCCGAAATCGCGGCCGGCAAGTACAATATTTTTTGCCGCATTTCAGACAAGCTGATCAGTACTGCCCACAAGGAATATTTTTTAGGCGATGTGACTGTCGATCAAGACATTTCAGATTTGGTTCTGAGTTGGTACGAGCGCGTGCGCTAAGGCAGATCAAACCCCGAGGGTTTCACTCTGGGCTAATACAAGTGCCGCCCCTGCTAGGGCTGCCGCCAGCGATCCCCACAGGGCTTCGACGGAACGGTTCAAGATTGCCCCGCGTCCTCATTCACAAAGTAGCGCGCCAATAGCTCCGCGGATTCGCTGGTCCCAAGCCGCGAGCCAACAATACACGCAATCGCGCAGATTCCCATCGACCACACGAATGGATCGAATCCGAAAAAGCTTTTGGTGCCGTAGAGCGCGTACTGCAATAGGAACGAACTAAAGCCAGCGAGAATGCCGGCTAGGCAGCCGATCCGATTCATGCCCGGCCAGTAGACGCCTAATAGAGTTGGAAACAAAAACGTCGCCGAAAGGCCGGTGCCTGAAAACACCACTATGTATTGCAAATACTCAGGCGGCTTCAGAGCGAATACGATCGCAACCGCCGCGATGCCAAACGTCGACAAATGAGTCAGCCGTCGGGCGGTTTCTTCGGGTAGCGGTTGGGCTGAATTTCGTTCGTAGAGGTCGCGCACAATGGCGCTGGCCGAGACCAGCAAGAACGAGCTAATCGTCGACATGATCGCGGCCATCGGGGCAGCCAGTACAAACCCCGCGAGGACCGGTGGAACTGCCGCCAGAATCGTCGCCGGCAGTGCGTGGTCGGGAGCAGCCAATTCCGGAACCAGCACGCGCCCTACGACTCCGACGAAGATAACGGCCGGATAGAGCAGCAGGATATAAAATCCGATCAGGAGTGATGCACGCTTCAGCGACGCGAGGTCGCGGCAGGCTAGAAAGCGCGTCATCAGTGCGGGCTGCCCGGCAGTTGCGATCGGCCAAATAAAGAAGAACGAAATCGCAGCGGGCAACGACAAGAAGTTGTCCGGACCAGGCCCCGAGACGAGATCGGGAGACTGCGCCGCCAGGCCGTCAAAGACCGCTTGGAAACCGCCTATTTTGTAGATCGCGAACCCGGCTGTTAGCAAGACTCCCACAAGCATGACCACGGCCTGGAAGCTGTCGGTCCAGGCGACCGCCCGGAAACCTCCGTACGCCGTGTACAAACACACTGTCACCGCGAAACCGAGCACTCCCCACAGGTAAGGCACACCGAGCACAACTTCGAGCACACGAGCGCCGGCCACGTATTGGGCCACGATGTAGCTGGTATGCAGAATAACGAGCGCGATTCCCGAGATGATGCCGATCGCTCTGCTGTCGAAGCGGTCGCGCAGCAGATCGGGGAAGGTCAGCGCACCGGTGGCGCGCCCGATCTCAGAAATTCGCCTGCCTAGAAGCCCGAATCCCGTCGTCGCCACGACGATGTAGCCCGAGATCCACAGCATGACCACCCAGCCGTTGGCGTGGCCTAGCGACGGCGCTCCGATGAATGTGCCACCGCTGGCGGCTGTTGCGATCCAAGTAAGGCCGAGAACCCAGGGGCCGAGGGTACGTCCGCCTACGAAGAATTCTTCCAGAAAATTGCCGCCGGCCGCCTGTTTGCGAGCCAAATGCGCCAGGAAAAACGTGACCAATAGATATAAGAAAAACGCTATCCAGACGGTCGAGTTTGCACTGTACACGCCGGTCTGGCCCTATCGGCGCTTGCGTCCGAAGTACATGGAAAACCATACATGTACGCCGAAAAAGATGATCCATGGCATGAATATGCCTAGAGCGACCCAGCGAGGGATTCCGAAGATGGTCACTGGAATTTCCTCGGTATATCCGAGGGCGTACGAAACGCCCACAGTCGTGACTAAAGCCGCTGCCCAAATCAACGCCGCTACTATGGCTTCGCGGCGCGGGGGACGGTAATCGGCGGTGCTGGCCAAGGTGACGGTGACTACTTGTCGAAGGCGGCGTCAAACGCGAGTCCCGAAGGCGCAAAGTCCACTGATTTCGTGAACTCGCAGGCCTCTTCGGCTCCGGCTTCGCGCTCCATTCCGCTGTCTTCCCACTCGATCGACAATGGACCGTTGTAGCCGATATGGTTGAGCGCTCGGATGATCTCTTCGAAATCGACTCCGCCGTGGCCGAGCGAGCGGAAGTCCCAACCGCGATCTTGCTGACCGAAGTTTAGGTGCGACGCGAGGATGCCGCTCTTGCCGTCAAGTTGAAGTGCAGCGTCTTTCATATGAACGTGATAGATGCGATCTTTAAACTCACGGATGAACATGACAGGGTCGACCTGCTGCCAGTGCAAGTGGCTCGGGTCGAAATTGAATCCGAAGGCCTCGCGCCCACCCACCGCGTCAATTGCGCGCTGGGCGGTGTAGATGTCAAACGCAATCTCCGTCGGGTGAACCTCAAGCGCGAAACGCACGCCGCACTCGTCGTAGACGTCGAGAATTGGGTTGAACATCTCGGCGAAGTAGGCAAAGCCCTCGTCGATCATCGCGTCGGAGACCGGCGGGAAACTATAGAGCATGTGCCAAATCGAAGAGCCCGTAAATCCGGGTGCTACCTTGAGGCCCAAATTCTTTGCGGCGCGGGCGGTGTTTTTCACAGCCTCGACGGCCCAGGCGCGTTTCTTGTCGGCGTCGCCGGCGCATTCGGGCGGAGCGAATCCGTCGGAACGAGAGTCGTTGTTGGGGTCGCAGACGAGTTGCCCCGCTAGATGGTTCGAGATCGCGAAGAGTTGGAGATTATTCTTCTCGAGAATGGCCTTCTGTTTGGCGCAGTAGTCGAGATCTTCGGCCGCCTTGAAGACGTCCATATGGTCGCCCCAGCAGGCGAGTTCGAGGCCGTCGTATCCCCATGAAGCGGCCTTTTCCGCTAATTCTTCGAGCGGCAAGTCGGCCCATTGGCCGGTGAAAAGTGTGACTGGTCGCGGCATGATTCCGTTCTCCTAGTTGCGGTCGGAAACGACTAGGGTAGCAGAGCTATTTGCTTCGCATTCGTAGGCTGATAGCCCGCGTTTCTCACTACGTCGTCCGATTGGAAGGCTAAGAGCAAAGCCTGGAGCACAGGCGCTCGATTTCGGCGCGCATTGCTTGCGGCGACTCGGCCCGATAGTGGCGGCCATGGCCGGGGAGGATCCACTCGAAGCGGTAGTCGAGCAGGCGCTCAAGCGATTCAACTTGCCGCTCCCAGCTCCACCAGCAGTAGGCCTGCGAAGCGTTCAGTCCGCCGATCGCTGACGACCACCAGAGATGATCGCCGGTGAATAGGAACTTTTCGCGGTAGAGAAACGCGACACTGCCTCGCGTGTGTCCGGGGACAGGAATCGCACGCCACTCGGGGCCAAGCTCAAACGGCGCGTTCCCTTCAAGTTGTAACTCGACGTCTCGAAGGCCGCCGTGCGCTTCCAGGCGATGGATCACCCGCTGACAGTGGAAGTGTTCGCGAAACTTGGCGTGGTCGGCTACGTCGTCGCTGTGCGTGAGCAGCATCCTTTGCACGCCACCCAGGTTCTCAAGGTTGCGGATCAAGGGACCAGCCGCGCGAGGCGAATCAACAAGCACGTTCGCACCCTCGCCGGCGACGAAATAGCTCGACGCACCGTAGGACTTTTCTGAAGCGTAACCACAGTAGTAGACGCTGTCTTCGATCATCTCCGGGAGTTGGCTGGTAGCATCGCGAACGGCCTGCTTTGACGCCCCGCCGATTGAGCTGGTCGGGCAGGCGATCAGCGCCATCGCGGCCCTGGTCAACTCTGCGGCCGTTTCGGGCTGCCCACTCACGTACGACTTCCCCGCCCCGGCGGAGCGCTCGAAGACCGCGGGCGCCAGCCAGCGACAGGTGTCGCAGTCAATACAGCTACTGTCGACAAAAAACGGCCCAGGCGCGTTCTCGTTCAGGCGGAGTTCGACTTGTGCCATGGGCCGTTCTCATCGTAGCCGGAATTCTACGATTCCGTTTGCAACCGCGCCTTTCGGTCGTAGTGCAGCGTCTTAAGATCAGTCAGTCCCAGAGTCGTCAACATCGAACCCGTTTGCCCCGTGTGATAGCAGTCTTGCCACACCCAGAATGAAATGGCGCCTCGTATGGTTTGCTCTTGCTCCCCTGGAACGTTCTCCGCGCTCTTCATCAATTCATCTTCTGAAAGGCTCTCTAACTTTGTTTCTAGAAAACCCGCCACGTCTTTGTAAGCAGTCGCCAACTCGGAGAGCGATGGGTAGTCAGATCCGTCTGTGTGGGGCATCAGGGCTCCGCGGTTCGTACTGGCTAGCGAGGGAAATTGGAGTCCGTCAAGACTTCGTCGATCTGTTTGTTGTGGCGGGTATTGTGTAGCCCCGCGAAGCGCAGCCAATGCGCGGCCCTTAAGGGGCCGAGAGGCGTGCCGCTCTCCGCAATATGCGCCTTGTAAGCCTTAGTGCCGTCGAGCACCCGCTCGATCATCTTCGTCCTCGCGGATGCGTACTCGCGAACGATTTCAGCACGGCTCACCTTGCCCTGAGGGACTGCTTCCGGCGGCGCCTGGAAACGTGTGCCGCGGTCAGGAATGACCTGTGTAATGACCTGGACTTTTCCCTCGGCTAGCTTTGCCCATTCGCCGACCGGTTTGTCTTTCATCAAGTTGTCTACTTGCGAGTGGAAGCCCATCTCGGTGAGATAGAGGTGCTCGGCGACTTGGCCGGCCGCCCATCGGTCCGGATCTGTCCTAAAGTTCCATTGCTCGTCATTGAGGGCGGCTAGTTTGGTCAAAGTGTCGCTGCGTGAGCGATTGAGCAGGTCAACAATTTCGGTAATCTCGTCCGCCGACAAGCGGCCGTCGCCGCTGCTTGGGGCAGCAAGCAAAAGGGCTGGGGTGGCAAGCGAGAGTAGAAATGCCGACCGGGTCATGGACTTCGATGGATGCGGGGAGTGTTTCATGATGGTCCTTTTAGTTAACAATATAATCAAGTGACTATTTAGTCACGTGTAAATACGTTACAGAACGGCCAAGCTTGTGTCAATGCCGCGAGCGGCATCTGGCAAGGATTGGGATTCTGCCGGTAGATTGAAAGGGCATGCGAATTTTTTTGTCGCTGGTGCTGGTGTTTGCGAGTGCGGCTTGTTCACCCGACGACGGTCGCATCTCTCTAGCTCCGCGAAGCTCGTGGGAAGTCGTCGAGCGACAGTACGTCGACGACCTGTCGAGCGAAATCGAACTGCTTGAAACCGTTTTCTGGGAACCTCAAGATACGATCAGCTTGAGAAGACTGATCCGGGAAACGCCTCTCGTCAAAGATAAGACCGTTCTTGAGATCGGAACTGGGTCGGGACTGTTGTCACTTTGCGCGTTGCGGTATGGCGCTGCCAAAGTCGTAGCGACGGACGTTAACCCGGCGGCTGTGGCCAACGCCAGGCACAATGCGATCGAGCTGGGGCTTGCTGAGCGATTCGAGGTTCGCCTGGTGCCTCTCGATGACACGGCGGCCTACACAGTTATCGAGGATGGCGAAAAGTTCGATCTCATTCTTTCCAACCCGCCTTGGGTGGACCGCACGCCGCCGGAAATTGCCGCCTTCGCGCACTACGACGAAGGCTTTCAATTGATGAGAACGTTGTTAGCGGGACTTAAGCAGCATCTGAATTCAGGGGGCCGAACGCTTTTGGCGTACGGTAGCGTCAGCGGTATTAGGATGCTCAAGACGCTGTCTTCGGAAAGAAATATGGGGCTTCGAATTGTCGACGATGACCGCAATCTCGACGACCTGCCGGAAGAATTCTTGCCGGGAATGCTGCTCGAAGTAGATATCTACCCGAGTGGAACCTTTGACGATGACGAGATGGAAGAAGGTTCGTAGATTTGAGCGTGCCGCTGTCTGAAAATCGCGCGGATGCAGAGTCGATTGATGTCTAGAAAACGAGGCGCGGACTTCCGTCCACGCATCTGTTGATTCGGTTCGAGGTCATCGCCTGCGTACTGAGGGATTTGGGCCCGGCGTCACCTGGAGCGTTGTGGTGTGTTCCAATGAGAGACTGATTTCCGCCGGACTATGCCCGCCGTCTTGCGATGTTTATTGTTGAGCCTGTTCGCGCTCACGCACGTTGACGCTGCTGGTCACTACGAGGTTCGCCTCGCATCCGCGGCGTCCGGTTCGCTGCGCGTTTCTCTCGACGCAGAGTGCGCCGGGCAATCAGCCGAACTCCAGATGCCGGTCTGGAATGCGACTTACCATGTTCGCGACTTCAGCCGGTTTGTCACAAACTTCTCCGTTCGAGACAAATCGGGTGCTGCGCTCGATGTTTCCAAACCCAATCCTTCGCGGTGGGTCGTCTCGTGTTCGGGCGATCGGCACATGCGGGTGGGTTACGACGTATTAGCGAACCGTCCGGGACCGTTCGGAGCGTTCGCGGACTCGAGCTACGCGACACTCAATCTGGCCCAGATCCTGCTCTACCCGACCGCGACGAGAGCGGCCGAGTTTAGCCTTGCGTTTGCCGACTTATCGCAAGGGCAGAAGGTCGCGATCACGCTCCAAAAGGATGGGGAGAACTACCACGCGCCGAACTACGACCTACTGATAGACACGCCGGTCTTGATCGGCAACTTCGTGGAGGAATCGTTCGAATACAAAGGCACTGAGATTCGCGTCGTCGCCTACGGCCAACGAGGTGGATTTGACCTGAACATTCTTATCGCCTCGGTAGCCCAGATCGTTAAGGGAAGCGCCGAGATTATGGGTGAGCTTCCGCTCACAAAATACACCTTCGTTTATTGCTTTCGCGACATAACAGGCGGGGGAATGGAGTACCGAAACGGTACGATCATCTTCGGCCCGGCGGAGTGTCCAAACTGTAGGCTGTCGAGCCTGACCGCCCACGAGTTTTTTCACCTCTGGAACGTCAAGCGAATCCGACCGTCGTCACTTGAACCCGTCGACTACGAAAGGCCGATGCCAACTCCGTCATTGTGGTTTGCCGAGGGTGTCACTTCGACGTTCGCCGAGTACATCCGTCTAAAAAGCGGTGCGAGTGTTGGCACGGAATTCCTGTCGCACCTCGGAACCCAAATTTCCAGTTATTTGGAGAGATCGGCCCGGTTGGAGCAATCGGCGGAACAGGGCAGCGTCGAAGCCTGGTTGGAGGGCTACCCGGAATACGGCAGTCCAAAGCGCAGCGTCTCGTACTATCTGCGTGGCGAACTCATCGGTTACCTGCTCGATCTTGCGATCCGCCAGCGCACACAGAACCGCCGCGCTCTGGACGACGTCTTGCGCCTCATGAATGAACGTTACGCGATCAAGGGCAGGCCTTATGAAGACACCGCCGCGATCGAGCGCGCGTTAACGGACGTCGCCGAGACCGACATGGGCGACGTCATGGAGAAATTGGTGAGACGGCCCGAGCCAATTGATTGGAACGAATTCCTCGGCTATGCCGGTTATCGCCTGTCAAAACGACAGAAGGAAAAAGTCGATCTCGGGTTTGCACTTTCGAACGCCCCCGGCCGCGGCATCGTTGTCAGCGAAGTCGAACTGGCTAGCCCGGCGGAACGTGCGGGGTTCCGCGTCGGCGATCGTATCGTTCGCTTTCAATCTCGCCGGATCACAGGCGGTCCCGAGGCATTGGCTTTCGCATTCCGGCGCTCTGTTGGCCGCAAAGTCTCCGTTGGGGTTATGCGCCAGGGCAGTTTAATAGAAATTGAGATTACGCCGCGTACAAGCGAGGCCGTCACTTACCGGATTGTTCCCGTCGCACAACCTACGGGTGAACAACTACGCGTGCGAGACGGCTGGCTCAAGCGGACGACTAGCCCTCATTTCTCACCACCTGACGGCGGAAGCACGCGATAGGTGCGCCATTACATCGTTGCGCTCGATCGCGAGTGCTCGACGGACTGCAAAAGTACGCCTCCACGCGCCGACCGTCACCCGCCTCGTATTGACGCCCCTCTCACGCACTTTCGCTCGCCACGTGGTGAGAAATTCGGGCTTTCCCGTAGAACTCGATATGCGACGCGCTGATTGCCCGACTCCGGCGGTCATTTTTTATCGGGTACCCGGATGATCACTTCGTCTTTTTTCGACCAACCCAGATCTTCGCGGGCTCTTCGCTCAATGCCGGGACCGCCAGGAGCGAGTTCTTCGATTTCTTTTTCCAGCGCGGCGTTTCGCTGACGCAGTTCCTCGACCTGAGCCTCTAGCTGCGCCTCTTGCTCCCACACCTCGCCCAAGTCGTGAAAGGTCCGAGATCCGTAGACTTGGAACCATCCCGCAAGCGCAGTCGTTGCTAGGATAAAAACAACCCAGGTTCGTTTTCTTGGGTAATTTAATTGCGCCGACAAGGGTATACGGTTCCGGTGGATCTTCTTAAGATCATAAACAACCGCAGCCTCTCTGGGCGCAATTTCTTTTGATGCCGCTCATGGAAAAAGCTCGCCTAGCGCTCACGACCTGCGCGGATTCCGAGTCGGCCTCTAGGCTTGCGTCGCAGTTGGTCGAGCGTCGGATCGCGGCTTGCGTCAATATACTGCCTGGCATTCGCTCAATCTATCGTTGGCAGGGGAAGATCGAAGACGACGCCGAATGCCTGCTAATTATTAAGACCGTGGCCGACCGTATTGCCGATCTGAAAAAGTCGATCGACGAATTGCATAGCTACGACGTCCCCGAGTTAGTTGTGTTGCCGATCGAGGCCGGCGCACTGTCGTATTTGCGATGGATCGAGGAACAGACCGCCGAGAGCACATGACATTGGGCTCAAAAATCTTGACGATCGCGCTGTTCATTGGCGTCATCTCGAGCGCCGCGTCCGTCGTAAACGGCGTCGTTCAAGCTTCGGACGGACGCCAAGCCCGACCTGTGCGGAAAGCCGCCGTGCTTGCGCTTACCCCCAACGGAAAGAAAGTCCTAGCAACGGCCAGAACGGATTCCGAAGGCCGGTTCCAGCTCCCAATTCCGATTTCGAGCCGCATCGCATTGCGGGTCGAGAAGATCGGATTCCTACCGGCCGACGACACACAGATCGGTGATATTGGGCGCATGCTTGACTGCAGTCGTGAGGGCGCATGTGAGTCGCTCACGATCGACATGATTCGGGCCGGAGTGTTGGCCGGAAGCGTGGTCGATGAGCTTGGCGAGCCGTTCGCAAACGTCAACGTCACGCTAGTTAGACGTGAAAACAGGGGCGGGAATCCAAAGCGGACGCGCACGGATGATCGTGGCGATTTCAGAATTGCCGGTGTCGCTCCGGGTGAGTATGAGTTGACGACAGCTTCGTCATACCGAGGACGCGACGATTCACTCTATGAGGCCCGGCCCGTGGAACTCGAATTCGCGAGTGGCCAGCTAATCGACGGCTTGCGCATTGTTTTGGCGCGAACGTCCGGCGGTGGATTTCGAATGAGCGGAACTGTGAGCGGCGTCGATCTCTCTGACGACGTAAGGAATTTCATTCAAATTCGGGGACTCGGTGAGCGTACCCGACGGCGACTCCAGGTGGGCACTCGGAATCAGTCGGTGAATAAAGTCGGCGCGTTCACTTTCGATAAGATTCCAGAAGGTCGATACCTGATGACCCTTCAGCAGGTACGTGCGAAAGCAACTGCCGGACAACAGCGCGGTTCTCAAAGGTTTACGCTTGGGGCCGTAGAGGTCACGGGAGATGTTGACGGTCTGACGCTATCACCGCTGCCTCCTACCGGGCTTAAAGGCCGCATCATTCACATTGAGGCATCCCTCGGGAAACCGGTGATTTTGGGGCTGCAGGGAGAAAGCGGGGCCTTCTCGCAGATTCGAATACCGATAGCCGACGATGATAAGTTTTCGAGCCAGCAAGTTCTGCCCGATCGGTACACGGTTCGAAGCTATGGACGAGATTACTTCGTCCAGGCAGTCCACGAAGACGGCAAGCCGTGGGCTGACAATTCTGTCGATTTAGGGATCGGTCAGGTCCGTGACGTTGAGATTTTGTTATCGCGGGATTTTGCACAAGTCGGTGGCCGGGTCAAGAACGCTGAAGATGCCTCGGCCGGCGCGTTTTACCGCGTTGCCTTGCGAGGGCGGAACGGCGTCACCAGCGTGCAAGCAGACCAGGACGGTCAGTTCCTATTCGAGAGAGTTATTCCCGGCGAATACGAAATCTGTGCTTGGGCCAAGGCCGATCGCAATTTCGTTAAGCGGGACGAGATTTGGGTTGAGGCGGGCAAGGCAGTCAGAGCCTTTCCCGTGGATCCGGGTGCAGGTATTGAGATCGGACTGACCGCTGCTAAATGACGTTACGAATCGCAGTGATGTTGGTTGCGTCCGCTTGCCTGGGAGCATTTGCTCAGGAACCGTCTGGCGTTATTGCGGGATCGGTACGCTCGTCGTTGTCGAAAAGGGCGTTAGCCAGCGTCCGCGTTGAACTCACTTTGGAGTCGGCGGAGGAGTCAGCGCGAACGATCGTATTGTACGGCTCGACTGGTATTCAGGGCCGATTTGAATTCAGCGGTCTTCCGTTCGGTTCGGCCGAGCTCGAGTTTTCGAAAGCAGGCTTCGAGGCCGGCGGTCGACGAACTTTAGAGCTCGAGCTCAGGGATGCTACGGATTTAGAAAACCTCGATATCCAGCTGCGCCCGTCGGCTTCGATCAGCGGCGCCGTTGTTGACCGTGACGGCGATCCGATCGCTGGGGCCACTCTACAGCTTTGGGCGGCAGCGGTAAACGCCGGGGTGAAGTCATTTCGCGGGGTTCGCACGGTGCGTACCGACGATCGAGGCTACTATCGCCTGTCGGAACTTGCGCCGGGCCGGTACTACCTCAGCGTCGCGCCGACGCGCGCCAGATCGAGCGGTGGTGTCCGTGAGTTCGAGCATTCCTGGGGCTACTATCCCGGAACGCCCACTCTGGCGGGCGCTGAACGCATACCGCTGACGTGGGGGCGTGAGCGTGGTGGCGTGGATTTTCAACTAGCGGCTCCCCCCAGGACAGTCCTTCGAGGTCTGGTCCGCAGCTCAGGGGGCAGCGGAGCATGCAGATCGTGCCAGGTCGTCGTGTTGAGACCGGGCCAAGGACAAATCGGCTCGATCATCACGGACGACGCGGGGATGTTCATGGTTCGTGGTCTGCACCCTGGTGAATACGTACTCCGCTCAAACGCACTCGAGGGACCTCGCTTCAGTGCCGTTCGGTCGGTATCGCTAGCTGAGAACAAGCCGACCACGGCTGATATGGTTCTTCAACCGGGATCGCTCATTCGAGGCCGCGTGACCGCAGCGCCGCGAGATGACTCTGCAGAAGGCGACGAAAAGGCAGACGCGCTGACCCTAACGCTTCACAGCGTCGACGGCTACCGCAGCGGCCGACTGCGCGCCAGACCCGTCCTTTCATCTGGCGGCGAATTCGAATTTAACGACGTCGAAGCCGGTGAATACCAAGTCGCGCTCAGGGGCGGTCCGCTCGGCAGCTACGTCAAAGAGATCTCAATTGGCGGTCGGCCTCTTGCCGCGCCACGAATTGTCGTTAACGGGGGCTCGGACTTGAGCGGCATCCAAATCAGCCTCGCGCCCGATGGCTCAACCGTTCGCGGGACGGTCGATGGCAAAGGGTCGGCGTCCGATGGCGAGGTCGCGCCTCCTGGCTTCGCTGTCGCAATGCCAGTCGAGGGCATCGCCGGCTATCGCCGCGAATACATGGGAAGTTACCGTACGAACGACGGACTGTTCGAAATTCCCGCCGTGCCCCCCGGCAGCTACCACATTTTCGCCATTCCGCGCGATCACCACTGGGACCTCACCGACCCAATCGACCTTGGGCAACTCCGCAGCGTAGGAAAAACTATCCGCGTTCGCAACGGCGACACAGTCAGCGTCGAAGCGCCCTACGTTTCGGCCCCGGAATGATATTCGCGAAGCGCTCCCGCATGTGCGCCGCGAGCATGATTTGGTATTGTTCGATTGCATGCGCTGTTTTACACGAATCGTAGTTCTATCTATTGTTATTCAGTTGCTCTTTGCGACGAGTCCAGCGCGAGCAAAACAGAAGTACAAGGTTCTGATTGTCGATGGACAAAGCAATCATCGAATTTGGCCCGAGTCGACACAACTGCTGAAGAAGCACCTCGAAGAGACAAAGATTTTTGTCGTCGATATCGCGACAACGCCATCGGCTGGAGAACCGATGCGTACCTTCCAGCCGCCGTTTTTCGACTACAACGTAGTCGTTTCGAACTACAACGGTGAAAGCTGGCCAGCCAATACCAAATGGGCGTTTGAAAAATACGTCAAGGGAGGCGGAGGCTTCGTTTCTGTCCACGCCGCGAACAATGCGTTTCCCGAGTGGGCCGCCTACAACGCGATGATCGGCATTGGCGGCTGGGGCGATCGCACAGAACAGCATGGGCCCATGTTGAGATTCCGCAAGGGCGAATTCGTTGCCGACATGACGCCCGGCATTGGCGGTAGCCACGGTATACGCCACGAATTTCAGGTGGTCATTCGAAACGCCGACCATCCGATTACAGCCGGCCTGCCATCGACGTGGATGCACGCCGAAGACGAACTTTACGATCGCCTTCGTGGGCCCGCCAAAGATGTGACCGTACTCGCCAGTGCGTACTCCGCGCCTGAAACGCAAGGAACCGGAGAACATGAACCGATCCTGATGGCGATTTCATTTGGAAAAGGCCGGGTCTTTCACACAACGTTGGGACATAGCTTACTCGCAATGCGATGTGAAGGGTTCATCGCAACGTTCCAACGAGGCGTAGAATGGGCTGCGTCCTCGACGGTCACTCAAGAGGTTCGCGAGAACTTTCCGTCCGCCGAAAGATCACAAGTCCGCCGCTGAAACCTTGGTAGTGTTCGGGGTTGAACTAGTAACCTCTTTTCCAATTGAAAGATGAGCCTGAAGGAGAGAGGCGAAGCAGCTGCGGGTTGAGGGGGATTATAGCGTGAGTTGAGGTCGGCGGCTACAGCTATTTGTGGCTTCGTAGGGCGGGGTGAGGGGGATTGCATAAGGGGGAAGGGGCGGCACCCCAATCCCCCTTTGCAGCCATCCCAGGCGAGACCCCACGGCCGTCTTCGGACGTGGGCCGGAGGAGCCGACAACGCCTCGGGTCGGGGCGTTGTCTAGCGCGTGCGCCAGCAGATCGCGAGGTCTTTGCAGACGCGTTGCAGTTCGTTGCGCTGAGCGTCGAGTTGCTCGGCAAACTCGGTGTCGGAACAAGTGTCCGCTCGCGCTTGGAGCTTCTTGAGCGAGCGATCCGCGCGCAGGCCGCGCTGCTCGGCGGGCAGGCTGAGCAGCTTTTCCCACGGCGTGCTCCACTCGGCGTACACCTTGCGCAACTTGCCGCGGCGGTCTCGGCGCTCGCTGGCGAAAGCGCATGGGCGATGAAAATTCAAGTACGGGTTGAGCCACTGGCGGTAGAAGGTGTCGATCGCCTGCGTCGCTTCCGAGGGCAAAAACTGGTAGCCCATCCACTTGCGCACCACCGCGCCGTTCTTGGTTTCGACCAAGGCATTGTCGTTCGAACGGCGCGCGCGAGACTTCGTAAATTCAATTCGCAACTTCTCGAGCAGTTTAGCGGTTTGATGGTTGACGAATTCGCTGCCATTGTCGGAGTGAAAGCCGCGAACGATAAATGGAAATTGTTCCAAAAGCCCTTCCAGCAAGGGAATGAGGTGGTTTTCGTTGATGCGTTGGACGCAGCCGACGGCCTGCCACTGCGTCACTTCGTCGACCACGTTGATGCTGTAGGCGCCTTTTTCACCTTCCTGTTCGGGCGAGTGCACGGTGTCGATGCGCAGGTAGCCCGGACGTCCTCGCGGCTCGGGTTGGCGGCGTTCGCCGATCGCCACGGGTGTCGGTCGAGTCTTGTCGAGATGCAAACTGTGTCGCCGGTAGACGGCGCGTTTGCGCAAGTTGTAGAGGTGTCCCACCGACAGTTCGGCAAGGCGTTCGAACTCCTTGCGGTTGTAGATTTGGAACTCGCGCTGGAGAATGCGACGCGTCGCCGGCCCGGAGAGACGTTGCTGTACTTGGTCGACATGCGCCAGGAGAACGATGTCGGCGCGGCTGTACTTGGTGGGGAAGCGGCACCTTCGATAGGCTGTCGGCCGAACGCACTTTTCGCGCAAAAACTGCCCGATGAGGCGAGTCAATTGGGCGCGGCTTAAGCCGGTTAGCTTGCTCAGGAAGCGTCTCAACAATCCTTTAACCGAGCGCTTCTGGTCGGCATAATGATGCCTCTTCAGGACGCCTTCGACGAGCGCGTATTTATCCGCTCGACTTCCGGCCTGGAACTCGACGGACCCACACCCGTCGAGAAAACTCTCGATCTCATCGAGACTCACTGATTCGGCTTGCTGCACGGCGACTCCCATCGCCCGCATCTCATCGAGACTCAGGCTGATTCGGCTTGCTGCACGGCGACTCCCATCGCCCGCAGTTTGCCTGTTCCTAATCGACCTTGCCCAAATTACCTCCAGGCTCATCTTGTGTTGGAATCACCCCTCCCTTCAGGCTCATCTTGTATTGGACAAGACGGTAACATCTATTATAGGTAGTAGTAATACATACTTGTGATCGAGTGTCAGATTGGTGACGGCTAGCGCCCCGAGTTTCTGCACGCCCGTCAGCTCTGTCACGCGCTCATTGGTCCCTGTGCCGCAGCCGCGGTTTGGCAGCCGGATAGGGCGAAATGATTTTTGTTCGCGGAGCGCGCCAGCTAGTTACGCTGCGAGGCCGGGCCCCTCGTCGAGGGATTGAACTTTCGAACCTGGAAGTGATTGCTGACGGATCGATGCTGATCGAAAACGGTGTCATCGTCGAAGTCGGCTCGACGCGCCGCATCGAAAATCTAGCGGCGGCTAAGGGCGCCCGAGTCATTGATGCCAGCGGGAAAGTGGTCATGCCCGGCTTCGTGGATTGCCACACTCGACCGGCGTTCGCGGCGCCACTGCTACGAGACTTCGAGTCACGCGCGGTTGCGGCATACGGACCAGAGCAAGACCCGCCACCCCAAGCAACGAGCGCTGCGCTCGACCCATCCGGGCTCTCTAGCGCGGTGATTAGCGCTAGAGCAAGACGCTGGATGCGGGCGTTTGCGGGAAGCGGCACCACCACTGTCGACGCGCGCTGTGGGTTCGGTCTCAACTTGAGGCTCGATCTAAAGGTTCTGAGGGCGATGAAGGCCCAAGACGATCATCCGATCGAAGTGACTCGCACGTATTCGCTTGCTCCAGCGATCGCTCTAGCCGACAGCCGAAACTCCGACGACCTCGCGGAGCTAGTTGCTGAGAACGTTCAAAAGATTTGCGTCGAGCAAAAGCTTGCAACGTCTATCGAGGCCGAATACAGTCGACCAGGAATTCCTCCACAACTCGTGTCTTCGGCGATCAGACAGGCCAAGCTTCAAAACCTGACATTCCGCCTCCAGACTCACCGTCTTAGCGCCTCGGACGGGGTCCAGCTAGCGACGAGCCAGGGTGCCGCCACGGTCGAGCATCTGCTCCATGCCTCAGATTCCGATATCAATCTTATGGCCGAAAGCGTCGCCGTGGCGGTGCTATTCCCCGGCTACGTCTTTCATCGCGCCGGGCAGCGCTACCCGCCGGCGCGAAGGCTAATCGATCTTGGCGCGGCCGTTGCGCTGGCAAGCGGATTTGGGCCACAGATCAGTCCGGGATCTAGCATGGCGTTGGTTACAGCCATCGCCTGCCGTAAAATGCGGATGCTGCCCGAGGAGGCGATCGCCGCAACGACGATCAACGGTGCCGCCGCTTTGGGTATTTCCCACAAAACGGGCTCGCTCGAGCCCGGCAAACAGGCCGATGTCGCCATCTATGACGTGGCCGACTATCGCGAAATCCCCTACTACTTTGGAATCAACCTGTGCGTCTTGACGATGAAGAAAGGGTTTGTGATCTATCCAGCAGCCGTTTCGCCCGCGCCCAAGCGTCCAACCGCTTCTGAGGTCCACAAGCGCCGCCAGAACGTTCGGGTGTAGTCGACGCGCGCCAACCGAACGCTCGTCGCGCTTCGGTCGAGCAACAATAGCGTCTGTGGGGGTCCTCTTGAGCGACTGGGTCGAGTGCGTGCCGAACTTTTCGGAAGGAAGAAACCCCGATGTTTTGAAGCGGCTTCGCCGAGCGCTCGAGATCTCGGATGTAAAGCTCCTCGATCAGACCAGCGACCCTGACCACAATCGCTCCGTTTTTACGATCGCGGGCCGTATTTCAGACATTGAGGATGCGATTCTGCCCGCGGCCGAGGTTGCTGTGAACGAGATCAACCTTGCCTCGCATAGCGGCGAACACCCGCGCATCGGGTCGCTCGATGTTGTCCCGCTGATTGCCCTTGGGAACACTCCCGGCGATGTCTGCGTTGCGGGCGCCGAACGAATAGCCGGTAGCTTGTGGACCAATCTGGGCATCCCGATCTACCTCTACGGCGAAGCTGCGCGGTCGGTCGAGCGTCAGGCTCTAGAATCCATACGTAAACTCGGGTTTAAGAGGCTGAGCGAGGTTGTTAACTCGCCTACCTTTTGCCCCGACGTTGGCGGACCGACGCTGCACCCTTCCGCCGGTGCGACGTGCGTCGGCGTGCGGAGCTTTCTTATCGCGTTCAACGTCGAATTGCACAGCACCGATCTCTCCGTGGCGCGGCGAATCGCTAAACGAGTCCGCGAATCGTCGGGAGGTCTAGCGGGTGTTAAGGCGCTCGGACTCCGACTGAACTCACGCGACACGGTGCAGGTGTCGATGAACATCACTGATATCGCGAGGACGCCGTTGCATCAGGCTGTGTCGGCTGTCAGCGAAGCGGCCAACGCGCTTGGTGTCGACGTTGCCCGGGGAGAACTGATCGGGCTGCTACCGCGAGCAGCGGCTAAGGCAACTACGGCGAAAGAACTCTACCTCGAAGCAATCACGTCCGACATGATCCTCGAAGATCGCCTCGAAAGTTCGTAACGGAGCCATCGATCGGGGTGGCGCGGGAGAATGCTCTACGTTTCCTCGTTGGTTTGTTCGGATCGCAAACGTAAGACCGCCGTCGAGCTAAACCCGCACGCGGGCTGGCTTCGTGGCCGCCCACTTCTTTAAGCGCCCCTCTAGTACTAACTTGCGAAAGTAAGGCCTTTAACTGTAAAATGTCGGTATGGCAAGACCGGCAACGGTGATTCGACTGAACGCCGAGGAAGAAGAGACGCTGCGACTCTGGGTGCGCGGCCACAAGTCCGAACGGCGCATGGTGGAGCGCGCTCGCATTGTGCTGCTGGCGGCCGCCGCTACCTCGACCGCCGAGATCGCCCGGCAACTGGGATCCCCGGCGGCGCGCGTGTCGAAATGGCGCACCCGCTTCGCCCAGCAACGTCTGGCGGGATTATGCGATCAAGCGCGTTCCGGCAGGCCCGCGCGGTACGACCAAGCGACGCGCAAACGCATCCTCTGCCAACTCGACGAAGCTCCGCCCGAAGGGCACGCCACTTGGACAGGCGAACTGCTCGCGGAAGCTCTCGGCGACGTCAGCAAGCATCAAGTCTGGCGCGTACTGCGGCAGCTCGGCGTGTCCTTGCGGCGGCGGCGCAGTTGGTGTTTGTCAACCGACCCGGAGTTCGCTCGCAAGGCCGCCGACATTGTCGGACTCTACCTCAGCCCGCCGGAAAACGCCGTGGTGCTCGCGGTCGACGAGAAGCCGAGCATCCAGGCCTTGGAGCGAGCGCAGGGCTGGCTACGCTTGCCCAACGGCAAGGCCTTGACGGGCTTCTCGCACGGCTACAGGCGGCACGGCACGACGCCGCTTTTCGCCGCGCTGGAAGTGGCTACCGGATTCATCATCGCCGGACACTATTGGCGCCGACGGCGTCGCGAGTTTCTCGACTTCATGAACCACATCGCGGCCATCCACGAAGGCCGCGAGATCCACATCATCTTGGATAACTTGAACACTCACAAGCCCAAAAATGACCGCTGGCTGCAACGTCATGCGAACATCCATTTTCACTACACGCCGACCTACAGTTCGTGGATGAATCAGGTTGAGGTGTGGTTTTCGATTCTGAGCCGCCGCGCCTTGCGGGGGGCGAGTTTCACTTCCCCCCGGCAGGTGCGCGAGGCCATCGACAGCTTCGTCCGCGTCTACAACTCCAAGGCTACTCCGTTCGAATGGACCAAGACCGTCGTCGCCCCTCGTCCCCTCGCCAGTAAATATTCTACCTTACGCAACTAAGTACTAGGAAGGACCCAGGGCGTCCGGGGCTTGACGAAGCTAGCTAGCAGGAAAGAAGGTCGCTCGTCAGCCGGGTCATTCAGAAATTCAACAGCTCGATCGCTCGTCCAGCTATCGGGCAGGTGTTGACCCGGCACC
Organism: Bryobacterales bacterium; assembly: GCA_965205595.1. Taxonomy (GTDB): domain Bacteria; phylum Acidobacteriota; class Terriglobia; order Bryobacterales; family UBA6623; genus CATQHP01. Next base: position 5,080 of record CBDBHI010000026.1, on the reverse strand, counting down.
TTCGCCCTGCCGTAGCGCCAGTCAGACCGCCGATCAGATTGTACGCTCATGTCGTCCGCGCTGCCCTGGAAGCTTGGCAGCGCTGCTGCAAGGTACTCGTCGTACTGAGCGCCTGGCATAGCTGCCTGAAAGAAATCAAAATTCTTCGCGGTTTCTTCGACATCGAGACCCAAAGTGCCACAGAATCCGGTACGGTAGCCCGCCGCTCGAAACAATTCAGGCAGGAGAACTTCGTTTGCGCCGAGCGAATCTCCCTCTCGACGAACCCCGTGCGTCTTTGGATAGCGGCCGGTCAATATCGAAGCCCCAGCAGCCGCGGCGTCGGGAGCCGCCGTGAATAGATTTGTAAAACGCGCGCCTTGAGCTGCAAGCAAGTTTAGGTTCGCCGTTTGAACAAGCCCATGCCCCATGCACCCGAGCGTGTCAGCGCGCAACGAGCCCGTCAGGATCAGCAAGACGTTCGGTGCTTTGGATGTCTCAGCCGCGCGAATCGCCGGAACGCCGCTAGAAAGCGCTCCAAGAATCACTTTGCCCAATTGACGGCGATTGATACTTCCAGTCATCAGTTTTTTGTCCTTGTCGAGGTGGCGCCGATCCGCGCGATCAATTTTCGCGGCACCGCCTCTCACTATAACGACGCTCGGGCCCTCAATTTCGTTTGGCTGCCCCAGTCCGCACTTCTCGGCACGTCACGAAAATTTAGCCCTAGATTTGCTTCCAGCGCTTGGGACTCAACTCATACCCGATTCCAGGACGATCGGTTACGGTGAGGTATCCCCCGTCCAGCTCCTCCGCCGGTTCAACCGTTTCAGCCCGCCACGGAACCTCTCCGTGCGCCAGTTCCAAGATTTGGAAATTTGGCATGGTCGCGCAAACGTGCGCGGCGGCCATATTGCCAAGCGGACTGGCTGGGCCATGCGGTGAGATCTTCTGGCCGGCAGCTTCCGCTATCACGCCGATCTTCTTTAGCTCCGACATGCCGCCGCAGAACTTCATGTCGGGCATCACGATGTCCACTGCGCCCGCTTTGATGTATGGGTAGAATTCCACGGTTCCAAACAGTGACTCTCCGCCCGCCGTCGGCATTTTAGCGGCGCGGTTAACCATCGCGAGATCGGCAGTTTCGCGGCAGACCTCCTCAAGCCAAAACAGATTAAATCGCTCGAGATTCTTTGCGAGCGCAAGCGCCTGATTGACGTTGAATCGGCTGTGGCCGTCCAGCAGCAAGTCGCGGTCGGGGCCGATGGTGTCTCGGACGGCCTCGATGAATTGCATTCCTCGTAGAGTTTCAGCGGCAAACTTTAGTGCGTTCGGCTCTCCACGCTTCAAGTGATCAAAGGCCGCCATTTTGAACGCATCGAAGCCGGCCTCCATGCCCTTCCGGGCGTTTGCGGCAAAGCCCTCCGGAGTTCGGTTGGCGCCTCGCGTCGCTCGATTGATATTCGCGTAGTTGCGAATGCGGTCGCGCAACTTTCCCCCGAATAGCTCGTAACAGGGCAGGCCGAGCGCCTTCCCTTGTAAGTCCCACATGCACTGCTCGAGCCCCGACAGCGCCACGGCGTGGGGACGCTTTTCGCGAGCTGACGCCGCCGTCACGAGTGGATACCCAGCCTGACGCAGACGCTCGATCTCAAACGGCGTGCGCCCCTCGATGACCTCAAGTAGTTGCTTCGCGACACGCACTGCAAGATCGGGCTCGCTCGCGCTGTGAGTCGCATCTCCGAGCCCTGTCAGGCCATTCTTGGTTTTCAGTTCGAAAATGACCCACGATCGCGTGTTCACGAGAACCGTAAAAACCTTGAGGCCGGCGATCTTTAGGCCTGGCGTCGCGGCCGAAGCAAAGCCACGGGAAAATATCCCCGCTACGGTAACATGAAGCAGCTCACGTCTCGTCATTACATTGAACAGTGTACGCGCGTTCAGAAGACGTGTTGGGGTCAACAATTGCGAATTAGCAGCCTTTGCGGTGGTTCACTCGCTATCTTGATAGCGGCGCTCATCGTCGCACCGATCGTCGTATCGGCCCAGGGCAGCGGCACCGAGACGGTCGCGACACCCGCGCTACCGGCTGCCGCCGAACCCGCCGCTAACCCGGCTGCGCCCGATCCCGACCCAGCGGCCGGCGCGACGCCCTCTTCCGACCGCACGCGGCTCAACCTGCTAGGCGAGGTCGACAGCGAGTCAGGCGAGTCCCAGCGCAACGAGAACGTCCGGATGACGTTAATTGACAACAACGTTCTGAAAGAACTCAACGAGCGAATTGGAACAACCGCCACGATCATCAAGGAGTTTAAGGTAGACCAAGGCTTCTTTGGTAAGGAATTCGGCGGCAACCCCTCGCGCCAAATCCACTTGCCGAGTCTGCGCGCTAGCGGGACTCATGGCGAAGCCTTCTTTAGCCACCAAAACAGCTCCTTTTCAGCACGTTCGTTTTTTCAAGTAGGCGGAGTTCAGCCCTCCCGCACTAACGATTACGGCGGAACGCTTACAACAAAGCTAAGCAAATCCACCGCACTCACGGTCGACGTTAGCCAGCGCAAGCTGCGCGGCCAAGTCAACGGAAACATCCTCGTGCCTGCCGCCGATGAGCGCGTGCCCACCACAACCGATCCCGCAAAACTAGCCATCGTTCAGAGCATCCTACAGGCATACCCCGATATGTTGCCCAATCGGACCGATATCAACGTAAGAGCCCTCAACACTAACGCGACCCAGAACATTAACAACGACCGCCTAGGCGCAACTCTCGACAACAACATTGGCGACAACAGAGTGTCGCTGAAATACAACGTGACACTGCAGGATGTCGAGGCTTTCCAGCTCTATGGCGGCCAAAACCCCGACACCACCACCAAGAACCACAACGCCCGCATCACGTGGAGCCGATCCTGGACACCCGAAACCATAACCGACTTCAGCCTCGGGTACGAGCGCATCGGCTCGCTGTTGGTCCCCGATGAGACCTCTCTTGGCCCGTTTTATCTGTTCGGTAGGCTACTAGCTTCTATCGGTCCGGGCGGGAATATTCCGATTGACCGTGCCCAAAACATGTTCCGGTACGCCGGACGCATCAGCAGTACAAAGGGCAAGCACAACTTGGTCGCGGGATTCGAAATTCTGCGCAAACAAATCAATGGCTTCGAAAGCAACAACCATCGTGGAACATTCGCATTTAGGGCGGGACTTCGGGCGGAGCGTCACCGACAATCTTCTGGCCGGCACCCCCAGTCAATTCAGGGTGGCCATCGGCAGCGCTCACCGTGGATTCCGCAATTGGAACACCCAGTTCTTCATCGGAGACAACTGGAAAGCCAACTCAAAGCTCACACTCAACCTCGGCCTCCGCTATCAGCCAGTGGCCGCCCCGACCGAAATCGATAGCTTAAGCGACGTCCCGTACGACGGCGATTGGAATAACTTCGCGCCGTCATTTGGATTTGCCTACCGCGCAAACGACCGCTGGGGTGTGTTTCGCGGCGCCTACAGCATCCAGTACGGACAGATCTTCAACGCGACTTACATGCAGTCGCGATTCAACACGCCGGGCGTCTTGAGTCTAACGGTCAATGCCCCCGACTTCGTAAACCCCACTCAAGGATTTTTCCGAGGCCGATCTCAACCCTAACGCTCGAAGTGACGATTTCCGAATCGATCCTGAGCTAGCCACGCCGTACTCGCACCAGTACAATTTTCACCTGGGAAATGCGCCCGGTCAAGGACTGGGTGTTGGAACTCGGCTACGTTGGCAGCCGATCGCACAAACTTCTCAACCAGCGCTACGACAACCGCGGGCTTCCGGTGGAGGGCATCGCCCAAGTGACTAGAACCGTGAACGAGCGCCGTCCTGACCAGCGCTTCTTTAATGTGCTGAACACTGTTAACGGATCGATTGGATATTACGACGCCGCCAGAGTCACCCTACGAGTCCCGCGCTGGGCCGGCATTACACTGGACGCCTCCTACTGGTGGAGTAAGGCTATCGATCTCGGGTCCTCCTACACCAACACTGCTACTGGTCGGGACGGCCGCAATGCCCGCAGCCCCAATGAATTCGACGTCTGGGGCTTCATGAAGAGCCGTAGCGACTTCGATCAGCCGCACTCGATGCTCTGGAGAGTCAATTACTCGACGCCCCGGCTGGGACAGAGCAATCGCGCGCTCAACGCACTGTTCGGAAACTGGCAGTTGAGTTCAGTGGTCCTGCTGAAATCGGGAACACCTTTCAGCCTTCGCTCAGGCTCCGACGGACCGGGCCAGGGCAATGTCGATGGCGCGGGCAGCGATCGCCCCAACTTAGTCGACCCGTCCAATTTTGGGTGCTGTCGTCGACCACCCGGACACTTCGGTTCAGAAGCTTCCACCTTCTGCTTTTGGACTTATCGGCCCCCACCGACCCAGGCGGCAGCCTCGGCCGCAATACCTTCCGCAAAGACCAAGTCTGGAATGTCAACTTTGGGCTCTCGCGCCGCTTCCACTTTGGCGGTGACTACGCCATGCTGTTTCGAGTGCAGTCGTTAAATTTTCTCAACCACGCGCAGTTCGCCGAGCCGGACCTGAACCTAACCTCGCGGACATTCGCAGCGATTACGAATACGCTCAACGACGGGCGTAACTTCAAGTTCACGCTGCGGTTTCTTTTTTAACGGACTGTTTCGGAGAGATCGTTACTACGGCCCGCTCCAAAGCGGCCGTGACTCAGAAGGATTGGGTTCGGCAAATCGAAGCCCAGCTTCAGAGCAGCGACCTCTGGGGAGTGAACAATGGTTCTGACGGGCCCACCCGAGGGGATGAAAATGGCGTGCCTCGGTGGCGCGCGCCGCGGAAGTCGTCGTGACCGGCTACTCGAAATTCTCCACCAGCATTAGGTCGCTTCCCGAGTCTTCGTACGCGACAAATGCCAGCCATCTCCCGTCAGGGCTCGCCCAAGGTTGGCCGGCGTCGAATGGTAATTCGACAACCAGATTATTCTGTTGCGTTACGAAGTCAAAATAGCGGACTTCGTCGTCCGCTCGATTGGCACGTAGTAGAACCCGTCATCTCGCAGATTCCAGTGGTGGGTCCTTACGCCTGGCAGCACCGA
>CBDBHI010000025.1:0-56331 GCA_965205595.1 Bryobacterales bacterium | reverse complement strand
CACATGAATCGGTTTTTGCTCCACTTAGCCAGCTCGCCGTCCTGATCGATCATGGAGATCAAGAGGACAACGTCATGGCCGCAGCGAAGTCGAGTCGAGTTAACCGCAAGGACAAGACGAAGTATCGAATCTGGAACTGGAAGGAGTACGAGCGTGGCCTCCGAAGCCGCGGCGACGTCACGGTCTGACTGAGTGAGGAGGTGATCGCCGCCTGGACACCTGTGGGTACTGTCGAGGTAAGCGAAAACCAGACTGACGGGCTACCGTATGCAGTATTCGGAACGACGTGGATCACCGACGTCTTGGGGTGACGTCAGGGTGTAATCCGTTAACTTGACAGTACCGTCTCGTGGCCATCGACCCGCCACCGGAGATAGCCCCATTCGGGGGACCATCTGGTCATGAAGCAGACGCTCGGGCCGTTGGGTGAGCGCGTCTAAACCATTGAATTTAAATTGACAGGCGATGCTACGGACCACCTGCTGGGTGATGGTAGTCGATTCTGTAGCTGCTCAAAGCCTCAAGCATCCCCGAGGATCAACAACTTGATATCCTCGCCGATCTCTAAGTCATTGAATCCAAGCTGGTTGCGAATGTGATGTTCATCACCAACCTTCTGGTCCGTAGCCAGATTCCGGCAAATCACGCAAGTCACCTTTTTTCAAGTATTTGATTCTGAGTCACTTACGCCCGGTGTAGTAGAAACCTGTTGAAGTCTGTTGTTTTAGGATGCTTCTACCAGCTACAAAATCGCCCCCAACCGGTCGTTCGGCCCTCGCCATTTGACCTACTTCTAAGTTGCGCAGACTCGGTGGAAGGCCAACGGATTTCAGCAGTGAAAAAACCACAATCCAGCGCACTCCTTGCGTCAGCCCGGAGTGCGTTTGCCTTGCTCGGAATGGGACTCTCTCGTTTGGGACACTACCGAGAGGCAATACGATGAGCGCAAAGCGTCGGCAGGCAAGGTCTCCACAGCCCGTTGGCAAGATAGCCTGGCACGGCCTGATCCTCTCGGTACAGCCCCGCATTCGGCTATTACGCTCCTTCGACCAGCGGAGCCACAGCTATCTCGGTTATGTGCTGCGCCTCCAAGGCGACATTGGCGCTGAGACTAGGGAGTTCCTGGTCGCCCTTGGTGAGGGCGCACACTCCAAACACCAGTTCCAGGCAGGTGACGAAGTGAACGGCGAAAGCGTCTTAGTTGCTGATTCCCGCATGGAGACGGCTGAACTCTACAAAGTGAGCAAGCTTCAAGTGCGGAAGCGCAGCCCGCGCCTGGATCAACCGCCTGAATCCCCACCCTGGCTCGGGATTCCGCCAAAGTTGACGGTGTATCGGGAACGGGGCCATCAGCGGCTGCATGCCCGGGTGTACAAGACGAAGTGCTCGACCTGCATATGGGGCTGCAAGATGCCAGTGGAGATGATCATCGACCACTGGAACCCGAGCCAGAAAAGGTACCGCGAGGAGACATTCTGCTACGGGCCTCTTTCGTGCCCACACCACAAAGCCGGCCCTACTCGAAAGGTACCTGGGAGAAAAGGCATGACGTGGGAGGAAGCGGACTGGATCGACGAGGATGCTGTCTCACACCGTAGTCCGGACGATTGATGTGATTTGATCTGGTTTTCTCGAGTTGTACTGCCAAGAACTCGCCTCAGCCTCATTAACTTGACAATGCCTCGCCGAAAGTCCGATCAGCAAGGAAATCACAGCGCTGCGCATGGACCTTCGAGGCTACCAGCTCAGATTCACAAGTCCCATGTTTTCAACGTGGACGAAATATTCGATAGGGACACCCGGACCACACCACACTCTCACGCCGGAACCAATCCGTTAAGGTAGCGCCACTAACCCGAGCCCACGACGGTCCGATCCACCTGATCGTGGATTCCACGGGCCTCAAGATCCTGGGTTCGGGCAAATGGAACGCGCACAAGTACAGGGCATCGAAGAACCGCCGGGACTGGCGGAAGCTGCACATCGGAGTGGATGACGAGGGGTTCATTGTGGCGGCCGAACTCACGACGAGCAGCGGGGACGACGCCTCCACCATCCCTGATCTGCTGGATCAAATTGAGGTTCCCATCCGGCGCTTCACCGCGGACGGGGCCTACGACCACAGGTCGATCTACGAGCGGGTTGGCGCGGCCGGAATAGAGGACGTCGCGATTGTGATCCCGCCGCGTCGCTCGGCGGTGTCAACGGGGCCCACGGAAGGTCCATGGTCGCAGCGGGAAGAGGCTCTGGAAAGGATTCGCGTGGTGGGACGACGACAGTGGCAGAAGGAGTCGGGCTACCGACAGCAAGCGCGGGTCGAGAACGGGTTCTTTCGATACAAAGTCAGTGCTCGGAGGAAGCCTGAAGGCAAGGAACAGCGACGCGCAAGGGAGAGAGGCCATGATCGGATGTCACATCCTCAACCGGATGACCGAGCTTGGCAAGCCGACATCCTACGCTGTGATGTCGTGAACGACGGGCTGGGGAGGCAGTCCAACTCGCGCCGGGATTGAATCGTGCAACAACGCCACAGCTCGTCCTCGTTCCGGTTGGGACGGCCAATGTTGCTATCGGTCTACGCCATTTATAAAATTGCTCCCGTTCCCTATTGTCGAATTGCGACGGTCACATCGATTCGGCTCACGACGCCGCCTTGCTCAATGCGGATCGGTACCGCATCGCCCGGCACTGCTCCCAGCGGAATGCTGATGTTGATCTGATACAGGCCGACGAACTGTGGGGCGAGCCCAGCGAAGAGCACTTGGGCTTCGGCGTCACCGACGAAGACACGCACCGGAGTGGTGACGGTGCGCAGCGCATCGATGCTGTCTTGGCCGCTGATCGCGACGGGCTCGACCGGCCCGAGGGCGTTGGCGAATAGCGTCACGACGCCGCCGAGCGGGGCGGGGTGGGAAGCCACCCCTGGGAATGCACCTTCGGGTTGGGCGATCGAGCCATTGACGACCCCGTCGGATTCGTTGACCTTTACGTTGAGTCCGACGACTCGGCCGCCGCCGAATTCAAAGGTGAACAGCGACGGCGCGACTAAGGCGACACGTGTCAAGGGCGGAGTAAATTTGGACCACTTCGGCGGAGCAAAAGTAGACCAGTTGGTGAAGGGGTAGCGGTTTTCGTGGGACGGCTGGAACGGAGCCTGCGGTCGCCCTTTAGGGCGGCCCAGGCGTAGTGGAGGCCGTCCCACGAAAACCGGGCGAGTGGCCGGTGGGTCAGCCCAAAGAGTGAGCCCGCTTCTTCTTGCCCTGGATCAGACGGAAGCTTTCGCCGTTCATCTCTAGAATATGAACGTGGTGCGTGAGGCGATCGAGCAGGGCGCCGGTCAGCCGCTCGGAGCCGAAGACCTCGGTCCATTCGTTAAACGGCAGATTCGAGGTGACCAGCGTCGAGCCCTGTTCGTAGCGCTGGGAAAACACTTCGAACAATAACTCCGCTCCGGTCTTCGATAGCGGCACGTAGCCCAGTTCATCGACGATCAGCAGATCCTGCTTGGCCAACTGCTTTTGACATCGCAGCAAGCGCCGTTCATCTCGGGCTTCGAGCAGCTCATTGACCAGTGCCGCCGCTGTTGTGAAGCGTGTTCGATAGCCGCGCTGACAAGCCGCCAGTCCCAACGCCAAGCCGATGTGCGTTTTGCCCGTGCCGGAATTACCCAGTGCCGGCACGTTTTCGCGGCGGTCGATAAACTCACAGCGCGCCAGTTCCAGCACCAGCTTCTTGTTCAACGCCGGCAAGGACGGGAAGTCGAAAGTGTCCAGACTCTTGGTCACGGGAAACTTCGCGGCCTTGCTGCGGCGCTCGGTGGCCCGCTGTTCACGGTCGAGCAGTTCCAGCTCGCAGAGTTGTTGCAGGAAGCTCCTCGAATCCAAGCTCTCGGCGGCGCATTGCCGCGCCAGTTTGTCGTACTCGCGCAGGAAGGTTGGCAGCCGCAACGCTTTCAAATGCGCTTCGAGCAGAAGTTTCGACCTCGCCATTACCCCCCTCCTTGTGCCGGCAGTGCCAAATAGTCCGCAGCGGAGGTTTGCTCCACCTGGGCTGCCGGCAGGTGCGGATACTTCGTCAAGTCCAAGCGCGGCGGCCGTTGCTCGATGCGGCACAGCACTAAGTGCCTGACTGCATCCAAGCCAATCGCTCCCAACTCGCAGGCTTGGCGCACCGCCGCGGCAACGTGCTCGAATCGGAAGTCCTCCAGTCATCGCAATACCTGCACGTACTCGCGCTTGCCTGGCTTTCCCAACCGTGCCTCGAGCAAACGTCTCAAGCACGGGAACTGTTCGGGCAGCTCCCAGCCCGCCAACGGGGCCGCTTGATCGAGCGCGTTGGTCTTGCGTTCCAGCAGTGCTAGGTAATGCAGCGGATCGAAGATCAACTCTTCGCGTTCGTAACTGCGCCGGTGGCGCGCGATCTCTTCGCTGCCACAACAGATCACGATTTCATCGACGTAGCCTTTCAGCAACACCTGGCGATGTCCGTAGCGTGTGGGCACCGAGTAGTCGTTGGCGCGATAGCGCACCAATGACAGCGACGTCACCCGCGTGGTGCGTTTGTCGCAGGCGTCATAGGGCGTGGGCGGCAAGGGCAACAACGCTTGGCGGTCACGCTTGAAACGTTCCTCAATCGTTTCGGTGTGCCGCCGCAAGCGCCGCTTACGATTGTTGAGGCACTGCGCTTCGAGCTGCTCGTTGAACGCTTCCCAGCTTGGAAACCTTGGCGCCGGCACCATGAAGTTCCGCCGGGCATAACCGACCAGTCCTTCCACCTTTCCCTTGTCGTTGCCTTTGCCCGGACGCCCGAAACGATCGGAGAATAAATAGTGCGACTGCAGTTCACTGAACACCCTGGTCCGCTTGCGCCTGCCGTCGCCCAGAATCCTCGCCAGCGCCAAGGTCGTGTTGTCGTAGAGGATGCTGCGTGGCACGCCGCCGAAGTACCGAAACGCTGCGTTGTGCCCCTCGCAAAACGCTTCCGTCGTCGCGGCCGGGAAAGCTTTTACGAAAGCGTCATCGCTAGGCGGCAGATCGACCACCAAGTAGTGCGCCTTGCGCTGTACGCCGTCAATGAACACCAGAGCTTCACCGCAGTCGGCCTGGGCATCGCCCGCCGGATGCACCAGCGGCACGAACATCTCTTGCCCGCCGAGCTTCTTGTCGCGAACATAGTCCTTGACGATCGTGTAACCGCCGGTGAAATCGTACTCGTCGCGCAAGCGGTCGAAGATGCGTTTTGCGGTGTGGCGTTGTTTCTTCGGACGTTCCTGATCGTCGCTGAGGATCTGATCGACGATTCCGGTGAAGGGATCCAGCTTCGGCCTCTGCGCTGGTTGGCGCCGCCGATAGCCCGGCGGAGTGGCGTAGCGCAACATCTTGCGCACCGTCCCTCGCGCCAGGCCAAACCGTTTGGCGGCCTCGCGCTCACTGAGCCCTTCGACAAAGACACTGCGCCGTACTTGAGCGTATAGCTCCACGCGATACATCCCTCTCGTGTCCCACAAACACCACAGGAATGTTCGCTGGACCACTCGGACGGTCTACTTTTACTCCGCCCAAAAGCAGCTTCGATTCGCCGCTCTATGGTCTAGTTTCGCTCCGCCGTTCTCAAACAGCTTTCGCGGGCCGTCGCAAGCCTGCGAAGCTTGCTCGTGTCCCGGCGCGAATCGAATCTTCGGCCAGTCGGGCTCGACATAGCGGTGTCCGGATGCCATGCCGAAGAAGGAGTCGAAGCCGCGGTCGAGGGGATGAAAGCCGTCGGCCATCCCAAGCTGCCATTTGCCAACGGCTCCGGTCGCGTAGCCGAGTCGCTTCAGCGCGGTCGCCATCGTCGTCTCCGCCCGCGGCAGGCTGCCACTTGTTGGCGAACCAATCGGCGGAACCGTCTGGGAGTTCATCTCCTTGCCCCAGCGCTGCTGGTAGCGTCCCGTCATCAGCCCATGACGAGACGGATTGCAGACCGGCGCGGTCATGTATCCGGAAGTGAACCCGACTCCGTTGTCGACAATCGAGTCGATATTCGGCGTGGGGATGTCGCCGCCCGTCCACGACACGCTGCCGTAGCCAAGGTCGTCAGCGAAGAGAATGACCACGTTGGGCGATCGCTCAGCGTCAGGCTCCGGCGGAGCCGAAGAGCAGCCGGCCAAGACTGTGAAGGTCAGCGTTGCTTGAGCCGCTCGCGTCAACACCTGTCTCAAATGGGCGGGACTGCTCGTCATCACGGCCCTAGTTTAGCGACACAAGATCTTCGAACAGACTGGTGACGGCGACCGAGAACGGAAAGGAAGGCCGAGCTGACGCAAGGAGTGCGCTGATTTGCGGCATATCACCGGTGGAATCCGCTGACCGGCCATCGAGGGTTCGCAAGCCAGAAGCAGGTCACGTGGCGACGGGCGACCGACCGGGTGAGGACGATTTTGTAGCTGGCAGAAGCACCCTAAAACAACAGACTTCAACATGCTTCTACTACATTGGGCATAAGTGACTCAGAATCAAATACTTGAAAACAGGCGACTTGCGTGACTTGCCGGAATCTGGCTACGGACCAGACGGTTGGTGATGAACATCACATTTGCAACCTTCTTAGATTCAATGACTAAGGGATCGGAAACGCTATCAAGTTATTGATCCTTGTGGATTCTTGAGGCTTTGAGCAGCTACAGAATCGACTAGCTTGACCCGGCAGCCGGTCGGCAGCATCGCCTATCACTTTGAATTCAAGGGTTTAGATGCGCTCGACCACCGGCCCGAGTGTCTGCACTAAGACCAGATGGTCCACGGATGGGGCTTTCTCCGGTGGCGAGTCGATGGCTGCAGGACTGAAGACGGGTGTGGCCGCTGGGCGGACCGAACTGAAGCCCGAGCCCGAGTTCTTGGAACAGCAGGAAATTCTCAAGAGCGAGGCCGCAGCCGATTGGGAGAGGAAGGTTGATCAGTCGAAATAGCGAGGAAACCAGGGAAATCACTGTTGCCAGAGTGGCGAACGGCGGACTTGGCGGCTCCAGGAGCAGGGGCGCAAGCTCTTCAATCTGAACGGTTACGTAATTTTGGCGAGGCACAGCGGCACGAGGTGCCACTGGCGTAAGGTTCCAAAACTCAATCGAATCCTAAGTCCCTCTCTTGCATGGGGTTGCGGTCCAGGCTGGAACGGTCTGGAAGGCCATCAAGTGAGACGCTTCGTTCGACACGTAACATGTTACGCCACCAAGTTTCGTAATCACTACGGTCAAGTGTCCTTGGGCGCAAGTCCTTCAATTTAAACGGCTACGTAGTTTTGGCGAACCACAGGTACAACACGCCCTGATCTCGTTCGGAGTTGAACTGGGCGATCGACGGGCTTCCGTTGATGACGACGAGCGGCACCTGTTCGACGTAGGAGCCGGCGACGGCCTGGGCGCAGTTGAGCGCACCGACCCCATACGTGAACGCGACGCACCCAACGCGGTTGTTGGCCACGCGGCCGTACCCGTCGGCGGCATAGGTCGCGGTGATCTCGTTGTTGGGATGGACGCGGATCAGACCCGCATTCTGGTTCGGATCGTCGAGTGTCTCGCACCACTCGGCGACGTAGTCGCCGAGTGGTGCAGAAGACCTGATCGACACCGATCTGCCTCAATCGCTTGTTGAGGTATGTCGCCACCGTCTCGTGGCTCGCCGTGGCGATACCGATCGTTGCGTCGACCGGCTCCTGCGTGCGGAACTCACGGTCGTGGTGGCCCTGGGCATGTTTGAGGAACATGGCTAACCCCACGGTCCTGAGACACGTGGCTCGGCAACGGCGTCGGAGACCGCAGGAGGACCCGTGCAGGGATCGTTGTCCATCGGGCAGACGCCGAAGTGGGCAAGCGCCGCGTTCGATGAGCGGATCGCTCCGTTGACCCATCCCTGCATGTCCGAGATCGCCTCGTTGCAGAAGTAGACGCCGTTGATCGGATGCGACAGGTACTTGCGAACCTCGCTGTCGACGACACCGAGCCGCCACTGGTGGTACGCGTACTCGAAGTCGTCGTCGCCGTCCCACAGTCGGTAGCTGGTCAGCACCGGCTCGGGCACCTCGTCGTACGCGAACAGCTGACAGAGCTGTTTCTTGGCCTCCGCCACGACATGTTTTGACGCGGCATACAAGGTCTGAGGGACCTTTTCGGTCTGCTTCCTCTCGAGCGGCGAGTCGAAGAGGTCGCCGACGTTCTGCAGCCCGGCCCAGAAGTTGGTGCTGTTGAAGTCGCAGTAGATCGTGAGCGCGGCGGATTCGTTCGGAATCTTCTCCTCGGCGGTCAGCACCATATCGTCTTTCGCGTACCCCTCCTCCAGCGAGTAGAACGGATAGACGGCGTTGATCGGGAGACTGGAGAAGTTCGGTCCGAACTGCACCGGCGGTTGGATCTTGCCGTTCTCCCACCACGGCGCCTCGAAGTAGAGGTTGATTTTCATCAACTTCATCCCCCGCGCCGAGTGGATGTTGTCCCACAACTTCTGGGCTTCGGGGTCCTCGTTGAGAGCGGGCGACGTGATGAACAGGCGTTCCATCCCGTTGGTCGCGACCGCGAGAATCAGCTCGCCGGTCGTGATCGTCTTCGTCTCGCCCCGGGGGACGTGCGGGTTCGAGTTCTGGCCTTCCGGCGCCTCGGTCAGCGTCAGCACAAACCCGTCGCCGTTACGTTCGATGCTGTCGACGTTGGTGCCGAGGAGGATCTGGACGTTGTCGGGAAACGTGCTCTGAACCGCGTTCGGCAGCGTGCTGAAGCCGTACTTGAACGTGTGGTACTGCGGATCCTTCGGGAAGTCGGCGAGGATCTGGAACGCGTCGCCGGCGTTGATCGGCGCCTTGAACGGGCCGGCGAAGCCGATCGACTCCGACAGCATTGCGATGCACTCCTCGGAGCGGCCCATGTCGCGGAGCAGCCCCCACATCTGCCATTCGTTGACCGTGACCCCTCTCCAGGTGGCTGTCTCACGAAACTTGGTCCAGAATTCGGGGGTCTGCTGGGGCGGCGGCGGCCACCCGTTCTCGTCGAGCACAGCTTTGTACGCCGCCTTGACGATCGCGGTCGGGCTCTTCCCCTTCTCGTCCTCCTCGAGGTCATAGATCTCGCCCCAGATCACGTTGTTGCCCGCTTCGGCCTGCGCAGCGGTGAAGTTGCGGCCGCGGAGAGAGAAGCGGTTTGTGTTCGCCGGCGGCTCGCCAACGCTACTCGACATAGGGAAGGGGACTATCTAGTTACAGAGCGCCAATTCATTTGTGAGCTGCATCAACTCGGTCATGCTGTACAGGAAGCGCATGCCGCCCTCTTCTTCGCGGACGATCTCACCGGGCTTGACCTCGATGAGGTCTGTGTCCAGCCGGCCACCGGTGCGGTTCAACCGTTCGACGATCGTGATCCGCCGCGCAGAGTCCTGTTGTAGGAGCCGGTAGGCGCAATACAGGCCCGATATCCCCGCTCCGACGATGACGATGTCGGCATCACTCTGCGCTGGTGCGCCGGCAAACTTGATTCCGGTCATGACATCCCTCCTTGATTCATTGGTCACCGTGGCTCTGCGTGCATCGAAGTGACTGGTGACAATCCGTCGGGTCAATCTATCACATCGAGTGGAGTCTCGCGTCGGGGCGTCTTGTCCAATACAAGATGAGCCTGAAGGGGGGTGCTTCCGTCATCTAGTGTTGGCAAGAAGAGCTTAAGTGTCCATCATGCAAGCACTTACAGCCGATTTTCCGGTTGACAACTTCCGCCATAGCGAAAACTGGGTGTAGGTGCTTTTTTCAGAAGAAGATACGGGCAAGATAGCAACAGTCAATGACGGAAGTATTGTTATTCCTTCGTCACAACGTTCGTGGTTACGTGAGGGAACGTGTAGTGCACGTCGCCGATGTTGAACTGCATCGAAATATTCTGGCTATACGCCAGATACTTGTAGGAAGCCCCTCCGTCGGTCGACAGGAGCCAGTAGTCGGCCGAGTACGCAGTCACGTTAGAGGCGCGCTTCTCGAACGGGATGTTGATGCTCTGCCCCTGATTCCCGGTCGAGACATTCCAGTGAATCCAATTGTTCGGCTTAATCAAGCCGATGGCCGTGTTGAGCGGCTCATTCGGGTTCGCGGTCAACTCCACCGACGGGTTCTGGTAGTTGTCGGGAGCATCCAGCTTTGTTTCGTAGGGCTTGAGAAAGCCGGGAGGTCCGGCCGGGGTCGGTTGTGTCAACACGGAGGGAATGGTGAGGGGGCTGGTAGACGGATCGTCGAAGTGTCCCAACGCAAGGATCGAATTTCGGTGCTTCCGTCATTGACTATTGCTGTCTCGCCCGTATCTCCTTCTGACGACAGCACTTACGCCCAATCTTAGCAATGCCGAAAGCTGTCAACGCCAAAATCGGCTGTAAGTGGCTGCATGATAGGCACTTAAGCTCTTCTAGGCAACACTCGATGACGGAAGCACCGATCGGCCGGGCTGTTGGTGCTAGTGGTCCTTACGCACTTGAATTGGCGCGAGGCATTTTGATCAACGCCTAGCCCAGTACCACTTCAGTCGAATCCGCCAGAATCTCGACAATACTGTCGAGTTGCTCGCGGGTGGTGACAAAGGGCGGGGCGAGACAGAAGACGTCCCCTCTCAGGCGGCTGAACAGGCCCCGTTTCTGGGTTTCGCTGTTGAGCTTAGCGCCTACATTTTCTCCGGGTTCGAATTCGGCCTTGGTTGACTTGTCTTTTACAAACTCCACCGCACACATGAGGCCCTTACCCCGAATATCCCCGACATGGGGATGGCTGGCCAGCGCCGCCCTCAATCCGGCTAGCATGTGGGCTCCCTTTTCGGCCGCTTGGGCTGGCAGGCCCTCTTCTTCGAGAATGCGCAGATTGCTCAGGGCCACGGCGCAGCCGACCGGGTGGGCGCTATAGGTGTACGCGTGCATCCAGGGCGACTCGCTGTGATCGAGCGCCTCGGCAATCCGCTCGGTCACTCCGACTCCGCCAAGTGGAAAGTAGCCGGACGTGATCGCTTTGGCGAACTGCACCATATCGGGTTCCACTCCCCAATGCTCGAGCGCAAACCACTTTCCCGTCCGTCCAAATCCAGTGATCACCTCGTCGGCCACCAACAAGACGTCGTACTGGTTGCAGATCTCTCTGATACGGGGGAAATAGTCGTCCTGAGGAACGATGACGCCGCCTGCACCCTGGATCGGCTCTGCCAGAAACATAGCGACCGTTTCTGCGCCTTCCCTCAAAATTGCCTGTTCCAATTCGTTGGCTGCGGCGACCCCTGGGCTTACTCCGGCGGGCGGTTCGTAGCGATAAGGTATCTGCAGGAAGCCGGGCACGCGAGGCTCGAACTGCGGCCAATAGCTGGAAATGCCTGTCGCGCTCATCGCCGCGAGGGTGACCCCGTGGTAGCCCCACTGGCGAGAGATGATTTTAGTTTTGTTGGGGTACCCGCTCAACTTCCAGTAGGAACGCGCCAATTTGAAGCTAGTCTCGCTCGCCTCCCCGCCGCCGGACGTGAAGAAAAAACGCGTGATCGTGGGATAGGTCAACGAGGAAAGCTTCTCGGCCAGTTCGATGGCTCGAGGGTTCGAGCTGCCCGCGTATCCCGAGCAGTAGGCTAGATCTTCCATCTGCTGCTTGGAGGCCTGAGCTAGTTCTTGGCGGCCGTGGCCCAGCACTACGTTCCACAACCCAGAAAGACCATCGAGGTACTGACGGCCATCAGCATCAACCAAGAGAGCGCCTTCACCACTTACCCAAACGTGGCCCTCCTGATGAGCCACAGGGCTATGCAAGGGGTGGATCAGGTGCTTGAGATCGCGCGATAGGAGTGTGGGTTTCGTTGCCTGCATCACAAAAAGCCTCGCTGGGGTCGGCGATGGGGCCGACGCCCTAGAACTAGAATTGGCGGACTACCTGAGATCGCTATTCTTCTGAGTTGTGGCTCTGCCCAACCGAAGGTACATCCAGGAGATCCTTCAAACGCACCAGTGACGAATCAAGCTGGCATAGAGTTGTGTCCCTTTCTCGAGCTGATCCAAGAGAATCCACTCGTCTTCCGTGTGCGCCTGAGCGATGTCTCCGGGGCCCAATACCAGCAACTT
Organism: Bryobacterales bacterium; assembly: GCA_965205595.1. GTDB lineage: Bacteria > Acidobacteriota > Terriglobia > Bryobacterales > UBA6623 > CATQHP01. The sequence goes on along the minus strand of CBDBHI010000025.1, from coordinate 44,245 downwards.
TTTCATGTCCGTCAGCACGGCCCCGTCAGTTCCGTAGCAGACGGTTTGAACCTTTTCCCTTCGAGACAACGCCAGGACCTCACGAACGAAGTTCGATTCCGGATCCACATATGAGTTTGGCATTCTGAATTGGCCCCTTTCGGCGCCCTGATTTGGCCCCCCTAGAACAATCAACGGATACTCTGTTTGCGGGAATCGCCCGCAACGGAGGAACGAATTGGACTGGAGGAGCAAAGTGGAACTATTCGAAGAGATTCGACGCGAGTACGAATTCGGCGTGGGGACGATCAAGGGGGTGGCGCGCAAGCTGGGCGTGCACCGGCGGATGGTGCGCGAGGCGGTAGCCAGCGCGCTGCCGCCGCCGCGCAAGAAGCCGGCGCGACGGCGCGCCAAGCTGGCGCCGGCGGTGGGGTTCATCGACCGCATTCTCAAAGAGGACCGCAAGGCGCCGCGTAAGCAGCGTCACACGGCGCACCGTATCTGGAACCGGATACGGGAGGAAACCAGTTGCGAAGTGGCCGAGCGCACGGTGCGGCAGTACGTTCAAGAGCGCAAGCGCGAGTTGGGATTGGAGAAGCGCGAGACGTTCGTGCCGCAAAGCTACGACTGGGGCCAAGAAGCGCAGGTGGACTGGTACGAGTCGTGGGCCGAGATGGACGGCGAGCGCGTGAAGCTGCAAGTGTTCACGATGCGCTCGATGGCGAGCGGCGCGGCCTTTCATCGCGCCTATCGGCGCGCGACGCAGCAGGCGTTTCTGGAAGCGCACGAGCTGGCCTTGGCCTACTTTGGCGGGGTGTTTCGGACATTGAGGTACGATAATCTCTCTTCGGCGGTGAAGCGGATTCTGCGCGGCGCGCGACGCGAGGAGACGGCGCGCTTCGTGGCTTTTCGTTCGCATTGGCGCTTCGCCTCCGAGTTCTGCACGCCGGGGAAAGGCAACGAGAAAGGGGGCGTGGAAGGCGAGGTGAGACGTTACCGCCGCAACCACTGGGTGCCGCTGCCTGAAGCCAAGACGCTGGACGAGCTCAACAGCAAGCTGCTCGAAGGCTGCCGCGAAGACGAAGCGCGCACGGTCGCCGGACGGGCGCAAACGGTCGGCGAGGGAATGCTGATCGAACGCGAGCGGCTGTTGGGGTTGGCGGCGGAAGGCTTTGAGATCGAAGTGTCGAGCTTCCCGAAGGTTGACGCGACAGGCTGCGTCAAGGTGCGCACGAACTTCTACTCGACGCCGCTGCGTCCGGGAACCAGGGCGCAGGCGAAGATCTACGCCGAGTCGGTCGAGGTCTGGCACGAAGGTCGTCGCATCGCGCGACATGAGCGCAGCTACTCTCGGCAGCAGAAGATCTTTAATTTGGAGCATTACCTCGACGTATTGGCCCACAAGCCGGGAGCGCTGGCGGGCTCGACGCCGCTGGAACAATGGCGCCAAGCCGGGCGTTGGCCGGCGAGCTACGACACGTTATGGGCGAAGTTGATCCAGCGCCATGACAAGCAAGCGGGGACGCAACAGATGATCGAGCTGTTGCAAGAGGGCAAACGCCACGGTTGGGACAAGCTGAGCGAGGCGATCGAGAAAGCGCTCGAGTGCGGCTGCTGCGATCAGGCGGCGGTGCGTTACTTGCTGACCTCGCAGTGCCTCGAACGGCTAGCTCAGCCGCCGCTGGTGGCGCCGGAGCTGGAACGCTTTGAGCGGCCCTTGCCGACGCTGACGAACTACGATCAGTTGCTGGCGGCGGAGGCGGTGCAATGAGCGCCCGCAAATCCAGCGCCCCCAACGAAAGCCTGGCGGTGCAGGCCATCCAACAACAGTGCAAGCTGCTGCGGCTGCCGACGGTGGGCGCGCAATTCGAGACGTTGGCCAAACAAGCCATACGCGAGAGACAAACGCCGGTCGGCTATCTCGAAGCGCTGCTAAGCGCGGAGTTGGAAGAGCGCGAGCGACGTACGGTGGATCGTCGCTTACGCGAAGCGCGGCTGCCTCGCATGAAGACGCTCGAGGAGTTCGACTTCTCCGAGACGAAGGCGGTCTCGGCCCCGCAGCTAACCGAGTTGGCCGAAGGCGGCTACATCGAGAGTTCGGAACCGATCCTGTTTCTCGGCGATTGCGGCACGGGCAAGACCCACCTGATGACGGGCCTGTGCGTGGCGGCCTGCCTGCAGAAACGGCGGGTGCGCTTCACCACGGCGTCGGCGCTGGTCAACGAACTCGTCGAAGCCAAGCAGCAAATGCAGCTGAGTCGAGTGCTCGCACGCTGGTCGCGCTACGAGCTGATCGCGATCGACGAAGTGGGTTACGTGCCGCTGGCGGAGGTGGGAGCAGAGTTCTTGTTCCAAGTCATCGCTGATCGCGCGGAAAAGGCGGCTCTAATGCTGACGACCAACCTGCCGTTCTCCGAGTGGACAAAGGTGATTCCGAACGCTCGGCTATGTAAGGCGCTGTTGGATCGCATTACCGACCGCGCTCACATCATCGAGACGGGCGAGGAGTCCTACCGCTTTCGTAGGACGCTGGCGAAGAAGAAGCGAGGGCGGTAGCAAGGAGGGCGCTCGTTTTTGGGGACATCGTCCTGCGCTTCGCCCTTCGGGCTCCGCTCCGGACCACGTCCCCAAAAACGAAAGGAGGTGACCTGGAATCAATGACTTAGAGGCCCGTTTACAGGGGGGCCAAAATAAACCGCCGAAGTGGGCCAAGTGAAGTTGCCAAAAACACACATATAAGGGTTTGCCCGCCCAGAGCACTTCGAAATCAACGCCACACTGGGCGGCGGCCTTCCTCGACCGCTCGATCAAGGCTTCCGCATCGTGACCGGGCGCAGGACGAAAGTATACCGTGCAGATGCTCTGGGCGGCCGTCATGTTCAAGACCTTGGTGTGGTCGTTGATCCCGATATTCCAGCTGATCCCCGGTGGGTCGAAGGCCGGATGCTGCCAGTCAGGATCCTCTAGGGTCTCGTCGTGAATCGTTTTCATCTCGCTGAGAAAGGGGATCATGGCGAGGTTGGCGTTGATTCCTTCGTTGGTGCTGGAATGTGCAGCTCTGCCGTGTGCGGTCGCCCTGAATCCATAGGTGCCCTTGTGAGCGTGAACGACGTTGAGCATGGTTGGCTCTCCGACGATCCCGTTCGAATCGCCTTGGACCATCTCTCGGAAGAACTTCGATCGTCGGGCTACCTGTTCCGCACCGCAGTAGCCGATCTCCTCATCCGCTGTGAGTGCGATATAGAGTGGTTCTCTCAGCTCGGAGCCCGCGGCCTGCTCGGTGGCTGCCAGCATCGAGCCGATCGAGCCCTTCATGTCACAACTCCCGCGGGCGTACAGTTTGCCACCGCTGACGGTGGGCTCGAAGGGGCCATGTTCGCTGCTAAGCCAGGGATCGGCAGGAACGGCGTCGGTGTGGGCGAAATATGCCATTCCCCCGCTTCCGTTGCCCTTCTTGCCAATGACGTTCACTTTGATGACGCCCGCGGAGTCCCTGTATTCGACCCGTTCGGTGGTGAAACCGAGCCCTATCAGGACGCCCTTCAGATAGTCGCAAATGTCGGCATTGGAGACATTGCTGACGGTCGGGAACCTTACCAGCTCGTTCGTGTACTGCAGGGCGTTCATATTCTCGACCCCTCGATCCAACCCCAATCCGCTGAGTCAGGATTTCTATTCTTGGTCGGGAGACGGCCCGAGTATACACGGTACTGATCCCATCCCGCAGTGTTCCGCATACCTGTCGCATACCTTTTGTTCGCCAAGATTACGTAGCCATTTGGATTGACGAAGTTAAGCACTGGGCTACTTACCCGTCCCGTCGTTGGAGACTCAACCTGTCGTGTGCGCATCCCGTGTCCGTGGCGAGAATCTTCAGGTTCTCGGAGAATGCCGGAGGGGCTCGAATCTATACTGGCGACCACTTGCGTGAGCCCATTGGTACTACGCAAGACCCAGAGACGGCGGAATTGGCGCGTTTGGGATTCGAGTCACAGGGTTCGCAGGAATGCGATCAGAGCCGCTTTTTCCTCTGGTGGCAGATCTAGCCCGTACTCGTGGCCCTTGACCGGCCGCGTCCCAACATCGTGCCCCCTGAAGCCGGTCGGGATGTAGTCCTCCCGTAGGCGTGCGGAATCGAACCAGTCCTCGAGAGTCTCCACGGAACCGTTGTGTTCGAACGGGCCACGGTACCAGACTCCCTTAAGCGACGGAACTTTGTAGTAGCCAGTCCCTTTCTTAGTCTGGAGAGCGTACCGCGGATCGGTTCCCACGCGCTGTGACATAACGTCGAAGCGCTTTCGATCCCCGGCCGAAGGCTCCCAGCCGTCGACGGCGACCAATCGATTGTTGGTGTAGAGTGGCGGGGTGTGACACCGTCCGCAGCCCTCTCGATTGAAATGCTTCTTGCCCAGCGCCGCCGTCTCGTCGAATGGGTTCGGATTCGGCGGCTGGTCGAGCGAGTATAGATAAAGCGTCAGCGCGTAAAGCTGTTCGTCACTGTAGCGTGCGCTGCGTCCGGGAGCCGCGCGACGCATCGGCTCAAGACCGCCGTAGCTGACATATCCCATCATGTCTTGAACCAGTGATGAGTAGCGCATCAAGTCGGCAGGACCTCTATGTTTCACCAGGCCGGTGTGATCGAGGAAGCGTCGCTCTTCGACCCCGATCAAGTCGGGAATCTGTGGCGGAACGAACATGCTGGTAAAGCTGCGTGCCGTCACACCTGGCGGGATCGCTCTCCCTGCCGCGATTAGATCGTCAAGCGACATAGTTCGCGCTTGTCGGTTCAGGTCGTGTTTCAGCCACGGTAGCTCGAATTGCGATGCGAACTTGCGGGTGCGCTGCAGGATTTTCTCCGTACCAGCAAACTGCGACGCGCGTTCTAGCGTTCGCGCGCCCTGGCGATCTCCAGGGTTATTGCCTTGTGCGCCCGGCAAGACCGTGCCGTCCGCGAGCACGCGCGTGTGGCAGGTGTTGCAGCCCATCGAGCCGAGTTCGACCTTGCCTTTTTCGCGGACGACCCAGGTCGCGAACGGAATCGTACCGGCGCTGGAGACCGGCATCCCTGTGTCCCTGTAGAAGCCTGCATCACGGAGGTCATCGGTGCCGAAAAAGACTGGTCCGAGTGATGTCGGCGCGTTGAAGACAAGCTCGCCAGCCGCAATCCAGTCTTGGCGGGTTTCAAATTTCGAGGTATCAAAGGCCAACTCCGGCTCACGCTCGTGCAACCATTTCCAGTAGCCTTCAGGCTCGCGGTCAAGATGGTAGCCCTGGTAGGTGCGATAGATGATCCTTTCCGGAATGCGATAGTATTGCGCCTCAGAGATATGTCGGGTCGAAATCTTCGCGGAGGCTAGCGGAAGTTCCAGTTCCGACACCTCATCGGCCGTCCAAATTCTCGGAATCTGAGGCTGGAAAGCACTTGCCGCGAGCAGAAGAATTACTTGCGCTTGCATCGGGGGCAGAGGTCCTTGTCCAGTCTAGCTGAGGTGGCAAATCGCACGATCCTTCAATTCCGGTTTTCCTTCGGTACAGCGTCCCGTCCGTAGTCAAATCTAGATCCGGAGATGTCGGAGGCGCCGCCCCATGCGCCGGTGCGCCGCGCCGGTTGGATTTCGCAGTCTCCATGATGGTTGTTGTGCGGGAGCACGTACACTTTGCCGGCGGGTTGGTGCGGCACTACGCTCAATACGTCAGTCCCTTTTCGTGGCGTTGGTGCATGAATCGGCTTTAGCTCCACGGACCCCCGGCTCGGAGTCCTGATCGATCATGGAGATCAAGGGGACAACGTCATGGCCGCCGCGAAGTCGAGTCGAGTTAACCGCAAGTACAAGACGAAGTACAAAGTCCAGAACTGGAGGGAGGACGAGCGTGGCCTCAGGAATCGCGGCGACGTCACGATCTGGCTGAGCGAGGAGGCGATTTCCGCATGGACACCAGAGAAGAACGGTCTGCGCGGAGGCCAGCGGCGGTACTCGAACATCGCGATCTTGACCGCGTTGACACTGCGGGTCGTCTTCGGCCTGCCGCTTCGCCAGACTGAAGGGTTCCTGGACTCGCTGCTCAACTTGATGGACCTCGACCTCAGGGGCCCGGACCACACCACACTCTCGCGGCGAAACCAATCCGTTGAGGTAGCGCCACTAACCCGAGCCCACGAGGGCCCGATCCACCTGATCGTCGATTCCACGGGGCTCAAGATCCTGGGTTCGGGCGAATGGAACGCGCACAAGTACAAGGCATCGAAGAAACGCCGGGACTGGCGCAAGCTGCACATCGGAGTAGATGACGAGGGGTTCATTGTGGCGGCCGAACTCACGACGAGCAGCGGGGACGACGCCTCCACCGTCCCTGATCTGCTGGATCAAATCGAGGTTCCCATCCGGCGCTTCACCGCAGACGGGGCCTACGACCACCGGTCGATCTACGAGCGGGTCGGCGTGGCCGGAACACAGGACGTCGCGATTGTGATCCCGCCGCGTCGCTCGGCGGTATCGGCGGGTCCGACGGAGGGCCCGTGGGCACAACGAGAAGCGGCGCTTGAGAGGATTCGTCAGGTCGGACGACGAGAGTGGCAGAAGGAGTCGGGCTACCGCCAGCCGTCCCGAGTAGAGAACGGATTCTTCCGATACAAGTCAGTGCTCGGGGGCGGCCTGCAGGCGAGGAACAGCAACACGCAAAAGAGAGAGGCCATGATCGGGTGTCACACCCTCAACCGGATGGCCGAACTCGGCAGGCCGAAGTCGTACGCCGTGGCGCCGTGAACGAGGGTCTGGGAAAGCGGCTCAACTCGCCCCAATGTTGAATCGTGCAACAACGCCACGAGCCGCCAGAACGCCGGAGAATCTGACCGGTTGCGCCGCATTGGAAGGCGAGTCTGAGGAAGCCGCCGTTCCTAGATCCGCCCTTGTCGGCATCGGTTGATCCAGAGGCCCAAATGCCCTGAATGATGACTTCGCCGTTTATCAGGATCTAGGCGGGACGATGTCGAAGATCGTATGTCCGTGGTGGGAACCTCAAGCGAACGGGATTTGAACGAAGCCTTCGGCAGACGCTTCGCGTGTGCATAGTCGGGGAAGACGGTGGTTAGTCGGGCGTAAGGTCGTGGACACCAACAAGGAGGTGTCCGATGACACAACTACGCCGACAGATGCTCGAGGAGTTCGAGCGTCGCAACTATTCCGCGAACACGGTTCGCACCTACATCCGCACAGTCGAAGAGTTGGCTCGCTATTTCAAGCGGCGGCCCGATAGGCTAAGGCCGGAGCACATCCGCCAATATCAAGCACACCTGTTTCGCGACCGCAAGCTGGCCGCCAACAGCGTGGCGCAACGCGTGGCGGCGCTGCGCTTCTTCTTGCATCAAGACACTGCCGCAAAGAGCTGCTGCCTGTGCGCTATCTGCACGTCGTCTTCACATTGCCGCGAGTCCTCTCGCAGCTCGCCCTGCAGAACAAAAAACTGCTCTACTCGCTGCTGATGAGAGCGAGCGCCCAGACGTTGCTCGCAGTCGCTCGCGATCCTCGCCGGCTCGGCGCCGAGATCGGCTTCCTCTCGATTCTGCACACCTGGAATCAACGCCTCCAACCTCACGCGCATACCCACCTTGTCGTTCCCGCCGGCGGCCGCGCGCTCGACCGCAGCCGCTGGATCGACGCGCCGCGCAAGAACTTCTTCCTGCCCCAGCGGGTCTTGGCGGAAGTCTTTCGCGGCAAGTTCGTCGACGCTCTCAAGAAAGCCTTCGCCAAGGGCGAGCTGCGTTTCCATGGGCGCTTCGCGCCGCTCAACCGAGAGCGCAACTTCAAGGCCTTTGTGCGGAGCTTGTATCGCACCAACTGGGTGGTCGAAGTGCGGCCGCCGTTCGGAGGAGCGGGCAAGGCGCTGGAGTACTTGAGCCGCTACATCCACCGGGTGGCGATCTCGAACCAACGTCTGGTCTCGTTCGAACACGGTCAAGTCACGTTTCGCCGGCGCGATTCAGCTCACGGTAACCAGCAACGGCTGCTGACGCTCGATCTCGACGAGTTCCTGCGCCGCTTCTTGTTGCATGTGCTGCCCTCGGGCTTCCACCGCATTCGCTACTGGGGTTTTCTGACCAACTCAAAACGCGGCAAGCTGTTGCCGTTGTGCCGTCGGCTCATCGCTCGCGTCAATCCCTGCCGCACGATCGCGCTTCCCGATCACGAACCCGCTCGCGGCAGCGGCCGGCGCTGTCCGCGTTGCGGCGGCCGCCTGCGCGTCGTCGAACGTTTCACTGCCGCTCAATTGCTCGCTCGCGCTCCGCCAGATCGCGTTGCCGCATGATGCTACGACGCATCCCAGCTCGAACCGCTCTCTCGTTTCGGCGTGCGCCGTCCCCGTGCGACTGGGCGTGCTTTTACCGACGATTCGGTTCGTTTCAGTCGCCTCTCCGGCGCCCAATTCTTGCCCTCGCCCCTCGCATCAGCACTCGAAACCGCCCTGTCTTGCCGTTCTCCGTGCGTCGAAGCCTTCTCGTTGTCCCCTTGCCTCCGCTCATACGTCGGATTCAAAACGCATAGACTGCCAAAGCTCGTTGCGGGCTGCGTTCAAATCGTTGTACCGCAAGCGACTAGTACTTACTTGCGTAAGTTATGATAAGTATGAGATAAACCCCGAGGGGTGACGGTGGTCTTGGTCCACTGGAACGGCGTGGCGTTGCGGTTGTAGGCCTGGACAAATTTGTCGATCGCGTCGCGTACCTGCCGGGGCGATGTGAAGCTGGCGCCTTGCAGCGCCCGGCGACTGAGAATGCTGAACCATATCTCGATCTGATTGAGCCAAGAGCTATAAGTCGGCGTGTAGTGAAAATGCACGTTCTTATGGCGTTGCAGCCAGCGGTCATGGCGGGGTTTGTGGGTGTTGAGATTGTCCAAGATGACGTGGATTTCGTAGCCGTCGTAGCGATCCGTCAACTGATTCATGAAGTCGAGAAACTCGCGCCGGCGGCGGCGCTGGTAATGGTCGGCGGTAATCCAACCGGTGGCCACCTGCAGGGCGGCGAACAGCGTTGTTGTGCCATGGCGTTTGTAGCCGTGAGAGAAACCGGTCAAGGCCTTGCCGTTGGGTAGCCGCAGCCAACCTTGTGCCCGCTCAAGTGCTTGAATACTGGGTTTCTCATCGACCGCCAACACGACGGCGTTCTCGGGCGGGTCGAGATATAGACCGACGACATCGGCGGCCTTGCGAGCAAATTCCGGGTCGGTCGAGATACACCAACTGCGTCGCCGCCGCAGCGAGATGCCCTGCCGCTTGAGCACCCGCCAGACTTGATGATTACTGACGTCGCCCAGCGCCGCGGCCAGCAGCGTGCCCGTCCAGGTGGCGTGACCTTCCGGCGGGGGCTGATCGAGCATCGTCAAAATGCGCTTGCAGGTGGCCTCGTCGTAACGCGCCGGCTTGCCCGCGCGGGGCCGGTCGAGGAGGCCCGCCAGCCGCTGCTCGGCAAAGCGCAGGCGCCACTTCGACACCCGCGACGGCGCTGTGTTGAGTTGCTGGGCGATGGCGCTGGTGGCAGCGCCCGCGGCAGCCAACAGCACGATCCGAGCTCGCTCGACCATGCGCCGTTCCGTCTTGTGAGCCTGTACCCAGTGGCGCAACGTCTGCTCTTCTTCCGAACTCAACGTGATCGCGGTCGCGGGCCTGGGCATGCCCCAGCTTATCATACTATGCGTTACTTTTGCAAGTAAGTACTAGATCTGCCCGGCGCGCGCGGCTCCTTCGGTCCGGTCGCCTGCGGTACAACACTCAGATTTTTTACCGACACGAATCCGGAGAATGCACCGTAAGCCCTTTCTGCTCTGCTCGTTGTCGGGTGCCGCTACTGCGACTAGGAGTAGACTTGGTTTGACACTCGGTTCGAAAGGTGCGCTCATTTCGGCTAGCGGTCAGCGTAGTCGTCGTTTCGATGGCGGTGCTGTCGGTCCGCGCGGCCGACCAAAGCGGCGATGAGGAGCTGCTGCCCGCTGCCGCCTCCGAGGCCGCCGAACCCGACGAATCCACTGCAAGACGCGAAGAGCTCAACCTGCTGGGAGTGACCGACATCGACTCGGGCGAGAGCCGCCGCAACGAGAACGTCCAATTCAACCCCATCGACAACAACGCCATCCAAGAGCTGAACATCCGCCTGGGCACGACCGCGACGATCGTTAGCGAATTCGAGCCCGATCGAAACTACTTCGGCTCCGAGTTCGGCACTCGTCCGACCTCGCCGCTGCACGTCGGCCAATCGAGCTCTTCCCGGATCCACGGGATGCTCTACGAGACGCACGGCAATAGTGTCTTCACGGCGCGTTCTTTCTTCCAAGTCGGCGAAGTTCAACCGGCTCGCGAAAACCACTACGGATTCAACATCGGAATCCCTCTGTGGCGCGGCGCTCGCCTATTCACCGAAGGCACTCAACAGAAGATTCGGGGCAACGTCAACGGCAATGTGCTCGTTCCCAAGGCGGACGAGAGAACCGCGCTGGCGACGGATCCGGCCACGCGCGCGATCGTCGAGAGCATCCTGTTGGCCTATCCGGATGAGTTTCCCAATCGCACGGACATCGACGAACGGGCCCTGAACACCAACTCTCCTCAGATTGTCGACACCGACGACATCGCCGCCCGCCTAGACCAGACCGCGGGCGACGACCGCATCACGGCGCGCTACAGCCTGACATCGCAGCGCGTGAATGCCTTCCAGCTCGTGGCGGGCCAGAATCCCGACACGATCACCAAAGCCCACGTCGCCAGCCTGACTTGGAGCCGCAGCTGGAACCCCTCGACCGTATCCGACCTCTCCGTCGGCTTCAACCGCATAGGCACGCTGCTCATGGAGGAGCCGAACAGTATTGGCCCCAGTGTCAGGATCGGGGGAGCTCTCGAACAGATAGGACCAGGTTCAGCCGTCCCGCTCGATCGCGCCCAGAATCTCTTCCGTTATGCCGGCCGTGTGGGACACGTACGCGCTAGGCACTCTTTGACAGCCGGTTTCGAGCTCGCCCGCCGCCAGCGAAACGGATCAGAAGTCAGCACTCATCGCGGCTACATCTCGTTTCAAAGCCAGTTCGGCCGTGACGCCATCACGAACCTGCGGCTGGGGACCCCCGGTCGCTTTTCCGGCGCTATCGGCGAGACCTACCGCGGATTTCGGAGTTCCCTGGTGCAGTTATACATCGGCGATCAGTGGAACGCGCACGCCAACCTGACCCTGAACTTCGGGCTGCGTTACCAGCCGCTGCCCGAACCGAGCGAGGTCAACAACCTCAACGACATCACCTACGGCTGCGACTGCAACAACGTCGCCGGGATGTTCGGGTTCGCGTATCGTATGCCGGGGCGGCTGGGAGTGCTGCGCGGCGCCTACGGGACGCACTACGCCGACATTATTCCATCCACCTATGAGCAGGTCCGCTTCAACCCGCCCGGCGCCGTTAAGTTTTCCGATAACGATCCGAACCTGGTCGAGGCGCTGCTGGGACTTTCGGCCGCGCCGGACCCCAACGCCCGCAGCACCATCTTGGTGTTCTCTCCCGACACGGTTTCGCCCTATTCCCATCAATACAATCTGAGCTGGGAACCTTCTCTCGCGACAGCCTGGAAGCTGCAACTTGCCTACGTCGGAAGCCGCTCGCACAAGCTTTTCCAGAGGATCTATGGCAACCGCGCGGTGCGCGTTTCCGGGATCGCGCAGATCAGCAAAACGGTGGACGACCGTCGCCCGAACCCCGACTTCATCGACATCCGCCACATCGTCAACAACTCCCGCGGGTACTTCGACGCCGCACGCGTGAGTCTTGTGATCCCCTCTTGGAAGGGCGTCACGATTGACGGCTCCTACTGGTTCAGCAAGGCGATTGATCTCGGCGCGGACTATACCTCGACGGGTTCCAGGGGGGTCAGCCGGTCGGTTCGAAATCAGTCGGAATCGTTGCTCTTCGAAGACTTGAAGGGACCCAGCGCGTTCGATCAGAGCCACGCCACGCTATGGAGGATCTCGCACGACTTTCCGCAGTTCGCATCAGGCGCCGGCTTCGTGTCGAAAGTTTTTCGAAATTGGGAGCTGTCGACGATCGCGCTGCTGAAGACCGGGACCCCGTTCACGGTCGTCTCGGGATCCGACGCACCCGGTTTCGGCAACGTGGACGGCAGCCGCAGCGACCGCCCTCACATCCTCGACCCTTCGTTTCTGGGCGTCACTCTCGGCCACCCCGGCGACGCCCACAAACTGCCCCGCTCGGCATTCGCCTTCATCGCGCCCCACGAGGACCGCGGCAACCTGGGCCGCAACACCTTCCGCCGCGACGGCATCAGCAACATCAACGTGGCGCTGGCGCGAACCTTCCACATTCGCTCCGAACAAACGCTGATCTTTCGCGTCGAGTCGATCAACTTCTTCAACACCCCGCAATTCGCCGAACCAACCTACGAGCTGACCGCCCCGAGCTTCGGGCAGATCACGAACACGCTCAACGACGGACGGACGTTCCGGTTTCTGCTGCGCTTGCTGTTTTGAGTCTGCCACACGAGGCCTGGCAGCGTGTTGTGCGCACTATGCTGCCATCTAGGGAGAAGCGTTGGTCCGAGTAGCGCCAAATCCCGTCGACCTCGCGACCACGCATGACATCGAGATTTACCAACACCTTTCCACGGTGAGGTCTCATGTTTCTTTGTTTGCAGTTAGTTAGGGCGAAACGCCAATTCATGACCGTTGTTCGCAAAACCGTATTCGAGTGACCATGGGACGCGGCTAAATTGATCCTTCGCCGTCGCTGGACAATTAGTCGTGATCTCGCTGAAATTCCATCGCAACCGACTGGCCACGACGGTGCCTAGCGAAGCAGCCCGAAGATCGCTCATACCAGTTCGGTATAGCCTGAATTAAAGTCGTGCTCGATTCAAATTGCGGATGGCGCAGGCATCTGGTTCAGATTGGATCGACTCATTCGCTAATATTGCTAAGCTGGTCATCTCAGATACGGATGCGACACAAATGCCCATCTGGATTCCGCGCTTGCTCGAGACATGGCAGTGAGATCCGCAGCCGTTGAAGTCACATACAGGTATCCCTTTGAATCGGCGATCGACCAGAGGGGTGATGGTAAGAGCCTTCGTCTTGTTACGTCTGGCGGTCAGAGCCAGTATCCCCACCTGTTTAGGGGTCACCTAATAGCTCCCGCTGCGAGAATTCCCTCGCACTGACACTCGATGATGCCCGGTTGCCGTTGATTGAGCCAACCAGCGAGGACTACAGCAATGAATTGCAGCGGACCGTAGTCGAGCGGTATTGGGGCGTTCGTCTACCATCCGAACGTCCCGAAATCACCGATCTCCGGCCAGGACTCCGAAGCCTGGCCGGCGCAGCCCGTCCCAAAAACGTAGGTCCCGGAACCCGCGGTCGTGACCGACAGGAAAGTCCTCCGGTCGACGTCTCGTCCGATCATTCGCCGAGTTTCTCGGTGATCTGGTAGTGGCTGATCGCGGTTCCGATCGCGACGTTGAAATTGTACCGCCGAGCGCCCCGAAACCTCCTCTACCTAGCTCAACCCGATTGTCTTAAAAGCCAGCGAACCGCGTTCTGCTGCAACTTCACGTATTCCGGATTCCACAGCACCTTGAGCAGGTGACCGGGCGACATGTAGCAGATCCTACCCTCGCCGTAGTCGTACGCCCATCCCCCCGGGGCTTTCGGCCCCATCTCACGGTATTCGAGGCCTTCTTCGTTGACCGTCTCCAAGAAGATGTGCCCTGGATCCTTGTCGTACTCCATGTAGTGCTGCTCGTCGGTGACGATGAAGTCGCTCACGCCCTGGGTTATTGGGTGGTTCGGGTTGGTGACCCTAACCTTGAACGTGCGGATCGGCGGATGCCCGGCGTAGGCCGCTCCCAACACATCGCGGAATTCAGGGTCGGTGAGGCCGACGTGAGTCACGTTATGCATAAACAGCGCCGCGCCGCCGTTCTCGACGAACGCGCGAACCGCCTTGCCCTGCTCGCGCTTCATCCAGAAAGCCGGCTCCGCTTTGCTCTCCGGCACCGGCGGCTCGGAGATCAGCTCCGGCTTGCCCGTCACGACCCAGGCGGCGTTCGTCGTCTCGTTCGGATAGCCGTCGGGCCAAATCATGCCGTCTCGCAGAATGATCAGCAGTTTGTAGCCCTCGATCGTCTCGGCGGTAAGCCGCTTCGTCTCGTCGCAAAAGTCGATCGAGATGCCGAGCGGCTCGGCGATCGTTTTGTTCAGGCCCGCCCGGATGTAATCTGAGTTGTGATAGCGGTCGCCGATTAGCGCATAGGCGTCGGCTTTGGCCGGCGCGGCTTGGCCGACCGGCTCGGGGGCTTCGATCTGGCCGCAGGACTGAGCTCCCAAGGCTGCTCCAAAGGCGGCCAAAAAATTACGTCGCGAGTCTCTCATTGGCTGTGAGAATTGTACCGCCGAGTACCGCAAACGCTTCACGGCGCCCCTCTTTTCCAATTGAAAGATGAGCCTGCAGGAGAGAGGCGAAGCAGCTGCGGATTGAGGGGGATTATAGCGTGAGTTGAGGTCGGCGGCTACAGCTATTTGTGGCTTCGTAGGGCGGGGTGAGGGGGATTGCATAAGGGGGAAGGGGCGGCAGCCCCAGTCCCCCTTTGCAGCCATCCCAGGCGAGACCCCACGGCCGTCTTCGGACGTGGGCCGGAGGAGCCGACAACGCCTCGGGTCGGGGCGTTGTCTAGCGCGTGCGCCAGCAGATCGCGAGGTCTTTGCAGACGCGTTGCAGTTCGTTGCGCTGAGCGTCGAGTTGCTCGGCAAACTCGGTGTCGGAACAAGTGTCCGCTCGCGCTTGGAGCTTCTTGAGCGAGCGATCCGCGCGCAGGCCGCGCTGCTCGGCGGGCAGGCTGAGCAGCTTTTCCCACGGCGTGCTCCACTCGGCGTACACCTTGCGCAACTTGCCGCGGCGGTCTCGGCGCTCGCTGGCGAAAGCGCATGGGCGATGAAAATTCAAGTACGGGTTGAGCCACTGGCGGTAGAAGGTGTCGATCGCCTGCGTCGCTTCCGAGGGCAAAAACTGGTAGCCCATCCACTTGCGCACCACCGCGCCGTTCTTGGTTTCGACCAAGGCATTGTCGTTCGAACGGCGCGCGCGAGACTTCGTAAATTCAATTCGCAACTTCTCGAGCAGTTTAGCGGTTTGATGGTTGACGAATTCGCTGCCATTGTCGGAGTGAAAGCCGCGAACGATAAATGGAAATTGTTCCAAAAGGCCTTCCAGCAAGGGAATGAGGTGGTTTTCGTTGATGCGTTGGACGCAGCCGACGGCCTGCCACTGCGTCACTTCGTCGACCACATTGATGCTGTAGGCGCCTTTTTCGCCTTCCTGTTCGGGCGAGTGCACGGTGTCGATGCGCAGGTAGCCCGGACGTCCTCGCGGCTCGGGTTGGCGGCGTTCGCCGATCGCCACGGGCGTGGGACGGGTCTTGTCGAGATGCAAACTGTGACGTTGGTAGACGGCTCTTTTTCGCAAGTTGTACAGCTGGCCCACGGACAATTCGGCCAGGCGTCGAAACTCTTTGCGGCCGTAGATCTGGAACTCGCGTTGGAGAATGCGGCGGGTGGCCGGCCCCGAGAGGCGCTGATGAACTCGATCGACGTGCGCCAGTAAGACGCTGTCGGCGCGTGTGTACTTGCTGGGAAAACGGCGCCGCCGATAGGCCCTCGGACGGACGCAACGCGTGTGCAAGAACTGTCCGATCAGGCGGGTGAGTTGCGCGCGGCTTAAGCCCGTGAGCTTAGCGAGATAACGCCGCAGGAGACCCTTGACGGAGCGCTTCTGGTCGGCATAGTGATGCCGCTTCAAGACGCTTTCGACGAGCGCATATTTGTCGCTTCGATTGCCGCCCTCGAAGGCGACGGATTGGCACCCGTCGAGAAAACACTCGATCTGCTCCAGACTCAGCGATTCGGCTTGCTGCACGGCGACTCCCATCGCCCGCAGCTGCTCTGTTCCTGACCACCCAACGGATCCCCGTCAGGCTCATCTTGTATTGGACAAGACGCGACCGGTCGAAGGCGATTCTGATCAAGTACACTAAGCTGGACTGCGGGATTGTGGATGACGTTTGGGCGAACTTCGTCTTCAAACCGGCGATCAACCATCTGTTCACCCACTACACGACGGCCCAGGCTGAGTGGGCGATCGCCAAAGGAACGTTCCCCAAAGACACTCCCATGCCGGATTTCAAGGCCGTCCTTTACCCTGACCTCTTGACGAGCATCGATCCACAAGCCGTGCAATTGGACTAGAGAAGTCGTGTGATCTGTTCGTCGTACCCACTCGAACCGGAGCACGAGAGTTAATTCAACGGGATGGCACAATGGACATCCGTTAGGGCCGCGCTTCTGCGCGTCTGTCCCGTCTTCCTAGCTCTGATCGTCTGGGAAGTTGTTTCGAGAGCAGAGGTGGTTAACCCCCGACTGTTCCCCGCACCCTCAATCGTTTTCAGCGCGTTCGTGGAGTGGTACAGAACGGGAGATCTGTGGCGAGACTTTCAGGCAAGCTATGGCCGGATGTTGGCGGGATTTGCTATCGGCGGCGCAGTGGGTGTGGGCCTGGGCATGTTAACTGGCCGCAATCGGTTCATCAACGGCGCCCTGCTACCTATTCTTCAGCTGCTTCGGCCACTGCCGCCCGTGGCTATTATTCCACTGGTCATTGTTTGGCTGGGCATCGGCGACACTGCGAAGATATTCTCGATCGCCTTTGCCGTCTTCTTTCCCGTTTGGATCAACGCTCACCTGGGGACCTTAGCTGTACCTCGGCAATACCTCTGGAGCGCCAAGATGCTCTCGGTCTCCCGTTGGAGGCTAGCTGCGGAGGTTCTATTTGTCAAGGGCGGAGTAAATTTGGACCACTTCGGCGGAGCAAAAGTAGACCAGTTGGTGAAGGGGTAGCGGTTTTCGTGGGACGGCTGGAACGGAGCCTGCGGTCGCCCTTTAGGGCGGCCCAGGCGTAGTGGAGGCCGTCCCACGAAAACCGGGCGAGTGGCCGGTGGGTCAGCCCAAAGAGTGAGCCCGCTTCTTCTTGCTCTGGATCAGACGGAAGCTTTCGGCGTTCAGCTCTAGAATATGAACGTGGTGCGTGAGGCGATCGAGCAGGGCGCCGGTCAGCCGCTCGGAGCCGAAGACCTCCGTCCATTCGTTAAACGGCAGATTCGAGGTGACCAGCGTCGAGCCCTGTTCGTAGCGCTGGGAAAACACTTCGAACAATAACTCCGCTCCGGTCTTCGATAGCGGCACGTAGCCCAGTTCATCGACGATCAGCAGATCCTGCTTGGCCAACTGCTTTTGACATCGCAGCAAGCGCCGTTCATCTCGGGCTTCGAGCAGCTCATTGACCAGTGCCGCCGCTGTTGTGAAGCGTGTTCGATAGCCGCGCTGACAAGCCGCCAGTCCCAACGCCAAGCCGATGTGCGTTTTGCCCGTGCCGGAATTACCCAGTGCCGGCACGTTTTCGCGGCGGTCGATAAACTCACAGCGCGCCAGTTCCAGCACCAGCTTCTTGTTCAACGCCGGCAAGGACGGGAAGTCGAAAGTGTCCAGACTCTTGGTCACGGGAAACTTCGCGGCCTTGCTGCGGCGCTCGGTGGCCCGCTGTTCACGGTCGAGCAGTTCCAGCTCGCAGAGTTGTTGCAGGAAGCTCCTCGAATCCAAGCTCTCGGCGGCGCATTGCCGCGCCAGTTTGTCGTACTCGCGCAGGAAGGTTGGCAGCCGCAACGCTTTCAAATGCGCTTCGAGCAGAAGTTTCGACCTCGCCATTACCCCCCTCCTTGTGCCGGCAGTGCCAAATAGTCCGCAGCGGAGGTTTGCTCCACCTGGGCTGCCGGCAGGTGCGGATACTTCGTCAAGTCCAAGCGCGGCGGCCGTTGCTCGATGCGGCACAGCACTAAGTGCCTGACTGCATCCAAGCCAATCGCTCCCAACTCGCAGGCTTGGCGCACCGCCGCGGCAACGTGCTCGAATCGGAAGTCCTCCAGTCATCGCAATACCCGCACGTACTCGCGCTTGCCTGGCTTTCCCAACCGTGCCTCGAGCAAACGTCTCAAGCACGGGAACTGTTCGGGCAGCTCCCAGCCCGCCAACGGGGCCGCTTGATCGAGCGCGTTGGTCTTGCGTTCCAGCAGTGCTAGGTAATGCAGCGGATCGAAGATCAACTCTTCGCGTTCGTAACTGCGCCGGTGGCGCGCGATCTCTTCGCTGCCACAACAGATCACGATTTCATCGACGTAGCCTTTCAGCAACACCTGGCGATGTCCGTAGCGTGTGGGCACCGAGTAGTCGTTGGCGCGATAGCGCACCAATGACAGCGACGTCACCCGCGTGGTGCGTTTGTCGCAGGCGTCATAGGGCGTGGGCGGCAAGGGCAACAACGCTTGGCGGTCACGCTTGAAACGTTCCTCAATCGTTTCGGTGTGCCGCCGCAAGCGCCGCTTACGATTGTTGAGGCACTGCGCTTCGAGCTGCTCGTTGAACGCTTCCCAGCTTGGAAACCTTGGCGCCGGCACCATGAAGTTCCGCCGGGCATAACCGACCAGTCCTTCCACCTTTCCCTTGTCGTTGCCTTTGCCCGGACGCCCGAAACGATCGGAGAATAAATAGTGCGACTGCAGTTCACTGAACACCCTGGTCCGCTTGCGCCTGCCGTCGCCCAGAATCCTCGCCAGCGCCAAGGTCGTGTTGTCGTAGAGGATGCTGCGTGGCACGCCGCCGAAGTACCGAAACGCTGCGTTGTGCCCCTCGCAAAACGCTTCCGTCGTCGCGGCCGGGAAAGCTTTTACGAAAGCGTCATCGCTAGGCGGCAGATCGACCACCAAGTAGTGCGCCTTGCGCTGTACGCCGTCAATGACCACCAGAGCTTCACCGCAGTCGGCCTGGGCATCGCCCGCCGGATGCACCAGCGGCACGAACATCTCTTGCCCGCCGAGCTTCTTGTCGCGAACATAGTCCTTGACGATCGTGTAACCGCCGGTGAAATCGTACTCGTCGCGCAAGCGGTCGAAGATGCGTTTTGCGGTGTGGCGTTGTTTCTTCGGACGTTCCTGATCGTCGATGAGGATCTGATCGACGATTCCGGTGAAGGGATCCAGCTTCGGCCTCTGCGCTGGTTGGCGCCGCCGATAGCCCGGCGGAGTGGCGTAGCGCAACATCTTGCGCACCGTCCCTCGCGCCAGGCCAAACCGTTTGGCGGCCTCGCGCTCACTGAGCCCTTCGACAAAGACACTGCGCCGTACTTGAGCGTATAGCTCCACGCGATACATCCCTCTCGTGTCCCACAAACACCACAGGAATGTTCGCTGGACCACTCGGACGGTCTACTTTTACTCCGCCCAAAAGCAGCTTCGATTCGCCGCTCTATGGTCTAGTTTCGCTCCGCCGTTCTCATCTATTCCCTGCCGCCTTGCCCACCATCATTGCGGGACTCCGAACTGCGCTTGCCATCGCGTTCATCATGGTGTACGTCTCTGAAATTGCCGGCGCGTCCGCGGGCCTGGGATATCGCATCTCAATCACACACCTTGCCTATCGAATCGACACGATGGTGGCTGCCTTGGTCGCACTAGCCGTGGCGGGAGCCCTGGCGGACTTCGTTTTCTCGGCACTGACGCGCTGGATCTTTCCCTGGACCAAGTTGCCGGAGAAGGGATGAGCGACACCGTCATTAGCGCTCGGAATGTGTCTGTTAACTACGGGCCGTTCCAAGCTCTCGACCGGGTCGACTTCGATTGCGAGGATGGGGAATTTGTATCGATTGTGGGACGATCCGGCACGGGTAAATCGAGTTTCTTGAACGCGCTGGCCCGTCTGATCCCATACGAAGGAACAATTGAATTCACACAGAGTTTCGGCTACGTTTTTCAGAGCTACGCTCTATTTCCCTGGATGACGGTGGAGAAGAACATTCGGTTCGGACTCATGAACCTAGATCGACAGGACAGGGATGACCGCGTGCGACACATCCTGGAACGCGTTGAAATGCCCGAGCTTGCCGACCGATACCCCAGTCAGCTCTCCGGCGGTCAAGTGCAGAGGGTCGCGCTGGCTCGGGCGCTGGCCCCCGATCCGGAGACCCTTCTGATGGACGAGCCCTACGGTGCTCTCGATCATCACACTCGCGAGAAGATGCAAAACTGGCTGTTATCCGTCTGGGAAGAGGACAAAAAGACAGTGCTGTTCGTCACCCATTACATCGACGAGGCGATCTTCCTGTCCGACCGCATTGTGGTGCTTAGCGGAGGCAAGTTCGTCGCCGACATGGCCGTCCCCTTTTCCCGGCCACGAATCGACGACATACGATTCACGGAGCGATTCTTGGATCTGAAACATGCCGTACTTGACCATATGGAGGGATAAGCCGCCTACGTGGCGGCTCGCAGTGCAGTGGGGCAATCGGGGACACGCATGGAATTCACTTAAAGCCTGATAAATCAGCATCTTCCAGCGATCTCAATGTTCATAAAAATGGGAGGATGACTCTCGCCGCTGCCAAACCAGAACCCCTCCTAGAGGCCCGTACCGGGGTATTGAAATTTCTTTTGTCTTTGAAATCAACAACCTAGCGATCCCGCTGGCCGAAAACAGTACACCCGAGCCTTACACTATACGAGGAGGATGCGGACAGCCAGGCAAGGAGGCTCGAAATCTGACGAAAATCCTGCCAAATCCGGCCACGGGCTGAGCTAGTCGTGGTCCTGGTGCTCGAATCTCAGGGAAAACACGCCAAATCCTGCCAAATCCGGGCATTTCCGGACATTTTCAAGGGAGGCTCTGCCTATGGACAGTTAACACGCAATCGGGAACACGCATGGCAAGCGGCCGTTAGCGCTCTACCAAACGCCCTCAAACAGCCCAGCCGCCCCTTGGCCGCCGCCAACGCACATCGTCACGACGCCGTAATTGGCTTTGCGGCGCTGCATCTCGTTCGCTAATGTCCCCACCATGCGCGAGCCGGTCATTCCAAACGGGTGCCCGATCGAAATCGAGCCGCCGTTGACGTTGAGCGTCTCGTTCGGAATGCCGAGCCGGTCGCGACAGTAAACCACCTGCACCGCAAACGCCTCGTTGAGTTCCCAAACGTCAATATCGTCCATCGTGAGACCGTTATTCTTGAGCAATTTCGGGATCGCGAACACCGGGCCTATCCCCATCTCGTCGGGCTCGCAGCCGCTCGTCACGAATCCACGGAATACCAACTTGTAGGGAATGTTCAGTTCTTCCGCGCGTTTGCGTGACATCACCAGCGTGGCCGAAGCGCCGTCGGACAACTGCGACGAGTTTCCCGCCGTGACCGATCCCTGGCCCGAGTCCGGGTCGAAGTACGGCTTGAGAGAAGCTAGCGCCTCGATCGTCGTATTGGGGCGATTGCATTCGTCGCCCGAAAGGGTAGCCTGCTCTTCGCCTGCGATCTTTTTGGTGGCTTTGTCAATAATTCCGCGGGTCACTTCCATCGGCGCGAGTTCAGCGGCGAAGAAACCTTCGCTTTGGGCCCGCGCGGTGCGCTGTTGACTCTGCAGAGAGTACTCGTCTTGCGCGTCGCGGCCCACGCCGTAGCGCTTGGCGACGACTTCAGCGGTGTCGCCCATCGCCATATAGACACCGGGTTTCGTTTCCTTCAACTTCGGATTCGGTTGAGCGTCGCGAGTCATCATCGTGATCGATTCAACGCCACCGCCGAACACTGCGGTCTCGCCCTCGGCCATTACTTGGTGCGCGGCGATCGCAACGGCTTGGAGCCCCGACGAGCAAAACCGATTCACCGTCGTTCCGCCCACGGAGGTCGGTAGCCCCGACAGCAAAGCGGCGATCCGCGCAATGTTGCTGCCGGCGGGACCATGCGGCTGTCCGCAACCAAGCACGACATCGCCGACCTCGGCTGGGTCAAGCCGCGGCACGTTGTCGAGCACAGCGCGAATACAGTGGGCGGCCTGGTCGTCGGGACGCGTGAGATTCAGCGACCCGCGAAATGACTTGGCGAGGGGTGTTCTGAGAGATTCAACGATGACGGCTTCTTCCATGGCTAAAGTAGTGTCCCGAAAAGCGGGTGCGCTTGGCAAGAGACCCTCTATTCCTGAGCATGACGGCTGCGTTAAGATGAAGAAACGCGCTCGTAGCTCAGCTGGATAGAGCGTCTGGCTACGGACCAGAAGGCCGGGGGTTCGAATCCTCCCGAGCGCGCCAATGTTTTCAACAACTTACGCCACCTCGGAGACATCAAAATCTTCGAGGGGTTCCGTTTTCCACAGGTCTGAACATAGTTTTCTATCGCTTGAACGGCACTTTCACGGTCATCTCCGGCATGACTGTAGACATCAAGAGTAAGCACTGAACTGGCGTGTCCAAGTTGATCCCGCATGGCCTCAACAGGAACACCGGCTCTTCTGCCCCAAGTCGTGTAGGTGTGAAGAAGGTCATGCCAGCCGATGTCAGTGACGCCCAGCTTGCGGCAAACCGGCTTGATATGCCGAGCCATAGCATGGTGCAAATCAATCGGGCTGTTGGTGCGAATGGCGAAGACGAAATCTGAAGGATTGGTGAATTCAGATAGCATGCGCCAATCAGCCAAGGCCGACTGAACCACCTGGCCACTCGTCACTACCCGCCGAGATCGCCGGGTTTTGGGTGTGCCAATCACGCCACGATACAGGGCCTTGTTGACCGCTACTTGCCTTGATCTGATATCCGTCCATATCAGAGGTGCCATTTCACCTTTCCGCAGTCCGCTCAGTATTGCTAGCGTAACGAGACTGCGGTAAGGCTGCCTAAGATCATCGACAAGAAGCCAGAATTCCTCCGGGTTCAGAATAACCTTGGGCCTCATCGGTATCGGTTCAGGCAGTCGTAATCTACCAGCAGCCGGGTTGGCCTCGATCCACTGCCACTCAACAGCACATGACAGAACGGCTCTAAGCCAACAGCGGAGATCACGAACTGATTTGCCTGACAGAGTTCGGCCACTGGCAGTGAGGAAAGATTGGATTTCAGCCTTGCCAATTTGAGACAGAGCCTGATCGCCAAATCTCGGAGTGATGCGCCCGAAGGCCCATTCGTAGCTTCGCTGAGTACTCAACTTCAAAGTCGGCTTGACTGCATGACGCCAGTGATCAATTAGTTCACTCATGGTGTGGGTAGTCGAGCTTTTCTGGTTGGTTGGTTGGGATAGGAACAAGACAGCTTCACGTTGAGCTTCGTGAAACGTCATGTCCTGAACACGACCGAGACATTTAGTCCGTCTGACTTTTTGAACTGTCCCGTTCTGTCCCAAAACTCGAACGTGGTCTAAGTGATTTATTGACTGCAAGTTGCAGCTACGGTGAAAATGGCGTCGCCGTTGGTTTGTGGGACGGCCGCATGCTGGTTTTGTGGCTTGATGCAACCTGTGCATGGCGAATTGCTAGTTCCGTGAACATTTCTTCGATTTCGCAAGATTGTTAGGATCGTGCCATGCGCGATCTGGCCGTCCTGTTTCTGCATCTGTTGGCGACGGTGGCCCGACTCGCCGGTCCTGGCGGCGCCCGTTCCGTGGTGGCCGAATCCGTGCTCGTCAAGCAGCAAGTGCTGATCCTCAATCGCTCCCGGCGACGTTCACCCAACCTTCGCCCTTCCGATCGCATGGTCGCTGGTTTGTGTGCGCTCCTGATGCGTCCTCGCCGGTTGATCCGTTGCGCGATCGTCATGAAACCCTCGACGCTCTTGACGTTCCATCGAGCGCTGACCAAGCGGAAGTATCGCCGGCTTTTCTCATCCGGGGTCCCGAAGAAGCCTGGCCCCAAGGGACCCACCCAGGACGTCATGGCCGCCGTCGTCGACCTGAAGCAGCGGAATCCGACCTGGGGTTGTCCACGGATCGCGCAACAGATCGCCCTGGCCTTCGGTATCCCCATCGATAAGGATGTTGTTCGGCGCATTCTCGCCGTTTGGTACCAGCCGGAACCAGATTCGTGTGGCCCCTCATGGCTGACGTTCCTCGGACATGCGAAAGACAGCCTCTGGAGCATCGACCTGTTGCGATGCGAGTCAGCGATCTTGCGAAGCCATTGGGTGCTGCTGGTCATGGACCAGTGCACGCGGCGGATCGTCGGCTTCGGCATGCATGCCGGCATCGTGGATGGCAGTGCCTTGTGCTGCATGTTCAACCATGCCACTCGAGGGCATGCGATGCCGAAGTACCTCAGCTCCGACAACGATCCGCTGTACCGGTTCTACCAATGGCAGGCCAACCTGCGGGTGCTGTCTGTGAGAGAGGTCAAGAGTGTTCCTTATGTTCCGCTGTCGCATCCGTGTGTCGAGCGGTTGATCGGCACTGTGCGACGAGAATGCTTGGACCGGATTCTGTTCTAGTCCGCGCCGGACCTGGAACAGAAACTGTTCGAATTTCAGGACTTCTACAATGCTCATCGGGCGCATGCGTCGTTGGAAGGACGGACGCCAGTCCCGAAACGGAAGGATGTCGCAACGCTCAACCGCTACCGATGGGAAGAGCATTGCCGCGGACTCTATCAGACGCCGATCGCCGCTTGAAATCTGAAGGCGAAGACGCTGGCTGGTGGGTCGACTCGCCATTGTTCGACGTCCCTCGCGTGACGGCCATCGCGAAACCGACGAGCACGCTTCAGCAGCACATCTTACGCCCGCCATCCTGACCGTGTCGAGGATGACTCCGGATCACGCGACCAGAACAGCGGGCGATCTCTCAGGGTCTTACGAATTCGCCAGCCACACCATTTTCACCCTAGCTGCAACTTGCAGCCAATAAACCACTTAGACTACGTTCGAGTTTTGGGACAGAACGAGTTCCCTTTCCTGCCAGATACGGTCGTCAGATCCCGTGCCCCGGGGAAACTGTTCGTGACCCCAGCGTAGTACGACCCGGCCGCAATGAGTAACGGTGGTCATTTCAGCGCGTCTAGATTACTTGAGTTCACCGAAACTGCGTTGGCTCACCTTTTTGGCCGTAGGAAAATCGTCAGGGATTGATGTTTGCGTTACGTTGCCGGTGGCCGCCCATTCCGCACCCCGCTGAAAGCTAACAATGAACCCAACGCATTCTTGTGAATAATCACCATGCCCCATCGGAGTGTGAAAGACCCGTCCTTTTCCGTAGTTCACCGTGAGCATCATAGGCTCATGACGACCGCTGCCTTTCTTGTCCGAACGTGAGTAGGCTGTGGCGAGGATGCGCATGTTCTCGGCAGGGCCGCGGAGTCGATCATACAGCTCGTCTTGCACGTGCAACCAGGTCCGCGGCATGCCCTTGGTAATCGGGTGTGAATCGTCGCGCACGACAATCTCGAAGGGATACTGCGGGCCGTGTGATCCGCCTATCCCCACCGATGCGTCTCGAACTACCTCGCCGGCATCATCGAGGTAGACATATGGGCCGTGTTTTTCGTTGCGATCTCCCCACCCTCCGAGCCCGATGATCCGATTGTACGCGCTCCAATCACCAAAGGAATTGTTAGCGGCGTGAACAATTACCAGCCCACCGCCATTCTTGATGTAGGCCTCAAACGCACGTTGAGTTTCTCGCGGCCAAGGGGCAGCCTTCCAGCCAAAGTTAGATACAACCAGTCGATACTTCGAGAAGTCCGGCTTGAAGTTCGGATCGGTTGTTGGCTCGGATGTGAACTTCGCCTTCGCTCCGCCAGGCACGGAATAGCTGTCGATCAGATCAATCGTTTGTTGTTCGTTCGGTGACCAAATGAGGGCCGTACGCTGTACGTCGACTGTGAACAACCCCGTCGATTCGAGGTAATGCTTCATCATCGCGCTTGTTTTCGGCCAGACGTCGTGATTGCTCTGACCATCGATGATCAACGCTTTCAATCTATCTTGCGCAAGAATGTTGTTTGCAAGCAACAGGAACACGAGCGCTGTGAGAATGAGCCGGAACCACATGTTGTTGTCTCTCCTTCGAAGGGAATGCCGCAGGCACGGCTGTGGCAGCCATAGCCCGGAAAGACGCCCAGTCTTCAATGGTTTCTCAGACGTCGACGGAGTACTCAGCTCGCTCTTCTCGACCCAGCTTGACGGATGCCCGTTCGTCACCGACAAGGGGAGCATCGACGGCAGATACTCCTTTCCTAGCCGCTTCGATGGTATCAGATCTCCTAGGGTGGCATCGTCAAGTTAACGAAGCCGATACGGTTTTACCGCCGAGCTTGCCCTGGAGTTTTCTCGTTCAGCAAGCGCAGGTCGCCGTTTTCCCGTCAGTGAATGCTCGGTCCCTGAGCAGTCTATGATGAACCGCCTTGAGCTGATGACGTCCGAATCGGAATAGATTGTGAACGAGCCCGTGGACGCCGAGAAATCATTGGAGTTGTGCCACTGACTTGAAGCGACGCATTTGGCATTCCTGCTCTCTGGTGGGCATTGTCAAGTTAACGGGGGTCGGCGACAATCGGCTCATGGAATCGCTCTACCGGCGCCTGTGGGTAGTCAAAACTCCGTCGGTGCTAAGAATCAATAACTTAGGGGTGGGCGACAGCAGCTGTCGTCAAGCTAGATAGCGCATGTTACAAGGTTGGATTCCGTGCTTGAATTCATCCTACACTCCCCTCGCCGCCCTGCGAGTCTTCTTCCGCAGCTGGCGGGACACTGCTCTGGAGATCCTCGCCCTGCGGCAGCAACTCGCCGTCCTCAAGCGGAAACGGCCGCGACCGCGATTGCATAGCCTGGACCGGCTGTTCTGGATCGGCTTGCGGCGAGTCTGGTCTCGTTGGTCCGACGTTCTCGTCGTGGTGAAAGCCGATACCGTAGTCGGCTGGCACCGGGCAGGTTTCCGGCTCTTCTGGAGATGGCGATCCCGACCGCGCGGCGGCAGACCGAAGACGACTGCGGAAACCCGGGCGCTGATCCCCCGTTTGGCGCAAGAGAATCCCGGTTCGGGCGCACCCAAGATCCACGGCGAACTCCAGAAGCTGGGGTTCGTCATCTCTGAACGAACCGTCGCCCGCTATCTGCGCTGTTTTCCCCACCGCGGCGATGCCGGCCAAAGTTGGCAGACTTTCCTGACGAATCACCGCGAGGTGATAGTAGCGTTCGACTTCTTCACCGTGCCGACGGTGACCTTCAAGCTGCTCTACTGTTTCTTCGTCATCGTGCACGGACGGCGCAAGATTCTGCATGCAAACGTGACCGCATATCCGACCGCGGAGTGGGTCGTCCAACAACTGCGAGAAACTTTTCCGAGGCAGGCCCTTACCGTTATGTCATCTTCGATCGCGACGCCAAATTCAATGCCGATGTTGTCGACTTCCTCAAGACAACGGGTCTCAAGCCCAAGCGGACGAGCATCGCATCGCCGTGGCAAAACGGCATCGCGGAACGCTGGGTTGGAGGTTGTCGCCGCGAACTGCTGGACCATGTCATCCCGCTCAACGAAAGACACTTGCGGCGGCTGGTGAGAGACTACATCGCTTACTTTCAGCAAGACCGCATCCACGACGCGCTCGACAAAGACACTCCGAATTGTCGGCCTGTCGAGAAGAAACCGAATCCGCGGGCCACGGTGATTTCCAGCCCGCGTTTGGGTGGTCTGCATCATCGCTACTCCTGGCGCAAGGCAGCATAAGTCGATCACAGGTCGTTTCCGTCGCTGCCGCTGTCGGCAACGAAATCCGACGCAATGAAGGGCGCGCGACAGGTCCACGAACGGAGCCTTCGGACAGGTATTCGCAAAGTCACCGCCAGGCCAAATCGTTGCCGAATCTGACGTTCGCTGGGGCCACGACCGTCCGTGAGATCCGAGAATCAACTCGGCATCTACAGCCGGGTCATAGCAGGACGCCTCTCACGGCTCCAGATCCAGTTTCGACTGCGGACAACTGCTTACTGAAACTCCGACGGCATTCTCAGGTCGGCGATGTGACATGTTACATCGGCGGTGTCGGATCCAAATCTGCCGATCTCCCACGCGCTGGCACGTCAGCACAGTTCACAAAAGTAAAACAACTTAAGAGCCGACTGTCAAGGGCGGAGTAAATTTGGACCACTTCGGCGGAGCAAAAGTAGACCAGTTGGTGAAGGGGTAGCGGTTTTCGTGGGACGGCTGGAACGGAGCCTGCGGTCGCCCTTTAGGGCGGCCCAGGCGTAGTGGAGGCCGTCCCACGAAAACCGGGCGAGTGGCCGGTGGGTCAGCCCAAAGAGTGAGCCCGCTTCTTCTTGCTCTGGATCAGACGGAAGCTTTCGGCGTTCAGCTCTAGAATATGAACGTGGTGCGTGAGGCGATCGAGCAGGGCGCCGGTCAGCCGCTCGGAGCCGAAGACCTCCGTCCATTCGTTAAACGGCAGATTCGAGGTGACCAGCGTCGAGCCCTGTTCGTAGCGCTGGGAAAACACTTCGAACAATAACTCCGCTCCGGTCTTCGATAGCGGCACGTAGCCCAGTTCATCGACGATCAGCAGATCCTGCTTGGCCAACTGCTTTTGACATCGCAGCAAGCGCCGTTCATCTCGGGCTTCGAGCAGCTCATTGACCAGTGCCGCCGCTGTTGTGAAGCGTGTTCGATAGCCGCGCTGACAAGCCGCCAGTCCCAACGCCAAGCCGATGTGCGTTTTGCCCGTGCCGGAATTACCCAGTGCCGGCACGTTTTCGCGGCGGTCGATAAACTCACAGCGCGCCAGTTCCAGCACCAGCTTCTTGTTCAACGCCGGCAAGGACGGGAAGTCGAAAGTGTCCAGACTCTTGGTCACGGGAAACTTCGCGGCCTTGCTGCGGCGCTCGGTGGCCCGCTGTTCACGGTCGAGCAGTTCCAGCTCGCAGAGTTGTTGCAGGAAGCTCCTCGAATCCAAGCTCTCGGCGGCGCATTGCCGCGCCAGTTTGTCGTACTCGCGCAGGAAGGTTGGCAGCCGCAACGCTTTCAAATGCGCTTCGAGCAGAAGTTTCGACCTCGCCATTACCCCCCTCCTTGTGCCGGCAGTGCCAAATAGTCCGCAGCGGAGGTTTGCTCCACCTGGGCTGCCGGCAGGTGCGGATACTTCGTCAAGTCCAAGCGCGGCGGCCGTTGCTCGATGCGGCACAGCACTAAGTGCCTGACTGCATCCAAGCCAATCGCTCCCAACTCGCAGGCTTGGCGCACCGCCGCGGCAACGTGCTCGAATCGGAAGTCCTCCAGTCATCGCAATACCCGCACGTACTCGCGCTTGCCTGGCTTTCCCAACCGTGCCTCGAGCAAACGTCTCAAGCACGGGAACTGTTCGGGCAGCTCCCAGCCCGCCAACGGGGCCGCTTGATCGAGCGCGTTGGTCTTGCGTTCCAGCAGTGCTAGGTAATGCAGCGGATCGAAGATCAACTCTTCGCGTTCGTAACTGCGCCGGTGGCGCGCGATCTCTTCGCTGCCACAACAGATCACGATTTCATCGACGTAGCCTTTCAGCAACACCTGGCGATGTCCGTAGCGTGTGGGCACCGAGTAGTCGTTGGCGCGATAGCGCACCAATGACAGCGACGTCACCCGCGTGGTGCGTTTGTCGCAGGCGTCATAGGGCGTGGGCGGCAAGGGCAACAACGCTTGGCGGTCACGCTTGAAACGTTCCTCAATCGTTTCGGTGTGCCGCCGCAAGCGCCGCTTACGATTGTTGAGGCACTGCGCTTCGAGCTGCTCGTTGAACGCTTCCCAGCTTGGAAACCTTGGCGCCGGCACCATGAAGTTCCGCCGGGCATAACCGACCAGTCCTTCCACCTTTCCCTTGTCGTTGCCTTTGCCCGGACGCCCGAAACGATCGGAGAATAAATAGTGCGACTGCAGTTCACTGAACACCCTGGTCCGCTTGCGCCTGCCGTCGCCCAGAATCCTCGCCAGCGCCAAGGTCGTGTTGTCGTAGAGGATGCTGCGTGGCACGCCGCCGAAGTACCGAAACGCTGCGTTGTGCCCCTCGCAAAACGCTTCCGTCGTCGCGGCCGGGAAAGCTTTTACGAAAGCGTCATCGCTAGGCGGCAGATCGACCACCAAGTAGTGCGCCTTGCGCTGTACGCCGTCAATGACCACCAGAGCTTCACCGCAGTCGGCCTGGGCATCGCCCGCCGGATGCACCAGCGGCACGAACATCTCTTGCCCGCCGAGCTTCTTGTCGCGAACATAGTCCTTGACGATCGTGTAACCGCCGGTGAAATCGTACTCGTCGCGCAAGCGGTCGAAGATGCGTTTTGCGGTGTGGCGTTGTTTCTTCGGACGTTCCTGATCGTCGCTGAGGATCTGATCGACGATTCCGGTGAAGGGATCCAGCTTCGGCCTCTGCGCTGGTTGGCGCCGCCGATAGCCCGGCGGAGTGGCGTAGCGCAACATCTTGCGCACCGTCCCTCGCGCCAGGCCAAACCGTTTGGCGGCCTCGCGCTCACTGAGCCCTTCGACAAAGACACTGCGCCGTACTTGAGCGTATAGCTCCACGCGATACATCCCTCTCGTGTCCCACAAACACCACAGGAATGTTCGCTGGACCACTCGGACGGTCTACTTTTACTCCGCCCAAAAGCAGCTTCGATTCGCCGCTCTATGGTCTAGTTTCGCTCCGCCGTTCTCACGTAGGAACTCCGCAGGGGTCAAGGGCTCCGTCACCAAGCTGGCAAGAGCAGCCCGCGACGGCCGCGGCGGACAAGCGCCCCGCCGCCGGCTGGTCGCTCTGATTCAGTCGCTCGCCAGGACCTCTGTGGTAATATCACGGCCATTGAGACCTGTTTGTTTCCATAGCGGCGTATTGACGTGCTGGCTGCTGCTGTGGCCCGCCATCACGTCCGCGCAAGCCCTTGAGGAGATTGACTTCTTCGAGAAGCGTATTCGTCCCGTGTTTGCCGAAAACTGCTTCTCCTGCCACAGCGGGCGGACGCAGCAGCCGATGGGCGGGCTACGCGTGGACTCGCGCGATGCGCTGCTCAGAGGAGGCAATCGCGGACCCGCGGTAGTGTCGGGCGACCCCCAGGGAAGCCGTCTCATTCAGGCGGTGCGGCACAAGGGGCTGGTGATGCCCCCGGGCGGAAAGCTCGCCGAGCAACAAGTGGCCGACCTGGAACACTGGATCTCCCTCGGAGCCCCCTGGCCGGCGGAGGCCGCACCTGAAGCGGCCGCGACGGCGGAGTCAGCAGGATCCGCGACCTCTGCCAGCGGTCACTGGGCCTTTCAGCCGTTCAAGCTCGCCGGCCGCGGCTCATCCGAAGACGATCGAGATCCCGTCATCGACCGGCTCGTCGAGGCCCAGTTGGATAGAGCAGGACTTTCGCCATCTGAGCGGGCCGATCCGAGGACGCTCTTGCGGCGCCTGAGCTATGGCCTCACTGGCCTGCCGCCCACGTTTGAACAGATCCAGGCCTTCGCCGCGGACCCCAGCCCGGCCGCGTACGAACGCGAGGTAGATCGCCTGCTCTCCTCGCCGCAGCTCGGAGAGCGCTGGGCGCGTCACTGGTTGGACACCGCCCGCTACGCGGACGCCGGAGCGACAAACGTGCGCTTCGCCTTTGCCTACACCTACCGCGACTGGGTCATCCGGGCGCTGAACGACGACATGCCCTACGACAAGTTCGTCGTACGGCAATTGGCGGCCGATCTGCTGCCCGGCGAGGACAGGCGCCACCTCGCAGCATTGGGTTTTCTCACGCTGGGCTTGGACCCATTCCGTCGAACCGACCTGCCCGAAAAGATCGATGACCGGATCGATGTCGTCACCCGCGGTCTGATGGGCCTGAGCGTCAGTTGCGCGCGCTGCCATGACCACAAATTCGACCCGATCCCCACCCAGGACTACTACTCGCTGTACGGCGTCTTCGTGAACTCCGAAGAACCGCTGGAAGCCATTCCGATCTCCCACGCCGATGGCGTCAATCCGCTCGATGAAGTCTATCGCAAACGATTGGCCCGCCGCGTCGAGTCTCTCAGAACCTTCGAGCGGGAGCGGGTGGAGGAACACCGGGCCGATGCAAGAAAGGCCGAAGAGATCGAGCGTTACTTGCTTGGCGTCTGGAAAGCGAGAGGCTTGAAAGGCCCTCAGCGCGAAAACCTCGCCCGCGAAAGCAACCTCCCCTCTTACCTCTTCCATCGTTGGGTGGACTACCTCAGCCGGGCCGCCGGTTCGGCTGATCCCGTGTTCGCCGTGTGGAACCGCCTGGCGGAGTTGGACGGGGACGATTTCGCCGCTGCCGCTCGCGAGGTTTCTGGCGCAAACCAACTCGTGGTCGATGAATTCGTGCGCAATTCACCGAAGTCGCCGGAGGATCTCGCACAACGCTACGCGACGCTTTTGGCTCAGTCCGATTCAGCCGAGCCCCATGCGGACCCCGACCGAGAAGCGCTTCGCCTCGCCCTCCGCGGACCCGACGCCCCTCCCAACATCCCCCTCGAGGATTTCTGGCTGACGCAAAACGAGGGCGACAAGAACACCATCAACAACCTGGTCTGGCAATACAAAGCCGCCGCCGCGGACTACGCTTATCGGATCGCGCCTCCGCACGCCATGGGACTCCGCGAGAGGGAGGATCTCCTACCGGCGCACGTCTTCCGGCGCGGCAACCAGAACGATCTGGGCGAGGAGGCGCCTAGGCGCTTTCTCGAGTCGCTCTCACGATCAAAGCGGCAACCCTTCGCCCAGGGCAGCGGCCGGTTAGAGCTGGCGCGGGCGATTGCCGACGCCGGCAACCCGTTGACGGCTCGCGTAATCGTCAACCGCGTATGGCGCCACTTGATTGGCGCCGGGCTCGTCGAGACAACCAGCGACTTCGGCCTCCGCGGCGCCGCTCCCACTCATCCTGAGCTGCTCGATCACCTCGCCGCAACGTTCGTCCGGGACGGCTGGTCGATCAAGCGTCTTATTCGGCGCAGCGTGCTTTCCGAGGTCTATCAGCAGTCGAGCGCCGAGCGACCGGCAGCCGCGGCGAAAGACCCGGAAAACAAGCTGCTGTGGAGAATGAACCGCCGCCGTCTCGATTTCGAGGCGCAGCGGGACTCCCTGCTCGCCGTCGCGGGTCGGCTGGATCCGACCGTAGGCGGCTCCCCGTTTCTACCGGAGTCCGTCCCCGCAGTCCCCCGGCGGACGCTTTACTCCTTCGTCGAGCGCGAAAGGACGTTGCCGAGCCTCCGCAGCTTCGACTCGGCCGATCCCGCGCAGCACACCCCCAAACGTCACGTGACGACCGTTCCGCAACAGGCCTTGTTCATGATGAACAGCCCGTTCGTCGCCGAGCAGGCTCGCGCTTTGGCGGTGAGCCTAGCTGAGGGATCGGACGAAGATCGAATCCCGTCGACGTATCAACGGATCTTCGGCAGAGACCCAACCCGGGATGAAATCGAAATCGGGCTCGAATTCCTGTCAGGAGCGCGGCACGCTGCACCGACCAACGCCGCACCGACCAACGCTGCACCGGCCAACGCTGCTCCCGCCGGCGCCTGGCAATACGGCTTCGGCGAGCTCGACCCGACGGCGGGGCGCCTGAACCGGTTCGTTCCGTTCGGCTTTTTCGCCCCCTTAATGAAGTTCGGTCTAGCGCAGGACTTGCCTTTCGCCTGGAAGCACGCTTCCCTGCTTCCCGCAACCGACGCCGGCGCCGCCCATCTGACAGCTGGGGGCGGAGCGCCGGGAGACGACCTTTCTCACAGCGTCATCCGCCGCTGGGTGTCGCCGATCGAAGGCGACGTGAATATCAGCGGCGCGTTGCGCCACCCGCTAGGCCAGCACGGCAAGCGGTTCGACCAGAGCAACGGCATTCGGGGCTGGATCGTTTCCAGCCGCACTGGCATTCTGGCGAGCTGGACGCTGCGCGGTGTGAAAGCGGAGACCTCCCTCAGCGGCCTCGCGGTCGAGAAAGGCGAAGTTCTCGATTTCGTCGTGGACTCGCGCGACGATGACGAGTCTGACCGATTCACTTGGGCCCCAACGATCGAGGAAATCGTGATCCAGGAGATTTCAGAAGAGAAACCGCGGAGGTGGAGCGCCGCGAACGACTTCAGCGGACCGCGGCCCATGCCGCTTGCCCCATGGGCGCAATACGCGCAGATTCTGCTCGCGACCAATGAGTTCGCGTTCTTAGACTGAATGCTTATGGCTGAATCTCCCGGATCCTCGCTTTGGACCCGCCGCCAGCTGTTACGCGGCGTGGGTATGGGTATGGCCGCCATCGGTTGCGGACCTCTACTGGGCTCAGCCGCCTCGCCCGACGTTAATCCGCTCGCCCCCAAGGCGCCTCCACTCCCTGCGAAAGTCAAACGAGTCGTCCACATCTTCCTGAACGGCGGCCTATCTCAGGTCGACTCCTTCGACCCCAAACCCGCGCTCGCCAAGTATGCCGGCAAAGCCCTACCGGTCCACCTGCGCACCGAGCGGGCGACCGGCGCGGCGTTCCCGTCGCCATTCAAGTTCCAGCGCTACGGCGAGAGCGGCATCGAAGTCAGCGAGATGTTCCCCAACGTCGCCGCTTCGGCGGACGACCTCTGCGTGATTCGGTCGATGCACACGAACGTGCCGAACCACATTCCGTCGCTGATGATGATGAACTGCGGCGCACAGATCCAGGTTCGTCCCAGTCTGGGTTCGTGGGTGACCTACGGACTCGGCTCGGAGAATCAAAACCTCCCCGGCTTCGTGGCCCTGTGCCCCAACGGCGCGCCGATCGCGGATGCGCTCAACTGGCGCTCGGCTTTCCTGCCGGGCGCCTACCAGGGCACGTATATCGATCCGGCGCAGACCGAAGTCGAGCGGCTGGTCGCCAACATCAAGAACCACTACGTCGAACCGACCGCCCAGCGGCGCCAACTCGACGTTCTAAGCCGCCTAAACCGCGCTCATCAGAGCGAGCGCGGCGAAGACACGCTGCTCGAGGCCCGCATCCAGTCCTTCGAGCTCGCCTACCGCATGCAGATGGAGGCGTCGGACGTCTTCGACATCAGCGGCGAACCGGAACACATAAAACGCGCCTACGGCGAGACCGTACACGGCCGCCAAATGCTCATCGCGCGCCGCTTACTCGAGAAAGGCGTGCGCTTCGTGCAAACATGGCACGGACGCGGCCAACCCTGGGACAGCCACAGCGAGATCGAAAAGAACCACGGCAAGCTCGCTCGAGAGTGCGATCAACCGATCGGCGCGTTCCTTAAGGACCTCAAACAGCGCGGCCTGCTCGATGACACGCTGGTGCTTTGCGGAGGCGAGTTCGGCCGCACCCCCGTGGTGGAGCTGACCTCCTTCGGCAGCAACGCGGGAAAGAACGGCCGCGACCACAACTCATGGGGCTTTTCGATGTGGATGGCCGGCGGCGGCGTGAAAGGGGGCCATATCCACGGCTCAACCGATGAGTTCGGATTCCGCGCGGTCGACCAGCCGGTCCACATCCACGACCTCCACGCGACGATCCTGCATCTGCTCGGCTTTGATCACGAGCAGTTCACCTACCGCTACTCGGGCCGTGACTTCCGCCTCACCGACGTGCATGGGCGCGTGGTGAAGGAGTTGTTGGCCTGAAGCGCCAAGTCCAGGCCCCAAACCAAATCTGCGACGGCCGACGTTGGGCTCCGTGGGGGCTGAGTCGTTTTCAAAGAACCATCCTACGACCTTTCTCGCGTCGAGTCGGACCCGTTGTGTCCCAAAACTCGAACGTGAACTAAGTGGTTTGCTGACTGTGAGTTGTAGTGAGTGCGCAACTGGGCTTGGAATTGGGTTTGTGGGATGTTCGCATGCAAGCTTTGTTGCTTCATGCAACCTCTGGACCCGCTTCGGTTCATGCTCATCAGCTTCGCCGGCTGGATGAATCATCGGCAACACGATATCATCGACTATCTGCAAGAAGAGAACCGCATTCTCCGCGATCAACTGGGCGACAATCGCCTGCGGCTGACCGATGAGCAACGTCGGCGTCTGGCGGTGAAGGCCAAGAAGCTCGGGCGCAAGGTTCTCGCTGAGTTGGACACAAAGTTCTCTCCGAATACGCTGCTCGCTTGGCATCGGAAGCTGATCGCTCGCAAGTATGACGGCAGTCGGAAGCGCGGCCCCCGACGACCTCGTGTCATGGAACAGATTCGAGAATTGATTGTTCAGTTTGCTGAAGAAAACGGCACTTGGGGTTATACGCGGATTCGGGGAGCATTGGCCAATCTCGGTCACCGTGTGGGACGAAGCACAATCGCCAGAACGCTCAAAGAGAAAGGTTTAGAACCCGCACCGGAGAGATGCAAGAAAACGAGTTGGAAGCAGTTTCTCG
Source organism: Bryobacterales bacterium (assembly GCA_965205595.1). Taxonomy (GTDB): domain Bacteria; phylum Acidobacteriota; class Terriglobia; order Bryobacterales; family UBA6623; genus CATQHP01. Next base: position 8,064 of record CBDBHI010000025.1, on the reverse strand, counting down.
AGGCTCATCGGGAAGTTCTGGCCGCTACTGACTTCTTCACCGTGGAGGTTTGGACAGCGACAGGCTTGGTTCGAGTCGTGGTGCTGTTTGTGATCGAAGTGTCGACGCGGCGAGTTAAGATCGCGGGAATCTCTACGCAACCCGACGGGGCTTGGATGGCGCAGGTAGCCCGCAACTTGACTGACGTGGAGGACGGTTTTTTTGCCGGCAAGAAATATTTGATCCACGATCGTGATCCGTTGTTTACGGCGGAGTTCCGCGAGACGTTGGCGGCGGCGGAGATCGAGAGCGTGCGTCTGCCTGCCCGCTCGCCCAACCTGAACCCGTATGCCGAGCGGTTTGTTAGAACGATCAAAGAGTCCTGCCTGGAAAGAATGGTCTTATTTGGCGAAGCGTCGCTACGCCGTGCCATTCAAGAGTTCGTCGTCCACTACCATCGTGAGCGGAACCACCAAGGACTCGACAATCAACTGATCTTCCCGGAGACCGCCGATCCGGACCCGTCCGCTCCGATCGAACGCCGCCAACGGTTAGGCGGAATGCTCAACTACTACTACCGCCAAGCCGCGTAGAATAACCGCAACGCGCCTGGTCTACCCCGGCGTTATCGAGCATAGGGCCGCGCTGCGCCCCGTCGTCCCGCGACGATGGAGATTCTTGTTCGTAGTGCAATCTCAGCGACTGCCAAATGATTCCAGCCGCGACTTACGGCAAACCAACGCACTCCTTGCGTCAGTTCGGAGTGCGTTTGCATTCGCCATTGTTGGTCGTTCGTGTTTAGGGACACTACGGGCACGAACTGTGCGCATTCCAGATAGCCCGTGATGACCGGTCACGCTGTTTTTTGCCAGTAGACTCCGATTGAATCGATCGCTAGGATCTCGTCGGAGATGTGGTGGGCGGTCCTATAGTCGTGCAGGGCCTGCCGGACGGCCGGCAGTTGATAGTCGTCGGCGATTAGGTAGCCGCCGGGCGAGAGCTTCGGGTAGAGATGCTCCAGGGTGTCGATTGTCGAGCCGTAGAGATCGCCATCGAGGCGTAGAACCGCGAGGCGCTGAATCGGCGCGGAGGGTAGGGAATCGGCAAAATATCCTTGCAGGAAACGTACTTGGTCATCGAGCAGACCGTACCTTTCAAAGTTTCGTTTAACGTCATCAAGCGAAACTGCGTACTCGCCGCCTTCGAAGGTTCCGACATCATGCGGATAGTGATCAGGATCGGGTTTGGGAATACCGTGGAAGGAATCGGCGACCCAGACGACTCTGTCAGTGCAGCCGTGTGCCTTGAGCGCGCCGCGCATGAAGATGCAGCTTCCGCCGCGCCAGACGCCACACTCAATTAAATCTCCCGGAACGTTTTTTCGAAGCGCCTCCTCGACACAGAACTGCAAATTATTTAGGCGCTTGAGACCGATCATCGTCTCTGCTTCCAGAGGCCAGTCGAGACCGTTTTCCCTTTTCTCGGCTTCGAAAGGCACGTTACGAACAAGCTGGACGTCACGCCGCGCGAGCAGCTCTCGGATGGTGCGAAACAACAATTTGTTGGCAGAGCGGCGGCCGTCCTCTATGAGGGGCTGTTGGATGACGTCTGAAAGCTTGTAACGGGTGAGAACCTGTTTTAAAAGCTCAAGGTACAGGGCGTCTGGTGTGGGGTCGGATTCACTGGAACTCATGCTGCGACCTCTTGCCCTTCCGACATCCGATGGTGCGGGCCAACTCACCTACGCCCACGGCCTGGTTTCCGAATCACTGAAAACGAGGTGCAAACCTTACGCCGCCCCGGTAGCAACCCAGCGGCCTGTCTTGCCCGATTTCAACACTGCGTCGCACACTTTTTGGGTTTGTAGCGCCGTTCGGAAATCCGGATGGGTCGGCTTGCGCTTTTCGATGCCGGCAACAAAATCAGCTAGCGCGTTCAAGAAGGTGTGCTCGTAGCCGATAGTCGTTCCCGGCACCCAGTACTTGTCCATGTAAGGATGCTCTGAATTCCAAACTGGAATTTTCCGCCATCCGGTCAAATGGCTCTCAACTTTCTTCCGCGACTGCTTCTGTGAGTACTCAAAGAACTGCAAACTCTCTGGCTTTTCCAGATCGAAAAAGACCGAGCCATCGGCGCCGTTCAGCTCAAACGTGTTGTAGTTCTTGCGTCCGCGAGCATAGCGGGTCGACTCGAATGTTCCCAGTGAACCATTCGCAAACTCGGCTAAGAACATACAGGCGTCGTCAATCCCGACGTCTTGCACTTTTCCCGTATCGGCGTGCTTGCGTCGCTTGACGAACGTTTCGGTACGTGCCGTGACCCGAGCAATCGGACCGTTCAGCCACATCGCCGTGTCGATCGAGTGCGCCAATAGATCGCCGGTAACGCCCGAGCCGGCCGCGTCGATATCCAGCCGCCATGTGCCCGCGCCGCCCTGCGGAACATCCGCGGCAATCGTCCAGTCCTGCAGGTAAGTGGCGCGATAGTGGTATGGCTTGCCGATGCGCTTTTCGTCGACGATCTGCTTGGCCAGGGAAATTGCCGGAACGCGCCGGTAGTTGTACCAAACCATATTTGGAACGCCCGCTTTTTCGACGGCCTTGACCATGGTCTCGGCCTCGCGGACGTTCATCGCCAGCGGCTTCTCGCAGCAAATCATCTTGCCGGCCTTGGCCGCCGCCAGCACGATGTCTTTGTGTAGGTTGTTTGGCGAGCAAACGTCGACGAGGTCGATATCATCGGCGTTGACTACGTTCCGCCAATCGGTTTCGACTCGCTCGTATCCCCAGTTGTCAGCAAATGCCTGGGCGTTTTTCTTGTTGCGGGCGGCGACCGCCTTGAGCACCGGGCGATGCTTGACGGGGAAGAAATCGTTGAGGCGTTTGTACGCATTTGAATGCGCTCGCCCCATAAATCCGTAGCCAATCATTCCGACGCGAAGTTCTTTTGCCATGGAAGTATTTTGAATCCTTTCGATCTCGTAGGCTACTAGTGATTTCGACGGGACGTCAAGTCGGAGATCGCTCTATACGGGCCTACGCCCAACCCAGGGCTGACAACAAAGTCATTCCCGGGGGGCTTCAAGACCGCCGGTCCGTTCGATTGCCAGCGGGAACGACCGAACTCAAGAGAGTAGATTTCCATACCCGCCCGGCTCCAGACAGATTTGGGAACCATAGCTGTAGCGGGCCGCCTGGGGATCTGGCACAATCAAAGATCGAAGCCCACTCCGGCTTCGATCTCCCCAGACCCCAGCATGATCGCAGTCGTTCTCAAGGAAACCCTTGCAGGTGAGCGCCGGGTGGCCCTCATCCCGAAGGACGTTGCCGTACTCACGAAAAAGGGCCTCGATATCCGTGTCGAGGCCGGAGCCGGGGTCGAGGCGCTGCACTCGGATTCGGACTACGAAGCAGCCGGCGCGACCGTCGTCGCGACCCGCGCCGCACTACTTGCCGAGGCCGATTTATTGGTAACGGTGCGTGCCGTTTCCGACGAAGATGCGGGCATGCTGAAGTCGGGCGCGCTGGTTCTCGGGTTCTTGGACCCGCTTGATGAACCGCACAGGATGTCTCGGCTGGCGGACAAAGGCCTGTCACTACTTTCGATGGAACTCGTGCCGCGCATCACTCGCGCTCAGGGCATGGACGCCCTCAGTTCGATGGCGTCGATCGCTGGATACAAGGCGGTGTTAGCCGCCGCTGATCACGCGCCGCGAATCTTTCCGATGATGATGACGGCCGCGGGAACGATCACTCCCGCGAAAGTTTTTGTGCTCGGCGCGGGCGTTGCTGGCTTGCAAGCGATCGCGACCGCTCGTCGGCTAGGGGCGGTTGTGGAGGGCTACGACATTCGTCCGGCGGTAAAGGAACAAGTCGAAAGCCTTGGCGCTAGATTCGTCGAACTGAAGATTGACGTCGACCAAGAAAAAGGCGAAGGCGGCTATGCGGCCGCGCAGTCGAAGGAGTTCTACGAAAAGCAGCAAGAGGCTCTCGGCAGGCACCTGGCGGGTGTCGACGTGATTATCACGACGGCCGCGATCCCTGGGCGAAAAGCGCCTCTACTGATTACTCCTGCGATGATGGCGGGCTTGCAGCCGGGCACTGTAATCGTTGATCTCGCTGCCGAGCGGGGCGGCAACTGTGCCGGCACCGTCGCTGGTGAAGTCGTTCACAAAAACGGGGTCACCATCTTGGGGCCCGTGAATATTCCGGCGGATGTGCCGGCCAACGCGAGCCAGATGTACTCCAAAAATGTCGCAAACTTTGTCCAGCTTTTGATCCGCGACGGCGAGTTCTATCTCGACCTCGAGGACGAAATTATTAAGGGTTCGCTCGTCGCCCATGGTGGCGAAGTCGTTCATCCGCGGATTGCTGAAGTACTGAACGTTCCGCGAATTCAGGGAGCATAACTACCTTGGAAGCCTTCATCGTTTCAATCACGGTCTTCGCGCTAGCGGTCTTCGTGGGATTCGAAATCATCACCAAGATTCCCGCGACCTTGCACACTCCGCTGATGTCGGGCTCGAATGCGATCTCGGGGATTGCGATTGTCGGAGCCTTGGTCGCGGCGGGGTCGGGCGCGGGAGATTGGGCGCAGTACCTGGCGTTCGGGGCGGTCGTACTTGCGACCGTGAATGTCGTCGGCGGATTTCTTGTGACCAACCGCATGCTCGCGATGTTCAAGCCTAAAAAGTAGCCCTCGACGATGCAAGCCAACCTCATCAACATTGCCTACTTGATCGCTTCGATCCTGTTTATCGTTGGGCTGAAAGGCCTGACCTCGCCGCGAACCGCAGTGCGTGGAAACTTTTTTGGCGCTATCGCCATGTTAATCGCCGTGCTGGCTACATTAGCGGATAGCCAGGTGATTAGCTACGAATTGATTGCGCTCGGTATCGCGATCGGTACCGTAATCGGCGCAGTCTGGGCGTCGCGGGTTCATATGACGGGCATGCCTGAACTCGTCGCGGCGTTCAACGGTTTCGGCGGCGGGGCGTCGGCTTTGGTGGCGGCGGCGGTCGTGTTGAATTCAAGTGCCCCAGCCAATGTGCCGGCGATCCAGCTCTACACGTCGAGCGCTATATCGGCGTTGATCGGCTCCGTCACACTGACAGGCAGCTTCGTGGCCTGGGCCAAGTTGCAAGGAGTTTTGAACTGGCAACCGCACAGTGCCTTCTTTCGGTTACTGGGTTCCGGTTCGGCTATCGCCGCGGTCGTGCTCGCAGGGTTTTTCGCTCTCAACCCGACCGTAATGGCGGCATTCTGGGGCGCCACCGCGGCTGCCCTGCTCTACGGATTCTTGCTCACTGCCGGAGTCGGCGGCGCCGATATGCCCGTCGTAATCGCGCTGCTTAACTCGTGCTCGGGGTTGGCCGCCACCGCTACAGGATTCGTTTTCGGCAACAACGTGCTCATCATCGCGGGCTCGCTGGTCGGTGCGTCGGGATTCATCTTGACGCAGATTATGTGCAAAGCGATGAACCGATCGCTGTGGGATGTCTTGACTGGAGACCTCGTGGAGGCGGCCTCGAATACGGCGTCCGCGGACGAAGTTTACGCCGGCCGAGTTAAGTCTACCGGCCCCGATGAAGCTGCAATGCTCTTCGATACGGCGCGCATCGTGACGATCGTGCCTGGCTACGGCATGGCCGTCGCGCAAGCGCAGCACGCTGTGCGCGACTTCGCGAACTTGCTTGAGTCGCGCGGCACCGAAGTGCGCTACGCGATTCACCCCGTCGCGGGCCGCATGCCCGGACACATGAACGTTTTGCTCGCCGAGGCCGATGTGCCATACGACCGTCTCTATGATATGGACGAGGCTAATCCGACGTTTGGCGAGACGGACATCGCGGTGGTGATAGGCGCAAACGATGTGGTGAACGCGGCCGCTCGCGACGACAAGGGCAGCCCGATCTACGGCATGCCGATCCTCGATGTAGATAAGGCGCGGACGGTGATTGTGATCAAACGCAGCTTGAGTCCGGGCTTTGCCGGAATCCCAAATCAACTCTTTGCGAACGACAACTCGCTAATGCTGTTCGGCGATGCGAAGCAGGCGGTTCGCGATCTGGCCACGGCAGTAAAAGAACTCTAGCCGGCAACGCCTTCGTTGCCGAATAGGAAGTTCGCGACTACCGAGTCCACTGACGTCCTGCCCTACATGCCCCTTTTTGCCGCTGCTTTTGCCTTTCGTTTTTCCTTGAGGCTTAGCTGGGCCGGCTTCTTTTTCTCTTTATTCCCTTTGTCTTTTTTGCCTTTATCACCCATATCGTTCTCCTTAGTATTTATTGCGCCGCGCCGAAGCTAGAAACCAACGGCTGCCGGTCTTCAAATTTGTCATGTTGTGCCGCGCCCCCGGTATCGGCGGCCACGCTGGGGGCCAGTTCGGCGCCCTCATAGCCAACGTCGCGAGAGGTCATTGTGTATTGGCCAAAGAAACGGACATTGGTTGTGAATTCTGACGCCGTCTGCAGCCACATGCCCTCTACCTCACTGTAGACGAATGCGATGCGCACGTTTAGTAGCCACCACGAAGCGCCCCTCGCGGGCGTGACTTCCATGCGACGAAGCAGGTGGGTCTCAGCGTCGATCCACATCTTGCCGCTGAGCAGAGTCTTTTCTTTTCGCCTAGGGATTAGCTCGAGCAGGTAGCAGGGTCGGCTCACGACAACGTCCTCGCCTATGAATCGAAACTCGTAATTATCCGGGGAGATGTCCGTCCGGCCGTAGTCTTTGACAATATTCGTTTCGCCGTCGAGCATGCGGCGAACGATTCTCTCGCCGAGGCGGCTGCCAGTTCTCTTAACGATGCTGTAGCTCTTGGAGTTTGGCGGTTTGAAGCTGACTTCGGCCGTGACGACCGACTTCGACTTAGTTCTTGTCTTGCCAAACAACGTGTATTGGCGCGTGACTACATATGGCCGCAGTCGGATTTGGTTGTTGGCCCGGGCCTGAGCCATGCGGGCAACGATGTCTTCCACACTCGGCGGAGTGGCGGCGGTCTGGCCTGATGGCAAGGCTGTGAATGACAGAAACAGCCCGGCCCAGATGAAGCGCGAAATGTTCACACATCAGGAGCATCCCACATTTCGAGGTTCTTATGCGGAGGCAGTGTGGCGGGCGGCGCCGACGCGGCCGCTGATCGCGTGCCTGGCGGGCTTGGATGGGACGGTCCAGATGAGGGTTCGCATTCGCGGTTTAGATTGCGTTGCCCAAGTCCTTCCGAAAGGAAGCTATGTACGCAGTTTCCGGGCAAATCCGGCGTAAGTTGCGTTTGAGCCGCGTGCGCCGGCAAGCGGTTTCCTCGAATGGATCAATACCTTCGAGGAAACCGCTTGCTGACGCACGCGGCTCAAACGCGAGATCTTCCGCGGCAACGGAGCGCACCCGCCGGGTGTCGCGAATGTATCTCTTAAGAAAACACGAATGGCCTACCGTTACAGGCGACCACGCATTGCAGACACTCGCGATCTATGCGCCTGCGGGGAGGGTGAATTTTCGTAGTTCTGGCGGGTTCTTGGGCTCGCAAATGGCGGTGGTTCGTGGGTTCCTTCGCTTGGATGGGACAGTCCACACGTTAGTTCGATTTCGCGGTTTAGATTGCGTTGTCTGATGGGACAGTCCCGCCCCGGTTATGCTGTAAGTTAGACGGGACAGCCTAGATTAGACTGCCCCGCCGGTTGGTTTGCCTGCTCGTTTCAACGCGACAAACCGATAAAATGGGAGCTCCCAAGTTGCTAAACCTCCGTGTACCGGCGACGTTGTGCGGGCAAGCTTTTTGACAGCAACGCCGGGTTGCTAGGTTGTTCTTTTCCCCGAGGACAGCCAGGACCGAAACCTCGTTTTTTTGACCACACTTTCGTGGGGCCGGATGGATGGTCTCATCTTTCGCTATAGCCAGGCAAACTCCATAGGCATCCGTGCTTGTACTTTGCACGCCCTTAGGAACCTGGTTCAACCCTACACCCCCGTGTCAAGTTTTCAGGGGGTCTGGCGGGGCCTAGAAACGGCTAAGTTGTTGAAGTTTCAGGTTTAAAAAATATTTCCAAACCCCGGTACGGCCGTTTTGGGGTGCCCTAGCGCCGCC